>NZ_JAOCQD020000001.1:1428403-2856806 GCF_025290835.2 Aquabacterium sp. OR-4 | reverse complement strand
ATCTTGCCGAAGGCGCCGCCGATGATCACGCCGACGGCGAGATCCATCACGTTGCCCTTCAGCGCAAACTCTTTGAACTCACTTGAAAAACCCATCGGTGTACTCCTGTTTCCTGTGGTTGTGCGGCCACGCGCGATGGCCGCAAAGCAGTATCGGCGACCGGGCTGAACCGTCAATCGGTGCCCAGCGAGGGCCGCAGCAGGCGGGGCTCCGCTAGAATCGCGGGTTGCCCTAAAGACCATTCGCAGCCCTTCGGCTCTCTTCCAGAGGATTCCCATGAGTGACAGCACCGTCGACCAAGGCCGACGCACCTGGGTGGCGATCACGGCTGGTGCCGGCGCCCTCGGCGGCGTCGCGGCTGCCGTGCCCTTCGTCAGCACCTTTGCCCCGTCCGAGCGCGCCAAGGCCGCCGGCGCCGCCGTCGAGGCCGACATCAGCGGCCTGAAGCCGGGTGAGAAGCTCACCGTCGAATGGCGCGGCAAGCCGGTGTGGATCGTGCGCCGCACCAAGGAGCAGCTCGACGCGCTGGCCAAGCTCGACCCGCTGCTGGCCGACCCCAAGTCCGAGCGCAAGCCCAGCGAGCTGACCCCCGATTACGCGCGCAACCCGCACCGCTCGATCAAGCCCGAGTTCCTGGTGGCCGTGGGCATCTGCTCGCACCTGGGCTGCTCGCCGTCCGACAAGTTCCAGACCGGCGCGCAACCCTCGCTGCCCAACGACTGGGCGGGTGGCTTCCTGTGCCCCTGCCATGGTTCCACCTTCGACATGGCCGGCCGCGTGTTCAAGAACGTGCCCGCGCCCGACAACCTCGAAGTGCCCCCGCACATGTACCTCAGCGACGCCAAGTTGCTGATCGGCGAAGACAAGAAGGGCTGACGCACGTCAGGACGAGGCAACCATGGCAACTTTCAAGGAACTCCCCGCCGACGCGCCCGTGGGCGCCAAGGTGACGAACTGGTTCGAGAACCGGTTTCCCACCGCGTTCGACGCGTACAAGGTTCACATGTCGGAGTACTACGCTCCGAAGAACTTCAACGCCTGGTACTTCTTCGGCTCGCTGGCGCTGCTGGTGCTGGTGATCCAGATCGTCACCGGCATCTTCCTGGTGATGCACTACAAGCCCGATGCGAGCCTGGCCTTCGCCTCGGTCGAGTACATCATGCGCGACGTGCCCTGGGGCTGGCTGATCCGCTACATGCACTCCACCGGCGCCTCGGCGTTCTTCGTGGTGGTGTACCTGCACATGTGGCGCGGCCTGATGTACGGCAGCTACCGCAAGCCGCGCGAGCTGGTGTGGGTGTTCGGCTGCGCGATCTTCCTGGCGCTGATGGCCGAGGCCTTCATGGGCTATCTGCTGCCCTGGGGCCAGATGTCGTACTGGGGCGCCCAGGTGATCGTCAACCTGTTCGCGGCCGTGCCCTTCGTCGGCAACGACCTGGCGCTGCTGATCCGCGGCGACTACGTGGTGGGTGATGCCACGCTGAACCGCTTCTTCAGCTTCCACGTCATCGCCGTGCCGCTGGTGCTGCTGGGCCTGGTGGTGGCCCACCTGCTGGCGCTGCACGACGTGGGCTCGAACAACCCCGACGGCGTCGAGATCAAGGGCCCCAAGGCGCCCAAGGACGCCAAGGGCAAGCCGCTGGATGGCATTCCGTTCCACCCCTACTACACCGTGCACGATCTGTTCGGCGTGGGTGTGTTCCTGATGCTGTTCACCGCGGTGGTGTTCTTCGCCCCCGAGCTCGGTGGCTACTTCCTCGAGTACAACAACTTCATCCCGGCCGATCCGCTGAAGACGCCGCCGCACATTGCGCCGGTGTGGTACTTCACGCCGTTCTATTCGATGCTGCGGGCCACCACCGACGTGATGGTCAACGTGCTGTGCGTCATCCTGGCGCTGGGCGGTGTGGGGGCACTGGCGGTGCTGCGCGGCAAGGTGCGCATTGCCGCGGTGGCGGCGATGTTCATCGCGGCCGTGCTGCTGAAGACCTTCGACGCCAAGTTCTGGGGCGTGGTGGTGATGGGTGGCGCCGTGGTGATCCTGTTCTTCCTGCCCTGGCTGGACTTCAGCCCGGTCAAGTCGATCCGCTACCGCCCGACCTGGCACAAGGTGATGTACGCCATCTTCCTGGTGTTCTTCGTCGTGCTCGGCTACCTGGGCATCCAGCCGCCGTCGGAAGTCGGCACCCTGGTCTCGCAGGTCGGCACGCTGTTCTACTTCGGCTTCTTCCTGCTGATGCCGTGGTGGAGCACGATCGGTACCTTCAAGCCGGTACCCGATCGCGTCACCTTCCACCCCCATTGACGCAGGAGCACGCTGATCATGAAAAGAATCATTGCAGGGCTGCTGGCGGCGCTGTCGCTGTGCACCACGGCCCTGGCCAGCGGTGACGCGGGCCCGGCCTGGGACAAGTTTCCGAAGGAGCGCGTGACCGACGTGGCGTCGCTGCAGAACGGTGCCAAGCTGTTCGTCAACTACTGCCTGAACTGCCACGCCGCGGCCTTCATGCGCTTCAACCGGCTGCGCGACATCGGCCTGACCGAAGACCAGATCAAGAAGAACATGCTCTTCCCCACCGAGAAGGTGGGCGATCTGATGACGGTGGCCCTGAACGCCAAGGACGCGAAGGACTGGTTCGGCGCCACGCCGCCCGACCTGACCGTCATCGCGCGTTCGCGTGCCGGTGCCAATGGCTCGGGTGCCGACTACCTGTACACCTACATGCGCACGTTCTACCGTGACGAGACCAAGGCCACCGGCTGGAACAACCTGGTGTTCCCGTCGGTGGGCATGCCGCATGTGCTGTGGCAGCTGCAAGGTGAGCAGCGCGCGGTGTTCGCCGACGAGAAGGATCCGCACGACGCCACCCGGACGGTGCATGTGTTCAAGGGCTTCGAGCAGACCAAGCCGGGCCAGCTGAACAAGGCCGACTACGATGCGGCCATGGCCGACCTGGTGGGCTATCTGCAATGGATGGGTGAGCCGGCGCAGAACCAGCGCGCGCGTCTGGGCGTCTGGGTGCTGCTGTTCCTGGCCGTCTTCACCACGATCGCCTGGCGCCTGAACGCCGCCTACTGGAAAGACGTCAAGTGACGTCCCGCGGACCTGACGGTGCCCGTCAGGTCCGTCGCGCGCAGCGGATGCTTTCTCGCGCCGCTGCGCGTTTTGTCTTTTCTGAGAACTACTGACTGGGAGTCCGCCGTCATGATGGTGCTTTACTCCGGAACCACCTGCCCCTACTCGCACCGTTGCCGCTTCGTGCTGTTCGAGAAGGGCATGGATTTCGAGATCCGCGATGTCGACCTGTTCGCCAAGCCCGAAGACATCGCGCTGATGAACCCGTACAACGAGGTGCCCATCCTCGTCGAGCGTGACCTCATCCTGTACGAGTCGCACATCATCAACGAGTACATCGACGAGCGCTTCCCGCATCCGCAGCTGATGCCCGGCGATCCGGTGGCCCGTGCGCGCGTGCGCCTGTTCCTGTTCAACTTCGAGAAGGAACTGTTCGCCCACGTCAACACGCTCGAAGGGCGTGGCGCCACGGTGAAGGCCAACGACAAGCAGCTCGAGAAGGCGCGTTCGCAGATCCGCGAACGCCTGACCCAGCTGGCGCCGATCTTCATGAAGAACAAGTACATGCTGGGCGACGACTTCAGCATGCTCGATGTGGCCATCGCCCCGCTGCTGTGGCGCCTGGACTACTACGGCATCGACCTCAGCAAGAACGCTGCGCCGCTGCTGAAGTACGCCGAGCGCATCTTCTCGCGCCCGGCCTACATCGAGGCGCTGACGCCGTCCGAAAAGGTGATGCGCAAGTAAGGCGGCAGCAACACGATGTCCAAGCCGGCGAGCCCCGAAGAGCAGGGCAGTTCAACGCGTCCGTACCTGATCCGCGCTTTGCACGAGTGGTGCGTGGACAATGGCTTCACGCCCTACATCGCGGTGCACGTGGCCGCGGGCGTGCAGGTGCCGATGGAGTACGTCAAGAACAACGAGATCGTGCTCAACGTCGGCATCGACGCCACCTCGGGGCTGGAGCTGGGCAACGAGTACATCTCGTTCAAGGCCCGCTTCGGCGGCATGGCGCGCGACATCCTGGTGCCCGTGGACCATGTGGTGGCCATCTATGCCCGCGAAAACGGGCAAGGCATGGCCTTCCCGGTGCCCGTGCCGGGCGAGCCCGGCGCCGCGCCGCCGGCCACGGCGGCCCCCGCGGCCGAGGCCGCCCGCAGCGGCCTGCGCCTGGCCACGACGGCGGACGACACCGAGCCCAGCGTCAGCGGCTCGACCAGCGCGCCCGAGCCGGCCGACGAGCCGCCCACCGACACGCCGCCGCCCGGCGGCCCGCGCCCGGCCTTGAAGCGGGTGAAGTGATCGCCTGTGCGCTGGCGGCCATGTGGCTGCCGGCGCCGGGTGGCATGGGGTGGCCACCGCCGCCATGGGCCGCCACCCTGGCCGCCTAGAATCCGGTTTCAGCGTGCCGGCTTAGCTCAGTTGGTAGAGCACCCGCCTTGTAAGCGGAAGGTCTTCGGTTCGATTCCGAAAGCCGGCACCACGCGCCACGCGCCACGCACCCCCAGCCCGGGCGTCCGACTGCCATCGGTCGCGCTGGCCCGAGGCTGTTGGCAAAGCAGCGGGCCGGTGGTGTCAAGGGCGCCGCAGCGCGCATCTCAACCCGGCGACAGCAGCTTCACGCGCACGGCGCGGCCATCGAAGCCACTGTGCTGCAGCCGGTTCTGCAGCGTGGGCAGCATTTGCCGCAGCTTGGCCGATACCGCGGGGTTGGTGGCCAGCAAGGTCCAGCCCTCGTCGTCCAGCGGACCGGCCTTGACATGGGCGCGCATGGGTGGCGGCAGCAGCGGCCGCACGCAGGCCAGCCGACCCTCTGACTCGCGCATGCGCTGCACCAGCGAGGCCAGCGCCTGGCTGCCGGCCAGGGCCTGCTCGATGCCGCGCGTGCCCGGGGGCAGCGGGGCCGAGCCGGCAGGCGGGCGACGGGGAGGAAGGCTCATGGGGCGGCGAAGGCGGTGAGGTGGCAGCCCGGTCTGCGCGCCCGGGCAGGAGCGCCTGGCGCCAGGTGGGGCTGCAGCACCCGAATGATAGACTCGTGCGCTTTGCGAGCTGCCGCTGATGAATGGCAAATGCCGGCCTTGTGGCCCGGTCTGCCGGCCCCATCTGCCCGGCAGCACGCGTTGACGTCGACCACCGTGCCGTGGCCAGCCGCGCCGGCAGGCCCCAAGCCCCGATACCCGCGTGACGGGTTCTTGCCGCAGCCCGATCGCGCCGGACCGATCCGACGCCCGAAGGCTGTGCGAGCCCATCCGCACCGCCAAGCCCCCTCGCCGCATGTTGCCCAAGCTTCTCACCTCGATTTTCGGCAGCCGCAACGACCGCCTGTTGAAGCAGTACCGCAAGGTTGTCGACCGCATCAATGCGATGGAGCCGCAGTTCGAGAAGCTCGACGACGCGGCACTGCGGGCCAAGACCGACGAGTTCCGCCAGCGCCTGGCCAAGGGCGAGTCGCTCGACGACCTGCTGCCCGAAGCCTTTGCCACCGTGCGCGAGGCCGGCAAGCGCACGATGAAGATGCGCCACTTCGATGTGCAGATGCTCGGCGGCATGGCGCTGCACCACGGCAAGATCGCCGAGATGGGCACCGGCGAAGGCAAGACGCTCACCGCCACGTTGCCGGTGTACCTGAATGCGCTGTCGGGCAAGGGCGTGCATGTCATCACCGTCAACGACTACCTGGCGCGCCGCGACGCTGAGTGGATGAGCCGGCTCTACGGCTTTCTGGGCCTCTCGGTCGGCATCAATGTGCCGGGGCTTGACCGTCAGCAAAAGCAGACCGCCTACGGCGCCGACATCACCCACGGCACGAACAACGAGTTCGGCTTCGACTACCTGCGCGACAACATGGTCTACGAGGTGGCCGACCGCGTGCAGCGGGGCCTGAACTTCGCCATCGTCGACGAGGTCGACTCGATCCTGATCGACGAGGCGCGCACGCCGCTGATCATCAGTGGCCA
This sequence comes from Aquabacterium sp. OR-4, assembly GCF_025290835.2. Taxonomy (NCBI): domain Bacteria; kingdom Pseudomonadati; phylum Pseudomonadota; class Betaproteobacteria; order Burkholderiales; family Sphaerotilaceae; genus Pseudaquabacterium; species Pseudaquabacterium prasiolae. The sequence goes on along the minus strand of NZ_JAOCQD020000001.1, from coordinate 2,850,773 downwards.
GGCCGAGGACCACACCGATCTGTACGTCAAGATCAACGCTGTGGTGCCGGGCCTCAAGAAGCAGATCGGCGAGGCCGACCCGCGCACCGGCGAGGGCGTGGTCGAGGCTGGTGACTTCACGGTCGACGAAAAGACCCACCAGGTCTATCTGACCGAAGACGGCCACGAAAACGCCGAAACCCTGCTGCGCAATGCCGGCCTGCTGGTGGAAGGCGCCAGCCTGTACGACGCCGCCAACATCACGCTGATGCACCATGTGTACGCGGCGCTGCGGGCCCACCACCTGTACCACCGCGACCAGCACTACGTGAACCAGGGCGGCGAGATCGTCATCGTTGACGAGTTCACCGGCCGCCTGATGACCGGCCGCCGCTGGAGCGATGGCCTGCACCAGGCGGTGGAGGCCAAGGAAGGCGTCGAGATCCAGAGCGAGAACCAGACCCTGGCCTCGATCACCTTCCAGAACTACTTCCGCATGTACGGCAAGCTGGGCGGCATGACCGGCACGGCCGACACCGAGGCCTACGAGTTCCAGGAGATCTACGGTCTCGAGACCGTGGTGGTTCCGTCGAACCGCCAGCGCGTGCGCAAGGACGAGCTCGACCTGGTCTACAAGACCGCCAAGGAGAAGTTCGACGCCGTCACGGCCGACATCCGCGCCAGCCACGAGCGTGGCCAGCCGGTGCTGGTGGGCACCACGTCGATCGAGAACTCCGAGCTGATCAGCGGCCTGCTCAACAAGGCCAAGCTGCCGCACCAGGTGCTCAACGCCAAGCAGCATGCCAAGGAGGCCGAGATCGTGGCCCAGGCCGGACGGCCGGGCATGATCACCATTGCCACCAACATGGCCGGCCGCGGCACCGACATCGTGCTGGGCGGCAATGTCGAGAAGCAGGTGCAGATGGTGGAGGCCGACGAGGCCGTCCCGGCCGACGAGAAGGCCCGCCGCATCGCCCAGCTGCATGGTGAGTGGGAGGGCCTGAACGCCCAGGTCAAGGCTGCCGGCGGCCTGCGCATCATCGCCACCGAGCGCCACGAGAGCCGTCGCATCGACAACCAGCTGCGTGGCCGTGCCGGCCGCCAGGGCGACCCCGGCCAGAGCCGCTTCTACCTGTCGCTGGACGATTCGCTGATGCGCATCTTCGCCGGCGACCGCGTGCGCGCCATCATGGACCGCCTGAAGATGCCCGAGGGCGAGGCCATCGAGGCCGGCATCGTCACCCGCAGCATCGAAAGCGCCCAGCGCAAGGTGGAGGCGCGCAACTTCGACGTGCGCAAGCAGCTGCTCGAGTACGACGATGTCTCGAACGACCAGCGCAAGGTGATCTACCAGCAGCGCAACGAGATCCTCGAGTCCGAATCAGTGCAGGCGCAGATCGTCAACCTGCGCAAGAGCGCCATGACCGAGGTGGTGCGCACGCATGTGCCGGCCGAATCGGTGGAGGAGCAGTGGGATCTGGCGGCCCTCGAGAAGGTGCTGGCCGACGAGTGGCAGCTGGCGGTGAACCTGCGCGCCGAGGTCGAGAAGAGCGACGCCATCACCGACGAAGACATCGTCGAGCGCGTGGTGGCCGCGGCCGACGCCGCCTTCCAGGCAAAGCTAGACATCGTGGGTTCGGAGCAGTTCAGCCCGTTCATGCGCATGGTGCTGCTGCAGTCCATCGACAGCCACTGGCGCGAGCACCTGGCCGCGCTCGACTACCTGCGCCAGGGCATCCATCTGCGCGGCTATGCGCAAAAAAATCCCAAGCAGGAATACAAGCGCGAAGCCTTCGAACTGTTCAGCCAGTTGCTGGACGTGGTGAAGATGGAGGTCACGCGCATCCTGATGACCGTGCGCATCCAGTCGCAGGAGCAGGCCGCCCAGGCCGCCGAAGCCATCGAAAGCTCGGCCAGCCAGCTCGGCAACGTGACCTACACGCATCCCAACGAAGACGGCAGCGTCAGCCAGGAAGCCGATCCGACGGGCGCCGCCGCGCAGGCGCCGCGCGTCGGGCGCAATGACCCCTGCCCGTGTGGAAGTGGTCAAAAGTATAAAAACTGCCACGGAAAACTGGCGTAATCGGTCAAATACCCTCTTGCGTTGCACTCTGATACTCGGGTGATCCCTTGTGTAAGGGGTGCTCCAGACAAGGCGACTGGTTAAGCTTCAACCGAGTTGGCAAGCTGCTGTACGGATGAGCTCGGCACGCAACTTGCTCTGGTTCATCCACTGATTCAAGGAGAGGTTTATATGAAACTGAAGTCGATCGTTGCCGCGGCAACCCTGGTTCTGGCCGGTACGTCCAGCTTTGCTGCCACCATGCCCCTGGGCACGCTCACCGAAGATGCGTCGCTGATTGGTGGTTCGGGCACGGGCCTGTTCACCCTGAACTATTCGTTCTCGCTGGCAAGCCTGAGCGACGTGCTCGGTGGCATCTCGTCGTTCACCCCGAATGTCTCCACCGCCGCCACCATCAGCGATGGCAGCGTCACCTGGACCGACGGCAACGCCGCTGATGGTTTCAGCTTCGCCGGTCTGGCTGCTGGCAGCTACACCCTGACGATCTCGGCTTTCTCGGCCGTCAAGGCCCCGATCGGTGGCTACATCTCGGCGTCGCCGGTGCCGGAACCCGAGACCTACGCCATGATGCTGGCCGGCCTGGGCGCCGTCGGCTTCCTGGCCAGCCGCCGTCGCGGCTGATTCAGCGGCACCGCAGGCGGCAACGCCTGCATGCTCAACAAGGCGGCTTCGGCCGCCTTGTTCGTTTCTACAATCCGCTTTTCTTTCACCGCAGCCAACGCGAAGGTTTCAGCGCATGCCCGTCAATCTGCAGCCGCCCGTGGCGGCCGATCTGTTTCCGGTGGCCGGTGTGCGCATCGGCGTGGCCGAGGCCGGCGTGCGCAAGGCCCATCGCAAGGATTTGGTGGTGTTTGCGCTGGACGACGGCGCATCGGTGGCCGGCGTGTTCACGCGCAACCGTTTTTGCGCCGCGCCGGTGCAGGTGTGCCGCGAGCATCTGGGCACGGGTTCGGCCATCCGGGCGATGGTGATCAACACCGGCAATGCCAATGCCGGCACCGGAGTCGACGGCCTGGCTCGGGCCCGTCGCACCTGTGCGGCGCTGGCCGGATTGATGGGTGTGGCGCCGCAGCAGGTGCTGCCGTTTTCCACCGGCGTGATCATGGAAAGCCTGCCGGTCGAGCGCATCGAGGCGGGCTTGCCCATGGCCTTGTCCGCCCTGCAGGCCGACGCCTGGGCGCTGGCAGCGCAGGGCATCATGACCACCGACACGCTGCCCAAGGCGGCTTCGCGTCAGGTGCAGATTGGCGGCCGCACGGTCACGGTCACCGGCATCAGCAAGGGCGCCGGCATGATCCGGCCGAACATGGCCACCATGTTGGGCTTCATGGCCACCGATGCCGTGATTTCGCCCGAGTTGCTGCAAGGGCTGGTGCGCGAGGCGGCCGATCTGAGCTTCAACCGCATCACGATCGACGGCGACACGTCGACCAATGACTCGCTGGTGCTGGTGGCCACGCACCAAGCCGGCCATGCGCCGATCAGCAGCCTGGCGTCCGAGGCCGGTCAGGCGCTGCGCGAGGCGGTGATTGCCGTGGCGCAGCAGCTGGCGCAGGCCATCGTGCGCGATGGTGAAGGCGCCACCAAGTTCATCACCGTGCAGGTGGATGGCGGTGCCGACGACGACGAATGCCGCCGTGTGGCCTATGCGATTGCGCACTCGCCGCTGGTGAAGACGGCGTTTTTTGCCAGCGATCCGAACCTGGGCCGCATCCTGGCGGCGGTGGGCTATGCCGGCATCGACGACCTCGACCAGACGCTGATCGACCTGTACCTCGACGATGTGCATGTGGCCCGCCAGGGCGGCCGCCACCCTGACTACCGTGAGGCCGATGGTCAGCGCGTGATGAAGCAGAGCGAGATCACGGTGCGGGTGGTGCTGCACCGTGGTGCGGCCTGCACCACGGTGTGGACCTGTGACCTCTCGCACGATTACGTCAGCATCAACGCCGACTACCGCAGCTGAGCGGTTTCCCCCGCCGACGGGGGGATGCGGCGGGGCGCTGCCCCCGGCACAGCCCGCACAATCGCCCGATGGCCTGGCCGCCTCACAAGGGCCGGCGGGCACTTGAGGGGGGCGAGTTTGACCATACGAACACCAAGCGGGCCGCGGCACACGGTCTGGCGCGAGCGCCTGCGTCTGGCGCCGGATGATGTGCTGCGCGATCCGGTCTACCGCCGCCTGTTCGGCTCGGTGCTGATCGCGTCGCTGGGGCAGCAGGTCACGCTGCTGGCGCTGCCCTTGACGGCAGCGCTGCTGCTGCAGGCCAGCCCCACCCAGATGGGCTGGCTGATCGCGATGGAGACGCTGCCGTTCGCGCTGCTGTCGCTGCCGGCCGGCGTGTGGCTGGACCGCGTGCGCAAGCTGCCCGTGGTGGTGGCCGGTGAGCTGCTGGTGGCGCTGTCGGTGGCCAGCGTGGCGGCCAGCTGGTGGCTGGGCTGGCTGGGCATGCCGTGGATGTATGCGGTGGCGTTCTTGATCGGGGCGGTCAATGCCAGCGCCGGCAGCGCGTCGCAGATCGTGCTGATGCAGGTGGTGCCACGCGACAAGCTGGTGCAGGCCCATGCCCGCAATGCGCTGGCCAGCTCGGGCGCCGAGGTGATGGGCCCGGGCCTGGCGGGTCTGCTGATCAAGCTGGTGGGGGCACCGCTGGCTCTGCTGCTGGATGCGCTGGCCCTGCTGAGCTCGGCCGCCATCCTGCGCGGCCTGCCGGTGCACGAAACCGTGGCGCCGCGCCGCGATGTGAGCTTCGGGCGCGATCTGCGCGAGGGCCTGCGCTTCGTGTCGGGCCAGCGCCTGCTGGTGGCGCTGGCGGCGGCGGTGGGCGTGTGGCAGCTGTGCCACCATGCCGCGCAGGCGGTGCAGATCCTCTACGCCTCGCGCACGCTGGGCCTCAGCGAGCAGGCCGTGGGCCTGTGCTACGTGGGCCTGGGCGTGGGCACGGTGGCCGCCAGCACCTTGGGCGACCGGCTGAGCCAGCGCCACGGCCCGGGGCCGACGCTGGTGCTGGGCTTTGCGATGTGCTCGGCGGGTTGGCTTCTGCCGGCGCTCACGCCACCCGGCAGCGCGGCGCTGGGGGTGGCCGGCTTTGCCGGGATGATGGTGCTCACCGGTGCCGGCGCGGTGCTGGTGTTCATCAACTTCCTGGCGCTGCGCCAGGCGGTGACGCCCGAGCCACTGCTGGGCCGCATGACGACGACCATGCGCTGGTTGATCCTGCTGCCGGGCGTGCCCGGGGCGCTGCTGGGCGGCTGGATCGGCGAGCATGTGTCGCTGCGCGCCACGCTGGCCTGCGTGGGCCTGACCGCGGCCCTGCTGGCGCTGCTGGCCTGGCGCACGGGCGTGATCCGCAATGTGCGCGAGCTGCCGTCGACGGCCGAGGCCTGAGAGGCTGTCCCCGCAATGAGCGGCTGGCTCAGCCGGCCGCCGGCGCGAAGCGGTCGACCGCGTCGGTGATGATGCCGTCAACGCCCAGCGCCAGCAGGCGTTCGGCGTCGGTGGCTTCGTTCACCGTGTAGCACAGCGTGCGCCAGCCGGCGTCGCGCGCGCGCTGGTGCAGTGCGGCGTCCATCAGGCGGTGGTGGGTGACGATGGCCACGCAGCCCAGCTGCCGGGCGATGTCGAACCAGCCGTCCCACAGCGAGTCGAGCAGCAGGGCGCGCGGCAGCTGCGGCGCCGTCTCGCAGGCGCCCTGCAGCGACTCGGGCCGAAACGAGCTGAGCAGCGGCGGCACCGCGGCATCGGCCCACAGCAGTGCGGCATGTTCGGCCACCACCCGGCCGGTGGCGTGTTCGGCGCCGGGCGTCGGCTTGATCTCGATGTTCAGCAGCAGGCCGTTGGCGCGCTGGTAGGCGGCCAGCGCGGCCAGCGTGGGCAGACTTTCGCCGGCAAAGGCGCGGCCGTGCCAGGCGCCGGCGTCCAGGCGCGACAGCGCCGACCAGGGCAGCGCGCCGGCGGTGGCCGTGCCGCCGTTGGTGGTGCGCTCCAGGGTTGCGTCGTGCAGCAGGAAGGGCACGCCATCGGCCGAGAGCTTGACGTCGCATTCGGCCATGCGCCAGCCGTGCGAGGCGCCAAGCCGAAACGCCGCCAGCGTGTTCTCGGGGGCCAGCTTGCCGGCGCCGCGGTGCGCAATCCAGCGCGGGTAGGGCCAGGGGGTCATGGGGTGCCTCCGTCAGCGGTCAGGCGGCCAGGCGCCGGCCGCTGGTGGCTTCAAACCAGTGCAGATGCCCGGCCATCGGGCTCATGTGCACCGTGTCGCCGCGGCGCGGCGCGGGCAGGGTGGCATCCAGGCGCAGCGTGATCAGCTGGCTGCCGATCAGGCCATGCACCAGGCGCTCGGCACCCAGCATCTCCACCGTCTGCACGGCCATGGCCCAGGCGCCCTGGGCATCGAGCGTCAGGTGTTCGGGGCGCACGCCCAGCAGCAGCGGGCCGTCTTGCGGCGCGGTCTGCGGCAGGCCCTGGCCATGGGCCAGCGTGAAGCGCCCGGCCTCGCCGCGGCCCTCGAGCAGGTTCATCGGTGGCGAGCCGATGAACGAGGCCACGAAGCGCGAGGCCGGCCGGCCGTAAACCTCTTCGGGCGTGCCGATCTGCTCGACGCGGCCGCCGTTCATCACGATCATGCGCTGGGCCAGGGTCATGGCCTCGACCTGGTCGTGCGTGACGAACAGCGAGGTCACGCCCAGGTCGGCGTGCAGCTTCTGGATCTCGAGCCGGGTCTGGGCGCGCAGCTTGGCATCGAGGTTGGACAGCGGCTCGTCGAACAAGAACGCCGCCGGCTGGCGCACGATGGCGCGGCCCATGGCCACCCGCTGGCGCTGGCCGCCCGACAGCTGGCGCGGCGTGCGGTCGAGCAGGGCCTCCAGCTCGAGGATGCGGGCGGCCTTGCGCACCCGCTGCTCGATCTCGGCCTTGCTGCACTTGGCGATCTTCAGGCCGTAGGCCATGTTGTCGTACACGCTCATGTGCGGATACAGCGCGTAGTTCTGGAAGACCATCGCGATGTCGCGCTCCGACGGCTCGAGCCGGTTGACCACGCGCCCGCCGATGGCGATCTCGCCGCCGGTGATCTCCTCCAGGCCGGCCACCATGCGCAGCAGCGTGCTCTTGCCGCAGCCCGAGGGCCCGACGATGACGATGAACTCGCCATCGGCGATCTCGACATCGACGCCGTGGATCACCTTGTTGGCCTTCGGGCCCTGGCCGTAGGTCTTCTCGACCTGTCTCAGTGCAATGGCACCCATGTCACACCTTATTTTTCCGTGTCCACCAGGCCCTTGACGAACCAGCGCTGCATCAGGATCACCACCAAGGCCGGTGGCAGCATGGCCAGCATGGCGGTGGCCATCACGGCATTCCATTCGGTGGCGGCATCACCGCCGGAGATCATGCGCTTGATGCCGGTGACCACCGGGTACATGTCCTCGCTGGTGGTGACCAGCAGCGGCCAGAGGTACTGGTTCCAGCCGTAGATGAACTGGATCACGAAGATCGCCGCGATCGAGGTGCGGCTCAGCGGCAGCAGCACGTCCTTGAAGAAGCGCAGCGGCCCGGCACCGTCGATGCGGGCGGCCTCCACCAGCTCGTCGGGCACGGTCAGGAAGAACTGCCGGAACAAGAAGGTGGCGGTGGCGCTGGCGATCAGCGGCACGGTGAGCCCGGCATAGCTGTTGAGCATGCCCAGGTCGGAGATCACCTGGTAGGTGGGCAGGATGCGCACCTCCACCGGCAGCATCAGGGTGATGAAGATCATCCAGAACACCAGGTTGCGGCCGGGAAAGCGGAAGTACACCACCGCAAAGGCCGACAGCAGCGAGATGGCGATCTTGCCCAACGCGATGACCAGCGCCGTGATCAGGCTGACCAGCATCATCGGCGCCACCGGCGCGATGGTGCTGCCATAGGCCGTCTGGCCGCCAAACAGCGCCAGCTTGTAGCTCTGCAGCATGTTGCTGCCCGGCAGCAGCGACATCGGCACCTGCTGCACGATCTGCTCGGCGGTCTGCGTGCTGGCGACGAAGGTGACGTAGACCGGAAAGGCCACGATCAGCACGCCCAGCACCAGCACCAGGTGCGACAGCGTGTTGGCGATGGGGCGGTTCTCGATCATCGCGGCAGCTCCCGGGCCACCGGCGTGGGCGCTGGCCGCGCGGCCGGCGCAGGCCGCTTGAGGGTGGGGCTCATCAGTAGTTCACCTTGCGTTCGACATAGCGGAACTGCAGCACCGTCAGCGCCACCACGATGACCATCAGCACCACCGACTGCGCGGCCGAGCCGCCCAGATCCATGGCCTTGAAGCCATCGAAGTACACCTTGTAGACCAGGATCGCCGTGTCTTTGCCCGGCCCGCCCGAGGTGGCGGCGTCGACGATGGCAAAGGTGTCGAAGAAGGCGTAGACGATGTTGATCACCAGCAGGAAGAAGCTGGTAGGCGTGAGCAGCGGCAGCTGCACCGTCCAGAAGCGCCGCCAGGGGCCGGCGCCGTCGATGGCCGCGGCCTCGATCAGGCTCTTGGGAATGCTTTGCAGGCCGGCCAGGAAGAACAGGAAGTTGTAGGAGATCTGCTTCCACACCGCGGCCATGACGATCAGCGTCATGGCATGCGTGCCGTTGAGCAGGTGGTTCCAGTCGATGCCGGCGGCGCGCAGCGCATGGCTCACCACGCCGATCGACGGCGCGAACATGAACAGCCACAGCACCCCGGCCACCACCGGCGCCACCGCATAGGGCCAGATCAGCAGCGTGCGGTAGACCATGGCGCCGCGGGTCACGCGGTCGGCCATCACCGCCAGCAGCAGCGAGCAGGCCAGGCCCAGCACCGCCACCAGCAGCGAAAACACCGTCGTGGTCTGGAACGAGGCCAGGTAGGTGCTGTCGGCCCACAGCGCGCGAAAGTTCTCCAGCCCCACGAACTGCGAGCTGGTGCCGAAGGCGTCCTCGCGCAGCACGCTCTGGAACAGGGCCTGTCCGGCCGGCCAGAAGAAGAACACCAGCACGATGACCATCTGCGGCGCCACCAGCACCCAGGGCAGCCACCAGCTCTTGAAGCGGACGCGTTTCTCGACGGCCATCGTTGCGGTCGGTCTCCGAGGTCAAAGCGCAACGGCAAGGCGCGTGGCCTTGCCGCTGCCGTTGTCGGCGCGGCGGGGTGGCCGCCGTGCCGTCAAAGGGCCTGGCTGGCGGCAGCCTGGGGCCGCCGCAAGCGCGGCATCAGTTCTTGTTGTCCTTCTCGAACTTCTCGAGCAAGGTGTCGCCACGGTTCTTGATGGCGATCAGGCCTTCCTTGGCGCTCTTCTTGCCGCCCCACACCTGCTCCAGTTCTTCGTCGATCACGGTGCGGATCTGCACGAAGTTGCCCAGGCGGATGCCGCGCGACTTGTCGGTGGTCTTGCGGATCATCTGCGTGACGCTGACATCGGTGCCCGGGTTGGCCTTGTAGAAGCCGGCCTCCTCGGTCATCTTGAAGGCCGCGCTGGTGATCGGCAGGTAGCCGGTCTCCTGGTGGCTCTTGGCCTGCACGCCGGCGTCCGACAGGTACTTGAAGAACTCGGCCACGCCCTTGTACTCGTCGGGCTTCTTGCCGGCCATGGCCCACAGGCTGGCGCCGCCGATCACGGTGTTCTGCGGTGCGCCGGCCACGTCGGGATAGAAGGGCAGGGTGCTGATGCCGCCCTGGAACTTGGCGTTGCGCTTGACCGCGCCATACACCGCCGACGAGCCGGTCAGCATGGCGCACTCGCCCGACACGAAGGTGGCATCGGCCGTGTTGTTGCGGCCCTTGTAGACGAACAGGCCCTGCTGCGACATGTTGGCCAGGTTCTCGATGTGGCGCTGGTGCAGCGGCGTGTTGACCGCCAGGCGCGTGTTCAGGCCGTTGAAGCCGTTGCGCTGGCTGGCGAACTCGACGTTGTGCCAGGCCGAGAAGCTCTCGAGCTGGGTCCAGCTCTGCCAGCTGGTGGTGAACGGGCACTTGTGGCCGCTGGCCTTGAGCTTGGCCGCGGCCAGCGCCACCTCGGGCCAGGTCTTGGGCGGGCTGTTGGCGTCCAGGCCGGCGGCCTTGAAGGCGTCCTTGTTGTAGTGCAGCACGGTGGTCGAGCTGTTGAACGGCAGGCTCAGCATCTGGCCGTTGGGCGCCGTGTAGTAGCCCGACACCGCCGGCACGTACACCGCCGGGTCGAAGGCCACGCCGGCGCGCTTCATCACCTCGCTGACCGGCACGATGGCGCCCTTGCTGGCCATCATGCTGGCGGTGCCCACCTCGAACACCTGCAGCACGTGCGGCGCATTGCCGGCGCGGAAGGCGGCAATGGCGGCGGCAAAGCTTTCGGGGTAGGTGCCCTTGAACACCGGCGTCACCTTGTAGGTGGTCTGCCTGGCGTTGAAGTCCTTGGCCAGGCCGTTGACCCACTCACCGAGCTGGCCGCTCATCGAGTGCCACCAGATCACTTCGGTCTGGGCCTGGGCCGGCAGCGTAAGGGCCGACAGCACGGCCAGGGTGAGGCCAGCGGTGCTGGCTTGGCGGAAATTCATGTCTTCTCCGTGAAACTCGAATGACAAAGGCGTGCAGTGTCGGCAGATCTGATGACAGGCGCGTTTCTGTCACAGGCTGGCGTGCGCGGGCATGGGGACTAACCCCTTCGTGTCGGGCGTCCGGCACAGGCGGGGCAGGGCGTGCGCAGGCTTTGCGCAAGCCCCGCACGCCGCGCCGCGCCGGTGGCCCGGGCCGGCAGCGCGGCCATCCAGTGGCCCGCCGGCGACCCTGGCCCGGCCCCGCGAAGGGGCATTGTTGCACTGCGATACCATACGGCTTCAGGTGCCTGCCCCCGGCGACGCTGCGCTTTTCTCCAAGAATCCGGCGCCTGTCAGCCCCACATGAATGCACCGCTCGTGATCCCCAGCCTGGCTGGCGGCGACCTCGCCGTCGAAGGCGCGCAGGCACCCCGCCTGCGCGAGATTCCGTACAACTACACCTCGTTCTCCGACCGCGAGATCGTGCTGCGCCTGTTGGGCGCCGGCGCCTGGGATCTGCTCGACCGTCTGCGCGGCGAGCGCCGCACCGGCCGCTCGGCGCGCATGCTCTACGAGGTGCTGGGCGACATCTGGGTGGTGCAGCGCAACCCCTACCTGGTTGACGACCTGCTCGACAACCCGCGCCGCCGCCAGCTGCTGATCGATGCGCTGAACCACCGGCTGCACGAGGTCGAGCGCCGCCGCACGCCCGCGACCGACCCGGTGCGCGACGGCCACGTGGGCAGCCTGCTCGAGATGGCGCGTGGCGCGGTGCAGCGCTTCGGTGCGCAGTTTGCGCAGGTGGCCGATCTGCGCCAGCGCGCGCGCCGCGTGCTGGGCGCCCACACCGCCAAGGACAACATCAAGTTCGACGGCCTGTCGCGGGTGAGCCATGTCACTGACGCCACCGACTGGCGCGTCGAGTACCCGTTCGTGGTGCTCACGCCCGACACCGAGGCCGAAATGGCCGCGCTGGTGGCCGGCTGCATCACGCTGGGCCTGACCATCGTGCCGCGCGGTGGCGGCACCGGCTACACCGGCGGCGCCGTGCCGCTGACCTGGAAGAGCGCGGTGATCAACACCGAGAAGCTCGAACAGATGACCGAGGTCGAGTTCATCGGCCTGCCCGGCGTGGGCCACAAGGTGCCCACCATCTGGACCGGTGCTGGCGTGGTCACGCAGCGCGTGGCCGATGCCGCCGAGCGCGCCGGCCATGTGTTTGCGGTCGATCCCACCTCGGCCGAGGCCAGCTGCGTGGGCGGCAACATCGCCATGAACGCCGGCGGCAAGAAGGCCGTGCTGTGGGGCACCGCGCTCGACAACCTGGCCAGCTGGCGCATGGTGACGCCCGAGGCCAAGTGGCTCGAGGTGATCCGCCTGGACCACAACCTCGGCAAGATCCACGACATCGCCGAGGCCCGCTTCGAGCTGCGCTGGTTTGATGCCACGGGCAAGGTGCTCGAGAAGACCGAGACGCTGGCCATCCCCGGCCGGGTGTTCCGCAAGGAAGGCCTGGGCAAGGACGTGACCGACAAGTTCCTGGCCGGCCTGCCGGGCATCCAGAAAGAGGGCTGCGACGGCCTGATCACCAGCGCACGCTGGGTGGTGCACCGCATGCCCGAGCATGTGCGCACGGTGTGCCTCGAGTTCTTCGGCAACCCGAAGGACTGCGTGCCCAGCATCGTCGACATCAAGGACTTCATGTTCGCCGAGATGAAGCAGCCGGGCGGCGCCATCCTGGCCGGCCTGGAGCACCTCGACGACCGCTACCTCAAGGCCGTGGGCTACGCCACCAAGAGCAAGCGCGGCGGCCTGCCCAAGATGGTGCTGATCGGCGACATCGTGGGCGACGATGCCGACCGCGTGGCGCGGGCCACCAGCGAGGTCATCCGCCTGGCCAATGCCCGCTCGGGCGAGGGCTTCGTGGCCGTCAGCGCCGAGGCCCGCAAGAAGTTCTGGCTCGACCGCAAGCGCACCGCGGCCATCAGCAAGCACACCAACGCGTTCAAGGTGAACGAGGACGTGGTGATCCCGCTCGAGCGCATGGGCGAGTACACGCTGGGCATCGAGCGCATCAACATCGAGCTGAGCCTGCGCAACAAGATCGCGCTGGCCGACCGGCTGGAGCGCCTGTTCACCGGCGGCCAGCTGCCGAGCCTTTTGACCGGCAAGACCGACGACGCCAGCGCCGTGCCCAGCCCCGAGTGGCTGGACGACCGCGTGCAGCAGGCCCTGGTGCTGATCGGCGACGTGCGCGCCCAGTGGCAGCAGTGGATGCAGCACCTCGACGCGGTGCTGCCCAACGAGAGCCGCAGCTACTTCGACCAGCTGCAGGATCACAGCCTGCGTGCCAGCTGGAAGGTGCAGATCCTGCGGCCGCTGCAGATGCTGTTTGCCGGCGCCGCGTTCGCGCCGCTGATCGACGCCTGCAAGCAGGCCCACCAGGAGGTGCTGCGCGGCCGCGTGTGGGTGGCGCTGCACATGCATGCCGGCGACGGCAATGTGCACACCAACATCCCCGTCAACTCCGACAACTACGAGATGCTGCAGACGGCCCACGAGGCCGTGGCGCGCATCATGGTGCTGGCGCGCAGCCTCAACGGCGTGATCTCGGGCGAGCACGGCATCGGCATCACCAAGCTCGAGTTCCTCACCGACGAGGAGCTGGCCAACTTCACGGCCTACAAGCAGCGCATCGACCCCGAGGGCCGGTTCAACAAGGGCAAGCTGCTGCGCGGCCAGGCCCTGAGCCGCCTGGGCGACGACGTGCATGCTGCCGACCTGAGCCATGCCTACACGCCCAGCTTCGGGCTGATGGGGCACGAGTCGCTGATCATGCAGCAGAGCGACATCGGCGCCATCTCCGACAGCATCAAGGACTGCCTGCGCTGCGGCAAGTGCAAGCCGGTGTGCGCCACCCATGTGCCGCGCGCCAACCTGCTGTACAGCCCGCGCAACAAGATCCTGGCCACCAGCCTGCTGATCGAGGCCTTCCTGTACGAGGAGCAGACGCGCCGCGGCATCAGCCTGCAGCACTGGGAGGAGTTCGAGGATGTGGCCGACCACTGCACGGTGTGCCACAAGTGCCTGAGCCCCTGCCCGGTGAAGATCGACTTCGGCGATGTCACGATGGCCATGCGCAACCTGCTGCGCAAGATGGGCCAGAAGAGCTGGCGCCCGGCCACCGCCGCGGCCATGGCCATGCTCGACACGCGCAACCCGCATGTGATTGGCGCGCTGCGCACCGCGGTGCTCGATTGGGGCGGCAAGGCCGTGAACGTGGGCAACACCCTGCTGTCGGGCCTGGTGAAGGCGCAGACCGCACGGCCGCCGGCCAGCGTGGGCAGCGCGCCGATCAAGGAGCAGGTGATCCACTTCGTCAACAAGAAGATGCCTGGCGGCCTGCCCAACAAGACCGCCCGCAAGCTGCTGGACATCGAAGACGCCGATTACGTGCCGATCATCCGCAACCCGCTGGCCACCACGGCCGACAGCGAGGCGGTGTTCTACTTTCCGGGCTGCGGCTCCGAGCGCATGTTCAGCCAGGTGGGCCTGGCCACGCAGGCCATGCTGTGGCACGCCGGCGTGCAGACGGTGCTGCCGCCCGGCTACCTGTGCTGCGGCTACCCGCAGCGCGGCAACGGCCAGTTCGACAAGGCCGAGAAGATGATCACCGACAACCGGGTGCTCTTCCACCGCGTGGCCAACACGCTGAACTACCTCGACATCAAGACCGTGGTGGTCAGCTGCGGCACCTGCTACGACCAGTTGCAGGGCTACCAGTTCGACAAGATCTTCCCCGGCTGCCGCATCGTCGACATCCACGAGTACCTGCTCGAGAAGGGCATCACCCTCACGCCCGAGCAGGCCGGCGCCTACCTGTACCACGACCCCTGCCACAGCCCGATGAAGCTGCAGGAGCCGATGAAGACCGTGAAGGCCCTGGTCGGCCCCGCCGTGGTGCAGAGTGACCGCTGCTGCGGCACGGCCGGCACGCTGGCCACGTCGCGCCCCGACATCTCCACGCAGATCCGCTTCCGCAAGGAAGAAGAGCTGCGCAAGAACGAGGCGCAGCTGCGCGCGCTGCCGGCGGCCGCCGGCAAGACGGGCCAGCCGGCCCCTGCCGGGGCGGTGGCCACCAAGGGCCAGGCACCGGTGAAGATCCTCACCAGCTGCCCGGCCTGCCTGACCGGCCTGACCCGCTACGGCAACGACCTGGAAGGCGGCCTGCTCGAGGCCGACTACATCGTCATCGAGATGGCGCGCCACATCCTGGGCGACACCTGGCTGCAGGACTACGTGGCCCGCGCCAACCAGGGCGGCATCGAGCGCGTCCTGGTCTGACCGCCCGCGCGCCGTGCGGCGCGCCACCGCCGGCCCCGGGCTCGACCTCAGCGCCGGCCTGGGCCACCCACCCACCCACCCGTGCCATGCGGCACCGGCCTGACTCACGCCGCTGCGCGCCGCAGGCGGCGTGGGTGGCGGGGCCCTGGGTGCGCGCAGCGCGGGGCGCTGGGCCAAGGGCGCGCGCAGCAGGCCTGCAGCGGGTTCACCAGAATGGGGCGATTCCGCATGGTGGCTGGCCCGGATATCGCTAGTATCCCGCCACCCTCCTTGGGAGGCCGGCTGTCCCACCGGGCAGCGGCCGGTTGCGATCGAACCCGAACACGATACGGAGTTGTCATGCAAGAAGAACGTGCCCTGCGGGCCCTGATCGACGAAGCCAAGTCCGGCCGCAGCAGCCGCCGCGACGTGATCCGCCAGATGGTGGGCCTGGGCCTGAGCGCGCCGATGGCGTCGATGCTGCTGCTGCACGAGGGTGTGGCCCAGACCACCTCGACGCTGCCGTACAAGCCCACCAAGCGCGGTGGCGGCGGCACGCTGAAGATCATCTACTGGCAGGGCCCGGTGCACCTGAACCCGCACTTCGCGGGCGGCACCAAGGACCAGGACGCCAGCATGATCTTCTACGAGCCGCTGGCCGGCTGGGACACCGATGGCAACCTGGTGCCGCGCCTGGCCGCCGAGATCCCGACGCGCCAGAACGGTGGCCTGGCCGCCGACGGCAAGAGCGTGATCTGGAAGCTCAAGAAGGGCGTCACCTGGCACGACGGCAAGCCCTTCACCGCCGACGACGTGCTGTTCACCGCGCAGTACGCGGGCGACCCCGCCACCTCGGCGGTGTCGGTGGCCACCTACCGCGACATCAAGGTCGAGAAGATCGACTCGCACACGGTCAAGATCAGCTTCCCCAAGTCCACGCCGTTCTGGGCCGAGCCCTTCACCAGTGCCTACGGCGCGGTGCTGCCCAAGCATGTGTTCGAGGCCTTCATCGGCGCCAAGTCGCGCGAGAACCCGGCCAACACCAAGCCGGTGGGCACCGGCCCGTACAAGATCGTCGACTTCAAGCCGGGCGACATGCTGCGTGGCGAGGCCTATGCCGGCTACCACATCGCCAACCAGCCGCACTTCGACGCGGTGGAGGTCAAGGGCGGTGGCGATGCACTGAGCGCCGCGCGCGCCGTGCTGCAGACCAACGAGTTCGACTTCGCCTGGAACCTGGCGGTCGAAGATGAGCTGCTCAAGCGCCTGGAAGCCGCGGGCAAGGGCCGCATGATGTTCTACCCGGGCAGCGACATCGAGTTCGTGTCGCTGAACGTGTCCGACCCCTGGAACGAGGTCGAGGGCGAACGCGCCAGCGTCAAGAGCAAGCACCCGATCTTTGGCGACAAGGCGGTGCGCACGGCGATGTCGCTGCTGGTCGACCGCAAGGGCATCCAGGACGTGATCTACGGCCGCGGTGCCGTGGCCACCGCCAACTTCCTGAACAACCCGCCGCGCTTTCGCAGCCCGAACCTGAAGTACGAGTTCAGCATCGAGAAGGCCAACCAGGTGCTCGAGGCCGCGGGCTGGAAGAAGGGGGCCGACGGCATCCGCGCCAAGGACGGCAAGAAGCTGAAGTTCGTGTTCCAGACCTCGGTGAGCCAGCCGCGCCAGAAGTGCCAGGCGATCATCAAGGACGCCTGCACCAAGGCCGGCATCGAGCTCGAGCTCAAGAGCATCGTGGCCGCGGTGTACTTCGGCAGCGACGCGGCCAACCCCGATACCTATCAGAAGTTCTGGTCGGACATCCAGATGTACACGACCACCATGACCCAGCCCGACCCGCAGTTCTTCATGGAGCAGTTCACCACCGCCCAGATCTCGCAGAAGGCCAACAAGTGGGCCAGCCGCAACCTGGTGCGCTGGAGCAATGCCGAGTACGACGCGGCGCACACCGCCGCCACCGCCGAGATGGACCCGGTCAAGCGGGCCGCGCTGTTCGTCAAGATGAACGACCTGGTGGTCAACGACGGCCACGTGATCCCGCTGTTCATGCGGCCGCGGCCCTATGGCGTGGTGAACAAGCTGCAGCCGGCGCTGTCGGCCTGGGACAACGCGACCTGGGCCATCGGCTACTGGTACCGCGACTGAGATCGGGCGGCAGCGTCCTGCCTGCCCGATCACCGCTGTGGCAACCCGGCCTCGGTCGGGTGGCTGCGCCCTGCTTTGCTCGCGGATGAGGTCCCGTGCTGAACTACATCCTCCGGCGATTGCTGATCGCCATTCCCAGCCTGCTGGGCATCAGCGTCGTGCTGTTCACGGTGCTGGCGCTGGCGCCGGGTGATCCGTTTGAAGACCTGGCCAACAACCCGAACGTGCCGCCCGAGGTGCGCATGGCGCTGCGCGCGCAGTTCGGGCTCGACGACCCGATCTGGCAGCGCTACCTGGCCTGGCTGGGCAGCATGCTGCGGGGCGACTGGGGCTTTTCCTTCGTCAGCCGCCTGGATGTCGATGCGCTGATCGCCCAGCGCATCCCGGTCACCATCGCGGTGATCGGCCTGTCGCAGCTGCTGGCGCTGCTGGTGGCGCTGCCGGTGGGGGTGCTGGCGGCGGCCCGGCCCTACAGCTGGTTCGACCGCATTGCCAGCACGGTGGCCTTCGTCGGCTTCTCGCTGCCGACCTTCTTCACCGGGGTGCTGTTCATCCTGCTGTTCTCGGTGCACCTGGGCTGGCTGCCCTTCGTCTACCGCTCCGATCTCGGCTCGACCGGCTGGCAGTGGTGGGTTGACCAGTTCAAGCAGTCGATCATGCCGATCACCGTGCTGGGCCTGTTCCAGGCGGCCAGCTGGATGCGCTATGTGCGCTCGGCCGTGCTCGACGTGATCCGGCTCGACTACGTGACCACCGCGCGCAGCAAGGGCCTGGCCGAGCGGGTGGTGATCAACAAGCATGTGGTGCGCAACGCGCTGATCCCGGTGGTCACGCTGGTGGCGCTGCAGATGCCCGCGGTGTTTGGCGGGGCCATCGTCACCGAGCAGATCTTCCGCATTCCCGGCATCGGCAGCCTGCTGATCGACGCCATTCTTCGCAACGACACGCCGGTCATCATGGCCGTGACTTTCGTCTTCAGCTGTCTCGTGATCCTCTTCAACCTGATTGCCGACGTGCTTTATGGCTGGCTCGACCCCCGCATCAGCTACCGCTGAGCCTGGCGCCGGCCTGGGCAAGGCCGTGGCCAGCATCTCCCCCTGGACCGAGGCCTGGCGGCGCTTTCGCCGCCACCGGCTGGCGTACTGGAGCCTGTGGCTGCTGCTGGCCCTGGTGGCGGCGGTGCTGCTCGGGCCGCTGTTCTACAAGGTGGGCATCAACGATGTCGACTTCAACGCGCGCCTGGCTTCGCCCACGGCGGCCCACCCGATGGGCACCGACGACCTGGGCCGCGACATCCTGGCGCGCATGCTCTACGGCGGTCGCATCTCGCTGGCCGTGGGCCTGGCGGCGATGCTGATGGCCATCACCGTGGGGGTGTTCATCGGCGCGGTGGCCGGCATGGCGCGCGGCTGGCTCGACGCGGTGCTGATGTGGGTGACCGACCTGTTCCTGAGCCTGCCGCAGCTGCCCTTGCTGCTGCTGCTGATCTTTCTGTTCCGCGATCCGCTGAAGGCGGCCTTCGGGCTCGAGGTGGGCATCTTCATCCTCATCGTGCTGGTCATCGGCGGCTTTCGCTGGATGCCGGTGGCGCGCCTGGTGCGGGCGCAGTTCTTCTCGCTGCGCGAGAAGGAGTTTGTCGAGGCCGCGCGGGCGCTGGGCGCCAGCCCCACGCGCCAGGTGCTGCGCCACATCCTGCCCAACAGCCTGGGCCCGGTGATCGTGGCCGGCACCATCGACATTGCCGCGGCCATCCTGGCCGAGAGCACGCTGAGCTTTCTGGGCCTGGGCTTTCCGCCCGATGTGCCCACCTGGGGCCGCATCCTCTACGACGGCCGCGACTACATGGACCTGGCCATGCACTGGGCGCTGTTTCCGGGGCTGGCGATCTTCATCACCGTGCTGACCATCAACTTCATCGGCGACGGCCTGCGCGATGCGCTCGACCCCCGCCGTGTGCTGTGAGCCCGCCACCGATGGCACTTCTCGAGATCCAGGGCCTCAAGACCCACTTCAAGACCGACGACGGCTGGCTGCATGCGGTGGACGGCGTCGACATCGCCATCGAGGCCGGCCAGACCGTGTGCGTGGTGGGTGAATCGGGCTGCGGCAAGAGCGTCACCGCCAAGACGGTGATGAAGCTGATCGACATGCCGCCCGGCAAGATCGTGGCCGGCCGCGTGCTGTGGCAGGGCCGCGACCTGGTGCCGCTGGGCGCGGCCGAGATGCAGAAGATCCGCGCCAAGGAGATCGCGATGATCTTCCAGGAGCCGATGACCAGCCTGAACCCGGTGTTCACGGTGGGCGAGCAGATCGCCGAGAGCGTGCGCCTGCACGAGGGCCTGTCGCGCGCCGAGGCGCTGAACCGCGCGGTGGAGATGCTGCGCCTGGTGGGCATCCCCACGCCCGAGCGCCGCGTCAAGGACTACCCGCACCAGTTCTCGGGCGGCATGCGCCAGCGCGTGATGATCGCCATCGCGCTGGCCTGCTCGCCCAAGCTGCTGATCGCCGACGAGCCCACCACCGCGCTCGACGTCACCATCCAGGCGCAGATCCTCGACCTGATGCAGGACCTGAAGGAGCGCACCGGCACCGCGGTAATGCTGATCACCCACGCCATGGGCGTGGTGGCCGAGGTGGCGCAGAAGGTGGTGGTGATGTATGCCGGCCAGGTGGTGGAGGAGGCGAACGTGCACGACCTGTTCGCGCGGCCGCTGCACCCCTACACGCAGGGCCTGATCCGCTCGATTCCGCGCATCGACACCGCGGCCACGCACAAGCAGCGGCTGGAGGCCATTCCGGGCAGCGTGCCCAAGCTGATCGAGCCCGCCGCCGGCTGCCGCTTTGCCCAGCGCTGCGCGCGCGCCGAACCGGCCTGCCGCGGCGCCACGCCGCCGCTGCGCACGCTGGATGGTGGCCACAAGGTGGCGTGTTTTCTGGCGGAGGCCGCATGAGCCACACCATGGCAGCGGCGGCACCGGGCGCGCCGCTTCTTCAGGTCAAGAACCTGGTCAAGCGCTTTCCGATCCGTGGCGGCCTGCTGCAGCGGGTGGTCGACCAGGTGCACGCCGTCGATGGCGTGAGCTTCGAGCTGCAGCGTGGCGAAACGCTGGGCCTGGTGGGCGAGTCGGGCTGCGGCAAGAGCACCACCGGGCGCTGCATCCTGCGCCTGATCGAGCCCACCGAGGGTGAGGTGATCTTCGATGGCCGCAGCGTCACGCAGGCCAGCAAGTCCGAGCTGCGGGCGCTGGCGCGCGACATGCAGATCATCTTCCAGGACCCGTATGCCAGCCTGAACCCGCGCATGACGGTGGCCTCGATCATTGGCGAGGCGCTCACCATCCACAAGCTGGCGCCCACGCGCGAGGCCTGGCGCGCGCGCATCGTCGAGCTGCTCGAGCTGGTGGGCCTGTCGGCCGACCACCTGCGGCGTTATCCGCACGAGTTCTCGGGCGGCCAGCGCCAGCGCATCGGCATTGCCCGCGCGCTGGCGGTGAACCCCAAGCTGATCGTCTGCGACGAGGCGGTGAGCGCGCTCGACGTGTCGATCCAGGCCCAGGTGATCAACCTGCTGGAAGACCTGCAGCACAAGCTGGGCCTGACCTATGTGTTCATCGCGCACGACCTCAGCGTGGTGGAGCACACCAGCGACCGCGTGGCGGTGATGTACCTGGGCCGCATCGTCGAGCTGGCCACCGCGCAGGCGCTGTACACGCGGCCGCAGCATCCCTACACCGAGGCCTTGCTGTCGGCGGTGCCGATCCCCGACCCCACGGTCAGGCGCCAGCGCATCCGGCTGCAGGGCGACGTGCCCAGCCCGATCAACCCGCCCCCGGGTTGCCACTTCCACACCCGCTGCCCGCATGCCGAGGCACGCTGCCGCAGCGAGTCGCCGACGCTGCGCGATGTGGGCGAGGGCCACTGGGTGGCTTGCCACCTGCGCCGTTGAATGTGGCTTGCCACCTGCGCCGCTGAGGGTGGCTTGCCACCTGCGCCGCTGAACGTGGCTTGCCGCCCGCGCCACTGAGCGCGGCCCGCCGCCCGCGCCGCTGAACGCCGTGCCCGACGGCCGCCCCGCCCACGCGGCGGTGGCGCCGTTGCGCGGGCCTGACATTCAGTGAAAACGATTACATGAACGCCGGGCTGCTGCCGTTTTAATCATGTAATCGTATACATGGCTCCCTGCCAGCGTCACCATGCCCGCCACGATCAAGGACGTTGCCCGCGCCGCCGGTGTCTCGGTGGCCACGGTGTCGCGGGCCATGAACGGCCACAGCAACGTGCTGCCCGACACCCGCGAGCGCATCCTGTCGGTGGCCAAGAGCCTGCGCTTCACGCCCTCGGGTGCGGCGCGCAGCCTGATCATGCGGCGCACCGAGACCATCGGCGCGCTGCTGCCCGACCTGCACGGCGAGTTCTTCTCCGAGCTGATCCGCGGCATCGACCAGGCCGCCCGGGCGCGCGGCCTGCACCTGCTGGTGAGCAGCTCGCACGGCGATGCCGACGAGGCCGTGGCCGCGCTGCGGGCCATGGCCGGGCGGGTGGACGGCGTGCTGATCATGGCGCCGCAGGCCGATGCGCCGGCGCTGCTGGAGCATCTGGCGCCGCGGCTGCCGACGGTGCTGCTGAACTCGCCCGAACCCGCCGCCGACGAGCGCGGCACGGCCGCGCGCCGCCTGCCCAGCTTCACCATCGACAACGTCGACGGCGGCCGCGCAATGACCGCCCACCTGGCAGCCCAGGGCCGTTGTCGCATCGCCTTCATCGGTGGCCCGGCCGCCAACCACGAGGCCCAGGCGCGGCGCCAGGGTTACCGCGAGGCGCTGGCCGCACTGGCCCGGCCGCAGGTGCCGATCGAGTTCGACGGCGACTTCACTGAGGCGGCCGGCCAGGCGGTGGGCCGCCGCATCGCCGCGCTGCCGGTGGCGCAGCGGCCCGATGCGGTGTTTGCCGCCAACGACATGATGGCCATCGGCTGCCTGGTGGCGCTGGCCGAGGCCGGTATCGCCGTGCCGGGCGAGGTGGCGCTGGGCGGCTTTGACGACATCCCGATCGCGCGTTATGTAACGCCGCCGCTGTCCACCGTGCACGTGCCCATCGCCGAGCTGGGCGCGGCCGCGCTGGCGGCGCTGGCCGATGGCATCGAGGCCGCCCAGGCCTCCAACGACGAGCTTGCCGAGACCGGCCCCGCAGCCGACCCCGACACCGATACCGGCACCGCCGCCAACGCCAACGCCAACGCCGCCCGCGCGCCCGCACCGGCGCTGCGCCAGGTGCTGCCGGTCAGGCTGGTGGTGCGGCGCTCCTCGGGCGCGGCGGCCGTGCCCGGCGCCGGCCTGCCGGCCCCTGTTTCCGAGACCAGACGCGCCCCGAGGCGCGCAGTGCCCAAACCCTGACGCCCCCACCGAAGGAGACAAACATGAAGACCCGACAACACCTTGCGCTGAGCCTGCTGGCGGCTGCGGCGCTCAGCCTGCTGGGCCTGCCCGCGCAGGCCCAGCTCAGCAGCGCCACCCTGAAGGGCCAGGTGCACACCGCCAGCGGCGCGCCGGCCAAGGGCGGCCTGCTGGTGCTGGCCATCAACCGCGACACCGGCAGCACCTACCGCAGCAGCACCCGCAACGATGGCGGCTACACCCTGGTGGGCCTGGCCCCCGGGGCCTACTCGATCCGCATCAGTGCCGACGGGGCCAGCGTGGCCTCCGAGGTCATCTTGCTGCAGGTGGGCGAGACCGCGTCGCTCGACCTGGCGCTGGGTGCCAACCAGCAGGTCATCATCAGCGGCACGGTGCAGCGCAAGGATGTGCGCACCTCCGAGGTGGGCACCAACGTGTCGCGCAAGATCATCGAGGCCCTGCCGCAGGTCACGCGCAACTTCCTCAGCGCGGCCGATCTGGCGCCGGGCGTGCGCTTCGAGACCGATGCCGGCGGCAACACCCGGCTGCGCGGC
Organism: Aquabacterium sp. OR-4; assembly: GCF_025290835.2. Lineage (NCBI taxonomy): Bacteria > Pseudomonadati > Pseudomonadota > Betaproteobacteria > Burkholderiales > Sphaerotilaceae > Pseudaquabacterium > Pseudaquabacterium prasiolae. The sequence continues at coordinate 2,827,781 of NZ_JAOCQD020000001.1, read as the reverse complement.
GGCGCGCAGAACCAGGATGCGGTCAACGTCTACATCGACGGCATGGGCCAGAAGAACAACATCCTGCGCGGCGGCCTGGCGGGCCAGGACACCAGCGAGGGCAATCCGTTTCCGCAGAGCGCCATCGCCGAGTACAAGGTGCTGACCCAGAACTACAAGGCCGAGCTCGAGCAGGTCAGCTCGGCGGCCATCACCGCCATCACCAAGAGCGGCACCAACACGCTGCAGGGCGAGGCCTACGTCAACCGCCTGGGCAGCAGCTCGCGCGCCTACAGCCCTGTGGAACGCGAGGCCGAGGCCAACGGCACGCCGCGGCCGTCGTTCACGCAGATGGAGTACGGCTTCAACCTGGGCGGTGCGCTGCAGCCCAACACCCTGCACTACCTGCTGGCCTACGACGGCAAGACCATCGACCGGCCCAAGCAGATCGTCGGCCGCAACTTCGACAAGTTCGCCGGCAACCCCGGCCTGGTGGCGGCGCTGGCCGCCCAGCGTGGCGGCTTCGTGCAGAAGTTCGACGAGCATCTGCTGTTCGGCAAGCTCAACGCCAACCTGTCCGACGAGCAGCGCCTGGAGTTCAGCTTCAAGTTCCGCCAGGAAGACAGCTACAAGCTCGAGAGCGACATCGCCACCGCGCGCTCGGCGCTGAACAACAACAACGACGAGACGCGGCTCGACCTGAAGCACGAATGGGCCCGCGGCGACTGGCTCAACGAGGCCCGCGTGGCCTGGGAAAGCGCGCGCTGGAACCCGCAGTCCGACGCCGCCGACCCGCTGGTGCGCTACAAGTACTCGCCCACCACCGAGATCCGCAACATCCAGGATCTGATGACCGACGGCGGCTCGCCCAATGCGCAAGACCGCAAGCAGAGCGGCCTGACCCTCAAGAACGACCTCACCTACACCGGCCTGCGCGGCCATGTGCTCAAGGGTGGGGCGCAGTGGAAGGCGATGGACTATGCGCTGGGCGGCACGGCCTTTCGCGTGGATGCGGTGGATGTGGTGGTCGACAACACCACCGGTCTGCCCTACTACAACGGCAACACCTGCACCGGCAGCAACATCGCCAGCAACGGCCTGAGCAGCGACCAGTGCCGCATCACCCGCGCCATCCCGCCGGTGGCGGCCGACTTCCGCAACAACCAGTTCGGCCTGTACCTGCAGGACGACTGGACCGTGTCGCGCCAGCTCGAGCTCAACCTGGGCCTGCGCTGGGACTACGAAGACAACATGCTCAACAACGACTACGTCACGCCGGCTGATCGCGTGGCGGCCCTGCGCGGCCTGGACGGCCGCACCGTGGCCGGCATCACCGCACCGGCGGGCCAGACCTACGCGCAGTCGCTGGCCAAGGGCGGCGTCAACATCGACGACTACATCGCCACCGGCAGCAGCCGCAAGTCGTTCAAGGGCGCGCTGGCGCCGCGCCTGGGTGCCAGCTTCGACCTCAGCGGCAACAAGGCCACGGTGCTGTTCGGCGGCTGGGGCCGCAGCTACGACCGCACCATGGCCAACCATGCGCTCGACGAGCTGCAGAAGAACAAGCAGACCGGCGGCGAGATCTGGCTGGTGCGCAACGAGCTGAAGATGCCCTATGCCGACCAGATGAGCATCGGCCTGCGGCAGGCCGTGATGGCCTGGAACCTGGAGTTCACGCTGAGCGACATCCACGCCAAGAACCAGTTCGTCTGGTCCGGCGGCAACCGCGACCCCAACGGCGGCTACGGCACGCAAAGCCCGATCGATCCGCTGTGGGGCGGGCCCAATGGCTTCGGCACGCTGATCCTGGGTGACACGGTGGGCGAGAACCGCGCCAAGTCGCTGTTCGTGAAGGCCGACAAGCCCTACACGCTCGACAGCGGCTGGTCGGCCAGCGTGGCCTACACCTACACCGACGCGCGCACCACGCACAAGGAGTGGGACGACAACATCTTCGACTGGACCCACGGCCGTTCCACCCACGGCTGGAATCCGTCCAAGCTGACCGAGCGCCACCGCGTGGTGGCCGCCGGCGTGGCCGACGGCCTGCTGCCCTGGGGCGTGCAGGTCTCGGGCAAGCTCACCTACGGCAGCGGCCTGCCGCGCCGGGTCACCAGCTGCGCGGCGGGCTGGAACCAGTGCGTCTACGTCAAGGCCGATGGCGACCGCTTCAGCCAGGTGGATCTGGGCCTGTCCAAGGACCTGGTGCTGGGCCCCGGCCGGCTGCGCCTGCGCGTCGATGTGCTGAACCTGTTCAACACCGACAACTGGGGCTACTACGACGACTGGGGCGGTGGCCCCGGCAACCCGCAGAACGCCTATGGCGGCGACAACGCCAACGTGGGCAAGCGCACCGGCCTGCGCGGCGACATGCGCACCGTCAAGCTGACCCTGGGCTACGCCTTCTGATGCCCGCCAGCACCCGGCGCCGGCTGCTGGCCGCGGCGGCAGCCACCGGGGCCCTGGGCTGGCTGCCGGGCTGCCGCACCGAGCCGCCGGCGCCTGCGCGCAGCCAGGGCTTGGCCCCGGCCAGCGTGCCGCCGCGCACGCTGGCGGCGGCCGAGGCGGCGGCGCTGCTCGACGACCTCGAGCGCCGCACCTTCGACTACTTCTGGCAGACCACCGATGCCGCCACCGGCCTGGCGCCCGACCGCTGGCCCACGCCCTCGTTTGCCAGCATCGCGGCCACCGGCTTTGCGCTCACCGCCTGGCCGCTGGGCGTGCAGCGCGGCTGGGTCAGCCGCGAGGCGGCGCGCGAGCGCGTGCTCAACACCTTGCGCAGCTTTCTCGATGCGCCGATGGGCCCGCAGGCCAGCGGCACGGCCGGGCACCACGGCTTCTACTATCACTTTCTCGACATGCGCAGCGGCACGCGCTTTGCGCGCTGCGAGCTGTCCACCATCGACACCGCACTGCTGCTGGCCGGCCTGCTGTGCTGCCAGAGCTTCTTCGATGGCGCGCAGGCCGACGAGACGCGGCTGCGCGACGGCGTCGACGAGTTCTACCGTCGCATCGACTGGGCCTGGGCCATGCCGCGTGCGCCGCGCATCGGCCATGGCTGGCACCCCGAGAGCGGCTTCATCAGCTCGGACTGGCGCGCCTATGACGAATCGATGCTGCTGTACCTGCTGGCGCTGGGTGCGCCCAGTCGGCCGGTGGGCCGCGAGGCCTGGGATTTCTGGGCCAGCGGTCTGGCCGAGGCCTGGGGCAGCCAGTACGGCCAGGCCCACCTGCGCTTTGCGCCGCTGTTCGGCCACCAGTTCACCCAGTGCTGGGTGGATCTGCGCGGCCTGCACGACGGGTTCATGCGCGGCATGCAGGCGCGCGAGCCGGGCCTCGACTACTTCGAGAACTCGCGCCGCGCCACCCATGCGCAGCGCGCCTATGCCATGGTCAACCCCGAGGGCTGGGCGGCCTACGGGCCCGAGGTGTGGGGCGTGAGTGCCTGCGACGGCCCGGCCGATGTGCAGCGTGCCTACGGCGGGCGCATGCGCCGCTTCATCAGCTACGCCGGCCGCGGCATGGGCGGCGCGCACACGCACGACGACGGCACCCTCGCGCCCTATGCCGCCGGCAGCTCGATCGCCTTTGCGCCCGAGATCGTGCTGCCGGCGCTGGCCACCATGCGGGCGCGCTGGGGCGAGCACCTGTACGGCCGCTACGGCTTTTTCGATGCCTTCAACCCCAGCTTCGACTTTGCCGATGTGCGCCTCACCCACGGCCGCGTGGTGCCGGGCCAGGGCTGGTTCGACACCGACTACCTCGGCATCGACCAGGGCCCGATGCTGGCGATGCTGGGCAACCACCGCGGCGAAGTGGTGTGGCAGACCATGCGGCGCAATGCGCACCTGCGGCGCGGGCTGCAGCGCGCCGGTTTCCAGGGCGGCTGGCTTGGCTGACTCCGCTGTGATGCAGCGCCGCGCCTGGCTCGGTGCCGCCGCCGCCACGCTGGGCGCGGCCGGCAGCGGCTGCGCGCGCAGGGGCGATGCCAACACCGTGCGCTTCTGGGCCATGGGCCGCGAGGGCGAGGTTGCGGCCGAGCTGCTGGCGGGCTTTCGGGCGCAGCATCCGCAGATCCAGGTGCGCATCGAGCAGCTGCCCTGGAGCGCCGCGCACGAGAAGCTGCTCACCGCCTTTGCCGGCGATGCCACGCCCGATGTGGCGCAGCTGGGCAACAGCTGGTTGCCCGAGTTCGTGGCGCTCGGCGCGCTGGCGCCGCTGGACGAGTGGGTGGCCTCCTCGCCCGACGTGCCGCAGGCCGACCACTTTGCCGGCATCTGGGCCACCAACCAGGTGCAGGGCGCGCTGTACGGCCTGCCCTGGTACGTGGACACGCGGCTGCTGTTCTACCGCCGCGACCTGCTGGCCCAGGCCGGCTTCCAGGCGCCGCCGGTCAGCTGGGCCGAGTGGCTGCGCATGATGCAGGCCATCCGCCAGCAGCAGGGGCCGCAGCGCTATGCCACGCTGATGCCGCTCAACGAGTACGACCCGCTGGTGGCCCTGGCGCTGCAGGGCGAGGCGCCGCTGCTGCGCGAGGGCGGGCGCTACGGCAACTTTCGCGGCGAGTCGTTCCGCCGCGCCTGGCGCTTCGTGCTGCAGCTGTATGCGCAGCAGCTGGCGCCGCCGGCCAGCAGCAACCAGATCGCCAATGTCTGGAACGAGTTCGCGCGCGGCTACTTCAGCTTCTACATCAGCGGGCCCTGGCAGATCGGCGAGTTCCGTCGCCGGCTGCCGGCCGCGCTGCAGGGCGCCTGGGCCACCGCGCCGCTGCCCGGGCCCGAGGGTGCCGGCGCCTCGATTGCCGGCGGCTCCAGCCTGGCGCTGTTTGCACGCTCGCGGGCCAAGCCCGCGGCCTGGGCGCTGGTGCGCTACCTGGCGCAGCCGGCGGTGCAGCAGCGCTTTCATGCGCTCACCGGCAACCTGCCGCCGCGGCGCTCGGCCTGGCAGGCCCCGGCGCTGGCCGGCGACGAGCCCACGCAGGCCTTTCGCACCCAGCTCGAGCGCGTGAAGCCGCTGCCGCAGGTGCCGGAATGGGAGCGCATCGCCACCGAGCTGCGCCTGATGCTCGAGCGCGTGGTGCACGGCGATGTCGACGCCGAGGCCGCGCCGGCCCTGCTGGACGAGCGCGCCGACCTGCTGCTGGCCAAGCGCCGCTGGATGCTGGCGCGGGGTGCGGCGGCATGAGGCCAGGCGGCATGCGGGTGGGCACGATGCAGGCCGGCACCTGGGAGGCCGCGCCATGAAGGCCGCCCAGGCCGGCTGGCTGTTCGTGACGCCCGCCTTGCTGGCGATTGCGGTGTTCTTCGTGCTGCCAGTGGCCGCGGCGCTGGCCATGAGCCTGACCGATTTCGACATCTACGCGCTGGCTGACCTGCGCAACCTGCGCTTCGTGGGCCTGGACAACTACCGCCGCCTGCTGAGCACGCCGCTGTTCTGGCAGGCCCTGGGCAACACGATGTTCTTCGTGCTGGTGGGCGTGCCGCTGTCGATCGGCGTCTCGCTGGCCGCGGCGCTGCTGCTGCACTCGCCGCTGGCGCGCTTCAAGGGCTTCTACCGCACGGCGCTGTTTGCGCCGGTGGTCACCACGCTGGTGGCGGTGGCGGTGGTGTGGCGCTACCTGCTGCACACGCGCTACGGCCTGCTCAACCATGCGCTGGGCAGCCTGGGCATCGCGCCGGTGGACTGGCTGGGCGACCCGCTGTGGGCCATGCCGGCCATCGTGCTGCTGAGCGTGTGGAAGAACTTCGGCTACAACATGATCATCCTGCTTGCCGGCCTGCAGGCCGTGCCCAAAGACCTGTACGAGGCCGCCGCGCTCGAGGGCGCCGGCGCCTGGCAGCAGCTGCGCCACATCACGCTGCCGGCGCTGGCGCCGCTGCTGCTGATGGTCAGCATCCTCACCATGGCCGGCCACTTCCAGCTGTTTGCCGAGCCCTATGTGATGACCCAGGGCGGGCCGGCGCAGCGCACGGTCACGGTGCTGTACTTCATGTACGACGAGGGCTTCAAGTGGTGGAGCCTGGGCTCGGCCTCGGCGGTGGCCTTCGTGCTGTTCGTGTTCATGTTCGGCTTCACGCTGCTGCAGCTGCAGGTGGCGCGGCGCCAGGCGGGCCCGGCATGAGGCAGCCGCTGCGCACGCTGGCCGTCAACCTGGCCCTGGCCGCGCTGGCCACGCTGAGCCTGCTGCCGCTGGCCTGGATGGTCTCGGCCTCGCTGATGGCGCCGGGCGAGGCCAGCAGTTTTCCGCCACCGCTGCTGCCGCGCGAGGCCTCGCTGGCCAACTACCGCGCGCTGTTCGAGCAGGCCGGCATCGGCCGCCAGCTGCTCAACAGCCTGTGGGTGTCGCTGGGCGCCACCGCACTGTCGCTCGGCTTCAACCTCACGGCCGGTTATGCCTTTGCCAAGCTGCGCTTCCAGGGGCGCGACGCGGTGTTCCGCGGCCTGCTGGGCGCGCTGGTGATCCCGGCCCAGGTGACGATGATGCCGCTGTTCCTGATGCTCAAGCAGATGGGCCTGGTCAACACCGTGGCCGGCGCCCTGGTGCCCTGGCTGGCCAGCGTGTTCGGCATCTTCCTGGTGCGGCAGTACGCGCTCGGCCTGCCCGACGAGATCCTCGAGGCCGCGCGCATCGATGGCGCGGGCGAGGGCACGATCTTCGTGCGCGTGGTGTTGCCGCTGCTCAGGCCGGTGATCGTGACGCTGGCGGTCTTGACCTTCCTGGGCGCCTGGAACGACTTCATGTGGCCGCTGATCGTGCTCACCGACCGCGAGCTGCAGACCCTGCCGGTGGCCCTGGCCGGCCTGTCGCGCGAGCATGTGCAGGACACCGAGCTGATGATGGCCGGCGCCGTGGTCACGGTGCTGCCGGTGCTGCTGCTGTTCGTGCTGCTGCAGCGCCAGTACCTGCAAGGCCTGCTGATGGGCAGCGTGAAGGGATGAGACCCCTGGCCCTGACACGTGCAAGCGCCGCGCTGCTGCTGGCCGGGGCGGCCGGCATGGCACTGGCCGCGGCGGACGGGCGCAGCGTCAGCCCGGCCCGTACCGGCGGCGCCACGCCCGCCACCGGCGTGCTCGACACGCTGCGCGATGCCACGCCCTGGCAGGCCACCGCCTCCGACCAGGTGCAGGCCCGCCTGGCGCGTGACCCGGCCGACGGCAGCCTGTGCCTGCACTACCACTTTCGCGGCGTGTCGGGCTATGCGGTGATGCGCCGCACGCTGCCGCTCGACTGGCCGGCCGAGTTCAGCTTCAGCGCCCGCCTGAAGGGCCAAGGCGCGACCAACGATGTGCAGATCAAGTGGGTGGACGCCAGCGGCGACAACGTGTGGTGGGTCAACCGGCCGGCGCAGCGGCTGCCGGCGCGCCTGAGTGACTGGCACTTCCGGCGCCGCCATGTCGAATTTGCCTGGGGCCCGCTGGCCGACCGCAGCCTGCGCCGCACCCAGGCCATCGAGCTGGTGGTGGCCGCCGGCCGTGCCGGTGCCGGTGGCCAGGGGCGCCTGTGCCTGGCGCAGCTGGCACTCACGCCGCGCGAGAGCGACCCGGCGGTCTGGCCCGAGGCGCAGCAACAGGCCACGCCGCAGCACCTGACGCTGGACTTCGGCCGGCTGCGCGAGTTCAACGGCCTGGCCCTGGCCTGGCCCGAGGGCGCCGCGCGGGTGCCGCTGCGGCTGCTGGCGTCCGACGACGGCCGGCGCTGGCGCACGCTGCACCGCCTGCAGGCCGGGCAGGGCCGCGGCGGGCTCAGCACGCTGTTCCTGCCCGAGCAGCAGGCGCGCTGGCTGCGCCTGCAGCGCCGCACGGCCGGCCCGGCGCAGCAGGCCTGGCCGCAGCCGGCGCTGCGCAGCGCCAGGCAGTGGCCCACGCTGGACGCCATGCTGGCCGAGCAGGCCGCGGCCCTGCCGGCCGGCGACCTGCCGCGCGCCTACCGCGGCCAGCAGAACCACTGGACGCTGGTGGGCGTGGACGGCGGCGGCGCGCGTTCGGCCCTGCTCAGCGAAGACGGCGCGCTCGAGCTGGGCCGCGCCGGCCCCAGCCTCGAGCCCGCGCTGCTGGGCGCCGACGGGCAGCGCATCAGCTGGGCCCAGGCGCAGCTGCAGCACACGCTGCGCGAGCAGCACCTGCCGATGCCGCGCGTGCACTGGCAGGCGCCCGGGCTGGCGCTCGACATCGAGGCTGCGGCCGACGGCCCGGCCACCGCGCCCACGCTGCTGGCGCGCTACACGGTGCGCAACACCGGCCACCAGCCGCAGCGCGTCACGCTGCTGCTGGCGGCACGGCCCTGGCAGGTGAATCCGCCGCAGCAGTTCCTGTCCACCCCGGGCGGCGCGGTGCCGGTGCAGCGCCTGCAGTGGCGCGCGGGCGCGCTGGCCATCGACCAGCGCCCGCCGCTGCGCCTGCTGCCGGCGCCACAGCGCGTGTCGGCCCTGCCGGCCGATGGCGGCCTGGGCCTCGATGCGCTGCTGGCCGCGCCCGCGCTGGGCACGCTGCACGACCCCGCGCGCAGCGCCTCGGCGCTGATGCAGTGGCCGCTGCAGCTGGCCCCGGGCGAGTCGCGCAGCATCAGCCTGCTGGCGCCGCTGGCCGCGGGCCCGGCGCCGGGGCGGGCGGGCGCCGCGCCGCCCACGCCCGCTGCGATCGACGCGCGCTTCGAGGCCGTTGCGGCGCACTGGCGCGCGCGCCTGAACCGCGTGCACTTCAGCGTGCCGGCCGAGGCGCAGCCCCTGGTCGACACGCTGCGCAGCGCGCTGGCCCACATGCTGATCTCGCGCGACGGCCCGGCGCTGCAGCCCGGCACGCGCAGCTATGCCCGCAGCTGGGTGCGCGACGGCGCGATGATGGTCGCCGGCCTGGTGCGCCTGGGTGAACTGGCCCCGGCGCGCGAGTTCGTCGACTGGTACGCCGGCCACATCTTCGAATCGGGCAAGGTGCCCTGCTGCGTGGACGCGCGCGGCGCCGACCCGGTGGTCGAGAACGACAGCCATGGCCAGTACCTGTTCATGCTGGCCGAGCTGTGGCGCCATGGCGGTGGCGCGGCCGACGCCAGCCTGCTGCAGCGCCACTGGCCGCAGGTGCAGCGCGTGGTGGCCCACCTCGAAGCGCTGCGCCAGCAGAGCCGCGGGCCCGGGTTCCAGACGCCGGCGCGCGCCCACCTGTTCGGGCTGCTGCCGCCATCGATCAGCCACGAGGGCTACGCCGACAAGCCGGCCTATGCCTACTGGGACAACTTCTGGGCGCTGCGCGGCTACCACGACGCGGTGGCCATTGCCCAGGCGCTGGGCCAGGCCGGGCCGGCCGCGCGCTGGGCCGCGGCACGCGACGAGTTCGAGCGCGAGCTGATGCAGTCGGTGAGCGCCAGTGCGCGCTGGCACGGCATCGGCTGGGTGGCCGGCGCGGCCGACCGCGGCGACTTCGACCCCAGCGCCACCACCGTGGCGCTGAGCCCGGCGCAGGCAGCGCTGCCGCCCGAGCTGCTGGCCGGCACCTTTGAGCGTTACTGGCAGGAGGCCCAGGCCCGCGCCGACGGCCAGCGGCCCTGGAAGGACTACACCCCCTACGAGCTGCGCAACGTGGGCGCCATGCTGCGCCTGGGCCAGCCCGGGCGCGCGCATGCGCTGCTGCGCTTTTTCTTCGGTCACCAGCGGCCGGCCGGCTGGAACCAGTGGGCCGAGGTGGTGCTGCCCGATGCGCGCGAGCCGCGCTTCCTGGGCGACATGCCGCATGCCTGGGTGTCGTCCGACTACGTGCGCGCCGCGCTCGACCTGCTGGCCTTCGAGCGCGGGCCCGGGCCGCAGATCCTCATCGGCGCCGGGGTGCAGCCGGCCTGGCGCGCCGCGGCCCCGGTGGGCGTGCAGGGCCTGCGCACCGCCCATGGCCTGCTGGACTGGCAGCTGCAGCCGCGCGCCGGTGGCTGGCTGCTGCAGCTGCCGCGCGCGCTGCCGGGCAGCCAGCTGGTGCTGGCCTGGCCGGGCGAGGGCGCCTTGCCGCAGGCCCGCCACCAGGGCCGCCTGCTCGACTGGCACCCGGCCCGGCGCGAGCTGCCGCTGCCGCCGCCGCCGGCGGAGATCGAGCTGATCGGGCTGAACGGGCCGGTCGAGCCAATCGAGCCGATCCAGCCGGCCGACCCCAAGGCGGCCAGCCCGCCCCAACGCTGAAAGCCCCCCACGATGCAACGCCGCCATCTGCTGCTGTCAGCCCCCGCCCTGGCGGGCGGCTGCGCCCTGCTCGAGCCGCCGGCCCCACCCAGCGCCCATGCCGGCAGCCAGCGCGCGCTGGCGCTGGCCGTGCCCGGCCTGGCCGAGCCGGTGCGCTGCTGGCTCTACGAGCCCGCGGGCTACGCGACGCAGGGCCGGCCCTGGCCGCTGCTGGTGTTTCTGCATGGCTCGGGCGAGCGCGGGAGCGAACTCGAGCGCGTGGCCGCGCACGGCCCGCCGCGGCATGCCCGGGCCGGCCGCAGCTACCCGTGGCTGATGTGCTCGCCACAGCTCGACGCCGGCCGCCGCTGGCAGCCCGACGCGCTGCATGCCCTGCTCGGCGCCTTGCGCCAGGGCTGGCACATCGATGCCACGCGGGTGCTGGCCAGCGGCCTGAGCCTGGGCGGCGCCGGCGTGTGGGACTGGGCCGCCGCCCATCCGCAGGATCTGGCGGCCATTGCGCCGGTGTGCGGCTACGCCGACGCGCGCACGGTGTGCGCCGCCCGCGCGGTGCCGGTGCGCGCCTACCATGGCGACGCCGACAGCGTGGTGCCGCTGGCCGCCCAGCAGGCGCCGGTGGCGGCGCTGCAGGCCTGCGGCGGGCAGGCCGAGCTGATCGTCTACCCCGGCGTCGGCCACGACAGCTGGACCCCCGCCTACAACGACCCCGCGCTGCAGCCCTGGCTGCTGGCCCAGGTGCGGCGCTGAGCCACCGGCTGCGTCCGGCCCGATCTCCGTTTCCACCGATCCGCACCGCCCATGGCCTCGATCCCTTCCGTCACCTCGCCACCGCCCCTGCGCCACCTGCACGGCGGCGGCGGCCTGGACATCACGCTGGCCGGCCATGGCGCGCTGCAGCGCATCGACGCGCTGGGCGTCACGGTCAACCTGTTCATGGCCCAGGCGCTGGAAGCCGGCCCGGCCAACCTGTGGCTGCGCCACACCCATGGCGGCGCGGCGGCGCGGGCCGCCACGGCCCTGCTGGGGCCGGGCGGCGTGCTGCGGCTGCAGCCGGGCGACGACGCGCACCGGGCCGACTGGTGCGGCCACTGGCTGGGCCTGGCCCTGCACCTGCGCCTGCAGTGCGTGGCCGGTGCTAGCAGCGACACCGCCACCTGGTTCTGGCACCTGGCGCTGCACAACAGCGGCCCGGCGCCGATCACGGTCGATCTGCTGCAGGTGCAGGATCTGGGGCTGAGCGCCTACGCCGGCATCCGGCTCAACGAGCACTACGTCAGCCATTACCTCGATCTGGCGCCGCTGCAGCACCTGCGCTGCGGCACCGTGCTGGCGGCGCGGCAGAACCTGGCGGTGGCCGGCCGCCACCCCTGGGCGCTGATGGGTGCGCTGGGGGCGCCGTGGTCGTCGGTGGACGGTGCGCTGTCGTATGCCACCGATCTGCGCCAGGTGGCGGGCGCCGCCCAGCGTGCCGGCCAGCTGCCGCAGGGCGTGGCCCAAGGCCTGCCCGGCCAGCGCCTGCAGCACGAGCATGCACTGGCCGCACTGCAGCTGGCGCCACTGACCCTGGCGCCGGGCCAGGCGGGCCGGCTGGGCCTGTTCATGCGGGTCAGGGCCGATCACCCGGCGGCCAGCGGCGCGGCCGACCTGGCCGAGGTGGACGCCGTATTGGCCCTGCCCGAGGCGCAGGCGCCGGTGTGGGCCGCTGCCGCCGACCCGCGGCCACCGGCCCAGGCCTCGCTGTTTGGCACCGCAGCGCTGCTGGCCACCCAGGCGCTGGCCGGGGCCGAGCTCGACGGCCTGTTCGGCCCGGCGCGGCGCCATGCCGAGCACGACGCCGGTGGCGCCTTGCTGAGCTTTTTTTGCGGCCCGGCCGACGACCCCTGCCATGTGGTGCTGCAGGCCAAGGAGGCGCAGGTGCTGCGCCCGCACGGCCATCTGCTGCGCAGCGGCCGCCACGGCGTGCCCGACGAGGCGGCGCTCACCAGCACGGTGTGGATGAGCGGCGTGTTCCATTCGATGCTCACCCAGGGCCATGTCAGCATCAACCGCTTCCTGTCCACCCAGCGTGGCAGCTGGGGGCAGTTTCGCGCCGGTGGCCAGCGCGTGTTCGTGCGCGAGTCGGCGGCGGCGCCCTGGCAGCTGCTGGGCACGCCCTCGGCCTTTGCCATCGAGGCCGGGCGCTGCCGCTGGCTGTACCGCCACGCCGGCGGCCTGATCGAGGTTGGCGCGGGCGTGCAGCATCGCCCGCATGCGCTGAGCCTGCAGCTGCAGGTGCTGCAGGGCCCGCCGCTGCAGTGGCTGGTGTCGCACCAGGTGGCGCTGGCCGGTGACGATGGCGCGGTGCCCCTGCCCATCGGCTGGCAGTGGCAGCCCGGCGCGGCCGGCGTGGTGGTGCCGGTGCCGGCCGGCAGCGAGCTGCACGCGCGTTTTGCGCAGGGCCGCTTCGTCATCGAGCCGATGCCGGGCACGCTGCTGGCCGAGGTGGGTGGCGATGGCCTGCTGCATGCCGATGGCGCCCCGCGTGGAGCGCCCTTCGTGTGCCTGCGGCTCGAGGCCAGCCGGCAGGCCGGGCTGCTGCTGCGCGGCGAGCTGCTGGCCGAGACCGGCGTGCCGGCGCTCGATCTGCCGCTGCCGCAGCTGCAGCCGCCGGGCCAGGGCGCGGCGGCGCAGGCGCTGGCGCAGCTGGCCGAGATCCTGCCCTGGTACCGCCACAACGCGCTGGTGCACTACCTGTCGCCGCGCGGGCTCGAGCAGTTCTCGGGCGGCGGCTGGGGCACGCGCGATGTGTGCCAGGGCCCGCTGGAGATGCTGCTGGCGCTGGGCCAGACCGCGCCGGTGCGCGATCTGCTGCTGCGCGTGTTTGCCGCCCAGGCGGTGGACGGCGACTGGCCGCAGTGGTTCATGTTCTTCGAGCGCGAGCGCCACATCCGCGCCGGCGACGCGCATGGCGACATCGTGTTCTGGCCGCTGCTGGGCCTGGCGCGCTACCTGCTGGCCAGTGGCGACGCCGGCCTGCTCGACACGCCGGTGGCCTATCACGCCAGCGACGCGTCCACCGCCGAGACCGGCACCGTCTGGCAGCATGTGCAGCGCGCGCTGGCGGTGATTGCCGGCCGGCGCATCCAGGGCACGGCGCTGGCCGCCTACGGCCATGGCGACTGGAACGACTCGCTGCAGCCCGCCGATCCGGCGCTGCGCGAGCACCTGTGCAGCGCCTGGACCGTGACCCTGCACCACCAGACCCTCGGCACCCTGGCCCGCGCCCTGCAGGCGTTGGGCCGCGCCGACGAGGCGCGCGCCTTTGCCACCGAGGCCGCCGCGGTGCGCGCCGATTTCCAGCGCCTGCTGCTGATCGACGGCGTGGTGGCCGGCTATGTGCTGTTCACGCCCGGGCAGGCGCCGCAGCCGCTGCTGCATCCGGCCGATGCGCTGACCGGCGTGCAGGCCAGCCTGCTGCCGATGATGCACGCGATGCTGGAGGACATGCTCAGCGCCGACCAGGCCCGCGCCCACCTGGCCCGGGTGGAGGCCCAGCTCAGCGGGCCCGACGGCGCACGCCTGTTCGACCGGCCCATGCCCTACCGCGGCGGCCCCGAGCAGCTGTTCCAGCGCGCCGAGAGCAGCGCCTTCTTCGGCCGCGAGATCGGCGTGATGTACACCCATGCCCATCTGCGCTGGGCCGAGGCCCTGGCCCACCTGGGCGAGGCCCGGCGCTTCTGGGCGGCCCTGGCGCTGATCCACCCGATCGATCTGCCGGCACGGCTGCCGCAGGCCACGCGCCGCCAGGCCAACTGCTACTACTCGAGCTCGGACGCGGCTTTTGCCGACCGCTACGAGGCCCAGCGCGACTACCCGCGCATTGCCCGCGGCGAGGTGGCGCTGGACGGCGGCTGGCGCGTCTACTCCAGCGGCCCGGGCATCGCCATCGGCCTGGTCATCGGCCACCTGCTGGGCGTGCGCCGCGAGGCCGCCACCCTGGTCTTCGACCCGGTGCTGCCGCCCGAGCTCGACGGCCTGCGCGCGCGCCTGCCCTTGCTGGACGGCATCGAGGTCGAGATCGTCTACCGCGTCGGCCCGCTGGGCCATGGCCCGCTGGCCATCACGCTGGATGGCCAGCCGCTGGCCTTTGTGCGCGGGGCCAATCCCTACCGTACCGGCGCGGCCGAGGTGGCGGTGCACACGCTGCGCGGCGCCCTGGCCGGTGGTGCGCGGCAGCTCGGCATCACCCTGGGTTGATGGCCGCGGCGGGCGCGCCGGCCAGACGGCCTGCGCCCGACTATGCAGCGCCGAACATATCGCCGCCAGGCCGCGAACTCGCAAGAATCCGCGCCGACCGGCGGTGGCGCCGGATGCTTGGGGAGTACGCGATGGTGTCGAGGCGACAGCCGGGGCGAAAACTGGGGCGATGGGCGGCCGGGTGGGCCATGGCCGGTGTGCTGGCCGCTGCAGGCCTGGGCATGGCGCCGGCGGCCCGGGCCCAGGCGCCGCACATCGTGATGGCCTCCACCACCTCCACCGAGCAGAGCGGCCTGTTCACCCACCTGCTGCCGGCCTTCAAGGCGGCCAGCGGCATCGAGGTGCGGGTGGTGGCGCTGGGCACCGGCCAGGCGCTCGACATGGCGCGCCGCGGCGATGCCGATGTGGTGTTCGTGCACGACCAGGCGGCCGAGGAGAAGTTCGTGGCCGACGGCTTCGGCCTCAGGCGCCTGCCGGTGATGTACAACGACTTCGTCGTGGTCGGCCCCCGCAGCGATCCGCTGGGCCTGGGCGGCGGCGACGTGCTGGGCGCGCTGAAGAAGCTGGCGGCCAGCCCGGCGGCCTTTGTCTCGCGTGGCGACAAGAGCGGCACCCACGCCGCCGAGCTGCGCTACTGGAAGGCGGCCGGCATCGATCTGGCCGCCACACGCCCGGCCGGCTACAAGGAATGCGGCTGCGGCATGGGCCCGGCGCTGAACATGGCCGCCTCGCTGAACGGCCATGTGCTGACCGACCGCGGCACCTGGCTCAGCTTCAAGAACCGTGGCGAGCTGGCGGTGCTGGTGCAGGGCGATGCGCGCCTGTTCAACCAGTACGGCGTGATGGGGGTCAACCCGGCCCGCCATGCCCATGTGAAGCGGGCACTGGCCCAGCAGTTTGCCGACTGGGTGGTCTCGCCGGCCGGCCAGGCCCAGATCGCGGGCTACAAGATCGGCGGCGAGCAGCTGTTTTTTCCGAACGCGGGCAAGTAGGCGCGCCGCCGCCGGATGGCGAGCCGGCGGGCGCAGCCGCCGCCGGGTGGCGCGCTGGCGGGCGCAGCCGCTACCTGAGCAGTTCGAGCCGCGGCACGGCGTCGGCGCCGCACCAGACGATGGCGTTTTGCGCCAGACGCTGGCCGAGCCGGCGTGCCGCCTCGCAGTCGAGCCCGAACACCAGGTGGCTGGGCTCGCCCGGCCAGTCGCCGGTGGGGTGCTGGCCAATGCCGGGCAGGCTGGCCAGGCCGCGGTCGGCCAGCTCGCGGCCCAGCGCGGCATGGCGCTCGGCGTTGTCGCGCTCGCCCAGCGGCCGGCCCAGCGGGTTGCAGGCGCTGACATAGGCGCTGCAATCAACGCCGTGGCGGGCGTGGGCCGCGGCCAGCGCCGCGCTGGGCTCGCCGATGCGCAGCGTGAACGGCACCGGGCCCTGCACCCGGTAGTCGGTTTCGCGGTAGGCCTGCAAGGTGCCGGGCTGGATGCCGCTGGCGTGGCCTGCCGCCGCGGCGGCCTGCGCCGGGCCGGCGCCCGGCAGCTCCTGCGCGGTGAGCCACAGCCGCAGGTCGAACTCGAGCTGGTGGTAGTCGGCCGCCATGTGCCGGCACAGCGCGTAAAAGGCCTTGTCGTGCTCGCGCTCCTTCAGGTGCGCCAGCTCGTGCACCACGATCATGCGCATGAAGCTGGCCGGCGCGTCCTTGAACAGCGTGGCGATGCGGATCTCGCGCCGCGCCTCGAGCCGGCGGCCCTGCACGCGCGACACCGCGGTGTGCGTGCCCAGCGCGTTCTTCAGGATGTGCAGCTGCGGGTCGAACACCACCTTGGCCAGCGGTGGCGCGCTGCGCATGTGGCGCGCCTTCATCTCGCTGACATGCTCGTACAGCGCGCGCTCGCTGCGGATCAGGTTGGGCTCGGGGTGGCGCTCGGCCACCACCTGGGCCAGGCGGCCGGCGTCGATCAGCGCGCGCACCTGGGCCAGCAAGGCCGGCGGGTAGCCCTGCAGGTACTTCAGCGCCGGGGCCATGGCCGGTGGGGTCACATCAGGCGCTGCAGGCGCTCGGTCTCCTCGCGCCGGGCGTCCTCGATCTCGCGCAGCACGGCGCCCAGGTCGACCGCGCCGGCCTGGGGCTGGTAGCGGCCGGTCAGCGGCGTGTCGGGCTGCAGCAGGCCGCCGGCATACAGCGACCAGATCTCGGGCCCGTAGCGCGTGGCCAGCAGCGCGGGCGCAAACTGGCCGAAGAAGCGGCGCAGGTTGTCCACGTCGCGCATCAGCATGCGCGGCGCATGGTTGTTGCCGGCGGCGTCCACCGCCTGCGGCAGGTCGATGATCACCGGGCCGTCGGCGGCCAGCAGGATGTTGAACTCGGACAGGTCGCCGTGCACCACGCCGGCGGCCAGCATGCGCACCACCTCGCGCACCAGCGCATCGTGGTGGCGCTGTGCATCGGCGGGGCTGAACTGCAGGTCATTCAGGCGCGGCGCGGCGTCGCCCGCGGCATTGACCACCAGCTCCATCAG
Organism: Aquabacterium sp. OR-4; assembly: GCF_025290835.2. Lineage (NCBI taxonomy): Bacteria > Pseudomonadati > Pseudomonadota > Betaproteobacteria > Burkholderiales > Sphaerotilaceae > Pseudaquabacterium > Pseudaquabacterium prasiolae. The sequence goes on along the minus strand of NZ_JAOCQD020000001.1, from coordinate 2,810,905 downwards.
CAGCACGCCCTCGTGGAAGTTGATCGGCCGCGGCACGCGCACACCGGCCGCGGCCAGGCGGTACAGCGCATCGACCTCGGCGCTCTGCCAGGCGGCTTCCTGCTGCTCGCGGCCGTAGCGCGTGCCCTTGGCCATGGCGCGCGCCTGGCGGCTGTTGCGCACCTTGCGGTTCTCGGTGTAATCCACCGCCTGGCGAAAGCCGCGCTTTTGCGCCTCTTTGTAGACCTTGGCGGCCAGCGTGTCGTCGCCCACGCGCACCACGTAGACATCGGCTTCCTTGCCGCTTTTCAGCTGGCGCGTCACGCCGTCGATCAGGCCCTCGTCGATCAGCACCTGCAGGCGGGGGGGAGATTTCATGGCCCGATTCTCGGTCACGGCCGCGCGCTGCGGCGTTGGCGCCGGCCACTGCGCCAACACGCCACAGCGCCGCGCTGCGCCCCCCACGACGCGCAGCGGGCGCACCGGGTGAATGCCGATGGCGGCGCGCTGCGGAAACCCATGCAATTCGATCCCCGGCGCACCGGGGCCTCAGCCGGCAGCCGCCACGCCACGCCACGCCTTTGCCGCAGGAGGGCGCATGAAACCCGCAGCGATCTCCCACACCGCGCCCGAGCCGCACCGCTTCGAGCGTGGCCTGATCACCGTGGCCGAGCTGCCGCTGTGGGTGCCCGGCGACATCCTGAGCGCCAGCGACACGCTGGGCTGGAAGGGCGTGGCCCAGCGCAGCTACCACTACCACGGCCAGGACGTGGAGATTCCGCCACTGGAGTGCTTTCTGATCGTGCACTACCGCCAGGGCCTGACGCCGATGGACCGCCAGATCGACGGCCGCTGGACCCGCACCACCTGCGCGCCGGGGCATTTTTCGCTGCTGTCGCGCTCGGCCGATTCGCACTGGCACTGGACCGAGGATCTGGAGGTCTCGCATGTCTACCTCACCGAGGCGCTGATGTGCCGCGTGGCCGGCGACATGCAGGGCAAGGAGGTGTCGGAGGTGCAGCTGCACGACGTGCTGCGCGGCCATGATCCGGTGCTGGGCCACATTGCCGCCGAGGTCACGCGCGAGGCCATGCACCAGGGCATGGGCGGGCCGCTGTATGCCGAGGCGCTGGCGGTGCAGATGGCCGTGCACCTGCTGCGCGGCTATGCCAGCTGCCAGTTCAAGGCGGCGGCCGCGCCGGGCCGGCTGAGCGAGCGCGAGCTGGCGCGGCTGGAGGCCTATGTCGACGGCCACCTGCACGGCGCGATCACGCTCGACGACCTGGCCCAGGCCCTGGGCATGGGCGTGTGGACACTCAACCGCCACCTGCGCCGCACGCTGAACTGCTCGGCCTATGCCTACGTGGTGGAGCGGCGCGTGCAGCGCGCCCAGGCCCTGCTGCGCGCGGGCGACCTGTCGCTCAAGGAGGTGGCGGCCGCGGCCGGCTTTGCCGACCAGGCGCACATGACGCGCATGTTCCGCGCGCGGCTGGGCTGCACGCCCGGGCAGTACCGCCAGCAGCATTGAGCCGGCGCCGCGCCGCGCGTGCCGGGTAAGCCCCAGGCCGCGCGCGCCGGATCGTTCAACGAACTGTTCCCTTTCTTCAAGACCGCACCGGGGGGCGCCGCCTACCGTGCGAACCGAGCGCCGCAACCGGCATTGCGGTGCCGCTGTCCTGAAGCCTAGGAGACTGTCGATGAACACCCCGAACCCATCCCCCGCCCCGGCCAGCCGGCGGCTCGACGCGCTGATCATCGGTGCCGGCGTGGCCGGCCTGTACCAGCTGCACCAGCTGCGCGCCCAGGGCCTGAACGTGCGCGCCTACGACAACGCCGCCGACGTGGGCGGCACCTGGCACTGGAACCGCTACCCCGGCGCCAAGTTCGACAGCGAGAGCTACATCTACCAGTACCTGTTCTCCGAAGACCTGTACAAGGGCTGGAGCTGGAGCGCGCGCTTTCCCGAGCAGCCCGAGATCGAGCGCTGGATGCACTACGTGGCCGACACGCTCGACCTGCGCCGCGACATCCAGTTCAACACCACCATCACCGCCGCGCACTTCAACGAGCACAGCGGCCGCTGGACGGTGCACACCGATGGCGGCGAGGTCATCGACACGCAGTTCCTGGTCACCTGCGGCGGCATGCTGTCGGCACCGATGGAGCGGGTGTTTGAAGGGCAGGAGAGCTTCCAGGGCCCGATCTTCCACACCTCGCGCTGGCCGAAGCAGAAGGTCGATCTGGCCGGCAAGCGGGTGGGCGTGGTGGGCATCGGGGCCACCGGCATCCAGGTCATCCAGACCATCGCCAGCCAGGTGGGGCAGCTCAAGGTCTTCATCCGCACGCCGCAGTACGTGCTGCCGATGAAGAACCCGCAGTACAGCGCCGACGACGTGGCCGCGTACAAGGCGCGTTTCGAGGAACTGAAGGCCACGCTGCCCAACACCTTCACCGGCTTCGAGTACGACTTCAGCGTGGCCTGGGCCGACTGCACGCCGGCGCAGCGCCGGGCACGGCTGGAGGAGATCCACGCCAACGGCTCGCTCAAGCTGTGGCTGGCCTCGTTTGGCGAGATGTTCTTCGACGAGGCGGTCAATGCCGAGGTGTCGGAGTTCGTGCGCGGCAAGATGCGCGCGCGGCTCGAAGACCCGCGCCTGTGCGAGCTGCTGATCCCCGGCGACTACGGCTTCGGCACCCACCGCGTGCCGCTGGAAAGCCGCTACCTCGAGGTGTACCACCGCGCCAATGTCGAGGCGGTGAGCGTCAAGCACAACGCCATCGCGCGCGTCGTGCCGCAAGGCATCGAGCTGGCCGACGGCACGGTGCACGAACTCGACGTGATCATCCTGGCCACCGGTTTTGACGCCGGCACCGGCGCGCTCACGCGCATCGACATCCGCGGCCGTGGCGGGCGCTCGCTGAAGGCCGACTGGGGCCGCGACATCCGCACCACCATGGGCCTGCAGGTGCACGGCTACCCCAACCTGTTCACCACCGCCGTGCCGCTGGCGCCCTCGGCCGCGCTGTGCAACATGACCACCTGCCTGCAGCAGCAGACCGAGTGGATCAGCGCCTGCATCGCCCACATGCGCGCCCATGGCAAGCGCCTGATCGAGCCCACCCGCGCCGCCGAAGACGCCTGGGTGGCGCACCACGACGAGACGGCCAATGCCACGCTGATCTCCAAGACCAACTCCTGGTACCTGGGTTCCAACGTGCCGGGCAAGCCGCGGCGCGTGCTGTCGTACACCGGCGGCGTGGGCACCTACCGCCAGAAGTGCGCCGAGGTGGCCGCCGCGGGCTACCCCGGCTTCGAGATGCAGTGAGCACCACCCGCATGGACACCCACCCAGGAGTTGCCGACATGAACACCCGTTTCCAGCAAGCCGCCGACCAGATCCTGCAGGGCGTGGTCAGCGCCAGTCCGGGCGTGCCCGGCGTCGTGGCCATGGTCACCGACCGCGAGCGCAACCTCTACGAAGGCGTGGCCGGCGTGCGCCGCAGCGACGGCCGCACGCCGATGGCGCTGGACGACGCCTTTGCGCTGTTTTCCACCACCAAGGCCATCACCGCCACCGCGGCGCTGCAGCTGATGGAGGAGGACCGGCTCGACCTCGATGCGCCGGCCAGCCGCTACGCGCCCGACATCGCCCGGCTGCAGGTCATCGAGGGCTTCGACGAGCGCGGCGAGCCCGTGCTGCGCGCGCCGCGCAGCGTGCCCACCACGCGCCAGCTGCTCACCCACACCGGTGGTTTCGGCTACGACTTCTTCAATGCCACCTACCTGCGCCTGGCCGAACAAAAGGGCCAGCCCAGCGTCATCACCTGCAGCAAGGCGGCGCTGATGACCCCGCTGCTGTTCGACCCCGGCACGCAGTGGACCTACGGCACCAACATCGACTGGGTGGGCCAGGTGGTGGAGGGCATCACCGGCCGGCGGCTGGGCGAGGTGCTGCAAAGCCGCATCTTTGATCCGCTCGGCATGCGCGACATGAGCTTCGCGCTGAACGACAGGCTGCGCGCGCGCCTGGCCGGCATGCATGCGCGCCATGCCGACGGCTCGCTCACGGCCATGGACTTCGAGCTGCCCTCGCCACCCGAGGTCGACATGGGCGGCCACGGCCTGTACGGCACGGTGGGCGACTACATGCGCTTCATCCGCATGTGGCTCAACGACGGCCGCGGCGAGCTGGGCCAGGTGCTCAAGGCCGACACCGTGCGCCTGGCCGAGCAGAACCACCTGGCCAAGGTGAACGCGGCGCTGAAGGTCACGCTGCTGCCGGGCGTGATCCCGTCGCTGTCCAACGATGCCGAGTTCTTTCCGGGCCAGCGCAAGTCGTGGTCGCTGCCGTTCATGATCAACGACGAGACGGCGCCCACCGGCCGGCCCGCCGGTGCGCTGGGCTGGGCCGGCCTGGCCAACCTGTTTTACTGGATCGACCGGCGCAACGGCGTGGGCGGCTTCTGGGCCACGCAGATCCTGCCCTTTGCCGATGCGGCCTCGTTCACCGGCTACATGGCGCTGGAGACGGCGGTCTACGAGCACCGGGTGTACGCCCGGCGCAGCTGAGCCCGCCTCGGCTCAGCCGCCTGCGGCCGCCGCCGGCGCCACGGCGCGGGTCAGGGCCTCGACCAGGCGCGCCGGCTCCAGCGGCTTGTGCAGCACCGCGTCGAAGCCGGCGCGCAGGCAGTCGTCGCGCGGCTGCTCGCCGGCATCGGCGGTCACCGCCAGCAGCGGCGTGGCGCGGTGGCCGGGCAGGGCGCGGATGTGGCGTGCCGCCTCGGCACCGCCCAGCGTGGGCATGTGCAGGTCCATCAGGATCGCGGCATAGGCGCGCTGGGCGCACAGCGCCACGGCCTGGGCGCCGTCCTCGGCAATGTCGAAGGCCAGGCCCATGTCGGCCAGCAGGTCGGCCATGAAGCGGCGGCTGAGCGGGTCGTCCTCCACCACCAGCAGCGGGCGGCCGGCCAGCAGCCGGCGCAGCTGCGCCTCGGCGCCGCGCGCCTGCTGCAGGTCGGGCTGGGCCACGGCCGGCTGGCCGCTGCCCAGCGGCGGCAGGCCCAGGCGCACGCTCAGCCTGAAGCGGCTGCCGACGCCGGGCCGGCTGCTCACGGTCAGGCTGCCGCCCATCATCTCGGCCAGGTGGCGGGTGATCACCAGGCCCAGGCCGGTGCCGCCGTAGCGCCGGGTCACCGAGCTGTCGGCCTGGCCAAAGGGCTTGAAGATGCGCGCCAGCTGCGTCTCGTCCATGCCGATGCCGCTGTCGCTGACCTCGAACACCAGCTCGCAGCCCTGGGCATCCATCTCGCGCAGCAGGCCCAGCAGGCTCACGCGGCCCTGCTCGGTGAACTTGATGGCGTTGGACAGCAGGTTGATCAGCGCCTGCGCCAGGCGGCCGCTGTCGCCCACCAGCGTGGGCGGGATCGCGCCCAGGTCGATGCCCAGGCGCAGGCCCTTGGCGGCGGCCAGCGGCATGGCCACCGCGCTGACCAGGGCCTCCAGCTCGTCGGCCAGAAACGGCCGCTGCTCGAGCTGCATGCCGCCGGCCTCGATCTTGGACAGGTCGAGCACGTCGTTGATCACCTGCAGCAGGTGGCGCCCGGCACCTTCCAGCTGCGCCAGGCGCTGCTGCTGGGCCGGCGCAATGCCCGAGTGGCGCACCAGGTAGGCCATGCCCAGGATGCCGTTGAGCGGGGTGCGGATCTCGTGGCTCATGTTGGCCAGGAAGGCGCTCTTGGCGCGGTTGGCCGATTCGGCCGCGTCGCGGGCCAGCGCCAGGTCGCGGGTGCGCTCGGCCACGGTGTGCTCCAGGTCGTCCTTCTGGGCCTGCAGCGAGCGCTGGGCGTCCTTCAGTGCCGACACGTCGGCCAGCATGCTGACGAAGATCTGGCGCTCGTCGGTCTGCACCAGGTTGGCCGAGAACAGCGCATCGAGCGCATGGCCGTCGGCGTGGCGCAGCCGCGCCTGCACGGCGCTCACGCGGCCTTCGCGCATCAGCGTGTCCAGGGCCTGGCTGCGCTGGCGCGGGTCGAGCCACAGCTGCAGCTCGCCGCCGCTGCGGCCCACGATCTGGTCGCGGCGGTAGCCCAGCAGGCTCAGCCAGGCGTCGTTGATGTCGAGAAAGCGGCCATCGGGCAGGGCGTTGATGGCCATGCCCACCAGGCCGGTCTCGAACACCGAGGTGAACTTGGAGTTCGACTCGCGCAGCGCGGTGATCGCCTGCTCTCGCGCGGTGACCTCCTCCACGCACAGGATCAGGCCGCCCACCGTGCCGTCGGGCCCGCGCCAGGGCGAGGCGCTCCAGTCGAACAGGCGCGGCGCCTCGTCGTCGAACTGCAGCGGTTCGGATTCGCCCGACACCGTCTCGCCGGCCATCACCCGCTGGTGCGCGCCCAGGCACTGGCGCGGCAGCTGCACCCGCCGGTGGCTGCCGATGCGGTGGCCGGCCAGCGGCTGCTCGGCGCCCAGCATGCGGCGCTGCCAGGCGCTGCTGGCGACGATGTAGCGCAGCTCGTGGTCGAGCATGGCGATCGCCATCGGCGCCTGCGCCACCAGGGTCTCGAGCTGTTGCTCGCTGGCGCGCAGGCGCTGCACCAGCGCGCGCTGCAGGGCCTCGCTGGCGCTCAGCGAGCCGATCACCCGGCTGGCCATCACGAACACCAGCGTGAAGATCAGCGTGACATGGCTCACCGCCAGCGTGGCCAGCAGCAGCGCCTCGTGGCCGCTGCGCTGGCGCAGCAGCGCGGCGCCGCTGGCCGCCGGGGCGTCCGCGCCCAGCAGGCGCAGGCCATGGCCGATGCCGGCGGCCGCCACCACCAGGCCGATGACGCGCCAGCACCAGGGGTTGGCATCGGCGCTGGCGACGCGGCCGAACAGCAGGCCCAGCGCATGCAGCGCCAGCAGGATGTAGACCGCCGACACGCCGCGCACGCGCGCATTGAAGTCGGGCTCGACCAGCGTGAAGTACAGGCACAGCGCCAGCGTGGCCGCGGTGGCCAGCTGCTCGACCCGGCGCTGCGGCGCCTGGCCCAGCGCCTCGCGCAGCCCGCGCAGCAGGCGCGCCGTGCCCAGCACGCCCAGGCCATTGGCCAGCACGATGGTCAGCGCATCGGGCATCAGGCCGCGCAGCGCCACCAGCGCAAAGCCCAACGCGCCGATGGCCGAGCCCAGCTGCCACGAGCGCACGCCCGGTGCGCCGGGCTTGAGCCGGTGCACCAGGTGCATGGCCAGCGCCAGCAGCAGCGCGGTGAGCATGGCGATCAGGTACAGCAGGCGGATGTCCAGCGCTTGGGGCATGGCTCATTCTGGCCTGGGTGCCTGGCCGGGGCCGGGTGGCGGCGCCGCGGCCTCAGCCGCTCAGCCCGGCTTGGCGCCGGGGCCGCCGGGGCCGCAGCCGCGGCTGGGCTTGTCGAAGGTGACCACATGGTCGACCTGCGGGCGCACGCCGATCCACTCGCCCACCGGGTGGTCGTGGTGCGAGGGCACCAGGGCCAGCAGCGGCTCGCCATTGGCCAGGCGCAACGTGTACAGGTACTCGGCACCGCGAAAGGCCTTGCGCTCGATGCGCGCCATCATCGGGCTGTCGTCGTCGTGCACCACGTCGTCGGCGCGCAGCAGCACCTCGCACTCGTGGTCGGCGACACCCTGCGCTGGCGGCTGGTCGGCGATGTCCTTGAGCACGCCCAGCGCGGTCTCCACCCGGTAGCCGCCGCCATGCGCCACGATGCGTGCCGGCGCGAACACGCCATGGCCGATGAACTGCGCCACGAAGCGGCTGGTCGGCCGGTGATACAGCGCATAGGCGCTGTCCCACTGCTCGAGGCGGCCGTGGTTCATCACGCCGATCAGGTCGCCCAGCGCAAAGGCCTCGAGCTGGTCGTGGGTGACCACCAGCGCGGTGGTGCCGTGCTGCTTGAGGATGGCACGCACCTCGTGCGCCAGGCGCTCGCGCAGGTCGACATCCAGGCTGGAGAAGGGCTCGTCCAGCAGCAGCAGCCGTGGTGCCGGTGCCAGCGCCCGGGCCAGGGCGATGCGCTGCTGCTGGCCGCCCGACAGCTGGTGCGGCATGCGCGCGCCGGCCTGCGCCAGATCCACCAGCGCCAGCATCTGCTGCACCCGCTCGCGGCGCTGCGCGCGCGGCAGCGCATGCAGGCCATAGGCGATGTTGTCGGCCACGCTGAGGTGCGGAAACAGCGCGTAGTCCTGGAACACCAGGCCCACCTGGCGCTGCTCGGGCGGCACATGCAGGCCGCTGTCGGCATCGGCCAGCACCTGGCCACCAAGGCGCACCTGGCCCTGCGTGGCCTGTTCCAGCCCGCACACGGCGCGCAGCAGCGAGGTCTTGCCGCAGCCCGAGGGGCCCAGCAGCACGCCGATCTGGCCGGCCGCGAGGTTCAGCGATACCGACGACACGGCCTCGTGGCGGCCCGGGCCGCTGCCGTAGTGCACGCTCACGCCGTCGAGGTGAAGGGACATGCTCCTATGATATCGACGCCCTCTTGACCCAGAATGCTTCGCGTTCGTTCTCACACTCTCGATCCCGCATGCGCAGGCTGCTGACCTTGTTGTGCCTGCTGCTGGCCCTGCCGGTGCTGACCGTGCTGGCCGCCTGGCTGAGCTTTGACGCCGCGGCGCTGGCCGTGCTGCGCCACCAGGCCGAAACGGTGCTGCCGGGCTATGTGGCGCAGTCGCTGGGCCTGGCGGCCGGCGTGGCGCTGGGGGTGGTGCTGCTGGGCGTGGCCAGTGCCGTGGCGGTGGCGATGTTTGCCTTTCCGGGGCGGGCGCTGTTCGAGTGGGCCCTGCTGCTGCCGCTGGCCATGCCGGGCTATGTGCTGGCCTATGCCTACACCGATGCGCTGCAGTTCAGCGGCCCGCTGCAGGTGGCGCTGCGCGCGGCCTTCGGCTGGCAGGGCGCGCTGTGGCCCGATGTGCGCAGCCTGTGGGGCGCGGTGCTGCTGTTCGTGCTGTGCCTGTACCCCTACGTGTACCTGCTCACCCGCGCCGCGCTGGCCGAGGCCGCCGCCCAGCCGCTGGAGGCCGCGCGCCTGCTCGGTGCCGGCCTGGTGCGGCGCATCCGCGATGTGGCGCTGCCGCTGGTGCGCCCGGCCATCGTGGCCGGCACCGCCCTGGCGCTGATGGAGACCCTGGCCGACTACGGCGTGGGCTCGTACTTCGGCCTGTCCACCTTCACCACCGGCATCTACCGCGCCTGGCTGTCGATGAACGACGCCACCGCGGCCGCCCAGCTGGCCTCGATGCTGCTGGTGGCGGTGGCCCTGCTGCTGGCGGCCGAGCGCCAGGCGCAGTCGCGCATGCGCTTTGCGGGCAGCCGGCACGGCCAGTCGGCCGCGGGCGAGCTGCGTGCCATCACGCTGCCCGGCGCGGCGCGCTGGGCGCTCACGTTCGGCTGCGCGCTGCCGGTGCTGCTGGGCTTCGTGCTGCCCACCGCCTGGCTGTGCGTGATGCTGTGGCGCGAAGCCATGGGCAACCTGGCCGGTCTGCCGCTGGCGCGTTTTGCGCAGTGGGCCTGGTCGAGCTTCCAGCTGGCGGCCATGGCGGCGGCCATGGCCACGCTGCTGGCGCTGGCGGTGGGCTTTGCGCTGCGCCTGCCGCGGCGCGGCCCGGCCGAGGGTGGCGGCCGCCTGTTCAGGCTGGGCGTGCGGGTGCTGCAGCTGGGCTATGCGGTGCCGGGCGCGGTGGTGGCGCTGGGCATCCTGCTGCCGGTGGCCTGGCTGCAGGCGCACTGGCCGGCGTCGGGCATTGCGGCGCTGTTCACCGGCACGCTGGCCGGCCTGCTGTTTGCCTACCTGGTGCGCTTTTCGGCGGTGGCGCTGCAGAGCGTGGAGTCGGGCTACACCCGGCTGCCGCGTTCGATGGACGAGACCTCGCGCGTCTTGGGGGCCGGGCGCCTGCGGCTGTTCTTCGGCGTGCACCTGCCGCTGCTGTCGCGCTCGGCCTGGACGGCGGCGCTGCTGGTGTTCGTCGACACCATGAAGGAGCTGCCCGCCACGCTGCTGCTGCGGCCCTTCGGCAGCGACACGCTGGCCGTGGTGGGCTACAACCTGGCGCGCGACGAGCGTCTGGCCGAGGCTGCGCTGCCATCGCTGGCCATCGTGGCAGTGGGCCTGCTGCCGGTGGTGCTGCTGTCGCGCACCATCGGCCGGCGCCGGGCCGAGGCCCGGGCGCCGGCGGTGCCGGCCACGCGGCCGGCGGCGGCTTACTTGTAGCCCACGCGGTCCAGCATCTGCTGCACGCGGGCCTGGTTGGCGCCCACCGCGGCCACCGGCACGGCTTCCTGCTTGAAGCTGCCCAGCGCCTCGAGCGCCGGGTTGGCCGGCTTGACGCTGCGCACCACCGGCCACTCGTTGTTGCCGTTGGCGAAGTAGCCCTGCGCCTCGTCGCTGGCCAGGTACTCGAGGAACTGCGCCGCGGCCACGCGGTTCTTGGCATGGGCGGCCACCGCGCCACCGGCCACGTTGACATGCGTGCCGGCGCCCTGCTGGTCGGGGAACACCACGCCGATCTTCTGCACCACCTCGCGGTCTTCGGGCTTGTCCGAGCGCATCAGGCGGGCCAGGTAGTAGCTGTTGGTCAGCGCCACCTGGCATTCGCCGGTAGCCACGGCCTTGATCTGGTCGGTGTCGCCGCCCTTGGGCGCGCGCGCCATGTTGGCCACCAGGCCGCGCAGCCAGGCCTCGGTCTTCTCGGGGCCGACATGCTCGAGCACCGAGCCGAACAGCGACAGGTTGTACGGGTGCGAGCCCGAGCGGGTGCACACCCGGCCCTTGTTCTTGGGCTCGCCCAGCTCGGCGTAGGTGTCGACCTCGTCGGCCTTGACCGTGGCCTTGTTGTAGACCACCACGCGGGCGCGGGTCGAGAAGCCGAACCACGACGGGCCCTGGCCGTTGTCCTTGCCGCGCAGCGTGGCCGGGATGCGGGCCTCGAGCACGGCCGACTTCACCGGCGCGAACAGGCCTTCGGACTCGGCCTTCCACAGCCGCGCCGCGTCGACCAGCAGCACCGCGTCGGCCGGACTCGAGGCGCCCTCGTTCTTCAGCCGCGTGAGGATGCCGGCATCGTCACCGTCGATGCGGTTGATGCGGATGCCGGTGGCCTTGGTGAAGTTGGCGTACAGCGCCTCGTCGGTCTGGTAGTGGCGCGCGCTGTAGAGGTTGAGCACCTTGTCCTGGGCCTGGGCACCCAGGCTGGCAAGGGCCAGCACCACGGCGGCCAGGGTGGAGGGCTTGAACGGGGGGCAGGGCATGTGCAGGGCTCCGGGATGAAACAACCGACCGGGTCGGCGGGCAGCCCGCATCATAATAAGAATCATTCTTGACGCGTTACGGCTGCCCCAAAGCCCGCCTTCAAGTCGCCCGGCGCGCGCGACCTGGCGGCCGCGGCCTCAGTAGCTGCCGCGAAACAGCGCCGCGGCCTTGGCCGCCACCGTCTGGCCCACGCGCTTGCCCAGGCTGCGGCCGCCCAGGTCGGAGCGCGACCAGTGGATGCCGCACATGCGCCGCGATTGGCCGGCCGCATCGGCGGCCTCGCTGAGGCTGTTCCACTGGAAGCTGATGTCGGCCAGCGGCAGGCCCGGATCGGTGCGGAACGAGCCGGCCTTGACCGTAACCGCCAGCCGCGCCAGATCGCTGCCGCGCACCGCCGCCATGGCCGTGGCACAGGCGGCGCTGAAGCAGCTGTGGCCCGAGACGAAGTCGGGGAAGGGCGGCGTGCGGTTGACCGGCCGCTGCCAGGGCACCCAGTGCTCGCCCAGGATCTGGCGCACGCCCTGGCCCGGCCCGGCCCAGGCGCGGATGGCCTGGCCGCGGAAGAAGTATGGAATCGCCGTGGCCGGGCGCACCTGGTCGAAGGTGCGCTTGGCATCCCAGGCGGCGATGCTGGCATCCAGCCCGGCCTGGGCGGTGGTGAACAGCAGCTTCACGTCGTCGGCCAGCGAATTGCCGTCGAGCGCCGACACCGTCTCGGCCATCTGCAGCCACATGCCCGGCGGCGTCACGCTGCCCGGGTTGGCGGCCCAGAAGTCGCACAGCGCCTTGGCGCGGTCGTCGAGGCTGGCGCTGAACTCGATCACCTCCAGCATCTCGGCCTGGGTGGGCGCGGCGGGCGACAGCGCGGGCCGGTAGACCGAGCCCGAGGCCAGCGCGAACGGCCGCACCCGGCCCCAGTGCGGCGTGAGGAAGCGCTGCACCACCAGCTGGCCGGCGGCATTGGGCAGGCGCAGCGGCTGCCAGCGGCTGATGTCGGTGATCAGGTCGGGCGTGTTCACCGGCGCATAGCCGGTCCAGTCGCTGTAGGCGCCGGGCGCCAGGTCGCCGCGCTGGTTGGCGCCGTCGTTGTTGCGCGACTCGATCACGCGGTAGGCCGACTGGCGGCCCACGTTGCCGGCGTTCCAGCCGCCCACCGACAGCCAGGCATCGGCGATCTGCGTCTGCAGCAGCACCTCGAACAGCGGCGTCTGGGTGGGAAACAGCTCCACCAGCACGCCATGCGCCGCATGGCCGATGGCCACCCGGCGGTTGATGTCGTTCCACTCGAGGATCAGGCGCTTGGACAGGTTCTTCTGCGTGAAGGCCGCGCGCAGGTCGTAGTGCGCCCAGGCGTTGTAGATGGCCTCGTGCACCATGGCCAGCGCGCGTGCGGCGTGGGTGACGGGCATCACCGTGTTCATCACCGCCTGCAGCATCACGCGGTTCCACAGGATCGCGGCCGATGGCTGGCGCAGCGTGGCATGGGCCTGACCGGTGCCGATCAGGCTGGCCCCGGCCAGGGCCGAGCGGGATAGGAATTGACGACGTTGCATGGCGATGGCTTTGCAGGCGGAGGGATGGGGATGCGACGGGAAACGTTTGTCACCGATTGACGCAGTTTCATGCCCGAGCGGGAACCCCGCGATCCAAGGCACGGGCCTGCTTCAGGGCCCACCTGTGGCCCGGGGCCAACGCCTGGGCGCGGCCCGGCGCGCGCCTTGCCGTGCCGGCAGCGCTCGGCCATCATCGGCCGCAGCATGCAGATCCAACACCGCCTCGCTCGGGCCGGCGACTTTGCCGCCGTGGCGCAGATGCTCGAGCTGTACCAGCATGAGCTGTCCGACATCTGGGACCAGGACCTCGATGCCGAGGGCCGCTACGGTTATGCGCTCGACCGCCACCGCCGTGCCGAGCACTGGTTTGCCCATGTCGGCCTGGCCGACGGGCGCTACGCGGCCTGCGCCCTGGTGTCGCCGGCCGCGGTCACGCGGCGCAGCGGCTGCTGGATGGAGCAGTTCTTCGTGCTCAAGAAATACCGCCGCCTGGGCCTCGGCGCGGCACTGGCCGGCCAGGTGATCGCCAGCCACCCGGGGCCGTGGGAGATCGGCCAGATGCCGCGCAACCTGCCGGCCCAGGCCTTCTGGCGCCGCACGCTCGGCCGGCTGTGCGGTGCCGGCGGCTTTGCCGAGACCCAGGTCACGCAGGGCGCCTGGAAGGGCGTGGTGCAGGCCTTCGACTGGCCACCGGCCGGCCCGCCCGACAATGCGGCGATGCCGACACGCGCCTGACGCAACCCACCCCGTGAGCAGCACCCTCGACGAGATCAACCGCCGCTACGTCGGCCAGGCGCCGCACATGCGCAAGATCGGCCTGCAGGCCACCGAGGTGGGCCCGGCCCGCGGCTGCATGCAGCTGCCCGACCGGCCGGCCTGGCTGGGCGACCCCGCGCGCCAGGTGCTGCACTCGGGGCCGCTCACGGTGCTGGCCGATTCGACCTGCGGCCTGGCCGTGGGCGCGGCGATGCGCGAGCGCGCGCCCTATGCCACGCTGGACCTGCGCATGGACTACCTGCGCCCGGCCACGCCCGGCCATGCCCTGCTGTGCGAGGCGCACTGCTTCCGGCTCACGCGACATGTGGCCTTTGTGCGCGGCGAGGTCTGGCAGGCCGATCGTGCGCAGCCGCTGGCCGCCGTGCAGGCCTCGTTCATGCTGTCCACGCCGGCCGGCACCCGGCGCGCCCACGAGCCCATGGTGCGTGCCGACGCCGCGGGCGCCGGCCTGCCGCCCGATCTGGCGCCCTGGCTGCCACCGGCCCACAGCCAGCCGGTGCTGCCGGGCGTGGTGATTGCGTATGCCGAGTTTCTGGGCCTGCGCGAATCGCCTGCCCCGCAGGCGACCGGCGGCACCGCCGAGCCCCAGCTCTACCGCCTGCCGTTCCAGGACATGCTGATCGGCAACCCGCGCCTGCCCGCCCTGCACGGCGGCGTGGTGGCGGCCTTTGCCGAGAGCGCGGCCACGCTGCAGCTGATCCACACGATGGGCGGTGCCCGGCTGCCGAAGTCGATCGATTTTTCGATCGACTACCTGCGCGCCGGCCGGCCCGAGGAAACCTTTGCCAGCTGCGAGATCGTGCGCCTGGGCGCGCGCGTGGCCCTGGTGCAGGTGCGCTGCTGGCAAAAGAACCCCGCGCTGCCGATCGCCGTGGCGCGGGTGCACTTTCTGCTGTCCGAGCCGGTTGGGGCCAATGAGGCCGCTGAGCCCGCCGATCCGGCCGGGCCCGACACACCGGCCTGAGCCCGCGGCCTGAGCCCGCCGCCGGGCCGGCCGAGGCACACCGACAGTGCATGGCCGCGGCGCCGGGCCACCCGTCTGGTGCATGGCCGCCATGTTCAGGGGCGCCGGCCGGGCCAATCGGCCGCCTGCGGGTGGCACGACGCTTGCTGTTCTGACGCATCGACCCAGCCGGCAACTCCCGCCCCGCCGCCGGCCGGCCGCTCGTAGACCAGCCTCCACTGCCGATGGTGGAGACAGGCCGGTGCCCTCAGGCGCTGCCGTTGCGCAGCCCTCGCCGACCGCTGCCCCCACCCCCCGTCCGCTTGCTGGCGCATGCCCAAGGCCTGCGCCGCCTTGCCCTCAAGGCAGGGCGGTGGCCCGGCATGGCGCGGCAGTCCTTCCGGAGAGATCCATCATGAAGATCGTCGTTGTTGGCCATGGCATGGTTGGCCACAAGTTCCTCGAAGCCCTGGCCGAGAGCGGGCTGCAGGGCGCCGAGGTCACGGTGCTGTGCGAGGAGCCGCGCGCGGCCTACGACCGGGTGCACCTGTCGGAGTTTTTTGCCGGCAAGAGCGCGGCCGACCTGTCGCTGGTGGAACCCGGCTTCTTCGAGCGCACCGGCTTCAGCCTGCGCCTGAAGGCGCGGGCGGTGGCCGTCGAGCGCCGCGACAAGACCATTACCACCGCCGACGGCGAGGTGCTGGCCTACGACAAGCTGGTGCTGGCCACCGGCAGCTACCCCTTCGTGCCCCCGGTGCCGGGGCGCGAGCGCGAGCATGTCTTCGTCTACCGCAGCATCGAAGACCTCGAGGCCATGCAGGCCCGCGGCGCCAACAGCCGCAGCGGCGTGGTGGTGGGCGGCGGCCTGCTGGGCCTGGAATGCGCCAAGGCGCTGCGCGACATGGGCCTGCAGGCGCATGTGGTGGAGTTTGCGCCGCGCCTGATGGCGGTGCAGATCGACGACGCCGGCGGCAAGGTGCTGCGCAGCAAGATCGAGGCGCTGGGCGTGCAGGCCCATCTCAACCGCAACACCACCGAGATCACCGACGGCGCCACCGCCCACCACCGCATGGTGTTTGCCGACGGCACCTGGCTCGAGACCGACATGATCGTGTTCTCGGCCGGCATCCGCCCGCGCGACGAACTGGCGCGCCAGTGCGCGCTGGCCGTGGGCCCGCGCGGCGGCGTGGTCATCGACAACCACTGCCTCACCGCCGACCGCGACGTCTACGCCATCGGCGAGTGCGCGGCCTGGAACGACCAGACCTTCGGCCTGGTGGCGCCCGGCTACGACATGGCCCGCGTGGCCGCACGCCACATCGCGGGCGAGGCGGCGGCCAGCTTCACCGGCGCCGACATGAGCACCAAGCTCAAGCTGATGGGCGTGGACGTGGCCTCGATCGGCGACGCCCATGGCAAGACCGCCGGCGCGCGCAGCTTCAGCTACACCGACGAGCTGCGCCTGATCTACAAGAAGATCGTCACCAGCGCCGACGGCAAGCTGCTGCTGGGCGCGGTGCTGGTGGGCGATGCGGCCGAGTACGGCACGCTGCTGCAGATGGCGCTCAACGGCATTGCGCTGCCGGCCGACCCGGAGTTTCTGATCCTGCCCAGCAGCGAGGGCCAGGCCAAGCCCGGCCTGGGCGTGGACGCGCTGCCCGACTCGGCGCAAATTTGCTCGTGCAACAGCGTCAGCAAGGCGCAGATCTGCGCCGCGGTGGGCGAGGGCGCCACCACCATCGGCGCCATCAAGGCCTGCACCAAGGCCGGCGCCACCTGCGGCGGCTGCGTGCCCCTGGTCACCCAGGTGATGAAGGCCGAGATGGCCAAGCGCGGCCTGGCGGTGAACAACCATGTCTGCGAGCACTTTCCGCATTCGCGCCAGGAGCTGTACCACCTGGTGCGCGTGGGCCAGATCAAGAGCTGGGACGCGCTGCTGCACAAGCACGGCCGCGGCCTGGGCTGCGATGTGTGCAAGCCCGCGGCGGCCAGCATCCTGGCCAGCTGCTGGAACGACTTCGTGCTGCAGCCCGAGCTGGCCCGACTGCAGGACAGCAACGACTACTTCCTGGGCAACATCCAGAAGGACGGCAGCTACTCGGTGGTGCCGCGCATGCCGGGCGGCGAGGTCACGCCCGACGGCCTGATCGCGGTGGGCACCATCGCCAAGAAGTACGGCCTGTACACCAAGGTCACCGGTGGCGCGCGGGTCGACATGTTCGGCGCCCGCGTCGAGCAGCTGCCGCTGATCTGGGAAGAACTGATCGCCGCCGGCTTCGAGAGCGGCCACGCGTATGGCAAGAGCCTGCGCACCGTCAAGAGCTGCGTCGGCAGCACCTGGTGCCGCTATGGCGTGGACGACTCGGTGGGCCTGGCCGTGACGCTGGAGAACCGCTACAAGGGCCTGCGCGCGCCGCACAAGATCAAGTTCGGTGTCTCGGGCTGCACACGCGAATGCGCCGAGGCCCAGGGCAAGGACGTGGGCGTGATCGCCACCGAGAAGGGCTGGAATCTCTACGTCTGCGGCAACGGCGGCATGAAGCCGCGCCATGCCGAGCTGATCGCCAGCGACCTGAGCCGCGAGCGCCTGATCCAGCTGATCGACCGCTTCCTGATGTTCTACGTGCGCACCGCCGACCGGCTGCAGCGCACCAGCACCTGGCGCGACAACCTCGAAGGCGGGCTCGACTACCTGCGCGACGTGGTGGTCAACGACAGCCTGGGCCTGGGCGCCGAGCTCGAGGCGCAGATGGCCCATGTGGTGGCCACCTACCAGTGCGAGTGGAAGACCGCCGTCACCACGCCCGCGGTGCGCCAGCGCTTCCGCAGCTTCGTCAACAGCGAGGCGGCCGACGAGCACATCGTGTTCGTCAAGGAGCGCGGCCAGATCCGCCCGGCGCGCGAGACCGAGCGCGAGGCCGCGGCGCTGAGCCCGGCCGATGCGCCGGCCATCTGAGCGCCCGCCCACCCCCGCCCGCGCCCACGCCCAAGCCCAAGCCCACGCCGCCCCCCGCCACAGGACCCCCGCCATGAGCACCGACACCCTGACCGCCCCCGACACCCAGACGGCCTGGACCGAGGTCTGCGGCCTCGACGACATCCTGCCCGACACCGGCGTGGCCGCGCGCGTGGCCGGCCGCCATGTGGCGGTGTTCCGCGTCGGGGCCGACCGCTTCCACGCCATCGACAACGTCGATCCCAAGTCGGGTGCCAGCGTGCTGGCGCGCGGCCTGGTGGGCAACCTGGGCGAGCGGGTGGTGGTGGCCTCGCCGCTGTACAAGAACCACTTCGACCTGGCCACCGGCGAGTGCCTGGAAAGCCCCGAGATGTCGGTGCGCGCGCACGCGGTGCGCGTGCACAGCGGCCGGGTGCAGGTGGCGCTGCGCTGACGCGCTCGGCGGCCCGGGCCGTGGTGCCGGCCGCCGCGCCGGGCCTCAACCGGGGCCTCAGCCCGGGCCGTCGTGCTGGCCGCCGCCCGTTGCCGCGGCCAGCAGCGCCTTGGCGGCCTCGATGCGCAGCGCCAGCGTGGCCTGGGCATCGTTCATCACCACCAGCAGGAACTGCCGTGCGGCATCGGCCGCGGCGGCGGCTGGCGTGGCCGGCAGGCCGGCCAGCGCGGTGGCGGTCGCTGCGACCGCAGTGGAGGCCGATGCCGCGGCGGCCGAACCCGCCACCGGCACCGCGGCAGCGCTGACCACCGCCGCTGCCGCCCGCGGCTGCAGCAGCGCGCAGGCGCGCTCGAAGGCCTCGGCCGAGGCCGGCTGCAGGCGCGCCAGCAGCTCGGCCTGGCCGTCCAGCGGCGGCGGCAGGTCAAGCCAGGGCGTCTGCGCAAACATCGGCGCCAGATCGGGCGCGACAAAGGCCGACCACTGCTCGGGCAGCACCTCGGCACCGGGCAGCACCTCGGTACCGGGCAGCAGGCCGGGCGCGGCGGCGCCACCCGGCACGGCCAGGATGCGCGCCGCCGGCAGATCGGCCAGATGGCGCTGGCACAGCGCCGCCACAAAGGCCGCCGCCCGCGCCACCGGCACCGGCTGGGCCAGCGCAAACCACAGCAGGAAGCCGTCGCGCCCGTCCACCGCGATGGCTGGCGCCGGCAGGCCCAGCTCGGCCTGCACCGCCTGCCACACCGCCTCGAGCCGCGGCCAGTCGGCCGGCCGGCCCAGGCCCAGCACGATGTGGCGGGTGGCGGCCGTGGCGGGCGAGGGGCCCGCATCGGCACCGGCACCTGCATCGGCACCGGCACCGGCACCGGCACCGGCACCGGCGTGCTCAGCGGCGGCAGGGGCATCGCCGGCCGCCGGCCCGGTGGCGGGCGCCTGCAGCGCAAACAGGCGTTGCAGCTCGGTGTGCAGCCGGGTCATCGGGTGGCCCACAGGGGCTCAGGCGCCACGCGGCATGCGGTACAGCGCGCAGATCTTGTGGCCGTCCAGGTCGCGCAGGTAGGCCAGGTACAGGTTGCCGAAAGCGCCTTCGCGCACGCCGGGCGGGTCTTCGCACGGGCTGCCGCCCTGGGCCAGGCCGGCGGCATGCCAGGCATCCACCTGCTCGGCCGACTGGCAGGCAAAGCCGATGGTGCCGCCATTGCCCACGCCGGCCGGCTCGCCATTGATCGGCTCGGTCACCGCAAACACGCCGGTGGGCGTGCGCCAGAACACGCGGTGGCGGTCGCGGCCGCCGGGCGGCACACCCAGCGTGCCCAGCACCGCGTCGTAGAAGGCCTGGGCCTGTTCAAGCTGGTTGGTGCCGATCATCAGGTGCGAGAACATCTGCAAGTCTCCGGGTGTGGGGGAATCGTGGCGCGCATTGTGCGGGTGCCGCCGCTGCCGCCGGCGCGGCCCGGGCACCGACAATCGGGGCATGACCGCATCTTCTGCTGGCGCGCCGTCCACCGGCCCCGCCTTCGACTCCCTGCCCCTGCCCGGCCATGTGCTGGACAACCTGCGCAGCCTCGGCTTCGCCCACATGACGCCGATCCAGGCCGCCAGCCTGCCGCTGGCGCTGGCCGGCCAGGACCTGATCGCCCAGGCCAAGACCGGCAGCGGCAAGACGGTGGCCTTTGCGCTGCCGCTGCTGGCGCGGCTGGAGGCGCGGCAGTTCGCGGTGCAGGCCCTGGTGCTGTGCCCCACGCGCGAGCTGGCCGAGCAGGTGAGCCAGGAGATCCGCCGCCTGGCGCGGGCCGACGACAACGTCAAGGTACTCACGCTGTGCGGCGGCTCGCCGATCGGCCCGCAGGTGGCCAGCCTGGCGCATGGCGCGCATGTGGTGGTGGGCACGCCGGGCCGGGTGCTCGACCACCTGGGCCGCGAGACCCTGCTGCTGGGCGGCCTGGCCACGCTGGTGCTCGACGAGGCCGACCGCATGCTCGAGATGGGCTTTGCCGAGGACATCGCGGCCATCGCCAAGGCCTGCCCGCCGGCCGGCAAGCGCCAGACCCTGCTGTTCTCGGCCACCTACCCCGACGACGTGGCGCAGCTGGCCGCGCGCTACCTGCGCGAGCCCACCCAGGTCAAGCTGGCCGAGCAGCACGACACGCGCCACATCGACGAGCGCTTCTACGAGGTGCCCGACAGCGAGCGCCTGCACGCCGTGGGCCGGCTGCTGGAGCACTTCCGCCCCGAGAGCACGCTGGCCTTTTGCAACACCAAGCAGCAGTGCCGCGACCTGGTGGCCGTGCTGCAGGCCCAGGGCCTGGTGGCGCTGGAGCTGCATGGCGATCTCGAACAGCGCGACCGCGACCAGGTGCTGGTGCAGTTTGCCAACCGCAGCGCCAGCGTGCTGGTGGCCACCGACGTGGCCGCGCGCGGCCTCGACATCGCCAAGCTCGAGGCGGTGATCAATGTCGACATCTCGCCCGATCCGCAGGTGCATGTGCACCGCGTGGGCCGCACCGGCCGCGCCGGTGAATCGGGCCGCGCCTTCAGCCTGGCCAGCATGGACGAGATGGGCCGCGTCGGCCGCATCGAGCAGGTGCAGGGCCGCGAATGCCGCTGGCAGCCACTGGCCGAGCTGACGCCGGCGCCGGCCGGCCAGGGCCCGCTGCGCCCGCCGATGGTGACGCTGCAGATCCTGGGCGGGCGCAAGGAGAAGATCCGCCGCGGCGACGTGCTGGGCGCGCTGACCAAGGACATCGGCCTGCCCGGCGACGCCATCGGCCGCATCGACCTCAACGACTTCGCCACCTACGTGGCGGTGGCCCGCGCCCAGGCCGACGCGGCACTGCGCGGCCTCAACGCCGGCAAGGTGAAGGGCCGCTCGGTGAAGGCGCGGCGGCTGTAGCCAGGCCCTCAAGTTGGCCGGCGGCCGGCCGATAAGCGGGAGTTGCCCCACTGCGCCCCCGCTGCCGCCATGCCCTCTGCCCTTGCCGCCCGCCGTCTGCTGTGCACCCTGGCCGTTCCGGCCGCCATCTCGCTGCTGGGGGCCTGCGCCGGGCTGCCGGCCGAGGCGCCCGAGCCGCCGGCCGCGCCGCGCCAGCAAAGCGTGCTGGCGGTCACCGATGCGGGCGAGCTGATCCGCTTCAACGCCGGCACGCCGCGCCAGATCAGCCACCGTGTGGCGCTGCGCGGCCTGCCGCCGGGACAAACCCTGGTGGGCCTGGACTTCCGCGTCTCGCGCGGCGTGCTGTACGCCGTCACCAGCGGCGGCCTGCTGGTCACCATCGACACCCGCAGCGGCCAGCTCAAGCCGGTGGGCAGCGCCGCCGTGGCGCTGCAGGGCCAGCGCTTCGGCGTCGATTTCAACCCGGTGGCCGACCGCGTGCGCGTGATCAGCGACAGCGGCCAGAACCTGCGCCTGCACCCCGACACCGGCGCCCTGGCGGCCACCGATCCGCCGCTGGCCTGGGTTGCCGGCGATGCCGCTGCCGCGCAGCCGCCGCGCGTGGCCGCCGCCGGCTACACCTACAACCAGCGCGACGCCAAGCTGACCACCAACTACGCGCTCGACCTGGCCCGCGGCACGCTGCTGACCCAGGGCTCGGTGGAAGGCGTGCAGCCCGCCGTCTCGCCCAACACCGGCCTGCTGCGCAGCGTGGGCGCGCTGGGCACCGGGGCGCTGGACGACGCCTCGATGGACATCAGCGACACCAACAACACCGCGCTGGCCGCGCTGCGCCAGCACGGCCGCACCCGCCTGCACCTGCTCGACCTGGCGACCGGCCGCGCCACGCTGCTGGGCACGGTGGGCGATGGCCGCGCGCTGTGGGGCATGGCCATCGAGCCCTGAGCTGGCGCCCCCACGTCGCTGCGCTCCTGCCCCCCGAGGGGGTGTTCAGCCCCTTGGGGCGGCCCGGCGGGGCTGAGCCCTGAGCCGCAGGCCGGCAGGGCCATCGGGTGCGGGCTACAGTGCAGGCCCCCGCATCAGCCAGGCACCCAGCCGACCCATGAAATACCTGCACACCATGGTCCGCGTGACCGATCTCGACGCCTCGCTGCGCTTTTATCGCGATGCCCTGGGCCTGCAGCTGATCCGGCAGACCGAGCATGCGCAGGGCCGCTTCACGCTGGTGTACCTGGCCGCGCCCGGCGATGACGACGCGCAGATCGAGCTGACCTACAACTGGGACCCCGAGGTCTACACCGGCGGCCGCAACTTCGGCCATGTGGCCTATGCGGTGGACGACATCTACGCCACCTGCGCGCGCCTGCAGCAGCATGGCGTGCAGATCCTGCGCCCGCCGCGCGACGGCCGCATGGCCTTCGTGCGCTCGCCCGACCAGATCTCGGTGGAGCTGCTGCAGCGCGGTGCGGCGCTGCCGCCGGCCGCGCCCTGGAGCGAAATGCCCAACGTGGGCAGCTGGTAAGCGCCGGCGCCCGGGCGTACGCGCTACTTCACGCGCTACTTCACGCGCTGCTTCTCGAGCTTGCGCGCCAGCGTGCGGCGGTGCATGCCCAGGCGGCGCGCGGTCTCGCTGATGTTGAAGCCGGTGTCGGCCAGCGTCTCGTGGATGCGCTCCCACTCCAGCGTCTTGATCGAGGTGGCGCGGTTGGTCAGATCAACATCGGGCTCGCCCTCGGTGCGCGCGAACGCGGCCTCGATGTCGTCGGTATTGGCCGGCTTGGCCAGGTAGTGGCGGGCGCCGAGCTTGATCGCCTCCACGGCGGTGGCAATGCTGGCGTAGCCGGTGAGCACCACGATGGCCATGGCCGGGTGCTGCGCATGCAGCGCCTGCACGCACGACAGGCCCGAGCAGCCGTTGGCCAGCTTCAGGTCGACCACCGCATGGCTGGGCGTGTACGTGGCCAGCAGGGCCAGCACGCTGGCCAGGTCCTGCGCGCGCTGCACCTGCCAGCCGCGGCGCTCGAAGCTGCGGCGCAGCGTGGCGGCCAGCGCGTCGTCGTCCTCGACGATCAGCAGGGCGTGGGCGGGGTCGGGCAGCGTCATGTTGGCGCCCTCCGGTCGCTGCGTGACCACCTCCCCGCGGGAGGAACGCGCTGCCTTCGCAGCGGCCGTGCGGCAGCGCTCATGTCAGCGCCTCCAGCGTCAGCGCGGCCAGCGGCAGCGCGATGCTGACCTCGGCCCCGCCGGTCTCGCGGTTGCGCGCGCTGACATTGCCGCCCAGCTTGCGCGCCACGTTGACCGACAGAAACAAGCCCAGCCCGCCCCCCGGCCGGCCCTTGCTGGAGTGGTAGGGCCGGCCAAAGCTGGCCAGCATCTCGGGGCTGAAGCCGGCGCCGCGGTCGAGCACGCGCAGGCACAGCCGGTCGTCGTGGCAATCGACCAGCAGGCGCGGCGTGGCCGGCGGCGCGCTGCCGGCGGCCTGCATGGCCTCGAGCGCGTTGTCGAGCACATTGGTCACCATCTGGCGCAGGCCGGTGTCGGCAATGATCGGCGTGGCCGGCAGCGGGCCCAGCTCGGGCGCGAAGTCGGGCTGCTGGCGGCGCTCGCGCCAGTCGGCCGACAGCTCGCCCAGAAAGGCCTGCAGCGTGGTGGCCATCGGCACGTCGCCACGGCTGTCGCCGGCCGACAGCAGGATGCCGCTGATGATGGCCTTGCAGCGCCGCACCTGGGCCTGCATCTGCTCGATGTCGTCGCGCAGTTCGGGCTCGGCGGCAAAGGGCGCCATGTGTGACCAGTCGCCCAGGATGATGCTCAGCGTGGCCAGCGGCGTGCCCAGCTCGTGCGCGGCGCCGCTGGCCAGCAGGCCCATGCGCACGATGTGATCTTCTTCAGCCGCACGCTGGCGCAGCGCGGCCAGGCGCGCGTCGCGCACACGCAGGTTGCGCGCAAAGCGGCCGATGGCCAGCACCAGCAGCGAGGCGCACAGCGCAAAACACAGCAGCAGCCCGCCCAGGTAGTGCAGCGACAGGCGCTGCGGCTGCGGCGCGTCGGGCCAGGCCAGCGGCAGGTGCCATTGCGCCAGCAGCATGATGGCCACACAGGCCAGCAGCACCAGCGCCCAGGCATAACCACCGCGCAGCAGCAGCGCGCCCACCGCCAGCTGCGGCAGGAACACGAACACGAAGGGGTTGTTGACGCCGCCGCTCAGCGCCAGCAGCCCGCTCAGCACCACCAGGTCCATCAGCAGGCCGAGAAACAGCTCGGCCGGGCCGACATGGCGCGCGGTGCCGGCACGCAGCCAGCTGGCCAGGTTGAACAGCGACAGCGACACCAGCAGCGAGAGCATGGCCAGGATCGGCAGCCGGATGCCCAGCCCGTAGTGCACCACCAGCACGGTGAGCAACTGGCCGCCCACCGCCAGCCAGCGCAGCTGCACCAGCTGCATCAGGTTGCTGCGGTCGGCGCGGGCTTCGGGCGAGAGGGCAGGGTCGTCGGCCAGCGGCGCGTGGCGCTGCGGCGCGGGCGGGGCGGCCGCCTCGTCGTCGGCCGCGGCACCGCGCCAGGGCCACCAGGGCGGCAACGGGGCAAGGCGGAACGGCAGCATGGCGGGCAGGGGCGGCGGCAGTCGGCTTGCCGCGGCGGCGGCAAGGGTGGTGAAGGCGCTGGAAGCGCTGGCGGCGGCGTGGATCAAGGCTGGGCCGGCGTGCGCAGCCCGGGGGCTCAGGCCGCGCTGCCGGCGGGCGCCTGGCGCCACAACAGCACCGCGGCGGCCACGCTGCCGGCGGCCAGCGCCAGCCAGGTGAGCGCGTAGACGCGGTGATTGTTGCTGAAGCGCAGCACCGTGAGGCCGCCCTGCGGAATGTCCATGGCCGGCGCGCTGGCGGCTGCTGCGGCGGCCGTGGGTGCGGGTGCGGCCGTGGGTGCGGGCGTGGCGTCGGGGCCAGGGCCGGCGTCGGCCGCGGCGGTGTCGTCTGCCGCCGCGGGGGCTGCGATCACACGCTCGCCGTCGCGGGCCACGTCGATGAAGAAGGGCGCGGCCGAGATGCCCGCGGCCTGCGACAGGGCCGCCAGCTCGCGCCCCACCCAGCGGCCGGCCGCGGCGTCGTTGCGCTGCCACAGCCAGTGGCCGGGCTCGCTGAAGCGCAGCAGGCCGGTGACCTGCAGCCCGGCTTGCGCCGCGCCGGCGGGCCAGGCGCTGCGCCGGCCCGCCGGCCCTTCGCCGACAAAGCCGCGGTTGAGCCACACGCGCAGGCCGCTGGTCAGGCGCAGCGGCACCATCACCCAGTGGCCGCGGCCCAGCTCGGTGCTGGCCAGCACGCGGATCTCGTGCTGTGGCTCGAGCCGGCCCTGCAGCGTGACCGGGCGGTACTCGTCGTTCTCGCGGCGGATGCCGGCCCAGGCGGTGGCCGGCGGCAGCGGCATCGGCGTGGCCAGCTGCTGGCGCGCAATGCGCTCGAGCAGCGCCTCCTTCCACGCCAGGCGCTGCCACTGCCAGGCCGACAGCGCGGCAAAGCCGGCGGCGGCGCTCAGCAGCAGCGCCGCAAGCAGCACCCTGAGGAGGCCACGGCCCCCACCCGGCGGCCGCCGCGGATCGGGCAGTGCCGGTCCGCTGGCGTCGCCCCCAGCGCCCCATGTCGTGGCAGGCGGCGCAGGCGCTTCGGGGGCGGCCATGTTCAAGGCCTGATGCGCATGTCGTGGGTGGGCATCATGTTGGTGTTCAGGTGGTACATCACCCAGATCGAACCGGCCAGCATGATGACCACCAGCACGCCGGTGAACAGCAGCGCCAGCAGCGACCAGCCCTGCTCGACCTTGGCGTTCATGTGCAGGAAGTACACCATGTGCACCACCACCTGCACGGCGGCAAAGGCCAGGATCACCGCGGCGGTGAGGCCCGGCGTGGGCAGCACCTTGCCCATCACCAGCCAGAAGGGCACGGCGGTGAGCAGCACCGACAGCACAAAGCCGACGGCGTAGCCCTTGAAGGTGGCGTGGTACTCGGCCTCGTGGCCATGGTCGCCATGGTCGTCGTGGTGAGCGTGGGCGTCGTGGGCGGCAGCCATGGTGGTGCTCCTCAAGCCGTGGCGGGCATGCTGCCCATCAGGTAGACAAAGGTGAACACGCCGATCCACACCACGTCCAGAAAGTGCCAGAACATCGACAGGCACATCAGGCGGCGGCGGTTGGCGGTGGTCAGGCCCAGCTTGCCCACCTGCAGCATCAGCGTGCCCAGCCACAGGATGCCGAAGCTCACATGCAGGCCGTGGGTGCCCACCAGCGCGAAAAACGCCGACAGGAACGCGCTGCGCTGCGGCCCGGCGCCCTGGTGGATGAGGTGGCTGAACTCATACAGCTCCAGGCCCACGAAGGCCAGGCCGAACAGGCCGGTCACCGCCAGCCAGCCCAGCACCTTGGCCTTGCTGCGCTGGTTCATGCCGATCATCGCGAAGCCGTAGGTGATCGACGACAGCAGCAGCATGGCCGTGTTGACGGCCACCAGCGGCAGATCGAACAGGTCGGCGCCCGAGGGGCCGGCGGCATAGCTCTGGCCGTACACCGCGTACACCGCGAACAGGATCGCGAAGATGAGGCAGTCGCTCATCAGGTACAGCCAGAAGCCCAGCAGCGTGCCCTGCTGCGGGTGGTGGCTGCCGTCGTCGTAGAACTGCGGCGGCGTGGCGCGCGAGGCGTCCAGCGCAGCGGAGGAACTGGCCATCAGCATGGTGTTGTCCTTCTTGTGGCGGGTGTCTTGATCAGGCGGAGGCAGGCTTCTGGCCCAGGCCCAGCGAGGCCAGCAACTGCGTGCGCAGCGCCTCGCTGCGCGTCACCACATCGGCGGGGATGTGGAAGTCGCGGTGGTAGTTGAAGGTGTGCACCAGGGCCGCCAGCACGGTGGCCGCGAAGGCCGCGCCGGCCAGCCACCAGATGTGCCACACCAGGGCAAAGCCCATCAGCGTGGACAGACCGGCGATGACCACGCCCGCGGCGGTGTTGCTGGGCATGTGGATCGGCTGGAAGCCGCTGGTCGGGCGCTGGGCGCCGGCCTGCTTCATGTGGTGCCAGGCATCGCGCTCGTGCACGACGGGCGTGAACGCGAAGTTGTAGTCGGGCGGCGGCGAGGCGGTGCTCCACTCGAGCGTGCGGCCGCTGCCCCAGGCGTCGCCGGTGACATCGCGGTTGTGTTCACGGCGCAGGAAGCTGACCACCAGCTGCACGATGAAGCTGCCGATGCCCAGCGCGATCAGCACGCCACCGAGCGCCGCCACCTGGAACCAGATCTGCAGGCTCATGTCCTGGAAGTGGCTCATGCGGCGGGTGACGCCCATCAGGCCC
This sequence comes from Aquabacterium sp. OR-4, assembly GCF_025290835.2. NCBI lineage: Bacteria > Pseudomonadati > Pseudomonadota > Betaproteobacteria > Burkholderiales > Sphaerotilaceae > Pseudaquabacterium > Pseudaquabacterium prasiolae. The sequence goes on along the minus strand of NZ_JAOCQD020000001.1, from coordinate 2,783,776 downwards.
AGCACATACAGCGGCATGAAGGCCAGGTAGAAGCCGATGAACCAGAACCAGAACGAACACTTGCCCCAGAACGGATCGAGCTTGTAGCCGAAGGCCTTCGGGAACCAGTAGGTGATGCCGGCGAACACGCCGAAGACCACGCCGCCGATGATCACGTTGTGGAAGTGCGCAATCAGGAACAGGCTGTTGTGCAGCACGAAGTCGGCCGGGGGCACGGCCAGCAGCACGCCGGTCATGCCGCCGATCACGAAGGTGATCATGAAGCCGATGGTCCACAGCATCGGCACCTCGAAGCGGATGCGGCCGCGGTACATGGTGAACAGCCAGTTGAAGATCTTGGCCCCTGTCGGGATCGAGATGATCATCGTGGTGATGCCGAAGAACGAGTTGACGCTGGCCCCCGAACCCATCGTGAAGAAGTGGTGCAGCCACACCAGGTACGACAGGATGGTGATCACCACCGTGGCATACACCATCGAGGCGTAGCCGAACAGGCGCTTGCTGCAGAAGGTGGCCACCACCTCGCTGAAGATGCCGAACACCGGCAGCACCAGGATGTAGACCTCGGGGTGGCCCCAGATCCAGATCAGGTTGACGTAGACCATGGCGTTGCCGCCCAGCTCTGTCGTGAAGAAGTTGGTGCCGACATAGCGGTCCAGGCTCAGCAGCACCAGCACCGCGGTGAGCACCGGAAAGCTCACCACGATCAGCACGTTGGTGCACAGGCTGGTCCAGGTGAAGACGGGCATCTTCATCAGGCTCATGCCCGGCGCGCGCATCTTCACGATGGTGACGATCAGGTTGATGCCCGACAGCGTGGTGCCCACGCCCGCCACCTGCAGGCTCCAGAGGTAGTAATCGACCCCCACGCCCGGATCGGCCAGGATGCCCGAGAGCGGCGGATAGGCCAGCCAGCCGGTGCGCGCAAACTCGCCGACAAACAGCGACAGCATCATCAGCACCGCGCCGCCCACCGTCATCCAGAAGCTGAAGTTGTTCAGGAACGGGAAGGCCACGTCGCGCGCGCCGATCTGCAGCGGCACCACGTAGTTCATGAAGCCGGTGACGAAGGGCATGGCCACGAAGAAGATCATGATCACGCCGTGGGCGGTGAAGATCTGGTCGTAGTGGTGGGCGTTGAGAAAGCCCGTCGCCTCGCCAAAGGCCATGGCCTGCTGCGCGCGCATCAGCAGCGCGTCGGCAAAGCCGCGCAGCAGCATCACGATGCCCAGCACCATGTACATGATGCCGATCTTCTTGTGGTCGATGCTGGTCACCCAGTTGCGCCAGAACGGGCCCCACAGGCGGTAGCGGGTCATCATCACCAGCATCAGCAGGCCGCCCAGGGCCACGCCGGCAAAGGTGGCCAGGATGATGGGCTCGTGCAGCGGCAGGGCGCTCAGGCTCAGGCGCCCCAGCAGCGGATGGTTCTCGGTGGGATAGGAGGCGGACATCAGAGCTTGCCTGCGGCTGTCGTGGGGTCGATCGGGGTGGCGCTGTTGCGCGCGCTCAGGGCGGTGCCGCGGCCTTCGGGGTCGGCCGGGGTGCACAGGCCGGCCACCACGGTTTGCTGGCCGTTGCGCCAGGCGGCGCGGGTCACGCCGGCCAGGCCGCCCTTGCCGGCACCGCCGCGGGCGTCGATGGCCATCATGTCGGCCATGCACATGCGGCCGGCCTCGACGCAGCGGTTGACCACCGCGTCAAACAGGTAGGGCGCCACCTGGGCGTAGCGGCGCACCGCGTCACGCTGGCTGGGCTTCTCGAGCGCCAGGTAGGCGGCGCGGTCGAGCTTGCCGCCGGCGCCGCGGGCGTTCTCGACCCATTGCGCGAAGTCGGCTTGCGCCATGCCGTGGAAGGCGAAGCGCATGCCCGAGAAGCCGTCACCGCTGTAGTTGGCCGAGAAGCCTTCCCAGGTGCCGGGCTTGTTGATCACCGCATTGAGCTGCGAGGCCATGCCGGGCATGGCGTAGATCTGGCCGGCCAGCGCGGGCACGTAGAACGAGTTCATCACCGTCGACGCGGTGAGCGTGAAGTGCACCGGCCGGTCCACCGGCAGCACCAGCTCGTTGACCGTGGCGATGCCCTGCTCGGGGTAGACGAACAGCCACTTCCAGTCGAGTGCCACCACCTGCACCTGCAGCGGCTTCACATTGGCCGGCAGCGCGCGCTGCTCGTCCAGGCGCGACAGCGGGCGGTAGGGGTCGAGCTGGTGGGTGCTGATCCAGGTGATGGTGCCCAGCGCGATGATGATGGCCAGCGGCGCGCCCCAGATCAGCAGCTCCAGGCGGGTGGAGTGGTCCCAGTCGGGTTCGTAGCGGGCGCCGGCGGCTTCGGCGGCGCCGGCCGTGGCCTGGCGCACGCGGTAGCGCCAGGCAAACAGCAGGGTCAGCACGATCACCGGCACGATGATCAGCAGCATCAGCACCGTGGAGGTGATGATCAGGTCGGCCTGCTGGCGCGCGATGTCGCCGGCGGGGTTCATCACGATGGTGTTGCAGCCGGCCAGCGGCAGGGCCAGGGCGGCAGCGCAGCGGCGCAGGGGGTCGGGTGGGATGAGGCTGACATGTCTAGGGGGCTGCCTGGAGACGGCAGGGTGCGGGGAATCTACCTAGATTGATCGCCGTCAACGATTGGACACTTTGTCCCACCCCCGGCGGCGGGCGCGCAGCGGCCTTGATCTGCAGCGCTTGCCAAACGGGGGCGCTTGCACCGCAATCCGCCCGAAGCCCGGCCCCCACCCCAGCCCGAACCGCCGCCCGATGTACGACCGCTTTCCGCTCTACCGACTGTTCGTCGGCGGCCAGCCGCGCCGCAGCCCCTCCTCGCCACCGCACCGCGACGGTGCGGTCACCGCCGACGACATCGCCGTGGGCGTGGTGGTGGGCCGGGCGTCCGAATACTTCGACTTCTTCGTCTACGGCCTGGCCTCGGTGCTGGTGTTTCCGGCGCTGTTTTTTCCGCAGCTGGCGCGGCTGGATGCGCTGCTGGCCTCGTTCACGGTGTTTGCGCTGGCCTTCGTGGCGCGGCCGCTGGGCACGCTGGGCGGCATGGCGGTGCAGCGGCGCTTCGGGCGTGGCGCCAAGCTCACGCTGGCCATGCTGGGCCTGGGCACCGCCACCTGCACCATGGCGCTGCTGCCGAGCAGCGCCAGCTGGGGCGGCGCGGTGGCGGCGCTGGCCGCCTGCCGGCTGCTGCAGGGCCTGTCGCTGGGCGCCGCCTGGGACGGCCTGCCCTCGCTGCTGGCCATGAACGCACCCGCCCACCGCCGCGGCTGGTACGCCATGCTGGGCCAGATCGGCGCGCCGGTGGGCTTTGGCCTGGCGGCCACGCTGTATGCCTATCTGTGGGGCCATGTCAGCGCCGAAGACTTTCTGGCCTGGGGCTGGCGGTTTCCGTTCTTCGTGGCCTTTGCGCTCAACGTGGTGGCGCTGTTTGCGCGCCTGCAGCTGGTGCTGGACGACGACTACGCCGACGCGCTGCGCCGCAACGAGCTCGAACCCTGCGATCTGCGCGAGCTGCTGCAGGGCGACGGCGGCGGCCGCACGCTGGCGGTGGGCGCCTTTGCCGCACTGGCCAGCTTTGCGCTGGTGCACCTGGTGACGGTGTTTCCGCTGTCCTGGCTGAGCCTGAGCTCACCGCGCGAGCTGGGCGAGCTGCTGTGGCTGCAGGCCGGCTGCGCGCTGCTGGCGGTGGCGGCCATGCCGGTGTCGGGCTGGCTGGCCGACCGCATCGGCCGCCGCACCACGCTGGGCACGCTGGCGGTGGCCATCGGCGGCTTCGGCCTGGTCACGCCCTGGCTGCTGGACGGCGGTGCCTCGGGCCAGAACCTGTTCTTCCTGCTGGGCTTCGTGCTGTTCGGCCTGAGCTACGGTCAGGCCGCGGGCGCGGTGGCCTCGGCCTTTCCGGCGCGGCTGCGCTACCTGGGCGCGGCGCTGTCGGCCGACCTGGCCTGGCTGTTCGGCGCCGCCTGCGCACCGCTGCTGGCGCTGTACCTGTCGGCCCACCATGGCCTGGGTGCGGTGAGCCTGTACCTGCTGTCGGGCATGGCCGGCACGCTGCTGGCGCTGGGTGTGCACAAGACGCTGGGGCGCTGACCGTTGCCGCGGCCGCGGCCTCGCCCCCGTCGTGTGAACAGGCCCTAGAAGAAGGTGCGGATGCCGCCCAGCACGCGGTAGTGGTCGTCCACCCGGTGCAGCAGCGGCCACTTGTCGAGCGTGGTGCAGGGGTGACCCACGCCAAAGCCGATCAGGTCGCCCACGGCCAGCGGCGCCGGGCCGGTACCCGCATCGGCCGCGGCATCCAGAAAGGCATGCTGGTCGTTCAGCGCGCTCAGGCGCCAGCCGTGCGGTGCCGGCTGTGCCTGGCTGTGCACACCGGGGCGATACCAGGCCAGCGGCTGCGGCAGCGCCGCATCGGTGCCCAGATCACGCCGGCCGGCGGTGCAGATGGCGCGGCCCGGCTCGGGCACCGACTGCACATGCGCCCACACCTCCAGCGCATGGCGCAGGCCCGGGCCGCTGCCCCACAGCGCGCCGGCGCGCTGGCGCATGCGGGCCTGCATGCGCTCGTAGTGCAGGCTGTCGTGCACCAGGCTGCAGCCGCTGCGCAGCACCACCCGCAGCGCGCGGCCGGCGGCGCTGGCGTCAACCGCGGCCAGGGTCTGCGCGGCCAGGTCGAAAAACGCCGAGCCGCCGGCGCTGAGCAGCACCTCGCCGGGTGCAAACCAGCCCTCGGCGCAGCCGGCACGCGCCAGCGCGGCCACGGTCTCGACCATGCCCAGCACCGCCAGCTCGATGCGGGCGTGGTCGTCGCCCGCAAACACGCCCTCGAAGGCCTCGACGCCGCGCAGCGCGATGGCCGGCCCGGCCCGGTGCAGCAGGCGGCCCAGCGCCAGGCCTTCCTCGAGGCTGCGCACGCCGGTGCGCCCGCCGGGCACGCCCACCTCCAGCAGCAGCTGCAGCGGCCGGGCCAGCGGGCGCTGCGCCAGCGCCTGCTGCAGCAGCGCCAGGCCGGCGGCTGAATCGACCAGGGCGTAGAAATCGAAGCCGGGGTCGGCCTCGAGTTCGCGCCACACCAGATCGAGGTCGGCGCGGCCCACCAGCTGGTTGGCCAGCAGGATGCGCGGCACGCCAAAGCGCCGGTAGCTGCGCACATGCGCCGCGGTGGCCGCGGTGAGGCCCCAGGCGCCGGCGTCGAGCTGGCGCTGGAACAGCTGCGGCGCCATCGTCGTCTTGCCATGCGGGCACAGGCTGACGCCGGCGCGCTGCGTGAAGTCGCGCATCCAGGCGGCGTTGTGGGCCAGCGCCGACTCCTTCAACACCGCGGCCGGCAGCGGCAGCTCGTCGGCCAGCAGCGACAGGCCCAGCGTGCCCAGCGCGGCCAGCGGCCGGTCTTCGGCGCAGGCCGGCAGGCCCTTGAGCGTGCCGGGCAGCGGTGCGGCCAGCAGGGCGGCGAGATCGAGCTGCGCCGGGGCATCGGTGGCAGCGGGTGGCGGGATGGGCATGGCTGCACTGTAGCCACCGGGCGGGTTGCTCAGCCAGCGCCGGCTCGACGGTCAGCGCCGAGGCCAGCGCCGAGGCCAGCGCCAAGGCCGGTGCAGGCGGCGGTGCCGCATGCACCGCCGCTCAATGCGCTGTGGCACACCGTGCCGCTGGCGCCGGCCGCGCTGCGGCCGCTGCTGCTGCTGGCCAGCCTGGTGCTGCTGGCCAGCCTGGTGCCGTGGGCCGAAGAGGCGCGCAAGCTGTAGGCCCGCGCGCAAGCCTGATCCCGGCAGGTCAACGGCCCAGGTTCATCACCTTGGTCCAGGCCGCGCCGAAGTCGCGCACGAACTTGGCGGCGTTGTCGCGCTGGGCATAGGCCTCCGAGATGGCCCGCAGCTGCGAGTTGGCGCCAAAGGCCAGGTCCACGCGCGAGGCCGTCCACTTCAGCGCGCCGCTGGCGCGGTCACGGCCTTCGTAGGCGTTGTCGCCCACCGGCTGCCAGGCGGTGGCCATGTCGACCAGGTGCACGAAGAAGTCGTTGCTCAGCTGGCCGGGGCGCTGGGTCAGCACGCCCTGGGTCGAGCCGCCGGCATTGGCGCCCAGCACACGCAGGCCGGCCACCAGCACCGCCATCTCGGGGGCGCTGAGGGTCAGCAGCTGGGCGCGGTCGATCAGCATGGCCTCGGGCGAGGTGCTGAACGCGGCCGCACGCCAGTTGCGAAATCCATCGGCCTGCGGCTCGAGCGCGTTGAACGAGTCGGCGTCGGTCATCTCGGCGCTGGCGTCCACGCGGCCGGCGCTGAAGGGCAGCTGCAGCGCCTGGCCACCGGCCTGCGCCGCCAGCTCGACCGCGGCATTGCCGGCCAGCACGATCAGGTCGGCCAGCGAGACCTTCTTGCCGCCGCCCTGCGCGGCGTTGAAGCCGCGCTGGATGCCTTCCAGCACCGCCAGCACGCGGGCCAGCTGCTCGGGCTGGTTGACGGCCCAGTCCTTCTGCGGGGCCAGGCGGATGCGGGCGCCGTTGGCGCCGCCGCGCCTGTCGCTGCCGCGGTAGGTGGAGGCCGAGGCCCAGGCGGTGGCCACCAGCTCGGCCACCGTCAGGCCTGCGGCCAGCACCTGGGCCTTCAGCGCGGCCACGTCGGCGGCGTCGATCAGCGGGTGATCCACGGCCGGCAGCGGGTCTTGCCAGATCAGGTCTTCGGCCGGCACCTCGGGGCCCAGGTACAGGCGCTTGGGGCCCATGTCGCGGTGGGTGAGCTTGAACCAGGCGCGGGCATAGGCGTCGGCAAACTCGTCGGGGTGGGCGTGGAAGTGGCGCGAGACCTTCTCGTAGGCCGGGTCGAAGCGCAGTGAGAGGTCGGCCGTGGTCATCATCGGCGCGTGCTTCCTGGCGGGGTCGTGCGCGTCGGGGATCATGTCTTCGGGCGCGCAGTCCTTGGCCCGCCACTGGTGGGCGCCCGAGGGGCTCTTGACCAGCTCCCACTCGTACTTGAACAAGGTGTTGAAGTAGCCCATGTCCCAGGTGGTGGGCTTGGGCTTCCAGGCGCCTTCGATGCCGCTGGTGGTGGTGTGCGCGCCATGCCCGGTGCCGAGCTGGTTGATCCAGCCAAAGCCCATGGCCTCCATCGGCGCGGCCTCGGGCTCGGGGCCCACCAGCTTGGGGTCGCCGGCGCCATGCGCCTTGCCGAAGGTGTGGCCGCCGGCCACCAGGGCCACGGTCTCGTAGTCGTTCATGGCCATGCGGGCGAAGGTTTCGCGCACATCGCGGCCGCTGGCCACCGGGTCGGGATTGCCATCGGGGCCTTCGGGGTTGACGTAGATCAGGCCCATCTGCACGGCGGCCAGCGGGTTCTCGAGCTCGCGCTGGCCCGTGGGATCGCGGTAGCGGCTGTGGGCCTTGTCGCTGGTGGCCAGCCACTCGGTCTCGGCGCCCCAGTAGATGTCTTCCTCGGGGGCCCAGAGGTCGGCCCGGCCACCGCCGAAGCCGAAGGTCTTGAAGCCCATGGTTTCCATGGCCACGTTGCCGGCCAGCACAAACAGGTCGGCCCACGAGATGGCGTTGCCGTGCTTCTGCTTGACGGGCCACAGCAGGCGCCGCGCCTTGTCGAGGTTGCCGTTGTCGGGCCAGCTGTTGAGCGGCGCGAAGCGCTGGTTGCCGGTGCTGGCGCCACCGCGGCCATCGGCCGTGCGGTAGGTGCCGGCGGCATGCCAGGCCATGCGGATGAACAGGCCGCCGTAGTGGCCCCAGTCGGCCGGCCACCAGGGCTGGCTGTCGGTCATCAGCGCGGCCAGGTCGGCTTTCAGCGCGGGGTAGTCGAGCTGCTGGAAGGCCTGCGCATAGCTGAAGCCGGCGTCCATCGGGCTGGACACCGGCTGGTGCTGGTGCAGGATGGCCAGGTTGAGCTGGTTGGGCCACCAGTCGGCGTTGGATCGGGTGCCGTGCGTGCTGCGCGCACCGGCGGTGTGGAAGGGGCACTTGGCTTCGCTGCTGCTCATGGCTATCTCCTCGTGGGGTCAGGAGTCGATAGCTTCGTGCAAGCCCTGCGGCTTATCCAGTTGAGATTGGCAATGGCAGGCATTGCCCGCGTGCATGGCGGCCGCTCCGGCCGCGCGCCAGCGTGGTCTGAAACCTGCATCTGACACACGCCGTGCCTAGACTGGCCCGGCCTGTCTGCCTGTCTGCCTGTCTGCCTGTCTGCCTGTCTGCCCGACCGCAGGCCCGCCACCGCGCGTGGTCACGGCCCGGGCCGTTTTTCAACCGGTGCTGGTCATGTCCCGTCTGCTGATCTTCAACCTGCCGCGAGGCGCCAGCACCGACGAGGTGCGGCAGCTGCTCGACCACGTCAGCGGCCCGGTGCACGCCGCTGCGGCCCGCGAGCGGACGCTGGCGGTGCGGCTGCACCCCGTTCCAGGGGCCGACAACGAGAGCTTCGCGGTCGTGCAGCTGGCGCCGGACTCGGCGCTGGCCCGCACGCTGGCGCGGCACCTGAACGGCCGGCGCCTGGTGGGCTGGCGCGCGGCACCGCGGCCGCTGTGGGTGTGGCTGCCGGTGATGGCCTGGGCGTGAGCGGCATGGGCCCGCCAGGCCCGGCCCGGCCGGGCGGGGCGGATGCCCGCCGCGCCGCAGCCTGCCGGGCGCCATCTCAGGGGCGCAGCCCCACGCCTTCGTGCAGCAGGCCGGCCGCGCGCCTGGCGAGGTAGGTTTCCAGCGCCAGCCATTCGTCGGCGCTGGGCGGCCAGGGCTCGGCGCGCACGCCCACCAGGCAGCCACGCAGGCGGCGCTGCAGGCTGCCCAGTGCCTGCCACTCAAGCCGGTAGATCGGGTAGCCGGTGGGGTGGGCCTGCGGAATCGGCGCGCCGCCCAGGCGCTGGCCGGCGCGCTGGTCATGGCAGTGCATGCAGGCCAGGTTGAGCTGGCCCAGGCGGCTGCGCCACAGCGCCTCGCCCTGCGCCACCCAGGCGGCCATGCCGGGCGCGGTGCCGGGCGCATCGGCCATGCGCAGCACCTGGCCGCGTGACTGCTGGGCCAGCAGCGCGCCCAGCGCCAGCACCTCGCCGCCCTCGGGGCCCTGGGCCGGCAACTGCAGGTGCTGCACGCGGCACTGGTTGATGCGCCCGGGCAGGTTGATCGGCCGGCCGCGGGCGGCATCCCACACCGGGTGGCGTGCGGCGGCGCTGGCCAGGTGGCGCGGCGCCGGGCCGTCGCTGAGGGCATGGCAGTCGGCGCAGCGCCGGCCGTTGGCGGCCGCGCGCTGCCACAGCGCCTGGCCCTCGGCCACCCACAGTTGCGCCGGGTTCTGCGTGTCGTCGCGCTGCAGGGCCTGCAGCGCCGGGCTCATGTAGGCGCTGCCGGGCAGGCGCGCAGCGCTTGCGGGCCGGCCCGCGAATGGGGCCGCGGGTGGGGCCGCGGGTGGGGCCGCTGGTGGGGCCGAAGCCGGCAGCGGCTGCGCGCTGGCGGCCGCCAGCAGCAGCCACGGGGCCAGCAGCAGCCACGGCGCCAGCAGCGGCAAGCCGGCGGCGATGTTCACAGCACCTCGAAGGGCCGGTGTTCCTGGTGGCGAAAGCCGTAGTCGCCGCTCCAGGTGAACTCGAGCAGGCCGCTGCGCTCGGCGCGCAGCCAGAACGCGATGTAGGGGTTGGCGGCCACGGCCTGGTACAGATCGGCCGTGAACACCGGCGTGCCGTCGAGCCGGCATTCAAAGCGGGTGAGGATGTTGCGCGGCGTCATGTTGCCGTCGCCCTGCCAGCGCAGGCCCACCTCCATCGGGTGGCCGATGGTCAGCCGCAGCTGCACCAATTCGCCGCGCGGCACCGGGCTGGGCAGGTGGATCAGCGTGCGGGCCGTCATGACTCGCCCTCGATGCAGGCGGCCAGGGTGACCACCACCTGCACGGTGTGCTGCCACACGCTGCCGTCGTTCAGGCGGGCCATCGCCACCAGGCGCTGGCTGGTGGCCAGGCGGATGCGCGTGGCCATGGCGGCGCGGCCGCAGGCGGGGCCGAGGCGGCAGCGCATCACGTCGCGCTGCGGGTTCTTCTCGTTGAACAGCACCAGCTCGGTGGCGTGGGCGGCGGCGGTTTGCGGCACGTCCACGGTCACGCTCACCGGCACGGCATTGCCGTTGTCCACCAGCGGCGCCACGTCGAGCAGCACGCGGCCCTCGCGCACCGCTGCGCCGGCGGCAAACTCGGCCATCGCGCGCTGCAGCGTCTCGGCCAGCGGCTGCGCGCCGGCCGGGCGCAGCGTCAGTGCCAGCAGCGCGCCGCCGGCCAGCAACCGGCGGCGCGGCAGACCTTGGCCCGGCAGATGTTGGCCCGGCAGATATCGGCGCGGCAGGGCGCGGCTCATTGCAGGCGCACCAGGTAGGCCAGCACATCGGCCAGCTGCTGGGCACTGAACAGCGGCTGGCCGTCACGCGCGGCGGCCACCTGGCGCAGGCCCTGGCTGCGGCTGTACGACGGCATCACCGTGTCGGGGTTGAAGCGCTCGGGCTGCTCCAGGCGCAGGCGCAGCTGGTCGGCCGTGAGCCGCGCGCCCACGCCGTGCAGCGGCGGGCCCAGGTTGCCCTGCGCCGCCTCGGGCTGGCCCGGCACGGCATGGCACAGCACGCACAGGCCCTGGCTGCGGCTGGCCACGATGGCCGCGCCGCGCACCGGGTCACCCACCAGGTCGCCGCCGGCCGCCTGGGCCGCGCCGGGCAGGGCCGCCAGCGCGCTGCCCAGCGCGGTGGCCAGCGCGCCGGGCAGCCATGGCCGCAGCGCCATCGCTCAGGCCCGCTTCAGGCTGTGCTGGTTGAGCGGCAGGTCGCGCACGCGGATGCCGGTGGCCGCGAAGATGGCGTTCAGCACCGCCGGCGCGGCCACCGCGATGGTCGGCTCGCCCACGCCGCCCCAGAAGCCGCCCGAGGGCATCACGATGGTCTCGACCCGCGGCATCTTGGCCAGGCCCAGCAGCGGATAGGTGTCGAAGTTGGTCTGCGCGATGCGGCCGTCCTTGACCGTGCAGGCGCCATACAGCGCGGCGCTCAGGCCGTAGGCAAACGAGCCCTCGACCTGGGCCTCGATCTGCTGCGGGTTGACGGCATGGCCGCAATCAGTGGCGGCCACGATGCGGTGCACCGTGAGCTCGCCCGCCGCGCTGACCGAGACCTCGGCGCAGGCCGCCACATAGCTGCCGAAGCCGTGGCACTGCGCCAGGCCGCGAAACACCTTCTGCCCGCCCACATCGGGGGCCGGCCGGCCCCAGCCGCTGCGGCTGGCCACCGCCTCGAGCACCGCCAGGTGCTTGGGGTGGTTCTTCATCAGGCTGCGGCGCAGCGCCAGCGGGTCTTGCCCGGTGGCATGGGCGATCTCGTCGAGAAAGCACTCGACATAGATGGTGTTCTGGTTCAGGTTGACGCCGCGCCAGAAGCCCGGCGGCACATGCGGGTTGCGCATGGCGTGGTCGATCAGCAGATGGGGCACGGTGTAGCCGAACATGGCCTCGCCGCCACCGTCGTTGAGGCCCTGGAACATCACCGGGTCGCGGCCGTCCTTGACCATCTGCGGAAACACCCCGCTCAGGATGCTCTGGCCCGAGATGCGCATGTGCAGCGCCTGCAGCTGGCCCTGCGCGTCCAGCCCGGCCTGCAGCCGGCACTGGGTGACCGGGTGGTAGCGGCCGTGGGTCATGTCCTCCTCGCGGCTCCACAGCAGCTTGACCGGCGTGCCGGGCAGGGCCTTGGCGATCAGCACCGCCTGGCGCACCCAGTCGTGCACCGCGCCGCGGCGGCCGAAACCGCCGCCCAGGTGGATCTTGTAGACCTCGCACTGCGCCGGTGGCAGGCCGCTGGCCTCGGAGGCCGCGGCCAGCGCGGCCTCGCCGTTCTGCGTGGGTGTCCAGACCTCGCAGCGCTCGGCCGTGACCCGCGCGGTGGCGTTCATGGGCTCCATCGTGGCGTGGTTCTGGAACGGGTAGCCGTACACCGCCTCCAGCCGCCGCGCGGCGCCGCCGAGCGCGGCGCGCACATCGCCCTTGTTCTGCACCGACACCGCCTGCTCGGGCGGCACCGTCAGGCCGGCCTTGAGCAGGGCGTCGATGTCGGCCTGCTGCACCTTGGCGTGCGGGCCGAGATCCCACTCGATGGGCAGCGCGTCCAGCGCGCTCTTGGCGCGCCACCAGGTATCGGCCACCACCGCCACCGCGCTGTCGCCCACCTTCAGCACCTGGTGGATGCCGCGCCGGCCGCTGATGGCCTTGGCATCGAAGGACTTCACCGTGCCGCCAAACACCGGGCAGTCGCGGATGGCGGCGTTCAGCAGGCCGGGCAGCTTCAGGTCGATGCCATACACCTGGCGGCCGGTGGTCTTGTCCACCGTGTCCAGCCGGGCCAGCGGCTGGCCGGCCAGGGCCCAGGTCTTGGGGTCCTTCAGCGGCACCTCGGCGGGCGGGGTCAAGGTGGCGGCGGTGGCGGCCATGGCGCCATAGGTGGTGCGCCGGCCGCTGCCGGGGTGGGTGATCACGCCCAGGCTGGCCTGGCACTCGGCCACCGGCACGCCCCAGCCCTGGGCGGCCGCCTGCACCAGCATCATGCGGGCGGCGGCGCCGCCCTTGCGCACGTAATCGTGGCTTTCGCGGATGCCGCGGCTGCCGCCGGTGGAGAAGTTGCCCCACACCCGCTTGCGCGCCAGGTTCTGGCCCGGCGTGGGGTATTCGGTGCTCACGCGGGCCCAGTCGCAGCCCAGCTCCTCGGCCACCAGCTGCGCCAGGCCGGTCAGCGTGCCCTGGCCCATCTCGCTGCGGGCAATGCGGATGATCACCCGCTCGTCGGGCTGCACCACCACCCAGGCATTGATCTCGGGCGCCGCGGCGCCCTGGGCCTGCGCGTCGGTGGTGGCAAAGCCCAGCGTGAAGCTGCCGGCCATGGCGCCGGCCGCGGCCGCCAGGCTGCCGATGAAGCCGCGGCGGCTGAGCTCGCCGGCCGCGGGTGGCTGGATGGCTTGCGGGTTCATGCCGTGGCTCCCTTCTGGCTGCCCAGGTGCAGGTGGATCACCTGCGGCGCGCTGGCCACCGTCATGCCGGCGGCCTGGCGGATGGCGCTGCGCACCCGGTTGTAGGTGCCGCAGCGGCACAGGTTGCCGATGGCGCCCTCGATGTCGGCGTCGCTCGGCTTGGGCGTGCTCTTGAGCAGCGCGGCGGCGGCCATCAGCATGCCGCTCTGGCAGTAGCCGCACTGCGGCACGTCGAGCGCCACCCAGGCCTTCTGCAGCGGGTGGCTGCCATCGGGCGACAGGTGCTCGATGGTGGTGATCTTCTGCGTGGCGGCCACCGCCGAGACCGGCATCACGCAGCTGCGCGTGGGCACGCCGTCGATGTGCACGGTGCAGGCGCCGCACTGCGCCACGCCGCAGCCGTATTTGGTGCCGGTGAGGCCCAGCTGCTCGCGCAACACCCACAGCAGCGGCGTGTCGGGCTCGGCATCGTGCTGGCGGGGCTGACCATTGACATGGAGTTCGGGCATGGAGGGGGCTCCGGGTTGGGCTGGACGGCTGCGACAAAAACCGCCGGATGATCCGTCGACCACGCACGCCGCTTCAATGCCTGTTTCTCCGACCCTCTTGCCTGCAAGCGTATCGGGCACTGGCCAGCGCCGGGGGTCAGCGGCGCCCACGGCATGGCAGGCCGCCCCGGCCCGCAGGCACCCGCTTACACTGCCGCGGCCTCCTCAACGCCTCTTGAAACCCACCATGGCCCGCACTGCAACACCACAGCCCACCGCACTCACCGTGCACCAGGCCACCCGGGTGCTGGAAATCGGCTTCGACGACGGCGCCCGCTTCCGCATCCCGTTCGAGCTGCTGCGCGTGTACTCGCCCTCGGCCGAGGTGCAGGGTCACGGCCCTGGGCAAGAAGTGCTGCAGACCGGCAAGCGCGAGGTCGGCATCACCGCCATCGAGCAGGTGGGCCACTACGCCGTGCAGCCCAGCTTCAGCGACGGCCACGACACCGGCATCTTCACCTGGGACTACCTCTACAAGCTGGGCGCCGAGCAGGCCGCGCTGTGGCAGCAGTACCTCGACCGCCTGAGCGAAGCCGGCCTCGAACGCGATGCGCCGATGCAGGGCCAGGCCGGCGGCGCCTGCGGGCACCACCACTGAGCGCGTTGGCAACGCACACAAAGAGCACAAGCAGAGAGTAATCAGCAGGCGCCATGGCCCAGACCCACTTTGGCTACGAGACCGTCGACGAGGCCGACAAGGCCCAGCGTGTGCGCGGGGTGTTCGATTCGGTCGCGAAGAACTACGACCTGATGAACGACCTGATGTCGATGGGCATGCACCGCGCCTGGAAGGCCTACACCGTGGCGGTGGCCAACCTGAAGGCCGGCGACCGCGTGCTCGACATCGCCGCCGGCACCGGCGACCTGACCCGCGCCTTTGCGCGCCAGGTGGGCGACAGCGGCCTGGTGCTGCACACCGACATCAACGAGGCCATGCTGCGCACCGGCCGCGACCGCCTCACCGACGAAGGCCTGGTGCTGCCCACCCTGGTGTGCGACGCCGAGAAGCTGCCACTGCCGGCCAACCAGTTCGATCTGGTCAGCGTGGCCTTCGGCCTGCGCAACATGACGCACAAGGACGGTGCGCTGGCCGAGATGTGCCGCGTGCTCAAGCCGGGCGGGCGCCTGCTGGTGCTCGAGTTCAGCAAGGTGGCCGCGCCGCTGCGCAAGCCCTACGACTGGTACTCGTTCACCCTGCTGCCGATGCTGGGCAAGCTGGTGGCCGGCGATGCCGACAGCTACAAGTACCTGGCCGAATCCATCCGCATGCACCCCGACCAGGCCGAGCTGAAGGCGCTGATGAAGGGCGCCGGCTTCGGCCATGTGGACGTGCACAACCTCACCGGCGGTGTCGTGGCGCTGCATGTCGGCATCAAGTGCTGAAACTTTGACCCCCCGAAGCGGCCCCAGGCCGCCTCTCCCCAGGGGGCGCGGCCCTTGGCCCGGCGGAGCCGGATCCTCGGCCGCCGCTGGCTCGGGCTGCGACCTGCGCAGTCTGCACACCCCCCGCCGTCACTACCTCACGCGCACTGGCCGCGTCGCCCCCTTGCTTGAAGGTCGGCTGTCCCGGAGCCGTCATGGTTCACCATTACACTTTGCCGGCGATCTTGTGACAGGCATTACAGCCGCCATTGGGACGGCTTTTGCATGCAGTAGGGCCCCGCACCGGGCCGAGGAGTTGCGTAAAACATGACGACGAACACCCACCCGGCCAGCCAACGCGGCCTGATGCGCCTGAGCGCGCTGGCCCTGGCCACCACGGTGGCCCTGCTGGCCGCCGGTTGCGGCGACAAGAAGGACAAGGCCGCGAGCCAGACCGCCGCCAAGGTCAACGGCGACGAGATCACTGTCCACCAGATCAACTTCGTGCTGCAGCAGCAGCGCGGCCTCAAGCCCGAGCAGGCCGATGCGGCCAGCAAGCAGATCCTGCAGCGCCTGGTCGACCAGCAGCTGGCCCTGCAAAAGGCCGACGAGCTCAAGCTCGACCGTGAACCCCGCGTGGTGCAGCAGCTCGAAGCCGCCAAGCGCGAAATCCTGGCCCGTGCCTACCTCGAGAAGGTGGGCGAGGGCGCGGCCAAGCCCGGCGCCGACGAGATCGAGAAGTACTACAACGACAAGCCCGCGCTGTTCAAGGAACGCCGCATCTACAGCCTGCAAGAAATTGCCGTCGAGGCCAAGCCCGAGCAGGTGCAGGGCCTGCGCGACAAGCTCACCGCGGCCAAGAACATCAACGAGTTCGTCGAGTACCTGAAGGCCAACGAGTTCAAGTTCTCCGGCAACCAGGCCGTGCGCGCCGCCGAGCAGCTGCCGCTGCAAAGCCTGGATACGCTGGCCAAGCTGCAGGACGGCCAGGCGCTGCTGAATCAGGGCCCCAACGGCGTGCAGGTGGTGGTGCTGGCCGGCTCGCGCAGCCAGCCGGTGGCGCTGGAGCAGGCCAAGCCGGCGATCGAGCAGTTTCTGCTCAACGAGCGCAAGCGCAAGCTGCTCGAGAGCGACATGAAGGGCCTGCGCGAGAAGGCCAAGATCGAATACGTGGGCAAGTTCGGCGAAGGCATGCCGCCGGCCGGCGCACCGGCCCTGCCGGGCTCGGCGCCTGGTGCCGATGCCGCTCCGGCCGTCGCGCCGGCAGCCCCCGTGGCGCCTGCTGCCACGCCGGCACCGGCACCGGCCGCGCCGGCCGCCAGCGCTGGCCTCAGCGCCACCGACATCAGCAAGGGCATGGGCCTGAAGTGAGCCGCACCATGACGCGCCACCTCTCCCGCACGCCGCTGGCCGCGGCCCTGCTTGCCCTGGCCAGCCTGGCCGGCCCGGGCATCGGCCTGTCCGCCGCACAGGCCCAGACCGCCGTGCCCGCGGCCAACGCCGCAGCCGAATACCGCCTTGGCTCGGGCGATGTGGTGCGCATCAGCGTCTACCAAAATCCCGACCTCACGCTGGAAACCCGGGTCACCGAAACCGGCCTGGTCAGCTACCCGCTGCTGGGCAGCGTGCGCCTGGGCGGTCTGAGCGTCACCGCCGCCGAAAAGCTCATTGCCGACGGCCTGCGCAACGGCAACTTCGTCAAGAGCCCGCAGGTCACGCTGGTGTTGATGCAGGTGCGCGGCAACCAGGCCAGCGTGCTGGGCCAGGTCAACCGCCCCGGCCGCTACCCGATCGAGGTGGCCGACATGCGCCTGACCGATCTGCTGGCCATGGCCGGCGGCACGGCGGCGGGCGGCAGCGATGTGCTGGTGGTCACCGGCACGCGCAACAACCAGCCCTACCGGCTGGAAGTCGATCTGCCCACCGTGTTCGCCCAGGGCGGCAAGGGCCAGGATCTGCTGATCCAGAACGGCGACACCGTGTGGGTCGACCGCCAGCCCATCGTCTACATCTACGGCGAAGTGCAGCGCCCCGGCCCGATGCGGCTCGAGCGCGGCTTCACGCTGATGCAGGCCCTGGCCACCGGCGGCGGCCTCACCCAGCGCGGCACCGAAAAGGGCATCCGCGTGCACCGCAAGGCCGCTGACGGCAAGGTGCAGGTGATCACCCCGGGCATGGACGACAAGATGCAGGACGGCGACGTGGTGTACGTGCGCGAGAGCCTTTTCTGAGCTGAAGGATCTTCGCGATGACGTTTGCCCAATTCCTGTCGATCCTGCGCGCCCGCAAATGGGCGGCGCTGCTGGTGTTTGCGCTGGTGGTGGCCACCACGGTGGTGATCAGCCTGGCGCTGCCCAAGCAGTACCAGGCGGCCAGCAGCGTGGTCATCGACGTCAAGCCCGACCCGATCACCGCGATGATGAACCCCACCGCGGCCATGCCCAGCTTCATGGCCACGCAGGTCGACATCATGGCCAGTGACCGCGTGGCACTGCGCGTGATCAAGGACTTGAAGCTCACTGAAAACGCCGCCATCCGCGAGCAGTGGCAGACCGAGGCCGACGGCAAGGGCACCTTCGAGCAGTACCTGATCGAGCTGCTGCAAAAGGGCCTCGATGTAAAGCCCAGCCGCGAGAGCAACGTCATCGTCATCTCGTACAAGAGCCCCGATCCGCGCTTTGCCGCCGGCCTGGCCAATGCCTTTGCACAGGCCTACATCGCCACCACGCTCGAGCTGCGCGCCGACCCGGCGCAGAACTTCCGCAAGTTCTTTGATACCCAAACCAAGGACGCGCGCGACATGCTCGAGAAGGCGCAGTCCAGGCTGTCGGCCTATCAGCAGCAAAAGGGCATCATCGCCACCGACGAGCGGCTCGATGTGGAAAGCTCGCGCCTCAACGAACTGAGCAGCCAGCTCACCCAACTGCAGGCCGTGTCGGCCGAAAGCAGCAGCCGCCAGTCGCAGGCCCAGGGGGCCCAGGCCGACCGCCTGCAAGAGGTGCTGAACAACCCGGTGATCGGCGGCCTCAAGGTGGATCTCTCGCGCAACGAGGCCAAGCTGCAAGAGCTCACCCAGCGCCTGGGCGACGCCAACCCGCAGGTGCTGGAGGCCAAGGCCAACATCGCCGAGCTGCGCGCCCGGCTCGATGCCGAAACCCGCAAGGTGACCGGTGGCGTGGGCGTCAGCAACACCATCAACAAGGCCCGCGAAGGCCAGGTGCGTGCCTCGCTCGAAGCCCAGCGCAGCAAGGTGCTGCAGATGAAGGCCGTGCGCGACGAAGGCATGGTGCTGCAACGCGAGCTTGAATCGGCCCAGCGCATGTACGACAACCTGGCCGTGCGCCTGAACCAGAGCGGCCTGGAGGCGCAAAACACCCAGAGCTTTGCCAACCTGCTCACCGTGGCCCAGCCGCCGGCCGAGCATTCCAGCCCCAAGCTGCTGCTGAACACCGCGCTGGCCATCTTTCTGGGCCTGCTGCTGGCCATTGGCGTGGCCCTGCTGCTCGAGCTCACTGATCGCCGCGTGCGCGCCCCCGAAGACGCCGTGGCCGCACTGGGCCTGCCCGTGCTGGGCAGTCTGCCCAGGCCCGGTGCCAAACGCTACAACCCCGCGCGCCCGGCGCTGAGCGCGCCGCAGGCTTTTGCCCTGCCGGCACCCGATACCGGCCGGAGCCTGTGACATGAACAGCATCAGCCAAGACACCACCGTGGCCGATCGCTCGATCGGCGCCATCCTGGCCGACCTGCGCCACCTGTCTGCCGATCAGGTGGAAAAGATCGTGCACCACCAGCGCGACAAGGGCGTGCGCTTTGGTGAGGCCGCCGTGGCCCTGGGCTTTGCCAGCAACGACGACGTGATGTTCGCGCTGGCCCAGCAGTTTCACTACCCGTATGCGGCCGAAGACAAGCGCAAGGCCAACCCCGAGCTGGTGGCGCTCAACCAGCCCTTCGGCGTGCAGTCAGAGAGCTTTCGCGCCATCCGCAGCCAGATCATGATGCGGCTGTTCAACGAGGGGCAAGAGCGCCGCGCCATCGCCGTGGTCAGCCCCGACAGCGGCGACGGCAAGACCTTCTTTGCCGCCAACCTGGCCGTCACCCTGGCCCAGCTGGGCGGCCGCACGCTGCTGGTGGATGCCGACCTGCGCCACCCGCGCCAGCACCTGGTGTTTGGCGTCAGCAACAAGGCCGGCCTGTCAGGCATCCTGAGCGGCCGCGCCGAGAACAAGGTGATCCAGCAGGCCGAGGGCGTGCCCAGCCTGTTCATCCTGCCGGTGGGCACCACCCCCCCGAACCCGCTGGAACTTGTCGAGCGCCCGGCGTTCGGACTGCTCATGCGTGAACTGCTCGCCAAGTTCGACCACGTGGTGGTCGACACACCCGCCGCCTGCTACGGCAGCGACAGCGCCGTGATCGCCGCGCGCTGCGGCGCGGCGCTGGTGGTGGCCCGCAAGGACCAGGCGCGTGTGAACGCCCTGCAAGACCTGGTCGCCAATCTGTCAGAGACACCTGCCAGGATGGCGGGCGTGGTGTTCAACGAGTTCTGACCCCCGTTTCTGCCACGTGTCCGCATGCGCCTGACTGCCCAGCAAACTGACCAGATCGTGAGCGCGGTGCGCTGTCACTTCAGCACAGGTGCGCGTGTTGCCGGCAGCGCCTTCGTTCAGGCCGTGCGGCCGCACGCGGCGCCGCTGGAAGCCCTGGCATGACAAAAGCCGTGAACAGCGTCAGCGCAGCTCCGGCTGCCACGCCCGGCAAGCTGCCCCTGCTGCCCGTCAACTTCGACTGGCTCGTGTTCGCGTTCCTGGCGGGCGGCTTTGCGCTGCTGTACCTGCCGGCCTACTACGAGCTTGCCAACTCGGTGTGGGCCACTGATGAGCAGGGCCATGGCCCGATCATCCTGGTGGTGAGCTTCTGGCTGCTGTATCAGCAACGCCATGCCTTGGCCGAGGCACAAGCTGCGCCGATGGCCTGGCTGGGCTGGCCCATGCTGCTGGGCTCGCTGCTGGTCTACACCTTCGGCCGTTCGCAAGACATCACGCTGTTGTCGGTGGCCTCGCAGATCGGCGTGCTGATGGCGTTGGCGCTCATCTTCAAGGGTGCGCGGGCCCTGCGGCTGATCTGGTTTCCGCTGTTCTTCATGATCTTCATGGTGCCGCTGCCCGAGGCCCTGGTGTCTGCCGTCACCGGGCCTTTGAAATCTGCCGTGTCGGCGGTGGCCAGTACGCTGCTGTACCAGATCGGCTACCCGGTGGGGCGCAGCGGCGTGGTGATGACGGTGGGCCCCTACCAGTTGCTGGTGGCCGATGCCTGCGCGGGCCTGAACAGCATGTTCACGCTCGAAGCCCTGGGCATGCTCTACATGAACCTGATGCGCTACACCAATCCCACGCGCAACGTGGCCCTGGCGCTGCTGCTGGTGCCCACCGCATTTGTTGCCAACATCGTGCGCGTGATGATCCTGGTGCTGGTGACCTATCACTTCGGTGACGAGGCCGGTCAAGGCTTCGTCCACAGTTTTGCCGGCATGGTGCTGTTCATGGTGGCGCTGGTGCTGATGCTGGGGCTCGACAAGGCGCTGGGCATGTTCCTGCCCGCCCACCGGGGTGCCCGATGAACGCCTTGCGCATCAAGGCCCTGATCGTCGCGGCGCTGATGGTGGCCAGCGTGGCCGGTGCCACGGCCTGGCGGCCCACCGCCCGGCTGGCCGACCAGCGGCCCAAGGTGGCGCTGGAAACGCTGTTTCCCAAGCAATTCGGTGATTGGCGCACCGACGAGAACCTGCCCGTGCAACTGGTGTCGCCCGACACCCAGGCACTGCTCAGCAAGATCTACAACCAGACCCTCAGCCGCACCTATGTCGATGGCAAGGGCCGTCGCATCATGTTGTCGGTGGCCTACGGCGGCGACCAGTCCGACGCCACGCGCGCCCATCGGCCCGAGGTCTGCTACCCGGCACAGGGCTTCCAGGTGCTGTCGTCGGCCCTCGGCACGCTCGACCTCGGCGGCCAGGCGGTCAAGGTGCGGCGCCTGCATGCGCAGCAGGGCGCACGCAGCGAGCCCATCACCTACTGGATCGTCGTCGGCGACCGCATCACCGTCACCGGCTTCGAGCAGAAGCTGGCCCAGCTGTCGTACAGCACCCGCGGCGTGGTGCCCGACGGCATGCTGGTGCGGGTGTCGAGCATCGACCGCGACGTGCCCCAGGCCTACGCGCTGCAGCAAGAGTTCGTGCAGCAGCTGGCATTGCGCCTGCCGGGGGCGCAGCGGGCCCAGGTGGTCGGCGCAGCTGTTCAATGAACGGTTAGCGCCCAGGGGCGGTGGCCGGTTGGCCGCCAACCCGCCCGGGTGCGCTTGGCAGTCATGCTGGTTCGCAACGTCGTCTTCAACCTGATCGGCCTGGCTGCGCCGGTGCTGCTGGCGGTTTTCTGCATCCCGCCGCTGATCGCGCAACTGGGCGCGTCCACCTTCGGCCTGCTCACGCTGGTGTGGGTGGTGCTGGGCTACTTCAGCATCTTCGATCTGGGCATCGGGCGCGCGCTCACGCTGGCCGTGGCCGAACGCCGTGCGCGCCACGACGTGGCAGGCCTCAACGGCTGGGTGGGCACCGGCCTGGCCCTCACCGCGGCGCTGGGCCTGCTGGGCGCCGTGGTGCTGGTGTGCGTGGCCGGGCCGCTGTCGGGCGTGATCGCCCAGGGCGAACCGGCGCTGCGCAGCGATGCCCGGCAGGCCTTGCTGGCCATCGCCGTGGCCTTGCCCTTTGTCACCACCACCGCGGCCATGCGCGGCGTGCTCGAGTCGTTCGACCGCTTCGACATCACCAGCATCATCCGCGTGGGCATGGGCTTCGTCACCTACCTCGGTCCGCTGGTGGTGCTGCACTTCACCTCGGGGCTGGTGGCCGTGGTGTGGTTTCTGGTGGGCGCGCGCATGCTGGCCTGGGCCGTGCATCTGGTGGGCATGCTGCAGGTGGTGCCCAGTCGATCCGAAAGCCCGCTCAGGCTGGCGGCGCACACCTTGCGGCCGCTGCTGATCTCGGGCGGCTGGATGAGCGTGTCGAACCTGGTGTCGCCGCTGCTCAGCTACCTCGACCGCTTTGTCGTGGCCTACGTGGTGGGCGCCGCCATGGTGGCCTACTACACCACGCCCTACGAGGCCATCAGCCGCCTCACCATGATCCCCGAGGCCTTGCTGGGCGTGCTGTTTCCGGCACTCGGTGCGGCCATGGCCACCGACCGCTCACGCGTCGAGGCGCTCTACGGCCAGAGCGTGCGCGTGCTGCTGGCCGTGATGCTGCCCATTGCCACCGTGTTCATCGGCCTGGCCGAGCCGCTGCTCACGCTGTGGATCGATGCAGCCTTTGCCGCCAAGAGCTTTGGCGTGTGGCAGTGGCTCACCTTGGGTGTGGTGGTGAACTGCATTGCGCGCGTCACCTTCACGCTGATCCAGAGCCAGGGCCGGGCCGACGTCACCGCCAAGCTGCACCTGATCGAGTTGCCCTGCTTCCTGGTGCTGCTGTTCTGGTTGACGCAGCGCTACGGCGTCAACGGCGCCGCCGCCGCCTGGTGCATCCGTGCCTCGGTCGATTTCGGCCTGCTGCTGTGGGTGCAGAACCGGCTGGTGCCGGCCTCGCTGCACCTGGGGGCGCCCACCTTGCTGGCCATGCTGGCCGTGCTGGTTGGCGCCTGGGGGGCAGGGCACTGGGCCCCGGCGTCATCGAAAGTGCCGATGGCGCTTGGCATCATCCTGGGTTCGGCGGTGGTGGCCTGCGGCCTGGTGCTGCGCACCGCCGACCGGCAACTGCTGCTGAGCCTGGCCTCACGCGTGACGGGGCGGCTCAGGCGCTGACCCCTCCATCGGCCATCCATTCATCCAACCCGAACACGGCGTGAGCACACAGCCCCTCCACCCACCCACAGCGGCCGCCGCGCGGGCGCCTGCCACCCTGCTGTGGCTGCAGGCCCTGGGCCTGGCCGCGCTGGTGGGCCTGCTGGCCATCGACAACCGGTCGCTCTGGACCGACGAGATCGGCACCTGGGAGCTCACGCTGCCTGGCAGCTTCACGGCCTGGTTGACGGGGTTCTTGCGCCACTACAACAGCGACGGCCAGATCCCGCTGTACCACGCCTGGATGTGGGCCTGGGTGCACCTGTTCGGTGAGGCTGAATGGGTTCTTCGCGCAGCCAACCTGCCGTGGCTGGCCCTGGCCGCGGCCGGCCTGCTGCGCGCTTGTGCCGAGCCCCGCCTGCGCGGGTGCCTGTGGCCTGCGCTGGGCGCCAATGCCTTCATCTGGTACTACCTGAACGACGCGCGCCCCTACATCCTGTACCTGGCCGGCGCCAGCTGGTTCACGGCCGGCATGCTGAACCTCGGCCGCCTGCCCCACGGCCCGGCGCTGGCGGCCGATGGCAGCGTGCGCCAGGCGGCCGACCGCGCACTGCGCGAGGCCCTGCTGGGCGCGGTGGTGCTGGTGGGCGGCAGCGTGCTCGGCAGCTTCTGGATCGCCAGCGCGGCGCTGGCGCTGGTGCTGTTCAGGCGCCAGGCCGCCTGGCTGATGTGGCAATCGGCCCTGCGCCAGTGGCACTGGGTGCTGCTGGCGGTGCTGGCCGCTGCGCTGCTGCTGGGCCTGGCCATCCACAGCCACCTGTCGGGTGCGCGCGCCAGCCAATGGGCCAGCTTCTCCCTGGCGGGCATGGGCTACGGCTTCATCGAACTGCTGGGCGCGGCCGGCCTGGGGCCTTCGCGCAACGACCTGCGCCAGCACCTCGCCCGGGCCGATGCCGTGCAGATGGTGTTGATGCTGGCCGCCGCCTGCGCCACCGCCGCCGGCGTGGTGCTGGGCCTGCTGCAGGTGCGCGGCGCCCGCGCCCGCTGGGCCCTGCTGCTGGGCGCCGGCCTGCCGCTGCTGGTGATGGTGCTGCTGGGCCTGCTGCTGCACTGGCGCGTGGTGGGCCGCCACCTGTCGGCCGTGCTGCCGCTGATCGTGCTGGGCCACGCGCTGTTTCTGCGCCGCGCGCTGGATGCCGCCGCCGCCTGGCCGCTGCGCCTGCTGGCCCTGCTGATGCTGGCCGGCATGCTGGCGTCGGCGCTGGGTGTGCGCTGGCTGCCCCGGCATGACAAGGACGACTACCGCCAGGCCGCCCAATGGGCCGCCCAAGAGACGGCCGCCGGGCGCAGCGTGGTGTGGCTGGCCGACGAGCGGGCGCTGGCCTACTACGGCCTGGCCGTGCCGGGCATCGGCTACCGCGACAGCACCGCGCGCACGCTGATCCCGTTCTCGCGCTATCCCGCCCGCGCGGCCGACACACCCTGGCCCGAGGTGGTGATCTTCTCGCCCCGCGAAGGGGTCGATCCCTACCGCAAGGCCCGCGGCCTGCTCGACAGCGGCCGCTACCAAATCACCGCCCGCGCCACCACCTTTGAACTGCACCGCCTGGTGCCCGCAAGCCCAGCGCGCGTGCCGGCACCGCCAGGAAGCCCCCCATGACTTCAAACACCACCCGCCAGCCCCTGGTGCTCTGCGTGGATTGCGACGGCACGCTGATCCACACCGATCTGCTGTTCGAATCGTTCCTGCTGCTGCTCAAGCAAAACTTCTGGGCGGCGCTGGCCGTGCCGTTCTGGCTGCTGATGCACGGCAAGGCCGCCACCAAGCTGCGCATTGCCGAGCGGGTGGAGATCGACGCCAGCATCCTGCCCTACAGCGAGCCGGTACTCGACTACGTGCGCGCCGAGCGCGCCAAGGGCCGCCGCACCGTGCTGGCCACTGCCAGCGCGCAACGCTACGCCCAGGCCATCGCCGAGCACCTGCAAGTGTTTGACGACGTGCTGGCCACTGAAAACGCCGCCACCAACCTCTCGGGCCAGCGCAAGGCTGCCGCGCTTGAGCAGGCTTATGGCGCCCGCGGCTTCGAGTACATCGGCAACAGCCGCGACGACCTGCCCGTGTGGCAAGCCGCCGGCAGCGTGGCGGTGGCCAATGCCTCGGCCGGCACGCTGGCTGCGGCACGCGCCATTGCCAAGCCGGTGTTCGAGGCTGCCACGCCCTACAGCGGCCTGCGCCCGGCCTTCAAGTCGCTGCGGCTGCACCAGTGGTTGAAGAACCTGCTGGTCTTCGTGCCGCTGCTGGCCGCGCACCGTGTGGCCGAAGGCAGCCTGCTGATGCAGGCCGTGATGGCCTTTGTGGCCTATGGCCTGTGCGCATCCAGCGTCTACATCCTGAACGACCTGCTCGACATCGAGGCCGACCGCCGCCACGCCACCAAGCGCCTGCGGCCCTTTGCGGTGGGCTCGTTGTCCATCCCCACCGGCGTGGCGCTCAAGCTGGTGCTGCTGAGCGCGGCCTTTGCCATCGCCACGCAGCTGCCACCCATGTTCATGGCGGCGCTTGGCCTGTACTACGCCGTCACGCTCAGCTACTCGATCCGCCTGAAGGCGCAGGTGATGGTGGACGTGATGCTGCTGTCGGGCCTGTACACCATGCGCATCCTGGCGGGCGCGGCGGCCACCGGCATCGTGCCCTCGTTCTGGCTGCTGGCGTTCTCGATGTTCATCTTTCTCAGCCTGGCCCTGGTGAAGCGCTACGCCGAGATGCTCAAGACCGCCAAGCGCAACGCCCGCACCGCCGCCGGCCGCGGCTACAGCACCGACGACCTGGTGGTGCTGCTGGCCCTGGGTGCCGCCAGCGGCTACACCGCCGTGCTGGTGCTGGCCCTGTATGTGAACAGCGCCGACGTGGCCCGCATGTACGCCCGGCCCTACATGCTGTGGCTGGTGGTGCCCGCCATGGCCTACTGGATCAGCCGCGTGTGGCTCAAGACCCACCGCGGCGAGATGCACGACGACCCCGTGGTGTTTGCCGCCAAGGACTGGCAGAGCCTGGTGATCGTGGTGCTGCTGGCGCTGGCGGCCGTGCTGGCCGCCGGCCGCGGGGTGGTGGCATGAGCCCCACCGCCATGGTGACCGTGGCCCTGGTGCTGGGCGCGGTGGTGCTCAATACCGCCGCCCAGTTTCTGCTGAAGGCCGGCGCCGGCCACCTCTCGGCGCTGGCCGCGCAAGGGCACGGGCCTGTCCAGATCTTGCTGGCCGGCGTGTTGAACCTGCACATCCTGGCCGGCCTGAGCTTTTATGTGCTCAGCTTCGGCATCTGGATCGGCGTGCTGGCACGACTGCAGGTGAGCGTGGCCTATCCGCTGCTGTCACTGGGCTATGTGTTTGGCGCCATTGCCGCGTACTACCTGCTGGGTGAACCGCTGGGTGCAGCCAAGATGTTCGGCATCGGGCTGATCCTGGTGGGCGTGGTGGTGGTGGCGCGGTCATGACGGTCGGCAGTGCCGCGGGCCGGCCACCGTGCAGACTCCAGACCATGTTTGTACGTCCTATGCACCCTTGACCGGCCTGCCATGCATCCAGTGAAAAAGACCGAGTTCTTCGACGGCGTCGATGGCCTTCGCGCCATCGCCGTTCTGTCGGTCGTTGCCTTCCACCTGAATGCATGGCTGCCCGCCGGCTTTGTCGGCGTCGACGTGTTCTTCGTCATTTCGGGTTTCGTCGTGTTCGGCGCCTGCAGCACGCTGGATCCCACACGGCTGCGCGACTTTCTGCTCGGCTTCTACGCACGCCGCGTGATTCGCATCGTCCCAGCGCTGCTGGTCTGTGTGCTGGTGTCGTTCGGTTTGATGGTGTTGTTCGTTCCCTTGGGTACGGACGGCCGCTTCTCTGAACGCAACACGCTGACGGCATTGGCCGCCTTGGTGGGTGGCGCCAATATTGCGCTGAGCGCTGGGGCTGCCGACTACTGGTCGCCACGCAGTGAGTTCAACCCATTCACGCATACCTGGTCGCTGGGTGTGGAAGAGCAGTTCTATCTGCTTGCGCCGTTTGTCTTTCTGGCCTGGTATCGCGGGCGCAAGGCATCGGCGGCACTGGTCCTGGCGGCCATGGCAATGGCCTCGGTGTTCGTCGCGGCGGCGTGGGGCACCTCGGTCAAATCGTTCTACCTGCTGCCTGCGCGCTTCTGGGAGCTTGCGGCGGGCGTGGCGCTGTACATGTGCATGCCGTGGTGGCGCGGGCGGCTGCTGTCCTACCGCGGCGATGTGCTGGCCGCGTGCGGCGTTGTGCTGCTCGGAACCTCGTTTCTGGTCACCGGTACGGGCACGTTCCCGTGGCCCGGCGCAGCGCTGCCCGTGGCCGCCGCCCTGATGCTTATCATGGCCGTGGTGGCCAGGCCCGATGGCTGGCTCAATCGCGTGCTGACGCTGCGTGCCGTGCAATGGGTTGGCAAGCGCTCCTACGCCATCTACCTCTGGCACTGGCCAGTGTTCGTGTTCTTGCGCTGGACCGTGGGTCTGGAGTCCGTACCGGTGCAGTTTGGTGCCCTTGCTGCAACCTTGCTGCTCGGGGCGGCTTCGATGGTGTGGGTCGAGCAGCCCGCCAAAGGCCTTTTGGCGGGCCGTTCTGCGAGCAGGGGGGGGGGGGGGGGCCGTGCTTCCCCTGGTTTCGGGCGGCCTGGCCGTCTTTTGCATGGTGCTTGTGATCGGCCTCGCAACCTGGTTCCGACCACAACTCACGCTCAGCAAGACCGGTCAGCAATCTGTCTGGAACTACACCTTCGACATTCCCGACACGCACCCTCACTGCTCGCTTGACCGGCAGGTTGCTTCGGTTGCCGGAGGCTTTCGCTACAGCTTGTCCCCGGTCGGCTGCGCCGCGCTTGGCAAGACGGTTTTTGTGGCTGGCGATTCGCACGCTGGCGCCTACATGGCCGCGCTGCGGAGTCTTGTTCGCCAGGAGGCCGTGAAGGTGGTTCTGTACACCCGGCCGGGTTGCCCGGTGTTCGGCATGCGCCGCCCGATTGCCGATGAAGAAGCGGGCTGTGCCGCATTCGTCAGCCATGTACTGGCCGAGATCCAGGCCAATGCCAGAGCCGGCGACCGCTTCTTTCTGCCCGGGCTTCGCCTCACGCGGTATCGCGACAGTTGGGATGACGGCAATCCCGCACAGGCCGAGACCAGCGTTGACCGTTCAGCGGCTATTGCCGATGCGCAACAGCGGCTCGGCTCATTGGCGGATGTCGGTGTGCATGTGATTCTGGAGGCGCCGAAACCACTGTTCAAGGCGCCACCCTTCAGGTGCGCCGACTGGTTCAATGCGTCGAACCCGATCTGCGCTGATGGCTTCTCGGTGCCGCGTAACGAGATTGCTCAACGACGCGCCGAGGCCATGGCGGC
The DNA here is from genome assembly GCF_025290835.2 of Aquabacterium sp. OR-4. NCBI lineage: Bacteria > Pseudomonadati > Pseudomonadota > Betaproteobacteria > Burkholderiales > Sphaerotilaceae > Pseudaquabacterium > Pseudaquabacterium prasiolae. The sequence goes on along the minus strand of NZ_JAOCQD020000001.1, from coordinate 2,755,670 downwards.
GCTGGGAAGTGTGGCCGCCACAGGTCCCGCCATCACCATCTACGACCCATTGCCGCATTTGTGCGATGAGCAGATCTGCCGCGCCTTTGTGGCCGGCCAGCCGCTGTTCTTCGATGGCGATCACCTGAGCGCCCGCGGCAATGCCGTGCTCTATGACTCTCTGAGTGCGGCGCTGCGCAATTGAGGCGCTGCGCGCTGGCCTTCACTCACTACTTCAGCACCGTTACCGGCGGCGCCAGACCGAGCTTTTTGGCGCGTCGCGCAAACTTTCGATCATCGAAGCTCGCAACGCTGTTGCAGTGCCTGTAGCTGGCATGGTGCAGCGCATCGGCAAAATCGATGCCGGCCAGGCTGTTGGCAAGCGCCTGCTCCACGGCAGGCCGGTTTTCAATGGTGATGTGGGCCTGTGCCAGAAGATGCCCAATGACCGAGGCAACCTCGGCGTGCTCGAAGCCGTAGTAGCCGCGCATGACCCACTCGAGCTCAAGCACCACTGACGTGCTCACCATCAGCGCCTGCCCCGATTCAATGAGCCGGCGGGCCGCGGTGCGCTGGTGCTGGGCCTCGAGATCTGCCGTGTCCTCGATGTAGTAGCGCGCGAGGATGTTGGTGTCCAGCCCGATCATCGCCGGGGCACAGGCTTGACCAGCGTGGCGACGTCGAGATCAACAGGCACCGCCTTGCGCCGGCTCTTGAGCATGCCAAACCCTGTGCCGCGCTCGTCCGCAGGCGAGCTTTGAACGCGCATTTCCACATGGTTGCCGACCAGCGCGAACTCGATGCGGCTGCCCTGGCGAATGCCGAGCTGCTGTCGCAACTGCTTCGGAATGGTGACCTGACCCTTGCTGGTGACCGATGTCGTGTCCATGGCTGCCCCAAGTAATACACAGTAATACTAGCAAGCGTTGAGCGGCCCGACAAGCCGACGGATGTGCGGCTCCACACAGGGCCGACTAAGCGAAGCCACCGGTGCCGTCACGACCGGGCCATCAGGCCATCAGCGTGAGCGTGGCGCTGTAGGGTTTGGCCGGATCCCTGGCGATATTGGCGCTGGCGCTGCTGGTCTTGCCGTTTGCGCGTCGCAGTGTCAGCGCCAACGGTGCCGATGACCGAGTCGGATCGGCCACCGTGACGGCCAGACTTCGGCCTTCTGCACGGCAGTGCAACAGGCATGCGCCGCTCACATCCAGCCAGTCACCACGCCCCAGGTCCAACCGGCCAGCGCCACGCAGCACGGCCATGTGGCGGTTGCCGCCGGGATCGCGGATCGCCTGCAGGCCCAAGTCATCGCTGATCTGCTCGACTCTGGGTGCTCGGGCGGCCTGTGCCGGGTTGTCGGCACCTGCCCACACGCCGTACCTGTAGGCGCTGCCCTGTGGCCGCGAGCCATGTGCCAACCGCAGCAGCATCACCTCGGCGCTCGACACCCCGGCTACCGCCATGGTGTTGATCGCACTGCGTTCGCCCGTGCGCTGCGTTCTGGCCAGTTGCGGCGCGGCGCCCTCGTCGAACAGATAGGTCAGCCCGGCATGCCACAGCCATCGCGTGCGCTCGGGCAGCGGCACTGCCGGGCTGGCCAGGGCGCCCTGATCGGTGTGCACCGGGCCGCGCAGCCGGCACTGGTTCAAGGTGGTCCACACCGGCTGCGGCAGGTTGCAGCGGATGTTGGTGCCCATGGCCACCATCAGGTCACCCATGAAGAACCAGGCCAGTTGGGCGCGCAGCCCGGCCTTGTCAACATCCATCACCGCCACGGCCGCATCGCCCACGGCCAGCACGCCCACAAAGCGCGCGTCGTGGCGCTGATAACCCTTGAACTGGGGCACCACGTCGGGCGCCGTCAGGCCGGGCAGGGCCGACCAGTCCCAGACCGGTGGCATGCCGTCGTACTCGTCACCGCGCTTGAGCAGATAGGTCACGCCAAAAGGCAGCCAGAAGCCTTGCAGGTTCTCGCCATTGCCCGATTCGGTGCCCACGGTGCGCGCGCTGCTGAGCTTCAGCGAGAAATAGGCCTGTGGTGTGTGGTGCACCAGAAAGTCGGATCGCCAGAAGGCTCGGGTGCCCGTGGCGGCAGGCGCGCCACGCTGCAGCGCCTGCGCGGTGCGGTCAACGGCCGCTCGGTGCTGCGGCACCAGCGGTGCCAGCCGGGTGAGGGCTGCCGCCAGCTGTGCCGGCAGCGGCCGGTGCTCCACCCGCGTGAATTCGCGCCCGCGCGCGCTCCAGTCAAACCAGTTGCCGCGCGCCAGCGGGGCCATGCCCTGCAGTGCGTAGTCGCTCAGCACGTTCAGCGCGTCAGTCGGCAGTGCCCAGGGCAACTCATGCAGCCAGGCGGCCACCTGCACCACATCCACCAGCAGGGCCAGGCCGTAGCCGCCGCTGTAGAGCTGCGGCCCATGCTGATGAAAGCTGTGGTCGGGCTGGATGCCCTCGTCCAGCGTGATGCGCAGTGTGGAGGCCACGCCGCGGCTGCCGGCCGCCACATCGTCTGCCTGCTGCGCCACCGCGCCGCGCACGATCTGCTGGCTGGCGTACCACACGCGGTTCTGTCCCGTGGCCTGCTCGGCCGGCACCATGCTTGGATCTACCAGTTCAGCCAGCAGCCGCTTCATCAGGGCGGGCGGCAGCGCATCAGGGCTCAGCAGCAGGATGCGCACCAGCTCGCGCTGTTGCCCGATGGTGTTGTGCCACCAGTTCTCTGAACGCGGCTTGCGGCCCAGCCAGAAGTCGAGCCCGCGTTCCAGCGCGGTGGCCATCTCGCCCTGTGGCGGCACCGGCTCGGCCAGCGCGCGCGCCATGCGCCGCAGCCGCTCGAGGTGGGCCATGGGCCGCCAGTTACCCACGGCCTGGTCGGCGTAGTCCACGTCCTTCCAGCTGCCGTCAGCGGCCTGGCGCGCCAGCATCTCGGCGGCGGCACCCGGGCCGCTTTCAGCCAGCGCATCGGCGCGCATGCGCTCGCGCAACTGCCTGAACTGCGCGGCCGTGGCGCCAGCGGGCGCTGCGGCCAACGCGCCTTTGCCTGCTGCCCGGGCCCACACGGCCAGGCCGGCCGCCAGCGCCGGCGCAGCCAGCAGGTGGCGGCGCGGCGTGCTCGGGCGAGGGGGCTGCGCCACGCTGCGGCCCAGGCTCAGTGGCTGGCGGTGACTGGCTGAGGCACCGTGTTGCCCACCACCGCTGCCGGCATCGGCATGCGGGCCAGCGCCTGGCGCAGGCCGTCTACGCCAAAAAGCTGCCGGGCCTGCGCACGCTCGGCCCAGCAGTCTTGCGGCTGGGCCAGGGCCTGCAGCACATGCGCTGCAAAGGCCTCGGCCGTCTCGCCCACGCGGAACAGCTGCTTCACCTCGGCCGGCAGGCCGCAGGTGCCCTGCAGCGAGGTGACGATGGGGGCCCGCATCATCAGCATCTCGATGGCCTTGACATGGGTGCCACTGCCGGTGCGCACCGGGTTCACCAGCACGCGGGCCTGCCGGTACAGCTGCACCGCATCGGGCACATTGGCCTGCAGCGTGACATTCGGTGCGGCGCACAGTGCGCGCACATGCTCGCCGGGGTTGGAGCCGGCCACCACAAAGCGCGTGTCGGGCCGCTGGGCCAGCACCAGGGGCCGGATCTGCTGCACCAGCCATTCCACGCCCCGCACATTGTTGGGCGTGCCCAGGTTGCCCAAGAACACCACGTCGTGCACCGGTGGTGGTGCCGCCTCGGTGGCTGCCAGCAAGGCGGGCGCGAGCGCCGATTCGGCCATCGGCGGCAGCCAGCTGGAATGGCGCACGCCCTGCGATTGCCAGTGGGCCAGATCGTCGGCCGAGATGTCGAACACCCAGGCGGCGCGGTCGATCATCAGGCGTTCGAAGCGTTGCAGGCCGAGACACGCAATCTGCCAGGCTAGGCGATCACGGGGCCGTCGTGCCGCCGCCGATTGCCGCGCCATGTACACGTGCTCGATGTTGTGAGAGCGGTAGATGATCGGCAAGCCCAGCCGGGAGGCCGCGGACAGCACGAGATCACCGCACCACGGGCCTTCGGCCCACAGGCATTCGGGGCCGAAGGCGGCTATGGCTTGCTGAAGGCGACCCTGCTCGGCCGCGGCCAGCGTGCGCCGCGCCACATGCCAAGGCAGTTGCAGCAGCCGCGAGAACGAGCGCAGCTTCGTGCCCAGGCTGCTGCCGATCGGAAACAGGTGCAGTTCCTTGACAACCTGTTGCACCGCGCGGCGATCGTGCTCGCTGGGCCGCTTGCCATCCACGTCGTCGAAAAAGCCAATGAGCTGGATCTCGACGCCCAGGCTGGCCAAGGCCTGAACCCGGCGCCAGATGTCTGCACGCCCGCCCCGATTGGGCGGAAACGGGATGTCGGTCGAGAACACCGTGATGCGCCCCGGGTAGAAGCCCGGTTTCACGGCTGCTGCCCCTGTGGCAAGCGAGAGCGGATGACCTTGGCCGGAACGCCAGCGGCAATCGAATACGCTGGGATGTCACCCCTCACCACTGAGCCCGCGGCAATGACGCAGCCGCGGCCGATGTGCGAGCCGTCAAGAAAGGTGGTCTTGGCACCAACCCAGCAGTCGTCCTCGACGACGATGCCTTTTCGCGTGACGCCTTGAACCCGAATGGGAACGTCGGTGCGGTCGATGACATGGTTCTCGGAGTGAAAGCTCACGTACTGACCCATGATCACATTGCTGCCAATGGTCACACCACCGCCGCAGCCCACGAACGAGAAGCCGCCAATGCCGGAGTTATCGCCAATGCTGCAACCCGTGCCGAGGTTAGACAACACACCGCTGGCCTGGATGATCGTGTTGGGCCCGACGTTGACATTGCGCCCCAGTTTTACGCCGTTCTTCGACAAGCCGTCGATCAGGCAGCCATGGGCCAGGGTGGTGCCGTTGCCGAATGCGAAATGCCCCCGGTTGCGCAGGATCACGTTGGGGCCTAGAAACAACTTTTTGCCTCGAAGCGGAAAAGCAAGAGTGCCACGGGCAAGCCATGCGGCACGACGCATGGCCAAACCGAACATTGCCGACAAGGGCAAAGCTGGGTCGAGGCTGTAGCTGCTGCCCTTCAGACGGCTGGCAGCACGATTGAGCAAGAGCTTCAACGGCATGAGCAGAGAGGAAGTGGCGTCAATCCCGGGCTGGGCTCAGTAGCGGGCGCCGGTCGGAAACGCCAGCAGCCCGCGCAAGGCTGCCAGGGCTCGTGCTGGACTGCCCTTGACGAGAAACTTCAACGCGTCCAGCGCCAAGCTGCACAGCACCACGGGCGTTCTCAAGGGGTAGTGCCGGCCTGAGAACATCGCCTTTGCGCGGAACAGGTAAAACAGTGAGAGCGGTGACCCGCCCTGAGACGATGACCCGATGGTGGCCCCATGCTTGTGAAACACCAGCGAGTCGGGCGCCCAGCCCAGCGCAAAGCCCTGCTGCTGCCCGCGGTGCGCCCAGTCGTGTTCTTCAGAGTAGAGAAAGTAGCGATCGTCCATCACGCCGACGGTGTCAAGGAAGCGGCGGCTCACCAGCATGGATGCGCCCACCACGTAATCCATGCGCGCCTCGATCTCGGCCGGGTTGGCGGGCGCTGCCTCGGGCGCCGAGAACGCCCCCAGGGCTCGCGAGCGGCCACGCCAGGGTTCGTAGCTGGCGCCACCGAGCGCCTGCACCATGTTGCGCCGGCCGTGATAAACGAGGGTGGAGCCGCACAGGCCGATGCGCAGGTCTTGCACGGCACGGCGCAGCAGGGCGCTGAGTGCGCCTGGGTGCACCTCGCTGTCGTTGTTGAGCACCCAGGCGAAGTCTGCGTCGCCCTGCAGCAGGGCAAAGCGCAGGCCCACGTTCACGCCGCCGGCAAAGCCCAGGTTGGCGCCGGTGTGCAGCAGCATCACCTGGCGGTGGGCCAGGTCTGGCAGCTTGTGCCACTGGCCCGGCCCGGCCTCGGGCAGGCCCTGGGGCAGGCCTGCACCCCAGGTGCGCAGCGCAGCCAGATCGTCGGGGCGCGAGTCGTTGTCGCACACCAGCACCACGTAGTTGGGATGGTCGAGTTGCAGGGCCGACTGCACGCAGGCGGCGGTGTCGCTTGAACCGTTCCAGTTCAGCACGACGATGTAGACGCGGGGCTCGGACATACGGATCTGCAAGGGCTTCAGCTGCGGGCGCCGGGCAGGCGAGACTGGGTAGCCCAGGCCACATTTGCCTGGCCAAAGGTCTGGTTTGTGGCAGCCTTGTTGGCATGCTGCTGGCGAGGTGACAGCGCCACGAGCACCCCGAGCGCCAGATAGAGCAAGGCCATGTTGTGCGGGGTGGACAGTACCAGCGCGCTGAACCCGAAAGCCAGAACAAGCAGGCACCACGTTAGGCGTAGCGAGATGCCGCTTCGCGTGGCTTGACCGGCTTCGCGCAGATAGCCGGCAGTGGCGAAGCAGAAGAAACTGCAAAACAATACAAAGCCAAACAGACCGGACTCAACCAACTGGGTGAGAAAGTAGCTGTCAATCGAGATGGTGCCGTCGCTGCTCTTCAGGCCTGCCTTGAATGCGCCCGATCCAGGCCCGTGCCCCAGAATCGGCGATTCGGCAAACGCGTCAAACGACAGCTCCAGCATGTGCAGCCGGGCCAGCGAACTGCCCGCCTCCTGAGCGGTACGGCCTACTGTCCAGTAGTAGGCCACTGCGGCAGCCATCAGCAGCAGTGCCGCAGCTGCGATCAAACCAAAGTAGCCGATAACGTGGTGCTGAAAGCTGCCGTCGTGGCGGCGCGCCTGCCGCCAGGCCAGCACCAGCGCCATCAGCCCCAACACCAGGGAAGCCGCCACCACCGCAGTACGGGTGTGGGTGGCCCACATGGCCACCGGCAGCAGCAGGGCGCCACCCAGCGCACTCAGGCGGATCAACGGCGGTGCGGCGCGTGCCAGGCTGGCCATGGCCAGCGGCAGCATGCAGGCCAGAAACTGCGCCAGCAGCAGCGCGTGGTTGAACGTGGCCTGTGCACGGTAGGCGCCAGCGCGAAACTTGGCCACACCCACGGCGTTGAGAAACTCACTGTTGGTCGGGTCGTAGGGCAGCAGCGCCATGAAGGGGTTCGACTGCATGCGCGCTTCCACCAGCGTGGCGCACACCACCAGCAGCAGCACCACGGCCATGGCATTGGTGAGGGTGCGTGCATCCCGCTCGTCGCGAATCCAGGTGATGGCCATCAGGTAGGCCGGCAGGTAGTCAAAGATCTCCAGCGCGGTGGTGAACAGCGAGGCAATGGGCGCCTCGCTGCCGGCACACGACACCAGGCGCCAGCCAAAGAACATCAGCACCAGTGCCGACACCGGATGGCCGCGCAGGCGCTGGGCGGCGCGCTGGCGCAGCGTGGCGTTGGTCATCAGTGACCAGGCCAGGTAGCCCATGCAGAACAGCCACACCCAGCGCTGCGGGTTCTTGAACGGCAGGCCAGGAACCGGGATGTACGAGAAGCTGGGCCACAAGAACTTGGTGGCCACGGCCAGCACCAGCAGGGTGACGGCGATGCGGCCACCGTCGCTGCGGCTGTCGGGCAGCAGCAGCGCGATCACGATGCCGATCACGCCCAGCACGGCAATGGAGAAGGTGCCCGTGAACTTGAGCGGAAACACCACGATCATCAGGCCCAGCAGCAGCGCGACGAACACGAACGCCGCCACGATGGACAGGCTGGTTCCGAGGTTGCGGCGCATGGTCAGGGGTCTCCGGTGGGCTTCTTATTGGGCCGTGAGCAGCAACTGTTCGTACTGCTGCAGCACGATGGGCCAGGTGAGCCCGTCGCGAAAGCGCTGCAGGCTGGCCTGGCGCATCTGCTGCAGGGCCTGCTGGTCTGGCAGCCGCTGTGTGAGCAGGTGGTCAATGCCCGGGCCGTCCTTGAAGTAGGCCTGGCCCTCACCCGCCACCCAGCGGTTGAACGCATTGTCGTGTGCAATCACGGCATTGCCTGCGCCCATGGCCTCCACCAGCGACGGGTTGGTGCCGCCCACCTGGTGCCCGTGCACATAGGCCAGGCTGTGAAAGCGGATGGCCTGCACCACGCGCTTGTCGTAGATGGCCCCCAGAAACTTCACCTCGGGGCTGGCGGCGGCCTTCACGGCGCGGTGAAAGGGGTTGGCATCGTCGTAGCGGCCCAGCACGGCCAGTTGCACGCCGCGCGGGCGTGCCGAAAAGCCCTGCACGATCTCCAGCAGCGAGTTCTCGGGCTCGGGCCGGGCAATCACCGAGAGGTACTGCCCCGGCACCAGGCCCAGCGCGGCCAAGGGTGCGGGATCAATGTCTTGCAGTTCGTCGGCGCCGTAGGCAATGGTGGTGATCTTGCTGGCCGGCACGCGGGTGGCCAGGTGGCGCTTGATCTCGGGGTGGTCGGCAATGAGGTGGTTGCCCAGCCAGCAGCCGGCGCGCTCATTCAGCCAGAACCAGGTTTTGGCCACCGGGCCCCATTTGGCGCGCGACCACTCGATGCCGTCCATGTTGATCATGTTGGGCACACCGGCCAGGCGCAGCAGCACGCAGAACACGGCGGTGTTGTAGCCCAGGGTGAGGCAGGGGTCGCGGTGCCGCGCGGCATGGCGGGTGGCCAGCCAGTCGAACACGATAGTGCCGGCCGCGCCTGCGGTGTGCACCGGGATGCGCACGCGCTGCACGCCGCGCCAGCTGTCCTCGATCACGGCGCTGCCTTCGTCTTCCTGGCAGTACACCACCACCTTCCAGCCCTTGGCCACCAGGTACAGCGCCAGATACTCGGCAAAGGTCTCAAAGCCGCCGTGGGCCGCCGGCACGCCGCGGGTGCCCAAGATTCTCAGGGTCTTCTGGCTCATGCAGATGTCAGCAACGGGGTGGTGGCGGGTTGGCGGCCGGCGGCCAGGTCGTCCAGCAGGCTCATCAGCCGCCGGTCGTGTTCGTCTTGCGAGAAGAATTCGATCTGGCGCTGCTGGCCGGCCGCGCCGTACTGCTTGCGCAGCTCGCGCGACGCGGCCAGGCGGCCGATGGCCTGGGCCAGCTCGGTGGCATCGCCCGGCTTCACCAGCAGGCCCGTCTGCTGGTGGGCCACGATCTCGGCCAGGCCGCCATGCCCGGCGGCCACCACCGGCAGGCCATGGGCCATGGCCTCGATGGCCACGCGGCCAAAGGGCTCGGGGTCGGTGGACGGCGCGGCCGCAATGTCGGAAGCGGCCCACACGGTGTCAACCTCGGGCGTGAAGGGGTGCCACAGCACGGTATCGGCCAGGCCCAGCGCCTGGATGCGGGCCAGCATGTCCTCGCGAAAGTGGTGCTGGCCGTCGGCCACGTCGCCCACGATCAGAAAGCGCAGCTGCGGGTGCTGACCGGCCTGGGCCAGCTGGGCGGCGGCCTCGATGAACACGCCCTGGCCCTTCCAGCGGTTGATGCGGCCCACCAGCGTGACCACGGTGTGCTCGCGGGTCAGGCCCAGCCTGGCGCGCAAGGCGGCCACGGCATCGCGCGTGGGCTGCGGCACGCGCTCGATGCCGTTCCAGAGCACCGAGCTGCGTTGTGCCAGCACGGGCTGCACGTCGGCAATCCACTGGCGGGTGGCGCCCGAGTTGCAGATGCACCAGCCGCCCAGCCAGCGCAGCAGCCGCGGAAAGCCGGCGGCGGCAATGCGTGGCGAGACGACGATCTCACGCACATGCCACAGGCGCTTGACGCCGCGGCGCCAGGCCCACAGCGCACCACCCAGTGCGCCCACCGAGTTGGAATACACCAGCTCGATGGGCCGGCCGGCCACCACGCGGTCGATGAAGCTCACCGAGCGCACCAGGCTGGCCAGCAGCTTTGGCAGGGCCGCCGGGCGCGTGAGCTGGCGCGAGATCTTACCCACCGGGCCGATGTGCACCTCGATGCCCATCTCCACGATGTGCTGGATCAGCGGCCCCTGGTGCGGCAGCACCACCACCGGGTGCAGGTTGTGGCGCCGCATGGCGCGCAGTGATCGCAGCAGCGATTGGTCGGCACCGTAAAGGTCGGCGTCGTGGTGAACAACCAGGATGTGGCGCATCGTCATCAGGCAGCGGCAGGGCCGGGGCGCCCGTCCGCAGGGGCAAGGCTGTGCATGCTAGCGCAGCACGGTGTCAGCACCTGGACGCGCTTGAACCTTCAAACGGGTGGCCTGCAATACGGAGTCACCCGCGTATGACACACTCGTCCGCGATCCGTGTTGCAACCGCCATTGCCGGGCTGGTGAGGTTGGTTTTTTCATTTTCAGGAATTCGCCATGAAGATCACCGTGATCGGTGCAGGTTATGTGGGTTTGGTGACGGGCGCCTGCCTGTCGGAGATGGGCAACCACGTGGTGTGCGTGGACGTCGATCCGCGCAAGATCGAGATGCTCAATCGGGGCGAGGTGCCGATCCACGAGCCGGGGCTCGATGCGCTGATCCAGCGCAATGCCGCCGCCGGCCGCCTGCAGTTCACCACCGACGTGGCTGCCGCCGTGGCCCACGGCACCATCCAGTTCATCGGTGTGGGCACGCCGCCCGACGAAGACGGCTCGGCCGACCTGCAGTACGTGCTGGCGGCGGCCCGCAACATCGGCCGCCACATGACCGACTACAAGGTGATCGTAGACAAGAGCACGGTGCCGGTGGGCACGGCCGACAAGGTGCGCGCGGCCATTGCCGAGGTGCTGGCCGAACGCGGTGTCGAGCTCGAGTATGCGGTGGTCAGCAACCCCGAGTTTCTGAAGGAAGGCGCGGCCATCGACGACTTCATGAAGCCCGACCGCATCGTGATCGGCAGCGACAACGAGCGCGCCACGCTGCTGATGCGCGCGGTGTACTCGCCCTTCATGCGCAACCACGACCGCCTGGTGGTGATGGACGTGCGCAGCGCCGAGTTCACCAAGTACGCCGCCAACGCGATGCTGGCCACGCGCATCAGCTTCATGAACGAGCTGGCGCTGCTGGCCGACCGCGTGGGCGCCGACATCGAGTGGGTGCGCCGCGGCATCGGCAGCGATCCGCGCATCGGCACGCACTTTCTGTACGCCGGCACGGGCTACGGCGGCAGCTGCTTTCCCAAGGACGTGAAGGCGCTGATCCGCACCGGTGCGCAAAACGGCATGACGCTGGGTGTGCTCACCGCGGTGGAAGAGGCCAACGAGCGCCAGAAGCTGGTGCTGGTGAACCGCGTGGTCGAGCGCTTCGGCGAAGACCTGACGGGCCGCACCTTCGCCGTCTGGGGCCTGGCCTTCAAGCCCAACACCGACGACATGCGCGAGGCGCCCAGCCGGGTGATCGTGGCCGAGCTGGCACGGCGCGGCGCGCGCATCCAGGCCTATGACCCGGTGGCCATGCCCGAGGCGCAGCGCGTGCTGGGCGAGGTGGCCGGCCTGAGCCTGGTGGCCAGCCAGCAGGCAGCGCTGGAAGGCGCCGACGCGCTGCTGCTGGTGACCGAGTGGAAGGAGTTCCGCAACCCCGACTTCGACCACCTCAAGGCCACGCTGAAGCAGCCGCTGGTGTTTGACGGGCGCAACCTGTACGAGCCGGCGCTGATGAAGTCGTTCGGGATCGAGTACCGGGGCATTGGCCGCGGCAGCGAGGGCTGAGCCAGATCAGAACAGCGCCGGCCCGGCGCCAAAGTTCTCCAGGCCGGGCAGCACCAGGCGCTGCTCGGCGCTGCTCAGGCCCATCCAGCCGCCCAGCGAGGCCGCCAGTTGCGACACGCTGGTGCTGGGCAGCAGGCGGCCCGAGCCGACGTCGTCGCTGGTGCCCATCGATGTGATCGGGAAGCGGCCGTAGATGTTGCGGCCCTTGACCGCGCCACCGGCCACGAAGTGGTGGCTGCCCCAGCCGTGGTCGCTGCCGTCGCCGTTGCTGAGCAGGGTGCGGCCGAAGTCGGAGGCGGTGAACAGCGTGACGTTGTTCTGCAGGCCCAGGCTGTTGAGGGTGCCGAGAAAGTAGTCGATCGACGAGGCCACCTGGGCCATGTGCGCCGGCTGGTCGCGCATCTGGTTGGTGTGGGTGTCGAAGCCGCCCATCGACACCATGAACACCTGGCGGCGCATGCCCAGGGCCTGGTTGGCGGCCACCATCTGCAGAACCACGCGCAGCTGGCGGGCGATGCCCACCTTGTCGAGCGTGGTGAAGCCGGTGGTGGCGCGCACGGTGGTGGACGGCACGGCCGGCACGGCGCCACTGCCCAGCGCGGCCTGCAGCACCGTGTTGGCGCTCAACCCACGCTGCATGACGCGTTTGTACTCGTTGGCCAGCGCATCGTTGCCGTTGCTGGCGTAGGCGCGCTGCAGCGCGGCGCCTGCGGTGTTGGAACCGAACACCGCACCGCCATTCATGGCCGCCACGGTGACCGGGCCTTCGACGCCCACCTGGTACTGGTTGACGCTGCTGCCCGACAGGAACACCGCGTTGCCGGTGGCCGACACCGCGGTGAACACCGGGTAGGCATTGGCGGCCATCAGGATGTCGCCCATGCGGCCACCCCAGCCTGAACGCGCACCTTCGGGCGACAGGCTTTGCCAGGTGCTGGCCTGGTCGTTGTGCGAGTACAGCTTGGACGGCAGCGCCGTGCCGGCGATGTATTCGGCCTTGCTGATGGGCCTGACCAGCGGGCCCACATTGGCCACCACGGCCGCCTGGCCTGCCTCGTACCACTTGCGCAAGGGGGCCAGGTCGGCGGGCATGCCGAAGCTGCGGCCGTTGGCCTGCCCGCTGGTGGTGATGGGCTGGATCTGGCCGGCGGCCCAGGCCAGCTCGGCGCGCGCGGCAGCGTATTCGGCGTAGCCGCTGGCATCGACCGGGATCACCCAGTTGTGGGTGTCGCTGCCGCCATTGAGAAACAGGCACACCAGGGCCTTGTAGCTGCCGCCGGTGTCGGCGGCCTGGCTGCTCTGGCTGGCCAGCGCGGCCAGGCCGGCCAGTTGCATGGCCATCGGGGCACCCAGGCGTGGAATGCTGGCGCCGGCGCTGGCCAGCCCGGCGGCGGCCCGCAGAAAGGCGCGGCGTGAAGTGTCTCGGGTCATGTCAGCGTTGCACCAGGTATTCGGGGGATGCCAGCGCCAGGAACAGGGCGACACGCGCGCGGTTGACCTGGCTGGCCGAGTCGTTGCCAGCCACGCTGGCCATGGCATCCAGGATGTCCTGCTTGAGGCTGCTGCTCATGGCGCCGCCGTACAGCAGCAGGTTCAGGCGTTCAACCATGGAATCCACCTGACCTGTCGTGGCCAGCTCGATCAGCGGCAACAGATCGACGGCCACGTCGGTGGTGCTGCCAGTCCAGCCCAGGCCGTTGCCGGCCATGCTCTGGGCCAGGTTGACCCATTGCGCGGTGGTGCTCTCGGTCACGATCTGCAGGCCGGGCACGGTGATGTTGCTGGCCGAGAAACCGGTGTTGGGCGGCACGTAGCCTGGGCGGAAGTAGCCGAAGACCGATGGTGCGTGCAGTTGGCGCTGGGCCATCGGTTCGAGGTCGTAGACCACGGCAAACTGCCCGGTGGCCGAGCGTGCATCCATGCTGCGCATCCAGTGCGACACACGCAGCACGGGCTCACGCAGCTTGCCCACGCTGCCAGCGGGGGGGGTCTGCGCCTCGGTATCCAGCAGGATGGCGCGCACCACGGCGGCCAGGTCACCACGCACGCCGCTGCCGTTGTTGTTGAACACCGTGGCCACGCGCGCCACATAGGCCGGGCTGGGATGGCTGGTCACCAGGTGCTGGATCAGCTGGCGGCCCACGAAAGGCCCGACGTTGGGATGATTGAACAGCGCGTCGAGCGCCAGGCGCAGGCTGGTGGGGCCTGAGGTGCCCGCGCCGATGGTGAGCGCAGCGGACTTGCCTGCGAACAGGCGCTTCTCGGCGGGCGAGTGCTGGCCGGGGTAGAACTTCATCGGCTGCAGGTCAATGCGCTGGTCGCCGGCCACCGACAGGTCAGGGCTGCTCCAGCGGAACACCGACTCGGTGAGCTGGTTGTCTGCGAAGCCCCAGCTGAGCCCGGTGAACACCTTGGCCAGCGCCATCACATCGTCGTTGGTGTAGGTCTCGATTGCCTGGGCATTGCCGTCCAGGCGCAGCGAGCCGTCGAGGTTGAGCTCGTGCAGGCCGATGGTGAACAGTTGCATCAGCTCGCGCGCAAAGTTTTCGTCGGGCATGCGGCCGCTGGCCAAGCTCTCGGGGCGGTTGCGCATGTGCGAGAGGTAGATGCCCATGGCCGGGCTGAGGGCGATCTCTTCGAGCAGGTTGCGGTAGTTGCCCAGGGCGTGCCGGTTCAGCGTGTCGAGATAGCTGGCATAGGCGCGCGCCTGGTAATAGAGATTCGAGTCGGTCAGCGACACCATCAGGATCTGGTGCAGCGCAAAGGCCGTGCGCCGGCGCAACTGGTCGGCACTGCCGGCCGAGGCCTGCCAGAAACGCTGGCTCACCCAGTTGGGCGTGTACGAGGCGCCGCCTGGCCGGTAGGCATCGCCCAGGTCGTAGCGGGCCTGGATCGCGCTCACCATGTCGGGCGTGAACGGCAGCGCGATCTGCTCATTGATCCAGCGCGCTGAACCGATCTCGGCCACGCGCTGGATGTCGGCCAGGGTGGGCCCGAACGTTGCCTGCTGCAGAAAGCGCGACGCCGCGTGCTGGGCGCTGCTGTAGCCCGCCACCGGAGTGGTGGTGGTGAAGCGCAGCGCGCCGTTGCTGAACATGGCGCCACTGCCCGCACTGGTGGCCAGGCCGTCGACGGCGGCCTCTCCGCTGCCGGCATCGAACTGCACGTTGCTGGCGAACGGCACCAGGGTGTAGCCCTGGCCCCTGACGTACTGCACGTACAGGTTGCGATCCACGCCGCCGGTCTGGCCATCGTTGAGGTAGACCACGTCGATACGGCTGCCGGTGCCGAGCCTGGGCGCCGCAAACACATAGTCGGTGGGCGTGGTGGCCGATACCACGACGCTGCCGACCACCACACCGTTGATGCGCAGCTGCATGACCGCGCCCACGCCGCCCGCCAGATCGGCATAGGCGCGGATGGTGAGCGTGTCGGTGAGGTTGGGCGAGGGCCAGGCGGCCGAGAGATCGCCACTGGCGTAGGTGGCGCCGCTGGAGGTTGGGGTGAGGAAGGTGGAGCCGGCGATGGCGTAGTGGACGTTGAGCGCGCGCTCGACGCCATCGACTGTGCCGCGGTTGGCAAAGGTGATGGCCACCTGGGTGCCGGGCTGGATGGCGGTGGTGGGCATGAGGTAGTCGGTGGCGGTGGCCGACTTGACCTCGACGCTGGAGACGGCGACGCCGTTGACCCACAGGATCATCAGCGCGCCGGTGCCACCGGCCTGGGTGGCGCTGGCGCGCACGGTGAGCGTGCTGGTGATGTTGGCGGCGGGCCAGGTGCTGCGCAGCGCGCCGCCCCAGGCGAGGGTGCCGGTGCCGGCGATGACGTCGACGCCGTCGAAGCTGGCGGCCCAGGTGTTGCCGCGGTCGAGCGTGTTGCCGGCGGCGGCGGGCAGCAGCACGGTGTTGCCGGTGGTGAGGTAGGCGATGTGCAGGTTGCGGTCGACGCCCGCCACCTGGCCATCGTTGGTGTAGACGATGTCGAGCTTGCGGCCGGCGCTCATGGTGGGCACGGCGAAGCGGTAGTCGGCGAAGACGGTGGACTTGACCTCGGTGCTGCCGACGATCACGCCATCGACCACCACCTGCATGATGGCGCCCACGCCGCCTGCCAGGTCGGCACGGGCGCGGATGTTGAGCGTGTCGGTGAGGTTGGGCGCCGGCCAGGGGCCACGCAGTGCGCCGTTGATGCCGAAGGCGCTGCGGCCGGGGCTGAGGCCGGCGCCGTCAAAGGCCGCGGCGCCGGAGCCGGCATCGAAGCTCACGCTGGCGTCGGTGGCGCGCAGCACGGTGGTGCCGGCGATGGCGTAGGCGATGTTGAGGTCGCGGTCTTCGCTGCCGATGGTGGCGTCGTTGAGGTAGGCGATGTCGACCTGCGCACCGGGGGTGAGCGGCAGCGTGGGCATGCTCACGTCGACCGGGGTGGTGGAGCGGATCTCGTAGGTGCCCAGCACCACGCCGTCCACCAGCACGCGCATGTGCGGGCCCACGCCGCCGGCCAGCTTGCCGCTGGCGCGCACGGTGAGGGTGTCGGTCATGTTGGGCGCGGGCCAGGTGCCGCGCAGCGCGCCGTTGGCCACCAGGGCCACCTGGCCGGTGGACTGGTTCAGGCCGTCGTAGGCGGCCAGGCCGGTGCCGGCATCGAGCTTGACGCCCGAGGTGGTGGGCAGCAGCACGGTGGTGCCAGCCATCAGGTAGTGCACACGCAGGCTGCGCGCCACGCCGGCCACGGTCTCGGCATTGGCAAAGGCCACATCCACCTTGCTGCCGGCCTGCAACGCCGGGGTGGTGTAGACGAAGTCGGTGGGATCGGTGGCTGTGACGGCACTGGTGCCCACCACCACGCCATCGACCCGCACCACCATGGTGGGGCTCACGCCACCGGCGGGCGTGCCGCTGGCGCGCACGGTGACCGTGCCGGTGAGGTTGGGGGCGGGCCAGGTGGTGCGCAGGGCGGCGGCCCAGACCAGGTTGCCGTGGCCGGCGATGACATCGGCACCGTCGAGCGCGGCCTCGCCGGCGCCGCGGTCGATGGTGGTGTTGGTGGCGTTGGGCAGCAGGTAGGTGCTGCCCTTGGTGAGCTGCACGACGTAGAGGTTGCGGTCGATGCCACCCACCTGGCCGTCGTTGGTGTAGACGATGTCGATCTTGCTGCCCGGCTTGAGCGCGGGCACGGCGTAGCTGTAGTCGGCAGGGACGGTGCTGCGCACTTCCTGCATGCCGACGATCACGCCATCGATGCGCAGCTGCATCTGGGCGCCCACGTCGCCCGCCAGGTCGGCATGGGCGCGGATGGTGAGCGTGTCGGTGAGGTTGGGCGAGGGCCAGGCGGCCGAGAGGTCGCCACTGGCGTAGGTGGCGCCGCTGCTGGTGGGGGTGAGGAAGGTGGCGCCGGCGATGGCGTAGTGCACGTTGAGCGCGCGCTCGACGCCATCGACCGTGCCGCGGTTGGCAAAGGTGATGGCCACCTGGGTGCCGGGCTGGATGGCGGTGGTGGGCATGAGGTAGTCGGTGGCGGTGGCCGACTTGACCTCGACGCTGGAGACGGCGACGCCGTTGACCCACAGGATCATCAGCGCGCCGGTGCCGCCGGCCTGGGTGGCGCTGGCGCGCACGGTGAGGGTGCTGGTGATGTTGGCGGCGGGCCAGGTGCTGCGCAGCGCGCCGCCCCAGGCGAGGGTGCCGGTGCCGGCGATGACATCGACGCCGTCGAAGCTGGCGGCCCAGCCGTTGCCGCGGTCGAGCGTGTTGCCGGCGGCGGTGGGCAGCAGCACGGTGTTGCCGGTGGTGAGGTAGGCGATGTGCAGGTTGCGGTCGACGCCCGCCACCTGGCCATCGTTGGTGTAGACGATGTCGAGCTTGCGGCCGGCGCTCATGGTGGGCACGGCGAAGCGGTAGTCGGCGAAGACGGTGGACTTGACCTCGGTGGTGCCGACGATCACGCCATCGACCACCACCTGCATGATGGCGCCCACGCCGCCTGCCAGGTCGGCACGGGCGCGGATGTTGAGCGTGTCGGTGAGGTTGGGCGCCGGCCAGGGGCCACGCAGTGCGCCGTTGATGCCGAAGGCGCTGCGGCCGGGGCTGAGGCCGGCGCCGTCAAAGGCCGCGGCGCCGGAGCCGGCATCGAAGCTCACGCTGGCGTCGGTGGCGCGCAGCACGGTGGTGCCGGCGATGGCGTAGGCGATGTTGAGGTCGCGGTCTTCGCTGCCGATGGTGGCGTCGTTGAGGTAGGCGATGTCGACCTGCGCACCGGGGGTGAGCGGCAGCGTGGGCATGCTCACGTCGACCGGGGTGGTGGAGCGGATCTCGTAGGTGCCCAGCACCACGCCGTCCACCAGCACGCGCATGTGCGGGCCCACGCCACCGGCCAGCTTGCCGCTGGCGCGCACGGTGAGGGTGTCGGTCATGTTGGGCGCGGGCCAGATGCCGCGCAGCGCGCCGTTGGCCACCAGGGCCACCTGGCCGGTGGACTGGTTCAGGCCGTCGTAGGCGGCCAGGCCGGTGCCGGCATCGAACTTGACGCCGGTGACGGTGGGCAGCAGCACGGTGGTGCCCGCCATCAGGTAGTGCACGCGCAGGCTGCGCGCCACGCTGTCGACGGTGCCGGCGTTGGCGAAGGCCACATCCACCTTGCTGCCGGCCTGCAGCGCCGGCGTGGTGTAGACGAAGTCGGTGGGATCGAGTGCAGTGACCGAGGTGGTGCCCACGACCACACCATCGACCCGCACCACCATGGTGGGGCTCACGCCACCGGCGGGCGTGCCGCTGGCGCGCACGGTGACCGTGCCGGTGAGGTTGGGTGCGGGCCAGGTGGTGCGCATGGCGGCAGCCCAGACCAGGTTGCCGTGGCCGGCGATGACATCGGCACCGTCGAGCGCGGCCTCGCCGGCGCCGCGGTCGATGGTGGTGTTGGTGGCGTTGGGCAGCAGGTAGGTGCTGCCCTTGGTGAGCTGCACGACGTAGAGGTTGCGGTCGATGCCACCCACCTGGCCGTCGTTGGTGTAGACGATGTCGATCTTGCTGCCCGGCTTGAGCGCGGGCACGGCGTAGCTGTAGTCGGCAGGGACGGTGCTGCGCACCTCTTGCGTGCCGACGATCACGCCGTCGATGCGCAGCTGCATCTGGGCGCCCACGTCGCCCGCCAGATCGGCATAGGCGCGGATGGTGAGCGTGTCGGTGAGGTTGGGCGAGGGCCAGGCGGCCGAGAGGTCGCCACTGGCGTAGGTGGCGCCGCTGCTGGTGGGGGTGAGGAAGGTGGCGCCGGCGATGGCGTAGTGCACGTTGAGGGCACGCTCGACGCCATCGACCGTGCCGCGGTTGGCAAAGGTGATGGCCACCTGGGTGCCGGGCTGGATGGCGGTGGTGGGCATGAGGTAGTCGGTGGCGGTGGCCGACTTGACCTCGACGCTGGAGACGGCGACGCCGTTGACCCACAGGATCATGAGCGCGCCCACGCCACCGGCCTGGGTGGCGCTGGCGCGCACGGTGAGGGTGCTGGTGATGTTGGCGGCGGGCCAGGTGCTGCGCAGCGCGCCGCCCCAGGCGAGGGTGCCGGTGCCGGCGATGACGTCGACGCCGTCGAAGCTGGCGGCCCAGGTGTTGCCACGGTCGAGCGTGTTGCCGGCGGCGGTGGGCAGCAGCACGGTGTTGCCGGTGGTGAGGTAGGCGATGTGCAGGTTGCGGTTCTCAGAGCCGACCTGGGCATCGTTGGTGTAGACCACATCGAGCTTGCGGCCAGCGCTCATGGCCGGCACAGCGAAGCGGTAGTCGGCAAAGACGGTGGACTTGACCTCGGTGGTGCCGACGATCACGCCATCGACCACCACCTGCATGATGGCGCCGATGCCGCCGGCCAGATCGGCGCGGGCACGGATGTTCAGTGTGTCGGTGAGGTTGGGGGCGGGCCAGGGGGCATCCAGGCTGCTGGCATTGGCCTGCAGCACGGTGGTTCCGGAGATTGCGTAGGCCAGGTTCAGGCTGCGCGTGGCGCCGCTGAAGGTGCCCAGGTTGGTGGGGCGCACCTCGATGCGCTGGCCGGGTTTGAGGGGCAGGGCTGGCAGGGTGATGTCCACCGGGGTGCCGGACCGCACTTCCACGGTGCCCAGCAGCACGCCGTCGGCCAGCACCTCCATGATCGGGCCGACGCTGGCTGCCAGCGTGCCGCTGGCGCGCAGGGTGAGGGCATCGGTCATGTTGGGCGCGGGCCAGATGCCACGCAGCGCGCCGTGGGTGGTCAAGGCCACCTGGCCGGCCGACTGGCTGGCGTTGTCGTAGGCGGCCAGGCCGGCCCCGGCGTCGAACCGGACGCCCGAGGCCGTGGGCAGCAGCACGGTGGTGCCGGCCATCAGGTAGTGCACGTTGAGTGCACGCACCACGCCGGCGGCCGTGCCGGCATTGCTGAATGCCACGTCGACCTTGCTGCCGGCGGTGAATGCGGGGGCGGCAAAGCTGTAGTCGGCGGGGCTGGCGCGGTTGACCTCGGCCGTGCCGATCACCAGGCCATCCACGCGCACCACCATCTGCGGATGCACACCATCGGCAGGCACGCCGCTGGCGCGCACCGTGATGCGGCTGCCGAGGTTGGGTTCAGGCCAGGTGATGCGCAGCGCCGCATCCCAGAAGATGCCGGTCTGGCCGGGAACCACATCGATTCCGTCGAAGGCGGCGGCGCCGGTGCCCTTGTCGATGCTGCTGTTGGTGCTGGTGGGCACGATGACCGCACCGCCGCTGCTGAGCTGCACCAGGTAGAGGTTGCGATCACCACCGGCGGTCGCGATCAGGTTGTTGGTGTAGACCACCTCCACCTTGCTGCCCGCCCTGAGATCGGCCACCTCGAAGCTGTAGTCGGTGGGCACCGTGGCCCTGACCTCGGCGCTGCCGACGGCCACACCGTCCACCCGCACTGTCATCATGGCGCCCACATCACCCGCCAGATTGGCATAGGCGCGCACCGTCAAGGTGGCGGCCTGTGCACTGCCCGCCAGACCCGTGGCGGTGGCCAGTGTGCAGAGCACCAGTGCGATGAGAGCCGAGCCGATGGAGCGAACCGCGCGCTGAAACAGGGAATTCATGGCCTGAGGGTCGGGTACGGCTTGGGACGTGGGATTTCGGTCAACAGACCGACATGGCGGCGGCTGCGCGAGTCTGTGTGCGAGGCGATGGCAGCTTGCTGTCAGTGAGCCCCCCCAAGCCGGGGGGGCGCTGGGCCGTGCCTGCTGGTTTCGGCAATCGGCCACAGCCACTGGAGCAGGTGTGTGTAACCGATGGAAAGCGTGTGTCGGTCAGACGGGCCGCTGCCGCGGATTGTCTGGCATGCCCACGCCCGAGCGAGCGCGCGTGAAGTCTGCCTTCACCTTGTAATTCGACAGATGGGCGGCTTTTTGCACACTGGCGCGGCATACCTCAGCACGACCATGGCCGCAGATGCCCGGGTCGGTATGACCTGACGGCATGCGCGTCAGTGATGGGCAGCGTTGCGATCGCGGTCGCGGGGCATCCAGGGCGCTTCTTCTTGCAACGTTGTGCGGCCGTTCTTTACCTTCTCGGCGCACGGGGCCGATGACGCGGTGATGCGCAGCTGTCCGCCAGCACCCGACATCGGCCGCTCCCCATGCCCATCAACCTGCGTGACCGTAGGCTTGCCGGCAAAAGGCGGCCAGGCGCTGGTGGTAGCTGAACAGAACAGCGGCTTCGCTCAGCATCTGCTGGAAAAAGCCATTGAGGCGCTCGGTGTTCTCTTCGTAATCATGGTTGACAGCGTTGCGCAGCTCGCGGATGAGCTTCCAATGCTCGGGCTGGTCAATGACCTGAAGGCGCTCCATGAAGGCCAGAACCGACCCGAAGCGGTCGACATCGATCTCTTCCTCGATGGCCACTGCGCGCATGGCCTTGCCAAGATGCTCCTGGTACTCGCTGAACCGGATCCGGAAGGCGGCCAATGATTCATGCTGTTCTGGCTTCAGCGCGTGCCAGTGTGCAACCGGGAACAACGCTCGAATCTGGGTGATCGAGTAGTCCAGATACCCGCGCATGCGTTCCAGTTGAGCCAGCTTGCCGGCAATCAGTTGCAGGTGCTCCGTCACAGCGCCACCCCGGTGCTGCGCGCAATGCGGTGAATCGGCTGCTCGGGTTCGTGCGGCTGGCGCAGCAGCAGATCCACCTTCAGATCCAGTGCATCGGCCAGGGCACTGCGGCAGGCCAGCCACTGGGCCAGTTCAACGGGACGGGCTGGTTCAGCCAGCAGATCCACGTCGCCGCCGCGGCGCGCATCGTCCAGGCGCGATCCAAACAGCCACAACCGGGCGTCGTGGCCCATGCGGCTGCGCACCAGGTGTCGGATGGTGTTGATCTGCGGCGTGGTGAGGCGCATGGGCGCTCCATGTGGCGGGTGCGCCGTGATGCTACCGCCGCCAGGCCGTTCAAAAGATCGCCGGCCGCCCCGAAAAATTGCCCAGGTTGGGCAGCGCCAGCGCCAGCTCGCTGTGGCTCAGGCCCATCCAGCCGCCCAGGCTGGCGGCCAGCTGGGTGACGCTGGTGCCGGGCAGCAGGCGGCCCGAGCCCAGATCGTCGGCGGTGCCCAGCGCGGTGACCGGAAAGCGGCCGTAGATCTCGCGGCCCTTCACGGCGCCGCCGGCCACAAAGTGGTGGCTGCCCCAGCCGTGGTCGCAGCCGTCGCCGTTGTTCACCAGGGTGCGGCCGAAGTCGCTGGCGGTGAACAGGGCCACGTTGTTCAGCATGCCGGCGCCCTGCATGGCGCCGAGGAACCAGTTCACCGATTGCGCCACGCGGGCCATCACCAGCGGCTGGTCGCGCAGCTGGTTCGAGTGGCAGTCAAAGCCGCCCAGGCTCACCATGAACACCTGCCGGCGCATGCCCAGGCCCGGGCCGGCGGCGATCATCTGCGCCACCACGCGCAGCTGCTTGGCCAGGCCCTCGTTGGCCAGGGTCAGCGTGCCGCCGCTGGGCAGGGTGATGGCCGCGGTGGGCAGGGCCGCGATGCTGGTGCCGGCAATGGCCGATTGCAGCGTGCTGGTGGAGGCCAGCGAGCGCTGCACCACCTTCAGGTACTCGGCCTGAAAGGCGTTGGGGCTGCTGCTGCTGGCCAGCAGGCTGCGCAGCGCGCCGGGCACGGCGTTCGAGCCCGCATGCCAGCCGGCCTGGGCGGCATTGATCTGCACCGGGCCGCTGGTGCTCACCTGGTATTGCGTGACGCCGCTGCCGCTCAGGAACACCGCGTTGCCGCTGGCCGAGACGGCGGTGAACACCGGGTGCTGGTTGGCCGACATCAGCAGATCGCCCATGCGCCCGCCCCAGCCGGTGACGGCGCCTTCGGGCTGCAGGCTTTGCCAGGTGGCCTGCTGGTCGTTGTGCGAGAACAGCTTGGCCGGCAGGCCCACGCCGGCCTGAAAGTCGGCCTTGCTGACCGGGCGCACCAGCGTGCCCACATTGGCCACGATGGCGCACTGGCCGGCTTCGTACCAGCTGCGCAGCGGCGCCAGGTCGAGCGGCATGCCGAAGCTGCGGCCGCTGCCCTGGCTGCTGCTGGTGATGGCCTGCAGCCGGGCCTGGGCCACGGCCAGATCGCCGCGCGCGGTGGCGTAGGTGGCGTGGTTGCTGGTGTCGGTGGGCACCACCCAGTTGTGGCTGTCGTTGCCGCCCTGCATGAACAGGCACACCAGGGCCTTGTAGCCGTCGTTGGTGGTGGCGGCCCGGGCCTGGCTGCTGGCCAGGTTGGCCAGCGCGCCCAGGCCGGCCAGGTTCATGGCCAGTGGCGCGGCATGGCGGCCCATGCCCTGGGTGGCGGCGGCCAGACTGGCACTGGCACGCAGAAAGGCGCGGCGGGAGGCGTTCATCGCGTGGGTCTCGTCAGGAGGTCAGGGCTGAAACACGTAGTCGGGCGAGGCCAGCGTCAAAAACACCGCGGCGCGGGCGCGGTTGAGTGCGGCGCTGCTGCCGTTGGCGTTGATGCTGGCCACCGTGTCGACGATCTGCTGGCGCAGCGTGGCCGGCATGCGCCCGCCCAGCAGCAGCAGGTTCAGCTGGTCGGTCAAGGCGGCCAGGTTGTTGCTGGTGCCCAGCGCGGCCTGCGTGGCGTAGCTGCACGAGACATCGTTGGCGCTGCCGGTCCAGCCCAGGCCGCCGCCGGCCATGGCCTCGGCGGTGTTGATCCAGGCGGCCACGGTGGACTCATTGACCAGCTGGAACTCGGGCGCCGTGGTGCCCGCCGCGGCAAAGCTGGTGTTGGCCGGCACATAGCCGGGGCGGAAGTAGCTGAACACCGAGGGCGCGGCCAGGGCGCGCTGGCTCTGGTTGTCGAGCTCCCACTGCAGCAGGTAGTCGCCGGTGCTCGATTGGGCGCCGCAAAAGCGCATCCACTGCGCCACGCGCAATACCGGCTCGCGCAGCTTGCCAAAGCCGGCGGCGGGCGTGCCGCGGGCCTCGGCATCCAGCAGCACGGCGCGCACCACGGCCGCCATGTCGCCGCGCACGCCCTTGCCGTTGTTGTTGAAGGCCGCCGCCACCCGGCCCACATAGGCGGCGCTGGGGTGGCTGGTGGTGAGCTTCTGGATCAGCTGGCGGCCGATGAACGGGCCCACGTTGGGGTGGTTGAACAGCACATCCAGCGCGGCCTTCAGGTCGGCCTGGGCGCTGCTGCCGGCGGGCAGCGTGACGGCCCAGCTCTTGCCGGCAAACAGCCTTTTCTCGGCGCTGGAGTGGAAGGCGGCATAGGCCTTCATCGGCAGCAGGTCGTACTGGGTGTCGTTGGCGGCGGTGACGCTGGGTGTGTTCCAGCGGAAGTTGGCCTCGGTGAGCTGGTTGTCGGGGTAGGCCCAGCCCCAGCCGGTGAACACCTTGGCCATGGCCACCACGTCGGCATTGCCATAGGTTTCGATCGGGTTGCCGCTGGCGTCGCGCTTCAGGCTGCCGTCGCTGTTGAGCTCGTGCAGGCCGATGGTGAACAGCTGCATCAGCTCGCGCGCAAAGTTCTCGTCGGGCATGCGGCCGGTGGCCACGTCTTCCTTGCGGTTGCGCATGTGCGACAGGTAGATGCCCATGGCCGGGCTGAGGGCCATGTCTTCGAGCAGGGTGCGAAAGTTGCCGAAGGCGTTCTTGTTCAGCAGGTCCACATAACCGGCATAGGCGCGGGCCTGGTAGTACAGGTTGCTGTCCACCTGCGACACCATGAAGATCTGGTGCAGCGCAAAGCCCACCCGCTTGCGCAATTGGTCGGGCGCATTGGCGGCGCGCTCCCAGAACTTCTGCGCCACCCAGGTGGGTGTGTAGCTGGCGCCCTGCGGCCGGTAGGCGCTGCCCAGCGCGTACCTGGCCTGCACGTGGTTGACGAAATCGGGCGTGTGGGCCAGCGCCATCTGCGCGTCGATCCAGGCGGCGTAGCTTTGCGACACCAGCTTGTCGACCTCGGCCGCCGTGGGCCCGAAGCTGGCCTGCTGCAAGAAGCGCACGGCGTCGAGCTTGCGGGCGCGCTGGCTGTCGGCGGCAGGGGCGGCCGGCCAGCTCAGGCGCAGCGCGGCGCTCCACCACAGCTCGCCCTGGCCGTTGACCAGATCGGCGCCGTCAAAGGCCTTGGCGCCGGTGCCGCGGTCGATGGTGGCCGTGCTGGCGCTGGGCGCCACCACCTGCGTGCCGTCGCTGAGGTAGCCCACGTAGAGGTTGCGGTCGACGCCGCTGACCTGGCCGTCGTTGGTGTAGACCACATCCACCTTGGCGCCGGCCTTCAGCGTGGGCGTGCTGAAGCGGTAGTCGGCATAGGCGGTCGACTTGACCTCGACACTGCCGACGACCACGCCGTCGATGCGCAGCGTCATCATGGCGCCGATGCCGCCGGCCAGATCGGCGCGGGCGCGCACGGTGAGGCTGGGCGGGGTGTCGGCCACGGTGGCGCCGCCCTGGGTGGCCGAGACGGTGGCCGAGACGGTGGCCGCCGCGGGCTCGGCGTCGATCACCACGCTGCTGCCGGCGGCGGCAGCGGCGGCTGCGGTGTCGGTGCTGCCCTGGGCCGCGGCTTCGGCCACCACGGCCGAGGCCGCCGCCGCCGCAGCCTGGGCCGCCGTGACCTCGGCCGCACTGGCGGCCACGGCCTCGTTCACCTCGGTGGTGCTGGTGCTGGTGTTGCTGTCGGCCGCGGGCGGCGTGGTGGTGGTGGTGGTGGTGGTGGCCGCGCTGGCCGGTGCGGCGGCCACCGGCGCGCTGGTGCTGCCGGCATCGCCACCCCCGCCGCCGCCGCCGCAACCGGCGAGCGCCAGCGTCAGTGCCGTCATGGCGGCCAGGGGCCGCTGCTCGATGAGGGGTGAAAACATGGCGGTGGCGCGTAGGGCGGGTGGCGGCTCGGTGAGCGGCCGCGCACCCAGGCGGGCCGGCGCAGGCCGAACCAGGCCCGGCGCAGGCGCACGCGGCGCCCGGCAGCCGGGGACTGCCCGGGTTTTCGGCAGCGCGGGCGCGGGCCTGAGGGCGGGGCCTGTGTCGGTGCGTTACCACGCCAGCCGTGCGGCCAGGCGGGCCGCCGCCGGCGTCAAGCACCATGCCAGTGGCGGGGCCCGGCGCGTGACTTCTGCACGCCGCGGCGCGCGCAAGTGTTGCTGGGCCGGCGTGCACCGCAGCGCCAGGCCGCGGCGCGGGCGGCCGGCGGTGTCGCGCGCTTCACACGCCCGCATCGCCAGGGCGGGCGAGCGGCGCGGCGCGCGGGGTCAGCGCGGCACGAAGAACACCGAGCGCTCGTGCACCTGCGCGCCGCCGGCATCCTGGATGTCGAAGCGGATCGGGTGGCTCTGGCCGCGCAGCCCGGTGGTGGCCGCCTGCGGCAGCGTGAGGTGCACGGTGAGGGCCTGGGTCTGCCCGGCCGGCACCTCCAGCGTGCCGGCCGGGCTCAGCACCAGGCCGGTCAGGCCGCTGGCCGCCAGCCGGTAGCGCTGCGGCTGGTGGCTGCCGTTGCTGATGCTCAGGCGGTAGGTGTTCTCCACTGCGCCTTCGTCCACCAGGCGGGCCAGGGTGCTGCGGTCTTTCAGCACCTCCACCCGGAACGGGCTGCGCAGCGCCAGACTGGCCACAAAGGCGCCGGCCACCACCAGCAGGATGGCGCCGTACACCAGCACGCGCGGGCGCAGCGTGCGGCGCAGCATCTGGCCGCGGCTGAGCTGTTGCGCCACGCCGTTCTCGGTGGCGTAGCGGATCAGGCCATGCGGGCTGCCCATCTTGTCCATCACCTGGTTGCACACGTCGATGCAGGCGGCGCAGCCGATGCATTCGTTCTGCAGGCCGTGGCGGATGTCGATGCCGGTGGGGCACACCTGCACGCACAGGGTGCAGTCCACGCAGTCGCCCAGGCCCTGCGCGCGGGCATTGGTGTGGCGCTTGCGCGAGCCGCGTGGATCGCCGCGGGCGCTGTCGTAGGTGATGATCATCGAGTCGGCGTCGATCATCGCGCTCTGAAACCGCGCATAGGGGCACATGTACTTGCAGATCTGCTCGCGCATGAAGCCGGCGTTGCCATAGGTGGCCGCACCGTAGAACAGCACCCAGAACAGCGACCACGGCGAGATGCTGAACGTGGCCAGCTCGAGCGCCAGCGTGCGGATCGGCACGAAGTAGCCCACGAAGCTGAAGCCGGTGTACAGACCGATGGCCGCCCACACTGCGTGTTTGGCGCCCTTGCGGCCGATCTTGTGCAGGTTCCAGGGCTGCTTGTCCAGCCGCATGCGGGCCAGGCGGTCGCCCTCGATGCGATGCTCCACCCACATGAAGATCTCGGTGTACACCGTCTGCGGGCAGGCGTAGCCGCACCACAGCCGCCCGGCCACCGCGGTGAAGAAGAACAGCGCCAGTGCGCTGATCACCAGCAGGGCGGTGAGGTAGATGAAATCCTGCGGGTGCAGCACCAGGCCCAGCACATCGAAGCGCCGCGCTTCCAGATCGAACAGCATCAGCGGCCGGCCGTTCCAGCGCGCCCAGGGCAGGCCGTAGAAGACGATCTGCGTCAGCCACACCAGCGCCCAGCGCCAGCGGTTGAACCAGCCGGTGACGGCGCGCGGGTAGATCCTGGCCTGGGCCTCGTACATCGACACCAGCGCAGGCTCGGCTGCCGCCGGGGCGGGCACGGGCAGCGGATGGATCGGGATCGGCTTGGGCGTCATGCGAGCCTGCGTGGCGGATGAGGCGTGGCGCGGGCGGCCATCAGCCCGGGCGCCCGTCGGCGCGGCTGCGGCACAGCCAGGGGCCGTAGTGCAGGGCATACAGGCCGAACGCCGCGCTCCACAGCAGGGCCGAGGCCAGCATGGCCGCGCCGTAGGCGGCGGGCCAGGCCAGCGGCAGCAGCACGCGCAGCAGTGCCGCGCCGATGACCAGCGCGTAGCAGGCCAGGTCGGCGCGGTCGGCGCGCAGCGGGCGGCCGGTGTGGCCGCGGGCGGTGCGGGTCATCATGCCCAGGCACAGCGTGCCGATGGCGCCCACCGTCAGCGCATGCGTGGCCGCGCCCGGCGCCAGCCAGCCGGCCGCCGCCAGCGCGCGCAGCAGCAGGTGCAGCGGGATGAAGGCATAGGCCGCGTGCAGCACCCACACCAGCGGGTTGGCCCGCGCGGCCCAGGGCTGCCACAGCCACAGGCGCTGCGCATGCACCAGGGCAGCGGCCAGTGCCGCCATGCCCAGCAGCGCACGCAGGGCCGGCGCGCCGGCCGGCAGCAGGGCCAGGCCCAGTTCCAGCGCCAGCAGCAGCAGCGGCGTGGCGATGGCCGCCTGCTCGACCCAGGGCACGCGCCGCGCATGGGCACCGGGCACGCCGTTGTTGGTGAACATCGGCACCACGCGGCCGGCCATCACGGCCATGATCAGCAGCATCACATCCAGCCCGGCCTGCAGGCCGGTGTGCTGCCAGGCCGCGCCCGGTGCCGCCAGCCAGCCCAGCTGCACCGCATGCACCAGGCCGGCCGCCACGCTGAACAGCGCCAGCAGCGCCACGAAGAAGTAGTTGCGCCGGTTGCCGCCGGCCCACAGCGCGCGGCCCAGGCCCCAGGCCGCCGCCAGCGGAAAGGCCACGTTGGCCAGCGCCGCGGCCAGTGCCCAGGGCGTCAGCACCAGCACGCGGGCGGCCAGCCACAGCGCGGCCAGGGCCATCAGCTGGCGCCCCCTGGGTGTGGGCTGGCCGCTCCAGTTCTGGCCGGCCGTGAACAGAAAACCGGTGACCACCGCCAGCGCAAAGCCGAACAGCATCTCGTGCGCATGCCACACCGGCCCGCGCAGGTAGGCGCCGCCCAGCCAGCCGGTCACCTGCAGGGCCCACAGCGGCACGCTGATGGCGGCCAGCAGCGCCGCGGCCAGGTAGAACGGGCGAAAGCCCAGCGCCCACAGGGCAAAGCCGGCCGGGGCCCCGGGGGCACTGCCGGATGGGCTGCCGGGCAGGTCGCCGGGTGGGCGGCGGGGGGCGTGCAGCACGGGCTCGGCAAGGGGGATCAGCGTGGCCATGGGGATGGGGCCTCCAGGGGCAAGGGGGAGTGGGCGCGCGTCAGCGGTACAGCAGGGCGGTCAGGGCCTTGGGCTGGGCCACCAGATCGGCCAGCGTGAAGCCATCGAGCACGCGGTGAAAGGCCTGCGTGGCGTCGCGCAGCACACGCTGCAGGCGGCACACGCGCACGATGGTGCAGGTGTTGTTTTCGCGGTCGAAGCACTCGGCCGGCAGGTCGTCGCCCTCGGCCGCACGCACCACCGCGCCCACGCCAATCTGCGCGGCCGGCACGGCCAGGCCCATGCCGCCACCCTTGCCGCGCACCGTGGCCACCCAGCCCTGCCGGCCCAGGAAGTGCACCACCTTGGTCAGGTGGTTCTCGCTGATGGCGTAGGCCGCGGCAATCTCGGCAATGGTGGCGCGCCGTTCGGGCTGCGCAGCCAGGTAGATCAGCACGCGCAGGCTGTAGTCGGTGAAGCTGGTCAGGCGCATGTCGATAAGGTGCATCGTGAATGCACCTATGTTAGGTGCACAACGCATCTAAAGCAATATTTCAAATGAACCTTCTGGCGGCGCTGACCGCGGTGCGCGAGGCCGGCCTGACGGGGCCGGTGCCAACGAACGGCCAGTCCCGATACCATGGGCCGATGATGGAACCGCACACGATGCTCGCCCCGCTGGAAGCCCTGGCCCGGGAGGCTGGCCGGGTGGTGATGGCCATCTACGCCACACCGTTTGCGGTGCACGGCAAGGCCGACGATTCACCGGTGACGCTGGCCGATCAGCAGGCCGAGGCGGTGATCGTGCAGGGCCTGCGTGCCTTGGCGCCAGCGATCCCCATCGTGGCCGAGGAGGCCGTGGCCGCCGGCGATGTGCCCGATCTGGCGGCCGGCGGCGGGCGCTTCTGGCTGGTGGATCCGCTCGACGGCACGCGCGAGTTCGTGGCACGCAATGGCGAGTTCACGGTGAACATCGCGCTGATCGAGCAGGGCCGGCCTGTGCTGGGCGTGGTGCTGGCACCGGCGCTCGATGCGGGGCGCGGCCGGCTGTGGAGCGGCGTGCAGGGGCAGGGCGCCTGGGTGGACGACGCGCAGGGCCGCCGCGCCATCGGCTGCCGCGGCGTGCCGGGCGCAGGCCTCAGCGTGCTGGGCAGCCGCTCGCACGGCGACGCTGCGGCGCTGCAGGCCTTCCTGGCCGGCCGGCCGGTGGCCGAGGTGGTCGAGGCCGGCTCGTCGCTCAAGCTGTGCCTGATCGCCGAAGGCCGGGCCGATCTCTACCCGCGCTTTGGCCGCACGATGGAATGGGACATCGCCGCCGGCCATGCGGTGCTGGCTGCTGCCGGCGGACGCGTGTGCACGCTCGACGGCCCCGCGCTGGCCTACGGCAAGCCGGGCTTCGAGAACCCGCACTTCGTGGCGCAGGGGCTGGGCTGAGCGCCCGCCCTGGGGGCGCTCAGGCCCCCAGCAGCCGCGCCAGATCACTGGCGATGCGCACGGCGGCGTCGCCGTCCCACAGGTGCGGTCGCCGACCCTGCTTGCCGCGGCCCTGGATGACCTCGGTGGCAGCGGCCACGATCTTCTCGGGCGAGATGCCCACCAGCACATTGGTGCCTTCGTCCACCGTCACCGGGCGCTCGGTGTTCTCGCGCAGGGTGATGCAGGGCACGCCCAGCGCGGTGGTTTCTTCCTGCAGGCCGCCGGAATCGGTGAGCACCACCGTGGCGTCCTTCCACAGGTTCAGAAAGCTCATGTAGGGCTGCGGCGCCATCAGGTGGATGTGGGGCCCCAGGTCGAAGCCCAGCTTCTCGAGGTTGCCGCGGGTGCGCGGGTGCACCGGAAACACCAGCGGCAGCTGCTGCGACACGGCCTTGAGCGCGCCGGCAATCGGGCCCAGCACGGCCAGGTCGTCCACATTCGACGGCCGGTGCAGGGTGACCACGCCGTAGCGCCCGCCCAGCTGCTGCTTGATGGCCTGGGTTTCGTAGCCGCTGCGGTCCAGGCCCTCGATCTGGCGCGCCTGGTACATCACGTTGTCGACCATCACATGGCCGACGTGGAAGATGCGCGCGTCGGGCTGGCCTTCACGCTGCAGGTGGGCCACGCCACTGGGCTCGGTGACGAAGAACCAGTCGCTGATCGAATCGGTGACCAGGCGGTTGATCTCTTCGGGCATGGCCATGTCGCCGCTGCGCAGGCCGGCTTCCACATGGGCCACCGGGATGCCGGCCTTCTTGGCCACGATGGCGCAGGCCAGCGTCGAATTGACGTCGCCCACCACCACCACGGCATCGGGGCGGTCTTCCGCGCAGTGCTTCTCGAAGGCTTCCATGATGCGCGCTGTTTGCGAGGCATGCGTGCCGCCGCCGCAGTTGAAGTGCACATCGGGCACCGGAATGCCCAGCTCCTCGAAGAACACGTCGCTCATGTTGCGGTCGAAGTGCTGGCCGGTGTGCACGATCTTCCAGGCCAGCCGGCCATCGGCCTGCAGCGCGCGCACCATCGGCGCGATCTTCATGAAATTGGGGCGCGCGCCCGCAACGAGGTGGACGCAGGGGCGGCGGGTGGCGGCGGTCATGGTCTGCTTATCGGCGGCGGCGGGCGATTCAGAAGGCCTTGTCGCGCAGCAGGCCCTGCAGGTACTGGCCGTAGCCGTTCTTGGCCAGCGGCGCGGCCAGCTTCTCGAGCTGCTCGGCGGTGATCCAGCCCGAGCGGTAGGCGATCTCCTCGGGGCAGGCCACCTTCAGGCCCTGGCGCTTCTCGAGCGTGGCGATGAACTGGCCGGCCTCCAGCAGGCTGTCGTGCGTGCCGGTATCGAGCCAGGCATAGCCGCGGCCCATGATCTCGACCTCGAGCTGGCTTTGCTGCAGGTAGGTGGCGTTGACCGTGGTGATCTCGAGCTCGCCACGCGCGCTGGGCTGGATCGACGCGGCGATGTCGCACACCTGGGCGTCGTAGAAGTACAGGCCGGTGACGGCGTAGTTGCTCTTGGGTGCCTTGGGCTTTTCTTCGATGCTCAGCGCATGCTTGTCGGCATCGAACTCGACCACGCCATAACGCTCAGGGTCGGTGACATGGTAGGCAAACACGCTGGCACCGGTGCTGCGCTGGTTGGCGCGCTGCAGCAGGCTCTGGAAATCGTGGCCGTAGAAGATGTTGTCGCCCAGCACCAGCGCGCTGGGCTGGCCGTTGACGAACTGCTTGCCCAGGATGAAGGCCTGTGCCAGGCCATCGGGGCTGGGCTGCACGCAGTAGCTGAGGTTCAGGCCCCAGCGGCTGCCGTCGCCCAGCAGGGCCTCGAAGCGCGGCGTGTCCTGCGGCGTGCTGATGATCAGGATGTCGCGGATGCCCGCCAGCATCAGCGTGCTCAGCGGGTAGTAGACCATCGGCTTGTCGTACACCGGCAGCAGCTGCTTGCTGATGGCCAGCGTGGCCGGATGCAGCCGGGTGCCGGAGCCTCCGGCCAGGATGATGCCCTTGCGTTGCATGGTCGGTACTCCCTGTGCGTTGTGTCGAATCTCAGCGTGTCGCGCCGTACTGCTGCGACACCCAGTCGCGGTAGCTGCCGCTCTGCACGCCGTGCACCCAGTCGGCGTTGTCGAGGTACCACTGCACCGTCTTGCGGATGCCGGTGGCAAAGGTCTCGGCCGGGCGCCAGCCCAGTTCGCGCTCGATCTTGCGGGCGTCGATGGCGTAGCGGCGGTCGTGGCCGGGGCGGTCGGTCACGTAGGTGATCAGGCGCTCGTACTGGCCGGCGGGGTCGGGCTTCATTTCGTCGAGCAGGGCGCACACCGTCTTCACGATGTCGATGTTGGCCATCTCGTTCCAGCCGCCGATGTTGTAGGTCTCGCCCAGGCGGCCGCCGGCCAGCACGGCGCGAATGCCCGAGCAGTGGTCCTTGACGTACAGCCAGTCGCGGATCTGCTGGCCGTCGCCATACACCGGCAGCGGCTTGCCCGCCAGCGCGTTGACGATCATCAGCGGGATCAGCTTCTCGGGAAAATGCAGCGGCCCGTAGTTGTTGCTGCAGTTGGTGGTGAGCACCGGCAGGCCGTAGGTGTGGTGCCAGGCACGCACCAGGTGGTCGCTGGCGGCCTTGCTGGCGCTGTAGGGGCTGTTGGGCTCGTAGGGGTTGGTTTCGGTGAACGGCGGGTCGGTGGGCTTCAGGCTGCCGTAGACCTCGTCGGTCGACACATGGTGGAAGCGGAACGCGGCCTTGGCCTCGGCCGGCAGTGCGCCCCAGTGGGCGCGTGCGGCTTCCAGCAGCGTGAAGGTGCCATCCACATTGGTCTTCATGAACGCGCCGGGGCCGTGGATGCTGCGGTCGACATGGCTCTCGGCCGCGAAGTGCAGAACAGCGCGCGGCTGGTGCGTGGCCAGCAGCTGGTCGATCAGTGCGCGGTCGCCGATGTCGCCATGCACGAAGACATGGCGCGCATCGCCGGCCAGCGGGGCCAGGTTGGCGCGGTTGCCGGCGTAGGTGAGGGCGTCGAGGTTGACGACCGGCTCGGCGCTGGCATCGGCCAGCCAGTCGAGCACGAAGTTGCTGCCGATGAAGCCGGCGCCGCCGGTGACGAGGATGGTCATGCTGAACTCCGCAAAACGAAATCTGTGAGCAGTGGGTGAGCCGCTGCCAACCCGGCAGCCGCCGCGGAGCGGGCTTGGCCCGGCCACTGGCGGCGCCCCTTGCGGGGCAAGCGCCGCAGGCGCTTCGGGGGTGGGTCAGCTTCGGCCGTAGGTGTCTTCGAAACGCACGATGTCGTCCTCGCCCAGGTAGCTGCCCGACTGCACCTCGATGATCTCGAGCGGCACCTTGCCGGGGTTGGCCAGGCGGTGGGTCTGGCCGAGCGGGATGTAGGTGCTCTGGTTCTCGGTCAGCAGCAGCACCTTGTCGCCATTGGTGATCTCGGCCGTGCCGTTGACCACGATCCAGTGCTCGGCGCGGTGGTGGTGCATCTGCAGGCTCAAGCTCGCGCCTGGCTTGACCATGATGCGCTTGACCTGGTGGCGCGGGCCGTTGTCGATGCTGTCGTACCAGCCCCAGGGGCGGTGCACCTTGCGGTGCAGCACCTGCTCGCCGCGCTGCTCGGCGCCCAGCTGGTTGACGATCTGCTTGACCTCCTGGCTGCGCGAGCGGTCGGCCACCAGGACGGCGTCGGGCGTCTCGACCACGATCACGTCCTGCAGGCCCACGGCGCTGACCAGGCGGCTGGTGGCATGCACCAGCGTGTTCTTCGAATCCTTGACGATCGCGTCACCCACGCTGGCATTGCCATGGGCGTCCTTGGGGGCCACCTGCCACACGGCCTCCCAGGCGCCGAGGTCGTTCCAGCCGGCGTCGAGCGCCACCATGCGGATGTCGTAGGCACTGCCGGGGCACTGCTCCATCACCGCGTAGTCGACCGATTCGCTGGGCACGGCGGCGAACTCGCTCTTGCCGGGGCGCACGAACCTGGCATCGGTGCTGCGCGCGTCCCAGGCGGCCTGCGTGGCGCTGGCGATGTCGGGGCGGAACTGGGTCAGCGCCTTCAGCCACACCGAGGCCTTCAGCACGAACATGCCGGCGTTCCAGTAGTAGCCGCCCTCGGCCAGGTAGCGCTCGGCCGTGGCCAGATCGGGCTTCTCGACGAAGCGCTGCACCACCGCCACGGCGCTGGTGCCGGCCTCGGCCTGGATGTAGCCGTAGCCGGTCTCGGGCTTGTCGGGCGTGATGCCCAGGATGACGATGGCGCCCTGGTCGGCGGCCGTCACCGCCTTGCGCACGGCCGCGGTGAAGGCGGCGGTGTCGGCAATGGTCTGGTCGGCCGAGGTGATCACCAGCACCGGGTCGGCACCGCCCTGGGCCGCCTGCAGCGCGGCCAGCGTGACGGCCGGCGCGGTGTTGCGGCCCACCGGCTCGAGCAGCACGGCGCTGGGCTCGGCCTTGAGCTCGCGCAGCTGGTCCAGCACCAGGAAGCGGTGCTCGTCATTGCCCACCACCAGCGTGGGCGCCACGGCCATGCCCTCGGTGGCCAGGCCCTGCAGCCGCTGCGCGGCGTGCTGGAACAGGCTCATGCGGTCCTCGGGATCGCCCGAGAGCACCAGAAACTGCTTGGGAAAGCCGGCGCGCGACAGCGGCCACAGCCGGGTGCCGGAGCCGCCGGCCATGATCACGGGTTGAACTTGAATGCTCATGCTTTTGCGTAGCCTTGGGGGTTCATCGTCTGCCAGCGCCAGCTGTCGGCGCACATGCGGTCCAGGTCGTGGCGGGCCTGCCAGCCCAGCAGCTGCCGTGCCAGCGACGGGTCGGCGTAGCAGGCGGCCACATCGCCCGGGCGGCGCGCCACGATGTCGTAGCCGATCTCGCGGCCGCTGGCCTTGGCATAGGCCGCCACCAGCTCCAGCACGCTGTAGCCGCGGCCGGTGCCCAGGTTCACGGTGATCGAGCCGGGCTGGGCCAACAGGCGCTGCAGCGCCGCCACATGGCCTTCGGCCAGATCGACCACATGGATGTAGTCGCGCACGCCGGTGCCGTCGGGCGTGGCGTAGTCGTTGCCGAACACGCTGAGCCGGGCGCGGCGGCCCACGGCCACCTGGGCCACATAGGGCATCAGGTTGTTGGGCGTGCCGCGCGGGTCTTCGCCGATCTGGCCCGACTCATGCGCGCCCACCGGGTTGAAGTAGCGCAGGCAGGCGGTCTGCCAATCGGCTTGCGCTGCGCCCAGGTCGCGCAGGATGGTCTCGCCGATCAGCTTGGTCTGACCGTAGGGGCTGGTGGCCGACAGCGGAAAGTCTTCGCGGATCGGCAGGCTGGCCGGATCGCCATACACCGTGGCGCTGCTCGAGAACACCAGGCGCCGGCAGCCATGGGCGCGCATGGCCTGACAGGTGGTGACCAGGCCGCCGAGGTTGTTGTCGTAGTACTCGAGCGGCTTGGCGGTGGATTCGCCCACCGCCTTGTAGGCCGCGAAGTGCACCACCGCATCGGGCCGGTGGCGGTCAAAGATCGCCGCCATCGCCGCGGCGTCGCAGACGCTGGCGCGCTCGAACTGCGGTGCCTGGCCCGACAGGGCCTGCAGCCGGGGCAGCACCTCGGGCGAGCTGTTGGAGAAATCGTCGACGCCAATGACCTCGAAGCCGGCGGCTTGCAGCGCCAGCCAGGTGTGGCTGGCGATGTAGCCGGTGGCGCCGGTGAGCAGGATGCGGGGCATGCGGTGGGCCTGGGCGTTTGTTACTGGAGGGTGAACTGGCCGTAGCAGCTGACCGTGTTGGCGCTGTAGGGCCGGGTGAGGCCGGTGTTGGCCGGCCCCGAGCGCTGCTCGCGGCCCAGATCGCAGCCCAGCATCATGGCGCGCAGGGGTGACCAGCGTGCACCGAGGGCGAGGCTGGTCGTGCGATCGTCAACGCTGAGGCCGCCGTCGTTGATGCCGAGCGCCGGGATCGAGCGGGTGCGGGTCAGCTCGCGCCGGGTGTGCTCGATCGACGCGTTGAAGCCCAGCTTGGCGCTGAAGGCGTAGTCGGCGCCCATCGACAGGCTGTTGGAGGTGCGGCCGCTGTCGATCAGCGTGAGGCCCGAGACGTCGGCGCTCTGGCCGTTGTCGCGCCACAGGCGGCTGTTGACCCGCAGCTTGCCGGTGGCCGCCCAGTCCCAGCGCATCTGGCCGGTCAGGCTGCTGAAGTCGCGCGAGGTCTCGCGGTCATAGCGGGTGCGGGTGGGGCTGATGCGCGCCGACAGCGAGCTGGCGCCGCTGGGCTTCCACAGCGCGGTGAAGTCGATGTCCTGGCGGCGGAAGGCGTCGGGGTCGTAGGCGCCGCTGACCGTGGCCGACGGAAAGTGCGGGTAGCGGCCCTGCGTCAGGCGCAGCGCGGCACCGAGCTGCAGCAGATCGCTCGAGCGCCACTTGACGCCCAGGCTGCCGTAGGTCTGGCGCAGCTCGTACACGTCGTAGGCCGCGGCGCTGTAGTCGCGGCTCTTCCAGCCCAAGCCGGCCTCCAGCGTGGCGCGGGTGCTGCTGCCCAGGCGCGCCAGCGCATCGATCTGGTTGGCGCGCTCGACATTGCGCACCGCCTGCGCATTGCTGTCGGCAAAGCTGGCCAGGTTCTGGCTGGAGGCCAGTTTCAGCGTGCCCGACAGCCGGTTCACCGTCTCCCAGGCCAGCGTGCCGTTGAGGCTGTAGCTGGTGTTGTTGTAGACGCTGTTGTTCTGGAAGCGGTTGGCGCGCACCGTGGCGCTGGCATTGAGCTGCTGGCGGCCCCAGCGCTGGTCGAGCCCGCCCAGCAGCGCGCTGCTGGCAATGGTGTCGGCCATCGAGTAGCCGGCCGGCACGTCGGCCGCGCCATTGCGGCGCAGCAGGTTGGAGTCGTGCGTGAAGGACTGCGAGGCGCCCAGGTACCAGGGGCTGGTCTCGGCCCCGGCGCTGCCGGCAAAGGCGGCCAGCAGCAGGGCCGCCAGCGTGGTCAGGGCACGCGGGCCCGCTTTGGCTTGGTTCATGTGGGGTATTCCGGTGGGTTGGCGCGTGCGTGGCGGGCGCTCAAGAAAACGCCGGGCAGCCCCAAGTTTTCTTGACCCCCTCGGGGGGCGGGCTGGGCCTGGTCCAGCCCTGGCGGTGCTCAGTAGGCATTGCTCTCGCCGCGGATGGTCTTGATGGTTCGCAGGATGATCACCAGGTCGAGGCCCAGCGACCAGTTGCGCAGGTACTCGAGGTCGTATTCGACCCGCGCCTGCATCTTCTCGATCGTGTCGGTCTCGCCGCGGTGGCCGTTGATCTGTGCCCAGCCGGTGATGCCCGGCTTGACCTTGTGGCGCACCATGTAGGCCTTGATCAGCTGGCGGTACATCTCGTTGTGGGCCACCGCATGCGGGCGCGGGCCGACGATGCTCATGCGCCCCTGCAGCACGTTGATGAACTGCGGCAGTTCGTCCAGCGAGGTGCGGCGGATGAAGGCGCCGAAGGGCGTGATGCGCGGGTCGCCCTTGGTGGCCTGCTTGACCACGGTGCCGTTGTCCATGGCCCGCATCGAGCGGAACTTGTAGACGATGATCTCCTCGCCATCGAGGCCGTTGCGGCGCTGCTTGAACACGGCCGGCCCGGGCGAGCTGAGCTTCACGCCGATGGCCACCGCGGCCATCAGCGGCGAGATCAGCACCAGGATGAGCAAGGCCAGCACGATGTCGCTGATGCGCTTGATCAGCCGGTTGGTGCCGGTGAACGGGGTCTCGGTGAGGCCCACCATCGGCACGCCGCCGATGTCCTGCAGCCGGCCCTGGATGATGCTGATGCCAAACACGTCGGGCACGAAATAGATCGAGGCCGTGGTGCCCTGCAGCTCCTGCAGCAGCTCGATGATGCGCGGCTGCGAGCCCAGCGGCAGCGTGATGTAGACGTCCTTCACGCCGTTGGCGCGGATGAAGGGGGCGGCGTCCTTCAGGCAGCCGACGCGGCGCTCGCCCACCTCGGCATGCACCCGCTCATGGGTGCGGTCATCGAAGAAGCCGACCACGTCGATGCCCTGCACCGCGGCCGATTGCACCGAGCGCGCGACCTTCACGCCCAGTGCGCCGGCGCCGATCACCACCGCCTGGCGCCGGTTGTGCGGCAGGGCCGACTGCTGGCGCAGCAGCAGGTAGCCGCTGCGCACGGCCAGCAGTTGCAGCACCGGCGTCACCACGGCCCAGAACATCAGCACGTTCTGATCGAAGAAGTCGAGGCTGCGCGTGCCGTAGCCAAAGGCCGCCAGGATGGCCAGCAGCGTGATCCACGAACTGAGCACGCCCACCGCGGCATTCGACAGCCGGTCGCCGAAGCGGTTGATGCCCGGCCAGGTGAGGGCGATCACCAGGAAGCACAGCGTCAGGTCGGCGCGGCCAACTTCCTCGCCCTCCCAGGCCATGGCCGCCAGGTAGACCAGCACCGTGATCGCCGGCTCGAGCAAGGTGGCGATCAGGCTGGTGACCGACGGCGGGGCGGTACTGAAACTGCGATTGCTTCTTGAGTCGAACATCCGAGGAGTTTTCGGGCGACGGTCTGCCAATGAGCGTCGGTCGCCTGCTTTTATTGTGTGGGTGACCGCCACAGCATTGTGCAGCGACCTAAACCGATCATTTTGGTCGATATTCGTGACTGTTCCGGTGCCAGTCCCTGAGGTGGGCGGTGCTTTGCCTACAATCTCCCTAATGCTGCACAACCTCAACGCCCTGTTGGCACCGGCCTTGATGGAGCGCCTGGTCCTGGTGGTCAACCATGTCCTGTCGCGCGAACCCCAGGCCCTGGCGCGCCTGCTGGCCCACCAGGGACGGGTGCTGCGGCTGGAGCTCGAGAACCTGCCGCGCCTGCTGCAGCCGGCGCCCACGCTGGCCTTTTGCATCACGCCCGCCGGCCTGGTGGAGTGGTGTCGCGAGCCGGTCGACGCCGATCTGCGCGTGCGCCTGGATGCCGCCAACCCGGCCGCCCTGGCGCTGCAGGTGGTGGGCGGCAACATGCCGGCGCTGGACATCGACGGCGATGCGCAGCTGGCCACCGATGTCGACTGGCTGCTGAAGAACCTGCGCTGGGATGTCGCCGACGATCTGCAGCGCCTGTTCGGCCCGGTGGCGGCGCAGGAGATTCACCGCCTGGGCTCGCTGCTGGCGCGTGGCCTGCAGGCCGCGCTGCAGGGCGCGGCCGTGGTGGCTGGCCGCATGCGGTCGCGTTGACGGCCGCGCTTGGCCGTCGCCCGGATGCCGGCCTGACGGCGGGTCGCTGAAAGCGCAGTTTCATGGGGCATTTTTTTCGCCTGGCGTACATCGGCCTGACCGTGCTGCGCTTCGGTCTGGACCAGGTGGCGCTGTCGGGCTTTCGCCAGGGCTGGGTGCGCGCGCTGGTGCGGGTGGCCACCATCGGCCGCCGCCGCCGGCTCGATGCACCGCGTGGCGCGCGCCTGCGCATGGCGCTCGAGCGGCTGGGGCCGATCTTCGTGAAGTTCGGCCAGGTGCTCAGCACCCGGCGCGACCTGATGCCGCCCGACATCGCCGACGAGCTGGCGCTGCTGCAGGACAGGGTGCCGCCGTTTCCCGGCACGCAGGCTGTGGCGCTGATCGAGAAGGCCTTCGGTCGCCGGCTCGACGAGGTGTTTGCGCAGTTCGACACCACGCCGGTGGCCAGTGCCTCGATCGCCCAGGTGCATTTCGCCACGCTGCGCAATGCCGACGGCTCGCCCGGCCGCGAGGTGGCGGTGAAGGTGCTGCGCCCGGGCATGCTTGATGTCATCGAGCACGATCTCGGCCTGCTGTACTCGCTGGCCCGCGTGGTCGAGCGGGTCTGGGCCGATGGCAAGCGGCTCAAGCCCAAGGAGGTGGTGGCCGAGTTCGACACCTACCTGCACGACGAGCTCGACCTGGTGCGCGAGGCCGCCAATGCCGCGCAGCTGCGCCGCAACATGCAGGGCCTGGACCTGGTGCTGGTGCCCGAGATGGTGTGGGACTTCTGCACCCCCACCGTGATGGTGATGCAGCGCATGGACGGCGTGCAGATCAGCCAGATCGCCCGCCTGCGCGAGGCCGGTGTCGACATCCGCAAGCTGGCGCGCGATGGCGTCACGATCTTCTTCACCCAGGTCTTCCGCGACGGCTTCTTCCATGCCGACATGCACCCGGGCAACATCCAGGTCAGCATCGATCCGAAGAGCTTCGGGCGCTACATCGCGCTCGACTTCGGCATCGTCGGCACGCTGACTGACTGGGACAAGGAATACCTGGCGCAGAACTTCCTGGCCTTCTTCCGCCGCGACTACAAGCGCGTGGCCGAACTGCATGTGGAAAGCGGCTGGGTGCCGCCCAACACCCGGGTGGATGCGCTGGAAAGCGCCATCCGTGCGGTGTGCGAGCCGCATTTCGACCGGCCGCTGAAGGACATCTCGCTGGGCCAGGTGCTGATGCGCCTGTTCCAGACCTCGCGCCGCTTCAACGTCGAGATCCAGCCGCAGCTGGTGCTGCTGCAGAAGACCCTGCTCAACATCGAGGGCCTGGGCCGCCAGCTCGACCCCGAACTCGACCTGTGGAACACCGCCAAGCCCTTCCTGGAAACCTGGATGCAGCGCCAGGTGGGCTGGCCGGCCCTGGTGGAGCGGGTCAAGAACGAGGCGCCGCGCTACGCCCAGCTGCTGCCCGAGCTGCCGCGCCTGATGCACCAGGCGCTGCAGCGTGGCCGCGAGCCCGATCCCGCGCTGCTGGCCCTGGTGGCCGAGCAGCGGCGCACCAACCGGCTGCTGCAGGCGCTGCTGTACGGGGCCATCGGCTTCGTGGCGGGTGCGCTGGCGGCCCAGGTGCTGCTGCGCTGGCACTGATTCTGCTGAGGTGGCCGGCCACCCGGCGGCCAGCAACGGGCGGCCGCATCGATAATCCGGCGCGTTTCACTGGCCTGTCACCGTTGTTCGCCCGATCCGCATGAACACCACCCTGATCGTCTTCGTCGTGCTCTACCTGCTGGGCACCCTGGCACTCGGCATGTGGGCCGGCACGCGCATCAAGAACACCACCGATTTCGCCATCGCCGGGCGCAGCCTGCCGCTGATCATGGTGATCACCACCACCTTCGCCACCTGGTTCGGGGCCGAGACGGTGATGGGCATCCCGGCCAAGTTCGTGCAGGGCGGGCTCAATGCCATCGTCGAAGACCCCTTCGGCGCCGGCACCTGCCTGATCCTGGTGGGCCTGTTCTTCGCGGCCCGGCTCTACCGCATGAACCTGCTGACCATTGGCGACTTCTACCGCCAGCGCTACGGCAAGGGCATCGAGGTGTTCTGCTCAGGCGCCATCATCCTCAGCTACCTGGGCTGGGTGGCGGCGCAGATCACCGCGCTGGGCCTGGTGTTCAGCGTGCTGACCAACGGCGCCATGAGCGAGACCGCCGGCATGGTGGTGGGCACGCTGGCGGTGCTGATCTACGTGGTGGTGGGCGGCTTCCTGGCCGTGGCCTGGACCGACTTCATCCAGATGATCGTGCTGGTGGTGGGCATGAGCATCATCGCGGTGTTCTCGGCCGATCTGGCCGGCGGCGCCGGCGTGGTGTTCGACAAGATCGGCTCGCAGGACCTGTGGCGCTTTCTGCCCGAGCCGAGCTTCAACGACGTGGCGTTTTTCATCGCCGCGGCGGTGACCATGATGCTGGGCAGCATTCCGCAGCAGGACGTGTACCAGCGCGTGATGTCGGCCAAGGACGCCACCACGGCCCGCAACGGCGCGGTGATCGGCGGCGTCAGCTACATCCTGTTCGC
Source organism: Aquabacterium sp. OR-4 (assembly GCF_025290835.2). Lineage (NCBI taxonomy): Bacteria > Pseudomonadati > Pseudomonadota > Betaproteobacteria > Burkholderiales > Sphaerotilaceae > Pseudaquabacterium > Pseudaquabacterium prasiolae. The sequence goes on along the minus strand of NZ_JAOCQD020000001.1, from coordinate 2,713,430 downwards.
CTTTGTGCCGATGTTCGTGGTGGCCAGCGCGGTGGTGGTGATGGGCGACGAGGCCATGACCATCGCCAAGGAGGACTACCAGCGCCTGCTGCCCACCTTCGTGATGAGCAAGATGCCGCTGGTGATGCAGATCCTGTTCTTCGGCGCGCTGCTGTCGGCGATCAAGAGCACCTCGTCGGCCACGCTGCTGGCGCCCAGCACCAGCTTCGTCGAGAACATTCTGAAGAACCTGCGCCCGCACATGGGCGACCGCCAGCAGCTGCGTGCGATGCGCGTGTCGATCGTGGCCTTTGCGGCCATCGTGCTGGCCTATGCCATCGCGATGAAGGGCACGCCGATCTACGACCTGGTGTCCTCGGCCTACCAGGTCACGCTGGTCGGCGCCTTCGTGCCGCTGGTCTTCGGCCTGTACTGGCAGCGCGCCACCACGCAGGGCGCCATCGTCTCGGTGGTGGCCGGCATTGCGGTGTGGGTGCTGTTCTTTCCGCAGATCAGCGGCCTGGGTGAGCAGTTTCCGGGCCAGCTGGCCGGCCTGCTGGCGGCGGCCGCCGGCATGGTGCTGGGCTCGCTGGCGCCGCAGTGGCTGCGCAACCGCCACGACGCCGATCACCACGTCAAGGGCTTGAATTAGGTCCATCCCCTGCGCGCTTCGCGCGGGCCTGATGGGGGCGCCGCCAGCGAACCGGCAGAGCCGGCTCGCGGCGGTTGCTGGGCCTGACCCAGGCATCTTGCTCGGCCCCTATAATTTAACGTTTTGCGTCAAGGGTTTAGCCATGCCGATCTACGCCTATCGCTGCACCGCCTGCGGCCATGCGAAGGACGTGCTGCAGAAGATGTCGGACCCGGTGCTGAGCACCTGTCCCGCCTGTGGTGCCGAAGCCTTCAGCAAGCAGCTGACGGCCGCCGGTTTCCAGCTCAAGGGTTCGGGCTGGTACGCCACCGATTTCAAGAGCAGCGGCAGCGCGCCGGCTGCCGCCGCAACCGGCACCGCGGCAGCGGCCGCACCGGGCAGCAGCGAGACCAAGGCTGCCGAGCCCAAGGCCGAGGCGGCCAGCAGCTCGGCACCGGCCGCCGGCGGCTGTGCCGGCTCTTGCGCCTGCCACTGAACCGACCGCTGCACCTGCCAGGATCAACGTGAAAAAGTACCTCGTCGCCGGCCTGCTCGTCTGGCTGCCGCTGGCCATCACCGTGTGGGTGATGCTGTGGCTGCTGGGCCTGATGGACGGCGTGTTCTCGTCGCTGCTGTCGGTGGGCAAGGCCGTGCTGCCGGTGAGCGCCGATGCCACCATCGAGCGCCTGCGCGACACGCGCTTCCTGGGCGCCGTGGTGATGCTGGCGCTGCTGCTGGTCACCGGTGTCTTCGCCACCAACATCTTCGGCCAGTGGTGGGTGCGGCAGTGGGATCGCGTGATGAACCGCATCCCGCTGGTCAAGTCGATCTACAGCTCGGTCAAGCAGGTTTCCGACACGCTGTTTTCCAGCAGCGGCAACGCTTTTCGCGAGGCCGTGCTGGTGCAGTACCCGCACCAGGGCTCGTGGACCATCGCCTTCGTCACCGGCCGGCCGGCCAGCGAGGTGGCGGCCCATCTCGATGGCGAGCACATCGGCCTGTACGTGCCGACCACGCCCAACCCGACCTCGGGCTTCTTCCTGATCATGCCGCGCAGTGCCATCCGGCCGCTGCACATGAGCGTGGACGAGGCGCTCAAGTACATCATCTCGATGGGTGTGGTGGCACCGCCGCCGCCCGCACCGCCGGCCCTGCCGGTGGCCGCTCGAAATTGACGGGGCCGGGCGCGGAAGGCTCTGCCCCCGGTCCTGACGGCCCACTGCCGGCCGCGCACTGACGCCTCGGTTCCACCCCGACACGAATCCTGCCTCTGCACCGGGGCCGCGCGCCAAGCGCCGCCCCGCCATCCGAATCTGCCTGGAGCAACAACCTCATGAGAACCACCTACTGCGGCCTGGTCAGCGAAGCCCTGATGGGCCAGACCGTCACCCTGATGGGTTGGGCCCACCGCCGCCGCGACCATGGCGGCGTGATCTTCATCGACCTGCGCGACCGCGAAGGCCTGGTGCAGATCGTCTGCGACCCCGACCGCGCCGAGATGTTCAAGACCTCCGAAGGCGTGCGCAACGAGTTCTGCCTGAAGGTGGTGGGCGTGGTGCGCGCGCGGCCCGAGGGCACGCACAACACCAACCTGGTGAGCGGCAAGATCGAGGTGCTGTGCCATGAGCTGGAGGTGCTCAACGCCAGCGTCACGCCGCCGTTCCCGCTGGACGACGAGAACCTCAGCGAAACCACGCGCCTGACCCACCGCGTGCTCGACCTGCGCCGCCCGGCGATGCAGAAGAACCTGATGCTGCGCTACCGCGTGGCCATCGAGGTGCGCAAGTTCCTCGACGAGCAGGGCTTCATCGACATCGAGACGCCGATGCTCACCAAGAGCACGCCCGAGGGCGCGCGCGACTACCTGGTGCCCAGCCGCGTGCACGACGGCGCGTTCTTCGCGCTGCCGCAATCGCCCCAGCTGTTCAAGCAGCTGCTGATGGTGGCCGGCTTCGACCGCTACTACCAGATCACCAAGTGCTTCCGCGACGAGGACCTGCGCGCCGACCGCCAGCCCGAGTTCACGCAGATCGACCTGGAAACCTCGTTCCTGGGCGAGGAGGAGATCCGCGCGATCACCGAGGCCATGATCCGCACCGTGTTCCGCAAGACCATGGGCCTGGAGCTGCCGGTGTACGTCGAAATGACCTATGCCGAGGCGATGTTCAAGTACGGCTCCGACAAGCCCGACCTGCGCGTCAAGCTCGAGTTCACCGAGCTGACCGACGTGATGAAGGACGTGGAGTTCAAGGTCTTCAGCACCCCGGCCAACAGCGGCACCGGCCGCGTGGTGGCGCTGCGCGTGCCGGGCGGCAGCGAGATGAGCCGCGGCGAGATCGACGCCTACACCGAGTTCGTCAAGATCTACGGCGCCAAGGGCCTGGCCTGGGTCAAGGTCAACGACATGGCCAAGGGCCGCGACGGCCTGCAGAGCCCGATCGTCAAGAACCTGTCCGACGGCGCGCTCGAGCAGACGCTGGCACGCACCGGTGCCCGCAATGGCGACCTGATCTTCTTTGGCGCCGACAAGGCCAAGGTGGTGAATGACGCCATCGGCGCGCTGCGCATCAAGATCGGCCACAGCGAGTTCGGCCGCAACCATGGCCTGTTCGAGGACAAGTGGGCGCCGCTGTGGGTGGTGGACTTCCCGATGTTCGAGCACGACGAGGAAAACGACCGCTGGGTGGCCGTGCACCATCCGTTCACCGCGCCCAAGGACGGCCATGAGGACTTCATGACCACCGACCCGGGCAAGTGCGTGGCCAAGGCCTACGACATGGTGCTCAACGGCTGGGAGATCGGCGGCGGCTCGGTGCGTATCCACCGTGCCGATGTGCAGGCCAAGGTCTTCGATGCCCTGAAGATCTCGCCGGAAGAGCAGCGCGTCAAGTTCGGCTTCCTGCTGGATGCCCTGCAGTACGGTGCCCCGCCGCACGGCGGCCTGGCCTTCGGCCTGGACCGCATTGCCACGCTGATGACCGGCGCCGAAAGCATCCGCGATGTGATCGCGTTCCCGAAGACCCAGCGCGCCCAGTGCCTGCTGACCGGCGCGCCGAGCATGGTCGACGAGAAGCAGCTGCGCGAGCTGCACATCCGGCTCAGGAACTCGCAAGCGGCGGCCTGACGGCTTGCCGCAGCTCCGGGGTTGCGTATAACATCCGTTATAACAATCCCGGAGCCCGCCATGCACGCCCTCAAGCTCACCCAGATCGGCAACTCGGTCGGCGTCATCCTGCCCAAGGAGGTGCTGGCGCGATTGAAGCTGGAGAAGGGGGACACGGTGTATGTCACCGAGACGCCCGATGGCTTTGCGCTGACGCCGCTGGACCCCAGCTTCGAGCAGCAGCTGGAGCTTGGCCGAGAGTTCATGCGCGAGTACCGCGACACCTTCCGCGCCCTGGCCAAGTGAGGCGGGCGTGACGACCACGTCCCGGCGCTGGATTGACCGCCGCCTGCTGGCGCTGCTGCACGACGAGAGTCTGGCCATGCACGGCGGCGCCTCGGGCCTGCGCGATGAGGGCTTGCTCGACTCGGCCCTGGCCCGGCCCGCCAATCTGGCCACCTATGGCGATCCGCCACCGGATCTGGCCGCGCTGACCGCCTGTTATGCGTATGGTCTGGCCAAGAACCATCCCTTCGTCGATGGCAACAAGCGCGCGGCCTTCCTGTCGGTTGGTTTGTTCCTCGGCCTGAACGGCCACCGATTGACTGCGTCCCAGGCCGAGGCCACCGTTGCCATGTTCGGCCTGGCCGGCGGTGAGTGGGACGAACCCACCTTCGCCGCCTGGCTGCGTGAGCACATTGCGCCGCGCTGATCCACTGACTTTGCTTATCGGAACCGCCATGACCACGCCCCAGCGCCCCGACGTCGACGTCCCGGCCATCGCGCCCGCGACACCCGTCGCCACCCACGACACCACGCGCATCGACGACACCCGCATCGCCGCGGTGCGCGCGTTGGTCTCGCCGGCCGTGCTGCTGGAGGAGCTGCCGGTCACGCCGGGCATCGAGGCCCTGGTCGAGCGCACCCGCCAGGCCATTGGCGCCGTGCTGCACGGGCGCGACGACCGCCTGGTGGCCGTGGTGGGCCCGTGCTCCATCCATGACCGCGCCGAGGCCTTGCACTACGCCCGCCTGCTCGAGCGCCTGGCGGCCGAACTGGCCGACGATCTGCTGATCGTGATGCGCGTGTATTTCGAGAAGCCGCGCACCACGGTGGGCTGGAAGGGCCTGATCAACGACCCGCGGCTCGACGGCAGCTTCCGCATCAACGAGGGCCTGCGCCTGGCGCGCGAGATCCTGCTCGAGATCAGTGCGTTGGGCCTGCCGGCCGGCACCGAGTTCCTGGATCTGCTGACGCCGCAGTACATGAGCGACCTGATCGCCTGGGGCGCCATCGGCGCGCGCACCACCGAGAGCCAGAGCCACCGCCAGCTGGCCTCGGGCCTGAGCTGCCCGGTGGGCTTCAAGAACGGCACCGACGGCGGCGTGCAGGTGGCCGCCGACGCGGTGGTGTCGGCAGGCGCGCCGCACAGCTTCATGGGCATGACCAAGATGGGCGTGGCGGCCATCTTCGAGACGCGCGGCAATGCCGATGGCCACATCATCCTGCGCGGCGGCAGCAAGGCGCCCAACTACGACGCCGCGGCCATCGAGGCGGCCTGCGCCGTGCTGCGCAAGGCCGGCCTGGCCGAGCGCGTGATGGTCGACTGCTCGCATGCCAACTCGGCCAAGCAGCACCGCCGCCAGATCGACGTGGCCGCCGACATCGGCACGCAGATCGCCGGCGGCGAGCGCCGCATCATGGGCGTGATGGTCGAAAGCCATCTGCACGAGGGCCGGCAGGATCTGAAGGCCGGCAGCGCGCCGACGCCCGGCGTGTCGATCACCGATGCCTGCATCGGCTGGGACGACACCGTGCCGCTGCTGCGCGGCCTGGCCGAGGCCGTGCGCGCGCGGCGCGCCAAGGGCTGAGTCGCCGGCATGAGCCGCCCGCCGAAGATTCCCGAGAGCGTGCTGGTGGTCATCCACACCCCGGCGCTGGAGGTGCTGCTGATCGAGCGCGCCGACCGCCCCGGCTACTGGCAAAGCGTGACCGGCAGCAAGGACGCCACCGACGAGCCGCTGCTCACTACCTGCATGCGCGAGGTGGCCGAGGAGACCGGCATCACCGTCGGCAGCGCCACCGTGCCACTGGCTGCCCTGCGCGACTGGCAACTGGCCAACGTCTACGAGATCTACCCGGTGTGGCGCCACCGCTATGCGCCGGGCGTCACGCACAACACCGAACATGTCTTCGGCCTCACGGTGCCAAGCGGCACGCCGGTGGTGCTGAGCCCGCGCGAGCACCTGCAGCACCAGTGGCTGCCCTGGCGCGAGGCGGCCGACCGCTGCTTCTCGCCCAGCAATGCCGAGGCCATCCTGCACCTGCCGCGCTGGCTGGGCGAGCGCGGCGGCTGACCCGGCATGTTGCCTGCCAGCTTTGCCTCGTCGCGCCACCACAGCCGCCTCAGCGGCCACAGCAGCCAGTTGCTGCGCGTGGCCACCTACAACATCCACAAGGGAGTGCGCGGCCTGGGCCTGCGCAAGCGGCTCGAGATCCACAACCTGGGCCTGGGCATCGAGGCGCTGGACGCCGACCTGGTGTGCCTGCAGGAGGTGCGGCTGTTTCACCACGCCGAGGCGCGGCGTTTTGCCCGCACCCACCTGGGCTGGCCCGAGCAGGGGCAGGCCGAGTTTCTGGCGCCCGAGGGCTACGAGGTGGCCTACCGCACCAATGCCACCACGCGCCACGGCGAGCACGGCAATGCGCTGCTCTCGCGCTGGCCGATCGGCGATGTGGGCCACCACGATGTCAGCGATCACCGCTTCGAGCAGCGCGGCCTGCTGCATGTGCCGGTGGTCTGGCAGGGCGTGGAGGTGCACGCCGTGGTGGTGCATTTCGGGCTGATCCATTCAAGCCGCGTGCGCCAGGTCGAGCGCCTGGCCGAGTTCATCGCCGCCGCGGTGCCGCCCGGTGCCCCGCTGCTGGTGGCGGGCGATTTCAACGACTGGGGCGAGAAGCTCGATGCGCCGTTCGCCCAGGCCGGTCTGACCCGCGCGCGCGCCGGCCACGAGCGCGCGCAGCGCACCTTCCCGAGCCGTGTGCCGGTGTTTGCGCTCGACCGCGTCTACACCCGCGGCCTGCACTGCGAATCGGCCACCGTGCCGCGCGGCGCCGGCTGGGCGCGCATGTCCGACCACCTGCCGCTGCTGGTGGAACTGCGGCTCGACTGAGCAGGGGAAGCCGGTTTGTCGCTGGTGCTCGTGCCGCCCCCCAACCCGACCTCCGATGGCGCCGGCGCCGCGCTGCACGCGCGCCTGACCGGCGGCAACCAGGTGGCGCTGCAGGCCGGCGGCGACGAGCTGTTTCCGGCCATGCTGCAGGCCATTGCCGGCGCGCGGCGCCAAGTCTGGCTGGCCACCTACATCTTCCACGACGACCCGGCCGCACAGGCCGTGGCCCAGGCCCTGGCCGACGCCGCGCGGCGCGGCGTGTGGGTGGGCGTGGTGGTCGACGGCTTCGGCAGCAAGGCCAGCCTGCCCACGCTGCGGCGCTGGCTGCACGACGACGGCGTGAACCTGGCCGTGTTCCGCCCGGTCGACCGCTGGTGGCGGCTGCTGCAGCCGGGCCAGTTGCGCCGCCTGCACCACAAGCTGTGCGTGGTGGACGGCGAGGTCGGCTTCGTTGGCGGCATCAATGTCATCGACGACCGCCACGACCTCAACCACGGCTGGTCCGACCGCCCGCGGCTCGACTTTGCCGTGATGCTGCACGGCCCGGTGGTGGCCCAGGTCGAGCAGACCGCGCGCGCGCTGTGGACCCGCGCCGCGCTCGGCGCCGACTGGCGCGACGAGGTGCAGCAGCTGCTGCGCAGCGCCGAGCCGCTGGCCCGGGCGCGCCGCATTGCCGGCCGGCTGCGCCTGCCGCGGGCCGAACGCCATGCCGCCGATCAGGCCCAGGCCCGCACCCAGGCCGCGCTGCCACCGATGCGCGCGCTGCTGCTGGTGCGCGACAACCTGCGCCAGCGCCGCGCCATCGAGCTGGCCTACATCGACGCCATCCGCGGCGCGGCCAGCCGTGTCGACATCGTCTGCCCCTACTTCTATCCCGGCCAGCGCTTTCGCCGCGTGCTGCGCCAGGCCGCGCAGCGCGGTGTGCGCGTGCGCCTGCTGCTGCAGGGCAAGGCCGATTACCGCTTTGCCGCGCTGGCCGCCCAGGTGCTCTACGACGAGCTGCTGGCCGTGGGCGTGCAGGTCTACGAGTACACCCCGGCCTTCCTGCATGCCAAGGTGGCGGTGATCGACGACGACTGGGCCACGGTGGGCAGCTCCAACATCGATCCGCTGAGCCTGCTGCTCAACCTCGAGGCCAATGTGGTGGTGCACGACGCCGGCTTTGCCGGCGAGCTGGCGCTGCGTTTCGAGGCCGCGGTGCAGGTCTCGCGCGAGGTGCTGCGGCCGCCGGCCGGCACCGGCGGCTGGGCCATGCTGCGCCGCAGCTTCGTGGCCTGGACGGCGCACTGGTTCCTGCGCCTGGCCGGCATGAGCGGGCGCTACTAGTCCAGTGAAACGGAGAAATCGGATGTGCGTGGGTACCTGTCAGGGGCGCCATCTAGGCGCCGGGCGCAGCCGGGTTGGACACCCGGCGAGCACCGGCAACGACGAGGGCTCCCCTGACAGGTGCCCACCCTGCGGGCAGGGGTCTGGCAGGGCATGCGCCGGTGTTGCAACCCTTGCCCAGGCGTTCAGCCTGGGCTGCGGGCCGCGCCTTGTCGCCTGCCCTGCCAAACCCCTGCGCACATCCGATTTCTCCGTTTCACTGGACTAGATGGCCAGGCGGCGAGGCAGCGGCTGCGTCGGGTGCCGGGCGGGCGCGGTGTGCCGCCATCCGTTGCCTGAGCGGGGTCGCCAGCGATGAGCCCGATGGCCGGTGACCTGGTGGTCGAGCGTCCACAGGGCCTGTACTGCCCGCCCGGCGACTTCTACATCGACCCCTGGCGGCCGGTGGCGCGCGCCGTGATCACCCATGCCCATGCCGACCATGCCCGCGCCGGCCATGGCCAGGTGCTGGCCAGCGCCATCAGCGAAGGCCTGCTGCGCAGCCGCCTGGGCGCCGGGCTCAACTTCCAGGGCCTGGCCTATGGCGAGACCGTCACCCACAAGGGCGTGGCCATCAGCCTGCACCCGGCCGGCCATGTGCTGGGCTCGGCCCAGGTGCGGCTGGCCCATGGGGGCCGGGTGTGGGTGGCCTCGGGCGACTACTTCCTCAGCGCGCACGACGAGCACAACCCCACCTGCGCGCCCTTCGAGCCGGTGCGCTGCCACTGCTTCATCACCGAAAGCACCTTCGGCCTGCCGGTCTACCGCTGGGCGCCGCAGGCCAGCGTGTTGGCCGAGATCAACGCCTGGTGGCGCAGCAATGCCGCCGCCGGCCGGCCCAGCCTGTTGATGGCCTACAGCCTGGGCAAGGCCCAGCGCCTGCTGGCCGGGGTGGACGCCAGCATCGGCCCGATCGTCGTCCATGGCGCCATGGCCCCGCTCAACCAGGCCTACCGCGACGCCGGCGTGCCGCTGCCGCCCACCCACACCCTCGACGCCCTGGCCGGCACCACCGCCGCACGGCGGGCCGCGGCCCATGCCGCACCGGCCTTGCCGGCGCTGGCCGGTGCGCTGGTGCTGGCCCCACCGGCCGTGCAGGGCAGTGCCTGGGCGCGCCGGCTGGGCGAGTTCAGCGACGCCTTTGCCAGCGGCTGGATGCAGCTGCGCGGCGCCCGCCGGCGCCAGGGCGTCGACCGCGGCTTCGTGCTGAGCGACCATGCCGACTGGCCCGGCCTGCAGCGCGCCATCCGCGCCACCGGCGCCGAGCGCGTGATCGTCACCCACGGCGAAGAAGCGGTGATGGTGCGCTGGCTGCGCGAGCAGGGGCTGGACGCCGGCTCGTTTCGCACCGAGTTCGGCCACGAAGACGGCCCGCCGGCCGCCACGGCGCCGTCAGCGCCACCAGAGCCACCGGCGCCACCAGCGCCTGCCGCGGATCTGCCGGATCACCCCGCGCGCGCCAACCCCAACCCCGACCCCGGCCGCCGCTGATGCGCCGCTTCGCCGCCCTGTACGCCGCGCTCGATGCCAGCACCAGCACCGAGGCCAAGGTGGCCGCGATGGTGGCCTACCTGGCCGAGGCACCGGCGGCCGATGCGGCCTGGGCGGTGTTTTTCCTGGCCGGCGGCCGGCCGCGGCAGACCGTGCCCACCGCGCTGCTGCGCAGCGAAGCCCGGGCCGCCGCCGGCATCCCCGAGTGGTTGTTCGAGGCCAGCTACCAGGCCGTCGGCGATCTGGCCGAAACCATCGCCCATCTGCTGCCACCGCCCGGGCACGCCAGCGCGCTGGGCCTGGCCGACTGGTTGACGCAGCGCCTGCTGCCGCTGCGCGGCGCGGCGCCCGAGGCGCAGGCCGCCCAGTTGCGCGCCTGGTGGCACGAGCTGACGCCGGCCGAGCGCTTCGTGCTGATCAAGCTGATTGGCGGGGGCTTTCGCGTGGGCGTCAGCAAGCTATTGGTGCAGCGTGCACTGGCGCGCCACGCCGGCCTGCCCGCCGCCCTGGTGGCGCAACGCATGATGGGCTATGCCGACGCCCGCGCCCAGCCCGACGCCGACGCGCTGCTGGCCCTGCTGGCCGCCGCCGATGCCCCGGGGCAGCGCGATCTGGGCCAGCCCTATCCGTTCTACCTGGCCCATGCGCTGGAGCCGGCCGCCGACACGCCCGAGGCCCTGACCACGCGCCTGGGCGCCGCCGCGCAATGGCTGGCCGAGTGGAAGTACGACGGCATCCGCGCGCAGCTGGTGCGCCGCGGCAGCGGCCCCGCGGCCGGCGTGTGGCTGTGGTCGCGCGGCGAAGAGCTGATGGCCGGCCGCTTCCCCGAGGTGGAACAGGCCGCCGCCACACTGCCGGCCGGCACCGTGCTCGACGGCGAGTTGCTGGTCTGGCCGGCCGGCGACGCGCGACCGGCGCCGTTCCAGCGTCTGCAAACCCGCATCCAGCGCAAGACCCTCACCCGCCGGCTGCTGGCCGATACGCCGGTGGTCTTCGTGGCCTACGACCAACTCGAGGCCGATGGCACCGACCTGCGCGGCTGGCCCCAGCACCAGCGCCGTGCCCGGCTCGAAGCCGAGCTGGCGGCCTGGCACGCCCGTGCGGCCGATGGCGCTTCCGCCGCCGCCGTGCATACCGCCGTGCTGCGCCTGTCGCCGCTGCTGCCGGTGGCGCCTGCCGGTGGCGATGGTCATCCGCTGCCGGACACCTGGGCCACCTGGGCCGCCCAGCGCGCCGGCAGCCGCGAGCGCGGCGTCGAAGGCCTGATGCTCAAGCACCGCGACGCGCCCTATGGCAGCGGCCGCACCAAGGCCGCCGGTCTGGTGGCTGGCGGCTGGTGGAAGTGGAAGGTGGCGCCGTTCACGGTGGACGGCGTGCTGATCTACGCCCAGGCCGGTCATGGCCGCCGCGCCGGGCTCTACACCGACTACACCTTCGCCGTGTGGAACCGCCCGCCGCGTGATGCCGCCGAGGCCGCAGCGGTGGTCGAGGCCATCGCCCGGCGCGAGCCCGCCGAGCCCGGCGCGCTGCAGCTGGTGCCCTTCACCAAGGCCTATTCGGGGCTCAGCGACGCCGAGTTCGCGGCCGTCGACCGCGTGATCCGCGCCCACACACTCGAAAAGTTTGGCCCGGTGCGCAGCGTGCGCCCCAGCCTGGTGCTGGAACTGGGCTTCGAGGGCCTGCAGCGCAGCCCGCGGCACAAGAGCGGCATCGCGCTGCGCTTTCCGCGCATGCTGCGCCTGCGGCCCGACAAGCCCCTGCACGAGGCCGACGCCCTGCCGGCCCTGCTGGCACTGCTTGAACCGGGTGGTACCCCATCCCCGGGATGCGGGTGACAATCGTGACAAGCGCGTGGCATTTCACGCGGCGCTGGCCACGCTAGGGGTAGGCGGGTTGAGTGCAGCATGTCAAGGCGGCTATCATCGACCTCAATCGTTTGATCGTGACGGATTCCTGCACAGGCCTCACTTCGTGAAATCCAGCACGCTATTTGCCGCGTCCATGCGCTGGCGGCCCCAGTCCGGCAGCATGCTGGTCCAGAGCCCCCGCATCGACCTGTTGCCGGATGGTTCGGCTGGGCCGAGGCATTTCAAGATCAAGGCGGCCGACACCCAGGGCCGTCGCGGCCTGGTCGACAGCCTGCTGAAAAACCGCTACGGCTGGCGCGGCTACAAGGAAGTGCGCCTGCCCACCGACCAGTCGGTGCACCGCTTCACGCTGGTGGCGGTGGAAGACGACAACACCATCGGCACCATCACCGTGGTCATGGACGGCGGCGACAACCGCCTGAGCGTCGACGACGCCTTCGTGCCCGAGGTGAACGCACTGCGCGCCCAGGGCCGCCGCATCTGCGAGTTCACCAAGCTGGCCGTCGATCCCACGGTGGGCACCAAGCGCGTTCTGGCCACGCTGTTCCATGTGGCCCACATCGTGGCGCACCGCATCCGCGGCTTCGACATGCTGCTGATCGAGGTCAACCCGCGGCATGTGCGCTACTACGAGCGCATGCTCGGTTTCCGCGTGCTGGCCAGCGAGCGCATGAACCGCTCGGTGAACGCACCGGCGGTTCTGCTGGGCGTCGAGTTTTCGTACGTGATGGAGCAGATCGGCGCACTCTCGGGCCAGCCCGAGCGTCTGGCCACCGAGCGGTCGCTGTACCCGGGTTTCATGTCGCTGACCGAAGAAGCCGGTGTGCTCAGCCGCATGCTGGCCAAGCAGGCGCAGGTGCAGCGCACGCTGGACGATCAGGCCGACAGCGCCCAGCGCGTGCCGCCGGCGTCTGATTTCCAGGCCTCGGACCTGCTCACCTGAGCCTTCTGGCGTCTGCGTTCAGGCGCCTCAAGCGACACCTTCAAGACCGTCACGCGTCACGCGCTGAGCGCTGCGCGGGGCACGCAGCCCGCAGCGACTGGACAAGCTCAGCGCTGCGGCGCGCTGGCCGGCACCGGCTTCGCGATTGCAGCGCCAGGCCGCGGTGCCGAGACCCACGGCAGCACCATCACCAGCAGCAGGCTGGCCGCCAGCCACGAGGCCAGCACCCGCGGCACCACCGGGCCGATGCGCAGCCGTTGGCGGACCCAGCGTGCGCCAATGGCGGTGTAGGTGATGGTCAGCGACACGCCCAGGGCCACGCCGGCCGTCCAGCCCAGCGCGTCCAGGCCGCGCAGCGTGCCCGCCGGGCTGGCCAGGGCGGCGCCCAGCAGGGTCAGGCCGCAGGCCAGCGGCGCCAGCCGGGCCGTGGCGGGCCGCGGCGTGGCCAGGTCGGTCACGGTGGCCAGGGCCATCAGCAGGCCCAGGCCCTGCAACAGGCGCTCGGGCAGGCCGCTGTCGGCAATGGGCAGGCCCTGGCCCGACAGCAGCGCTGCCAGCATCGCCAAGCCGAAGCAGCCGGCACCGGCCAGCAGGCTGCGCAGTTCGTCGGTGCGCTGCAGGCTCAGTGTGGCCAGCCACAGGCCCAGGGCCAGCAGGGCCAGCAGTTGCGAGGGCTCGGTCCAGGCATGGATGACGCCGTTCCAGAACGCGCCCAGGCCTTGGGTCGAGCCATGCGCCAGTGCGGTGTCGGGCACCAGCCAGGCCAGCCAGGCCAGGCCGGTCAAGCGTGTCAGACCGGCCAGGCGCGATGGTGCCCAGGCGTCCGGGCCGGCCGGCCGCCCTGACCGCTTCACGCAGGCCTGAGCGCTCATCGTCCCACCAGGAAGGCCAGGCCCACCAGGGCGATCAGCAGGCCGGTGCCGCGCACCGCCCAGCGGCCGGCCGGCCAGCGCACCAGCAGGCCCAGGCCGATGCCGGCCACATGCAGCAGGCCGGTGCTGACCACGAAGCCGATGCTGTAGGCCAGTGCGTTGGCGGCCGCCGGCAGCTCGGCGCCATGGGCGTGGCCGTGGAAGATGGCAAAGGCCCCCACGATCAGCGCGGCCACCGGCAGCGGCGGGCGCGCCGCCAGCGCCACCATCAGGCCCAGCACGATGCCCGAGACGGCGATGCCCACCTCCACCGAAGGCAGCGGCACCTGCGCCATGCCGAGCACGCCGCCCACCGCCATCACCAGCGGAAACACCACCGGCAGCAGCCACACGGCGCGCGGGCCCAGGAAGGCGCCCCACAGGCCCACGGCCACCATGGCCACCAGGTGATCGAGGCCCAGCAGCGGATGCAGCATGCCGGCCAGCAGGCCACCGCCGATGCCGGCGGCGTCTTCGCTGTGCGCCTGGGCCAGCAAGGGCAAGGTGCCCAGGCCGAGCGCCAGCCAGGTGGGCATGCCCACGCGATGGCGCTGCATTCAGAACCCCAGCTTCATGGTCAGGCGCAGCGTGCGCGGTTCGGCCGGATGCACGTGGCGGCCGGTCCAGGCGTCCTGGCCCGGCAGCTGGGATTCGTAGTGGTACTGGATGTCATAGACCTTGCGGTTGAACAGGTTGAACACGTCCAGCGTCAGCTCGCTGCTGCGCCCCAGCCCCCAATGGGCCGGCAGACTGTAGTTGAAGCGCAGGTTGGTGGTGATGGCCGAGTCGCTGCGTACGCTGTTGTCCTCGACCAGCGCACCCGAGCCCAGGTAGCGCCAGTTCAGGCTGGCGTTCCACGGGCCCAGCTTGCGCAGCGTGGCGGCCAGCGAGGCCACGCGGTCCACCGCATTGGGAATGCGGTCGCCATTGGCAAAGCGGGCGTGGGTCCAGGCCAGGTCGGCGTCGAGCAGCAGCCAGGGCAGCGGCTGCCAGCGATTGTTGAATTCGACGCCGTGGCGCCGGCTGGCGCCGGCGGCCTCGGTGGCACCGGCATCGCCAACGTAGACCAGCTCGGAGTCGGCGTTCAGCCGCCACAGCGCCAGCGAGCTCTGCAGCCCCGGCAAGGCCTCGGTGCGCAGGCCCAGCTCCCAGCCGCGGCTGGCGGCCAGCGGCGGCACCGGGTCGGTGGCGTCACCGGTTCTGGGATCGGTGCGGATGGTGGTGCCACGCGCGTCGTTGCTGTGCATGCCGCGGCCGGCGTTGACGAAGAACTCGGTCTTGCCCAGCGGTGCAAACGGCCCCAGCACCAGCGAGCCGCGGGGTGACCATTGCGTGGCGGCGGCGCTGCCCGAGTTGTCGGCCAGGCTCAGGCTGTGCACGCGGGCCTCGACGCGGTCGGCACGCAGGCCGAACACGCCGCGCAGCCAGGGCGCGAACTCCAGCGACGTCTGGCCGTACAGCCCGGCCAGGCTTTCGCGGATGCGGTCGTCGCGCGTGGTGCCAAGCACCTGGCGGGCCTGGGTGTCGTACAGGCCCACGCGGATGCGGTCATGGCGCAGCTGGGCGCCGAACTCGCTGCGTGCGTTCAGGCCGCCCAGCGCATGGCCGAAGGCATGGCTGGCGCCCAGGCCGTAGACGCTGCGCCGGTCGCGCTGCTCGAACTGGTCGCCGGTGTCGGGCCGCTCCAGTGCAAAGCTGAAGTTCGACCACAGCTGCAGCGCATAGCGCATGGCGTAGGCCGACACGCGGGTGGTGCCGGCGGCGCTTTGCCGGTGCCACTCACCCGACAGGCTGTAACGCGAGGTGTCGCCGCCATCGCTGGCATCAACCGCGTCAAAGCGCCCGAACGGCCGGCCATCCAGGCTGCCGCCGATCAGGTTCTCGGGCACCTGGTCAGTGGCCGTCCAGCGCGCCGAATAGGCCATGGCGCTGGCCTGCCAGCCCTGCGCGGGCGTGCCGCCACTGAGCGTGAACACGCCGTTGCGGCGCTTCAGGCCCTCGGGCACTGTCCAGGGGCCGTCATTGCCCATCCACTCGAGGGCGGCCAACGCGGTGATGCCGGGCTGCAGCTCGGTGGAGCCGGCGGCCACGGCGCGCTGGTAGCCGCGCTGGCCGAGCGAAAGCTGTACCCACGGTGCATCCAGCCGGGTGCGGTAGGCGATGTCGGCCGCGCCGGCGGCCGAGAAGTCGCCGCCCTTGGCGAAGTAAGGGCCCTTGCGGTAGGCAATGCGATCCACCAGCTCGGGCAGCAGGAAGTTCAGGTCGGTGTAGCCCTGGCCATGGCCGTGGCTGGGCATGTTGACCGGCATGCCGTTGACGCTGGTGGCGAAATCGGTGCCGTGGTCGAGGTTGAAGCCGCGCAGGAAGTACTGGTTGGCCTTGCCGTCGCCCGAGTGCTGGGTGACGATGACGCCCGGCACGAACTCGAGCACCTCGCCCGGCCGCAGGGCCGGCCGGCTTTTCAGCAGCTCGGCGCGGATGGTGCCTTGCGAGGCCGCGTCGCTGCTGCCCACCGCGTTGTCGTAGTGCTGGCCAACGATCTGCACCTGCTGGGGCTTGGCGCTGGCGGCCGTGGTGATGACGTCGGTGGCCGTGGCGCCCGTGGCGCTCATGGTGCCCGTGGTGCCTGTGGTTCCCGTGGCGGTTTGCGCGGTCGCCCAGGCCGGCAGCAGGCCCAGCGCGATGCAGCAGGCCAAGTGGCGGGCATGGCGGGCGTGGCGGGTGTGCCGGGGGCCGGGTTGGGCGCGGGTTGCGGTCAATGCCCGGCTGGGCCGGGGGTGGCGCCGCAGCGCGCGGTGCAAGGTCTGGCAAGTCATGGTCGGTTTCGTGTGGTTCGACGGTGCCTGCAGCGGCGGCGGCCCGCACCGCTGCCGGTGGCAGGTGGCGCGGCCGCGCGCAGGCAGGCCGTGGCCGAGGCGTTGTGCGGCCTCGGCCCGCTCGATGCGAGCGTCGTGTTGTGTGGAGCCCCAGGCCAAGCCGCCGCCACGCGGGGCGGGCGGTGGGCAAGCCGGGTTGTGGGCCGCCACGCGGTGCGCGCAGCGGCCGGCATGCGCCGGCGCCGGGGTCAGGGCCCTGGCCGCCAGGCGCACAGCACCCAATCAGGCGATTGGCGGGTCGATGGGCGGCAAGGGCAGGGCGCTGCGCCAGGGCGCGGCCTGGCTTGCGGGCCAGCGGCCGTTGGCCAGCGACCCGGGCGGCCACAGGCAGCAGGGGCCGAGCGCCGGCAACAGCGTGGCGGCACCGATGGCGGCGGCGGCCTCCAGATCGGCCAGCGTTGTCGCCGCGGCCGGGCTGGGCGAGGGGCCGACGGCGCGCACGCTGCGGTCGTCGGCCTCGTGCCAGTGGCGCAGCACGCCGGCATGTGCGTGCGTTGGCGCGCTGGCGCTGGCGCTGGCGTTGGTGCTGGTGGCCTGGGCAGGCGTTTTGCCGTGCGCATGGCCATGGCCCTGCACCGCCAGGCCCAGCGCATGCGCGCTGTCGTGGGCGCGGTCACTCAGCGCGCGGATCTGGCCCAGCCAGCCCTGCAATGAGCTGAACGCCGGTGCCAGCGCCTGGGCACCCGACTGCCACACGCCGGCGCCTTGCGCGGCCGGTGCATGCCAGTGCGCCGGGCCCACGACGCGCAGCGTGGCCGCCGAGCAGGCGTACACCCACAGTGCGGCGACCAGCAGGCACAGCAGCGCGGGATGGCTGGCCCGTGCGCGATGCCCGGCCAGGGCGGGGCGCGGCGGCATGGGCTGCTGGCGGGCAGGGCGGCGCATGGCGTGCCGAGGCTCAGGCCACAAGCGGCCGGTGGGCCACGCGGTGCATGGCGCAGGGGATGACGGGGTGCTGGAACACGGTGCGGCCGATTGTGCCCGCGGCCCCGTGGCCAGGCGATGACATCCTGCCGCCTGGGGCCGTGGCGCGGCAGGCTGACGGTGGGGCGGGCGATCGCTTGGACATGCCGGCGGATACGCGCGACGGCGCGCACCGGATGCAGCGGCCCCGCGTTGCCGTCGCGGGTGCCCAGGCCGCTGCGGCAGGCCGGGGGGCACGGGCGACTCATGCGCGCTTTTCTTTGGCGCGGGCCTGACCGGCGCGGCCACGCGCCTTCCACTCCGACAGCTGGCGCTTGCGCTCCAGCGCGCTGAGGGTGTCGCGCTGGGCCTCGCGGCGCAGTTTGTGGAAGCTGCGCAGGCGCTCGGCCGGCAGGCCGGCACGCACCGCGCAGCCCGGCTCGTTCTCGTGCTGGCAGTCGCGGAACCGGCACTGTGTGGCCAGCGCCGCCACATCGCCGAACACCTCGCCCAGCGCCGCCTCGTCGGTGTCCAGGCGCAGCGTGCGCAGCCCCGGTGTGTCGATGATGCAGGCGCCACAGCCGGTGAGGTGCAGGCTGCGCGCCGTGGTGGTGTGGCGCCCGCGGCCGTCGCCCTGGCGTGTGGCGCCGGTGTCCTGCAGCGCGGCGCCGCACAGCGTGTTGGTGAGCGTGCTCTTGCCCGCGCCGCTGGAGCCCAGCAGCACCAGCGTGCGGCCGGCCCCCAGCCAGGGCGCCAGCGCCTGCGCCGCGGCGGCCTGCTGGCCGTCCACCGCCAGGGCCTCGGTGTCGCGCGGCAGCATGGCGCGCACGGCGGCCAGCCGGCTGTCGACGTCGGGGCACAGGTCGGCCTTGGTCAGCACCACCACCGCGTCCACGCCGGCCAGGCGCACCAGGGTCACATAGCGCTCCAGCCGGCGCAGGCTGAAGTCGTGGTCGAGGCCCATGGTCAGCAGCGCGGTGTCGACGTTGCTGACGATGACCAGGCGCGCCAGCTTGTCGCGCCCGTCGTGCAGGCGGCGGGTGATCTGGTTGCTGGGCGGCACGCGGGCATGCACCCACCAGTGCTGCCAGGCGTCGGGCTGGGCCAGCACCCAGTCGCCCACGGCCAATGCGTCGGCCTGCTGCTGCAGCGCGACGATCAGCCGCGGCAGCGGCCGTGCGGTGGTGGTGGCTTCGCCGTCGTGCAGCAGCACGTGCTCGCGCTGCACCTCGACCACGCGGCGCAGATGCAGTGCGGGGCACGGTGAGGCGTCGGGCGATGGGCCGGCGGCCGGCGGTGGTGCGGCGGCGCCGGGGTCGGCGGCGGGGCCGGGGCCTGGGCCGGCCGTTGCCGGTGTGGTCAGCGCGTCGGCGGGCGCGCCGTCGGCTTGCCAGGCGGCCAGCTGTTGCAGCAACACCTGGGTGAGCCCGATGCGGCGCAGTCGGGCCAGGGAGTCTGAATCGATCATGTCGTGCTCGTGATGGGGCGGCGCGCAGGCGCACGCCACCCGCGTGCCCGAGGGGCACGGAACAAGGGGTGGAGAGCGGGCGTGGGGCTCGCGCAGCAGGCCGTCGTGGCGACGGCCAATACCCATCACGGGACGGGGTGGCGGGTCAGTCGACCCGCCGCTGGGTCAGGCGCGGCGGCGCGGCAGGGCCGGCAGGCAAGCCCACGCGAAGGCAAGGTCAGGGGTCGTTTCCATGGCAGTCTCCTTCGGTGGGTGGATCGAGGGCGCCACTGTGGCGCAGCGGGGTGGCCCGGTCAAGCCGTGCGCGCCCGGTGGCGGCGGGCTGGGGCGGGCCATGGTGCCTCCGGCGGGAATCGAACCCACATCTAGCGCTTAGGAGGCGCTCGTTCTATCCATTGAACTACGGCGGCACACGCGGCGCGGATTCTCGCATGGGCGCTGCCTGTGCCAGGCCGCCGCGGCCGGCGCTCACCAGCGCCAGGACCAGATCAGGTCGACCGCGTTCTCGCTGCCCGATTGCGCGCGCAGCGTGAAGCGCTGGGCGATGCGGTAGATCAGCTGCCAGGTGCCGGCCGTGCTGTTGACGCTGCGCTCGTAGCCCAGGTACCAGCGCCGCGACAGCTGCTTGCCCAGGCTGATGACGGTGTCGCGCACGTCGCCCTCGGTCTGGCGCACCGAGAAGTCGGTCAGGCCCAGCGTGTCGAGCAGGGTGTCGGTGGGCGCCTGGCCGTCGCCCGACAGCAGCGCCAGCGCAGCGCGCTGCAGCAGCGCGGTGTCGGTGCGGCCCAGGCCGTCGGAGCTGCGGCCCAGCACCAGCCAGGAGAGTTTTTCGTAGTCGCTCAGGTCGGGCTCGCTGAACAGGCGGATGCGGGGCGCCTGCGCGGTGCCGGTCAGCGAGACGCCCACCAGCACATCCAGGTTGGGGCGGATGGCCTGCACATCGATCGCCGGGTTGTCGAGCGCGCCCGAGAAGCGCACCTCGCCGCGGCGGATGTCGAGCTTCTGGCCATAGGCCGCGTACTGGCCGCCCTCGGCGCGCACGGTGCCGTTGAGCGCCAGCCGGCCGCCCGGGCTGGAGATCTGCAGCTTGCCGCGCAGGCCGGTGTCGATGCCGCGCCCGCGCAGGCGCAGGCGCTCGCCCAGATCCACGCGCAGCGCCAGGCGGGTCTGGCGCAACGATGCCGGCACGGCGGCGGCCCTGCTGCCAGCCGTGGCGGCCTCAGGGGCGGTGGCGGTGGTGGGGGCGCTGGTGGGGGCGCCGGTGGATGCGCTGGTGGATGCGCTGGTCGGGGCCGCCACCGTGTCGCCGCCGCGGTGCACGCGCACGTCGTCGTCGAGCGCGGGCGCTTCGCCGCGGCTGATGTCGAACAGGCCCTCGTCGATGCGGAAGTCGCCCTCCACCGCCAGTTGCTCGGCGTCGAGCCGGGCCTGGGCGCGGCCGCTGGTGAGCAGGCGGCGATCCACCCGGCCGATCAGGCGAAAGCGCTCGGCCACCAGGTCCAGCGTGGCCGCCGGCGTGGCACCCAGCGTGGCCTGGCCGCTGAGCGCCAGCGTGCCGCCTTCGCCGCCCTTGAACTGCAGGCGTTCGATGCGCGCCTTGTCGCCATCCAGCGTGATGGCCAGCTCGCCGTCCTGCAGCTGGATGCCCTGCAGCAGGTGGCGCACCGCGATGCCGCTGCCGCTCATGCGGCCATTGACCTGTGGCGCGCCCAGCGTGCCGCCAAAGCTGGCGCTGGTGTGCAGCTGCCCGGCCAGGCGCCAGCCCGGTGGCACCCAGGTGCCCCAGGCGCCCAGGTTGGCCACCTGCGCCTCGAGCACGCCCTGCAGCGTGGCGTCGCGGCCGGGCCAGCGCAGGCGCGGGTCGGTGCGCAGCACCTGGGCACCGGCCATGGCGCCGATGCTGCGGCCGGCCAGGCCCTGGGCAAACTGCCACAGGCCGTCGTGGGCGCTGAGCGCCAGGCGCAGCTCGCTGAGGCCCAGGCTCTGGCTCTGGCCCAGCTCGTCGGTGATGGTCAGATCGCCGCCGCCGCGCTCGAGCACGATGTCGGCATCCAGCTGCTCGGCCAGGCGGATCTCCACCCGGCCGCCCAGCGTGAGCTGGCCGCTCCAGCCGATCTCGGGCTGCAGCTTCTGCAGCAGGCTGGCCACGTCGATGGTGTCGAGCGTGCCGCGCAGCTCCCACAGCCCCTCGGGATGGCGTGTGCCGGCACCCGCGGCCTGCCAGCGCAGCTGCTGCCACTGCAGGCCGGTGCTGGCCAGCTGCACCCGGCCGGGCCCGGCATCGAAGGCCAGCGGCCGCAGCCCGCGGTCGAGCCGCAGCTCGGCCAGCGGCCATTGGGCGTCGAGCCAGGTGCGGGCGCCGGCCGCGCTGTTGGCGGTGGCGGTGGCCGCGCTGGCGCTGCCAGGGGCGGCATGGGCCGGGCGTGCGGCGCCGCGCAGGCGCACCGCCTGGGCCTGCCAGCGGACGCCGCCATCGGCCTCGGGCAGCCAGCGGCCGCGCGATTCGAGCTCGATGCGGGTGCCGGTGCCGGGGCTGCCGATCAGCGGCTCGGTCCAGGCCGGAGGCCGCACCGGGCTGTCGGCCTGCAGCCTGAGCGTGTGCTCGCGCAGGCTGCCGTCGGCGCGCGCCTCCAGGCGCTCCAGGCGTTGCGCACCCGCGGCCAGCTGGCGCAGTTGCAGCTGCAGCTGCAAGGGGGCGTCGATATCGGCGCCGCTGCGCCAGCTCAGCTGGCCCGACTGCAAGGTGGCCGCGCGCGTGGCCAGGGCGTCGGCCTGCCACTGGCCCTCGGTGGCCTGCAGCGCCGGCCAGCGGCCGCGCAGCTGCAGGCTGCCGTGCAGGCTGCCGGCGCGTGGCCACAGGCCGGCGCTGGCCGGCCAGGCCTCGGCCAGCCAGGCGCCCCAGGGCGCCAGTGCGGCCAGCTGCGGGCCTTGCCAATCGAGCCGGGCCTGATCGTCGGTGGGCGTGGCGCCGCTTTGCCAGCGCAGCGCCAGCCGGTTGCCGGCGGCGGTGAGGCTGGCGTCGAGCTGCGGCCGGGCGGTGTTGCCATCGAGCGTGAGCTGCCCGGCCAGCGGCACGCCGGCCAGCAGGCTGTCGGCCAGGGTCAGCGCGGCACGGCCCTGCAGCGCCGGCAGGCGGGCCAGCAACTCGGCCGGGGGCGTGCCCGAGGCGGCCGAGGGCGCGGCGCCGCTGCGTGCGGCCTGGGGGGTGGCGCGGGTGGTGGTGCCGGTGGCGGCGGCAGTGCTGGTCGGCCACAGCAGGTCGGCCTCGAGCCGGCCGGCCAGGCGGTGCGGGCCGCGCTGCCACACCGAGCCGGGTGTGCCCGGCCACCAGGGCAGCGGGTCAAAGCCATCTAAGCGGCCGCTGCCCTGCACGCGCCAGCCGCGCGGCTCGCTGCGCAGGTTCAGCGTGGCCTGGGCGCTGGTCGGGCCCGAGCGCAGGGCGGCCTCGCGCAGCAGCAGGTGGCTGGCGCTGGCTTCGCCCACCGCACGCAGCTGCACCTCGGCCGTCGCTGTGCCGGCGGGCAGGCGGCCTGCCTGCAGCCGGCCGGTGAGGCGGGTGTCGAAGCTGACGCTGGGCGTGGCACCAGCCTGGCCCAGGCCGCTGAGCGTGAGCGACAGCGGGCCGCTCAGGCGCATCGGTGCGGCGCGCTGGTCCAGGCGCGCGGGCGCCACGTCGTCGAGCTGCAGGTCAAGGTGTGCCTGTGCGCCTTGCCAGTGGCCCTGGCCGCTGAGCTGCCCGGCCGCGCCCTGGGCGTCGGCCAGCTGCAGCGTGAACCGGCTGAGCGCCAGACGGTCGGGCTGGCGCGGCGTGGCGCTGGCCTCGGCCTGCAGGCTGCGCAGCGGCAAGCCGCCCAGGTGCCAGGCGGCGGGGCGCTGGTTGTCCAGCCGCAGCTGCAGCCGCGCCGGGCGGTCGAGGCCGTCGCTGGCCACCGTGGCCTGGCCGTTCAGGTGGGTGCCGGGCAGGCGCGGCGACAGCGCGGCCAGATCGAGCGCCTGGGTCTCGAACTGCAGCGCTGCCAAGGGCCAGGCCGCAAAGGGCGTGACGGTGGCGCGGGCCTGCAGCCGCGGCGGCGGGTGCGCCGCCTGGGCCGCCGCGGTGGCGGGTTCGGTGGCCGCACCCTGCAGCTGCAGCGTGAGGGCCAGCCGGGCCAGCGGGCCGGTGGCCTCGGCACGCGCCTGCCAGGGCAGGTTGTGGCCACCTGGGCCGCGTGTGGCGCCCTGTGCGGCGAGCTGCAGCCGGGTGTTGAGCGGCGCGGCGCTGTCGATCTGCGCCTGGCCGCTCAGGTGCAGCTGCTCCAGCGTGGCGGACTGCAGCTCGAGGCGGTGCCGCGCCCCGGCGCCGGCGCCCAGGTGCAGCCGGGCCTGCACCTGCTGCAGTGGCGGCTGGGCATCGATCTGCAGGCTGCCGATCTGCAGCCGGTCGATCTGCAGCACCAGCGGCAGTGCCAGCTGGGTGGGCGCGGTGATGGGCGTGGTGGACGGCGGGCCGCTGCGGTAGTGCAGTTGCGCGGCCGACACCTCGCCCAGGCGCAGGCCCACCCAGGCGCCGGCGTGCGGCTGCCAGGTGAGGGTGTCGCGCCGCAGCACCAGCTGCTGGATGTGCAGCGTGCCGGCCTGGCCGGGCAGGGTCCAGTCGAGCCGGTCGATGCGCCAGGTGGCGGTGCCCGGTGTGCCATGCACACCCTGCACCTGCAGGCCCGGCACCTGGGCCAGCAGCCAGGGCAGGCTGGCCGGGCGCTGCCACCACCAGGCACCGCTGCCCACCAGGCCGGCCAGCAGCACGGCCAGGCTGGCCAGCGTGATGGCCAGCCAGCGCCGGCGTGGTGCCGGGGCCTGGGCCGTGGCCGCTTCAGGTGCAGGTGCAGGTGCAGGTGCAGGCACCGTGGGCGGCAGCACCGGCGCGGCCGCGCTGGCGGCGGGATCGGGGGGCGTGTTCATGGCCTGCGGGCGCGCTCAGAAGGCGATGCCGACCGACATGTGCAGGCGCAGGCGGCGCAGCTCCTGGCCATAGGCCAGGTCGGCGCGCAGCGGGCCGATCGGGCTGCGCCAGCGCACGCCCACGCCGTAGCCCCAGGCGGCGCTGTAGTCGGTCCAGCGGTCGACCGCGCGCCCGGCATCGACAAACACCGCGCCCCACACCGCCGGCAGCGCGGGCGACACCGGACGCGCCAGCTCCAGGCTGCTGGTCAGCAGCAGCGAGCCGCTGATGGTGTTGCCGCTGGCGTCCACCGGCGCCAGTTCGCGGTAGCCGTAGCCGCGCACCGAGTCGTCGCCACCGGCGCGAAAGCCCAGTGCGTCGGGCACCACCTGCTGCTCGCGCTTGATCACCTGGCCGGCTTCCAGGCGCGCCTGGCCGTACCACTGCGCACCCAGCGGCAGGTAGCCGGTGAAGCGGCCGTAGAGCCGGCCGAACGGGCCGTGGCCGCTGCCCGCCCGGGCCTGGCCGGCGCCGCTTTGCACCGACAGGCTGTAGCCGCGCGTGGGCAGGGTCTGGCTGTCGAGCTGGCGCCACACCAGGTGCAGGTTGGCCGACAGCGCCTCGGCGGTGGACACGCCGGCGGCGTCGCTCTGGCGCGAGCGCAGCAGCTCGGCGAACAGCAGGCGCTCGAACTGCGGCGTGTCCTGCGTCCGGCCCAGGCGCAGGCGCTGCGAGAGCACGATGTCGGTGTCGCTCTTCACGCGCTCGATCTGCACGCCCAGCAGGTTTCGGTAGAAGCCTTGCGCCGGATGGGTCAGCAGATCGCCGCTCCAGGTCTGGCTGTCGCGGCCCCATTCGAGCTTGTTGTAGGCCGTGAGCGGGCGGCCCAGCAGGCGGCGGTGGTGGTGCTCGAGCGTGGCGCGCGGCCCGGTGTTGGCGCTGTAGCCCAGGCCCACGGTGGCCTGCCGCAGCGGCTTCTCGGTCACGCGCACCAGCACCGGGGCTGCCGCGGCACCGCTGGCCGCGGGGTCGAAGCCCACGCTCACCGCATCGAACAGGCCGGTCTGCAGCAGGCGCTCCTGGTACTCGAGCAGACGCACCTCGGTGAGCGGCGCGCCGGCGCTGAAACCGGCCAGGTGGCGCACCGTCTGCGCATCGTGCGCCGCCAGGCCGCGCACCTGCACCTCGCCGGCGCGAAACAGCGGGCCGCTGTCGAGCACCACGAACAGCGCCGCACGCTGCGTGGCCAGATCGATGTCGGCATTGCTGCCATTGAGCAGGGCACCGGCATAACCGGCCGCGCGCAAGCGGCCCACCAGGGCCTGCTTGGTGTCGGCCCAGGCCGGGTTGCGAAAGGGCGCATCGGCCACCGGCCGGCCCAGGGCCTCGAGCGCGGCGCGCAGCGCCAGCGCATCGGCATCGCCGGCGTCCAGGCGCTGGCTCAGCTCGCCCTCGAAATCCAGGCGCAGGCTGCCGATGCGCACCCGCGTGCCCGGCTGCACCGACACCTGCACATGGGCCGGCGTGCCATCGAGGCGCTGCACCGTGACCCGCGGGTCGAAGTAGCCCTCGGTCTGCAGCAGCTCGCGCACCTGGGCCGGGGTGGCGGCGATCAGCCGCGCCCACTCGGTGGCGCCCAGGGTCTCGTCATCGGGCAGCTCTTGCAGGCGCACGATGTCGAGGTGGCGCTCGAGCAGCGGCCGCAAGGCCGACGGCGCGTCGATCAGCACCCGCGCGCTGGCCGCCGGCGCCGCCGCCGCGCGCGCGGCGGCGGTGTCAGGCGCGGGGGCAAGCGCCGCTGCGGGCGCGGGCGTCACTGCGGGCGCCGGTGCGGTGGCCGGCGCCAGCAGGGCGCAGCCGCCCAGCGCTGACAGGGCCGACAGCACCGCCAAGGCCGGCAGCGCCGAGGCGGCGCGGCGCAGCAGGCTCACTTGCTGAGCAAGCGCATGGCCCCTTCCAGGCCCGCCAGGCTGAGCGGAAACATGCGCTGCTGGGTCAGCTGCTGCATGATGGCAATGCTCTGGCGGTACTGCCAGACGCCCTGGGGCTCGGGGTTGATCCACGCGTACTTGGGAAAGGCCTGCGTGAGGCGCTGGATCCATTCGGCACCCGGCTCCTCGTTGTTGTATTCGACGCTGCCGCCGGGCTGCAGGATCTCGTAGGGGCTCATCGTCGCGTCGCCCACGAAGATCAGCTTGTAGTCCTTGTTGTACTTGCGGATGATGTCCCAGGTGGGGGTCTTCTCGCTGAAGCGCCGGCGGTTGTTCTTCCACATGAAGTCATAGACGCAGTTGTGGAAGTAGTAGAACTCCAGGTGCTTGAACTCGCTCTTGGTGGCCGAGAAAAGCTCTTCGACGCGGTGGATGTGCTCGTCCATCGTGCCGCCCACGTCCATCAGCAGCAGCACCTTCACCTTGTTGTGCCGCTCGGGAATCATCTTGATGTCGAGCATGCCGGCGTTGGCTGCGGTGGCCTGGATGGTGTCGTCGAGCGCCAGCTCGAGTTCGTTGCCTTCGCGCGCAAAGCGGCGCAGCCGGCGCAGGGCCACCTTGATGTTGCGCGTGCCGAGCTCGAGCGAGTCGTCGTAGTCCTTGTAGGCGCGCTGATCCCACACCTTCACGGCACTCTTGTTGCGGCCCTTGTCCTGGCCGATGCGGATGCCCTGCGGGTTGACACCGTAGGCCCCGAACGGGCTGGTGCCACCGGTGCCGATCCACTTGCTGCCGCCCTCGTGGCGCTCTTTCTGCTCTTCGAAGCGCTTCTTCAGCGTCTCCATCAGCTCGTCCCAGCCCATCTTCTCGATCTTGGCCTTGTCCTCGGGGCTGAGCTCGAGTTCGAGGTTCTTGCGCAGCCATTCGAGCGGCACTTCCTGGGTGAAGTCGGCCACCATCTCCACGCCCTTGAAGTAGGCACCGAAGGCGCGGTCGAACTTGTCGAAGTGCACCTCGTCCTTCACCAGCGCGGTGCGCGCCAGGTAGTAGAACTGGTCGACCGAGGGGTCGATGACGCCGGCCTTCACCGCCTCGAGCAGCGTCAGGAACTCCTTGACCGAGACCGGCAGCTTGGCCGCGCGCAGGGTGTAGAAGAAGCTGATCAGCACGGTGTGTCCTTCAGGCCGGGGTGGGGTGGCCGATGCCAGCGGCCAGTATCCAACAATCGCCCCTGGCAGCGCGTCCGCTGCGCTACACCGGCGCGGCGCTCAGCCGCGCGCGCGCACCGCCAGGCTTTGCGCGGCACGGCCGATCAGGCCGAGCTCGTCGAACAGCTGTGATTCGGCCAGGCCGCAGCCGTTGGGCGCCAGCAGGGTGCGCGCATCCACGCAGACCCACTCGCCCACCGGTCGGCGCAGCAGGTGGATGCTGAGGTCTGAGTTGACGAAGCTGTACTGCGCAAAATCCAGCACCGCCGAGATGCCGTTGCCCGAATCGGCGGCCACCGCCACGCGCTGGTAGCCGCTGGCCGCTTCACCGGCCACCAGCGGGTGGCGCAGCCTGAACCAGGCGGCACAGCGGCCGCCAAAGAAGTGGCCGCTGGCCACGCGGTTCTCCACCAGATCGGCATAGCCGATGCGCTGGTTGAAGGGCATGCGGATGGGCGCGCTGTCGGCCGGCGGCAGCGGCGCCTGCGGCAGCGGGTGGCCGTCCAGCGCGGCCGGCAGCGGGGTCTCGCTCTCGCGCTGGGCCAGCGCGGTAAAGCGCGCCAGCTCCTTGCCGGCGCCCCACAGCCGGGCCGAGTAGTGCGCGGCGTTGCGCCCGGCGTAGTCGGTGCTGACCTCGATCTCCAGCTCGGTGATGGGCACCGGCCGCAGCAGGTTGGCGGTGAGCCGCGCGATGTGGCCCAGCCCATGCTCTTGCGCCACCGCCTCGATGGCGCGGCAGACCATGGCGATCGGCGGGCCGGCATGCTGGTGCTGCGGGTCCCAGGGGCCGCGGGTCAGGGCGCTGGCGCGCACCAGGCGCGGCGACAGCACGGTGTAGGCCGCGGGCGGCAGCGCGTCGGTGGGCTCGGTGGGTGGGGTCATGGCAGCGGATGCAGGGCGCTTGGCGCAGGGCCGGCCGGGGCGGGGTGGCCGCTCAGGCGCGCGCCTTGCGCGTGGCCCGGAGCGCCGGCTTGGTTTCGGGCTTAATCTCGGGCCTGGATGCGGCTTTGGATGCGGCTTTGGATGCGGTCTTGGATGCAGGCCTGCCGGCGAGCTTCGGGGCCGGCCTGGCAGCCGCCCCGGCGGCCTTGGCCGGTGCATCGGCGGCGCGGCGGGTGCGGCCGTTGCCATCGGGCAGGCGGTGCACGCCCAGCCAGGCAAAAAATTCGCGGTACCACTGGCGGCTGTTGTGCGGCTTGAGGATCCAGTGGTTTTCGTCGGGGTACCACAGCAGCCGGGCCGGCACGCCCAGGGCCTTGAGCGTGTTGTAGTAGGCCAGGCCCTGGGCATCGGGCACGCGGTAGTCGAGCGCGCCATGGATCACCAGCGTGGGTGTGGCCATGCTGCCGGCATGGGCGTGCGGGCTCTGGGCGTGCACGCGGGCCATGTCGTCCCAGTACCAGCCGCCCAGCTCCTTGGCATGCCAGGCCCAGGCATCGTCGGCAAACATGCCCACCCAGTCAAAGCAGCCGGCATGGCACACGTAGGCGGCATAACGTCCGGCCGGCACGTGCGCGTTCATCCAGGCCACCATGAAGCCGCCATAGCTGCCGCCGGTGGCGTACACGCGCCGCGGGTCGATGTAGGGGCGCTTGAGCAGCTCGGTGGTGGCGGCCTCGATGTCCTGCAGCTCGAGCTCGCCCCAGCGGTGGGTGATGCTGTCGAGGAAGGCATGGCCGAAGCTGCTGGAGCCGTGGTAGTTGACCACCGCCACCACATGGCCGGCAGCGGCGAACACCGGGTTGTTCCAGCGGTAGTGAAAGCCGTCGCCCACCGCCGTGTGCGGGCCGCCGTGGATGACCTGCAGCAGCGGGTACTGCTTGCTGGCATCGAAGTCGGGCGGGTAGAACAGCCACACCTGCACCGCATCGCCCTGCGCGCCGGTGACGCTGATCTCCTCGTGCCGGCCAAGCGCCAGCTGGGCCATCAGTGCGTCGTTGAAGTGCTCGATGCGGCGCGGCGGCTGGCCGGGCAGATGCGCCGTGGCCCGGGCCGGGTGGTCGGCCGCATCGGCCACGGTCACCAGGGTGCCGGCGGTCTTGTCGAAGGCCTGCACCCAGCCGCCCGACACCACGCGCTCGGCGCGCCGGTCGGCCAGGCTGAAGCGCCACAGGTGGCGGCGGCCACGCTCCTCGGCGCCCAGCAGCAGCGCGCCGGCATCGTCTTCCCACAGCAGCGGGGCCTGCACGGCGTGATCCCAGGCGCCGCTCACCACCTCGAAGGCCTCACCGCGCCGGCAGATCGCCAGCTGGCCCGGCGCGGTGTGGGTCAGGGCCTGGTGGCTGGCGATGAAGGCCAGCTGCTCGCCATCGGGCGCATAACGCGGCGAGCTCAGGTCCCAGGCCAGGTCTTGCGCCACGGTGGCCACGCGGCCGCTGGCGATCTCGAGCTCGGCCAGCGCAAAGCGGCCGTCCTGGCGCTTGTCGGGCGCCGGGTCGTAGGCGAACACCACGCGCTTGCCGTCGGGTGAGATGTCGAAGCAGTCACTGCCGGGCTCGGCGCGGCCCAGCTCGAGATCGGTGCCCTCGAACAGGTCGCGCACGCGGCCGCTGGCCACATCCATCACATGCAGGTGCGGCACGCGGCCCTGAGGCACGAAATGATCCCAGTGCCGGTACAGCGCATCGGCGGTGGCGTAGCCGGTTTCCTTGCGCTCGCGCTGGGCCTTCATGGCCTGGGCCTGGGCCTTGTTGCCCTTGAGGTCGGGCCACACCCACGACACGAACACGATGCGCTTGCCGTCGGGGCACCAGCGAAAGGCCTCCACGCCGGTGGCCACCTCGCCCACGCGCCGGGCCTCGCCGCCGTCCACCGGGATCAGGTAGAACTGCGGCGACTCGTCCTTCTTGCCCTGCTGCTCGCGCCGCGCCACGAAGCCCACCTGGTGGCCGTCGGGCGAGAAGCGCGGCTGGCCGTCCTTCTCGCCGCACTGGGTCAGCCGGCGCGGCGCACCGCCCAGCGTGGACAGCAGCCACAGCGCGCTTTCGGCACGGTTGTCGTCCATCGCGTACGAGGCCAGCGCCACCACCGCCTGGGCACCGTCGGGCGACAGGCTCGGTGCGCCCAGGCGCTGCATCTGCCAGAGGTGTTCAACCGTGATCGGTGTGCGACGCGCCATGGACTCTCCAGGTGGATGCGATGGATTGTGACCCACAGCCGGGGCCCGGCCCGGGGGCCTGGGCTGTGCTCAAGTTGGCAGCCGGCGCGCCGATATCGCGGGCGATGATGGGAAACGTCGCCCTGCTCCTGCTGACCGTGCTGTTGCTGCAGCTGGGCGTGGCCTGCGCCTGGGGCATGGGCATCTGGGCCATGCAGCTGCCGCGCCGGCCGGCCTGGCACTGGCTGGTCTCGGGCCTGCTGTGCGCGGCCACCATGGCCCTGGTGCTGCTGCGCGATGCCATGCCCGGGCCCTGGGGCATCCCGATCAGCAACCTGGCGATGCTGGGCACCGCGCTGGCGCTGGCGCGCGGCATGCGGCTGTTTCTCGGTCTGCCGCTGGCCGACCGCGAGGCCCTGGTGGTGGTGGCCCTGCTGTGCCTGTGTGCGCTGCTGGCCATGCCGCATCAGCAGCAGCCGGCCGGCGTTCGCCTGCAGGCCGGTGGCACCACGCTGGCGCTGCTGTGGGTGCTGGCGCGCGCCACGGTGGCGGGCTACCAGGCGCTTTGCGCCGAGTTCGACCGCCGCCGCGCCCTGGCCCTGGTGGCGCCGATGGGTCTCACGCTGCTGATGGCGGCGCTGCGCCTGGTGTCGATGGTGGTGGCACCGGCGCGGCCGATCCATGTGGACGCCCCGCTGCATGTGGCCGTGGCCCTGCTGCTGCTGGTGGCCATGCTGATGCTGCACGGCTCGATGGCCGCGATGGTGGTGATGCGCCTGGTGGGCCAGCTGCGCGAGCTGTCGCAGCGCGACGCGCTGACCGGCCTGCTCAACCGCGTGGAGTGGCTGCGCCAGCTGCGCGCCCAGCACCGCTGGCTCAGCCGCCACGGCGAGGGCTATGCGGTGCTGATGATCGACATCGACCATTTCAAGCAGGTCAACGACCGCTGGGGCCACCCGGCCGGTGATGCGGTGCTGGTCAATGTGGCGCAGGTGCTCACCGGCTCGTCACGGGCGCTGGATGTGCTGAGCCGCCTGGGTGGCGAAGAGTTTGCCGTGCTGCTGCCGCGCACCGACGCCGCGGCCGCCGAGCGCCTGGCCGAACGCCTGCGCGCCGAGCTGGCCGCGTCGTCCACCCGCTGGCGCGAGCAGGCACTGCAGATCACGGTGTCGATCGGCGTGGCCCTGGCGCAGGATGCCGACGAGGCGCCGGCGCAGCTGATCGAGCGTGCCGACGCCGCGCTGTACCGGGCCAAGCACGGCGGCCGCAACCGCGTGGTGGTGGATGGCCTGGCGACCCTGGCTGCGCAGCCGGCGGAGGCGGCACCGTCATCGCCGGCACCGGTTCGGCCGCCAGCGGTGCCGTTGCCTGTGAAGATGCCAGTGGCGAAGCCGGCCGATCCCCCACCCGGCACCTTGCCCGGCCCGCGCGCGCGCCGGCCCGACTTTGCCGACACCGTCTAGCCAGACGCCCTGGGCTCAGGCCGCGTCGGCATGCGCCTCAGCGCGGCCGCTGCAGCTGGAAGTCGAGGTGCGCGCGCACCGTCGGCCACTCATCGGCGGTGATGCTGTACACCACCGTGTCGCGCAGCGTGCCGTTGGCAGCGCGCTGGTGGTTGCGCAAGATGCCGTCCAGCTGCGCGCCCAGGCGCTCGATGGCGCGGCGGCTTTGCTGGTTGAAGCGATGGGTGCGGAACTCCACCGCAATGCAGTCCAGCGTCTCGAAGGCATGCGCCAGCAGCAGGCGCTTGGCATTGGTGTTGAGCAAGGTGCGCTGCACCGAATGGGCGTACCAGGTCGAGCCGATCTCCACGCGCTGGTGCGTGTTGTCCACGTTCATGAAGGTGCTCATGCCCACGGCCTGGCCGCCGGCGTCGAACACCGTGAACGGCAGCATGCTGCCGGCGGCCTGCAGTGCCAGCCGGCGGGCGATCTCGGCGGCCATGCCCTCGGGCGAGGGGATGGCGGTGTACCAGAGCTTCCACAGCTCGCCGTCGCGCGTGGCTTCGCACAGCGCCGGGGCATGCTCGGTTGCCAGCGGCACCAGGCGCACATGCGGGCCGTGCAGCGTGACGGGGGTGCAGATCACAGGTTTCATCACGGCGGGCCCATCCGGTGGTGCTGCCAGGCGCTGCGGCGACAGGCGGCTCAGCGGTTGTGCTTTTGCATGAAGACCAGCTTCTCGAACAGGCTCACGTCCTGCTCGTTCTTCAGCAGCGCGCCCACCAGCGGCGGCACGCTGACCTTCTCGTCCTTGCTTTGCAGCACCTCGAGCGGAATGTCCTCGGCCACCAGCAGCTTGAGCCAGTCGATCAGCTCGCTGGTGCTGGGCTTCTTCTTCAGGCCGGGCAGGTTGCGCACGTCGTAGAAGGTTTTCATCGCCGCGCCCAGCAGCTCTTTCTTGAGCCCCGGGAAGTGCACGTCGACGATCTTCTGCATCGTGTCGGCGTCGGGAAACTTGATGTAGTGGAAGAAGCAGCGGCGCAAGAACGCGTCGGGCAGCTCCTTCTCGTTGTTGGAGGTGATGAACACCACCGGCCGGTGCTTGGCGCGGATCAGCTCGCGCGTCTCGTACACATAGAACTCCATGCGGTCGAGTTCACGCAGCAGGTCGTTCGGAAACTCGATGTCGGCCTTGTCGATCTCGTCGATCAGCAGCGCCACCGGCTGCTCGGCCGTGAAGGCCTGCCACAGCGTGCCCTTGACGATGTAGTTGTGGATGTCGCGCACCTTCTCGTCACCCAGCTGGCTGTCGCGCAGGCGGCTCACTGCGTCATATTCGTACAGGCCCTGCTGCGCCTTGGTGGTGCTCTTGATGTGCCACTGCAGCAGCGGCATGCCGAGCGCCGCCGAGACCTCCTCGGCCAGCATGGTCTTGCCGGTGCCGGGCTCGCCCTTGACCAGCAGCGGGCGCTTGAGCGTGATGGCGGCATTGACCGCCAGCATCAGGTCTTGCGTGGCGACGTAGTTGTCGGAGCCTTGGAACTTCATGGGTGGTGGGCGGGCTGTGTGGGGAGGAAACCGAAGCTTGCCAACCTGGGGGAATCATGCAGCTACCAGGGCGACAGCCCAGTATATGTGGCCCCATATAATGCGCCGCAGAGCCGTTGACGGCCATCAAATGCCGGCCAGCCGCACTGGTGTAGCCCGCCCCCTCCCCGACGAGACAGCCCGCCCACGACGATGAAAACAGCGCTCCATTCGATGATCCGCCTGCTCACCACGGGCATCGCTCTGGCCGCCATGGGCGTTGCCGCACAGGCGCAGGGCACCCAGGGCGGCGATGCCGCCAAGGGTGTCGGCAAGGCCGCCATGTGCATCGGCTGCCACGGCATCATCGGCTACCAGGCCACCTTCCCCGAGGTCTACAAGGTGCCGATGATCTCGGGCCAGGGTGCCAAGTACATCGTGGCCTCGCTGCAGGCCTACCAGAAGGGCGACCGCAAGCACCCCACGATGCGCGCCATCGCGGCGTCGCTCACCGAGCAGGACATGGCCGACCTCGGCGCCTACTACGAGCAGCAGGCCAAGGGCGTGGGCGCGCCGGCACCCGAGGCGCTGGCCCGGCCCGTGCCCGATGCCCTGAAAGACCGCATGGCCGCCTGCGTGGCCTGCCATGGCGCCAACTTCAGCAAGCCGATCGACCCGTCGTATCCCAAGCTGGCCGGCCAGCATGCCGACTACCTGGCCGCCACGCTGCGCGCCTACCAGACCGACGGCAATGCCAACGTGGGCCGTGGCAACGCCACCATGCGTGGCCAGGTGGTGCAAGAGGCCAATGGCCAGAAGAAGCACACCTTCACCAGCGCCGAGCTCAAGGCCATCGGCAGCTACCTGGCCTCGCTGCCTGGCGACCTGCACGTGGTGCCGCAGCCGCGCCTGCGCTGACCCGCCCGATCCACGCCGCGGCCTCTGCGCCGCCAGCACCCCGAAAAACCGCAGCCCGCAGGGCCTGCGGTTTTTTTTCGTCGCGTCGCACAGGCCGGCTCAAGCAGGGGGGCCTCGGGCCGATAAATGTCGGTAGCGATGACAACGGCCAACAAGTCCCTGAAGCGTATTCCGGTCAGTCAGGTGCGGCTGGGCATGCACCTGCACGCGCTGGAGGGCAACTGGATCGATCATCCGTTCTGGAAGGTGCGCTTCGTGCTGCGCGACCAGGAGGATCTGAAGAAGCTGCGCGCCAGCGCCGTGCGCGAGGTCTGGATCGACGCCGCGCTGGGCCTGGACGTGGCCGAACCCGGCGGCCTTGACGGCGTGCGCCTGGCCACCGCGCCATCGGCGGCCGCCAACGCGCGCACACCGCGCGCGGCCTTTGCCGCGGCCGACCACATCCGCCTGCCGATGCCGCCGCAGCCGCTGGCCCGCGGCGCCGAGCCGCCACCGCTGCCCGCGCCGCCGCCGGCGCGCCAGGAGCTGGCCGCCGAGCTGGCCCAGGCGGCCAAGACCTACCAGCGCTCGCGCGAGGTGATGAGCGGCCTGTTCAGCGAGGCGCGCATGGGCCGCGCGCTCGACGCCGAGGGCTGCGGCCCGCTGGTTGACGAAATCACCGACTCGGTGGCGCGCAACCCCGGCGCGCTGGTCAGCCTGATGCGGCTGAAGACCGCCGACGACTACACCTACATGCACTCGGTGGCGGTGTGCGCGCTGATGGTGGCGCTGGGCCGCCAGCTGGGCCAGGACGACGCCACCTGCCGCGCCGCCGGCCTGGCCGGCCTGCTGCACGACCTGGGCAAGGCGGCCATGCCGCTGGAGGTGCTGAACAAGCCGGCCCGCTTGACGGACGCGGAGTTCGCCGTCATCCGCACCCATCCCGAGCGCGGCTACGAGATGCTGCAGGAGGCGCGCGGCGCCAGCGAGCAGGCCATGGACGTGTGCCTGCACCACCATGAGCGCATGGACGGTGCCGGCTACCCGCACCAGCTGCCGCCCGAGCAGCTGTCGCTGCTGGCGCGCATGGGCGCGGTGTGCGACGTGTACGACGCGATCACCTCCAACCGGCCCTACAAGGCGGGTTGGGACCCGGCCGAGTCGGTGGCGCGCATGGCCTCGTGGAAGGGCCATTTCGACCCGGCCGTGTTCCGCGCCTTCGTGCGCAGCCTGGGCATCTACCCCAACGGCGCGCTGGTGCGGCTGGAGTCGGGCCGGCTGGCGGTGGTGATGGAGCAGAACCCCGACTCGCTGACCGCGCCCCTCGTCAAGGTCTTCTTCGACACCCGGCGCGAGATGCCGATCACGCCAACGCTGCTCGACCTGTCGCGCCCGGGCACCGACCGCATCATCGACCGCGAGCCGACCGGACGCTGGAACTTCCCGCACCTGGATGCGATGTGGGCCGGGGCCGATGTGCTGAACAAGACCAAGTAGTGGGGGCACCCGGCCTCACGGGTACGTGAGGCCACCCGCCGGGCGGGTTGCGGGCCGGCTTGGGGCGGCCCGGCGCTCGGCCCGCTGCGGGGGCACCCGGCCTCACGGGTACGTGAGACCACCCGCCGGGCGGGTTGCGGGCCGGCTTGGGGCGGCCCGGCGCTCGGCCCGCTGTGGGGGCACCCGGCCTCACGGGTACGTGAGGCCGCCCGCCGGGCGGCTACGGCATCGAGCGCGGCTTGTGCCGGGACAGCAGCAGTGCATTGGCCACCACGCTGACCGATGACAGGGCCATCGCGGCGCCGGCCACCATCGGGCTCAGCAGGCCCAGTGCGGCCAGCGGAATGCCCACCACGTTGTAGCCGAAGGCCCAGAACAGGTTCTGGCGGATGCGCCGGCTGATCGCGCGCGACAGGTCCAGCGCCTCGAGCACCAGGGCCGGATCGCCGCGCAGCAGGGTCAGGCCGGCGGTCTGCATGGCCACGTCGGTGCCGCCGCCATCGGCATGGGTCATGGCCAGGCCCACATCGGCGGCGGCCAGGGCCGGGGCGTCGTTCACGCCATCGCCCACCATGGCCACGCGCTGCTGCGGCGCAAGGCCGCTGCGCAGGCCGGCCACCAGGCGCGCCTTGTCGGCCGGCAGCACCTCGGCATGCAGCTCGGTGATGCCGAGCTGGCGGGCCAGCGCCTCGGCGGCGCCGCGGTTGTCGCCGCTGAGCAGCACCACGCGCAGGCCGGCGGCGTGCAAGGCCGCCACGGTGGCCGCGGCGCCGGGCTTGGGTGCGTCGCCAAAGGCCAGCAGGCCCAGCGCCCGCGGTGCCGGGCCGCGCTCGGCCAGCCACGAGACGCTGCGGCCCTCGGCGGCCCAACGCGCCGCCTGCGCGGCCAGCGCGGCATCGGCCACGCCCAGCTCGTGCATCCAGGCGCTGCTGCCCAGGGCCAGCGGCCGGCCATGCAGCTGGCCCTCGATGCCGCGGCCGGGCACCGCGCGCAGCTCGCAGGCGATGGCGGTGGCGGTGGCGGTGGCCGTAGTGGCCGTAGTGGCAGTGCCCTTGTCGATGGCCGCCACCGGCGGCGGTGCTGCGGCCGCGGCCGCGGCCTGCAGCACGGCGCGCGCCAGGGGGTGCTCGCTGCCGGCCTGCAGCGCCGCGGCCTGGGTCAGCACGGCCGCCTCGCCGCCCGCCAGGCCAGCGGCGGCCTGCAGGCCGGCCAGCACCGGTTTGCCTTCGGTGAGCGTGCCGGTCTTGTCGAAGGCCACCACCGCCACCTGGCGCATCAGCTCCAGCGCCTGCGCGTCGCGCACAAGAATGCCGCGCCGCGCGGCCAGGCCGGTGCCCACCATCAGCGTGGCCGGCGTGGCCAGGCCCAGCGCGCAGGGGCAGGCGATGACCAGCACCGACACCGCGTGGATCAGTGCCTGCGCCCAGTCGCCGCGCAGCAGGCCCCAGCCCAGCAGCGTGAGCAGGGCCAGCGCGCCCACCGCGGGCACGAAGACCGCGGCCACGCGGTCCACCGTCTGCTGGATCGGCGGCTTTCTGGCCTGGGCTGATTCAACCAGCGCGACGATGCGCGACAGCATGCTGGCGCCGCCCACCGCGGTGGTGCGCACCGCCAGCAGGCCCTCGCCGTTGATGGCGCCGCCGGTCACGCGGTCGCCCGGCGCCTTGGCCACCGGCAGGCTTTCGCCGGTGAGCAGCGACTCGTCCACATGGCTGCGGCCCTCGAGCACCAGGCCGTCGGTGGGCAGGCGTTCGCCGGGGCGCACCAGCACCGTGTCGCCCGGCTGCACCTCGGCCAGCGGCACGCTGCGCGACTGGCCGTCGGCGCCGCGCAGCAGGGCGGTGTCGGGCCGCAGTGCGCGCAGGGCCTGCAGCGCGCCCAGGGTGCGCTGCTTGGCCCGTGCCTCCAGCCACTTGCCAAACAGCACCAGCGTGATGACCACCGCCGCGCTCTCGAAATACAGGTGCGGCATGCCCTCGGGCTCACGCCACCACAGCGCCAGGCTCAGGCCGTAGGCCGCCGCGGTGCCGGTGGCCACCAGCAGGTCCATGTTGCCGGCGCCGTTGCGCAGCGCCTTCCAGCCAGCCACGAAAAAGCGCCCGCCGAAGCCGAACACCACCGGCGTGGCCAGCAGCCATTGCCACAGCGCGGGCAGCATCCAGTGGGCGCCGATCAGGTCGCCCAGCATCGGCCATACCAGCGGGGCGCTGAGCAGTGCCGCGGCGGCCACCTGCCAGCCGCGCAGCTCGCCACGCCGCGCAGGGCCGGCGGCGGCCGTGCCGTCGTCGAGCGGCACGGCCTCGTAGCCGGCGCGCTGCAAGGCCTGGCGCAGCGCCGCATCGCCGGCGGCGCCGGCCAGCCGCTGAACCTGGGCGCTGCCGGTGGCCAGGTTGACGCTGGCCGCCAGCACGCCGGGCACGCGCAGCAGCGCCTTCTCGACCCGGCCGACGCAGCTGGCGCAGCTCATGCCGTCCACGCGCAGCACACGCTGTTCGTCGGGAAGGCTGTAGCCAGCCTGGGCCACTGCGGCCCGCGCGGCCAGCACCGTGCCGGCGGCGCTGGCGGTGTCGAGCGTCAGGCTGACCTGCTCGGTGGCCAGATTGACCTCGGCGGCCTGCACACCGGGCACGCGGCGCAGCGCCTTTTCGACACGCGCCACGCAGCTGGCACAGCTCATGCCGTCGACCGGCAGGGTGAGGGTACAACTCGGTTCCATGAGCGCCATGCTAGACCCTGCGTTGGTGGCACAGTCTGATCGTCGTCGTCATCCACCACACATCGGGAGCCCACTTTGATCGACCTCACCCTGCCCACCATGACCTGCGGCCACTGCGTGCGCACCGTCACCGAGACCGTGCAGCGCATCGATGCCGACGCGCGCCTGCAGATCGACCTGCCGGCGCACCGGGTGCAGATCGAGTCGGCCAAGGCGGCGGCCGAGTTCGTGGCCGCGCTCACCGAAGAGGGTTACGCGCCGGCCTGAGCCCCCCCCTGGCCGGGCCGCCGCCTTGCCTACACTGCCGACCGTCCGACCGGGATGTTGACGGAGAAGGTGCATGAAGTTTCGCGTGATCGCCAGGCGGCTGCTGCTGCCGCTGGCCCTGCTGGCTGCCGTGGCGGCGGCCCCGGCCCAGACGCTGCGCTGGGCCAACCAGGGCGACTCGCTGACCATGGACCCGCACGCCCAGAACGAGGCGCTGACCAACAGCATCAACCAGCAGACCTACGAGCGCCTGGTGGGCCGCGACCGCCATCTGGCCATCGTGCCGGCGCTGGCGCTGTCCTGGAGCCAGCCGCAGCCGCTGGTGTGGCGCTTCAAGCTGCGGCCCCACGTGAAGTTTCACGACGGCACGCCGTTCACCGCCGACGACGTGCTGTTCTCGGTGCAGCGCGCCCGGGAGCCCACCTCGCTGATCAGCACCTACGTGGCCGCGCTGGGCGAGCCGGTGAAGCTGGATGCGCTGACGGTGGAGTTCCGCCTCAAGACGGTGAACCCGGTGTTCCTGGAGCACCTGGACACCTTGTTCATCATGAGCCGCGCCTGGTGCGAACAGCATCGCACCCTGAAACCGCTCGACTTCAAGAACCGCGAGGAGACGCATGCCTCCACGCACGCCAATGGCACCGGCCCGTTCATGCTGGTGAGCCGCGCGCCCGGCATCAAGACCGTGCACCGCCGCAACCCGGCCTGGTGGGGCTGGGGCACGGTGGCCGAGGGCAATGTGCAGGAGGTGGTGTTCACGCCGGTGGCCAACGACGCCACGCGCCTGGCCGCGCTGGTGTCGGGCGAGCTCGACTTGGTGCACGACCCCGCGCCGCGCGACGTTGCCCGCCTGCGCGGCGTGTCCGGCATCAAGGTGGTGGAGGGGCCCGAGAACCGCATCGTCTTCCTGGCCATGGACCAGGGCCGCGACAAGCTGCTGCACGCCCGCGTGCCGGGCGAGCGCAACCCGTTCAAGGACCTGCGCGTGCGCCGTGCGCTGTACCAGGCCATCGACACCGAGGCCCTGCGCAGCAAGCTGATGAACGGCCTGTCGGCGCCCACCGGCAGCATGACGCCCTCGGCCATCGCCAGCTTCCACGACCCGGTGCTGGAGGCGCGCACGCCTTTTGACCTGGCCGCCGCGCGGCGCCTGATGGCCGAGGCGGGCTATGGCGAGGGCTTCGAGGTCACGCTCGACTGCCCCAACAACCGCTATATCAACGACGAGGAGATCTGCCTGGCCGTGGCGGCGATGTGGGCGCAGCTGAAGGTCAGGGTGAAGGTCAACGCCATGCCGCGCGCGCTGTACTTTCCCAAGGTCGAGAAGATGGACGTGAGCCTGTTCATGTATGGCTGGGGTGGTGCGATCACCGATGCCGAGACCACGCTCACGCCGCTGATGCGCAACCGCGGCGACAAGGGTGTGGGCCTGTACAACTTCAGCAACGTGCGCAACGAGCGCTTCGACGCACTGGCCGCGCAAAGCAGCGTGGAGGCCGAGCCGAAGAAGCGCGAGCAGCTGATCAAGGCCGCGCTGCTGGAATGGAAGGAGCAGTTCCACACCCTGCCGCTGCACCGCCAGGTGATTCCGTGGGCCATGCGCAGCCCGGTGGACGCGGTGCACCGCGCCGACAACTACCTGGCGGTGGAATGGGTGACGCTGCGCGCCAGACCCTGAGCGACAGGCCCTGAGTACCTGGCCCTGAGTACCTGGCCCTGAGTACCTGGCCCGCCGGCCTAGCGTGTGGCGCGGCGCCGCACGGCGTCGAGGTAGGCGTGGCCGTCGGGCGGCAGGCCGCTGCGCTGGCTGGTCCAGATCATCTCGCCCAGGCACTCCATCACCTCGTGGTGGGCCTCGTGCAGCGCATTGCGCCGCGCGGCCAGCAGCTCGACCGCCTGGCGGATGCCGCTGGGCTGGTCGATGCTGCACTGCTCGCTGATGCTCAGGTGCATGGCCAGGTGCAAGAAGGGGTTGGTGCGGCCGTCGTCCACGCTGTACACCGCGGCCAGCGCGGCCTCCAGATCGGCCAGGTCGGCGTGGTACTCGGGGTGCTCGGCCATCCAGCCGGCGGCCAGGGTTTCCATCGGCGTCAGCGGGGCGCCCTCGCGCTGCTTGCGGAAGGTCTCGCAGAAGAATCGGCGGACGTCGTGCTGGGAGGGCTGGAACATCCCACAATTGTCGCGTTGTTCGCCACCGGCGCCTGGCGCCCCTGCACGATGCCCCTGCGCCCGCCGTCCGCCCTGCCTCAGCGCAGGCACTGAGCCGCCGTGTTGCCGGTCATCACCGACCCCGCGTTCTATGCGGTGGCCGTGCCCGCGGTGCTGCTGGTGGGCATCAGCAAGAGCGGCTTCGGCGCCGGCTTCGGCGCCCTGGGCGTGCCGCTGATGGCGCTGGCCGTGCCGGTGCCGCAGGCCGCGGCCATCATGCTGCCGCTGCTGGCCATCATGGATGGTCTGGGCCTCAAGGCGCTGGCGCGCCAGGCCGATGCCGCGCTGCTCAGGCTGCTGCTGCCGGCCGGGCTGGCCGGCATCGTGCTGGGCTGGCTGCTGTTTGGCGTGCTGCCGGCCCGGGCGGTGGCGGGCCTGGTGGGCGCGATCACGCTGGTGTTCCTGGCCATTCGCACGGTGTTTCCGCCGCGTGCCGATGCGCCGGCACCGGGGGCCGGCAGTGGTTTCTTCTTTGCGGCGGTGTCGGGCTTCACCAGCTTTGTGGCGCATGCCGGCGGGCCGCCGATCGGCTTTTACATGCTGCCGCTGAAGCTGCCGCCGATCCGCTTCACGGCCACGCTGGCGGTGTTCTTCGCGGCCGTCAATGCCGCCAAGTGGCTGCCCTACGGCCTGCTGGGCCTGATCGACCTCACCAACATGGGCACGGCCCTGGTGCTGGCGCCGGCCGCGCCGCTGGGCGTGTGGCTGGGCCTGCGCATCGTGCGCGTGATTCCGCAGGCGCTGTTCTACCGGCTGTTCTCGCTGGGCATGCTGCTCACCGGCATCAAGCTGGTGTGGGACGCGCTGCGCTGACGCGCTGTGGCCGCGGCCGCGCGGCGGCTGGCGGCGGGCCGAGGTTGCTCAGTGCGTGCTGTCGTCGTGCCAGCCGCGGCGGTGGCGCGCGGCGGCCTGCTCGGCGCGCTCTTGCGCCCACATGGCCTCGAGCTGTTGGCGGCCCTGCTTGGCCAGGGCGATCAGCTCCTGCTCGTCGCCCACATGGGCGCGCATCTGCTCGATCAGCGCAACCGTGTGCTGCCGAAAGCGCAGGGCCTGGTTGCGCGCGGCATGCGGCTGCCAGCCCAGCTGCTCGAGCACATGGCGGCCGCTCATCAGCGATGCATCGAGCGTCTCGCGCTCGATCAGCGTGATGCCCAGCGCGCGCAGCTTCAGGTAGTGCGTGACGTTGCGTGCCCGTGCCACCACGGTGAGCTGCGGAAAATGCTCGCGCACCAGCGCGGCCACGGCCACGCTCTGCTCGACATCGTCGATGGCCAGCACGAACACCCGCGCCTCGGCGGCGCCGGCCATGCGCAGCAGGTCGAGCCGGCTGGCGTCGCCATAGAACACCGGCCAGCCGAAGCGGCGCACCGCCTCCACCTGCTCGGCGTCGTGCTCCAGCACGGTGGCCTGCAGGCCGCTGGCGTTGAGCAGGCGGCCCACCACCTGGCCGAAGCGGCCGAAGCCGGCAATGATCACCGGCGCGGCCTGCGGCTCGCTCAGGCGGGTTTCGGCCGGCGGCTCGGTGCGCGGCGCGCGGGCGGCCAGGCGCGGCAGCCACCAGCGGTCGGCCAGCGGCAGCAGCAGCGGTGTGGCCAGCATCGAGATGGCCACCGCGGCCACCAGGAAGGAGCTGGTGGCGCCATCGATCACGCCGGCCTGCTGCGCGGCCTGGAAGACCACGAAGCCGAACTCGCCGCCCTGGGCCAGCAGGATCACGAACACCGGCCGTTCGGCCAGCGGCAGCCGGGCCAGATGGGCCAGCAGCCACAGCACCGCGGCCTTGAGCAGCAGGAAGCCGGCCACCACCGCGGCCATCCACCCCGGGTGCGCGGCGATCACCGCGAAGTCGATGCCCATGCCCACGGCGATGAAGAACAGGCCCAGCAGCAGGCCCTTGAAGGGCTCGAGGTCGGTCTCGAGCGCGCGGCGGTATTCGCTTTCGGCCAGCAGCACGCCGGCCAGAAAGGCGCCAAGCGCCATCGACAGGCCCACCGCCTGCATCAGCGTGGCCGTGGCCACCACCAGCAGCAGCGCCGCGGCGGTGAAGATCTCGGGCGTGTCGCTGCGGGCGATCCAGCGCAGCGCCGGGCGCAGCAGCAGCCGGCCGCCAAACACGATGCCGGCCACCACGCCCAGGGCCTTGGCCGCGCCCCACCAGCCGCCGCCCTCGTGGGCCGCGCCCAGCGGTGCCGCGGCCAGCAGCGGCACCAGGGCCAGCACCGGGATCGCGGCAATGTCCTGCAGCAGCGCCACGCTCAGCACATGCTG
Organism: Aquabacterium sp. OR-4; assembly: GCF_025290835.2. Taxonomy (NCBI): domain Bacteria; kingdom Pseudomonadati; phylum Pseudomonadota; class Betaproteobacteria; order Burkholderiales; family Sphaerotilaceae; genus Pseudaquabacterium; species Pseudaquabacterium prasiolae. Next base: position 2,670,743 of record NZ_JAOCQD020000001.1, on the reverse strand, counting down.
GCCCGAGGTGGTGGCGCCCAGGTTGCGCTCGGCCAGCACGCCCAGGCCGATGGCGGTGGACGACATCGCCAGCCCCAGCCCGGCCACCAGCGCCACCGGCCAGGGCAGCCCGGCGGCCACGCCCACGCCCAGCATCAGCGCCGCCGAGCCCAGCAGCTGCAGGCTGCCGCCGCCAAAGATCGGCCGGCGCAGCGCCCACAGCCGGCGCGGCTCGAGCTCCAGGCCCACCAGAAACAGCATCAGCACCACGCCGAACTCGGCCACATGCAGGATGGTGGTGGTTTCGGTCACCAGGCGCAGGCCCCAGGGCCCGATGGCGATGCCCGCGGCCAGGTAGCCGACGATGGCGCCCAGGCCCAGCAGCCGGGCAATGGGCACGGCCAGCACCGCCGCGCCCAGGTACACCGCGCTGGTGCTCAGCCAGTTGGCGTGCTCCATGCTCAGGCCTCGACGCGGCGCGTGGTGGCGGCCAGCGTCACGCTGCCCGGGGCCTCGGCCGGCCGCTCGCCGCCCGGCACGGTGCAGCCGGGGCAGGGCGGCAGGCCGGCCAGCTCGGGCCAGGCGCTGGCTTCGGGCCAGCTGCGCAGGCGTGCGACAAAGCCCTGCGCAAAGGCCGTGACGGCCGCGCCATCGGCCTGATGGGCGCCATGCAGCACCTGCGGCGGCAGAAAGCGCAGGCCGACCAGCGCGGCGGCCTGCGCATAGGGCGGCAGGAAGGCCTCGAACGCGTGGCGGTTGTGGCCCGCTGGCTGGTACGACTCGGCACTGCCGCCGGTGGAGCACACCAGCCACAGGTCGCGCCCGGCCAGCGCCGTGCCGCCCGGGCCATAGGCCCAGCCGAAGGCGAACACCTCGTCGAGCCACAGCTTCATCAGCGGCGGCATGCCGTACCAGTGGATCGGGTGCAGCCACACCAGCAGCGCCGCCTCGCGCAGCGCGGCCTGCTCGGCGGCGGTGTCGATCAGGTAGTCGGGATACAGCGCGTACAGCTCGCGCACGGCGATGTCGGCACCCTCGGCGGCGGCCGCGCGGGCCGCGTCGATCAGCGCGCGCGTGACGCGGGAATCCCCCAGGTGCGGGTGGGCGGCGATCACCAGAATTCGTGGCATCGTGGGGCGGCGGCGGGCCGGTCAATGAGGACGCTCTCGTAACATACCAGCCAATGTTGGAAGTCTTGGAGCTTGTATGCCGGTGATCGCGGTGGCCAACCCGAAAGGTGGCGTCGGCAAGAGCACGCTGGCCACCAATGTGGCCGGCTGGCTGGCGCGCCAGGGCCATGCGGTGATGCTGGGCGACCTGGATCGCCAGCACAGCGCGCGCGGCTGGCTGAGCCTGCGCCCCGCGGCGCTGCCGCCCATCCGCGGCTGGGAGGTGATCGACGGCGGCGACACCGTGCGCCTGCCCAAGGGCACCACGCACGCGGTGATCGACACGCCCGCCGGCCTGCACGGCAAGCGGCTCGACGCGGTGATGAAGCTGGCCGACAAGCTGCTGATCCCGCTGCAGCCCAGCCCCTTCGACATGGCGGCCACGCAGGCCTTCCTGCACACGCTGGGCGAGCACAAGCGCAGCGCCCGCCTGGCCATCGGCCTGGTGGCGATGCGCGCCAAGGATCACACCCACGCCACCGAGCACCTGCACGAGTGGCTGGACGCGCTGGGCCGGCCGCCGCTGGCCCAGCTGCGTGACACGCAGAACTATGTGCACCTGGCTGCGCGCGGCCTCACGCTGTGGGACGTGGCGCCCGGGCGGGTCGAGCGCGACCTGGCGCAATGGCAACCCCTTCTCGACTGGCTGGCCGCATGAACACCACCGTTTCCCCCATCCCACCCGGCCCGGTGCACATCGCCACGCTGGCCTCGCTGCAGGGCCGCGTGGGCCAGCACCTGGCCACCAGCGACTGGGTGACGATCGACCAGGCGCGCATCGACCAGTTTGCCCAGGCCACCGGCGACCACCAGTGGATCCATGTCGACCCGGTGCGCGCGGCGGCCGGGCCTTTTGGCACCACCATCGCGCACGGCTTTCTCACGCTCTCGCTGCTGCCCCTGCTGGCCGGCGAGACGCTGCTGATCGACGATGTGCGCATGGGCGTCAACTACGGCCTGAACAAGGTGCGCTTTCCGGCGCCGGTGCCGGTGGGCAGCCGGCTGCGCGCCCAGGTGCAGCTGCTGGCCTACGAGCCGATCGCCGGAGGCGCTCAGCTGACCATGGCCGTGACGATCGAGCGCGAGGGCAGCGACAAGCCGGTGTGCGTGGCCGAGGCGGTGTCGCGGCGCTACACCTGAGCCATGGCGCCGGCGCCGCGGGGTGGTCGTGCTGAAGGAGGCAGGGACATGAAGGTGCTGATGCTCGATGACCATCCGCTGATCCTCAGCGCGCTGCGCCAGATGCTCGAGGCGCAGCAGCCCGGCATCGAGGTGGCGGCCGCCGAGACGCCCGAGCAGGCCAAGGCCCTGCTGGCCGCGGCCGGTGCACAACCCTTCGACCTGCTGCTGCTCGACCTGAAGCTGGGCGACGAGGTCGACGGCTTCGACGTGCTGGCCGAGCTGCGCCAGGCGCACCCCGAGCTGCCGGTGGCCATCGTCTCGGCCACCGAGCGCCTGGCCGACGTGGTGCGGGCCGTGGACATGGGCGCGATGGGCTTCGTGCCCAAGCGCTCGTCGATGGACGAACTGTCCGAGGCCTTGTCCATGGTGCTGGCCGGCGGCGTGTTCATTCCGCCGGCGCTGCTGGAGCTGATCGCCCGCATGCAGGGCCGTGGCGACCTGGGCGACACCACCATCACCGCCGCGCGTGCCCAGCTGGCGGCGGCCGATGCGGCCGAGGCTGCGCGGCGCGCCGCCGGCCACACCGCCGTGGCAGCCGTTGCCGCCACCGCCACCACCACGGCAGGGCCTGCCGCCGCCGCCGTGGCGCCGGCCACGCCCACCACCGCGCTGGCCGCGCTGGCGGCCTCGGGGCTGGTGCCGCGGCGGCCCGATGGCCTGGACGCCCTGGGCCTCACGCCGCGCCAGACCGAGGTGCTGGCGCTGCTGCTCAAGGGCCTGCCCAACAAGCTGATCGCGCGCGAGCTGAACCTCTCGGTCGAAACGGTCAAGGACCATGTGGCCGCGGTGCTGCGCGCGCTGGAAGTCAACTCGCGCACCCAGGCGGTGCTGGCGGTCAGCCGCATCATCCAGCGCGCCACCCCAGCCGGCTGAAACTCGCCGGGCCGGGTGCCCCAGCGGGCCGAGCGCCGGGCCGCTCCCAAGCCGGCCCGCCAACCCGCCCGGCGGGTGGCCTCACGTACGCGTGAGGCCGGGTGCCCCAGCTCACATCGGCAGCGGCGGCAGCCCGTGGCGGGCGCGGGCGCGAGCGCAGGCCTCGTCGCCAATGCCGAACGGCGCGCGCAGGCCGAATTCGCGGCAGGGCGAGGGCCGCCACTCGTGGATGCCGCAGCTCACCTGCTGGCCGATGGTGCCGCTGAGCGCGGCGCAGCGCGGGCGTGCATGGTCGGTGCCGCGCAGCCGCGAGAGCTGGTGGATCACCGGCACCGCCAGGCCATCGGGCACGGTGCCGCCCTGGCTTTGCAGCTCGCTGCTTGAAAAATCGACGCGCATGCCGGCGCAGCAGGCACCGCAGCGCATGCAGGGATTCAGCGCGGTCATGGCCGCTTGCGCCAGGTGGCGGGGGTGATCGGGTGTGGTGGGCTCATTGGGCCATCTTCGCGCTGGGGAATGACCCGGCGCGTGCACTGAGCAACCCTCGCGCCTTGCGCTGCGGGATTCGCGCTGGGGAACGGCCCGGCGCGCTCATGCCGTGGGCGAGGCGCCGGGCGGCGGGTGGTCGGCCAGGGCCGGCGAGGCCGCAGCCACCGGCACCCGCACCACGGTGACGCTGCACGCGCTTTGCGCCGCCACCTGCGACGACACGCTGCCCAGCAGCCGCCGCAGCGTGGACGAGGCCCGCGCGCCCATCACGATGTGATCGACCTGGTTGCGCTGCGCGAACTCGAGGATCGCGGTGGCCGCGTCGGGCGCTTCCAGCACATGGAAGGTCAGCCGGCCTTCCTCGAGGTTGAGCGTCTTGCTGATCGGCCGTGCCCAGTGCTTCAGGCCCACCAGCTGCTTGACATGCTTGCTGCGGCCCTCGGTGTCGACCAGCTCGTCCATGCCGATGCGGGCGATCTTCATCACGCTCACGCAGGCCAGGCGCGCGCCCGGCTCGGTGACGACGATGCGGCGCACCGTCTCGCGCAGCTGCTCCAGCAGCGGGCCGGCGGCGTTCTCGACGTCCACCGCGGCCATGATGATCGGGCTCTTCTCGATCTGGTCGGTCACCTTGGCGGGCGGTTGTGCCGGCTCGGCCCCGAGCGCGAAGAACCAGCGCTTGAGCGTCTTCAGCGTGCCGCTGCGCGCCATCTTCTCGGCGCGGCGGGTCAGGGCCACCTCGCTGGGGCTTTGCAGGTCGAGCGCCAGCTGCGCGGCGGTCTGGTAGCGGCGTTCGGCGCGCACTTCCAGGCAGTGCAGGATCACCTCCTGCAGCCAGGGCGGGCAGTCGGGGCGGATGGCGCGCGGCGGCACCGGCTCCAGGTACAGGCGGCGGCGCAGGCCGCGCACCGAATCGGGCGCGCCGAAGGGCCGCTCGCCGGTGGTGAAGTGGTACAGCATCACGCCCAGCGCAAACAGGTCGCTGCGCGGGTCGTTGCGCACGAACTGCACCTGCTCGGGCGACATGTAGGGCCCGGTGCCCATCGGCAGCGTGAACTCCTCGTCCAGCAGGTCGGGCAGGTGGTCGTGGCGCGACAGGCCGAAATCCACCAGCACCGCGGTGCCGTCGGGGCGGAACATGATGTTGCTGGGCTTGATGTCCAGGTGCACCAGGTGCTGGCGGTGCAGGTCGTGCAGCGCGGTGGCCACACGCGAGCCGATCTCGATCACCTCGTCCAGCGCCAGCGGCGCCTCGTCGAGCCGCGCGCGCAGGCTGGCGCCCTCGATGCGCTCCATCACGATGTAGGGCAGGCGTGTGAAGTCGCCCTTGGCGATGAACTTCGGGCAGTGCGGGCCCGAGAGCATCGGCATGATCATCTGCTCGACCTCGAAGCCGACGATGGTGGCCGGGTCTTCGCCGCCCTTGATGCGCGGCACCTTCATGATCAGCTGCAGGCGCGAATCGCCCTGGTGGTTGACCTCGTGCACCTTCCACAGGTGGGCCATGCCGCCCACGTGCAGCTTTTCCTCGAGCCGGAACTGGTCGATCACCATGCCCGGCTCCAGCGGCAGTGGCGCGGGCATGCCGCGCGCGCCGGTGTAGCCCAGCGAGGGGCTGTCGAACTTGCTGTCCATGGCGTGCCTCGGGTTCCCCATGTCGCGTTGGCCGCGGCGCCGCCCGGGCGGCCGCGGGCCGCCGGCTGCAGCCTGGGCTACTGGCCTTCCTCGAGCCGCACGGCCAGGCGCTGCGGCAGTTCGGCCGCCAGGATCTTGGCGCCGGCGGTTTCGTGGTCGTACGGTACGCGGTGGTAGGTGATGGTGGCTTGCGCGTCGTCGAAGATCGCGTAGCAGGCCGCGGGGTTGCCGTCACGCGGCTGGCCCGCCGAGCCGGGAATGATCAGCCACTGGCGGTGCGGCGGCACCGGGATCGGCACGCCCGGCGTGGGCGTGAAATCACCCGCCTTGCCGGTGCCCGACACATGGAACAGCTTGGGCTCGTGCATGTGGCCGCAAAAGGTGTAGCGGCTTTCGGTGGCATGCATGCTGCGCACCGCGTCGCTGCGCCCCGCGATGTAGTCCCAGCCGGCCGGCGCCCAGGCGTTGGCATGCACGTACAGGTGGTCGCCCCGGGTCTGCACCAGCGGCAGCTCGGCCAGGAACGCGATCTGCTCGGCGTCCAGGCGCTGGTGCGTCCAGCCGATCACGTGCGCGGCATCGGCGCGCATGCCCGGCGACACGCCGCGCACCACCGCCAGGTCGTGGTTGCCCTGCACGGCCACCGCGCCTTCGTTGCGCACCAGCGCGCGCACCGTGTCGACCACCCAGCCGGGGTCGGCGCCATAGCCGACAAAGTCGCCCAGCAGTACCCATTGCTGGATGCCCTGGAAACGCGCGTGCTCCAGCACGGCCTCCACCGCCTCGCGGTTGGCGTGCAGATCGGTGATCAGGGCGGTCTTCATCGTCTCGTTGTCTCCCGGTGGCCAGACTGCACGGCCAGCTGGGCCCATGTCAGCGATCCCTTGGTGCCGTGCGATCCGGCCCTAGCCGATGCGGCCCAGCAGCAAAAACTCCATCAGCGCCTTCTGCACATGCATGCGGTTCTCGGCCTCGTCCCAGACCACGCTTTGCGCACCGTCGATGACATCGGCCGTGACCTCCTCGCCGCGGTGTGCCGGCAGGCAGTGCATGAACAGCGCGTCGGCCTGGGCCACGGCCATCATCTCGGCGTCGACGCACCAGTCGGCAAAGGCCTTGAGGCGGGCCTCGTTCTCGGCCTCGTAACCCATGCTGGTCCACACATCGGTGGTCACCAGGTGGGCGCCGCGGCAGGCCTCGAGCGGGTTGTCGAACAGCTTGTAGCAGCTGCTGCTGGAGATGCCGGCCACGGCCGGGTCGACCTCGTAGCCCGAGGGCGTGCTGACATGCAGCGTGAAGCCCAGGATCTCGGCCGCCTGCAGCCAGGTGTTGGCCATGTTGTTGCCGTCGCCCACCCAGGCCACCACCTTGCCGGCGATGCTGCCGCGGTGCTCGATGAAGGTGAAGATGTCGGCCAGGATCTGGCAGGGGTGGTACTCGTTGGTCAGGCCGTTGATCACCGGCACGCGCGAGGCCGCGGCAAATTCGCGGATGCGGGTCTGCTCGAAGGTGCGGATCATCACCAGGTCGACCATGCGGCTGATCACGCGTGCGGTGTCCTGGATCGGCTCGCTGCGGCCGAGCTGGCTGTCGCCGGTGGTCAGGTGCACCACCGAGCCGCCCAGCTGGTACATGCCGGCCTCGAAGCTCACCCGCGTGCGCGTGCTGGCCTTCTCGAAGATCATCGCCAGCGTGCGGTCGTTCAGCGGCGTGTAGCGCTCGTAGTTCTTGAAGCGCTTCTTGATGATGGCGGCGCGGTCGAAGAGGTAGGCGTACTCCTCGGCCCGCAGGTCCTTAAATTGCAGGTAGTGCTTCATCAGGCTGGTACCGGGTTTCATGCCGCGTTCAGGCCGCCGGCTGGCTGAGAAAGGCCCGCACCAGCGGCACGAGCTTGGCGATGATCTCGTCGACCTCGGCCGCGCTGATGATCAGCGGCGGCAGCAGGCGCACCACGCTGTCGGCGGTGACGCTGATCAGCAGGCCGGCCTCGGCGGCCTGGGTCAGCAGCACGCCGCAGGGGCGGTCGAGCTCCAGGCCCAGCATCAGGCCCTGGCCGCGCATCTGCCTGACCTTGCCCTGGGCGAACTCGGCGTCCAGCGCGGCGGCCAGGCCGCTGCGCAGGCGCTCGCCCATCGCCGCGGCGTGTTCCAGCAGGCCGTCCTCCTGCATGATCTTCAGCGTCTCGATGCCGGCGCGCATGGCCAGCGGGTTGCCGCCGAAGGTGGTGCCGTGGTTGCCCGGCTGCAGCACCTTGGCCGCGCGCGGGCCGGCCACGATGGCCCCGATGGGCACGCCCGAGCCCAGGCCCTTGGCCAGCGGCATCACGTCGGGGCGGATGCCGGCCCACTGGTGGGCGAACCACTGGCCGGTGCGGCCGATGCCGCACTGCACTTCATCGAGCATCAGCAACAGGTCGTGCTGGTCGCACAGCTGGCGCAGGCCCTGCAGCACTTCCACGCGGGTGGGGTTGATGCCGCCTTCACCCTGGATGGTCTCGAGGAAGATGGCAACGATGTTGGGATTGCCCTGAACGGCGGCGCGCACCGCGTCCAGGTCGTTCAGCGGCAGGCGCACGAAGCCTTCAACCAGCGGCTCGAAGCCGGCCTGCACCTTGGGGTTGCCGGTGGCGCTGAGCGTGGCGATCGAGCGGCCGTGGAAGGCCTTGTCGTAGACGATGACCTCGGGGCGCGAAATGCCCTTGTCGTGGCCGAACTTGCGCGCGATCTTCAGCGCGCCCTCGTTGGCCTCGAGCCCGGTGGAGCAGAAGAACACCGCGTCCAGGCCCGACAGCCGGCACAGCTCGGCGGCCAGTTCCTCCTGCAGCGGCGCGGCGTAGTAGTTGCTGCAGTGGATCAGCTTGCCCACCTGCTCCTGCAGCGCGGGCACCAGCCGGGGGTGGGCGTGGCCGAGGGTGTTGACGGCGATGCCGCCCAGCGCATCGAGGTACTCGCGGCCGTCGGTGTCCCACACGCGGCAGCCTCGGCCGTGCGACAGCGCAAAAGGCAGTCGGCCGTAGGTGTTCATCACATGGGACGTCATGGCAGCGCTCCGGGAAATCGGCAATGTCGGGGGAATGAAACGAAAAGCCGGCGGATGCGTCGCTCACATCGTGCCGGCATGACGCACTGATTCTAAAGGTCGGGCCTGAACGGCCGATGACCGAAGATGGTCCGCCGCCGCGGTCGGCCATGCCTGCTGCGCTGCAGCACAGGTGTCACATCCGCGGCACAATCCAGGCTTTCCCTGTGGCTGCTGGCTCCGCCCATCCCGGCGAGAGGCTGCCGAACGCTCCACCCGAGCCCGCCATCGACATCACCGCCCGCATGACCGCAGCCAAACCCCGCGAGTTCTTCATCCAGGGCATCACCAGCAACGGCCGCCAGTTTCGGCCGAGCGACTGGGCCGAGCGCCTGGCCGGTGCACTGTCGTCGTTCCGGCCCAAGGGCTCGGGCATCGGTGCCCACATCGGCTACTCGCCGCTGTGCGTGCCGCGTGTCATCGAGGGCGTGAAGTGCGTGATCGTCAACGAGGCACTGCGCGACGTCGAGCCGATGGCCTGGGAGTTCGTGATGAGCTTTGCCCGCGACAACGACCTGCAGGTGGCCGAGGCCTGCCTGCTGCCCGACCCGCCGCTGGCCAGCGTGGCCATGCCGGTCAAGAAGACCGCGAACGGCTGAGCCGGGCGGTCGCCCTGCCAACACCGAGGCCCGCGCAAGCGGGCCCCAGAAACACAAAGGTCTGCTTGCGCGGGCCCTAGTGTAGTGCGCGTGAATTTATAGAACTTATTTGCGCCGGCATACTCAGACGTTCCAGGAGGCTGGAACAGTGCGGGTTGCCAAGACGATTGAACTGGACGCAGACACCGAGCGCGAGCTCCGTGTGCTGGCCAAGCGCCGAACGGTGGAGGCCCGGTTGCAGCAGCGTGCGCTGGTCGTGCTGCTGGCCGCCGAGGGCCGGCAGAACAAGGACATCGCTGTCGATGCAGGACTGGATCGGCGCCAGGTCGCCATGTGGCGCGAGCGCTTCCTCAGCGGTGGCATCGACGCGCTGCGCAAGGACGCCCCACGCAGCGGCCGTCCGGCCACGATCACCGCTGAGATGGAGTCGCGCATCGTGCAGGCCACGCTGCACGACAAGCCGGTCGACGCCACGCACTGGAGCACCCGCACCTTGGCCGCGCACCTGGGTGTGGGAGCCACCACCGTGCGTCGGGTTTGGCAGAGCAACGGCCTGAAGCCGCACCTGAGCCGCACGTTCAAGCTCTCGCGTGATCCACGGTTCGAGGACAAGTTGCTCGACGTCGTCGGCCTGTACATGAACCCGCCCGAGCACGCCCTGGTGCTCAGCTGCGACGAGAAGAGCCAGATCCAGGCGCTCAACCGTACACAGCCGGGTCTGCCGATGAAGCGCGGGCGTGCCGGCACCGTGACCCACGACTACAAGCGCCACGGCACGACCACGCTGTTTGCCGCGCTCAACACGGTGGACGGCAAGGTGATCTCGATGTGCCAGCCGCGCCACCGGCATACCGAGTGGCTGAAGTTCTTGCGGCTGATCGACCGCCGCACGCCCAAGCACCTGGGCCTTCACCTGATCGTGGACAACTACGCCACCCACAGCCACCCCGAGGTGCAGAAATGGCTGGCGCGTCATCCGCGGTTCGTCATGCACTTCACGCCGACCAGCGCTTCGTGGCTGAACATGGTCGAACGCTTCTTCCGCGACATCACCGACAAGCGCATCCGGCGTGACAGCTTCGCCAGCGTTGCCGAACTGGAGCTGGCCATCGACCTGTACGTGGCCCATCACAACATCGATCCCAAGCCGTTCATCTGGACGGCCCGCGCGACCGACATCCTGGCCAAGGTGACCCGGGCCAAGGCCGCCCTGGTCACCGCACCGGAATAAGTACAGAACAGAGCGGCGCACTGCACTAGAAACACAAAGGTCTGCTTGCGCGGGCCCCAGAAACACAAAGGCCCGCTTGCGCGGGCCTTGTGCTTGCACCATCCGGAATTTGATCAGGCGGCGGTTGCCAGTGCCTTGATCTTGGCGGCCAGGCGGCTCTTGTGGCGAGCTGCCTTGTTCTTGTGGAAGAGGCCCTTGTCGGCGATCGAGTCGATCACCGGCTGTGCCTTCTTGAACAACTCGGCCGGAACGGCCTTGTCGCCACCTGCAGCGGCCTTGTCGAGGGCCTTCTGCACGTTCTTGATGACGGTGCGGAAATGCGAGCGCAGCGAGGTATTCGCGGCGTTCAGCTTGACGTCTTGGCGGGCGCGCTTGCGGCCGGATGCCAGACGGACGGTTTTCTTCTTGGCTTTGGAGGAGGTGGCCATAGCGGTGCTGGCTCCGGATGGGGCAAAGACCATGAGTATAGCATGATGGTGAGCGCCTGGCCATGGCCGGCGGTCTGTCATCGCCCGATTCCTATAATCGCGCCCCTTCGCCCCGAGCTGTGGGCCTCTTGTTGCGTCCGACGCCGTGCGGCGCTGCCGCATGAATCTTTACAAGGCTGTCTTCTCCGTCTCGGCGCTCACGCTGCTGTCGCGCATCACCGGGCTGGTGCGCGAGCAGATCGGCGCCGCGCTGTTCGGCACCTCGGCGATGATGGATGCGTTCCAGATCGCCTTTCGCATCCCCAACCTGCTGCGCCGGCTGTTTGCCGAGGGCGCCTTCTCGCAGGCCTTCGTGCCGCTGCTGGCCGCCACCCGCGCCACCGATGGCGACGAGGCCACGCGCGACCTCGTTGATGCCGTGGCCACCGTGCTGGCCTGGGCGCTGGTGCTCACCTGCCTGGCCGGCATTGCCGCCGCGCCGCTGCTGGTGTGGCTGCTGGCCTCGGGGTTCACGCCCGATACCGAGGCCACCGCCACCGCGATGACGCGCTGGATGTTTCCGTACATCGGCTGCATGTCGATGGTGGCGCTGGCCTCGGGCGTGCTCAACACCTGGAAGCGCTTCGCGGTGCCGGCCTTCACGCCGGTGCTGCTGAACGTCTCGGTGATTGCCGCAGCGCTGCTGGGTGTGCCGCTGCTGCGTGCGCGCGGCATCGAGCCGGTGTATGCGCTGGCCGTCGGCGTGATGCTCGGCGGCGTGCTGCAGCTGGCGCTGCAGGTGCCGGCGCTGGCGCGCATCGGCATGCTGCCGCGGCTGGGTCTCACGCTCGGCCGCCTGCGCCGCGCCTGGCATCACCCGGGCGTGCGCCGCATCCTGGCCAAGATGGCGCCGGCGCTGCTGGGCGTGTCGGTGGCGCAGCTGAGCCTGATGATCAATTCGCAGATCGCCTCGTACCTGGGGGTGGGGGCGGTCTCGTCGCTGGTGTATGCCGACCGGCTGATGGAGCTGCCCACCGCCTTGCTGGGGGTGGCGCTTGGCGTGGTGCTGACGCCGCAGCTGTCGACGGCCAAGGCCCAGGGCGACAGCGCCGCGTATTCGTCGCTGCTCGACTGGGGGCTGCGCCTGGTGCTGCTGCTGGCGCTGCCTTGCGCGGTGGCGCTGCTGCTGTTTGCGCAGCCGATGGTGGCGGTGCTGTTCCACCGCGGCGCCTTCGACGCGCAGGCCGTGCACACCACCACGCTGGCGGTGATGGGCTACGGCGCCGGCGTGATCGGCCTGGTGGGCGTGAAGGTGGCGGCGGGGGCCTACTTTGCGCAGCAGGACATGGCCACGCCGATGCGTGTGGCGATCGTGGCGCTGGTGCTCACGCAGGTGTTCAACGCGGTGTTCATCTGGGGGGCCGGCATGGGCGTGGCGGCGCTGGCGTTGTCAATCGGCCTGGCCGCCAATGCCAATGCCGGGCTGCTGCTGCTGGGCCTGAGGCGGCGCGGCAGCTATGTGCCGGCCGCCGGCTGGGCCATGCTGGCGCTGCGGGTGGTGCTGGGCAGTGCGGTGATGGCGGTCTGGATGTGGCTGCTGGCCCGGCACATCGACTGGCTGGCGCTGGGCAGCAACGAGGCCCTGCGCGCGGCCGCGATGGCCGCGGCGCTGGCCTCGGCGGCCGTGATCTACTTCGGCGTACTGCATCTGACGGGCATCCGCCTGCGCAGCTTCCTGCGCAAGTCCTAGACTGGCCTTCCATGCGACACCTGCCGCTGCATCCGCCCGGCGCACTCGAGTACTTCGCCAACCTGGTGGCCGAAGACGAGGGCTTTGCGCTGCTCGAGGCGGCGATCTGCGTGGCCCAGGACGACGTGCCGGGCCTGGACGTGCAGGCCGTGCTGGGCGACCTCGACCGCCTGGCCGGACGCCTGAAGGCGCGGCTGCCGGTGGATGCCTCGGCGCTCACCCGGGTGCGCGCGCTCAACCGCTACTTCTTCGACGAGCTGGGCTTTGCCGGCAACATCAACGACTACTACGACCGCCACAACAGCTACGTGCATGCGGTGCTGGCCAGCCGGCGCGGCATCCCGATCACGCTGGCGCTGGTCTACATCGAGCTGGCCGGCCAGCTCGGCCTGTCGGCGCATGGCGTGTCGTTTCCAGGGCATTTCCTGGTCAAGCTGCGGCTGCCGCAGGGCGAGGTGCTGCTCGATCCGTTCAACGGCCGCTCGCTGTCGCGCGAAGAGCTCGACGAGCGGCTGCAGCCCTACCGCCGCCGCCAGGGGCTGGAGGGCGACTTCGAGGCGCCGCTGGGCCTGTTTCTGCAGGCGGCGCCGGGCCGCGACGTGCTGGCCCGGCTGTTGCGCAACCTCAAAGAGATCCACCGCAGCGCCGAAGACTGGCTGCGCCTGCTGGCCGTGCAGCAGCGCCTGGTGCTGCTGCTGCCGGCCGCCGCCGAAGAGCGCCGTGACCGCGGCCTGGTGTGGGCCGAGCTGGGCCGCCATGGCGAGGCGGTGGCCGATCTCGAGGCCTACCTGGCCGGGGCGCCGGGTGCCGACGACGCCGCCGCGCTGCGTGAGCGTCTGGCCGAGCTGCGCCGCAACGGCGCGCCGCGCCTGCACTGAAGGCGCGCCGCCGCGCCGCCTACAATCGCCGATTCCGCGCGGCCCCCACGGGCTTGCGCGGGCTGCGCGTGCATGTTTGCGCCAGGCCCACCGGGCCCGGCAATCCCGGCCGATCGATCGCGTCGGCCCGCCGCGCAGTGCGCTCGCGCCCGCCGATGACCCTCAGCCCCACACAACGACAAACGCTCACCTGGACTGCCCTTGCGCTGGCGGCGGCCTTGCTGTTGTGGTTGCTGGCACCGGTGCTGACGCCCTTTCTGGTGGCCGCGGTGCTGGCCTATGTGCTGCACCCGATGGTCGAGCGCCTGGCGCGCCGCGGGCTGCCGCGGGTGCTGGCGGTGCTGCTGGTCGAGGTGCTGGCGCTGCTGGCGGCGCTGTCGCTGCTGCTGCTGCTGGTGCCGGTGCTGATCAAGGAAGTGCCGGCGCTGAAGGCGCAGATCCCGCCGCTGCTCGACCGGCTCGACCACACGCTGGCGCCCTGGCTGGCGCAGTTCGGCATCCAGGTCAACCTGGATCTGGCCAGCCTGAAGGCCTGGCTGGTGCAACTGCTCGACGACAAGGGCGACGACTGGCTGGCCGCCGCGCTCAGCTCGGCGCGCCTGGGTGGCAGCGTGATGCTGTCGCTGGTGGGCAATGCGGTGCTGGTGCCGGTGGTGCTGTTCTACCTGTTGTCCGATTGGTCGGCCCTGGTGGCGCGGCTGCAGGCGCTGGTGCCGCCGCGCCTGCGTGCGCCGGTGATCGCCTTTCTGGACGAGTGCGACGCGGTGCTGGGCCAGTACCTGCGCGGCCAGGTGCTGGTGATGGTGGCGCTGGCGCTGTTCTATGCCGCGGCCCTGGCGTTGGCGCGCTTCGACCTGGCGCTGCCGGTGGGCGTGTTCACCGGGCTGGCAGTGTTTGTGCCCTACATCGGCTTCGGCCTGGGCCTGGCGCTGGCGGTGCTGGCCGCGCTGCTGCAGTTCGGCACGCTGGCCGCACTCGGCTGGGTGGCGCTGATCTACGGCACCGGCCAGGTGCTCGAAAGCTTCGTGCTCACGCCGCGCCTGGTGGGCGAGCGCATCGGCCTGTCGCCGCTGGCGGTGATCTTCGCGCTGATGGCCTTCGGCCAGCTGTTCGGTTTTGTCGGCGTGCTGGTGGCCTTGCCGGCCAGTGCGGTGGCGGTGGTGGCGGCGCGGCGGCTTCGGGCGGCCTATGTGGCCAGCGAGATCTACCGCGGATGAGCCGCCCGTCATGAAGCAGATGCCGCTGCCCATTGCGCCGCCACCGGCCGAGCGCTTCGACACCGTGCTGGTGGGCGCCAACGCCGCCGCGGTGCAGCACCTGCGCGGCCTGGGCCTGGATGGCGTGGCCGCCGCGCCGGTGTACCTGTGGGGCGAAACCGGCAGTGGCAAGACGCGCCTGCTGCGCGCGCTGGCCGCCGAGCGCCAGGCCAGCGGCGAGCGTGTGGGCTGGTTCGACGCCGCCGACGCGCTGCCCTGGGGCTTTGACGAGGCCTGGTCGCTGGTGGTGGTGGATCGTTGCGAGCAGTTGGATGCCGCACGCCAGCAGGCGGCCTTTGCGCTGTTCATCGACGCCGGCACGCATGGCGTGCAGTGGCTGGCCGCCGGCCGCCAGCCGCCGGTCGACCTGCCGCTGCGCGACGACCTGCGCACCCGTCTGGGCTGGGGCCACATCTTCGCGCTGCAGCCGCTGGGCGAGGCCGAGACCCGCAGCGCGCTGCGCCGCGAGGCCGACCGCCGCGGCATCTTTCTCTCTGACGACGTGATGGACTACCTGCTCACCCGTTTCACCCGCAACCTGGGGCACCTGATGGCCATGCTCGATCGGCTGGATGAATTTGCGCTGGCCGAGCACCGCGCCATCACCGTGCCGCTGCTCAAGAAGATGCTGGCCGAAGACAGCACGCTGGCCGGCCCGGCGGAGGCGGCCCGATGAACCTGGCCCTGTTCGACCTGGACGGCACGCTGATCCCCGGCGACTCCGACCACGCCTTCGGCGCCTTCATGATCGCGCTCGGCTGGGTCGATGCCGCCGAGCACGCCCGTCGCAACGACGCCTTCTACCAGCAGTACCTGGCCGGTTGTCTGGACATCGACGCGTATGTCGAGTTCGCCACCCATGCCTGGCGTGCGCGGCCGCTGGCCGAGCAGCAGGCCGCGCGCGAGCGTTTCATGGCCGAGGTGATGGCGCCGATGATCCAGCCGCAGGCGCTCGAACTGGTGCGTGCGCACCAGCAGGCCGGCGACCTGGTGGCCATCGTCACCGCCACCAACGAGTTCGTTACGCGGCCGGTGGCCACGGCCTTCGGCGTGCCAGAGCTGATCGCGGTGGCGCTCGAGCGCGACGCCGCGGGCCATGCCACCGGGCGCATTGCCGGCGTGCCCTCGTTCCGCGAAGGCAAGATCGCGCGCGTCGACGACTGGCTGGCTGCGCGCGGCCATGCCTTCGGCGACTTTGCGCGCACCGTTTTCTACAGTGATTCCACCAACGACCTGCCGCTGCTCGAACGGGTGAGCGAGCCGGTGGCCACCAACCCCGGCCCGGCGCTCGAGACCATCGCGCGTGAACGTGGCTGGCGCATCCTGAGGTTGTTCGACCAATGATCAAGAAGCTGATCCAGCGCCTGCTCGGCCAGGGCGATGCCACGGCCCAAGCGGCCGCGGCCGTCACACCCGGCGCCGCGGCACCGGCAGGCGCTCCGGCGCGACCCAAGATCCCGCTGGGAAAGCGCGTGGAGGTGCCGGTCTCCGAGCACGGCATCGACCGCCAGCTGGTGGACGAGCGCGCCATCAAGGTGGTGCGCACGCTGCAGCAGGCCGGCTACCAGGCCTACATCGTGGGCGGCGCGGTACGCGACCTGCTGGTGGGCCGCGCGCCCAAGGACTTCGACGTGGCCACCGATGCCACGCCCGAGCAGGTCAAGGCGCAGTTCCGCCGCGCCTTCATCATCGGCCGGCGTTTCCGCATCGTGCACGTGGTGCATGGCCGTGGCCGCGACCACGAGGTGATCGAGGTCTCGACCTTCCGCGCCTACCTCGACGCCAGCGATGCCACCCAGGTGGGCGGCAACGAGAAGACCAGCAAGGCCGAGCTGGCCGGCCAGGCGCATGCGGTGGACGCCAGCGGCCGCGTGCTGCGCGACAACGTCTGGGGCCCGCAGATCGAGGACGCCGCGCGCCGCGACTTCACGGTCAACGCCATGTACTACGACCCCGAGACCCAGATCGTGGTTGACTACCACGGCGGCCTGGCCGACGTGAAGGCCAAGCGCCTGCGCCTGATCGGCGACCCGGCCACGCGCTACCGCGAAGACCCGGTGCGCATCCTGCGGGCCATCCGCTTCGAGGCCAAGCTGGGCTTCGAGCTCGATGCCGAGACGGCCGCGCCCATCCCGGCCATCGTGCCGCAGCTGGCCGATGTGCCGATCTCGCGCATGTTCGACGAGATGATCAAGCTGCTGCAGACCGGCCACGCGCTGGCCAGCCTGGAGGTGCTGCAAAAGCACGGCCTGCACCGCGGCGTGTTCCCGGTGCTGGAGGCGGTGTTCGACGCCCGCCGCGGCAGCGACGCGGCCGAGCGGCGCATGGCCTTCGTGCGCATGGCCTTGTCGGATACCGACCGCCGCGTGGGCGAAGGCAAGGCGGTGGCGCCCAGCTTCCTGCTGGCCTGCCTGCTGTGGCACGACGTGCTGGACGGCTGGACCGAGCGCCGCGAGGCCGGCGAGCACACCGTGCCGGCGCTGCAGGGCGCGGTGGACGGGGTGTTCGATGCCCGCATCGGCGATGTCTCGGGCCGCGGCAAGCTGGGTGCCGACATGCGCGAGATCTGGATGATGCAGCCGCGCCTGGAGCGCCGGCAGCCCAACACCGCCTACACCATGATCGAGCAGCCGCGCTTTCGCGCCGGCTTCGACTTTCTGCGCCTGCGCGCCGATGTGGGCGAGGCGCCGGCCGAGCTGGCCGACTGGTGGGAAGACTTCTCGCTGGGCAGCGACGATGACCGCGAAGCCCTGCTGAGCGCGCTGCGCGAGGCCCAGCGCCCCGCGCAGCGCCGTGTGCCCAAGGCTGCCGCCAAGCCGGCGCCCGTGGCCGCGCCGGGCGCCGCGCCCGCTGATGCCGATACCGCCACCGCCATCGACACAGCCGCCGACGCCGCGGGCGACGACGACGCCAGCGAGCCCGATGACGGCCCGGCCGGCGAGGCCGCCGAGGGTGGCAGCGCGCCGGCCCGCAAGCGCCGCCGCCGCCGCCGCAAGCCGGCCGGTGGCGGGCAGGGTGCAGCCCCAGCCGGTGGTGGCGACGCCGCCTGATCACGCGGCCGCCAGCTCGCTGGCGCCGCCAACCAGCGAACGGGCCGCCAGCTCGCTGGCGACCGGTGAAGCCCTGGTGGGCCTGGGGGCCAACCTGGGCGACGCGCCGGCCACGCTGCAGGCGGCGCTGGACGCCCTGGCCGCGCTGCCTGGCTGCCGCGTGCGTGCCTGCTCGGCGCTGTACCGCAGCGCGCCGGTCGATGCCGACGGCCCCGACTTCTACAACGCCGTGGCCTGGCTGGATGGCGTGCCGCCACCCGAGGCGCTGCTGGCCGCGCTGCATGCCATCGAGCACCAGCACGGCCGTGCGCGGCCCTACCTGAACGCGCCGCGCACGCTCGACCTCGACTTGCTGCTGCACGGCCCGCTGCAGCGCAGCAGCCCGGCGCTGTGGCTGCCGCATCCGCGCCTGCACCTGCGCGCCTTTGTGCTGCGGCCCTTGCTGGAGCTGCGGCCGGCGCTGTGCGTGCCCGGCCTGGGCGCGCTGGCCGATCATCTGCCGGCCGTGGCCGCGCAGCGCATCGAGCGCCTGCCGGCCGATGGCGCCATCGGCTTGCGGGTGTAAGCCCCAGGGTGGCAAGGCAGGGCACTGGACGGCACGCGGCAGGCCTACAATAAAAAAACAACAGGATGATGACAATTCGGTGACGCACCGACGGGTCGTTGACCGCGTCCGCCGCCACCCCCACCCTCGGAGCCCACCCATGCTGTTCGGCAAGCTGCTGCCGCGCGAAGGCAACTTTTTCGCCA
Organism: Aquabacterium sp. OR-4; assembly: GCF_025290835.2. NCBI lineage: Bacteria > Pseudomonadati > Pseudomonadota > Betaproteobacteria > Burkholderiales > Sphaerotilaceae > Pseudaquabacterium > Pseudaquabacterium prasiolae. Next base: position 2,652,417 of record NZ_JAOCQD020000001.1, on the reverse strand, counting down.
TGTTCAACGAGCATGGGCAACACATTGCCGAAGGCGCGCGTTCGTTCGGGCAGCTGGTGACGCACTATGCCGACCCGGTGCTGCGCGAGAAATACGCCAACGAGGTCGACCACGCCGAGAAGCAGGCCGACCGCATCACCGCCGATGTCAACCGGCTGCTGCACAAGACCTTCATCACGCCGCTCGACCGCGAGCAGATCCACGGCCTGATCAATGCCATGGACGACATCCTCGACCTGCTGCAGGACTCGGCCGAGGTGATGGCGCTGTACGACCTGCAGCGCATGAACGAAGACGTGGTGCGCCTGGCCGAGATCAGCGCCCGCTGCTGCGAGCGCGTGCAGCACGCGGTGACCCTGCTGCCCAAGCTCAACCAGGCGGCGGTGGCCGAAGCCGCGCTGAAGACCTGCGAGGAGATCGATCGCCTCGAAAGCGATGCCGACCGCGTGATGCGCTCGGCGATGAGCAAGCTGTTTCGCGACAACATCGACGTGCGCGAGCTGATCAAGCTGAAGGCGGTGTACGAGCACCTCGAGTCGATCTCCGACCGCTGCGAGGACGTGGCCAACATCATCGAGGGCATCGTCCTCGAGAACTCCTGATCGCCGCCGCGATGGACGCGCTGCAGATCGGTTTCTGGACCGTGGCCATGCTGGTGGCCCTGGCCCTGGTCTTCGACTTCATGAACGGCTTCCACGACGCGGCGAACTCGATCGCCACCGTGGTTTCCACCGGCGTGCTCAAGCCGCAGCAGGCGGTGTTGTTTGCGGCCTTCTTCAACGTCATCGCGATCACGGTGTTCCAGCTCAAGGTGGCGGCCACCGTGGGCAAGGGCATTGCCGAGCCGGGCATCATCGACCACCAGGTGGTCTTCGGCGCGCTGGTGGGCGCGATCACCTGGAACGTCATCACCTGGTTCTACGGCATCCCCTCGTCGAGCTCGCATGCGCTGATCGGCGGCATCTGCGGCGCGGTGATCGCCAAGGCCGGCGCCGGCCAGCTGATCGGTGCCGGCATCCTCAAGACCGTGGCCTTCATCTTCGTGTCGCCGGCGCTGGGCTTCATCCTGGGCTCGCTGATGATGGTGCTGGTGGCCTGGATCTGCCGCCGCACCACGCCGCTCAAGGTCGACCGCTGGTTCCGCCGGCTGCAGCTGGTGTCGGCCGGCCTGTACTCGCTGGGCCATGGCGGCAACGATGCGCAAAAGACCATCGGCATCATCTGGATGCTGCTGGTGGCCTCCGGCTACATCGGCGCGGGTGACCAGGCGCCGCCCGGCTGGGTGATCTGGAGCTGCTATCTGGCCATCGGCATGGGCACGCTGTTTGGCGGCTGGCGCATCGTCAAGACCATGGGCCAGCGCATCACCAAGCTGCGGCCGGTGGGCGGCTTCTGTGCCGAGACCGGTGGCGCGATCACGCTGTTTCTGGCCACCGCGCTGGGCATTCCGGTGAGCACCACCCACACCATCACCGGCGCCATCGTCGGCGTGGGCTCGGTGCGCAACGCCTCGGCGGTGCGCTGGGGCGTGGCCGGCAACATCGTCTGGGCCTGGGTGCTCACCATCCCGGCCTCGGCCTTCGTGGCCGCGGTGGCCTACTGGGCCAGCTTCACGCTGTATTGACGTGACGGCAGCCGCCCGGCGCGCGCGCCGGGCCGGCCGCCGGCTGGGTTAGGCTGGCGGCCCCGTCAGCAGACCCAGACCCACCATGTCACGCTACACCGCCACCATCGCCTGGCAGCGCCACGACGACGCCTTTGCCGACCGGCGCTACAGCCGCGCCCACCGCTGGCTGTTCGACGGTGGTGTGGAGGTGCCGGCCTCGTCGTCGCCGCAGGTGGTGCCGCTGCCGATGTCGCAGGCCGCCGCGGTGGACCCCGAGGAAGCTTTCGTGGCCTCGCTGTCGAGCTGCCACATGCTGTGGTTTCTGGATCTGGCCTGCCGCGCCGGCTGGGTGGTGGACGACTACCGCGACCAGGCCGAAGGCGTGCTGGCGCGCGATGCCCAGGGCCGCCAGGCCATGACCGAGGTCACCTTGCGCCCGGCCGTGCGCTGGGCCGGCGAGCGCCAGCCCGATGTGGCCGAGGTGCAGCGCCTGCACCATGCCGCGCACGAGGCCTGCTTCATCGCCCACTCGGTGCGCACCGAGCTGCGCTGCGAGCCGGTGTTCGAGGGGCAGCCGCCCGGTCAGCCCGGCTGAACCGGCTGCACCCGATGCTGGGGCGCGCGCCGGCCGTCGGGCCGGCGGCGGCGCTCAGGGCGTGGTGGACGGCCGGCGCCAGGCCGCGTCGTCTGCGCTGTCGGTGCGGGGCCAGGGCAGATCGGGCGCATCGGCGGCCGGTGCTGCCGCCGCAACAGGCGCTGCATGGGCCGTTGGCTGGGCTGGTTGCGGGGCTGGTTGCGGGGCTGGTTGCTGGGCCGCGGGCCGGGCCATGCCCGCGGTGCCGGTCGTTTCGTCCGCCGCTTCGTCCACCGCGTCGTCGCTGCCGGTGGCCAGGCTGCCGCGCGGGATGTCGATGGCCGGCAGGCGGATCTCGAACAAGGCGCCACCGCCCGGCGCATTGCTGGCGCGGATGCGACCGCGGTGGGCCTGCACGATCTTGCGGCAGATGGCCAGGCCCAGGCCGGTGCCACCGGCGCCGTCCTTGGTGCGCGACGACTGCACGAAGGCCCCGAAGATCGAGTCGAGCTCGTCGTCGGGGATGCCCGGGCCGCAGTCGCGCACGCTGATCAGGTGGCGGCCCTCGGCCGTGGTGCGCCAGTCGATGCGCACGTCGCTGGCATCGGGTGCAAAGCGCAGGGCGTTGGCCAGCAGGTTGCGCAGCACCTGCTGCAGCCGCACCGGATCGGCCAGCGTCCACAGCGGCTGCGGATCGGCCGGCGGCACCAGGTGGATGCCGCGGCGCGCGGCCAGCGGCTGCAGCTCGTCGCGCACGGCCAGCAGGCCGGGCGCCAGATCCACCGGCTGCAGCCGGATGTGGCCCACGGTGGACTCCAGCCGCGACAGGTCGAGCAGGTTGTTCACCAGCGCCAGCATGCGCGTGCCGGCGGCGTGGATGTCGGTGAACATGGTCTGCAGCCGGCGGTCGCCGGCGGTGCGCGCCAGCCCCAGCTCGGAGTAGCCCATGATGCTTTGCAGCGGCGTGCGCAGCTCGTGGCTGATGTTGGCCAGGAACTCGCTCTTGGCGCTGTTGGCGCGCTCGGCCGCCAGTCGCGCCTGCTGGGTGCGCACCTCGGCCTCGCGGAACTCGCTCACATCGGTGAAGCAGCCGATCAGGCCGGCCACGCGGCCGTCCTCGCCGGTGTAGGGCGTCACCCGCATCAGCACGTCGCGCGGCAGGCCGTCGGCGTCGAGCAGCGGCTGCTCGAAGCTCGCCGGCTGGCGCTGCGCCAGTGCCAGCCGCTCCTGCGCATCCACCGGGGCGGCCAGGTGGGCCGGATACAGGCGGCGCATGGTGCGGCCGATGACCCGCTCGGGCGGCAGGCCGGTGAGCTCGGTGAAGGCCTTGTTGACCTGCACGAAGCGGCCCTCGCCGTCCTTGACCACCATCGGCACCGGGCACAGCTCGAACAGACGCTCGGTGAAGGCATGCTGGGCGGCCATGCGGTCGTGCGCGCGGGCCAGGCGCGCGCGCACCTGGGCATGGCCGCGCAGGCTGCGCCAGGCCAGCAGGCCCAGCACCGCGATCAGCAGCAGCACGCCCAGCGTGGCCAGGCCGGTGGTGCGCAGGGCGCGCGCCATCTGCGCGTCCACCGCGGCCTGCGGCACCTCGGCCAGCAGCACCAGCGCATGGCGGCGCGCCGAGCGGAAGGTGGCCAGCACCGGTGCACCGTCGACCCCCGCGCCCTCGAAGCGGCCCTTCTCGTGCTCGGGCAGGAAGCGCTCGAAGATGACGTTGGCGCGCACCGGCTCGCCGGGCGCCAGGTGCACATCCTCGCTGGCGGCGATCAGCCGGCGGTCGTAGCCCAGCAAGGCGGCGCGCAGCGGCATGTCGCCCACCATCAGCTGGTACTGGTTGGCAAAGTAGTCGGCGTGCACCACCGCCACCAGCCAGGCGCCGGCCAGCGCGGGCGGCACCGGTGTGCCCGCCGCGGCGCCGTGCAGCGGGCGCACCAGCGGCAGCATGGCGGCCCGTGACAGCGCGGCCGGTGCCGCGGCGCTGCCGCCCGCCGGGTCGGCCAGATCGGACAGGTCGCGGGCCGGCAGCAGCGCGCCCAGCCCGGCGCGCTGGTTGCCCGGCAGCAGGCGCGACCGCGCGATCACGCGGTCGACGTTTTCGGCGTTCGAGCTGGCCAGCACGCGGCCGGCGGCATCCACCAGGCTCAGGCTGCGCAGGTAGGGCTGGCCTTGCAGCGTGCGCTGCAGCACCGTGCCCAGCGCCGCACTGTCCAGGGCTTCGGGGTGGGCGACCAGGTTGTCGGCGGTGCTGGCCAGCGACAGGTCGATGGTGGTGAAGGTCCGGTTGGCCTGGTCTTCGAGCACCCGGGCGAACAGCTCGCTCTGGTCGGCCGCGGCCTCGTGCAGCGCATGGCGCTCCACGGCCAGGAAGCCGGCACCCACCGCCAGGGCCAGCAGCATCAGCAGCAGCGTGCCCACCAGCGCCGCGCTGCTGTGCAGCCAGATCGGCAAGGCATCGGCGCCCTGGGCCGCCTGCGGCGCCAGCGTGGCACCCGGAAACTGCCGCGCATCGGCGCTGCGCGCCGAGCTTGGGGACCGTGTCTCTTGCGGATTCACGGCGCCGAGCTTAGCGGCCGCATCGGCTGGCCCAACCCCCGCAATCGGGGCGCCAGGCGGGCGATCAGGGCTTCTTCTCCAGACGCATGATGTCGCCGTCGCGGCGCATCGCAAAGCGGTCGAGGAAGCTGTTGCCCAGCAGCACCACCGGCATCTCGGCCGGCACCACGGTGGCGCGCACATTGGCCACCTCGACGCCGCCGATCTTCACCGAGCTGATCATGATCTGGTGCACCGGCACCGTGCCGTTGGCCGTTTGCGTGAGGCTGCGGGTGCCGTTTTTCCAGTCGAGCCCGATGCGGTTGGCCTCGGACTGGCTCAGCGCCACATAGGTGGCACCGGTGTCGACCACAAACTGCACCGAGCGGCCGTTGATCAGGCCCTGGGTGACGAAGTGCCCGCCCTGGCCGGCCGGCAGCACGATGACGGTGCCGCTGAGCGCCGAGTCGCCGCTGCCGCCGCCCACCTGCGCCGGTGCCGCACCCAGGCGCAGCAGGCGGCGCTGGCCGGCCACCTCGACCTCGGCCTCGCCGTCGCCCAGGCGCTTGAGCGTGACGCCGCGCGCCGAGGCGCCCACGGCCAGTGTCTGCGGCTGGCCGTCGATCATCAGCAGCGCGCGGCCGGTGCCCATGCTGCCGGCCAGCGAGACGCTCTGCGCGGCGGCCGGCCGTGCCGGCCCCATGCACAGCGCCAGGCCCAGCCCGGCCAGCGCCAAGAACCGGGCTGTGCCGGGCCAGGGGCGCTGCCCCCCTGGAGGGCAGGCGCCGCCGGCGCTTCGCAGGGGGGTCATTCCCTGAAGTTGTTGAAGGCCAGCGGGAAGTCGGTGACGTCCTTGCGCAGCAGGGCCATGGCGGCCTGCAGGTCGTCGCGCTTGGCGCCGGTGACCCGCACCGTGTCGCCCTGGATCGCTGCCTGCAGCTTGAGCTTGCTCTGCTTGATCAGGCCCTGGATCTTCTTGGCGGTGTCGCTGTCGATGCCCTGGCGCACCTTGAGCACCTGGCGCACCTTGTCGCCGCCCATCTTCTCGATCTTGGCGCTCAGGTCGAGAAAGCGCACATCCACCGCGCGCTTGGTGAGCTTGGCCAGCAGCACGTCGCGCACCTGGGCGATCTGGAAATCGCTGTCGGCATGCAGCTCGAGCGTGCGCTCCTGGCCCTGCTCGGTGCTCTCGATGCGCGCCGACGAGCCCTTGAAGTCGAAGCGCGTGCCGATCTCCTTGTTGCTCTGGTCGACGGCATTGCGCAGCTCGACGAGGTTGGGTTCCAAAACGGTGTCGAAGCTGGGCATGGTGGCGTGGGGCAGGCAGACGGTGGCAGAGCCTGAAAATTCTGCCACGGGCCCAGGCTGCCGGGCGCCGCTGGCCCCCACGATGAGCGGAGGCGGCGCTCAGCCCTCGATGAAGCCCATGCGCGCCAGCAGGCCGCGGGCCACCAGCAGCTGCTCGCGCAGCGCGGCCGCGGTGGTGGTGCAGCGCTCGGCGCTCCAGCCGGCGCCCTGCTGCTCGGCCTCGCGCACGGTGTCGTGCAGCGCGCGCAGGCCCAGGCTGGCGGCGCTGCCCTTGATGGCATGGGCCGGCGCACGCAGGCGATCGGCCTGGCCGGCGTCGAGCGCGGCCAGCAGTGCCGCCTGGCTGCCCGATTCGTCGGCGAAAAAGCCGCCGAGCACGCTGCGGTAGCCGGCCAGCGAGACGCCCACGCAGACCTCGCCGATGATGGCCATGTCGAGGTGCGCCGCCACGTCGGCAGCGCGAAAGCGGCGCCGTGCCGGGCTGGGCGGCGCGGCGCTGGCAGGTGACGGTGCGTCAGGGGATGGGGCGGCAGGGCACACGGCGGCGGCAATCGGTTCTGCGGCGGGGGGCGGCGCCAGGGCCGGGGCCTCGGCGCCAGGCCCAGTATCCACCCTGGCTGGCGGCGCCGAAGCCCCGCAAGACGGGGTGTCGTCCGGGCGGGCAGGGGGCAGGCCGAAACGCTGGGCCAGCAGCGCCTCGATGTCCTCGGGCCGCACCGGCTTGGACAGGAAGTGGTCCATGCCGGCGGCCAGCGCCAGCTCGCGGGTCTCGGCAAAGGCATCGGCGGTGAGCGCCACCACCGGCACCTGGCCGGCCGGCGGCGGCAGCAGGCGCAGCGCGCGGGTGGTTTCCAGGCCGTCACGCACCGGCATGTGCAGGTCCATGAACACCAGGTCTGGCTGCTCGCTCTGCACGCTGGCCAGCGCCTGCACGCCGTCGGCGGCCAGCAGCACCTCGTGGCCCATGCGTTCGAGCAGCAGCGCCATCACGCGGCGGTTGACCGGGTGATCGTCGGCCACCAGTAGGCGCAGCCGGCCGGTGTGGGGGGCCGCCTGCAGCGCGGCGGCGCCGGCGCTGGCGGGCGCCTCGGCCACCGGGGGCGGGCAAGGTGGCAGGGCCAGCTGCAGCGTGAAGGTCGAGCCTTCGCCGGGCTGGCTGCGCACGGCGATGTCGCCCCCCATGCGCCGCGCCAGGTTGCGCGAGATCTCCAGCCCCAGGCCGGTGCCGCCGTAGCGCCGCGCGGTGCCGGTATCGCCCTGGCCAAAGCGCTGGAACAGCCGCGCCTTCAGCGCGTCGTCGATGCCCACGCCGGTGTCGCTGACCGCAAAGCTCAGCGCCTGCAGGCCTGGCGCAGGGGGCGCGCCGGCATCGCAGCGCACCTGCAGCGAGACCTGGCCCTGGTCGGTGAACTTCACCGCATTGGCCAGCAGGTTGAACAGGATCTGCTTGAGCCGCTTGCCGTCGGCCAGCACAGCGGCGGGCACGTCGTCGGCCACGGCCACGCTCAGCCGCAGGCCGCGGGCATCGGCGGCGGCGGCCATCGGCACGCGCACTTCTTCCAGCAGGCGGGCCAGCGCCAGGGGCTCGGGGTGCACGTCGAGCCGGCCGGATTCGAGCTTGGAGATGTCGAGGATGTCGTTCAGCAGCTCCAGCAGGTGGGTGGCCGATTCGCGCGCGGTGCGCAGCTGCTCGGCCTGCTCGGGGCTGAGCGGGCTGCGCTCCAGCACCGCCAGCATGCCCAGCATGCCGTTGAACGGGGTGCGCAGCTCGTGGCTCATGTTGGCCAGGAAGGCGCTCTTGGCCTGGCTGGCGCTCTCGGCCTCCAGCCGCGCCTGCTGCAGGCGCTCGGCCAGCTGCTCGAGCTCGCTGCGGCGGCGGCGCAGCGCGGCCGACTGGCGCGCCGTGAGCATCGCAAAGGCCAGGGTCAGCAGGCTCTGGAACAGCGTCAGCCCGATGGCCACGCGGCTTTGCGCGCGCACCGCGTCGTTGCGGCGGGCGATCTGCGCGGCCACGATCTGGTTGGCCAGCAGCGTGAGATCGTGGATCGGGTCGTACAGCGGGTCGAACTCGGCCAGGATGGCGCGCACCTGCGCCGGCTCGAGCCGGCTGCGGGCCTGCTCCGACAGCAGCGGATCGTGCCGCGTGACAAAGGCCCGCAAGGCGGCGATGGTGCGCTCGTGCTCGGCGCCGATCTCGACGATGGCGCGGGTGCGCTCGGGGTCGACCAGCGGCAGGCGGCTGGCGAACAGCTCGTAGCGAAAGCGCAGCGCCTCGCTGTTGTCGCGCTCGGGGTAGCGCCGGCTGTCGCGCAGGTGGTCGCGCAGCAGCAGGTACTCGCTTTCAAGCTGGAAGAAGCTCCAGACCAGGTTGTCGCCCTCGTAGCGCACCTGGCTGGACAGCAGCATCACCTGGCGGTACTGCACGAAGGCGATGCCGGCAAAGGCCAGCACCAGGCCCAGGCCGATGACCAGCAGCCAGGGGGGCGATCGGCGTGTGCGGCCGCCAGCCGGGCCGCTCACTTCACCTCGAGCGCACGCAGCTGCCAGGCCGAGCGGCTGTAGTAGCGCTCCTGGCGCAGATCGGCGTTGTCGTCGAAGGGGTAGATGATGAACAGCGGCCCCTTCTCGCGCAGCGACATCGGCTTGTCGTCGAGCCGGGTGGCCATCAGCATCTTGAAGGCCTGCGCGTCGGCGGCCGGAATCTCGGCCTTGTAGTTGTTCAGCGCCACGGCCTTGAGGGTCTTGCCCTGCGCGCCGGCGGCGGCCAGCACATCGCGCAGCAGCGGCCCCGAAAAACGCCGCGGCTGCTTGAACCACGGCGTGGCGGTGGTGAAGCCATGCTGCGGCAGCGCGTCGAGCATGGCCAGGTCGAAATCGGCCCGGCCCGGTGCATTGGTGATGCCGATGGCACCGCTGACCGACAGCAGCACCTTGCCCTGCGGCGGCTTGAGCAGCGCGGCCTTGCCCGGCCCGGGCGCCCGCCCCGGCGTTGGTGGCTGAGCCTGTGCCTGTGCCTGTGCCTGTGCGTTTGCCTGCGCTTGCGTCGGCAAGGGCCCGGCCGCTGCACCCAGCAGCGCGGCCAGGGCCAGCAAGGCCTGGCGGCGCCGTGGCGTGGCGGCCGGTGGGCGGCATGCGGCGCGGGTGGGGCAATCGGCAGGCAGACGGCTCATGGCGTGGCGGGCGGATCGGCGATCGGGTGGGTGGCGGCTGGGCCGCAGGCCGGCCGGGCCACAGGCGGACAGCGCCGGTGTGCGCAAGCCGGCGGCGGCGGCGCAGCCACACGGGGCGTGCAACAAGGCGGGCGGCACGGGCTGCCGCGAGTGTGCCACCCGGCGGGGCGGGCGCTTGGGCGAAAATGCCGCAATGTCTTCGGTTCCGTCCACGCTGTCGGTCGATCAGGCGGCCAGCCTGCGCGACTACAACACCTTCGGCCTGCCGGCCGTGGCCCGCACGCTGGTGCACATCCGCAGCGACGCCGACGTGCGCCGCATGCTCGAGCACCCCGAGTGGGGCCGTGCGCCCAAGCTGGTGCTGGGCGGCGGCAGCAACATCGTCCTGACCCGCGACCCGCAGGCCGTGGTGCTGCATGTGGCGGTGACCGGTCGGCGCCTGGTGGCCGAGACCGACGAGGCCTGGATCGTCGAGTTCGGCGCCGGCGAGCGCTGGCACGACGCGGTGGCCTGGACGCTTGACCAGGGCTGGCCCGGCCTGGAGAACATGGCGCTGATTCCGGGCACCGTGGGTGCCGCGCCGGTGCAGAACATCGGCGCCTACGGGCTCGAGCTGGCCGAGCGTTTCCACAGCCTGGACGCGGTGGACCTGATCACCGGCCGCACCGTCACGCTCGACCATGCGGCCTGCCGCTTTGCCTACCGCGACAGCCTGTTCAAGCGCGACGCCGCGCAAGGCGGTCTGGCCGGCAAGAGCGTGATCACGCGGGTGCGCCTGCGCCTGCCGCGGCCCTGGCAGCCGGTGCTGGGCTACCTCGACCTTGAGCGCCGCATGCACGAGACCGGCAACCATGCGCCCGATGCCCGCACCGTGTTCGACTGGGTCTGCGCCATCCGCCGCGCCAAGCTGCCCGATCCGGCGCTGATCGGCAATGCCGGCAGCTTCTTCAAGAACCCGGTGGTCAGCGCCGAGCAGTGCCACGACATCATCGCGCGCGATCCGCACGTGGTGCATTACGTGCTGCCCGACGGCCGCTTCAAGCTGGCCGCGGGCTGGCTGATCGATGCCTGCGGCTGGAAGGGCAAGTCGATCGGCCGTGCCGGCGTCTACGAACGCCAGGCCCTGGTGCTGGTGAACCGCGGCGGCGCCACCGGCGCCGAGGTGGTGACGCTGGCGCGCGCCATCCAGGAGAGCGTGTACGGCCGCTTCGGCATCCGGCTGGAGCCGGAGCCGGTGATCCTCTGAGCCTCGGCAGGCCTGCGCCGGCGCGCCGGCGCCTGCCCGCGGCGGGCCTCAGCCCAGGCGCGCCCGGTGCCGCGCCACCTGGGCCAGGGCCTGGGCCGGCGCGGTGCCGCCGCGCACATTGCGTGCGTTCAGGCTGCCCACCAGGGTGAGCACCTCGGGCGCGTCGTCGCCCACCAGCGGATGCAGGGCCTTCAGCTCGGCCAGCGACAGCTCGGACAGATCCAGGCCGCGCTGCAGGCCCAGCTTGACCGCATGGGCCACCACCTCGTGCGCATCGCGAAAGGGCAGTCCCTTCTTCACCAGGTAGTCGGCCAGATCGGTGGCGGTGGCGTAGCCGCGCCGGGCGGCGGCCTGCATCGCGGCGGGCTTGACCGTGATGCCGGCCACCATCTCGGCCATGATGCGCAGGGTGCCGGCCAGCGTGTCCACGGTGTCGAACAGCGGTTCCTTGTCTTCCTGGTTGTCCTTGTTGTAGGCCAGCGGCTGGCCCTTCATCAGGGTGATCAGGCCCATCAGGTGGCCGACCACGCGGCCGCTCTTGCCGCGCGCCAGTTCGGCCACGTCGGGGTTGCGCTTCTGCGGCATGATGCTGGAGCCGGTGCAGTAGCGGTCGGCCAGGTCGATGAAGCCGAAGTTCTGGCTCATCCACAGCACCAGCTCCTCGGCCATGCGGCTGACATGCACCATGGTGATCGCGGCCCAGGCCAGGAACTCCATCGCGAAGTCGCGGTCGCTCACGGCGTCGAGGCTGTTCTCGCACACGGCGTCGAAGCCCAGCGCGGCGGCCACGGCCTCGCGGTCCAGCGGGTAGCTGGTGCCGGCCAGCGCGGCGGCGCCCAGCGGCAGGCGGTTGAGGCGCTTGCGCACATCGGCCAGGCGCTCGGCGTCGCGCGCAAACATCTCCACATAGGCCAGCAGGTGGTGCGCAAAGCTCACCGGCTGAGCCACCTGCAGGTGGGTGAAGCCGGGCATCACGGTCTCGGTGTTCTTCTCGGCCACCGCCACCAGTGCGCGCTGCATGTCGAGCAGCAGCGTGGCCAGCGCGTCGATCTCGCCGCGCAGCCACAGGCGCACGTCGGTGGCCACCTGGTCGTTGCGGCTGCGGCCGGTGTGCAGGCGCTTGCCGGCATCGCCCACCAGCTGGGTGAGGCGGGCTTCGATGTTGAGGTGCACGTCTTCCAGGTCGAGCTTCCACTCGAACTGGCCGGCCTCGATCTCGGCCGTGATCTGGGCCATGCCGCGCTGGATGTCGGCCAGGTCTTGCGCGCCGATGATGCCTTGCGCGGCCAGCATGCCGGCGTGGGCCAGGCTGCCCTGGATGTCGGCGCGCCAAAGGCGCTGGTCGAAATCGACGCTGGCGGTGTAGCGCTTGACGAGCTCGCTCATCGGCTCGGAGAACAGGGCCGACCAGGCCTGGGATTTCTTGTCGAGTTGGTTGCCGGACATGGGATGGGAGGCGCCGGGCGGGCGCAGGCAGTGGGCAGCAAAAGGGCAGCAGGCGGGCGCGCCGCAGGTGGCCGCGTGCCGCTGCGCGCCCGGGCCGGCAGCGCCGGATGTGACGCAGGGGCCTGGGGCGCGCTGGACCGTATTATCCGGCGGCTCTGACGTCTGCCCGATGCCGCGCCCGCCCGCCACCGAACCCACCCGCCCCGCCGCCGCCCCAGAGGCCGGCGACCTGAACACGCGCCCCGACAGCCTGTGGCCCGACTCGGCCCATCCGCTGGAGGCTGCGCAGCAGCAGGGCGTGATCAGCAGCTTCGATCCCGAGCGCGATGGCGCTGCGCCCGCGCCGCGCGGCCCGGCCTTTGCGCTGTGCCAGCCGGCCACCAGCCTGCGTGTGCTGCTGTTCGTGCAGGGCGTGGTGGCGCTGGCCAGCCTGCCGCTGGCCACGGGTTGGCGCGACGCGCTGCTGCGGGCCAGCGGCCCGGCCTGTGCGGCCCTGCTGGCCAGCCTGCTGTGGCTGGCCGCGGTGTGCCGGCTGCAGCCGCGCCTGATGCGCTTGCGCGCGGCCGTGGCCAGCGCCGCGGTGTGGCTGCTGGGCGCCCTGGCGGCCCTGGCCGGCTGGGCCCTGGCGCTGGCGCTGGGCGTGGCCGAGCCCGGCGCCTGGGCCGCCACCGTGACGGCGCTGGCCGGTGCGGCGCTGGCTGGCGTGCTGTGGGCCTGGCTGCGGCTGCGCCTGGCGCTGGCGCGCCCGGCCGATGCGCGGGCGCGGCTGTCGGAGCTGCAGTCGCGCATCCGGCCGCACTTTCTGTTCAACGCGCTGAACACCGCGCTGGCCCTGGTGCAGGTGGACCCGGCGCGCGCCGAGGTGGTGCTGGAAGACCTGTCGGCGCTGTTTCGCGCCGCACTGGCCGAAACCGGCACCGCGGTGACGCTGGACGATGAGATCGACCTGGCGCAGCGCTACCTGGCCATCGAGAAGCTGCGCTTTGCCGAGCGACTGGATCTGCGCTGGGACCTCGACCCCGACGCCGCCTTTGCCCGCCTGCCGCCGCTGGTGCTGCAGCCGCTGGTGGAAAACGCGGTGCGCCATGGCGTGGAGCCGGCGGCGCGGGGCGGCAAGGTGCTGGTGCGCACGCGCGTGCACCGCGGCATGGCCGAGGTGGTGGTGATCAACACCCTGCCCGACGAGGCCGAGGGCACCGGCGAGGCCGGCGCCGGCATGGCGCTGGCCAATGTGCGCGAGCGCCTGCACCTGATGCACGACCTGGCCGCCACGCTGGACACCAAGATCGAAGACGGGCGCTGGCATGCCCGCATCGCGGTGCCGCTGTGAGCCCGGCGCCGCTGGCCATGGCCGCGCTGCGGGTGCTGATCGTGGACGACGAGCCGCTGGCCCGCATGCGCCTGATGACCCTGCTCAGGCAGCTGAGTGCCGAGGCCGCTGCGGCCGATCCAGGCCCGCCCGGCACCCAGCCCTTGCCGCGTTGCGAGGTGGTGGGCGAGGCCGGTGATGCCGATGCGGCGCTGGCGCGCCTGGCCGACACGCCCTGCGATCTGGTGCTGCTGGACATTGCGCTGCCCGGCCGCGACGGCCTGCGCACGGCCGCCGCGCTGCGCGCGCTGGGCCAGCCGCCGCAGGTGGTGTTTGTGACCGCGCATGCCGAACATGCGCTGGCCGCCTTCGATCTGGACGCCACCGACTACCTGACCAAGCCGGTGCGGCGCGACCGGCTGCAGGCTGCATTGCTGCGGGCGGCGCGGCGGCTGCCGCCGGCGACGGCCCTGGCGGCCTTGCCCGAGGCGCCTGTGCCAAGCCTGGCCACCGCCACCGCCACCGCCACCGGCGAGCCCGGGCTGGCGGCCCAGCCGGCCGATGCCGAGGTGCTGAGCTTCAGCCACCGCGGCCGTGTGCAGCGCATCCCGCTGGCCGAGGTCTTGTCGCTGAAGGCCGAGCTGAAGTACGTCAAGCTGACCAGCTCGACCCAGGGCCGCTGGATGCTGGACGAGTCACTGGCCGAGCTGGAGCCGCGGCTGGGGCCGGGCTTCTTGCGCGTGCACCGCAATGCCATCGTGGCGCGGGCAGCGGTGCGGGCGCTGGAGCGGGCGGCCGATTCGGCACCGTCTGCCGATGTCGAGGGCGGCGAGAACTGGGTGGTGCGCCTGTCCGACGGCCAGACGCTGGCGGTGTCGCGGCGGCAGGTGGCGGCGGTGCGGGAGGCGTTGCGGTAGGGGCAGCTTGGCTTGTTTGCTTGCTTGCTTGCTGAGGTTGCTGAGGTTGCTGAGGTTGCGGTGTGGCCGGGGTTGGGGCTTGCCGGGGTTGGCGCAAGCCAGGCCGTGCCCGGGTGCCTGGCGCTGCTCAACTGCGCCGGTCGGCCGCGCGGCGGCCGACTGCGCTGCGGTGCTCGCAGGCGTGGCCACGCATCGCAACTCGCTGCGTTCGCTGCCGCTCACTGCGCTCAGACAAGCGATGCGAGTCAGAGCTTGGATGCGGGCTCACGCCCGCGGCCACACCCGCTGCGCGCCTCGCCGGCGCAGATTCGCAACGCCAAGCATCCGGGCACGGCCTGGCCGGCACGGTGGTGGCAGGGCACGAATCGGTGACACACGCGAATCGGTGGCCGCAGCGCGATCCAGTGGCCCGGCACGGCATGGCGGCATGCCACGGTGGTGGGGCGATCGGGCCCGCTGCACCCGCCACCCGGACCGATCGCTGGCTCGGTCCAGGCACACAAGCGGCCGGCCCACGCCCACAAGCGGCCGGGCCGCGAACACGATCAACCCAGCTTCAACAGCCGCTTCGCGTTTTCTTTCAGGATCAGCGGCTTCACCTTGTCCTTGAAGCCGGCCTCGTCGAAGTCTTTCATCCAGCGCTCGGGCGTGATCAGCGGGTAGTCGCTGCCGAAGAGCATGCGGTCCTTCAGCAGCGTGTTCGCGTACTGCACGAGTTGGGGCGGAAAGTACTTGGGGCTCCAGCCGCTCAGGTCGATCCACACATTGGGCTTGTGCAGGGCGAGCGACAGCGCCTCATCTTGCCAAGGCCAGCTGGGGTGGGCGATGACGATCTCGATGTCGGGAAAGTCGATGGCCACGTCTTCCAGCAGCATGGGGTTGCTGTTTTGCAGGCGCAGGCCGCCACCACAGCGCATGCCCGAGCCGATGCCGCTGTGACCCGAGTGAAAGATGGCCGGCAGCTTGTGCTCGGCAATCACCTCGTAGATCGGCCAGGCCATCCGGTCGTAGGGCAGAAAACCCTGCACCGTGGGATGGAACTTGAAGCCCTTGACACCGTGCTCTTCCACCAGGCGCCGCGCCTCGCGGGCGCCCATCTTGCCCTTGTGGGGGTCGATGCTGGCGAAGGCGATCATCATGTCGCTGTTCTTCTGCGCGGCCTCGCAGATCTCTTCATTGGGGATGCGGCGACGGCCGAGCTGGGCTTCGGAATCGACCGTGAACATCACCAGGCCGATCTTGCGCTCGCGGTAGTAGGCCACCGTCTCGTCGATGGTGGGCCGGCGGTTGCTGCCGAAGTACTTGTCGGCGGCGCGGTCGTACTCCTCGCCGTAGTTGTCGAACGGGTTCCAGCACGACACCTCGGCATGCGTGTGGATGTCGATGGCGATCAGCTCGTCGGCCTTCATGGCAGGTCCTCGATGGTTCAGGAATGAAACCAGGCAGCGCTGGCATCGTCGGCAATTCTGTGGCGGTGCAACACGAAATTCTCCAGGGTTTCCCCTGATCATTAATTTCAGAGACTGAACTATCTTTGCGGTCGTTCCAGAGTCCCGATCCGCTTCACCGAGAGGCCTGCCCGCATGTCTGACAACGCCACCCAGGCCGCTTTCGCGCCCGCCACCGGCCTGCTGGCCACGCTGGACCTGCTGGAAGTCTCGCAATCGGGTGCGGTGCTGCACCTGCGGCTGAACCGCCCGGCCAAGCGCAACGCCATCAGCGACGGCCTGATCGCCCAGCTGCACACGGCCTTCGTCAACCTGCCCGAAGGCACGCGTGCCGTGGTGCTGAGCGGCGCGGGCGAGCACTTTTGCGCCGGGCTGGATTTGTCGGAGCTGGTCGAGCGCGACATCCAGGCCGCCATCCTGCACTCGCGCGGCTGGCATGCCTGCTTCGACGCGGTGCAGTTCGGCAAGGTGCCGGTGATCGCCGTGCTGCACGGCGCGGTGGTGGGCGGCGGGCTCGAGCTGGCGGCGGCCTGCCACCTGCGGGTGGCCGAAGACTCGGCCTACTTCGGCCTGCCCGAGGGCCAGCGCGGCATCTTCGTGGGCGGTGGCGGCTCGGTGCGCGTGCCGCGCCTGATGGGCACGGCCCGCATGACCGACATGATGCTCACCGGCCGCGTGTTCGATGCGGATGAAGGCGAGCGCTACGGCGTGGTGAACTACCGCGTGGCCGATGGCGAGGGCCTGGCCAAGGGCATCGCGCTGGCACGCAAGATCGCCGGCAATGCGCCGATGAGTGCCTTTGCCGTGATGCACGCCCTGCCGCGCATTGCCGAGATGAACCCCGGCGAGGGCCTGTTTGCCGAATCGCTGATGGCCGCCTGCGCCAGCAACACGCCCGAGGCCCAGACCCGGCTGCGCGCCTTTCTCGAAGGCAAGGCCGGCAAGGTGCTCAAGGAGGGCGGCTTGTGAGCGGGCCGCACCGCTACCGCAGCGCCGATGTCGCAGGCTGCGTCGACGCCACGATCGAGACCCGTGCCGATGGCACGCAGATCCTGCGTTCCACCGAGGCGCTGCGCTGGTTCCCGGATCGCCTGACCGATCCGCTGGAGCAGTGGGCCGCCGAGGTGCCCGAGCGCACGCTGGTGGCCAGGCGCGACGCCCGCGCGCCGCACCACGGCGACTGGCGCCGCGTGAGCTACGGCCAGTTTCTGCAGCGCATCCAGGCCGTGGGCCAGGCGCTGATCGAGCATGGCCTGTCGGCCGAGCGGCCGCTGGCCATCTTGAGCGACAACGACATCGAGCACCTCACGCTGGCCTTTGGCGCCATGTGGGTGGGCGTGCCCTATGTGCCGATCTCGTCGGCCTATTCGCTGATCAGCACCGACCACGGCAAGCTGCGCCACATCGCCAGCACGGTGACGCCGGGCATGGTGTTTGCCTCGTCGGCGGCCTATGCCAAGGCCATCGAGGCGGTGTTCGACCCGAGCGTGCCGGTGGTGCTGACCGAGGGCACGATCGCCGGCCGCCAGGTGCTCAGCGTGGATCAGCTGCTGGCCACCGTGCCGGGCGAGGCCGCTGCCAACGCCCATGCCCAGGTGGGCCCCGACACCATCGCCAAGTTCCTGTTCACCTCAGGCTCCACCAAGGCACCCAAGGGCGTGATCAACACCCACCGGATGATCTGCGCCAACCAGCAGATGATCCACCAGTGCCTGAACTTCCTGGCCAAGGAACCGCCGGTGCTGGTGGACTGGCTGCCCTGGAACCACACCTTCGGCGGCAACCACAACGTGGGCATCGTGGTCTACAACGGTGGCACGCTGTACATCGACGACGGCAAGCCCACGCCCAAGGGCATGGCCGAGACCCTGCGCAACCTGCGCGAGATCTCGCCCACCGTGTACTTCAACGTGCCCAAGGGCTTCGAGGACATCGCCAGCGCGATGGACACCGACCCGGTGCTGCGCCGCAGCCTGTTTGCGCGGGTCAAGGCCTTCATGTTTGCTGGTGCGGGCCTCAGCCAGGCGGTGTGGGACAAGCTCGACACCCAGGCCGAGGCCGAGGTGGGCGAGCGCATCCGCATCATCACCGGCTTGGGCATGACCGAGACCGCGCCCAGCTGCACCTTTGCCGTGGGCACCGATGTCAAGTCGGGCTGGATCGGCCTGCCGGTGCCGGGCGTGGAGGTGAAGCTGGTGCCCGACACCTCGGGTGATCCGTTCGCCAAGACCGAGATCCGCTTTCGCGGCCCCAACGTGATGCCGGGCTACTGGCGCGCGCCCGAGCAAACCCGCGAGGCCTTCGACGACGAAGGCTTCTACAAGACCGGAGACGCGGTGAGGTTCGTCGATCCGGCGCATCCCACGCGCGGCCTGGTGTTTGACGGCCGCACGGCCGAAGACTTCAAGCTCAGCACCGGCACCTTCGTCAGCGTGGGCCCGCTGCGCGCCAAGGTGATTGCCGCCGGCCACCCCTGCGTGCAGGACGTGGTGGTGACCGGGCTCAACCGCGACGAGATCGGCCTGCTGCTGTTTCCGCGGCCCGACGAGGTGCGCCGGCTGGCCGGCGTGGGCGACGCAGTGCCCCTGCCCGAGCTGCTGCACCTGCCGGTGGTGCGGGCCTTCTTCCAGCAGCTGGCCGATCAGCTGTGGGCCGGCGGCACCGGCAGCGCCAACCGCCCGGCGCGCCTGCATGTGCTGGCCGAGCCGCCGCAGATCGACAAGGGCGAGGTCACAGACAAGAACTCGATCAACCAGCGCGCGGTGCTGGCCGCGCGCGCGGCGCTGGTCGAGGCGCTGTACGAAGGGCGCGAGAGCGATCCCTTCCTGATCCTGCCGACCAAGTAAACCGGAAAGCCTGACGCGATGAACATCCACGGACAAGCGGCCCTCGTCACCGGTGGTGGCTCGGGCCTGGGCGAGGCGGTGGCCCGCGAGCTGGCGCGCCTGGGCGCCAAGGTGGCGGTACTCGACATCAACGAGGCCGGCGCGCAGCGCGTGGCGGCCGAGATCGGCGCCGATGCCGCCCTGGGCCTGCGCTGCGACATCACCAGCGCCGAGTCGGTGACGGCCGCGCTCGATGCCGCGCAGGCCGCGCACGGCGTGGCGCGCATCGTCATGAACATCGCCGGCATCGGCAGCGCCAAGCGCATCGTGCAGCGCGACGGCTCGCCGGCGCCGCTGGAAGACTTCGAGCGCGTGGTGCGCGTCAACCTGATCGGCACCTACAACGTCACGCGCCTGGCCGCGGCGCGCATCGCCCAGGCCGAGCCGCTGGCCGACGGCGAGCGTGGCGTGGTGGTCAACACCGCCTCGGTGGCGGCGTTTGACGGCCAGGTGGGCCAGCAGGCCTACTCGGCCAGCAAGGGCGGCGTGGTGGGCATGACGCTGCCGATGGCGCGCGACCTGGCGCAGTTCGGCATCCGCTGCTGCACCATCGCGCCGGGCCTGTTTGCCACGCCGCTGATGCAGGAACTGCCCGAGGCGGTGCAGCAGTCGCTGGCGGCCAGCATCCCGTTCCCCAAGCGCCTGGGCCGACCCGATGAGTTTGCGGCGCTGGCCGCACACATCGTGAGCAATGTGCACCTGAACGGCGAGGTCATCCGCCTCGATGGCTCTCTGCGCATGGCGGCGCGATGAGCAAGCTGCATGTTCATCGCGTCGAGGTCTGCTTCGGCGACTGCGACCCGGCCGGCATCGTGTTCTTCCCCAACTTCTCGAAGTGGATGGACACCGCCTCGCTGGCCTTCTTCATGGCCTGCGGCGTGCCGCCCTGGCGTGAGCTGGTCAAGACCCGCGGCATCATCGGCACACCGCTGCTCGAGATCCACACCCGCTTCATGAAGCCCGCCACCTATGGCGAAACCATCGAGATCCACACCAGCGTGGAGGAGTGGGGGCGCAAGACCTTCCGCCATCGCCACCTGGTGCGCCGTGGCGACGAGCTGCTGTGCGAGGGCACCGAGACGCGCGCGTTCTGCGTGCGCGATGCCGACGGCCGTATCCGGTCGATCCCGATCCCCGAAGACATCCAGGCCCTGTGCCTGTGATCCGCGCGAGCGGGCCGCACGAATTTTTCCCCCACCCCTGACCGAGCTCCGAGGAGACAAGCGATGAAGCCGATCAAGACCCTGCTGGCCACTGCCGCCATGCTGCTGGCCGCCGCGCCGGCCCTGGCCGACATCAACATCGGCGTGAGCCTGGCGCTCACCGGGCCGGGCTCCGGCCTGGGCATCCCGATGCAGAACCAGTTCAAGCTGTTTCCCAAGACGATTGCCGGCGAGAAGGTCAACCTGATCATCCTGGACGACGCCACCGATCCCGGCAAGGGCGCCACCAATGCGCGCCGCTTCGTCAGCGAGGACAAGGTCGACCTGATCATCGGCTCGTGCATCACCGCGGTGGCCGCGGCGATGGCGCCGGTGGCCGGCGAGGCCAAGACGGTGCAGATGGCCGCCTCGCCGGTGGGCCTGCCGCCGGGCCAGGACGGCTGGGTGTTCCGCCTGCCGCAGAGCAACGACGTGATGGCCCACGCCATGTTCGGCCACATGAAGAAGCTGGGCATCAAGACGGTGGGCTTTCTGGGCTACACCGACGCCTATGGCGAGCTGTGGCTGAAGGCCGCCACCGCCGAGGCCGACAAGGCCGGCATCAAGATCGTGGCCACCGAGCGGTTTGCGCGCACCGACACCTCGGTCACCGCCCAGGCGCTCAAGCTGGGCGCCGCCAACCCCGACGCGATGCTGATCGTGGCCTCGGGCTCGGGCGCGGCCATGCCGCACAAGGCGGTGGTGGAGCGCGGCTTCAAGGGCCGGATCTACCAGACCCATGCCGCCGCCTCGATGGACCTGATGCGCGTGGGCGGCAAGGACGTGGAGGGCGCCTTCGTCGTCTCGGGCCCGGCCACGGTGGGCGACATCCTGCCCGACAACCATCCCAGCAAGGCCGTGTCCAAGGCCTTCCTGACCCAGTACGAGAAGGCCTACGGCGCCAACACCGCCAACCAGTTTGCCGGCCACGCCTACGACGCCCAGATCATCCTCGAGAAGGCCGTGCCGATGGCCCTCAAGAAGGCCAAGCCGGGCACGCCGGAGTTCCGCGCCGCGCTGAAGGAGGCCTTCGAGACCATGGGCCGCACCGTGCTGGCCCACGGCATCCTGAACTGGACGGCCGACAACCACTGGGGCTACACGATGGAAACCGGCGTGATGCTCCAAGTGAAGAACGCCGACTGGGTCTTGGCGAACTGATCTTTGACCCCCAGGGGGGCGAGCCCGGACGAAGACGGTCCAGTGGACCGGCTTCGCCTGGCGAGCGGCCGGGTCGCAAGACCCGGCGCGGCCTGCAAGGGCCGCCAGCGGCCCGGCGGAGCCGGTTCCGCGGCGGCCGCTGGGTTGGGGCAGTGACCTGCCTGAACCGAGCAGGGTTCTCCCTAGGCTTTTTGACATCCCTCCGCCGCCGCTGGCTTCTTATCATCGACCGACTGGTCGGTTGGTGAACTGCGGCAAACCGCTTGCAGCGCTCCGGCACTGGATTTCGCATGGACTTCTCGATCGCAAGCATCCTGGCGCTGGATGGCGTCACCAACGGCGCGGTGTATGCGCTGCTGGCGCTGGCCACGGTGCTGGTGTTCGCCGTCACGCGGGTGATCTTCATCCCGCAGGGCGAGTACGTGGCCTTTGGCGCGCTCACGCTGGCGCTGCTGCAGCAGGGGCAGGTGCCCGGCACGGTGTGGTTCCTGCTGGTGCTGGCGGGCTGCGCCGCGGTGGCCGAGGTGATCGAGGGCCTGCAGCATCACCAGCGGCCGGCACGCATTGCCCGCCGGGTGCTGGGGCTCACCGCCTACCCGGTGGCCATTGCGCTGTTCGTGGCCTGGGCGGCGCCGCAGAAGTGGCCGCTGCTGGCCCAGGCGGCACTCACGCTGGCCCTGGTCACGCCCTTTGGCACGCTGCTGTACCGGGTGGCCTACCAGTCGCTGGCCGATGCCTCGGTGCTGGTGCTGCTGATCGTCTCGGTGGGCGTGCACTTCGCGCTCACCGGCCTGGGCCTGCTGTTCTTCGGCGCCGAGGGCTTTCGCAACCCGAGCTTCTGGGACGAGCGCTTCAACCTCGGCCCGCTCACCTTCAGCGGCCAAACCCTGATCATCATGCTGGCCTCGGTGGCGCTGATCGTCGCGCTGTGGCTGTTCTTCGAGCGCAGCCTCTACGGCAAGGCCCTGCGTGCCACCGCGGTGAACCGCCTGGGCGCACGGCTGATGGGCATCAGCAGTGAATCGGCGGGCCAGCTCACCTTCACGCTGGCGGCCTTCATCGGCGCGCTGTCGGGCCTGCTGATCGGGCCCACCACCACGGTGTTCTACGACTCGGGCTTCCTGATCGGCCTGAAGGGCTTCGTGGCCGCGGTGTTCGGCGGCCTGGCCAGCTACCCGATGGCCCTGCTGGGGGCGATCGGCGTGGGCCTGCTCGAAAGTTTCGGCTCGTTCTGGGCCAGCGCCTTCAAGGAGGTGATCGTGTTCGGCGCCATCGTGCCGGTGCTGCTGTGGCGCAGCCTGCGCGACCCGCATGCCGAGGAGCATTGAGATGGCCGCCATGCAACGTTTTGCCTTTCCCGCCTTTGCGCTGCTGATGCTGGCGCTGCCGGCCCTGCCGGTGCCCGAGTTCTGGATCACCCAGCTCAACTACATCGGCCTGTACGCCATCGTCTCGCTGGGCCTGGTGCTGCTCACCGGCGTGGCCGGGCTCACCTCCTTCGGCCAGGCGGCCTTTGTCGGCGTGGGCGCCTACACCGCGGCCTTTCTCAGCGTGAAGATGGGCGTCTCGCCCTGGCTCACGCTGTTCGTGGGCGTGGGCCTGAGCGTGCTGGTGGCGCTGGTGCTGGGCGCCATCACGCTGCGCATGTCGGGCCACTACCTGCCGCTGGCCACCATCGCCTGGGGCCTGGCGCTGAACTACACCATGGCCAACATGGAGTTCCTGGGCAAGTACGACGGCCTGCTGGGCGTGCCGGCGCTCGAGGTGGCGGGCTTCAGCCTGGGCTCGGGCCGCGGCATCTGCGTGCTGATCTGGGCCGTGGCCCTGGCCGCGGCGCTGGCCGTCACCCACCTGCTGGACAGCCGGCCCGGGCGCGCCATCCGCGCGCTCAAGAGCGGCACCACCATGGCCGAGGCCATGGGCATCTCGACCTTCCACTACAAGGTGGTGATCTTCGTCATCGCCGCGGTGCTGGCGGCCGTCTCGGGCTGGCTGTTTGCGCACTTCCAGCGCACGGTCAATCCGTCGCCCTTCGGCATCCACAAGGGCATCGAGTACCTGTTCATGGCGGTGCTGGGCGGCGTGGGCCATGTCTGGGGCGCCTTCCTGGGCGCCGGCGTGGTGAAGATCGTCGAAGACCAGCTGCAGGTGCTGCTGCCCAAGCTGATCGGCGCCTCGGGCAACTTCGAGATCATCGTCTTCGGCCTGGTGCTGGTGGCGGTGCTGAAGTACGCGCCCGACGGCCTGTGGCCCTTTGTCTCGCGCTGGCTGCCGGCGCCGCGCCGCGTGCGCGACTGGGAGGGCGCTCCGGCCCTGCCGGCGCGCAGCAAGCCGCAGCGCGGCGAGGCCCTGCTGCAGGTGGAGGCGGTGCGCAAGGAGTTCGGTGGCCTGGTGGCCGTCAACGACGTCAGCTTCGAGATCCGCGCCGGCGACATCATGGGCCTGATCGGCCCCAACGGCGCCGGCAAGAGCACCACCTTCAACCTGGTCACCGGCGTGCTGCCGCTCACCCGCGGCGCGGTGCGCTTTCGCGGCGAGGCGGTGGGCGGCCTGGCCTCGCGCGAGATCGCGCGGCGCGGCATGTCGCGCACCTTCCAGCACGTCAAGATGATTCCCGAGATGACCGTGCTCGAGAACGTGGCGCTGGGCGGCTACCTGCGCAGCTCGGCCGGGCCGCTGCGCGCCATGCTGCGGCTGGATCGCGCCGAAGAGCGGCGCCTGTTTGCCGAGGCCGAGGCGCAGCTCAGGCGCATCGGCATGGACGGCCAGATGCACGAACTGGCGGGCAACCTGGCGCTGGGCCCGCAGCGCCTGATGGAGATTGCCCGCGCGCTGTGCACCGACCCGGCCCTGCTGCTGCTGGACGAGCCTGCCGCCGGCCTGCGCCACAAGGAGAAGCAGGCCCTGGCCGACGTGCTGCGCCAGCTCAAGCGCGAGGGCATGAGCATCCTGCTGGTCGAGCACGACATGGACTTCGTGATGGGCCTGGTCGACCGCATCGTGGTCATGGAGTTCGGCACCAAGCTGATCGAAGGCACGCCCGACGAGGTGCAGGCCAGCCCGGTGGTGCGCGCCGCCTACCTTGGAACGGAACACTAGACATGGCAGCCTTGTTGGAAGTGCGAGACCTCCACGCCGGCTACGGCCGCGCCGAGGTGCTGTCGGGCCTGAACTTCGGGCTGGCCAAGGGCCAGGTCATCACCATCATCGGCCCCAACGGCGCCGGCAAGAGCACCACGCTGAACGCGCTGATGGCAGTGTTGCCGGCGCGCGGCCAGATCGTGTTCGACGGCACCGACCTGGCCGACGTCACGCTCGAAGAGCGCGTGATGCTGGGCATGGCCCTGGTGCCCGAGAAACGCGAGCTGTTCGGCACCATGCCGGTCGAGGACAACCTGGTGCTCGGCGCCTGGCGCGCGATGAAGCAGCGCCGCGACTGGAAGGACGCGCTGGAGCGCGTGTACACCACCTTTCCGCGCCTGAAGGAGCGCCGTGCCCAGCTGGCCGGCACGCTGTCGGGCGGCGAGCGGCAGATGCTGGCCGTGGGCCGCGCGCTGATGTCGGGCCCCAAGCTGCTGATGCTGGACGAACCCAGCCTGGGCCTGGCGCCGTTGATCGTGCGCGAGATCTTCCGCATCATCGCGTCGCTGCGCGAGCAGGGCGTCTCCATCCTGCTGGTCGAGCAGAACGCCCGCGCCGCGCTGGAGGTGGCCGACCACGGCTATGTGCTCGAGACCGGTGCCTTTGCGCTGGAAGGCCCCGCCAGCGCGCTGGCCCATGATCCGCGCGTGGTCGAGACCTACCTGGGCGCCGCCAAGAAGCAGGCCTGACCAGGCAGCGATGAACCTGCTGCGCGCACACATCCCGGGCCGCGGCTGCCGGCCGCACAGGCGCACGGCGGCGCGGCGCGAGCCAGGCTGAGCCTGCTTGCCACGCCAGCCGCGCAGCGCTTGCCGGTCAATCCATAGGGAGCGAGAACGATGTGGACCTACCAGGCCCCGGTGGCCGACATGCTGCATGTGCTGGTGCAGGTGCTCGATGCGCCGGCCCAGTGGGCCACGCTGCCCGCCCATGCCGAGCTGGATGCCGACACCGCCGCCCAGGTGCTGAGCGAAGCCGGCCGCTTTGCCTCGCAGGTGCTGGCGCCTTTGAATGCCGGCGGCGACCGCGTGGGTTGCCGCTGGTCGCCCCAGGGCGTGGTCACGCCGCCGGGCTTTCGCGAGGCCTGGGCCGCCTATGTGCAGGGCGGCTGGCCGGCGCTGGCCGCCGCGCCCGAGGACGGCGGTCAGGGCCTGCCCGCGGCCCTGAACATGCCGCTCAACGAGATGATCGCGGCCGCCAACCATGGCTGGACCATGTACCCCGGCCTGCTGCACGGCGCCTGCGAGGTGGTGCGCCACGACGCCGTGCCCGAGCTGCGCGCGCGCTACCTGGCGCCGCTGGTGAGCGGCCAATGGCTGGCCACCATGTGCCTGACCGAGCCGCAGGCCGGCAGCGACCTGGGCCAGGTGCGCACCCGCGCCGAGCTGGTGGCTGGCCAGCCTGCCGCCAACGGCGCGCCGCTGCGCATCAGCGGCAGCAAGGTCTTCATCAGCGGCGGCGAGCACGACCTCAGCGACAACATCGTGCACCTGGTGCTGTGCCGCCTGCCCGGTGCCGGCGCGGGCAGCAAGGGCCTGTCGCTGGCGCTGGTGCCGAAGATCCTGCCGGACGGACAGCGCAACGCGGTGCATTGCGACGGCATCGAGCACAAGATGGGCATCCATGGCAGCGCCACCTGCCAGATGCGCTTTGAGCAGGCCGAGGGCTGGCTGATCGGCGAGCCGCACCGCGGCCTGGCCGCCATGTTCAGGATGATGAACTCGGCCCGCCTGCATGTGGCCATGCAGGGCCTGGGCCACCTGGAGGCCGCCACGCAGAACGCCTGGCGCTATGCGGCCGGGCGGGTGCAGATGCGCGCGCCGTCGCAGCCGCCAGGCGCCAGCCCGGAGCAGGGCGGCGACCCCATCGCCTGGCACCCGGCCATGCGCCGCCTGCTGCTGGGCCTGCGCGCGCGCACGGATGCCGCCCGCGTGGTGGCCCTGCGCTGCGCCATGCTGCTCGACGAGGCCGCGCAGCACCCCGATGCCACGCGCCGCGCCGCAGCGGCTGGCCAGGTGGCCATCCTCACCCCGGTGGCCAAGGCCTTCTTCACCGAGCTGGGCCACCGCGGCGCCGACGACGCCCTGCAGGCCTGGGGCGGCTATGGCTTCGTGGCCGAGTACGGCATCGAGCAGACGGTGCGCGACAGCCGCATCGCCATGATCTACGAGGGCACCAACGAGATCCAGGCCATCGACCTGGTGCTGCGCAAGCTGCTCGACGACGGGGGCCAGCGCGCCGGCGTCCTGATCGACGAGCTGGCCGCCGAGGCCGTGTTGTGCCGCACCGATGCCGCGCTGCAGCCCTTTGCCGAGGCGCTGGACGCGCAGCTCGACGCCTGGCGCCAGGCCCTGGCCGCGCTGCTGACCGGCCGCGATGGCGATGCCGAATACCCGCTGCGCGTGGCCGATGACATGCTGGCCGGCGTGGGCCATGCCTTGCTGGCCTGGGCCTGGGCGCGCATTGCCCGCTGCAGCGCCAACCCGGCGCGTGCGCCGGCCCCCGGCGGCCGCAGCGCGCAGGATTGGCTGGACGCCGCCCGCCACGGCATCGACTGGCTGCTGCCGCAGGCCCAGGTGCACTGGGCGCGTGTGGGCCGGCGCGGCGCGGTGCTGCCGCACCTGGCGCGGGTGGCCGTCTGATGGCCACGCGAACCGCCGGCCAGGCGCTGTCGCTGGGCGCACTCGAGGAGGTGCTGGGCTTTCACCTGGCCACCGCCACGGTGACCACCATGGACACCTTCTACCGCCATGTCGGCGAGCCGCTGAACCTGCGCAAGGTGGAGTACTCGCTGCTGCTGCTGCTGCTGGCCAACGGGCCGCTGCCGCCCAAGCGCCTGGGCCAGGCACTGGCGCTGTCGGCGCCCAACCTGACGCTGCTGCTCGACCGCCTGCAGCAGCGCGAGCTGATCCGCCGCGAGCGCAGCGAGGCCGACCGCCGCAGCCACAACGTGGTGCTCACGCCGGAAGGTCAGCGCGTGGCCGAGGCCGGCGCCACCGCTGCCGTGCCGATGGAGCGCGAACTCGACAGCCGGCTCACCCGTGCCGAGCGGCTGATGCTGATCGAGCTCCTGCGAAAGGTAGCAGCTCGCTGAACGTAGCGATCCCCATCGAAGGGAACGACCTCGTCGAAGGGAAGCGCGGGCAGCGCCCGGCCGCTCCGAAGCGGCCGCGCTACCCCAGGGCTGCGAAGCGGCCCCTCACGGGGCCACGGGGGTGGCTTGCCGTACCCGGCAAGCCGGGGGCTCCGGTCACCAGGGGGCGCGGCCGATGCCCATCACGCGCCGGTACCACTCGTGGAAGTGGCGCATGCCGTCTTCCATCGGGCTCTGGTACGGGCCGGCTTCATCGTCGCCGCGTTCCATCAGCGCACGGCGGCCAGCGTCCATGCGCAGCGCTATCTCGTCGTCCTCGACGCAGGTTTCCATGTAGGCGTTCTGCTCGGCCTCGATGAACTCGCGCTCGAAGGCGGCGATCTCCTCGGGGTAGTAGAACTCCACCATGTTCAGCGTCTTCTGCGGCCCCTTGGGGTACAGCGTCGAGACCACCAGCACATGCGGATACCACTCGACCATGATGTTCGGGTAGTAGGTCAGCCAGATCGCGCCCTGCTTGGGCGGCGCGCCGTTGCCCAGCGCCAGCACCGCCTCGTGCCAGCGCTTGTAGGCCGGCGAGCCGGCCTGGCGCAGCGAGTCGTTGATGCCCACGGTCTGCACCGAGTGGTGCGGGCTGAACTCCCAGCGCAGGTCGTCGCAGGTGACGAAGCGGCCCAGCCCCGGGTGAAAGGGCCCGACGTGGTAGTCCTCGAGGTAGACCTCGATGAAGGTCTTCCAGTTGTAGTCGCACTCGTGGATGTGCACCTTGTCGAGCACATAGCCCGAGAAGTCGAGGTCGGCGCGCGGGCCCACCTGGCCCAGCTCGGCGCCGATGTCGCGGCCGTTGTCCTCGAACACCATGCCGTTCCAGCTGCGCGTGCGGTAGCGGTTGAGGTTCAGGCAGGGGTCGTGGTCGAACAGCGGTGCGCCCAGCAGCTGGCCCTGCAGATCGTAGGTCCAGCGGTGCAGCGGGCACACGATGTTGCCGCCGCCGCCATTGGTCCGGGTGTTGCCCCGCCCGCGCAGCATCACCGCCTGGCGGTGCCGGCAGACGTTCGAGATCAGCTCCACGCCCTGCGGCGTGCGCACCAGCGCACGGCCTTCGCCTTCTTGCGGCAGGGCGTAGAAATCACCCACCTCGGGCACCGCCAGCTCATGCCCCAGGTAGCGCGGGCCGTGCTGGTAGATCAGCTCCATCTCGCGACGAAACAGATCGTCCGAGAAATAGGTGGTGACGGAGAGTTGCGAGCGCGCGGACCGGTCGTCGACACGGTGCTGGTTGCGCGCAAGAGCTTCGAGACTGGCGCTCAGGTCCGACATGATCCCCAGGATCTCCCAAAAAGGATGTCAAAAACCCCCCACCCGGTGGCCCCGCGGGATGGGACTGTCGATGATGAAAACGGCCACCTCGCGAAACGCGGGTGACCGTCGAGGCCGCATTGTAGCCCGCCGGGTGGATTGGCCTGTCCGGCCGCTGGACGGGGCCCCTCGGCGGCGCGACTAAAATCGCGGATTGCCCAGACCTGCCGCCCCCATGACCGCCACCGCATCCGCGCCTGACCTGCCCGACCGTTACGAAGACGCGCTGGCCGAACTCGAGCGCCTGGTGCAGGCCATGGAAGGCGGGCAGCTGCCGCTGGACGGCCTGCTGGGCCACTACCAGCGCGGCAGCGCGCTGCTGGCCCTGTGCCGCGAGCGCCTGCAGGCGGTGGAGTCGCAGGTCAAGGTGCTGGAAGACGGCCAGCTGACCGAGTGGACCGGTGCATGAGCCCGCCGGGCCGTTCCCCAGCGCGAATCCCGCAGCGCACGGCGCAGAGGGTGGTGCAGTGAGCGCCGTGCTGTCTGGCGAGCGCTTCGAGGCCTGGGTGCGCGAGCAGCTGGTGCAGGTGGAGCAGGCGCTCGGCGCCTGGGTGCCTGCCGACGCGCCGGCGGGCCTGGGCGCGGCCATGCGCTACGGCGTGCTCGACGGCGGCAAGCGCCTGCGCCCGCTGCT
This sequence comes from Aquabacterium sp. OR-4, assembly GCF_025290835.2. NCBI lineage: Bacteria > Pseudomonadati > Pseudomonadota > Betaproteobacteria > Burkholderiales > Sphaerotilaceae > Pseudaquabacterium > Pseudaquabacterium prasiolae. The sequence continues at coordinate 2,623,382 of NZ_JAOCQD020000001.1, read as the reverse complement.
GGTCTGCGCCGCCGCCGAGGCGGTGCAAGGCCATTGCGCTGCCGCCATGCGTGCCGCCGTGGCGGTGGAGCTGATCCACGCCTACTCGCTGGTGCACGACGACATGCCCTGCATGGACAACGACGTGCTGCGCCGCGGCAAGCCCACCGTGCATGTGCAGTTCGGCGAGGCCACGGCCATGCTGGCCGGAGATGCCATGCAGGCCCTGGCCTTCGAGGTGCTGACGCCCGATGCCGAGCCCGGCCTGCCGCCGGCGCTGCAGGCCCGCCTGGTGGCGCTGCTGGCGCGTTCCGCGGGCCACGCCGGCATGGCCGGTGGCCAGGCCATCGACCTGGCGGCCACCGGCAAGCCACTCGACGAGGCGGCGCTGCGCAACATGCACCGCCGCAAGACCGGCGCGCTGCTGCAGGCCAGCGTGCTGATGGGGGCCGCCACCGGCCCCTGCGACGCCACGGCCTGGGCGGCGTTGTCCGATTTCGGGGCGGCGCTGGGCCTGGCCTTCCAGGTGGTCGACGACATCCTCGACGTGACCCAGGCTTCCGAGACCCTGGGCAAGACCGCCGGCAAGGACCTCGACGCCAACAAGCCGACCTATGTCACCGTGCTGGGCCTCGACGAGGCCCGCCGCCAGGCGCATGCACTGCATGCGGCTGCCGTGGATGCGCTGTCGCGCAGCGGCCTCACCGAGATCGGCGATCTGCGCCAGCTGGCCGACATGGTCGTCGACCGCGACTGCTGAGCCGCGGCTTCTGGAGTTCACGCCCATGCCTTATTCGCTGCTGCACACCATTTCCACCCCGGCCGAGCTGCGCCGCCTGTCGCGGCCGCAGCTGCGCACGCTGGCGCAGGAGCTGCGGGCCTATCTGCTCGAAAGCGTGGCCAAGACCGGCGGCCATCTGTCGTCCAACCTCGGCACGGTGGAGCTCACCATCGCGCTGCACTATGTGTTCGACACGCCGCACGACCGCCTGGTGTGGGACGTGGGCCACCAGACCTATCCGCACAAGATCCTCACCGGCCGGCGCGAGGCCATGGCCACGCTCAAGCAGATGGGCGGCATCAGCGGCTTTCCGCGCCGCGCCGAGAGCGACTACGACACCTTCGGCACCGGCCATTCCAGCACCAGCATCTCGGCCGCGCTGGGCATGGCCCACGCCGCCAAGCTGAAGGGCGAGCGCCGCCATGTGGTGGCGGTGATCGGCGATGGCGCGCTGACCGGCGGCATGGCCTTCGAGGCCATGAACCACGGCGGATCGCCGCATGGCGTGGGCCCGGCCGACATGCTGGTGGTGCTCAACGACAACGACATGTCGATCAGCCCGCCGGTGGGTGCGCTGAACAAGCACCTGGCACGCCTGATGAGCGGCAATTTCTACAGCGCCGCGCGCGAGGGCGCCAAGAGCGTGCTCAAGAACACGCCGCTGTACGAGTTTGCGCGCCGCTTCGAGGAGCACACCAAGGGCATGGTGGTGCCCGGCACCATCTTCGAGGAGCTGGGCTTCACCTATGTGGGCCCGATCGACGGCCATGACCTCGACGCGCTGATTCCCACGTTGGAGAACCTGCGCGACAAGCGCGGCCCGCAGTTCCTGCACGTGGTCACCAAGAAGGGCTACGGCTACAAGCTGGCCGAAGCCGACCCGATCAACTACCACGGCCCGGGCAAGTTCGACCCCAGCGTGGGCCTGACCAAGCCCAGCGCGCCGCCCAAGACCACCTTCACCCAGGTGTTCGGCCAGTGGCTGTGCGACATGGCCGCGGCCGACCCCCGCCTGGTGGGCATCACGCCCGCCATGCGTGAGGGCTCGGGCATGGTCGAGTTCGAGCAGCGCTTTCCCAAGCGCTACCACGACGTGGGCATTGCCGAGCAGCATGCCGTCACCTTTGCCGGCGGCCTGGCCTGCGAGGGCTTCAAGCCGGTGCTGGCGATCTACTCCACCTTTCTGCAGCGCGGCTACGACCAGCTGATCCACGATGTGGCGCTGCAGAACCTGCCGGTGATGTTGGCGCTCGACCGCGCCGGCCTGGTGGGCGCCGACGGCGCCACGCATGCCGGCGCCTACGACATCGCCTTCCTGCGCTGTGTGCCGAACATGGCCGTGCTCACCCCGTCCGACGAGGACGAATGCCGCAAAGCGCTGACCACCGCCTACCGGCGCGATCACCCGACCGCGGTGCGCTATCCGCGCGGCGCCGGCATCGGTCGCGCCATCGAGCCCGGCCTGGCCGAACTGCCCTGGGGCCGGGGCGAAATGCGCCGCAACAGCAGCCTGCCGCAGGGGGCGGGTGGCGTGGCGGCACGGCGCATCGCCATCCTGGCCTTCGGCACGCTGCTGCACCCGGCGCTGGCCGCGGCCGAGGCGCTGGATGCCAGCGTGGCCAACATGCGCTTTGCCAAGCCGCTCGACACCGAGCTGCTGTGCAGCCTGGCACGAAGCCACGACGCGCTGGTGACGATCGAGGAAGGCTGCATCGCCGGTGGTGCCGGCAGTGCCGTGGGCGAGGCGCTGGCCGCCGCCGGCATCAGCGTGCCGCTGCTGCACCTGGGCCTGCCCGACGAGTTCATCGAGCATGGCGATCCGGCGCGGCTGCTGGCGCTGTGCGGGCTGGATGCCGCGGGCATCGAGGCGGCGGTGCGCAAGCGCTTCGGGCCGGCCTTGTCGCTGGTGGCGCGGCCGGCGGTCAACGACTGACCGGCCGGTGCACCGGGCCATCGTCAGCACCCCCGCAGCGAAGGCCCGGCGCCCACCATGTCCACCGGCACCTCGCTGATCAACCCGGCGGTGCACGACGCCCAGGCCATGCGCCAGGCCGGCGCCGACCTGCTGTCGCTGGCGCTGATGGACGCCCGCAGCCGCACGCTGGGCTGGCTGGCGGCCTTCGAGGACCTGAGCTTTCGGGTGCCCTTCGACGACTTCGACCCGCCGCTGTGGTGGGTGGGCCATGCCGCCTGGTACCAGGAATACTGGATCGCCCGCCACGTGCAGCGCGGCCGCGGTGCGGCGGCCGATCCGGCGGGCCTGCGCCTGGCTTCGACCGAGCCCTGTGCCGATGCCTGGTTCGATCCCCAGTCGCTGACCCGCGCCGAGCGCTGGCAGGACGCGCTGCCCGGCGCCGAGGCGCTGCGCCGCTACCTGGGCAGCACGCTGGAGGCCACGCTCGAGCTGCTGGACAAGCTCGGCCCCGGGCCCGTGGACGATGCCGCCCTGCACGTGTTTCGCATGGCCTTGTTGCACGAAGACGCGGTGGGCGAGACGCTGGCGGTGCTGGCCCAGGCGCTCGACCTGGGCCCTGACCGCCTGAACGGGCCGCAGCAGGCCGGCTGGCTGCCCGAGCTGCCGGCCCGCACGCGGCGCGACGCCATCGGCATGCCCGGCCAGCGCATGCAGCTGGGCTCGGCGCGCGGTGGCTACGTGCCCGACAACGAGTGCTGGGCGCACGAGCTGAGCGTGCCCGAGTTCGAGATCGATGCCCAGCCGGTGGGCTGGGCCGCCTATGCCGAGTTCATCGACGATGGCGGCTACGACCAGCGCCGCTGGTGGGGCCACGAGGGCTGGGAGTGGCTGGAGGCCACCACCCGCCGCGCCCCGCGCTATGTCGAGCAGGTCACCGGTGGCGTGCTGGCGCGCCGCCAGGGCCGCATGCAGCGCGTGCCCGGTGCACAGCCGGTGCTGCATGTCAGCGCCCACGAGGCCGAGGCCTGGTGTCGCTGGGCCGGCCGCCGCCTGCCCACCGAGCCCGAATGGGAGCTGGCCGCAGCGCGTGCCACGCAGCGCGGCTTTGTGTGGGGCGAGGTGCTCGAGTGGACGGCCGGCAGCGCCCGTGCCTGGCCCGGCGCACCGGCCGCACTGCAGGTGCTGCCAGGCCAGCGCGTGCTGCGCGGCGCCACCCTGCTGGCCAGCCCGCGCCTGCGCCACGCCCGCGCCCGCCGCTTTGTGCCGGCCGCCGCCGACGAGCTGTTCTGCGGGTTTCGCAGCTGCGCGCTCTGAGCGCAGCGTGCGGCGCCGGGTGCCCCATCCGCGGGCCAGCGCCGGGCCGCTCCCAAGCAGGCCCGCGCACCCGCCCGGCGGGTGGCGCCGCGTACCCGCGGCGCCGGGTGCCCCAGCTACTTTTCCACCAACCCCTCGCGCACCGCCAGGCGTACCAGGCCGGTCACGCCGTGCACGCCCAGCTTGGCCATGATGCGGCTGCGGTAGGTGTCCACGGTCTTGGGCGAGAGGTGCAGCTGCACGCCGATGGCGGCGCTGGACAGGCCGTTGACCACCATCGTGATGATCTGGCGCTCGCGTGGTGACAGCGTGGCAAACGCGTCGTCGGTGGTGGGGGCGGTGAGTGCCTGCAAGGCCAGGTCGGCCACCTGCGGGCCGAAGAAGCGGCGGCCGGCGGCCACCGCGTCGATGGCCTGCAGCAGCTCGGCGGCGCCGGCATCCTTGAGCACATAGCCCGAGGCGCCCAGGCGCACGGCCTCGGCCACATGGCGTGGCTGCTCCGACATGGTCAGCACCACGGCGCGCACCGTGGCGTCGCGGCGCCGCAGCTCGTGCAGCACCTCGAAACCCGAGCGCTCGCCCAGGCCCAGGTCGAGCAGCATCACCTGCGCCTGGCGCTGTTGTGCTTCTGCAACAGCCTGGGTTGGCTCGCTGGCCGTGCCCACGACCTCATGGCCGGCCGATTCGAGCAGCGCCTGCAGGCCATCGCGCAAGATGGCCTGGTCGTCGACAAGATAGATCCGGGTCATGGCACTGATCCGTTCACTGCGCGGCGCGTGGCTGGGCACCGGGTCGGCGGGCCTGTGGGCTCGCCAGCTGCACGCCCCGCACTGTGGCGTGGCCGCAGCTGGGGCATCGGCCGGAAAAGCGGCATTCGATACATCGTGATTCCAATCCCTGACATGCGGCTTGTCGTGCCACTTGGCGACACGATACCAAATGCGCATCCGGGTTGATCCGATTTGCAGCAGCGCCCGGGTAAATGCCGGGTTGGTGACGCCACCGTGGCACAGCGACAGTGCGGCCCTGGCCGTCCACGTATCCGCGTGGCGCAGTGCCGTTTGCGTGTTCACCTGCTCCCTGCTGCGTTCCATGATTTCTCTTCGATTCCGTCTTGCCCCCGTTGCGCTGGCCTGTGGCCTGGCCGGGCTGCCCACTGCCGTGCTGGCCCAGGCCGCGGGCGATGCCGTGGCCGACACGGTGGTGATCACCGGCTCGCCGCGCGTGCAGCGCCTGCTCGACACGCCCTATGCCATCACGGCCGTCGATGCCGCGGCGCTGCGCGATGCCGGGCCGATGATCAATTTGTCGGAGGCGCTGGCGCGCGTGCCGGGCCTGGTGGTCAACAACCGCAGCAACTACGCGCAGGATCTGCAGATGAGCTCGCGCGGCTTCGGCGCGCGTGCCGCCTTCGGCGTGCGTGGCCTGCGGCTCTACACCGATGGCATTCCGGCCACCATGCCCGACGGTCAGGGCCAGGTGGCGCACTTCGACCTGTCGGGCGCCGAGCGCATCGAGGTGCTGCGCGGGCCGTTCTCGGTGCTGTACGGCAACAGCTCGGGTGGTGTGGTGGCGGTGTTCTCCGCGCCGGTGCGCGCGGCGCAAAGCGAGGTCGGGGTCGACCTGGGCAGCTTCGGCCTGCACCAGCTGCGCCTGGGCCTGGCCACGCCGCTGGGCAGCGGCTTCGATCTGCGCGCCAGCATCACGCGCGCCGAGCTGGATGGCTTTCGACCGCAGAGCGCGGCCGACCGCCAGCTGGCCAATGTGCGCCTGGGCTGGCGCGGCGAGCGCGACAGCGTGGTGCTGCTGGTCTCCAACCACGACCAGCGGGCGCAAGACCCGCTGGGCCTGTCGCCCGGCCAGTTTGCGCTGGATGCGCGGTCGACCACGCCCCAGGCGCTGGAGTACAACACCCGCAAGACCATCCGCCAGACCCAGCTGGGGGTGAACTGGCGCCACGCGTTTGCCGAGGGCGGCGTGCTGCGCGCCTCGTCGCTCACGGCTTACGCCGGCTCGCGCGGCGTCACCGGCTGGCAGGCCATTCCGGCCTCGGTGCAGACCAGCGCCACCCACGGCGGCGGCGTGGTTGACTTCGACCGCACCTACCAGGGCCTGGATGCCAAGCTCGAGTGGCAGCTGGGCGGCGGCGATCTGGTCACCGGCGTCACCGCCGAGGGTCAGCGCGACGACCGCCGCGGCCACCGCAACTACACCGGCCCGGCCACCGCGCCCACCGCCAAGGGCGTGGTCGGCGAGCAGCGGCGCAAGGAGGTCAACCACGCCGATTCCCGCGAGGCCTATGCCCAGCTGCTGTGGCCGCTGGGCACGTCGCTGGCCTTTACCGGCGGCCTGCGCAGCGGCGAGGTGACGATGCGCACCGACGACGAGTTCCTGGCCAACGGCAACGATTCCGGCGAGCTGCGCTACCGCTACACCAACCCGGTGGCCGGCCTGCGCTGGACGCTGATGCCGGGCTGGGCGCTGCATGCCAGCGCCGCGCGCGGCTTCGAGTCGCCCACGCTGGGCGAGCTGGCCTATGCGCCCAGCACCCAGACCGGCGGCGGCTTCAACCGCCAGCTGGCCGGCCAGACCAGCCGGCAGTTCGAGCTGGGCAGCAAGTGGCTCGGCGCGGCCGCGTCGGCCGAGCTGGCGCTGTTCTCGGCCAGCACCGACAACGAGATCGGCGTGCTCAGCAACACCGGCGGCCGCTCGGTGTTCCAGAACGTCGGCGCCACGCGCCGCCACGGCGCCGAGCTGTCGGGCGCCTGGCGCGTGATGCCCGGCCTGCGCCTGCAGGCCTCGGCCAGCTGGCTGGAGGCCGAGTACCGCCACAGCATCGGCAGCGCGGTGGCCGGCAACCGCATCTCGGGCACGGTGGGTGCCAGCGCCTGGGCCGAGGCGGCCTGGCGGCCCGGCCTGCTGCCGGGCGAGCTGGCGCTCGAGTGGCGCGCCATGGGCCGCATGGCCGCCAACGACGCCAACACGGTGTACGCCCCGGGCCATGCGCTGGCCCACCTGCGCTGGTCGCACTCGCTGGCGCTGGGCCCCACCGATGCGCTGGAGCTGCTGGCCCGCGTCGACAACCTGTTCGACCGCCGCTACGTGGGCAGCGTGATCGTCAACGACGGCAATGGCCGCTTCTTCGAGCCCGGTGTGCCGCGCGCGCTGTTGTTGTCGGCGCGCTGGCAGCACCGCTGGTGAACCGGGCGCCCAGCGCGCGCCGCTGAACCGCCCACCCGTGAGTCGCCCACCCGTGAGTCGCCCTCCGTCCGGAACCCGCGCCATGCACCGCCGACACCTGCTGCTGGGCAGCGCCATGCTGGTGCCGGCGCTCGCCTGCGCGGCGGTGGCCGCGGCCGACCCGTTTCACGGTGATCCGTTCAAGAGCCACCAGTGGCCCGAGCTGAAAAAAGAGTTCCTTGGCGCCAAGGCCCGGGTGGTGTTCGACGAGCGGGTCAAGGTGCTCGGCCCGGCCTTTGCCGAAGACCCGATGAACGTGCCGATCACGGTCAGCGCGGCCTTGCCCGGGGTGCAGCGCATCGTGGTGCTGGTCGATCGCAACCCGATTCGCAAGGTGCTCGAGCTGCAGCCCATGGCGGCCCAGCCGGTGGTGGGTTTTCGCTTCAAGCTGGAGCAGGCCTCGCCGGTGCGTGCCGCGGCCTTGCTGGCCGACGGCGTGTGGCATGTGGGCGGGGTGCTGGTTGACTCGGCCGGCGGCGGCTGCACCGTGCCCGGTGGCACCCGCGCCGATGGCAGCTGGAGCCAGACCCTGGGCCAGGTCAGCGGGCGCCTGTTTGCCGCCAGCACGCCGGGGCCGGGCGACAGCGCGGCGCGGCTGCGCGTGCGCATCATGCATCCCATGGACACCGGCCTGGTCAACGGCATCCCGGCCTTCTACGTCAGCCGCCTGACCGTGCGCGATGGCCGCGAGCGCGAGCTGCTGCGCATCCACACCTTCGAGCCGGTAAGCGAGAACCCGGTGTTCAGCTTCGACTTCAGCGCGCGCCCGCCCGGACCGCTGCGCATTGTGGGTGTCGACAACAACGGCAACCGCATCGACAGCCGGGTGGAGTGATGGACAGGCCCGAACGCAGCAGCGCAAGCCGCCGCACAGACACCACCGCCAATCGCGGCGACAGCAGCCGCGACAACAGCCGAGCCAGCACCCACGCAGGCACCCGCAGCGCCGCAGGCCGGCTGGTGCGTGCCTGCGCCCGCCCGGCCATGCTGGCGCTGGCCACCGCGGCGGTGCTGGCCACGCCGCCGCTGGTGGCGCAGGCCCCGGGCACGCCGGTCATGAGCGCGGCGCCGCCGCCCGCCGCCACCGCACAGGCCAATGTGGCGCGGCTGGACTACGGCCTGAAGGCGCGTGCGCTGGCCGAGGGCGTGTGGGTGGTGGAGGGCGCCAACGACGACTTCAGCCCGGCCAATGGCTGCAACATCATCAACACCGGCTTCATTGCCACCGGCTCTGGCGTGCTGGTGATCAACACCGGCCCCAGCCGGCGCTATGGCGAGCAGCTGCGCGCGCTGATCGAGCGCACGACGCGCGAGCCGGTGCTGCAGGTGCTGCACCTGAACCTGCACCCCGACTACTTTCTCGGCAACCAGGCCTTTGCCGATGTGCCGATCCTGGCCACCGCCATCACCCGCGCCGGCATGGCGCGCGAGGCCCGGGCCTACGAGGACAACCTCTACCGCCTGTGCGGCGACTGGATGAAGGGCACCGAGGCGCGCCTGCCCACGCAGACCATCGGCCCCGGGCCGCTGCGCATCGGCCAGCGCGAATTCGAGTTGCGCGAGGTCAAGGGCCACACCGACAGCGACCTGGTGCTGGTGGATCGCGCGCGGGGCGTGGCCTTTGTCGGCGGCCTGGTGTTTGCCGACCGCATGCCCACCACGCCGCATGCCGATGCCAAGGCCTGGCTGGCCTCGCTGGAGCTGCTGGCCGGCCTGAAGCTGGGCACCGTGGTGCCCAGCCACGGGCCGGTGCATGCCGATGGCCACGGCCTGCAGCAGACCCGCAGCTACCTGCAGTGGCTTGACGCTCAGTTCACACGTTGGGCCGAGGCCGGCTGGGAGATGAACGAGGTGCTGCGCGGACCGGTGCCCGAGCCCTTCCGCCGCTGGGCCGCCTGGCCGGCCGAGTACACCCGCAACGTGGCACACCTGTACCCGCGCTACGAGCGGGCCGCGCTGCAGCGCCCGCGTGTGCCATGACCTTGCGGCCCCGGCTGTGCGAGCCTGGAGCAACAAGCCTCGGGTAAGCACTGAAAAAACCACCGTCTCGGCGCCGGCCAAAGGTGGCACGCTAGTTGCCGGGAAATCTTCCCGAAGCATCGGGTCTGGTTCCCGGTGTGACACACCTTCCTCTGGAGGAGACCCTCAAATGCGAATCAAATTGTTGAGCTTTCTGGTGGCGGCCGGCTGCGCCGCGATGGGCCCGCAGGCAGCGCAAGCCGCCGGCGTGACCGATCAGATGATCGAGAACGACGCCAAGTCCACCGGTGACGTTCTGAGCTGGGGCATCGGCCCGCAAGGCCAGCGCTACTCGCCGCTGAAGTCGATCAACACCGGCAACGTCAGCAAGCTGGTGCCGGTGTGGTCGTTCTCGTTCGGTGGCGAAAAGCAGCGCGGCCAGGAAACCCAGCCCATCGTGCACGACGGCAAGATGTACGTCACGGCCTCGTACTCGCGCATCTTCGCGCTCGACGCCAAGACCGGCGCCAAGCTCTGGAAGTACGAGCACCGCCTGCCCGACGGCATCATGCCCTGCTGCGACGTGATCAACCGCGGCGCCGCGATCTATGACAACCTGGTGATCTTCGCCACGCTGGATGCCCAGCTGGTGGCGCTGAACAAGGACACCGGCGATGTCGTGTGGAAGGAAAAGATCGACGACTACGCCGCCGGCTACTCGGCCAGCGCGGCGCCGCTGATCGCCGGCGGCCTGCTGCTCACCGGCGTGTCGGGTGGCGAGTTCGGCGTGATCGGCCGCGTCGAGGCGCGCAACCCCAAGACCGGCGCGCTGGTCTGGGTGCGCCCGGTGGTCGAAGGCCACATGGGCAAGAAGTTCGACAAGGACGGCAACGCCACCGACAACGGTGTCTCGGGCACCACCGGCAAGAGCTGGCCGGGCGACCTGTGGAAGACCGGCGGCGCGGCCACCTGGCTGGGCGGCACCTACAACCCCAAGACCGGCCTGGCCTACTTCGGCACCGGCAACCCGGCGCCCTGGAACAGCCACCTGCGCAAGGGTGACAACCTCTACAGCTGCTCCACCGTCGCCATCGACGTGAAGACCGGCCAGATCGTGTGGCACTACCAGAACACGCCCAACGACGGCTGGGACTTCGACGGCGTGAACGAGTTCGTCACCTATGACGACGGCGGCCAGGTGCTGGGCGGCAAGGCCGACCGCAACGGCTTCTTCTACGTCAACGATGCCAAGACCGGCAAGCTGGTCAACGCCTTCCCGTTCGTCAAGAAGATCACCTGGGCCACCGGCATCGACCTGAAGACCGGCCGCCCGAACTTCGTGCCCGAAAACCGCCCCGGCGACCCCACCGCCGGCGCTGACGGCAAGAAGGGCAACTCGGTGTTCTCGGCGCCTTCGTTCCTGGGCGGCAAGAACCAGATGCCGATGGCCTACTCGCCCGACACCAAGCTGTTCTACGTGCCGGCCAACGAATGGGGCATGGAGATCTGGAACGAGCCGATCACCTACAAGAAGGGCGCGGCCTACCTGGGCGCCGGCTTCACGATCAAGACGCTGAACGACGGTCCGATCGGCGCGCTGCGCGCCATCGATCCCAAGACCGGCAAGATCGTCTGGGAAGCCCCCAACAACGCGCCGCTGTGGGGTGGTGTGCTGACCACCGGCGGCAACCTGGTGTTCTGGGGCACGCCGGAAGGCTTCCTGCAGGCCGCCGATGCCAAGACCGGCAAGATCGTCTGGAAGTTCCAGACCGGCTCCGGCGTGGTGGCTCCCCCGGTCACCTGGGAAGACAAGGGCGAGCAGTACGTCGCCGTGGCTTCGGGCTGGGGTGGTGCGGTGCCGCTGTGGGGCGGCGACGTGGCCAAGAAGGTCAACTACCTCGAGCAGGGTGGCTCGATGTGGGTGTTCAAGCTCGCCAAGTGAGCGACAGCGGCCGGCCACACCGGCCGCTGAACAACCCAATGCAGAAGGGGGCCGCGAGGCCCCCTTTTTTTGCGCCCTGCGCCGCCTTCTCATGCGCCCTTGAGCGCGGCCTCCACGGCCCGCAGCAGCAGGCCGGCGTCGATCGGCTTGGCCAGGAACTGGGCGGCACCGGCCTCGATGCAGTCGTCGATGCGCTGCGGCCGGGTTTCGGCCGAGACCACGATCACCGGCACCTCGCGCATGCGCGGGTCGGCGCGCAGCGTGCGCAGCAGCTCGATGCCGGGGCGGTCGGGCAGGTCGAGGTCGAGCAGCACCAGATCGGCCAGCGCGGCGCGGGCCAGGCCGTCGGCGGCGGTGGCCACGCAGCGCAGGCTGACGCCCGGCAGGCTGCCCAGGATGCGCTGCACCTCGGCGGTGTCGCGCGCATCGTCCTCGATGTAGAGCACCTCGCCGATCGCCACCTGCGAGGCCAGCGGCGTGAGCTGGCTCGACAGCACCTCGCTGTGCCGGCCATGGGCGGTGTCGCCGGCGGCGCGCGGCAGGCGCACGCCGAACACCGAGCCTTCGCCCAGGCGGCTGCTCACCTCCAGATCGCCGGCCATCAGCTCGAGCAGCTTGCGGCAGATCACCAGGCCGATGCCGGTGCCCTGGTCGTGCAGCGCGCCGGGCGTGGCACCGCGCTCGCGGCCCAGGCGGTGGAAGGGCGTGAACAGCTCGCCCAGGCGCTCTTCGGGGATGCCCTGGCCGCTGTCTTCGACCTCGATGCGCAGCTCGCCCACGCCGGCCGGCCGGGTGCGCAGCTCGACCGTGCCGCCACGGCGGTTGTACTTGACCGCGTTGGACAGCAGGTTCACCAGCACCTGGCGCAGGCGCATCGGGTCGGCCTGCACCCACTCGGCCTGCGGCGACAGCGACAGCGACAGCGTCACGCCCGCGGCCAGCGCGGCGGGCTCGACCATGGCCATGGCCTCCTGGGCCAGGTCGGGCAGGGCCACTGGCTCAAGGTGCAGGCGCAGGCTGCCGGCTTCCATGCGCGAGAGGTCGAGCACGTCGTTGATCATGTCCAGCAGGTGCCAGCCGGCCTGGCGGATCTGCGCCAGGCCACGCTGGCGGCTGCCGCCGGTGGCCGGGCCTTCGGCGCTGCCGGCGTCGTCGAGCATCTGCGCAAAGCCGAGGATGGCGTTGAGCGGCGCGCGCAGCTCGTGGCTCAGCCGCGCCAGGAACTCGCTCTTGGTGCGGATGGCGATGGCCGCCTCGTCGCGCTCGCGCTCGGCCTCGCGCAGGCGCAGCACCTGGGTCAGGTCCTGCAGCGCACCCACCGTGGCCACCGGTGCGCCGCTGGCGTCGTGCAGGGTGCGCAGGCTGGCGGCCACCTGCAGCATGCGGCCGTCGGTGGTGAGGTAGCGCTGGCGCGTGGCACCGCCGCCGCCCAGCGCCGCCGCGGTGCCGTCGTCCTCGTGCACATCGGGCAGGCGGATGTCGTCGAGCGGGCGGCCCAGCAGCGCCGCCGCCTCGCAGCCCATCATGCGGCAGAAGGCCGGGTTGACCATGGTCAGGGTGCCAGCGTTGTCGACCAGCGTGACGCCGATCGGCACGCTGTCGAAGATGGCGCGAAAGCGCTGCTCGCTCTCGGCGGCCACGCGCTCGGCCTGGCGCCGCTCGTCGATCTCGGTGTGCAGCGCGGCGGTGCGTTCGCGCACCCGGTCCTCGATGCGGCGCAGCCGGCCGGTGAGCGCCAGCAGCAGCACGGCCAGCAGGGCCATGCCGGTGAGCGTGGGCAGGGCCAGCAGCCAGGCGGCGGTGAACAGGCGGTTGTCGGCCCCGGGCGGCTCGATCAGCAGCAGGTCGAGCCGGCGGTCGGCCAGCGTCAGGCGCGTGGCCTGGGTGCGCGTGGCGCCCTCGGTGGCCTGGTTCTGGCAGGCCTCGGGGCCGGCTAGGCGCTGCAGGCCGCTGGTGGCCTGGGTGCGGCCGTCGTACACGCACAGGCGCAGGTTGGGGTCGTCGGCGTCGGGCAGGGCCGGCTCGAGCTGGCGCTGCAGGTCGAGCAGGGCCACCATCACGCGGCGCGGTGCGTTGCCGTCGGCCGGCAGCGCCTGGGTCAGCAGCATGGTCTGGGCACCGGGGGCCACCGGCTGGGCATGGGCGCCCTGGTCGGCCAGCGCCTGGCGGGCCGCGTCGGCCAGGGCCGGGGCGTTGCGCAAGGCCTGGTCGCTGCCGGCGGCGCTGGCGTACAGGTGGCGCAGCGCCGGTGCCGCGCCGTCGCTGCCCAGCTCCAGCCAGCCGGCGGCCAGCAGGCCGGGGTTGCGCTGCATCCACAGGCCGGCCCAGGGGTCGAAGGCCTGGCCGCCCAGGCCCTCGCCGCCCACCGCGAGCATGCCGCGCAGTGCCAGCAGCGCCGCCAGCGGGTCATTGGCCAGCTGCTGCAGCCGCTGCTGGCGCGCATGGGTGTCGCGGTCAAAGCGCACCTGCAGGCGCAGCTCGTCGCGGCGCGCCACCTGGTCGATGCCGGGCAGCATCACCGCCATCAGCAGCAGCAGCGGCCAGGCCACCGGGCGGCGGCGCAGGCGCCAGGCCTCCTGCTGCCGCGCCAGCCAGCACAGCAGCACCGGCGCCACGATCACGATGGCCGCCCAGTCGGCCACCCAGCGGCCGGCGGCCGCGGCCAGCACCTGGCGCGAGAACAGGCCCTGGCTGTCGGCCCAGGCGGCCGTGGCCATGGCACCGGCCGCGCCCAGCGTGGCAGCGGCCGCCGCGGCATGCAGCGCAAAGCGGCGCAGGCGCGCGCCATCGTCCAGCTGCAGCAGCTGGGCGTCGTCGGCATGGCGCATCAGCCAGCCCATCAGCAGGGTCTGCACGGCCAGCAGCGCGGCATGGCCCAGCAGCGGCACCACGGCCGTGCCGGCCAGCGCGTCGCCGGCCATCGCGCCCAGCAGCGCGGCCGGCACCGTCCAGCGCCCGCGCGACAGGCCGGCGGCCACCATCACGCCGAGCACCAGGTTCAGCGGGGCCAGTGCGGTGGCGCCCAGCGTGTAGCGCGGCAACAGGGCCTGCAGCGCCGCACACAGCAGGGCCAGACACACTGCGCGCAGCGCGGCGCGGCCAAGGGGCGAGGGGGCAGGTACAGCGGCTGTGTTCATGGTGCGCGGCGAGTATCGCCCACGCGCCTGGCGCGCACGGGCCGGTGTTTCACGCCTTGCCAGGCGTGCGCGGGCGCTTGCAGCTGGCCGCGGGGGCGCCCACAGCGGCTTCCTACAATGCCCGCATGCCGTCTGCCACACCTGCCGCGCCCGCTGCCGCCAGCGCGCCGCGGCCGTGGCTCGGGCCGCTGCTGGCCATCGCGGGCGCGATGGCCTTCTCGGGCAAGGCCATCATCGTGAAACTGGGTTACCGCCACAGCCTGCTGGACAGCGGTGTGCCGCTGGACGCGCTGACCCTGGTGATGCTGCGCATGCTGGTGGCGCTGCCGTTTTTCGTGCTGCTGGCCTGGTGGGGCGGGCGCGGCCGCGCCGCGCTGGGCCGGCACGAGCTGGCTGCCGTCGCCGCGCTGGGCTTTGCCGGCTACTACCTCAGCAGCACGCTCGATTTTCTGGGCCTGCAGTACATCAGTGCCAGTCTCGAGCGCCTGATCCTCTACATCACGCCCACCGTGGTGGTGCTGCTGTCGCAGTGGCTGTTCGGCCGGCGTGCCACGCGCGCGCAATGGCTGGCCATGGCGCTGGCCTATGTGGGCCTGCTGCTGGTGTTTGGCCGCGAGCTGCACTTCGAGGGCCCGCGGGCCGCGCTGGGCGCGGCGCTGGTGCTGGCCAGCACGCTGAGCTACGCGCTGTACATGATTTACAGCGGCGAGTGGGTGCGCCGCATCGGCGCGCTGCGCCTGGCCGGCTGGGCCAGCGCGGTGGCCTGCGTGCTGTGCCTGCTGCAGTTCGTGGCGCTGCGGCCGCTGGCCACGCTGGCGGCGGTGCCGGCACCGGTGTGGTGGCTGTCGCTGCTCAACGGCACGCTGTGCACCGTGGCGCCGGTGCTGATGGTGATGATGGCCATCGAGCGCATCGGCTCGTCGCGCGCCTCGCAGCTGGGCATGGTGGGGCCGGTCTCCACCATCCTGATGGGCGTGGTGCTGCTGGGCGAGCCGCTCACCGGCTGGCTGGTGGCCGGCACCCTGTGCGTGCTGGGCAGCGTGACCTGGCTGGCGCGGATAAAGTAATTCCCCCCCCCACACCCCGATGCGCCAGCGGCGCCTGCCGGGTGGCGGTGGCCGATGGTGATGTGGGTGCCGCTGGGTACCCTGGACAATGAAGAGCGTTCTCTGGAGCACGACATGGATCTGGGTTTGCAGGGCAAGTGGGCGCTGGTGTGCGCCGCCAGCAAGGGGCTGGGCAAGGGCTGCGCGCAGGCGCTGGCGCGCGAGGGCGTGAACCTGGTGGTCACCGCCCGCGGGGCCGATGCCCTGCAGGCCACCGCGGCCGAGCTGCGGGCGCTGCACGCCGGCATCACGGTGCAGGCGGTGGCCGGCGACATCACCACGGCCGAGGGCCGCGCCGCCGCGCTGGCGGCCTGCCCGCAGGTCGACATCCTGATCAACAACGCCGGTGGACCGCCGCCGGGCGACTTTCGCGACTGGGACCGCGAGGCCTGGATCAAGGCGCTGGATGCCAACATGCTGACGCCCATCGAGCTGATCAAGGCCTGCGTGGACGGCATGGCCGCGCGCGGTTTCGGCCGCGTGGTCAACATCACCTCGGGTGCGGTGAAGGCGCCGATCGACTTTCTCGGCCTGTCCAACGGCGCCCGCAGCGGGCTCACCGGCTTCATCGCCGGGCTGGCGCGCCAGCCGCGGCTGGCCGGTGCCAATGTCACGCTCAACAACCTGTTGCCGGGGGCCTTCGACACCGACCGCCTGCAGACCACCCTGCGCGGCGCGGCCAGCAAGGAAGGCGTGGCGGTGGCCGAGATCGCGGCGCGGCGTGCGCGCGGCATTCCGGCCGGGCGCTTTGGCACGGCCGACGAGTTTGGCGCCTTCTGCGCCTTCATCTGCAGCGCGCAGGCCGGCTACCTGACCGGGCAGAACCTGCTGCTCGACGGTGGCGCCTACCCCGGCACCTACTGAGGCGCCCGGCGCCGTGGGCCAGCTTCACCCACCGCCGGGCGGCGAGCCAGGCGACGTCGGGCGGCCGGAGAGCCGGCCGCCTGCCTCAGGCCCTGCGGTGCTGCGCGTGCTGGGCCAGCCGGCCTCGATCAATGTGCGCAAGGTGCTGTGGACCTGCGCCGAGATCGGCCTGCCGATCGAGCGCGAAGACTGGGGCGGCGACACGCGCGCGCCCACCGCGCCGGGCTTTCTGGCGCTGAACCCCAACGCCATGGTGCCGGTGATCGTGGACGGCACGCAGGTGCTGTGGGAGTCGAACACAATCTGCCGCTACCTCGCGGCGCAGCATGGCCGCGTGGATCTGCTTCCCAACGCCGCCGGTGAGCGTGCAAAGGTCGAGCAGTGGATGGACTGGCAGATCGCCGAGCTGAACCCGGCCTGGCGCGCGGCCTTCGTGGCCCTGGTGCGCGGCCGGCCGGTGCCGGCCGATGAGGTGGCGGCCAGTACTGCGCAGTGGCACCGGCTGATGGCATTGCTGGATGCCCACCTGGGCGATGGCCGGACGCATGTCTGCGGCGAGGCCTTCACGCTGGCCGACGTGGTGCTGGGCCTGTCGGCCAACCGCTGGCACCACACGCCGCTGGCCGGCCGGCCCGGCCTGCCGGCCGTGGCCGCCTGGCTGGCGCGGCTGGCGCAGCGGCCGGCCTGCCGGCTGCACGGACTCAACGGCGTGGCCTGACGAGGTGTGAATCAGCGCGGCTACCAGCCCGCCGCCAGGCCGTCGCGCCGCGGATCGCTGGCCGCCACATAGCCTTCGGCCGCCGGATCGCCCAGGCGCCAGATGAACTGGCCGGCGCCGAAGTCCTGGTAGCTGTCGCTCAGCACCTCGGTCTGGTGGCCCAGGTCGCGCAGGCCCTGCACCACGGCCGGTGCCATGGCCGACTCGACATTGATCGACAGCCCGGCGTTGAAGCGCCAGCGTGGCGCGTCGCAGGCGGCCTGCGGGTTTTGCGCAAAGTCGAGCATGCGCACCAGGGTCTGCATGTGGCCCTGCGGCTGCATGTTGGCGCCCATCACGCCGTAGCTCATCACCGGTTGAAGCATCGTCGCCGATGTGGCTTTGCCACTCGGTGACACCCCCACGGGGGGCGGTGACGCGTCAAGCGTCGCCTGGGGGCATTGTTTCGTAAGGAAGGCCGGGATGATGGTGTGGAAGGGCCGTTTGCCCGGTGCCACCTGGTTGGGCCCGGCCTGCAGACCGAAGGCATGGCCGCGGTTCTGCAGGCTGATGCCGTACTCGGGCACCACCACGCCCGAGCCGAAGCCCATGTAGTTGCTCTGGATGAAGCTGACCATCATGCCGCTCTCGTCGGCCGCGGTGAGGTAGATGGTGCCGCCCTTGACCGGGTTGCCAGCGCCGAAGTCTTGCGCGCGTTTGGGGTCGATCAGCCTTGCACGCCCGGCCAGGTAGTCGGCATCGAGCATCTGCGCGGCGCTGACGTCCATGCTGGCGGGTTCGGCCACGTAGCGGTAGACATCGGCAAAGGCCAGCTTCATGGCCTCGATCTGCAGGTGCTGGGCGGCCACGCTGTCGGCGCCCAGCGCGGCCACGTCAAAGTGCCGCAGGATGCCGAGCGCGATCAGCGCCGCGATGCCCTGGCCGTTGGGCGGGATCTCGTGCAGGCGGTGGCCACGGTAGTCCTGGCCGATCGGCTCGACCCATTCCGGGCGGTACGCGGCCAGGTCGGCCACGGTCATGGCGCCGCCCTGGGCGGCGGCCTGGCGCGCCAGGCTCTCGGCAATCTCGCCACCGTAGAAGGCGGCGCCGCGGGTGGCGGCAATGGCCTTGAGGGCCCGCGCCGCGCCGGCAAAGCGGAACAGCTCGCCCACCGCCGGCGCGCGGCCGCGCGGCAGAAAGGTCTCGGCAAAGCCCGGCTGCGAGGCCAGGGCCTGCACCTGGGCCGCGGCGGCCCATTTCTCCTGCACCACCACCGGCACGGCATAGCCGCGCTCGGCTACCTCGATGGCCGGGGCCATCAGGTCGGCAAAGGGCAGCTTGCCGTAGCGCTCGCTCAGGGCCACCCACGAGGCCACGGCACCGGGCACGGTGACGGCGTCCCAGCCGCGCACCGGCGGCGTATGGGCGCCATCGCCGTACTTGCGGTGAAAGTACCCGGGCGTCCAGGCTGCCGGCGCGCGGCCCGAGGCATTGAGGCCCTGCAGGCGCTGGCTGGCGGGATCCCACAGGATGCAGAAGGCATCCGAGCCCAGGCCGTTGCTGCAGGGCTCGACCAGGGTCATCACCGCGGCGGTGGCCACCGCGGCATCCACCGCATTGCCACCCTGGGCCAGGATGCGCAGCCCGGCCTGCGCAGCCAGCGGATGCGAGGTGGCCACCACGTTGCGCGCAAACACCGGCAGGCGGGTCGAGCGGTAGGGGTTCTGAAAGTCGAAGGCGTGGGTCATGGGGGGCTCCGGTCAGGGCTTGCGCTCAACGCATCGATCGATCGGCCAGGTAGCGCTGCACGCGCGGGGCCTCGGCGCCGAGGTGGAACGCCAGGCGCTGCTCGCGCAGCTCGCGGTCGGCCTCGGTGAACCGCTCCTGCCGGCGCAGGTGCTCGGTCCAGCTCTCGTCGACAAAGTACTCGAGGTAGCGCCCGGGCATGGCCGTGTCGCGGAACAGGCCCCAGCTCAGCACGCCCTGGCGCCGGCGCGCGGCGCGCGTGGCCTGCATCACCTGGGCAAAGGCCTCGGCGCGGGCCGGGTCGACAAAGTACTCCACGGTCACCATCACCGGGCCTTCGTCGGGCTCGATCGGGATCATCGGCGCCTCGGCCGTGGCCGGCACGGCCACCGGCGAATGGTCGGCGTCGCCCGCGCCGTCCACGCTCCAGCGCCGCGTGGCCAGCAGAAACAGCGGCCCGGCCACGGCGGCCACCACCACCGCGGTCTGCACGCTGCTCATCGAGGCCACCTGGCCCCACAGCAGCGAGCCGGCCGCCGAGCCACCCATCAGCGCCATCTGGTAGGTCGACATGCCGCGTGCGCGCACCCAGTCGGGCAGCGCCATCTGCGCGGCCACGCTGAGCGTGTTGGCGGTGGAGATCCAGGCCATGCCCAGCAGCGCGATGGCCGGCAGCGCCAGCCACAGGCTGGGCGCAAAGACCACCGCCACCGACAGCAGCGCATGCGCCACGGTGGCAAAGCCGACAAAGGTGTCGCGGTCGAAGCGTGCGCGCAGCGCCGGAAAGAACAGCGCCGCCACGATGGCCCCGCTGCCGATGCCGGCCAGCAGCAGCGTGAAGGTGGCCGGCCCGGCCCCGGGCAGGCGCAGCGCCACCAGCGGCAGCAGCGCACTGAGCGCCGCCACCTGCAGAAAGAACGCAAAGATGCGCAACAGCACGATGCGCATGCGCGGGTTGTGCGCCACATGGTGCAGGCCCACCCGCATGGCGCCCACGAAGCGCTCGCCCGGCAGCGCGCTGGCCTGCGGCTCGGATTTCCAGCGCAGGATCAGCACCGAGGCCATCACCGCCAGCAGCGCATTGAGCACGAACACCGCCGCGCCGCCGGCCATCACCGTGAGCAGCGCGCCGGCCAGCATCGGGCCGACCACGCGCGCCAGGTTCATCGAGATGCCGTTGAGGGCCAGCGCCGCCGGCAGATCGGCGCGCGGCACCACCGAAGGCACGATGGCCGAGAACACCGGCCAGCGCAGCGCCAGGCCGATGCCGTTGGCAAAGGTGAGCGCCAGCAGCAGCGGTGCGCTGATGGCGCCGGTGAGCGACAGCACGGCCAGCAGCAGCGCCACCACGGCCACCCAGATCTGCGTGGCGGCGTAGTAGCGCCGGCGGTCCAGGATGTCGGCCAGCGCCCCGCTGGGCAGGCCCAGCACGAACACCGGCAGCGTGGACGCGGTCTGCACCAGGGCCACCATCACCGGATCGGTGGTCAGCGAGGTCATCAGCCAGGCGGCCGCGACATCGTTCATCCACATCGTGAGGTTGGCCGCCGCCCAGGTGATCCACAGACCGCGGAACACCGGCCCGCCCAGCGGCGCCAGCGCGCCGGGCAGTGGGCGGCGGGGCGGCGGGCTGGGATCGGGGGCGGAACGACTCATGAGGCAGGGTGCAAGCGTAGCCCGAAATGCACAACGACCCCGTGAACGGGGCCGTTGGATGGATCGACATCGCAGGGGCCGATGTGGATCGGAGCGCAGCGGGGCCAGGGCACGCCACCGATCCAACCCAGCGGTCGCCGCGGAACCGGCTCTGCCGGGCCGCTGGCGGCGCCCCCTTGAGGGGGAAGCGGCGACGCCGCTTCGGGGGTGGATCAATCTTCGACGAAGGCCTCGTCGCGCTTGGCCTTGATCGACGGCAGCATCACCACCACGATCATCAGGAACGCGGCCACCAGCAGGCCGGCCGACAGCGGGCGGGTGACGAAGGCCGACCAGTCGCCGCGCGACAGCAGCAGCGCGCGGCGCAGGTTCTCTTCCATCATCGGGCCCAGGATGAAGCCCAGCAGCAGCGGCGCCGGCTCGCAGCCCAGCTTGTAGAACAGGTAGCCCACCAGCGCGAAGCCACCGGTCATGAACACGTCGAAGGTGCTGTTGTTCAGCGTGTAGGTGCCGATGCAGCAGAAGGTGACGATGGCCGGGAACAGGAAGCGGTAGGGCACCGTGAGCAGCTTGATCCAGATGCCGATCAGCGGCAGGTTCAGGATCACCAGCATCAGGTTGCCGATCCACATGCTGGCGATCAGGCCCCAGAACAGCTCGGGGTTGCTGGTCATCACCTGCGGGCCGGGCTGGATGCCCTTGATGGTCATCGCACCCACCATCAGCGCCATCACGGCATTGGGCGGGATGCCCAGCGTCAGCATCGGGATGAAGCTGGTCTGCGCGCCGGCGTTGTTGGCCGACTCGGGGCCGGCCACACCGCGGATGTTGCCCTTGCCGAAGGGCACCTCGCCCTTGCGGCCGAAGCTCTTCTTCTCGAGCGTGTAGGCGGCAAAGGCAGCCAGCAGCGCGCCGCCGCCGGGCAGCACGCCCAGCAGCGAGCCCAGCGTGGTGCCGCGCAGCACGGCCGGGAAGGCGTCCTTGAAGTCCTGCTTGGTCGGCCACAGGCCCTTCACGTCCTTGGTGAAGACCTCGCGGTGCTCGGCCGGCTGGCCCAGGTTGGCGATGATCTCGCCAAAGCCGAACACGCCCATGGCGATGGCCACGAAGCCGATGCCGTCGGTGAGCTGCGGGATGTCGAAGCTGTAGCGCGGCACGCCCGAGATCACGTCGGTGTTGATCTGGCCCAGCAGCAGGCCCAGCACGATCATCGCGATGGCCTTGACCAGCGAGCCCGAGGCCAGCACCACGGCGCCGATCAGGCCCAGCACCATCAGGCTGAAGTACTCGGCCGGGCCGAACTTGAAGGCCAGCTCGGTGAGCGGCGGCGCGAAGGCGGCGATGATCATCGTGCCCACCGTGCCGGCGAAGAACGAGCCCAGGCCGGCAGCCGCCAGCGCCGAGCCGGCACGGCCCTGGCGGGCCATCTGGTAGCCGTCGATGGCGGTGACCACCGAGCTCGACTCACCCGGCACGTTGATCAGGATGGCGGTGGTGGAGCCACCGTACTGCGCACCGTAGTAGATGCCGGCCAGCATGATGAGGGCCGGCGTGGCGTCGAGCGCGTAGATGCTGGGCAGCAGCATCGCGATGGTGGCCACCGGGCCCAGGCCCGGCAGCACGCCGATCAGGGTGCCCAGGATCGCGCCGAAAAACGCGTAGGCCAGGTTCTGGAGGGTCAGCGCGGTCTGGAAACCGATCGCCAGGTTGTTCAGCAAGTCCATCGTTCGCTCCTCATGCGCCCAGGAACGACGGCCACAGCGGGATCGTCAGGCTCAAACCCTTGATGAAGATGAGCCACGAGCCGGCGGTCAGGATCGCGGCATTGAGCAGCGCCTCCAGCCAGTGGAACTCGTCGCCCGCCGTCGAGGCGCACACCACCAGGATGGGCAGCGTGGCGATCATGCCCAGCACCGGCAGCAGCAGGCCGAACAGCGCCACCGAGCCGACGATGATGATCAGCGGCCGCCAGGCGAAGCTGCCGATGCGGTCGCCGTCCTCGGTCTCGACGGTGAGTGCACCAAACACCACCATGCCGCCCAGGATGGCCATCAGCACGCCCAGGCCGAACGGAAAGTAGCCGGGGCCGGGGCGGGCCGAGGAGCCGAAGCTGTAGTTCGTCGCACCCCAGGCAAATGCCAGGCCTACTGCGATGAACATGAGTCCCGACCAGAAGTTTTTCTGGCTCTTGATCTTCACGACGATGGTCTCCTCGAACAGCCGATGTACTGCCGGCGGATTCTAGGCAGCCACCTCCCTGCGCCCGCTGTGGTTTCCACGTAACGGGGGGGTGCGTCGCCTGGGTGACAGCGGCGGCCTGTGGTGGCGCCGCCGGGCGCTCAGTGCTCGTCCCAGGCCGGTGTGGCGCGCAGCACCTCGTCCACCGTGGTGGCGCCCTCGGCCACCTTCATCATGCCGGCCAGGCGCAGCGGGCGCATGCCGTTTTTCACCGCGCGGCGGCGCAGCGCGGCGATGTCGTGCGCCGGGTGGATGGCCTGGCGCGCGGCCTCGTCGATCTCGAGCAGCTCGTACAGGCCCACACGGCCGCGGTAGCCGGTGTTGCGGCAGGCCTGGCAGCCCACCGGCTTGTAGGGCCGCACGCCGCCCGACAGGCGCCAGGGCTTGCCCAGCTCGTCGAGCGCCTCGCGGGTCAGGGCCTCGTCGCGCACCTTGCAGGCCGGGCACAGCGTGCGTGCCAGGCGCTGGGCCAGCACGCCCACCACGGTGGCCGAGATCAGGTAGGCCGGCACGCCCAGATCCGCCAGCCGGGTGATGGCCGAGGCCGCGTCGTTGGTGTGCAAGGTGCTGAACACCAGGTGGCCGGTGAGCGCGGCCTGGATGGCCATCTCGGCGGTGGCCAGGTCGCGGATCTCGCCGACCATGATGATGTCGGGGTCCTGGCGCATCAGCGCGCGCAGGCCGTCGGCAAAGCCGAGGTCGAGCGCGGCCTGCACCTGGGTCTGGTTGAAGGCCGGCTCGATCATCTCGATCGGGTCTTCCACGGTGCACACGTTGACCGTGTCGTTGGCCAGGGCCTTGAGCGTGGAGTACAGCGTGGTGGTCTTGCCGCTGCCGGTGGGGCCGGTGACCAGCACGATGCCGTGCGGCCGCTCGATCAGGCGCTGCCAGCGCTCGGCGTCGTGGCTGGAAAAGCCCAGCTCGGCCACGCCCTTGACCACGGTGTCGGGGTCGAACACGCGCATCACCAGCTTTTCGCCAAAGGCGGTGGGCAGGGTGGACAGGCGCATCTCCACCTCGCCGCCGGGTGCATCGGGTGCGTCGGGGCGCTTGGTCTTGATGCGGCCGTCCTGCGGGCGGCGGCGCTCGACCACGTCCATGCGACCCAGTAGCTTGATGCGCGCGGTCATCGCGTTCATCACCACCGCCGGCACCTGGTAGACGGTGTGCAGCACGCCGTCGATGCGAAAGCGGATCGCGCCCATGTCGCGCCGCGGTTCGAGGTGGATGTCGCTGGCGCGCTGGTCAAAGGCGTACTGCCACAGCCAGTCGACCACCTGCACCACGCCCTGGTCGTTGGCGTCGAGCTGCTTGTTGGCCTTGCCCAGCTCGACCAGCTGCTCGAAGCTGGCGGCGCTGGAGGTCTCGCCGCTCTTTTGCGCCTGGCGCACGCTGCGCGCCAGGGTGTAGAACTCGGCCGTGTAGCGGGCGATGTCCTCGGGGTTGGCCAGCACCAGACGCACGCGGCGGCGGCCGGCCGATTCGATCTCGGCCACCCAGGCGGTGTCGAAGGGCTCGCTGGTGGCCACGGTGACGGCATCGGCCGCCACATTGACCGGCAGCACCTTGCGCATCTCGGCGTACTGCAGGCTCATGACCTCGGCCACGCGGCCCACATCGACCTTGAGCGGGTCGATGCGCAGGTAGGGCAGCCGGGCGCGGCGTGCCAGCCACTCGGTGAGGGCCTCGGTGTCCAGCGCGCGGCCGGCCTGCTGCAGACCGGCGCCGCCCAGGCGCACCAGCGCGTGCAGGCTGGAATCGCCGGCGCCAAAACGCTGGGCCACGCGCTCGGCGTCGGCCGGGGCGATCACGCCGTCCTCGCGCAGCCAGTCGAGCAGTTCGCGCCAGTCGAGCCGGCGGTGGCGCGGCACGGCCGGGGCCGCGGCCACCGGCGTGGACGGGCCTGCGGCGGCCGGCGTCGCAGGCGGCGTGGGGGTGCTGCGGACGCGGGGCGTGGCACTGCTCATGGTGCGCCGCATGTTAGCTGCTGCGCCGCCGTGGCCAGCGGCGCAAAAGCCCGGCTTTACCGTGCCGAAACCGCGGGCGTGAACCTATCATCCGGCGTCCGGGGCCACAGGCTCCCACCGTGCCGGGAGACGCCCCATGCCTGTAGAAGCCTCCGCCGCCGGCGGCTACCACGAGACCCGCCACCACACGCTGCGCAAGACGCGCATGCAGATGATCGACGGCGCGCTGGTGCTCAATGCGCGCAGCGTCGATGCCGGCACCAGCGTGCGCGTGCTGCACGGCGGTTACTGGGGCCTGGCCTCGGCCGCCGGCCTGGCCGATGGCGGGGCCGTGGCGGCCCTGCGCGACCAGGCGCAGCGCAATGCGCAGGTGATGGCGCGGTTTGGCGCCCGGCCTGCCAAGGCCCTGCCGGGTGGCCACCACCGCGGCGTGCACCGCTTTGCCGGCCGCACGCCGCTGAGCCCGGCCGAGTGCACCGAGCGCCTGGGCGCGCTGCACGCCTGGGTTCGTGCGCGCTACCCCGGCCTGCGTGCGCTGCGCCTGATGCTGCTGGACGAAGACCACGAGAAGCACATCACCACCGCCGCCGGTGGCGATGCCCAGGCCAGCATCCAGCGCAGCGCGCTGGCCATCACCCTGGTGGCCGAGGGCGCCGACGGCGCACCGGTGGAGCTGGTGGAGTTCTTGTCGTGCAAGGGCAGTGCCGCCGATCTGCGGCTCGACGAGGCCACGCTGGGCCCGGTGGTGGCAGCGCTGCACGGCCACCTGCAGGCCAAGCGCCATGCGGTGCCGGCACGCGGCGGCCAGCACACCGTGGTGCTGGCGCCGGCGCTGGCCGGCATCCTGGCGCACGAGGCCATGGGCCACCCCTGCGAGGCCGACATCGTGCTCGGCGGCGCCGTCACCGCCAACCTGCTGGGCCAGGCGGTGGCCAGCCCGCTGATCACCATGCTCGACGTGGCGCACAGCTTCGACGGGCAGGAGGCGATGTGCCCGGTGTACGTGGACGACGAAGGCACGCCGGCCACCGACACGGTGCTGATCGAGCGCGGCGTGCTCGGCGGCTTCATGCACAGCCGCGAGACCGCGGCGCACTTTGGCGTGGCGCCCACCGGCAGCGCGCGCGCCTACGCGCCGGCCGACGAGCCGCTGATCCGCATGCGCAACACCGTGATCCTGCCCGGCGAGTCCAGCCTCGACGCGCTGGTGGCCGGCGTGGACGACGGCTACCTGCTGCTCAAGACCGCCAACGGCCAGGCCGACTCGACCACCGAGTTCATGTTCGGCATCCCGCTGGCCTACGAGATCCGCGGTGGCCGGCTGGGCGCCGCGGTGCGCGACACCACGCTGTCGGGCTCGGCCATCCAGGTGCTGCAGGGCGTTGACGCGGTGGGCCACGAGATGCACTGGAGCTGCGCCGGCTACTGCGGCAAGAAGCAGCCCATGGTGGTGAGCATGGGCGGCCCGGCGCTGCGCACACGGGCCCACCTGGGCGGGCAATGAGGAGGGCGGCACCATGAACCCGCAGCAAGCCGCCGCCGGCCGCGCCGAGATCGATGCCGCCGCCGAGCGCGCGCTGGCCCGCCTGGCCGCGCAGGGCTTCGACGCCGCGCAGGTCGACATCAGCCTGCGCCACAGCAGCGAGGTGAGCCTGATGCACGACCAGCCCAGCCTGCTGCGCAGCGGCCGGGCGCAGCGCCTGGTGCTGGCCGGCATCGTCGATGGCCGCCGCGCCGCCACCGAGCTGGCCGACTGGTCGCCCGCGGCGCTGGAGCAGGCCGTGCCCCTGCTGTGGCAGGCCGCGCGCGCCGCGCCGCAGGACGCCGCGCAGGCCGTCTCGGCCGGCCAGCAGGCCACGCTGGCGGCCGGCAGCCTGGCCGATGGCGACGACCCCGCGCCGCTGGCCGAGGCCCTGGCCGGCTTGCTGGCCTGGCGCGCCGCGCACACGCCCAGCGTGATGCTCGAGGAGAGCTTCGTGGCCCACCATGCCGAGCTGCAGCGCAGCCTCGGCAGCGCCGGCAGTGCGCTGGCGGCCGCCCATGGCTGGCACGAGGTGAGCGTGATGGGCACCGCGCGCGACGGTGCGCGCTCGAGCTCGTTCAACTTTGGCGGTGGCACCTGTGCGCGGCTGGACGATGCGCCGCTGGCCACGCACTTCGGCTTGTCGCAGATGCTGCTGGGCCTGGTCGACAGCGTGCACACCCGGGCGCTGGGCGAGAAGTTCGTCGGCAGCGTGGTGCTGTCGCCGCCGGCGGTGCAAAGCCTGCTGAGCTGGCTGCTGGGCCAGCTGGCCGACCAGGCGCTGATCTCGGGCAGCTCGCTGTACCGGGCCCGCGTGGGCGAGGCCATCGCCTCGCCGCTGCTCAGCGTGCAGCACCGCGGTGGCGCGCCGGGCACGCTGGCCTGGTCGGCCGACGGCTTTGCGGTGGCGCCCTGCGCGGTGCTGGAGGGCGGCGTGCTGCGCCGGCTGACGCCCAGCCTGTACGGCAGCCGCAAGACCGGCCTGCCGCATGTGCCGCTGGCCGCCACTGGCTGGGCGCTGCAGGCCGGCCACACGCCGCTGGCCGAGCTGCAGGCCGGCGTGGCCCGCGGCGCGCTGGTGGGGCGGCTGTCGATGGGCTATCCGGCCGCCAACGGCGACTTTTCGGGCGTCATCAAGAACAGCTGGGTGCTGCGCGATGGCCAGGTGGGGGCCGCGCTGTCCGAAACCATGATCAGCGGCAACATGGCGCAGATGCTGCACGCCGTCAGCGCCGTGAGCCGCGAGACGCTGGACACCGGCGCCTGGTGCCTGCCCTGGCTGCGGGTGGACGGCCTGCACTTTTCTTGAGCGATCAGCGCATCGCGCCGGCGCTTAGCATGCGGGGCAGATGACCGACCGCCCGCCACCCGCCGCACACCCCTCGATCTGGCGCACGCTGCGCCATCCCGCGTTCCGTGGCCTGTGGTGGGCCAGTGGCCTGTACTTCATCGCCAATGCCATGCACACCATGGCCGCGGCCTGGATGATGGTGGAGCTGTCGGGCTCGTCCTTTCTGGCCGCGCTGGTGCAGACGGCGGTGTTTCTGCCGATGTTCATGCTGGCGCTGCCGGCCGGCGTGCTGGCCGACACCACCGACCGCCAGCGCCTGATCCTCAGCGCGCTGGCGGTGCAGGCGGTGGCGGTGCTGCTGCTGGCAGCGCTGCTGCTCACCGGCTGGGCCGGGCCGCCCACCATCCTGGCGCTCACCTTCGTGGCCGGCTGCTGCACCGCGGTGCTGTCACCGGCCTGGAACTCGGCAGTGGGCGAGATCCTGCCGCGCGACGAGCTGCCGCAGGCCATCGTGGCCATGAGCATTGCCTACAACGCCGCGCGCGCGCTGGGGCCCACGCTGGCCGGCGCGGTGTACGGCCTGGCCAAGCTGTGGGCCGGTGGCGACGAGGCCCCGCCCGGCCCGGCCACGCACCAGGCCGGCCTGGTGGGTGGCGGCACGGTGATGGCCCTGGCGCTGGCCGGCACCCTGGTGCTGGGCTGGGCCATGCTGCGCTGGCCGCCACGCCCGCATCCGCCCAGCCGGCTGCCGCCCGAGCGCCTGTGGGGCGGCACGCTGGCCGGGCTGCGCTATGCCCGCCACAGCGAGCTGATCCTGGCCCAGCTGGTGCGCACCGCGGCCTATGGCGCGGCGGGCTCGGCGCTGTGGGCGCTGCTGCCGGCCATTGGTGCGCAGCGGCTGGGCCTGGGCGCCGCCGGCTACGGCCTGCTGATGGGCTGCCTGGGCACCGGCGCGGTGGCCGCCGGCCTGGTGCTGGGCCGCGTGCGCCAGCACCTGGGGCTGGAGCGCCTGGTGGCGCTGGCCGGCGTGGTGTTTGCCGGCGCGATGCTGATCTCGGCGCTGAGCCGCTGGGCACTGCCGGTGTACGTGGCCCTGGTGCTGGCCGGCGCGGCCTGGATGAGCGTGATGTCGACCTTCAACACCGCCACGCAGACCAGCGCGCCGGTGTGGGTGCGCTCGCGCGCCACGGCCATGCATGTGCTCAGCGCGCTGGGCTCGTTTGCGCTGGGGTCGGCCTTCTGGGGCGCCATGGCCGGCATCCTGGGCCTGCCCAGCGCGCTGTGCGCGGCGGCGGCGCTGATGCTGGCCGGCCTGCTGCTGGCGCGGCGCTTTCCGCTGCGCATGGGCGTGGCCACCGAGGTGACGCAGGCGCCCTTCACCGACCTGCTGGTGGCCGACGAACCCGACCCCGAGGCCGGCCCGGTGGCGGTGGAGGTGATCTACCGCATCCGCCCCGAGGCGGCCGAAAGTTTTCTGGCCGTGGCGCAGCAACTGCGTGCGCCGCGCCACCGCGATGGCGCCACCTTCTGGCGCCTGTACCGCGACCTCGACGACCGCAGCCGGTATGTTGAGCGCTTCATCGTGCAGCGCTGGGTGGATTACCTGCACCAGCGTGCCCGTGCCACGCTGGCCGACCAGGCGCTGGAGGAAGAACTGCGCGCCTACCTGGCGCCCGGCGAGGCGGTGGAGACGCGGCACTACCTGGCCGAACGCTGACAAGGTGTGAATGAACCTGCTGCGCGGGCCCATGGCGGCCCTGCGCGACTCGCCGTACGGGTGTACGGCTGCGTTGCTCGAACCACCCTGAGCCCGCTCGCGACGGTTCCTTCACACCTTGTGAGCTGGCGCACCCGGCCGCCGGCTGCGGCCCGGCACTTGGCGGGCCGCCGCGGCTCAGGTCGGCTGCAGGTTCATTCGGCTTTGGCGCCGGAGTCCTTCACCACCTTGGCCCATTTGGCGATCTCGGTGGCCTGGTACCTGGCCAGCTCGTCGGGGCTGGAGATCCAGGGCTCCAGGCCCAGGGCCTTGAGCTTGTCGGCCACCTCGGGCAGCTTGAACACGCGCTGCATCTCGGCATGGACCCGCGCCACCACCTCCTTGGGCGTGGCCGCCGGGGCGAACACCGCAAACCAGGTGGTGGCCTCGAAGCCGGGCACGCTTTCGCCCACGGTGGGGATGTCGGGCGCGGCGGCCGAGCGCCTGGCGGTGGTCTGGGCCAGTGCGCGGATCTTGCCCTCGCGGGCCATCGGCAGCGCCGAGGGCATGTTGTCGAACATCAGCTGGATCTGCCCGCCCACCAGATCAGGGATGGCGAACTGCCGGCCCTTGTAGGGCACATGCTGCATCTGGGTGCCGGTGAGGCTCTTGAACAGCTCGCCCGACACATGCACCGACGAGCCCACGCCCGGCGAGCCGAAGCTGGCGGCGTTGGGGTTGGCCTTGAGCCAGGCGATCAGCTCGGGCACGGTCTTGGCCGGCAGGCTGTTGGTGACGACCAGCAGGTTGGGCGCCGAGGCCACATGCGCCACCGGCGCGAAGTCGCGCACCATGTCGTAGGGCATCCTGGCGTACAGCGCGCCGTTGATGGCGTGCGTGCCCACCGTGCCCATCACCAGGGTGTGGCCGTCGGGCGCGGCCTTGGCCACCTTGTCGGCGCCGATGTTGCCGCCGGCGCCGGGCACGTTGTCGATCACCACCGGCTGGCCCAGCTGGGCCTTGTCGGCGAACAGCCGCGCCAGGATGTCGGGCGCGCCGCCGGGCGGGAAGGTGACCACCAGGCGCACCGGCTGCTTCGGCCAGGGGCCGGGCTGCGCCGCGGCAGGCCCGGCCAGGGTGCACAGCGAGGCGGCGGCAGCGGCGGTGGCGGCCAGCGCCAGGCGGCGCGATACGGCGTGAGTCATGCGGGGGGGTCTCCATGCGGGCCGGGCGGGTGCTCAGTTGACGTGCCGCGCCTGCCCGGCCCAGTAGGGCGCGCGCAGCACTTTCTTGTCGATCTTGCCCACCGCGGTGCGCGGCATCTCGGCCACGAAGTCGATCTGCTTGGGCACCATCACGCTGCCCTTCTTCTGGCGCACCAGCTCGGTCAGCTGCGCGGCCAGCTCGGTGTCGGGCAGGGTCACGCCGGCGCGGCGCTGCACCACGGCCGTGACCGCCTCGCCCCACTTGGCATCGGGCACGCCGATCACCGCCACCATGGCCACCGCGGGGTGGCTGGAGAGCACGTCCTCGACATCGCGCGGGTACACGTTGAAGCCGCCCGAGACGATCAGGTCCTTCTTGCGGTCGACGATGAAGTAGTGGCCCTCGGGCGAGGCGCGCGCCATGTCGCCGGTGTGCAGCCAGCCGTGCTTGAGCGTGGCGGCGCTGAGCTCGGGCTGGTTGAGGTAGTGCTTCATCACCTGCGGGCCGCGCACGCACAGCTCGCCCACGTCGCCCGGGGCCACGGGGTCGTCGTGGTCGTCGAGCAGGGCCACGGTGCTGTGCGTGGTGGCATTGCCGCAGCTGGCAAACAGCTCGGGGCGCTTGACATCGTGGTCGGCGCGCTTCAGGAAGGTGATCGGGTAGCCCTCGGTTTGGCCGTAGAGCTGCGCAAACTTCGGGCCGATGCGCTCCAGCCCCTCCATCAGGCGCGTGGGCGACATCGGGCTGGCGCCGTAGATCAGCGATTCGAGGCTGGTGAGATCGGTGCCGGCCAGCTCGGGCTGGTCGAGCAGCATGTAGATCATGGTGGGCACCAGCAGCGTCAGGTTGATGCGCTCGCGCTCGATGGTGTGCAGCAGCTGGCCGGGGTGGAAGCCCTGCATCAGCCGCACCGTGCCGCCGCGCATCAGCGTGGGCTGCACCAGGGTGCCGGCCACATGGGTGATGGGCGCGGCGGCCAGGTAATGCGGGCAGGCCGGCAGCTCGAAATCGGTGATCACGTCCAGCAGCATGGCGGCGCAGCCGGCCTGGTCGCGCACCGCGCCCTTGCTGCGCCCGGTGGTGCCGCCGGTGTAGTTGATGGTGGCGATGTCGTTGGCCAGCGAGATGTCGCGCATGCCGGTGTGGCCCACGCGCTGCGCGGCGGCCAGCAGATCGATGCCACGCGCCACATCGCCCGCCGGGCCCAGGGTGTAGACCTGCTGCAGCTGCGGGCAGCCGGCCACCAGCGCCGCGGCGCGCTCGCCAAAGGCTTTGGCATCCACCACCAGCACCTCGGCTTCAAAGTCCTGCAGCTGGAACAGGTGGTCGTCCAGGCTGCCGAGCTGGTGCAGCCAGGTGGTGCACATGGCGCTGGCCTGGGCGGCGGCGCCGGCACACCAGGCTTCCATGCGGTTGCCGGCCAGCAAGGCCACGCGCGTGGCATGCGGCAGCGCGGCGCCGGAGTAGACGGTCTGCATGCGGCCGATCAGCTCGGACAGGCCGCGGTAGCTGATCTGCCCGCCGTCCCACACGAAGGCGGTGCGGTCGGCATGGCGGTGCAGGGCGCGCTGCAGCAGGGCGCTGACCGTGGGGCCGGTGTGGATGATGACTTCGGGCGGAATGCCGACGAGGGCTGGCTTCATGGCGTGTCTCCCTGGGGTCAAGAGTCTGGGCAGGCCGGTTCAGGCGCTGGCATCGTGGTACTCGGCGGCCAATTCGGCTATCAGGTCTGCCACCGAGGGCAGCGCATGCACGCCCGAGACGCTGTGGCCCGCACTCCACACGTCGCGCCAGCGGCGCGGGGCGTCGCCGGGCGGGTCTTGCGGGTGGGCGCGGCCGCCGAACATCTGCGCCGCGGTCTCGGGCGTGACGGTTTCGTCCAGGCGCGCGGGGTCGAGCCCGGCGCGGCGGATCGACGGCGCCAGCATGCTGGTGGGCAGGCCGGTGAAGGCGCGGGTGAGCAGCACGTCGTCGGCGCTGGCCGCCACCAGCATCTGCTGGTAGTCGGGCTCGGCCAGGCTTTCGTGCGTGGCGATGAAGCGCGTGCCGGCATAGCCCAGGTCAGCGCCCAGCACGCAGGCGGCGCGCAGCGCCACGCCATCGCTGATGCCGCCGGCCAGTGCGATCAGGCCGCCATAGCCCTCGCGGCGCAGCGCGCGCACGAAGGCCAGCGGGTTCAGCCAGCCGGTCTGGCCGCCGGCCCCGGCGCTCAGCAGCACCAGGCCGTCCACCCCGGCGTTGATGGCCTTGTGCGCATGGGCCAGCGTGGCCACATCGGCCAGCACGCTGCAGCCCATGCCTTGCAGCGCCGGCAGCACCGGCGCCGGCGAGCCCACGCTGGTGATCACCAGCTCGGGGCCATGGCGCAGCAGGCAGGCCAGGTCGTCGGCCAGGCGCGGCGAGCGCATGATCAGGTTGGCGCACCAGGGCGCGGCCTGCGGCTGCCCGGCCAGGCGACGGCGCAGCGTGCCCAGCCAGGTGTCGAGCTCGGCGGTGCTGCGCGCATTGGCGGTGGGAAAGGCGCCGACCACGCCGGCCGCACAGGCCGCCGCCACCAGATCGACGCCCGAGACGCGCAGCATCGGCGCGGCCACCAGCGGCAGGCGCAGGCGCTGCAGCCAGGCAGGGCGCGCGGGGGCAGGGGCGGGGGTGGGCGGCACGGCTGGCGCTCCGGTCGGGCGGTGCGCTGCATGCTAGGCCGGGCGCTGCGGCCGGGCCATCGTCCAAAGCGACGGATCGGCGCCAGGTGCGGGGGCAGGGCCGCCATGTGCCCGCGCCGCAGGTTCATTCACAACGTGTCAGGCGTCCAGCAAAAACTCCGCCTGCGCCAGCACCTGGCCGTTGACCCGCAGATCCACCGCATGCGCGCCCGGGTGGTAGCGCCGCACCGTCACCGGCCGAAACGAGTGGCGCTTGTCGAGCTGGCGCTGCTCGCCCGGTGCCAGGTCGATCACCCAGCCCTTGAACACCTTGGCCGTGCGCTGGCCATCGGCCTTGGCGTGGTGCACCGCGTAGTCGATCACCAGGTGCTGCGGCCGCGGCGCGGTGCTGGCCAGCGTGATGCCCAGCGTGATCGCCTCGCCCACGCGGATGCGCGCCGGCGCCACGGCCAGCGCGGCGCGGCCGCGCAAGGGCTCGGCCTGGCCCCAGGCCGCCAGCACCGCGGCGTCACCGGCCTTGATCAGGCTGCGGCTGGCGTGGCGCAGCAGCGCGCGGCGCTCGGGCGGGGCGCCGGGCAGGTGCTCGGCCAGCCAGCCGGCTACCCGGGCGGGGTGGTCCTTGGCGATGTCGTTGAGGTGATTGGCCACGCTGCGGCGCACGTACTCGCTGGGGTCGTCCTGCAGTGCGCGCAGCAGCGCCAGCGTGGGCGTGGGGTCGGCCACCAGGGCCTGCAGGCGCAGGCCCCAGGGCAGGCGCGGCCGCGAGCCCTCGCTGACCAGGCGCCGCACATGGGCGCTGGGGTGATGCAGCCACTGCGCCAGCGTGTCGAACACCAGCGCCGGATGGCGCACGATGAACGGCCGGATCGCAAACTCGGCGGTGAAGCGCTGGGTGATGGCCTGCAGCGCCTGCAGCGCGCGCTGCGGTTCGTCGATCCCCTGGCGGGCCACGAACTCGCCCACCGGCCACAGGATCCAGCCCGACAGGCCAGCCGCCGCGGTGCCGGCCCAGCCTTCCTGCAGCGCCTCGGGTGATTCCACCACCGGTGCCAGCGCAGCCTCGATCACCGTGGCCGCCGCGCCAAAGTCGGCCGGCAGCGTGGCTTGCAGTGCGTCGGCAATCTGCATCGCCCGGGCCTTCATCTCCAGCGCCTCCAGGCCCTGGCAGGCCAGCGCCTGGAAACCTGCGGCGTCAAAACCGGGCCAGGCGCGCTGCAGGTGGGCGCCGGCCTCGGCCACGCGGTCGGGGTTGATCAGGTTCTTGAAGGGTTCGGCCATGTGCGGGCTTGTACCGCATGCGCTGTCGGCGCCGGCGCCAGCGGCGAAGTCAGGGCTGGCTGCGCACCTCGCCGATCAGCTGCAGCCCGTCGTCCAAGCGGTCGAGCAAGCGGTTTTGCTTGTCCGTCACGTTCTTGAGCAGACCGTCGACGTGTTCGACCACCAAGGTGCGCGCGGCCTTGGCGCCGTCGTCCTGGCTGTCCAGGCTGGTGCTGGAAATGGTCTCGACCAGCGCACGCCGGAACTTCAGCAGGCCGCGCAGGCAAGCCACGATGGCGTCGTTGAGCGGGCGGATCAGGTCAGACTTGCTGGCCGGCAGGCTGGCGGCGTCGCGCAGCGTGCTTCTGGCGCTGGACAGGTGCACGGTGTAGTGCTCGTCGGCCAGCGCGCGCAGCTTGGCGGGTGCGGCCGGGGCACTGGCCACGGCGGCATGCGCCTGCGCCGCCTTGGTCAGCTGAGCCGGCAGGCCCGACAACTGCTCGGCCAACTGCTCGGCATGGCCGCGGGTGTCGCGCAGGTATTGCTCGCGCAGCCGATCGTTCACGCGGCGCAGACCCAGCGACTTGTCGGGCCCCATGTCGCCGAGCGCTTCGCGAGCGCGTTCGCGCTCGCCGCTGCCCAGCGTGGTGTCATCGACACGGCGCTGCAACTCGGCGCGGCGCAGCAGGTTGCTGTCGAGCTTGCGCCCCATGCCGAACAGGGCCAGCGACTGGGCCGACTGGATCACGGCACTCGGATCGGCGCTGTAAGACTTGAGGTACCAGTTGCCCACATCGTCTTTGGCCAGCACGGTGTTGGTGGCGCCACCGCCCGAGACTGTGACGCGGTTGATGTTCTGCCAGAACAGCTTTTCGGCGTTTTCCTTGGCGTCGCGGGTGATCTGCTGGTAGTTGGAATGGTCGTCCCAGGCGTCAGGCTTGACGTAGCGAAGGTAGTCGGTGAGCAGGTTTTTGTAGGGCGACTCAGGCCCGTCGGCCAGCGCGGTGGACGAGTACACGCTTTTCAGGTAGTCGGCCGCGGGGCGCAGAAAGGTGCTGGCCTGGCGCGCTTCATAGGCTTGTTCGATGGCCTGGGCCAGGTTGGCGGCGCGCTGGGTCTCGCCGCTGGCCGTGGCCTCGATGCGTTGATGGCGCAGGGCGGCGATCACCTGGTCCAGCACCTCACGCGGCGTGCTGCTGCTGGTGCCCTTGGCATCCAGGGTGATACGCGCCGGTGGCGTGAGGCGCGACATGCTATTCACGGCCTCCTGGAGCTGCTTCTGGGTCTCGCCGCTGGCCTTGGCGGCGCTGGTCTTGATCTCGTCGATCAGCAGGCGGTGCAGGCCGGCTGCGTCGCGCACCGCCTGCTGGCTGGCCTTGTCGATCACGGCCTGGCGATGTTCCAGGGCAATGCTGCGCAGTTGCTCGTGCCGCGGCAGCCGCGCTGCCAGCGCTTCGGCCCGTGCCTGGCTGGCTTGCTGCTGGGTCAGCAGATCGTCGCGCTGCGTACGCAACTGCGTGACCAGCTTCTCTGCCTCGTCGGCCCTGACTTTGGCCTGCATCGCCGCCTTTTGCTGGGCCGCCAGCGTGGTCTCCAGCGTGCTCAGAATGGCTTGGTAGACACCGGCCGGTGTCGTCGGCCGCTCGTCGATCGTCAGCGTGCTGGCCCGTTCACTGCTGAAGAAGCTTTGGGCCTGTTTGCGCCGCGCTGCAATGGGGTCAACGGCTGACTTGGGATCGTCCAGCGACCGCACGGCCTGGGCCAAGGCCTCGACCACGCTGTCGCGGCCGGTCTGCAGCAGCACTTCGGGCGTCTTGAGGGCGAAGGCCTCGAACTGCCGCTGCACCTGTTGCCGGTCGCGCCGCTCCTGGGCCAGCAGAGCGGCGTCGGACGGGGCGGGCAGGGCCTGCGTGATGCGGTTGGGCTGCGCGATGGTGCGCAGCACCGACTCGGTTGCGTAGACCTGATCGCTCGCCGCCTTGGCCGGTCCCTGCAGCGCTTGCAGGTCTTTCTCAGCCTGTTCCAGCTGCTGCCGGACTGCTTGCAGCGCGCTGTTGCCGGCGCTGTCGGCTTGGGCCAGGGTGTTCTGGCTGCGTTCCAGCTGCCGGAGGTCGGCCTGCATGCTCAGCAGCCAGGCATCGAAGGCCACGGCCGGCGACGGCGCGTAGACCTGGGCAGCGGCGAGCGCCTCGCCGCTGCCGCGCAGGCCCTGCTGCAGCTCATGCTGGCGGCGGCGGGTCAGGTCGTTGGCGTGCAGCAGCAAAGTGTTGCCGAGGGTTTGCAGGGTGGCCATGCGGCCCGCAAACTTGGCCAGCGTGGCGTCGTCCAGGCCGGAGATCTCGTCCTTGAGGACTCTCTGCGTCAGCGTGTTGGTGACCAGCAAGACCCGCTCGGCGAAGAACAGCAAGGACTCCTGCAACTGCATCACGGCGCGATCAACCTGTGGGTCGGATGGCTTGCCGTTGGCGCGCACCAGCGCGTCGCGGTAGCGCTGGGTCAGGGTGTCGATGCCGTCGCTCGGTCGCGCGGTTTCGAAGCCGCTGGCGTTGGCGCCCAGTGAGCCCACGTCGGCGTCGAGCTTGGCGACCTCTTCGCCCAGTTCAGTGCTGTCGATCAGGCTGCGCGCCAGGCCGTAGTTCAGCGCACTGTCGTCTTGCAGGTTGTCGCGGTAACTGGTGTCGACTGCCGGGGTTAGGGCCAGACGGGCGCGATCGGCCCGTCCCAGCTGTGGCAAGCGGATGTCCACCGCCTGCAGCAGCTCAGCCATCTGCAGGGGCAGCCGACGGCTCAGGGCCAGCATGTCACGGCTCATGCGTGGGTAGGGGTTGAGCGCTCCGCGGGCGCGTGCCGCCGTGTCGCCAACCAGGCTGCCAGGCTTCAGCTGCCACAGACGTAGCAGCTCCTTTGCAGCCGGCAGATCGGACACATCGGGGTGGATGCGGCTTTCCAGGTAGGCCGCCAGAAACGGCAGCTGCGTGGCAATGACGGCGGTTCTGGAAACGGCATCGATCGCCGCCGTTCGCGGCGCGGTGTGGGCCGTTCGCAGGATGGCCACTGCGGCCCGCAGCACCTCGCGCATGGCGGTGCGCGCCTCGCCATAGGCCTGGCCAATCTCGTTGACACGCCGGATGAAAGCGGGTTGCTGTGTGCCATGCAGGTGCCGGCTGTGCAGTGCCACCGGTGCCAGGCTGGCGATCAAGTCGAAACCTGCGTTCGAGCGGGCCACCTCCGTGCAGGCCTGCTGGCGGGCCAGTGCCGGCGGGCAATGGCCTTTGCGATCCTGCGGATACACCATGTAGGGTTCATCGCGATATGTCACGCTGGCACTTGGCACGGCCTCGCAGGACAGTTGGGCATCACCGCACAGGAATCGGCGGTAGGCTTGGGCAAAGGCGTTGTCGGGGCCCGCTTTGATGCTCTTGCCCAGCTCGCGGTCCTGTGTGTTGATCTCCAGCCGCTGCATGGCACGGCTCAGCCGCTGGTGGGCCTGGCGCAGGTCTTGGACGGCCGGGTCGCCCAGATCGTCGTAGCTCGATAGGGCACCGTTGACGAAGCGCGCCAGGCGGGCGGAGAGCTCGGCATCCGTGTACGAGGTCTTTCGGCGCAGATCTTCCTGCTCCTGCGGCGTCAGCGGGTCATGCAGGGTGTGGTGCCGGTAGGCGATTTCCAGATCGGTTCGCAGCGAGCTGAGCAGCGGCTTGGCAGCAATGGCCGTGGCGGCAAACTGCTGAATCTGGATCTCGGGCTCGTGGCTCAGCGGCCCCTTGTAGACATCAACGTCGATTTGAATGGCCGAGCACGCCGCCAGCAGCGTCGACGCTAGAAGGCCCAGCAGGGTGCCGGGCCAGGTGGTGCGGTTCATGGGTATTCCTTCCGGCCGGGACTACAGGCCAGCGGCGTCGAGCACCAGGCGCATGCCCTGTCGCATGTCGCGCGAGGCGGCCAGATCCTGCCAAAGCGCACGCTCGATCTCAGGCCCGCTTCCGGTGCCTTGCGTGGCCTGAGCCACCACGCCGAGTGCCTGATCCACCGCGGAGAAAAACTTCTCCGGGCTCGATCCCATCACCACCACCAGGCGGTGGTCGCGCGGCGCTTCACGGAAGCCTTCAGGCCCGAACATCACCAGCCGGCGCCCGCCCAGGGCGCCGCGTTCAAGCGGCTCCACGGTGGCCGCTGGGCGCCCACTGCCATTGCCGTCGCCGTCCTGTCCGATGCGGGCGGTGAGCGAGTCGACCAATTCAGCACGCACCCAGCCCGATGCGAAGCGGGTGAAGTTCAAGGCGCTGGCCTGGCCACGAACCCGGACGCGGTAAATGGTGGGTGGAACCTGGTCGCGGGGATCGAAAACGCCGAGGTAATAGACCTGATGGATCGCCGTGGTTGGCGCATGCGCCGCGCCAACCACGGCCAGCCCCAACGCGGTATTTCGGTCGCGCACCGTGCTGCAGGCGGA
This sequence comes from Aquabacterium sp. OR-4, assembly GCF_025290835.2. Classification (NCBI taxonomy): domain Bacteria; kingdom Pseudomonadati; phylum Pseudomonadota; class Betaproteobacteria; order Burkholderiales; family Sphaerotilaceae; genus Pseudaquabacterium; species Pseudaquabacterium prasiolae. The sequence goes on along the minus strand of NZ_JAOCQD020000001.1, from coordinate 2,584,756 downwards.
CAGCCCCAAGATCAACAAGCCGGACACGACGCGAGTCATTGCCTTGCGCTGGGCTGCCGTGTGCCAGCGCCGCGCGCGTGTAGGCAGGGCACCGCCGCGGTCCGATCTGCAGGGCGTGGCAGTGAACATGGCGTTCCCCCGTATCTGCATGGATTGCAAACCCAGTCTATGAGCCATGTCCTGGCCACACCTCGTCAAGCCTGACGACGAACCTCGCACCAGCGTTTATGCACAATACAGGTGCATTTCAGGCCTCAAAGAAGTACGAATGCACTTGAGTGCCTTGGATTGGTGCGCTGAAACTGCACCAACTAAGGCATGCCAATTGCTTCTCGTGGTGCATCGTCAGACCGCCGTGGTGCATCAGGCCCCGAGGCGGCGCATGTTTCTCGTCTTGGAGACTTCCCCATGGAGCAGATCAAGCAGGGCAGCGATGCCCTGTTCATTCTTCTGGGCGCCATCATGGTGCTCGCCATGCACGCCGGTTTTGCCTTTCTCGAGCTGGGCACGGTGCGCAAGAAGAACCAGGTGAACGCGCTGGTCAAGATCCTGGTCGACTTTGCGGTCAGCACCATCGCGTACTTCTTTGTCGGCTACCTGGTGGCCTATGGCACCAGCTTCATGGTGGGCGCCGAGACGCTGGCGGCCAAGAACGGCTACGAGCTGGTGAAGTTCTTCTTCCTGCTCACCTTTGCGGCGGCCATTCCGGCCATCGTGTCGGGCGGCATTGCCGAGCGCGCGCGCTTCGGCCCGCAGCTGATCGCCACCGCGGTGCTGGTGGGTGCGGTGTACCCGCTGTTCGAGGGCGTGGTGTGGAACCAGCGCTTCGGCGTCCAGGCCTGGCTGAAGGCCAGCACCGGTGCCGAGTTTCATGACTTCGCCGGCAGCGTGGTGGTGCATGCCGTGGGCGGCTGGATCGGCCTGGCCGCGGTGCTGCTGCTGGGCGCGCGCGCCGGCCGCTACCGCAAGGACGGCTTCATCAGCGCGCACCCGCCCAGCAGCATCCCGTTTCTGGCACTGGGGGCCTGGATCCTGGCGGTGGGTTGGTTCGGCTTCAACGTGATGAGCGCGCAGACCATCGACAAGATCTCGGGCCTGGTGGCCGTGAACTCGCTGATGGCCATGGTGGGCGGCACCCTGGTGGCCGTGCTGATGGGCAAGAACGACCCCGGCTTTGCCTACAACGGCCCGCTGGCCGGCCTGGTGGCGGTGTGCGCCGGTTCCGACGTGATGCACCCGGCCGGCGCGCTGGTGGTGGGCGGCGTGGCCGGTGCCATCTTTGTGCTGATGTTCACCCTGACCCAGAACAAGTGGAAGATCGACGACGTGCTGGGCGTGTGGCCGCTGCACGGCCTGTGCGGCGCCTGGGGCGGCATCGCCTGCGGCATCTTCGGCCTGCCGGCGCTGGGCGGCCTGGGCGGGGTGAGCTTCATGGCCCAGCTGCTGGGCACGCTGATGGGTGTGGCCTGGGCACTGGCTGGCGGCCTGGTGGTGTATGGCGTGCTGAAGGTGGCGGTGGGCCTGCGGCTCACGGCCGAAGAAGAGTACGAAGGCGCCGACCTGTCGATCCACCGCATCGGCGCCACGCCCGACCGCGAAGTGAGCTGGTAAGCCGCGCGGCAGGCGCAGGCCGCTGGCCGGCGCTGCCGAGCGGTGGCGTGTGCGGGGACGGACGCGGTGACTTGCGCGGTGGCGTACGCGCTGGTGAAGTCAACAAAGCGGCCTGCGGGCCGCTTTTTCTTTGGCGCTGGCGCCGCTGCCGTTCAGCGCGGCCCGTGGGCGCGGCGCAGCAGCGCCTGCGACCGGCTGGGCGCCTGCGCCACCAGGCCGACCAGCGCGGCCGCGCCGGCCAGGGCCAGGGCGCCGTGCAGCGCCACCAGCGTGCGCGGGCCGAAGGCCTCGAGCGCCAGGCCGAAGCCCAGCAGGGCCAGGGCCGACAAGGCCAGCGCCTGCGCGGCCGATGGCGCATGGTCGGCCTGGGCCCCGGATGCCACGGCCTGGGGCCCGGCCGGCGTGGACCGGAACCCGACTGACGTGGGCGTGGGCGTGGGCGTAGCCGTGGCCGGACCGTCACCGGCCAGGCGCAGCCGCCAGGCCAGGCCCCAGGCCAGGCCATGCAGCACCGCGGCTGCGGCCAGGCCCTGGCGCCCCGGCCAGGCCAGGGCCAGGCCCCCCAGCACCAGCAGGCCGGCCACGCCGCGCTGCAGCCGGGCCGCGGGCAGGCTGCGCAGCAGGGGCCAGGGCAGGGCCGGCAACAGCATGGCGGCCAGGTGCTGGGCGGCGGTGCTGGCGGCCTGCTCGGCGAGGCTGCCGTTGCCGCTGCCGCACCAGGCGGCCATCCAGGGCAGGGCGGCCATCATCGGCAGCATGGCCAGTGCGGCGGCCTGCGGCGCCCACTGCAGCGGCTGGCGCAGTGCGGCCCGGTGCGGCACCGGCCAGGCGCAATCGAACAGGCCGCTGCGGCAGGCGGTGGCCGTTTGCCCGGCCAGACCCGCCAGGCCGGCCAAGGCCAGGCCGGCCAGCGGCAGGGCCCAGGCCATGCGCGCCAGCGTGGCGGCGGTGTCGGCGCCGGCCGCGTCGGCCCACAGCCCGCCGGCCAGCAGCGCACCGCCGGCCGCCGCCAGCGTGGGCGCTGCGGGGCGGCTGCCGGCGTGGCGGGGGGTGGCCGCGGCGGCCTCGGCGCGGGCCAGGCGCAGCCCGCGCACGGCGGTGGCCGCCAGCGCCAGCAGCGCGCTCCAGGCCAGGGCCAGCACGCTGGTCGTGGCCCAGATGGGCGCTGCAGTCAGGGCTGGTAGCGCAGGCAGGGTGGGCAGGATGGCCATGCCAGCCAGGCACGCCGCCTGGGGCCACGCGGCCTGGCTGCCCGTGGCCGCCTGCGCCGCCACCATTGCCACGGTGCCGGCCAACAGCAGCGCCAGGGCCTGGGCCTGGCGCGGCAGCGGCCGCCGGCCCAGTGCGGCCATGGCCACCGCGGTGCCCAGCAGCCACACCGCCGGCAGCAGCAGGCCGCCCGCGTGCAGCGGCATCGCATGCCGGCCCAGCGCAGCCAGGCCCAGCCAGCCGCCGATCAGCAGCGCCCAGGCCAGCACGCGGCCGGCCGCCAGGGCGGCGTTGGCGCGGTGCAGTGGCTGAAGCGCTCGATTCGGCATCGCACTGGACGCTGCAACGTGGTGCTAGGCCAGTGTCTGCGCCGGGGCGCCGGCCACGGCCGGGCTGGCCCATTCGGGCGGCCAGCGCAGCTGGTGCCCGGTGTCGGCGTGCAGGCGGGCGATGTCGTCCTCGCAGTCGACATCGACGCGGTAGCGGCGGTTGTCGGTGTCGAACCAGTGCACGGCCGCGGGGTGGGCGGCGCGCCATTGCCGGCAGCCCACATTGGCATCGCCGGCCAGGATCTGCTGGCGCACGCTGGCCGAGAAGGCCACCGGGTTGCCGGGCTCGCCAGCCACGCGCGGCACCACCACCTCGGTGCCCGGTGCGCGCTTCTTGTAGGCGCCGACCACGGCGTTGATGTCGCCAGCGTTGATCAGCGGCTGGTCGGCCAGGGCCACCACCACCACATCGATCTTGTCGGACAGCGCGGCCAGGCCGGCGCGCAGCGACGACACCTGCCCGTCCTCGGGCCGCGGGTTGCGCAGCAAGCTCACCGGAAAGGCCTGCACCGCCGGCTCGATGGCGTCGGCATGGTGGCCCAGCACCACCACCAGCTCATCCACGCCCGCGCCTGACAGCGCCACCACCTGGCGCGTGATCAGCGGCACGCCGCCCAGCTGCAGCAGGCTCTTGGGCCGGCGGCCGAAACGCGCGCCTTCACCGGCAGCCAGCAGCACCGCGCCCACCACCAGCCGGCTGTACAGGCCGCCGCCGCCCTTGAGGATGCAGCCCATGCTCAGGCCCCCCCGCAGCACGACGAGACGGTGGCCACCGGGCGCTCTGGTGCCGGTGCGGGCACGGCCACGGTCTGACTGGCGACGTCGGCGGCGCTCGCTGCTGGCGCGGCCCTTGCCTGCCGTCGCGCCGCCACCACCGCGGCCAGCACCGACAAGGCCACCTCCTCGGGCGTGCATGCGCCGATCGGCGTGCCGGCCGGGGCCACGATGGCGGACACGGCCTCGGCGTCCGACCCCGCGGCCAGCAGCGATTGCTTCAGCACCCCGGCCTTGCGCGCACTCGCCACCAGCCACACGCCCCGGCCGCCCAGCGCCAGCGCGCAGCGCAGGCCCTGCACATCGCGCCTGCCCTGGGTGGCCACCACCACAAAGCTGCCGGGGCCGATCTTGCCGGGCGTGGCATGCGGGCAATCAGCGGCCAGCACCTGCTGGGCATCGGGCCAGGCGCTGGCCTCGGCGCCTTGCGCCACCACGCTGACTGCAAAACCCACGCGCGGGGCCAGGCCGGCCAGGGCCTGCGCCACCGGCGAATCGCCGATCACCGTGAGCCGCGCGCGCGGCAGCACCGGGTCGACAAACAGCTCCAGCGTGCCGCCCGAGGGGCAGCTCATGCCGAACTGCAGCACGTCGTCCAGGGGCTTGAGCTCGCCATCGGGGGCCACGCGCAGCAGCCGCGCCTGGCCGTCGTCGAGCGCCTGCTGCACGGTGCGCAGCACGGCCGGCTGGGCGCAGCCGCCGCCGATCCAGCCATCGACAAAACCGGCGCGGGTGACGATGGCCTTGTCGCCGGCCCGGGCGGCGGCCGGCGGCAGCACGCGCAGCACGCTGACCAGCGCATAGGGCTCGTCCTGCTCGCCAAGCCGGCGTGCGGTGGCCAGCAGATCCTGGGCATGGGTGGACATGGCGGGGTTCTCCTAATGGATCAGGGACGCGGCGGCCTGCAGATCGGCCAGGCTGGCCAGGCGGATGAAGCGCTCGATGTGGGGCCGCGCGCCCTGCACCGCGGCCGAGGCCGGTGCAGCGGGCGAGGGATGGAACCAGGTGGTGCGCGCGCCGCGGCCGCGCACGCGCGCCAAGGCCTCGGCCAGGGCCTGGGGCGCATCGGCGTCGAAGCCGTCACTCAGCAGCCACACCTGGGCGCGCCGGCCCAGCTGGGCGCGGGCATGCACGCGCACGAAGTCGTCCACGCTGGTGGCGATGCGGGTGCCGCCACCAAAACCCGAGGCCACGGCGTTGACCTTCTCCTGCACCGTGGCGCTGTCGCGCTGCAGCAGCGGCGTGACCTCGGCCAGGCGGGTGTGGAACACGAAGACGCGGGTCTGTCCCGGCTGCGAGGCGGTGACAAAGGCGCGCGCGATGCGCAGGAACAGCTGCGCGTGGATCTCCATCGAGCGGCTCACGTCCACCAGGATGAACAGGCGCGGGCGCTCGCGGCGCGGCTGGCGCCAGGCCGGTGCCAGCGGCACGCCGCCGGTGGCCAGGCTGGCACGCAGCGTGCGCCGCAGGTCGAGCCGGCGGCCGCTGCGCTGCGCCAGCCAGCGCCGGGTGAGGCGCTGGCGCAGGCGCTCGGCAATGCGCTCGGCCAGCGCGTTCAGCTGCGCCAGATCCTGCGGCAGCCATTGCGAGAAGCGGCGCTCGTGCAGCGCATCGGTGCGGCTGGCGCCGCCCAGCGTGTGGGCGCGGCCGGGGTCGGTGGCGGCGGGCAGCAGGGTGTCGTCGAGCGTGGCGTCGCTGGCGCCGGTGTCGCGGGCCGGCTGGGCTGCGGCAGCCATGTCGTCGTGCAGCTGCTGCACGGCCTGGCGCAGATCGCGCGAGGGCCGGGTCAGGCCGCTCACCCGGGTGCTGCCGCGCAGGCGCTGCGGATGCCAGTAGCGCTGGAACAGCTCGGGCCAGTGCTGCCAGTCGCGCCGGTTGTGGCAGGCAATGGCGCGCCAGGCAGCCTCGAGCTGGCCGTGGCGGGCCAGCGGCAAGGCCAGTGCGGCCTGCACCAGGGCCTGCTGCTCGGCGATGCCGATGCGAAAGCCGTGCTCGCGCAGCGTGGCGGCAAAGCCGGCAATGCCGCCCAGCGGATCGGCCGGCGGCAGCGGCACGGGCAGCAGGGGGGCAGGGGCCGGCGCGTGCATGGCGGGGGCGGGTGAACAGGGGGCCGGCGGTGCTGCGGGGGCGGCGGCTCAGGCGCCGTGGCGCGCGGCCACGCCCTCGCCCGTCTGCTCGCGGTTGCGGCCTTCGAGCAGGCGGCGCAGCCGCTCGGGCGTGAGCTGGAAGCGGTCGTCGCGGGTCTTCAGCAGGCAGCCGAGGGTGGCCTGCAGGGCCTCGGCCTCGTCGGGCAGGCACACGCGCTGCAGGCGGTGCAGCGCGCGCACCCAGTCCAGGGTCTCGGCCACGCCGGGGGTCTTGGCCAGGTCTTCGCGGCGCAGGCGCTGCACAAAGGCCACGGCCTCGTCCACCAGGCGCGGCTCGGCCTCGGGCAGGGTGCTGCGCACGATGGCGATCTCGCGCGCCAGCGTGGGGTAGTCGAGCCAGTGGTACAGGCAGCGGCGGCGCAGCGCGTCGCTCAGCTCGCGCGTGCCATTGCTGGTGAGCACGGCCAGCGGCGCCTGGCGCGCGCGCAGCGTGCCCAGCTCGGGCACGGTGATCTGCCAGTCGGCCAGCAGCTCGAGCAGGAAGGCCTCGAAGGCTTCGTCGGCGCGGTCAAGCTCGTCGATCAGCAGCACCACCGGCTGCTCGCTGGTCAGGGCGGTGAGCAGCGGGCGCTCGAGCAGGTAGTCGCGGCCAAACAGGTCGGTCTCGCGCAGCAGGCCGCCGGGCTGCGCCTCGTGCGGGCGCTGGTGCAGCTGGATGGCCAGCAGCTGGCGGCCATAGTTCCACTCGTACGCGGCCTGCGACAGATCAAGCCCCTCGTGGCATTGCAGGCGCACCAGGCGCCGGCCCTGGCAGCGTGCCAGCGCGGTGGCCAGCGCGGTTTTGCCCACGCCGGCGTCGCCCTCCACCAGCAGCGGGCGCTGCAGCTCACCGGCCAGCCACAGCGTGGTGGCCAGCGGCTCGTCGGCGATGTAGCCGGCCTGGTGCAGGCTCTGGCGCAGCGCAGCGGCGTCCATCGCGGTCAGGCGCGCTTGCCAAACAGGCCGGCGAACCAGTTCTTCACCAGCATCCACACGATGGCCAGGGCGTTGAGCTCCTTGGCCGCGGCGGTGACCACCACCGGTGCCACCGGGCGCGGTGCCGGCGGCGCGGGCACTGCGCCAGCGGCGCCGCCCGTGGCGGCGTTGACGGTGGCCGCCGGCGCCGCGGCGTGCACGACGGGGGCGGGCACTTCCTCCATCACGGCGGCGGCGGCCGGCTGCGCCGCAGCGGCCTCGGCCTGAGGCACCGGCTGCGCCGCAGCGGCCTCGGCCTGAGGCACCGGCTGCGCCGCTGCAACCTCGGCCTGGGGCACCGGCTGCGCCGCTGTGACATCGGCCTGGGGCACCGGCTGCGCCGCCGTAACTTCGGCCTGGGGCACCGGCTGCGCCGCTGCCGTGGCACTGAAGTTGTCGGCGAACTGCTGCAGGATCATGTCCGACACCTGCACCATCATGCGGCCGCCGAACTGCGCGAACTTGCCGTTCACCGTCACCTTGGCCTGGCCCACCAGCACGCTGGTGCCGGGTGTGTCGCCCGGCTCCACGGTGGCCACCAGGTCCATGGCCGCGGTGCTGCCGCTGCGGTCGGCGCCCTTGCCCAGCAGGTTCAGACGCTGGGTGCTTTCGTCGAGCGAGAGCACCTCGATGTCGCCGGCAAAGGCCGCTGTGGCCGGGCCCACCTTGACCTTGACATGGCCCTTGTAGTGCGTGCCGTCCAGCTGTTCGGTGATGGCCGCGCCGGGCATGCAGCCGGCCACGGCGCGCACGTCGCGCAGCACGGTCCAGGCCTGGGCCGGGCCGGCCGCGATGGGGTAGCGCTTGTCGAGCGTGACTTCCATGGTTCGATGGTCCTCAGACTTCCAGCGCCAGGCCCTTGGCCTTGAGCTGCTGCCACACGCGGTAGCTGGTGAAGGGCATGGTCAGATCGGTCACGCCGGTGTGGGCGAAGGCGTCGATCACGGCATTGGCAAAGCAGGGGATCGAGCCCACGTGCGGCGATTCGGCCACGCCCTTGGCGCCGATCGGGTGGTGCGGGCTGGGCGTCACGGTGTGGTCGGTCTCCCACTTCGGCGTTTCCACCGCGGTGGGCAGGTAGTAGTCCATCAGCGTGTTGCCCAGCAGGTTGCCTTGCGCGTCAAAGGGCATCTGCTGGCCCATGGCCACGGCAAAGCCCTCGGTCAGGCCGCCGTGGATCTGGCCCTCGATGATCATCGGGTTGATGCGCGTGCCGCAGTCGTCGAGTGCGATGAAGCGGCGCACCTTGGTTTCGCCGGTGGCGCGGTCGATGTCGAGCACGCACAGGTAGATGCCGAACGGGAAGGTGAAGTTGGGCGGGTCGTAGTAGTGCACCGCCTCCAGCCCCGGCTCCAGGCCGGCGGGCAGGTTGTTGTAGGCGGCCCAGGCGATGTCCTTCATGGTCTTGAAGCGGCCGGCGTCGCCCTTGACGTTGAAGCGGTCGATCTCCCAGTCGAGGTCGGCCTCGCCCACCTCCAGCAGGTGGGCGGCGATCTTGCGCGCCTTGGCGTGGATCTTTCGTGCCGCCAGCGCGATGGCCGCACCTGCCACCGGTGTTGAGCGGCTGCCATAGGTGCCCAGGCCGTAGGGCGCGGTGCTGGTGTCGCCTTCTTCCACCTGGATCACTTCGCTGCCGATGCCGAGCTCGGTGGCGATGATCTGGGCATAGGTGGTCTGGTGGCCCTGGCCCTGCGTGATGGTGCCCATGCGGGCGATGGCCGAGCCGGTGGGGTGGATGCGGATCTCGCAAGAGTCGAACATGCCCACGCCCAGGATGTCGCACATCTTGCTGGGGCCGGCGCCCACCACCTCGGTGAAGGTGCACAGGCCGATGCCCATCAGGTGCGTGGCCGTGGGGTCGGCCCGGCGTGCGGCCTGCTCGGCGCGCAGCGCGGGGTAGCCGGCCTTGTCCAGCACCTGCTTCATGGCGCGGTGGTAGTCGCCCGAGTCGTACTCGAAGCCGAAGGCGCTGGTGTACGGGAACTGCTCCTTGCGGATGAAGTTCTTCTCGCGGATGGCCGCCTTGTCCAGCCCCAGCTTTTGCGCCAGCACGTCGATCAGGCGCTCGATCAGGTACACGGCCTCGGTGACGCGGAAGCTGCAGCGGTACGACACGCCACCCGGCGCCTTGTTGGTGTAGACGCCCTTGACCTCGCAGTGCGCGGCGGCGATGTCGTAGCTGCCGGTGCAGATGTGGAACAGCCCGGCCGGAAACTTGGTGGGGTCGGCGCAGGCGTCGAAGGCGCCGTGGTCGGCCACCACCCGCGTGCGCAGCGCCAGGATCTTGCCGTCGGCGGTGGCGGCCAGCTCGCCGTCCATGTGGTAATCGCGGGCAAAGGCGGTGGTGCTGATGTTCTCGATGCGGTCTTCCACCCACTTCACCGGCTTGCCCAGCACGATGCTCGAGACGATGGCGCACACATAGCCGGGGTAGATGCCGACCTTGTTGCCGAAGCCGCCGCCGATGTCGGGGCTGACGATGCGCACCTTGCTCTCGGGGATGCCCGACAGCATGCTGACCACGGTGCGCACCACGTGCGGCGCCTGGCTGGTGATCCAGGTGGTGAGATCGCCACGGATGGGGTCGTAGCTGGCCACGCAGCCGCAGGTCTCCAGCGGGCAGGGGTGCACGCGCGGGTACAGCATGTGCTGGCTCACCGTGACCGGGGCCGTGGCAAAGGCCTGCTCGGTGGCGTCGGCATCGCCCGCGGTCCAGGTGAAGATGTGGTTGTGGTGCTCGCGCGCGCCGTGGGCGCCGCTGGTCTTGCCGGCCAGGTCTTCGCGCAGCACCGGGGCATCGGGCTGCAGTGCGGCGTAGGGGTCGATGACCACCGGCAGCTCGTCGTATTCCACGATCACGGCATCCACCGCGTCGGCGGCGATGTAGCGGTCGTCGGCGATCACGATGGCCACTTCCTGCATCTGGAAGTGCACCTTCTCGTCGGCCAGCACGGCGGCCACGTCGCCGGCCAGCGTGGGCATCCAGTGCAGCTTCAGCGGCTTCAGGTCATCGGCCGTGAGCACGGCGTGCACGCCGGGCATGGCCAGCGCGGCGCTCTTGTCGATGGACTTGATGCGCGCATGGGCCAGCGGGCTGCGCACGATGTCCATGTGCAGCATGCCGGGCATCTGGATGTCGTCGACATAGTGGCCCTTGCCCTGGATGAAGCGGGCGTCTTCCTTGCGCAGGCGGCTCTCGCCCATGCCCTGCAGCGCGGCCAGGCGTTCCACGCCCTTGTCGGTGGGTGCGTTCATCGGTGAATCTCCTGCTCAGGCGGTGACGGCGGTGGCCGGGGCGGCTGCCGTCTCGCGCAGCTTGGCGGCCGCGTACAGCACGGCCTTGATGATGTTCTGGTAGCCGGTGCAGCGGCACAGGTTGCCGCTCATGCCCACGCGCACCTCTTCTTCCGTCGGGTCGGGGTTCTCGTGCAGCAGGCGGTAGGCGCGCATCAGCATGCCGGGGGTGCAGAAGCCGCACTGCAGGCCGTGCTGGGTGTAGAAGCCCTCCTGCACCGCATGCAGCACGGGGCCCTGGGCCAGGCCTTCCACGGTCTTGATGTCGGCGCCGTCGCACTGCACCGCCAGGTGGGTGCAGCTCTTGACCGACTGGCCGTCGATGTCCACCGTGCAGGCCCCGCAGTGGCTGGTCTCGCAGCCGATGTGGGCGCCGGTCAGGCGGCAGTCTTCGCGCAGAAAGTGGATCAGCAGGGTGCGCGGCTCGACGGCTTTTTCCACCGCCTTGCCATTGATCGTCATCTCGACAATTTGCTTCTTTGCCATGTCATGTTCTCGTCGGAGTGGTTTCAGCCCCGCCGGGCCGCCCCAAGGGGCTGAACGCCCCCTCGGGGGGCAGGAGCGGAGCGGCGTGGGGGCGCCTCAGCAGCGGGCTGCGGCGCGCTCGATGGCGCGCTTGACCATCTGGCCGGCCATCGCGGTCTTGTAGGCCACGTCGCCGCGCAGGTCTTCGGCGGGGTCGGTGGCGGCCATGGCGGCCTGGGCGGCGGCGGTGAGGGTGGCCGGGCTGAGCGGCCGGCCCAGCAGCGCGGCCTCGGCGTCTTTGGCGCGGATGGCCATCGGCGCCACGTTGGTCAGCCCGATGCGCACCTGGCCGACCACGCCGCCATCCAGGCGCAGCACCACCGCGGCGCCGGCCGTGGCCCAGTCGCCGGTCTTGCGCTTCAACTTCTCGTAGGCCCAGCCGGTGCCCTGGGCAAAGGCCGGCACGCGGATGGCGGTGAGGATCTCGTCCTCGGCCAGCGCCGTCATGTAGGTGCCGTGGAAGAAGTCGTCGGCGGCCACGGTGCGGCTGCCACCAGGGCCTTGCAGCGTGAACTGCGCGTTCAGCGCCAGGCTGATGGCCGGGTGGTCGTTGCCGGGGTCGCCGTGGGCGATGTCGCCACCGATGGTGCCGCGGTTGCGCACCTGCGGGTCGGCGATCAGCTTGGCGGCCTCGGGCAGCAGCGGCACGCGGCGCTGCAGCAGGGCGCTGGCGATCAGCTCGTTCTCGACCGTCATCGCGCCGATGAGCACGGTGTCGCCTTCTTCGGCTATGCCGCGCAGCTCGGCAATGCGGTTCAGGTCGATCAGGTGGGCCGGCTGGGCAAAGCGCAGCTTCATCATCGGCAGCAGGCTGTGGCCGCCGGCCAGCAGCTTGGCATCGGGGCCCAGGCTGCCGAGCAGGCCGATGGCCTCGCCCACCGAACGGGGGGCGTGGTACTCGAAGGCGGGAGGAATCATGCGGCGTCTCCGGGGTTCTTTGAACGACGCCTGGATTCTGGAAACCGGCCGTGCCGATGTCGAACACGGGGCTGTTGCCCCCGCTGCTGCACGAACGGTGGCCCAGCGCGCACGAAATGCCGCCGGCCTGCACGAACTGCAGCCGCCCCCGCTTTGTGGCAAATCAAGCCCGGGAAAGCCCGGGGAGGGAACTTACCCGCGGTTTGGCAGCGCCAGCGAGCCCGCGGGCACGCCCAGGCGCTCGAGCAGCTCGCCGGCGCTGCCGCGCGACACCGGCACCGGCTCGGCCACGCCGCTCAGCTGCACGGCCAGGCGGCCGTCGTCGCGCTGCAGCTGGCGCACCGCGCGCAGGTTGATCACATGGCTGCGGTGCACGCGCATGAACAGCTCGGGATCGAGCCGCGTCTCCAGATCACCGATCGACAGGTTGCAGAACTGGCTGCCGCCCGCGGTGAGCACGCGGGTGTAGTGGCCATCGGAGCCGATGGCCACGATGTCGTCGGCATCGACGAACAGGATGCGCTGCTGGCTCACCGTGGGCACCTTGAGCAGGCGCCGGCGCTGCGCGGGCGGGGTCACGGGCAGCTGCCCCGGCAGCTCGGCCGCCGCCTGGGCGGCCGGCGTGGCCGCGGCGCGCGGGCTGGCGTCGTCCTTGGCGGCCACCAGGTCGGTGATGTCGTAGAACACCAGGGTGTAGCCGCCGGGCCGCAGGTCGCCGCCCGACAGGCGCGACACCTTGATCAGCAGCACCCGCTCGGGGATGTTGATGATCATGGTCATGGGCGGCGGTGCGGCCACCGGGCACTGCGCCGCCTGGTCGAGCAGAAACTCCACCTTGGGCCGCGAGCGGCTGGGGTGGAAGTCGAGCACCATCTGGTCGAAGGGCAGCATGCGGTCGACCGGCAGCACGCGGCGCGCAAAGTCGTTCATGCCCACCACGCGGCGGTGGCCGTCCAGGTGCACGATGCCCACATCGAAGCGTTCGAGCAGGTACAGCGGCGAGACAGCGTGAGAATCCATGCGACGGGCGGGCGGGGGGCAGACAGCGTGCCGCCATTCAACCATGCGCGCCCGCGCGCGGGTATCAGGCAGAGGCGGGGGCGGCGCTGGTGGCGGGGTGGGCGATGGCGTTGGAGCCAGGGCCGGTGCCAGGGCCGGTGGCGGGGCTGGCCGCGCTGGCGCCCGCGGGTGCCAGCGGCAGCCAGATCGTCACCTGCGTGCCCGCACCGGGCGTGCTGTGCAGCAGCACGCGGCCGTGGTGCAGGGCCACGATCTCGTGCACGATGGCCAGGCCCAGGCCGGCGCCCAGCACGTGGCCCGAGGGGTCGGCGCGGTAGAAGCGGTCGAAGGCGCGCGCGCACTGCGCTTCGGTCATGCCGATGCCCTGATCGACCACGCGCAGCAGCGCCCAGTCGCGCGCCTCGTGCCTGGCCGTCAGGATCGACAGCGTCACCACGGCCGGGGCCGCCGAATACTTCAGGCCGTTGCCCAGCACGTTCACCAGCACCTGCTGCAGCTTGGCGGCATCGCCGTCGGTCCACACCGGGGCGGCGGCCGGCAGCAGCTGCACGCGCGCGGGCTGGCCGGGGTGCAGCAGGCTCTCGCAGGCGGCCAGGGCCACCGGGTTGAGGTCGATGCGCTCGCTGGCAAAGTCGCGGCCGCGGCGCGAGTCGATGCGTGCCAGGTCGAGCAGCTCGTCGACCAGGTGCTTGAGCACGCCGGCCTGGCGAAACACCACTTCGGCCGCGCGCTGGCGCTGGTGCTCGGCCACGCGTGCGCCGGCCAGCAGCTCGGCAAAGCCGTAGACGCTGGCCAGCGGCGTGCGCAGCTCGTGCGCGGCGGTGGTGAGGAACTCGTTCTTCAGCTGCTCGACCTCGCTCTCGTGGGTCACGTCGCGAAAGTAGTACACGCGCTGCCAGTCGGCCTCGCGCATGCCGCGCTGCAGCTGCCGGCGCGGCGGGCCGGCCAGCGTGACGCTGGCCTCGCCGCTGGCCAGCGCGGACATCGGCTCGGCGCCATCGGCGGCCAGGCCGGCCAGCCACTCATCGACCGCGGCTTCGCTCAGGCCCAGCAGGTCTTCGGGGCCCAGGCCGAACCACTGGCTGAACGCCGGGTTGGTGAACACCAGGCGGTGCAGGCTGTCGGCGCCGCTGCGCTCGAACACCAGCACCGCGTCGGGCGACAGGGCGCTGACCGCGGTCAGCCACGACAGCCGGGCCTGGGCCTCGGCGCTGCGCAGCGTGACCTGGCGCTCGAACTCGCGCTTGCGGCGGGCCAGCGCGGCCAGGCTCCAGAACAGCAGCAGGTCGATCGCCAGCCCGCCCGCGGCCACCAGGTTGGACGGCCAGAGGCGGGCCGCCGCGGCATCGGCCATGCCCTCGTAGACCACCGTCCAGCGCCGGCCGGCCAGCACGAGCGGGCGCTGCAGCTCGCCTGGCGCCACGCCAGCCATGCCGGGCGCCCAGGTGGCCGCGCCAGGCTGCGTTGCCGCCGTGCCCGGTGCCGTGCCCGGTGCCGGTGGCGGCCACCGGTAGAACGCGGAAGCGGGCGCGCCGGCCGCGCCGTCGTGGATGCGCAGGCGCATCGTGGCGGTGGCGGCGGTGGCGGCGGCGGCGGCGGCGGCGGCGGCGGTGGTGGTGGTGGTATCGCTGTCGGGCTCGGCACCCACGATGCCCTGCATCAGCCCGTCCACCTGCAACGCGGCAAACACCCAGCCCCAGGGCGTGGGCGCGGCGCCGCCCATGGCCGGGCGCAGGATGGGCTCGAACAGCACCAGGCCCGGCTGCGGCGCGCGGCCATCGGCCTGCGCCAGCGTGACGATGCCCGACAGCGCGGCGCGGCCGGTGTGGTGGGCGCGCAGCATGGCCGCGCGCTGCGTGGCATCGGCCAGCAGGTCGGCGCCGATGGCCGCCGGCAGGCCGTGGCCCAAGGCCTCGAGGTGGACGATGGCCGCTTGCTGTTCGGTCTCGCCGGCCGGTCCTGGCGGCGGGGTCATCGGGGCCCGGGCTGGCGGCTCGCGTCCGGCGGCCGCCAGCGCTTGCGGCGCCAGCCGCCGCGCCACGCCAAGCCCTTGCAGCCCGGGGCAATGGCGCCCGGGCGGCACCGTCTCGGCGTAGCGCTGCCAGTCGTGGCGCGAGACCTCGGTGGTGGCGGCCCACAGCGCCGCGCCGCTGCGCAGCACGGTCTCGCACGCCGCCAGGCGCCGGGCGATGCGGTGGTGCAGGTCGTCGGCGTGGCGCTCGAAGCGCTGGCGCGCATCGTCCAGCGCGGCCTGCCGCGTTGCGGCCCAGGCCAGCGTGGTGAGCAGCAGCGAGCCCAGCAGGATCAGCAGGGCCACGCCGGGGCGTTGCAAGGCGTCTTCCAGCCACCGCAGGCGGCGCCGCCAGGCGCTGCGGTCAAGCGCCGGGGCGGCGGCGCTGGGCCGGTGCTCGATGACCTCCATGGCGGGCCTGCGCTGGGTTGCGGGGCGCGGGGCGGAGGTGGGCTCTGGCTCAGGCCAGGCTCGACACCAGGGCCAGCAGCGCGCGCGGGCTGAAGGGCTTGGCCAGGTAGCCGTCGGCGCCGGCGGCCAGGCCGGCGTGCTGGTCGCTCGTGGCGTGGCAGGCCGAGAGCATCACCACCTTCATGCGCGGCGGTGCGCCGTCGCCGCCCGGCTGCTTGAGGCAGCGGCACACGTCCAGGCCGTCCAGGCTGCCGGGCATCATCACGTCCAGCAGCACCAGGTCGGGTGCCAGCTGGCCGGCCAGGCGCAGCGCCGCGCTGCCGTTGGCGGCCTCGTGCACCTCGTGGCCGCCGGTTTCCAGCGTCATGCGCACCAGCTCGCGGATGTCTTGCTGATCGTCGACGACCAGGATGCGTTTCATGCGGCGGCCTGTTGAGCGCGAGGGGCAGGGGGCGGGTACGGCGATCGGTGGTGCGGGCCGGCGCGCAAGCGGCGCCGACGCAGGGGGATACGGCCTGGCGATGGTGGCCGCCTGCACCGGCGCCGATGCGCCGAGAAGCGCCAGCCGGGCCCGGCAATTGGGCCGCGGCCCATGCTGCGGCCCGGCGCCCGCGCAGCGGCGGGCGCGCACCAGGTGCTCAGGCTGGCCGGCCGTGGCGCCCGGCGCCGGCGGCAAACAGCGCCGCGCCGGCCACGCCCTCGGCCTGCACCACGGCGCTGGCGGCGGCACCTTCGTGCCGCAGCGCGGCCGGCAGATCCAGATCCCACTGCGCCAGTGCGCTGGCCCGGTCGATCCGCAGGCAGGCCTGCGGAAAGCCGGCGATCTGCAGGGCCAGCGCCTGCGCCTCGGCCAGTGCTTCGTGGGCCGGCACGGCGCGGCCGGTGAGGATCATGTCCAGCGCGCGACCCTGGCCCACGATGCGCGGCAGCCGCACCGTGCCGCCATCGATCAGCGGCACGCCCCAGCGCCGGCAGAACACGCCGAACACCGCGCTGGCGGCGGCCACGCGCAAGTCGCACATCAGCGCCAGCTCGAGCCCGCCGGCCACGGCATGGCCCTCGATGGCGGCGATCACCGGCTTGGTGAAGGCCATGCGCGTGGGCCCCATCGGCCCGCTGCCGCTGCCGTCGGGCGTGACCGCGTTGCGCCGCGCCGGATCGGCCACCGCCTTCAGGTCGGCCCCGGCGCAGAACTGCCCGCCGCCACCGGTGAGCACCGCCACCGCCAGCGCGGCATCGGCATCGAAGCGGGCAAAGGCCTGCTTCAGCAGGGCCGCGGTGGGGCCGTCCACCGCGTTGCGGCAGTCGGGCCGGTGCAGGGTGATGGTGGCCACCGGGCCGGCGGTGCTGAAGATGACGGGCTCGCTCATCCAGCCATCTTCACCCGGCGGCGGCGGCCGGTGGATCAGCGCAAACCCAGCTCCGCCATCTTGCGGTACAGGGTGTTGCGGCTGATGCCCAGGCGGCGTGCCGCCTCGCTGAGGTTGCCGGCGCATTCGCCCAGCACGCGGGTCACGGTGCGCTCGGACTGGGCGCGCAGGTCGGTGGTGGCGGCGGTGGGGGTGGCGTCGGCATGGGCCGGGTGCGCGGCGGCGCCGGGTGCGGCGGCCGTGGCGGCCGTGGCCAGCACACGCAGGTCTTCGGCCAGGTCGTCGGGCAGATGGGCCCAGCCGAGCTCGCCTTCGTCATCGGCCGCCAGCGCGCAGGCCGTGCGCAGGGCATTGGCCAGCTGGCGCAGGTTGCCGGGCCAGCGGTAGGCGGCAAAGGCCGCCAGCAGGTCGGGCGCCACACCGATGGGCCGACCGGGCGCGATGTCGGCCAGCAGGCGCGCCACCAGGCCGTGCAGGTCGCTGCGCTCGCGCAGCGGCGGCAGGTGCAGGGTGAGGCCGTTGAGGCGGTAGTACAGGTCTTCGCGAAAGCGCCCGGCGTCCATCTCGCTGCGCAGGCGGCGGTGGGTGGCGCAGACCAGCGCAAAGTCCACCGGCACGGCGCGGCCGCCGCCCAGCGGCACCACCGCGCGCTCTTGCAGCACGCGCAGCAGGCGGGCCTGCATGGCCAGCGGCATGTCGCCGATCTCGTCGAGGAACAGCGTGCCGCCGTCGGCCTCGCGAATGCGGCCGGGCGCGCCTTCCTTGCGCGCGCCGGTGAAGGCGCCGCCCTGGTAGCCAAACAGCTCGGCCTCGATCAGCGATTCGGGCAGCGCGGCGCAGTTCACCGCCACGAAGGGCCCGCCGTGCCGTGGCCCGCTGGCGTGGGCGGCGCGCGCGAACACCTCCTTGCCCACGCCCGATTCGCCCTGCAGCAGCAGCGCGATGGGCTTGCCGATGACGCGGCGCACACGCTGCACCGCGGCGCCCAGGGCGTCGTCGCCGGTGTCGAGTGCGGCCAGCGCGTCACGCGTGGCAGGGGGGCTGGCCGAGGCCGGCGGCGCGCTGGCTGCGGTGGCCGTGGCGGGGTCGGCGCCGGCGTTGGCGTTGGCGTTGGCGTTGGCGTTGGCGTTGAAGGCCGTTGTGGCGGCCGCGCCGTCCGGGCCATCGCCAGCGGTGGCGCCGGGCGCATCGCCCATGGCGGCACGGCGCATCGCCAGGGCCGCACCGCCTTCGGCGCGCACCCACAGCACGCCACCACCGGCGGCGGTGACGCGCGGCACGGTGTGCGGTGCCATCGCGCCGCGGGCATGGGCATGGGCCCAGGTGAGCAGCGTGGCCACATCCAGCGGCAGCCAGAAGGTGATGCGGTCGCGGCCGATGGCCTCGTGCGGCATGCCCAGCAGCGCCAGCGCGGCGCTGTTGGCGCCGATCAGCAGGCCGTCCTCGCGCAGCGCCAGCAGGCCTTCACCCAGCTGGCCCAGGCCGGCCGGCTGGGCATGCAGGCGCAGGCGCAGGCTGGCCGCATGCCAGGTGTCGAACAGGCGGTGCTCCACCATGCCGGCGGCGGCGCGCGCCAGCGCCAGCGTGTGCGGCAGGGTGTCGGGGTGGTAGGCGCGGTGGTCGCCCGAGATGTCGAAGGCGCCCATCAGCTTGCCCGCGGGGTCGAGGATGGGCGCCGCCGCGCAGGTGAGAAAGCCGTTGCGCTCGAGGTAGTGCTCGCCGCCGTGCACCACCACCGGCTGGCCCTCGGCCAGCGCGGTGCCGATGGCATTGCAGCCGCGGTACTGCTCGGCCCAGTTGGCGCCCGGGCGCAGGGCCACCCGCTCGGCGCGCTGGGCAAAGCCGTCGGCGCCCTGGGCGCGCAGCACCATGCCGCGGGCATCGGCCAGGATGATCATGCTGCGCGTGCCGCGCACATGCGGATCGAAAAAATCCATCACCGGCTGGGCATGCGACAGCAGCTCGTACTGGCGCTGCATGGCACGCGCCAGCTGCGCCGCCGATGCGTGCGGCGCGCCGGCCATGCGCCCGCGCGGGGTCAGCCCGGCCTCGCGGCTGCGCTGCCACGAGCGCGCCAGCGTCTCGCCCAGCAGCGGCACCAGGGCGTCGGCCGGCGGCGGGCCGGCCTCGCACAGCTGACGCGCGGCACGTTGCCGCGCGCCGGGCGAGCCGCTGGTGGCGGCGGCCGTGCCAGGGCTGGTCGACAGGGCAGGCGGGGTCATCTCGGGTGTCCTCAGGTTCAGCAGACCGGGCAACATATGCACGGCCGTTCATGGGGGAGATCCCGCGGTGGCGACGGCTTCAGCGTGAATCGGCAGAGCACCTGCGCCGTTGCGTGACAGCGTTGCAGCACGCAGGAGGCTCTTGAACAGTGTCTCCGCAGGAAATGGGCCAGCTTTCACCCGCAAATCGGCCGCTTTGCGCCCAAGCGGCCGTGGCATGGCCGCTGCATCCACTGGCATCCCGAGACGGCGAGGCGATGGCTTCACCGGCCGATCCGCGAGATCCCGTCCGCAAACCGTTCCCGCAACTTTGTTCAGGAGACAGCCATGACCGTGTACGCAGCCCCCGGTGCCGCCGGCGCCAAGATCGCCTTCAAGGCCAAGTACGACAACTTCATCAACGGCAAGTTCGTGCCGCCGGTGGATGGCCAGTACTTCGACGTGATCACCCCGATCAGCGGCAAGGTGTACACGCAGGCCGCGCGCAGCACGGCGGCCGACATCGAGCTGGCGCTCGACGCCGCCCATGCCGCCAAGGACAAGTGGGCCGCCGTGCCGGCCGCCGAGCGCGCCAACATCCTGCTGAAGATCGCCGACCGCATCGACGCCAACCTCGAGCTGCTGGCCTATGCCGAAACCGTGGACAACGGCAAGGCCATCCGCGAGACGCTGAACGCCGACATCCCGCTGTCGTCGGATCACTTCCGCTACTTTGCCGGCTGCCTGCGCGCGCAGGAAGGCTCGCTGACCGAGGTGGATGGCAACACCATCGCCTACCACTTCCATGAGCCGCTCGGCGTGGTGGGCCAGATCATCCCCTGGAACTTCCCGATCCTGATGGCCGCCTGGAAGCTGGCCCCCGCGCTGGGCGCCGGCAACTGCGTGGTGCTCAAGCCCGCCGAGAGCACCCCGGTGTCGATCCTGATCCTCACCGAGCTGATCGCCGACCTGCTGCCCCCGGGCGTGCTGAACATCGTCAACGGTTTCGGCCGCGAAGCCGGCATGCCGCTGGCCACCAGCAAGCGCATCGCCAAGATCGCCTTCACCGGCAGCACCGCCACCGGCCGCGTGATCGCCCAGGCCGCCGCCACCAACCTGATCCCGGCCACGCTGGAGCTGGGTGGCAAGAGCCCCAACATCTTCTTCGAAGACATCGCCTCGGCCGACGACGCGTTCTTCGACAAGGCCGTGGAAGGCCTGGTGCTGTTCGCCTTCAACCAGGGCGAGGTGTGCACCTGCCCCAGCCGCGCGCTGATCCAGGAATCGATCTACGACAAGTTCATCGAGCGCGCCCTCAAGCGCGTGGCCGCCATCAAGCAGGGCAGCCCGCTCGACACCGACAGCATGATGGGTGCCCAGGCCTCGGCCATGCAGATGGACAAGATCATGTCCTACCTGGAAGTGGGCAAGCAGGAAGGCGCGCAAGTGCTGATCGGCGGCGGCCGTGCCGAGCTGAGCGGCGACCTGGCCGGCGGTTATTACATCCAGCCCACGCTGTTCAAGGGCCACAACAACATGCGCGTGTTCCGCGAAGAGATCTTCGGCCCGGTGCTGGCCGTGACCACCTTCAAGGACGAAGCCGAAGCCCTGCAGATCGCCAACGACACCCCCTACGGCCTGGGCGCCGGCGTGTGGAGCCGTGACGGCAGCCGTGCCTACCGCATGGGCCGCGCCATCCAGGCTGGCCGCGTGTGGACCAATTGCTACCACGCCTACCCGGCCGGTGCGGCCTTTGGCGGCTACAAGGAATCGGGCATCGGCCGCGAAACCCACAAGGCCATGCTCGACCACTACCAGCAGACCAAGAACCTGCTGGTGAGCTACAGCCCGAACGCCCTCGGCTTCTTCTGATCAGGCGCATCCGCCTGCTGCGCGGCCCGATCTGCCGCCTGCGATGCTCGCCGTACGGGTGTACGGCTGCGCTTCTCGGCAGCACCTCGGGCCGCTCGCACACGGCGGTTGCACCCTGATCACCGAGCGTTCAACGACAAGATCCCTCAAAGGGCGGCCACGGCCGCCCTTTTTCACTTTCATGGCGCACCGAACAAGCCAGACAGGAGACCCGCCCATGAGCGACCCCATCGAGCGCGTGCAGGCCAGCCCCGCCGCGCTGGCGCTGATTGCGCAGCTGCGCCAGCGCCACGGCCAGATCCTGTTCTACCAATCGCACGGCTGCTGCGCCGGCAGCGCGCCGATGTGCTTTGCCGTGCACGAGCTGGGCCTGAACGAGGACGACCGGCTGCTGGGCAGCGTGGGCGACGTGCCCGTATACGCCAGCCTGTCCCAGTGCGACTACCTGGCCGGCCTGCACATGACGCTGGACGTGGCACCCGGCGACAGCGGCAGCTTCGGCCTGGAAGACGGCTCGGGCCAGCACTTCACCGCGCACTTTCGGCTGTGGACGGATGACGAGCTGCCGCGGCTGGCGCCGATCACCCCCGCCAAGCCGGGCGCCTAGCGTCAACAAGCCGGCGGGCCAGGGTGGGGTGCGGCGGCACCAGGTCGCGTACGGTGGCCGCAAGCGCCGCGTGGCGCGCATGACGACGAAGCTGCCGTACCGCCTGCATGGAGCAGGCGGCCCGGCGCCTGCTTCCTTGACGGCGCCATTCAGCGCTGCGTCATGTCAGGCCTTGAACGGATTCAGCAGCGCCACGCCAAAGGTCTTGAAGTCGGCCACGTTTCGGGTCACCACCGTCAGGCCGTGGATCTTGGCCGTCGCGGCAATCATGGCGTCTTCATACACGGTGTCCGAGCGCCTGTGCATCAGCTGGGCCCAAGCGCGAAACGTTGCCGCGTCCATCGGCAGCACGTTGTAGGCACTGGCCACCATCTCGAGCCAGGCTTCGATTTGCGCCGCCTTGGCCGCATCCTGTTCGCGCGTGATCTCGATGCCGGATTGGATCTCGCCGATGGTCACCGCCGAGAGATGCAACTGGGTGTCTTCGAGCCCCTCAAACCACGCCACCACGGCGCCATGCGGCTTGGGTTTGCGCAGCTCTGACACCACGTTGGTATCCAGCAGGTACATGGGCTCACCTCGCTGCCGTTGGTGGCCGCCTGCGCGCAGCACCGCGGGCCGGAACCAGCATCCCGGTGCGCGCCTCATCCAGAAGCAGCAGTTGCTTGAGCGAGGGCCGCGCTGAAGCCTTCAACCGCCGCCATTCGTCCACCGGCACCAGCACGGCAGCCTCGGCGCCTCGCCGGGTCACCATCTGCGGCCCTTCGGCCAGGCAGGTTTCGAGGAACTCGCTGAACCGCGCCTTGGCGTCCTGCACAGGCCATGTCTGCATCGCTCACCTCGAAATGACCAGTTGGATGACCAGTTTAGCGCCATCCGATGCACGGCGCCGGCCATGGCGAAGTGCCCCTCGGCGGCTTGGCTTTGGCCCTGTCACACATGGCCGACGGCTTCTCTTTCACAATCCCGGCCCTATGCCCTTCATCGTCACCGAACCCTGCATCAAGTGCCAGTACACCCACTGCGTCGACGTCTGCCCGATGGACTGCTTCGTCGAGGGCCCCAACTTCCTGGTGATCGATCCGGCCGGCTGCATCGATTGCTCGGTGTGCGTGGGCGAGTGCCCGGTGCAGGCCATCGTCAATGCCAAGGAGGTGTCGGATGCGCAGGCGCCGTTCGTTGAGCTGAACGCCCGGCTCGCCGGGCAGCCGGGCTGGCAGCCGATCACCCGCTCCAAGGCGCCGCCGCCTGATCACGCCGACTGGGTGGGCGTGGCGGGCAAGCGCGCGCTGCTGCTGCTGGATGCCGACACGCCGCTGGCCTGACACAACGCCAATTCGGCTACCGTCGCACCATGGCCTATCTCAGCACCCCCAGCCAGCTCGAAGCACTGTTTGGCGCCGCCGGCGAAGCCTCGCTGCGCAAGGAGGTGCCCACGCTGCACCCCAGCTACCGCGCCTGGATCGAGCAATCGCCCTTCGCCGTGCTGGCCACGGTGGGCCCCGATGGCCTGGACACCTCGCCGCGTGGTGACCCCGCGCCGCTGGTGCGCATGCCCGACGAGCGCACGCTGCTGCTGCCCGAGCGGCGCGGCAACAACCGGGTCGACAGCCTGCGCAACATCCTGGCCGATGCGCGGGTGTCGCTGATCTTCTTCGTGCCCGGCATCCACGAGACGCTGCGGGTCAACGGCCTGGCGCGCATCAATGTCGATCCGGCCCTGCTGGCCTCGTTCACGCTTCAGGGGCAGGTGCCCAAGTGCGTGGTCGAGGTGGCGGTGCAGGCGGTGTTCTTCCAGTGCGCCCGGGCGCTGGTGCGCTCCAGCCTGTGGGCGGTCGGGCAGACGGCCCAGCGCCCGCCGGTGCCCACGGCCGGGCAGATGCTGGGGGCGTTGACGCAGGGCGGCATCGATGGCGCGGCTTACGACCGCGAACTGCCGGCGCGGCAGGCGGGCACACTCTATTGATCCGGGCGCGGCTCCAGGCCGCCCGCCTGCCACGCTGAACCTGCACACCGGCTGTACACCATGCACCTCATCGACACCGTGGCCATGTTGGCCGTCATCCAGTACCTCGCGTTCGGCGCCCTGGTGGGCCGCGCGCGCGGCCGCTACGGCGTCAAGGCGCCGGCCATCACCGGGCATGAGCCCTTCGAGCGCGTCTACCGGGTGCACCAGAACACGCTGGAGCTGCTGGTGGCCCTGCTGCCCGCCTTGTATGTGGCCGGCCGCTACTGGCCGGCCTGGGTTGTGGCGGCGATCGGCGCGGTGTACCTCGTGGGTCGCCTGATCTACTGGCGCGCCTACGTGGCGCAGCCGTCGTCGCGCATCCTGGGCTTCGTCCTCAGTTTTGCGCCGGTGCTCACGCTGGTGATCGCTGCGCTGGTGCCGGCGCTGCTGGGCAAGCCGGTGCGCTGACCGCCACGGCCGGCTGGCCTGCTCGGCCAGGTCGACTGGCCTGCGCGCCATGCTGGTCAGCCGCTGGCCACCGGCCCGGTGGTGTATTTGGCGGCGCAGCCGGCGCCGGTGCAGGTGAGCAGCAGCATGCGCTGGACGAGGGTGCCGGCCTTGTTCTTGGCACGCAAGTGCCCCACGCCGTTGCGGCTGTCGGCGCCGGCGCTGATAAGCTGGGCCTCGTCGTCCCCTCCTGCTCTGCACCCGATCCAGCCATGTTCACCGGCATCGTCCAGGCCGTCGCCACCGTTTCGCAGCTCATTGACCGGCCGGGCCTGCGCTCGTTCACGCTGCAGTTTCCGCCCGGCTTCACGCAGGATCTGGCCATTGGTGCCAGTGTGGCCAGCGACGGCACCTGCCTCACCGTCACCCGTGTGCTGCCGGGCGACGCGGCCGAGTTCGATGTGATGCAGCAAAGCCTGGCGCTCACCACGCTGGGCACGCTGGCCGTGGGCAGCCGCCTGAACGTGGAGCGCGCCGCCAAAGAGGGCGCCGAGGTGGGCGGCCATGTGCTCAGCGGCCATGTCGATTGCCTGGGGCAGCTGCTGCAGATCCGCCGGCCCGAGAACAACCATGTGCTGCGCATCGGCGTGCCCGAAAGCCACCGCCGCTACGTGTTTGCCAAGGGCTACGTCGCGGTCAACGGCGCCAGCCTCACCATGGCCGAGGTCAACCGCGCCGAGGGCTGGTTCGAGGTCTGGCTGATCCCCGAGACGCTGCGCATGACCACCTTTGGCGAGAAGGCCGAAGGCGCGGCGCTGAACCTCGAGATCGACCGTGCCACGCAGGTGGTGGTGGACACCGTGCGCGATGCGCTCGACGAGCGCCTGGGCCCGCTGCTGCCGGCGCTGCAGGCGCTGCTGGCCCAGCAGGGCCACAGCCTGGACGACCTGGGGGCGGCGGTGGTGCTGCCGCGCACGCCGGCACGCTGATCGACCGCGCCGGCGCAGCGGCTGCGCGCGCGCCGGGTCAGCACAAGGCGGCCAGCGCCGGATGGCGGGCCGCCAGCCAGGCGCGCAGCGGCTCGTCGGGCGCCATCATCGTGAAATCGGCAAAGTCGAAGCCGGGGGCCACCATGCAGGCCACCAGGCTGTACTCGCCCTCGCTCTGCGCGGCCTGCCAGACATCGGCCGGCACGGTGGCCTGGGGCGCGCTGTGCGCGTCCACCGGGGCCAGGCGTGTGCTCCAGGCGCGCGGCTCGGTGCCGGCGTCGCGGGCGTCCAGCAGGTGCAGCTGCAGCGGTGCGCCTTCCAGGTGGCACCACACCTCGTCGGAGCGCACCCGGTGCCAGCGGCTGAAACCGCCATCGGCCAGCACAAAGTAGATCGAGGTCAGCGCGGCGCGCGGCGGCCGGCCGTCACGCGGGTCGACCGTGGCGGTGGCGCGGTGCACCTCGGCGAAAAACCCGCCCTCGGGGTGTGGCTGCAATTGCAGGCGGCTGATCAGTTGCTGGGCGCGTGTGGGCAGGGGCATGGTGGCAGGGCCGGGCGATGTGGGTGGGATGGGTTGGCCACGGTGCATGCCGCTGCCTGCACCGCATCGATGGCACATTGTGGGGGCGGCCCGCGCCGGCCATGTCGGCGCGCCGGGCCGCTGCAACGTTCAAGCACGATGGCCCCCACACGCTCACACGATCTGCCAGCACGCCACACCCATCAAGCAGGCCCGGCCCTGGCGCTGGCCCTGGCCATGGCCCTGGCGTTTGCGCGGCCGGCCCTGGCTGCCGAGCCCGATGCCGCCGACCAGGCCTTCTACCGCCGCGCGGCCAGCTGCGCCGGCGTGATGAAGCAGGAGGTGGTGCGCCTGGCCGGGCGCTGGCGTGCCGGCGAGCGCGGCGTGCGCGGCGAGGTGCAGCGCCTCACCGAGCTGAGCTTTGCCTTCGTGGGCGTGGCCTACAAGCGCGGCCTGCGCGGCGAGGCGGCCGACCGCCTGCTGGCCGAGGCCGAGCGCACCCAGGCGGCCCAGGGCGCGGCCGTGCTGCGCCAGTTGTCGGCCGATTGCCAGGCCGAGGGCCGGCAGCTGCTGGACAAGAGCAACTCGCTCGAGCGCATGCTGGTGCGCAACCGCGCCAAGGCGCGCGTGGGCCATCTGCTCGACGATGCGCTGTCCACGCCGGCCAATGCCACCGCCGCGCCGGCCGCCACGCCGGCGCCGGCCGTGCAGCGCGCGGCGGGCGGCTGAGCCGCCGCCGGCGCCGCCGGTGTTCAGGGGTTGTCGATCAGGTGCTGGCCCAGCGCGGCCCAGGCGCGCATGGCGCTGGGATCGCAGGCCAGGCTGGCGGGCAGCGGGTGCGAGGCCAGGCGGGCCACCACCATCTCGGCGCGGGGGTCGATGTACAGCGCCTGGCCGTGCACGCCGCGCGCCATCCACGCGCCATGCGCGTTGTGCGTGACCCACCACATCGCGCGGTAGCTCCAGCCGCGCATCTGCGGCTGGCGCGCGCGGGCAAAGGTCTCCGGGCAACCGCCGGCGCGGATGCGCAGGATCACCGCCTCGGGCACCAGCTGGCGGCCGTCGGCCCAGCCGTGGCAGCGCAGCATCTCGCCCAGGCGGGCCAGGTCGCGCAGCGTGCTGTTGAGGCCGCCGCCGGCAAAGGGCATGCCCTGGCTGTCGACGGTGAAGAAGGCCTCGTGCTCGGCGCCCAGGCGGCGCCACAGCCGCTCGGCCAGGTGCGTGGCCAGGTCCTGGCCGGTGACGCTTTGCATCACCATGGCCAGCGCGTCGGTGTTGACCGTGCGGTAGCCAAAGGCCTGGCCATGCTGGCCGGCCGGGCCCACGCCGTGCAGAAACTCGGCCAGGCTCTGCGGCCCGTCGTAGCCGGGCGGGCGCGGCAACACGCCGCCGGCCCGGGCATGGCGCCAGATGCCGGCCTGCGGGTCGGTGTAGTCCTCGCTGTAGTCGAGCGCGCTGGTCATGTCCATCAGCTGGCCCACGGTGGCATCGGCAAAGCCGGTGCCGGCCAGGCTGGGCAGGTAGTGGCTGACGCGGGCGTATTCGTCCAGCGCGCCCTCGTGCACCAGCATCGCGGCCAGCAGGCCGACCACGCTCTTGGTGACCGACATCGCCGTGTGCCGCTGCGCCGCCTGCAGCGCGCCGTGGTAGCGCTCGTGCACGATGCGGCCGCGGTGCAGCACCAGCACGCCGTCGGTGTAGGCCTCGGCCATGGCCTGGGCAAAGTGGCTGCGCTGGCGGCTGGCCACCGGCTGGAAGCCCAGACCGTCGATGTCGTCGCGTGGCTGCCGCGGCAGCTGCCACACCGGCACCGGGCTGCGGGCCACCTCGGTCACCGGCACCAGATGGTCGAGGTGGCTGAAGCTCCAGCGCAGCTGCGGAAAGCGGTAGGCGCTGCCATCGTCAAAGCGGATGCGGCGCGGCGCGGGCGGCGGTGAGCCCTGCATCCAGCCCAGCGCCACCGGGCAGCTGGCCTGGGCATCGGGAAACTTCAGGGCCTGCAGCAGGGCGACCGGGGCGTTCATCGGAGGGCGGTGAGGGGCAGGTCGCGGAGGGCGAGGGGCAAAAAAATACGGTGATACCGGGCATGGCGGGCCGCGTTGAACAGGCACCAGGCGCCGGGCCGGGGCCTGGGCACCGGCCGCGGCCGGGTGCCGATGCGAGCCACGCCAGACATCTCGGCCGCCAGCGCCCCGGCTTGAGGCCACCCGGCGCCGCGGCCGGGCTGCGCTGTCCACAATGCCGCGCTTATCGCCAGCCAGTGTCGCCGGGCGGTGCCGGCGGCTTGCGCTGGCCAGGGGGGCTGCGGGCCGCCGAGTGCTGTAATGCGGCCAGCGCGCCCGGCGGGCGCGTGCGCCTGGGCCGGGCAGCAGTTGGAACGGCTGGCCGGCCCGCGTGGCTGGCGGCGCCCACTCGCGAAGCAAGGCATGTCGCAACCCGACGCACCGAGCCCGATCGACCCCGCAGCGCCTGCGCCCCGGCCCGCCCCGGCCGCCGTGCCCGCGGCGCCGCGGACGCTGTGGCCCTGGTGGCTGGCGGCCGCCATCGTGGCGCTGGCGCTGGCGGTGGTGGCGCTTGAACACCGGCGCCTGTCGGCCGAGCGGGCCACGCAGCTCGAGGCGCTGGCCGATCGGCAGGTCAGCCAGGTGCTGGTGTGGCTGGGCGAGCGCACCGCGCAGGCGCGCTTCGTGCGCAACAGCAGCGAGTGGGCCAGCCTGTACCAGCGCTGGCAGCGCGGCGGCGATGACCTGGCCCGGCGCGACCTGATCGAGCGGCTGATCGAGCTGCGGCGCGCCTGGGGCGACGCCGAGGCGATGGTGCTCGATGGCGAGGGCCGGGTGCTGTTCGACGAGTCGGCCGATGGCCAGGCCCGGCCGCTGCCCGAGACCTTGCGCGAGACGGCGCTGCAGGCCATGCGCAGCGGCGAGGTGCGCATCGGCGCGCTGCATGTCGCCTCGGCGGCCCCCGATCTGCTGTGGCTGGATGTGGTGGCGCCGCTGGTGGCCACCGGCCTGCCGGCACCGGCGGCGGTGGTGCTGCGCATGGAGGCGCGCGAGCTGCTGCAGCCGCTGCTGGCGCCCTGGCCCGGGCCCGACCTGGGCGGGCGCAGCGAGCTGATGCGGCTGGAGGCCGACCAGCTGCTGCGCCTGGGCGGTGCCGAGCCGGTGCCGGTGGCGGCCTCGGGGCCGCTGGTGGCTGCGGTGCTGCGTGGCGAGCTGCCGCCGGCACGCGCCGCCGAGGGCCTGGCGGCCAGCGGCCGGCCGGTGCTGGGCGTGGTGCGCCCGGTGCCCGGCACCGACTGGTATCTGGTGGTGCAGATCGAGCGCGAGGCGCTGCGCCGCGAAAGCCTGGGCCGCGCCGCCTGGGTGTTGGGCCTGGCCGCGCTGGCGCTGCTGGCCACCTGGGTGAGCGCCTCGCGCCTGCGCGACCGCCAGGCGCTGCAGGCCGCGGGCATCCGCCAGGCCGAGCGCGAACGCGCCGAGGCCGAGTTGCGCGACAGCGAGGCCACCCAGCGCGCGCTGCTGGCGGCCATCACCGACGGCATGTTCGTGGCGCAGGATGATCGCTTCGTGTTCGTCAACCCGGCGCTGGAGGCCCTGCTGGGCTGGCCCGCCGGCGGCCTGCTGGGCCAGGGCTTTGCGGCCGTGGTGGCGCCCGACGACCTGGCGCTGTGGCACCTGCGCCTGCAGACCCGTGCCATGGCACACGGAGCGCCCGACGAGCTGCCGGCCCAGCGCCTGGCGGTGCGCCTGCTGCCGCGCGGCCGGCACACGCCGCTGTGGGTGGAGGTCAATGCCTGCGGCATGGTGCACCGCCAGCAGGCCGCGGTGCTGGGCCTGGTGCGCGACATCAGCGCCCAGCGCGAGGCGCAGGACGAGCTGGCGCGCCACCGCCACCAGCTCGAGCAGCTGGTGACCGCGCGCACCGCGGCCTTGCAGCAGGCCAATGCCGCGCTCACCGAGAGCGAGCGCTTCCTGCACACGGTGGCCGACAACCAGCCCGGCCTGCTGGCCTACTGGGATGCCGGGCTGCGCTGCCGCTTTGCCAACCGCGCCTATTGCGACTGGTGGGGGCGCAGCGCGGCCGAGCTGGACGGCCTGCCGCTGCAGGCCCTGGTGGGTAGCGAGCGCAGCGCCGACATCGAGGCGCTGCTGCCGGCGCTGGCGCGTGGCGAGCTGCAGCAGTCGCTGCGCCTGTCGCGCAGCGTGGCCGGGCGCGAGATGTACGGCATGGTGAGCTACATCCCCGACCGCGTGGACGGCCAGCTGCGCGGCCTGCTGCTGCTGGTGTCGGATGTCAGCGAGCTCAAGCGCGCCGAGCTGCAGCTGCAGCAGGCCAATGCCGAGCTGGTGCGCTCGCGCGATGCGGCCGAGGCCGCCAGCCGGGCCAAGAGCGCCTTTCTGGCCAACATGAGCCACGAGATCCGCACGCCGCTCAACGCCATCACCGGCCTCACCCACCTGCTGCGCCGCGAGGCCGGCGACGAGCGCACCCGCGAGCGCCTGGGCAAGGTGGCCGATGCCGCGGGCCACTTGATGCGGGTGGTCAACGACGTGCTCGACCTGTCCAAGATCGAGGCGGGCGCGGTCGAGCTGTCGCGGCTGCCGTTCTCGCTGGCAGCGGTGCTGGCGCATTGCGAATCGCTGGTTGGCGAGCGCGCGCGCGCCAAGCAGCTGCATTTGCGGCTGGACCGCGGCGCGGCGCCCGATGCGCTGTGCGGCGACGCCACTCGCCTGACCCAGGCGCTGCTGAACCTGCTGGGCAATGCGGTGAAGTTCACCGAGCAGGGCGAGGTCTCGCTCGAGGTCACGGTGCAGGCGCAGCAGGCGCAGCGCATCGGCCTGCGCTTCACGGTGCGCGACACCGGCCTGGGCATCACCGAGGCGCAGCTCGAGCAGTTGTTCGAGCCCTTCGTGCAGGCCGACGCCTCCACCACCCGCCGTTTCGGCGGCACCGGCCTGGGCCTGGCGATCACCCGCCATCTGGTGCAGCTGATGGGCGGCGAGGTGGGCGTGCTGAGCCAGCCCGGGCATGGCAGCGAGTTCTGGTTCAGCGCCTGGTTCGACCGGGTCGAGGCGCGGGGGCCGGCGCGGCTGGCGGCCGGCTCAGGCGCTGCAGAGGGTGATGGTGAAGGTGAGGGCGAGGGCAAGGGCGAGGTTGATCGCGCGGCCCGTGGCGAAGTGGGTGGCGAGGTGGACGGCGAGTTGGATGGCGAGGCCCGCCTGCGCCGCTGCCATGCCGGGGCCCGCGTACTGGTGGCCGAGGACAACGCGGTCAACCAGGAGGTGGCCACCGAGCTGTTGCGCGCCGCCGGCCTGCAGGCCGCGGTGGCACCCGACGGTGAACTGGCCCTGGCCATGGCCCAGGCGCAGCCCTTCGACCTGGTGCTGATGGACATGCACATGCCGCGCATGGACGGCCTGGAGGTCACGCGCCGCCTGCGCGCGCTGCCGGCGCTGGCCGGCGTGCCGATCATCGCGATGACCGCCAATGCCTTTGCCGAAGACCGCGCCGCCTGCCTGGCCGCCGGCATGAACGCCCATGTGGCCAAGCCGCTTGATCCGGCGCGGCTGTATGCCGCGCTGCTGCAGTGGCTGCCGCCGCGCCCGGCAGGCGCGGCCGGCGTGGCCGACGCGCTGCGGCCCGAAACGCCACCCGAACCGCCGCCTGAACCGCCGCCTGAACCGCCGCCTGAACCGCCACCATCCCGCGCCGCCGCCTGGGCCGAGCCCGCCGTGGCCCTGCCGCTGCCGCTGCCGCAGATCGCCGGCCTGCATGCCGCGGCCGTGGTGGCGCAGCTGGCCGGGCGGGTGGACCTGTACCGGCGCGTGCTGGCGCAGTTCGTCAAGACCTATGGCGATGCGCAGGGGCCGTTGGCGCGGGCGCTGGCCGACACGCCGCCCGCGGCGCTGGGCGAGGCGGTGCACAGCCTGCGCGGCGCGGCCGCGGCCATCGGCGCCGAGCCGCTGGCTGCGCTGGCCGGGGTGATCGAGGGCCGCGGCGGTGGCCAGGCGCTGTCGGCCGCGCAGCGCGCGCTGGCGGTCGGCCAGTTGCAGCAGGCGCTGTCGGAGCTGCTGACCGAATTGCGCCACTGGCTGGCCGAGACCGAAGCGCCGGCTTCGCCACCACCACCCGTCCCGCCACCGGTGCCGCCACCGGCGCACTCGCCAGCGCCATCGCCACCGCCAGCGCCACCGCCATCATCGCCGTGACCGGCCGGCTGGCCGCGGCGGCCGCTCTCAGCGGCCGTGAAACTGCGCCAGCCGCTTCTCGGCCAGTGCACGCTGGCCTTCCTGCAGGTCGTCGCTGGCGGCGCACAGCGCCTCGCGCTCGCGCAGCACCGACAGGTGGTACTCGGCGCGGGCCACCTCGTTGAGCGAGCTTTTCATGCCGCGCAGGGCCAGCGGCGCGCCGGCGCCGAGGGCCGCCACCAGCTGCGCCACCTCGGCGTCCAGCCGGTCGGCCGGCACCAGGCGGTCGAGGTAGCCCATGGCCAGCAGCTGCTCGGCCGCCACCTCCTCGGCCAGCAGGAACAAGCGCTTGGCCTGCTGCAGGCCCAGCCGTGTGACGTATCGGCGCAGGCCGCTGGCGTAGTAGTGCAGGCCGATGCGTGCGGCCGGCATGCGCAGCACCATGCCCTGCACGCCGACGCGGAAGTCGCAGGCCAGCGCCAGATCGGTGGCGCCGCCGTACACGCCGCCCTGCAGCCGGCACACCGTGGGCACCGGCAGCGCCTCGAGCGCATCCACCGTCTCCTCGAACAGGCGCGGCCCGGCGCCCACCGCACCCGGCGTGCCGCTGTCGGCGGCGGCCAGCGCGCCCAGGTCGAAGCCCGAGCAAAAGCTCTTGCCACCGGCGGCCAGCACCACCACGCGCAGCTCGGGCAGGGCCTGCAGGGTCTGCACATGCTGTTGCAGGGCCAGCAGGTCTTCCACCTGCAGGCGGTTGTGGTGGGCCGGGCGGCTCAGCGTGATGGTGGCGTGGCCCGCGCTGATCTGCAGGCGCGGCGGGCCGGGGGGCAGGGCATCGGTGTTCATGCGCCGATGGTAGCCAGCCGGCGTGACGCGGCGCTGGTGGCCGGGCCCGGCCTCGGCTCAGGCCCCGGCTCAGGCTCAGGCTCAGGCTCAGGCTCAGGCTCAGGGCCCCAGCTGCTGCACCCGCTGCTCGGCAGCGCCCACGTCCTTGGTCAGCTCGGCCAGATAGCGCGAGCGCTCCTCGCTGGTCCACTCGGTGCTGGCAAACGCGGCCAGGCTGGCCACGGCCGACTGCAGCACCAGGCCCGGCAGGCGCGGCAGCATCACGCGGTCGGGTGTGGTGTCGGGCAGCAGCAAGAAGGCCTCGACATCGCGCAGCCGCAGCGGCAGCGCCGGCCGGCGGTCATGCACCAGGCGGCCGTTGACCGGCAACCTGAAGCGCGTGGCGCCCGCCGGCAGCTCGCCGTTGAAGCTGATCAGCGCAAAGGGCTGGCCCTGGGCATCGTCCACCCGGCCGCTCACCACGTAGCGGCCGGCCAGGCGGATCTCCACCGGCAGCACAAAGTGCAGCGCGCCGTCTACCAGGGTTTCGTGGGCGCCCGGGCGCCATTCGGCGGCCGTCTGCGGGCTGTAGATCAGGTCGAAGTAGATGAAGCCCGGCTGGCCGGCGTGTTCGAGCAGCAGCTCCAGGCGGATCAGGCCGGCGTAGGCGCCGAAGCCCTGCGCCGCGGGCCGCATCACCGCGGTGAACACGCCGTCGCCGGCCAGCAGGTCGCCGGCCACGCCGCCATCGTTGACCGGCATCGCGAACTCGGCGGTGCTGGCGGTGCGCCCGGGCGGCGTGACTTCGCGCATCACCGCGCGGCCCACGCGCAAGGGCAGCTTGCGGCCCTCGCCGTCCACCAGGGCCAGGGTGATGCGGCTGCTTTCGCTGCCGGCGGCAAACACGCGCTCCTGCGTGGTCTGCAGCCGCACGCCCTGGGCCACGCTGCCGCCACCGGGCATGCGCAGCGGGTGGCTTTCGGCCACCGGTGCAAAGGGCTGCTGCTGGTCGGGGTGCTCGTCGATCGGGCGGCTGTCGTGCGGGTAGCGCGCGGCCTTCTGGTAGGCGGCCAGGGCTTCGCGTGCGCGCTCGAGCTGCTGCCGGGCCAGCGCCAGCTGCTCGCGGCGCAGCGCCTCGCCCTGGGCGCTGAAGGGTGCGGCCGACGCCGCGGCGCGGGCCGGCGCGGGCGGTGTGGCGGCCAGGCCGGCGGGTGGAGCCGGCGTGGCCGCCGGGCCGGCGATCACGCGCACGGCCTGGTGCGCAGCGGCCGATTGCAGCCGCCACAGCAGGCCGCCGCCCAGCAGCAGCACGGCCACCACCGCCACGGCCAGCAGCAGCCGCCCGGGCGCGCGGCCGCGCGCCAGGCTCATTGCGCGTTGGCGGCCATGTCGGCGCGGGCACGGCCCACCACGCCGGCCCAGTTGCCCTGGGTGTAGTGGTTGGCGGCCTCGGCATCGTCGCGGAACACCACCGAGTGGTTGCTCCACTTGGCGCGGCCGCCCTGGGCCGCGGCGGTGCCCAGCGTCAGGTCATTGCACAGCCAGTCGGAGGGGTTGCAGTAGCTGGCGCCACCGCTGCCCGAGATGCCGCCCGACGAGTGGTAGGCAATGGCCTCGTCGTCCTGCCCGGGCAGCACAAACGAGTACAGCGTGCCGCTGGCACCGGCGTACATGTAGAACATGCGGCCACCGGTGGCGTTGTGGTTGTACATCGCGCGGGCGGTGCTGGTCTTGAGGTCGGCCACCAGCGGCTCGCTGAGCGCCCAGTCGCCGGCATTGGCCAGCTCGCTGCCACCGGCGGCGCCGCCGGCCACGTTCACCCACTTGATGTTCCAGCCGGTCTGCGTGCCGCCGTCGCTGTTGCTGCACTGGCCGCCGGCATTGGGGCTGGGCGTCTTCTTGTAGCGCGCGCTGGTGCCGTACAGCGACAGCGCGTAGCCGATCTGCAGGTTGCCGGCCGAGTGCGCGGCCACGTAGCACCAGTTGCTGCCGGTGCAGTAGCAGTCGAGCGCATCGCGCACGATGCCGTTGGTGTTGGCGATGTTGTTGTAGCCGTCCCAGTTGATGGCCTTCTTGTTCACGCCGGCGGCGGTGGTGGCCGGGCCCCAGTAGCTGAAATCGGCATGGTTGTGCACCTGGCCGCCACCGGTGCGGCCATTGATCCACAGGCTGTAGTTGGTGGCCTGGGCGGCCAGTGCCAGGGCGCCGGCCAGCGCCATGGCGCCCAGCATCAAGGTGCGACGAATCGTGGACATGGGGCTCCTCCCGCAGGGTGCGGCCGGCGCCGGGCGGCGCAGCCGGACACGGAGTGTTCGTGAAGCGCCGGCGATGCTGCCTGAGGATTTGCCATGATTGCGTGACAGCCCGAGCCGGCTGCAAGTCCGCCCGCGGCAACAGCGCGCTATCCCGGGGGTGGCGGGCCGCGGCAACAGCGCGCTATCCCGGGGGTGGCGGGCCGTGGTGGCAACCCACAATCGGCGGCATGCGCACGGCCCTCAACCCTCCGCCCGAGCCGGGCCCCCAGCCCGATTCAGCGGCCGCCTGGCGCCGGCTGATGATCACGCTGGCGCTGATGACCATCGGCTCGGCCGGCATGTACGTGGTGTCGGTGGCGCTGCCGGCGGTGCAGGCCGAGTTTGGCGCCACGCGGGCCGAGGCCTCGCTGCCCTACACGCTGCAGATGATCGGCTTTGGCCTGGGCTGCCTGCTGGCCGGACGCCTGACCGACCGCTTCGGCCTGGTGCCGGTGGTGCGCATGGGTGCGGTGTGCCTGGGCGCGGGCTTTGCGCTCAGCGGGCTGGCGGCCAGCCTGTGGCTGTTTGCGCTGGTGCAGGGCGTGCTGGTGGGCCTGCTGGGCGCGGCCACCAGCTTTGTGCCGCTGGTGGCCGACACCACGCTGTGGTTCGTGCGCCGGCGCGGCATCGCGGTGGCGGTGTGCGCCAGCGGCAACTACGTGGCCGGCGCGCTGTGGCCGCCCATCGTGCAGCCGGCGGTGCAGTGGCTGGGCTGGCGCCACACCTACATGGCACTGGGCCTGTTCTCGCTGCTGAGCATGCTGGCGCTGTCGCGCGGGCTGCGCGGGCGCTCACCGGCGGCGCCGGTGCAGGCCGTGGCGGCCGGGGCCGCCGGCCACGCTGGCGCAGCCGCGCCGGCCGGCCAGGTGCCGCACGGTCAGCGGCCCTTCGGCCTGGCGCCCAGGCTGGCGCTGGCCCTGCTGTGCGTGGCCGGCACCGCCTGCTGCGTGGCCATGGCCATGCCCCAGGTGCACATCGTGGCCTACTGCGGCGATCTGGGCTACGGCGTGGCGCGCGGCGCCGAGATGCTGAGCCTGATGCTGGGCTGCGGCATCGTCAGCCGCCTGGTCTCGGGCGCCATCTGCGACCGCATCGGCGGCGTGCGCACCCTGCTGCTGGGCTCGCTGCTGCAGGGGCTGGCGCTGCTGCTGTTCATCCCCTTCGACGGCCTGCTGTCGCTGTACCTGGTGTCGGCGCTGTTCGGGCTGTTCCAGGGCGGCATCGTGCCCAGCTACGCGATCATCGTGCGCGAGCACTTTGCGGCGGCGCGCGCCGCCACCACCACCGGCTGGATCATCATGTTCACGCTGTTCGGCATGGCGCTGGGCGGCTGGATGAGCGGCAAGGTGTTCGACCTCACCGGCAGCTACCACGCGGCCTTTCTCAACGGCATCGCCTGGAACGCGCTGAACTTCAGCGTGGCGCTGTTCCTGTGCTGGCGCACCGGCGGGCGCGGACGCGCGGCGCCGCCGCTGGTGCTGCCGGCGGCCAGCAAGGCGTGATTCACGCGCTGCGGGCGGGAGGGTGCCGTGCGCCGCCTGTCACCAGCTTTCCGAGTAGGGCCGCAGGTCGAGCTCGAAGCTCCAGGCATCGCGCGGCTGGCGGTGCAGCTGCCAGTAGCTCTCGGCGATGTGCTCGGGGTTCAGGATGCCGTCCTGCGCCTTGAGCGCATACCGCTCGGGAAAGTTGCTGCGGATGAACTCGGTGTCGATCGCGCCATCGACCACCACATGCGCCACATGGATGCCCAGCGGCCCCAGCTCGCGCGCCATGCTCTGCGCCAGCGCGCGCAGCGCATGCTTGGCGCCGGCAAAGGCGGCAAACCTGGCGGCCCCGCGCAGCGAGGCGGTGGCGCCGGTGAACAGGATGCTGCCGCGGCCGCGCGCCACCATGCGCCTGGCCACCTCGCGGCCATTGAGAAAGCCGCCAAAGCAGGCCATCTCCCAGATCTTGAAGTACTTGCGCGCCGTCTCGTCGAGGATGCTGCAGGGCACGTTGGCGCCGATGTTGAACACCAGCACCTCGATCGGTCCGATCTCGCGCTCGATGCGCTCGACCAGGGCCACCACCTCGTCCTCCTGGCGGGCGTCGGAGCTGAAGCCGTGTGCGCGGCCGCCAGCGGCCTCGATGGCCTGCACCAGCGGCACCAGCTTGTCGGCGGTGCGCCGGGTGACGCAGGCGGTGTAGCCACCCGCGGCAAAGCGCCGCGCAATGGCGCCGCCGGTGGCATCGCCGGCGCCCACCACCAGGGCCACGCCGGGGCGGGGGTCGGGGGCGGGGTGGGCGCCGCTGGCCGGGCGGGCCTGGGTGCTGCGGTCGGGGTCGGTGGCGGTGTCGGTGTCGGTGTCGGTGTCGGGGTTCATGGCCTGTCTCCGGCAAACGGTTCAAGCGGGGCTGGACGCGGCGTCGCCGGGGCCTGCGGCCGCGGCCAGGGCCACGCGCCGGTTGGCGGCCAGGATCTCGTGGCGCGTGCGGTCGCTTTGCACCACCCGCGCCAGCATCAGGGCGCCCACGCACTGCGACAGCAGCGCCCAGGCAGTGTCGCCATCGCCCGCCAGCGCGCCGGCCCATTGCTGCTGCAGTTGCCGCAGCGACTGCTCCACGCCCGTGCGCACCGCCGGCCCGGCGCGGGCGATCTCGGCGCCCAGCGCCGGCAGCGCGCAGCCGGCCTCGGGCTGCTGCGCATGGGCGTGGCTGAGGTAGCGCTTGAGGCTGCGCGCCAGCTGGCTGCGGGCGGCGGCGGCAGTGCGGCCGGCCGGCGGCGGCCCGGCGGCCTGGCCCAGCAGGGCCGCGCTGTGTTCGAGCTCGCGTTCCACCAGGGTCGCAAACAGCTCGGCCTTCGAGCCGAAGTGGCTGTAGAACGCGCCACCGCTCAGGCCCACGGCCTGCATCAGCGCATCGACCCCGCTGCCGTCGAAGCCGCGGCGCTTGGCGATGGCGCGGCTGCTGTCGAGCAGGCGCTCGCGGGTGGCCTGCTTGTGCGTGGCGGCATAGCGCATGGGCTGGGGGATTCTCGGGTTGACGTTGAGGCGGTGGCCAGCATACGCTGGCTTTGACAAACGGTCGTTCAGTCATAACCCGCAAAGACGCAGGGCGACCCAACGGCCTGTCAATCCAGCGACCTGGCGACCTGGCGCCTCAGGAGATCCCCATGAACACCCGGCAGGCAGAGTTCTTCTTCGACGTGGGCAGCCCGGCCAGCTACCTGGCCTGGACCCAGCTGCCCGCGATCTGCGCCGCGGCTGGCGCCGAGCTGCTGCTGCGGCCCATGCTGCTGGGCGCGGTGTTCCAGGCCAGCGGCAACGCCTCGCCGATCACGGTGCCGGCCAAGGGCCGCTACATCATGCGGGACTTCCAGCGCTACGCCCGCCGCTACGGCGTGCCGCTGCTGATCAACCCGCACTTCCCGATCAACACCCTGGTGCTGATGCGCGGTGCGGCGGGCCTGCAGCGCGAGCAGCCCGAGCGGCTGGACGCCTACCTGCGCTGCGTGTTCGAGGCCATCTGGGTGCACGGCCTGAACATGAACGACCCGGCCGAGGTGGCGCGCGTGCTGGCGGCGGCGGGCCTCGATGCCGCGGCGCTGCTGGCGCTGGCCAACGCCGATGCCACCAAGGCCGCGCTGCGCGCCAGCACCGATGAGGCCGTGGCGCGCGGCGTGTTCGGCGCGCCGAGCATCTTTGTCGGCGGCGAGCTGTTTTTCGGCCAGGACCGGCTCGATTGGGTGCGCGAGGCGCTGGCCGGCTGACACGCGGTGAACGGCCGTGCTGCGCGGGCCCGTTCACAGCTTGCGGGGCCTGGGTTGGCCCGAGCGGCCGCCGCAAGCCCTCACAGGTGCAGGTCGCGCTCCAGTGCGGCCAGCACCGCGTCGATCACCACCTGCGTGCCCAGCCGGCAGGCCAGGGTTTCGCTGCCGGCCAGCGTGCCCAGCTCGGCCAGCTTGTTGGCCGGCGCGCCGCCCAGGCACAGCCGCCAGTGCGCGCAGCCGCTGCGGCAGGCGGCCACGCCGGTGTCGATCTCGGCCTGCCAGCGCCGCAGCGCGGCCTGCTGGCCCAGGCCAGGCCAGTCGATCGCGTCGCTGGCCAGGTTGCCCAGCAGCGCCGGCCCAAGGCGCGCATGCCGCGTGCCCAGCAGCTCGGGCGACCAGAAGCAGTAGCCGCCGTCGTGGGCCACGCTGAGCAGCTGCCCGGCCTGGTTCTGCACATTGCCGTGGCGCTGGCCGAAGGCCGGGTCGCGCAGGCCGGCCAGCACCTGGGCCACCTCGCGCACACGCAGCGCGCCCGGCGCGGCGGCCAGGCGCTCGATCAGGCGTTGCCAGAAGGCGCGCGCCGCGGCCTCGGCGCCCGCGGCCTGCAGCGTGGTGTGGCCGTGTGCGGCCTCCAGCTCCTCGGTGTTGAAGCCGGCCTCGCGCGTGCCGAGTGCGGCAAAAAAATCGAACACTGCATCGGGCTGATCGAGGGCCGGGCGGGTGAGCACGGCAATGGTGTGAAAGCCGATGCCGGCCTCGCGCAGCGCTGCGATGCCCTGCAGCACCCGGGCATGCGTGCCGCGGCCGCTGCGGGTGCGGCGCTGGGCGTCGTGCAGCACGGCGGGGCCGTCGATGCTGACGCCCACGCGCACGCCGTGGCGCTGAAAAAACGCACACCAGGCCGCGTCGATCAGCACGCCATTGGTCTGGAAGTGGTGGGTCACCGGGCGGCCGCCGGCATGGCGGGCGATCACGGCAAAGGCCGCCTCGTACCAGCGCCGCGGCACGGCCATTGGCTCGCCGGCGTGCCACACCACGCTGAGCCGGTCGCCCACCAGGCCACTGGCCATCACCTGGGCCATCACGCGGTCGAGCACCGGCAGGGCCATGCGCGCACGCTGCTGGCGGTCGGGCAGGTAGCAGTAGCCGCAGTCGAGGTTGCAGAACGGGCTGGGCTGCAGCACCAGCAGCTGCAGGCCGCCGGCCCGCAGCGCGACCGGCGGCGCCTGGACCCACGGTGTGGCTGCGCTGCGTGCTGCGGGCATGGCCAGCGCTGCGGGCCCGGCAGGCAGGGCGCGCCGGATGGGCAGCGGCACCCGGCTCAGGCGCATGGCGGCCCGCTGCGCCGGCGGGCGCTCACAACTTGCCCCAGTTGTTCCAGTTGTTCCAGTTGGCCCACTTCGACCAGTTGGCCCAGTTGGGCCAGTTGAACCACTGGCCCAGCTCGCCGGCCTGGCCGGCAGCCTCAGCCGAGGCGGTCGTGTTGCTCGCGCCAATCGCGCCGGGCGTGCCAGGTGTCGCGCTGCCGGCCTGGTCGGCGGCCAGCAGGCGGCTGCGGATCGCGTCGAGCCG
The DNA here is from genome assembly GCF_025290835.2 of Aquabacterium sp. OR-4. Classification (NCBI taxonomy): domain Bacteria; kingdom Pseudomonadati; phylum Pseudomonadota; class Betaproteobacteria; order Burkholderiales; family Sphaerotilaceae; genus Pseudaquabacterium; species Pseudaquabacterium prasiolae. The sequence continues at coordinate 2,544,969 of NZ_JAOCQD020000001.1, read as the reverse complement.
GCTCACCACCGGCGCCTCGGGCGGCGTTGCCGCGGCCTCGGCCGCGGTGGCGTTGGCGCCTGCCGCGCTGCTGGCCCCGGTGGCGCCCAGCAGCGCCAGCAGCGCGGCCAGCCAGCGTGGCCGGGCACGGCGTGGGCGCGGGGGTGGGCGATGGCGGCGGGGTCATGGCGGGGGGGCTTGGTGCGGGCGTGATGCAGGGCGTGGTGCAGGGCGGCGGGGTGGCCGGATCAAGGGCTCTTGGGTGGCGTGGTGGCCGCCGCGCCGGGTGCCGCGCTGGCCGGGGCATGGCGCCGGTGGTCTTGCAGCACCTCGGTGCCCAGGCGCAGCAGCGCGCCGGTGCTCCAGGGCACGCCCAGCAGGCGTGGCAGCGGGTTGTGGGCATCGGGGCTGCGCACCACCACCAGCCAGCCGTCCCACGGGGTGCCGGGCCGGCCGACGCGGAAATCGGTGGCGCTGCGCGGCAGCCGGCCGAAGTTCAGGCTGGCCAGCGGCACCGGCGGCGTGGTGGCCTGGCCGGCATGCGATTGCACCGCTTGCAGGGCGTAGGCGCGCACCTGCACCGTGTCGCGCAGGTTGGCGCCTTGCCCCACCGGCAGGCCGCGCAGCAGCACCAGGCAGTGCGCGTCGCTGCGGTGCACGCTGATGCGGAAGCTGCTTTCGCCGGCGTCCACCAGCTCGCGGGCCAGATCGTCGCGCAGCGTGGCGCAGCCGTCGCCGGGCTGGGGCGCGGCCAGGCTGTCGAGGGCGTCGGCGGCCGGGGCCGGCACCAGACGCTGGGCGCCGTCGGTCACCACGCGCCAGGCCTCGCCGCCAATGCGCATGGCGCGGCCACCGGGCATGCGCCAGGTGGCGGCGGCCATGCCAATGGTCTCGGGTGCCTGGCGGCGCAGGGTTTCAGCCACGCGGTCGTTGTAGACCACGGCCAGCGGCTGCGACAGCTCGGCGCTGTGGCCCAGATCGGGGTTGTCCCACTGCAGCCGCAGCAGGGTGACGGTGGCCGGCGTGGCCGGCCGGCCGTCGTTGCCCGGGGGGTCGCCGTTGGTGGCCATCAGCACATGGCCCATCAGCGCGTCGAACACCAGCGCCGGCTCGCGTTCGCGTGGCAGCGCGGCGATCTGCTGGCCCAGCACGCACTGCCCGTTGGCATGCAGCGTGGCGCTGAACATCAGGCCGTTGCGGGTGTCGACCATCGGCGCCTGGCGCGTGTCGACGCGCGCCCGGCCGAGATCGTCGCGGGTGACGAACACGCCGCGGCGCGGGTAGGTGTTCTGGCGCGCGCCCTCCACCGGCAGCAGCACGCCGGGCAGGCCGTCGCAGACATCGCGGTAGCGCGGGTCTTCGCCCTGCAGGTCGACGATGCGCGCGGTGTCGCCCACCGGCATCACCGGGTCGGTGTGCCACAGCGCACGGGTGAGCACGGCGCGCAGCTTGCCGTTGACGTTGGGCTCGATGGCCCGCATGGCCAATGGCAGCACGCGGCTCAGGGCCGAGGCCTTGCCGGGCGAGTAGCGGTCGGCCAGCACGCCGTCGGACATGCCGGCAAACGACACGCCCAGGCCCTGGCGTGCGGTCTCGAACTGCTGCGCGGCCTGCAGCAGCTCCTGCAGCTCGTGGGCGCCGCCGCCGATCTCGGGCCAGGCATTGCGCAGCGTGGCCAGGTTGGCCGCGTCGGCCGATTCGAAGTACAGCGCCGCGCGTTCGATCACCGGGCCCTGCACGCCGTAGATGAAGGCCAGCGCCAGGCCCATCAGGGCCAGCGCACCCAGGCCGGCGGTGGCCAGCGCGGCCTGCCTGCGCAGGCTGTTGCGCTCTTTGCCCGAGGCGGCCAGCAGGCTGCTCTCGGAGCGCTGGAAGAAGCGGGCCACCTCGTCGAAGCCCAGGCCGTCCAGCTCGGGCCCGCGCGGTGTGCGCGGCAGCCAGGCTTGCCACTCGCGCCAGGCCTCGGCCGGATCGCGCGGCGGCAGCACCCAGCCCGATGGTGCGGCCCCGGGCGTGCCGGGCGTGGCGGCTGCTGCCGCGGTGGCCACCTGTGCGGCTGCCGCCGCGGCGGGGCCGGTGGTGGCGGGCGCCGTGGCGCTGAACACCGCGGCCAGGCCGGCGTCCTTCATGCGGCGCAGCAGGCGGTCTTCCATCAGGTCGGCCGCGGCCTGGCCGCGGGCCTGCCAGTCGCGGCAGGCGGTCATCAGCTCGAGCACGCGGGTGAACTGCAGCGCGCCGGCATCGGCCAGCGCGCGCAGGCGCTGCCAGCCGCGGATGAAGGACTCGTGCGAGACCTTCAGCGTGATGCGGTCGGGGTTGTCGTCGTCCCAGTACAGGTAGTTGACCGAGTGGATCCAGCGGCCATGCAGCAGCGCCGAGAGCGCGTCGGCGCCGGCCGGATGGCTGGCCACGTACAGGCGCTGCTGGTTGTAGGTGCCGCTGGCCGGGTCTTTGTAGACCAGGCGGCGCAGCACATCGGCCAGCAGCATCTGCTGCGCGGCCGTGTGCTGGTGGAACTCATGCTCGGCCCAGCGCTCGAGCGCCAGGCGCAGCAGGTTGTCGGTGTGCGCCGGCAGCGTGGCGGGGGTTTCTTCGGCCAACGCGGCGCTGCACAGATCGTGGAAGTTGAGCTCGCCCGGCACGTCGCCCACCGCGCGCTGCTCGCGCCGCAGCGCGCGCTGCCACAGCCGCGCCAGCAGGTGCTGCAGCAGCGGCAGGTGGTCGGGGTCGTGGGCGATCTTGCGGGTGTCCTCGACCAGGCGCTCGACCACCGACGGATCGAAGCGCACCGTGCGTGGCAGCTCGGCGGCGCTGGCGTCGCGGCGCTCGCGCTGGCGCAGGCGCAAAAAGCGCTGCGCGGGTTTTTCGATCACCTCGCGCACCGCGGCGTCGTCGAGCCGGCTGACCAGAAACGCGCCGGCGTTGATGGCCTCGGGCAGGCCCAGGAAACCAGCGCAGTCGTTCAGGTGCTCGCTGCGCATGGTGATGGCCAGAAAGCAGCGCGGCGAGCCATTGCCGGCGCGGGCCTGGTGAAAGTGGTCGATCACGCGCTCGATCAGCTGCCGCGCATCGACCACCTCGCGGTTGCTGTGGTGGAACAGCTCCTCGAACTGGTCGATCACCACCAGCACGCAGGCCTTGGCGGCATCCACGCCCTCGGGCAGGTTGAGCTCGGGGCCGTAGGTGTCAACCACCCGGCCCAGGCCACCGGGGCGGCGCAGCAGCTCGGCAATGGCCTCGCGGCGCGCCGCGTTGGGGCCGCCGCGCAACGTGGCATCCAGACGCCAGGCCAGGCGGGTGATCGGCGTCTCGTCGGCAGCGGGCGCGCTGCGCTCGTCGCCGCCCGAGAAGTTGGTGCCGGGCGTGAAGACCACCGGCTCCCACAGATCGCCGACCTCGGCGATGCCGAACTGGCGCAGGTGCGGCACCACGCCGGCACGGATCAGCGAGCTCTTGCCCGAGCCCGAACCGCCGATCACCGCCACGAAGCGGGTGAGCGGCTGCGCCACGCCGGCAGCGGCCAGCATGGCGCTGTGGGCGCTTAGTGACAGCGTGCGGCCGGCGTCGTCGTGGTCGGCATCGGCCAGCACGCGCGGCAGGCGCTGGTCGTCGCCGGCCAGCGCGCCGTGGCCCAGCCGGCGCACGATCTCGGTCACCTGGGTGCGGCGGCCGTGCATCAGCATGTCCTCGTGGTCGAGGAAGGGCCGCAGGCCGGGGTAGGGCGTGCGCGGCAGGCGCTTGAGCAGTTCGTGTTGTTGCAGCGCGGACATGGCCTGGGCCTGGGTGCGGGTTCAGACCGGCGAGAGCTTGTGGCGCCGGCTGGTGCGGTCGAGCACGTCGTTCAGAAAGCGCGTCAGCTCGATGGCATCGCCCTGCTCGGGCAGCACCGCCTTGGGTGGCGGCGCCTCTTGCTGCTGGAAGCGCAGCACCTGCCAGCCCAGCGCCGGCACCGCCTGCTCGGCCTGCGGCTTGGGCGGGCTGAGGTAGGCCACGATGGCCGGCGCCAGCTCGGTGAGCCGGTCTTCCACCAGGTTGATCTGGCTGAGCAGCGAGCGCGCCTCCTTCTGGCCCCACAGCAGGATCAGGCCGTCGGCGTCGTCGAGGTTGAACAGGTCGATCTCGTCGATGTTCAGGCCGCTGGGCCGCAGGTTGAGCGGCACATGGATCTGGCGCTCATCGAGCAGCTTCTGCCACAGCGGGCGGATCTGCTCGCCCAGCAGCTTCCATTGCCAGGGCTCGTTGCGGTTGCTCTCGATGTACAGGCGCACCGGCCGCGCCGCCGCGGCCACCGCCTGCCCGACCACCGCTGGCGCGGCGGGCGGAAACAGCCGCGTCAGCAAGGCCGCCGGCAGCAGCTTGGGGCAGGCCAGTTTGGCCAGCCACTCGAGGTGCTCGGGCTCGGCGGGCTCGGTGGGCGGCACCTCGGACAGGTCGAGCGCAAACACCTGCTCGTCGGGCTTGCCCATCTTGCGCCAGCACTCCAGCAGCACCGCCAGCTGGCCACCGGCCACGGCCCACATGCGCGGCTGGCCCTGGTGAAAGGGCAGCACCAGGCGCTCGGCGTCGCGCAGGCGCGCGGCCAGCTGGGCGCGCTGGTCGAGCGCGGCAAAGTCGAGCAGCGCCACGCTGGGCTCGTGGGCCCGCGCGCTGGCGGCAAAGCCGGCGATGGCGGTTTCGAGCTCGGGCGCGCCCACGCCGATCAGCAGCCGCGTGGCCTGCGGGTTGGGCTGGGCGCCACCCAGATCGGCCTTGATCTTGCCCACCAGGTCGTCGCGCAGGCGGTCGAAGCGCCGCGCAAAGGCCTGGGTGGGGGCCTTGCCGTCGTCGCGCATCACCGCCACCGGGCGCGCCACCGCGTCGTCTTCGAAATAGGTCTGCCACACCGGGTTGCGGCCGGCAAACACCTGGCGCCACACCGGCTTGGCCGCGGCCAGGGTGATCGGCTCCTGTGCCAGCGCCACGATGTAGAGCCGGCCGTTCAGGCCCGCGTTGCCGAAGGCCTGCTGGAAGTACGCCAGCTCCTGGCCGCACCAGGCCGAATCGACATAGTGCCGGCCCACCACCACCACCACCGCAAACGAGCGCGCCACACGCGCCTTGAGCTGCTCAGACAGCTCGCCGGCCAGCGGGCCGTTGTCTTCGCTCAGGTGCACCGGCGGCAGCACGGCGCGGCCGGTGGGCACACGCGCCAGCTCGGCTGCGAGATCCTTGGTGAGCTCGCTGGCGAAGTCGCTCACCCAGTTGCCGTACACCTCGTTGTCGGCGTGGGCGTAGCTGACGAACACGCTGTGGTCGCAGTCGCGAAAGCGTACGAGCGGAGACATGATGGGTTGCCGGTTCCGGGGTCGGGCACGCCACAGGGCGTGCTGCTGTGCAGCGGGCCGCCACGCCCACCACCACGCATGGTGCGATCAATCGGCGGCACCCCGCATCCCTAGTTGTACCGAGCGTGGTGAATCCGCATCCTCAGGCCGGGGCAGGCGGTGGTGCGGGGTTGTGGCGGCGGTGCCGGGCCCGCCGTGTTCGCGCGGGGTGCCGCACATCGCCTGGGTTGGGTGGCCCGGCACCGGGCGGCGGGTGGCTGCATCCTGTTGCAGGCCCACAGGGCCGGGGAGCAGGGTGGGCGCTTGAATCGGCCGACAATCCCGGCCGTGTTGTCCACACCCGCCGTCTACCTGTTCACCGACATTGCCGACAGCACGCGGCTGTGGGAGCGCGATCCCGAGCGCATGGGCGCCGCGCTGGCCGAGCACGATGCGCTGGTGGCCCAGGCGGTCGACGGGCATCGTGGCCGGCGCGTCAAGGGCACGGGCGATGGCGTGCATGCGGTGTTTGCCGAGGCGGCCGATGCACTGACCGCCTGTGTGCAGCTGCAGCTGGCGCTGGATGCCGCCGGCCGGCGAAGCGGCTGGCCGCTGTGGGTGCGCTGCGGCGTGCACCAGGGCCTGGACCAGCGCCGGGATGGCGACTTCTTCGGCACCGAGGTCAACCGCGCGGCCCGCCTGATGGGCGCGGCACATGGGGGCCAGGTGCTGGTGTCGGATGCGGTGGCGCGAGCCCTGGGCGCGGCGCTGCCGGCAGGGCTGGGCCTGCAGCCGCTGGGCACGCTGCGCCTGCGCGGGCTGGCGCGGCCCGAGCCGGTGCACCAGCTGCTGGCGCCGGGCCTGCCCGCACAGTTTCCGGCCCTGCGCGCGCTGGAGGCACCGCCGCACAATCTGCCGCAAGCGCTCAACCGCTTTGTCGGCCGCACGCAGGAGCTGGCCGAGCTGCAGGCGCTGGCCGCCACGCATCGCCTGGTCACGCTGTGCGGGCCGGGCGGCATTGGCAAGTCGCGGCTGCTGCTGCAGTGGGCCCATGCCCGGCTCGATGCCCATCCCGATGGCGTGTGGTGGCTTGAGTTGGCACCGCTGCGCGAGGCGGCGCAGATCGCACCTGCCGTGGCGGCCGTGCTGGGCGTGAAGGAGGAACCGGTCCAGAGCGTTACCGAGGCGCTGCTGCGCCATGTGCGCGATCGCCAGCTGCTGCTGGTGCTGGACAACTGCGAGCATGTGCTGGTCGGCGCCGCGGCGCTGGCCAAGGCACTGCTGCAGGCCGGGCCGGGTGTGGCGCTGGCGGCCTCGAGCCGCGAGCTGCTGCGCATGGCCGGCGAATGCGCCTGGGCCGTGCCGCCGCTGGCCGTGCCCCCGGTGTTGGCGCCGGGGGCGCCCGGGGCGCCGGTGGTGCCTGAGACCTGGCAGGCGCTGCAGTCGCTCGACGCGGTGCAGCTCTTTGTCGACCGTGCGCAGGCCGCCAACCCTGCCTGGCAGCTGGATGCCGCCACCGCGCCGGCGGTGGCCGAGATCTGCCGCCGCCTCGACGGCATTCCGCTGGCGCTGGAGCTGGCCGCCGCCCGCCTGCGGGCCTTGCCGGTGAGCGAGCTGGCCGAGCGTCTGCGCAGCGGCTTTGCGCTGCTCAGCACGCGCGACGAAACGGTGGCGCCACGCCAGCGCACGCTGCGCCTGCTGATCGACTGGAGCCACGACCTGCTGGCCGACGACGAGCGCCGGCTGTGGCGGCGCCTGTCGGTGTTTGCCGGCGGCTGGACCCTGGCCCAGGCCGAGGCGGTGTGTGCCGATGCGGCGCTGCCGGCCGATCAGCTGATCGAGGGCCTGGGCGCGCTGGTGGACAAATCGCTGGTGGTGGCCGAGCCGGCACGCGGCCGCTGGCATCTGCTTGAAACCATGCGCCAGTACGCGGCCGGTCGGCTGGCCGAAGCCGAGCAGGCCGGCGATGACGATGCGCTGGCCCTGCGCCTGCGCCATGCCGCGGCCTACCGCACGCTGGCCGAGACGGCGCGCCGCCAGCTGGCCAGCCGCAGTGCCGCCGGTTGGCTGGCGCGCCTGGACACCGAGCGCGACAACCTGGCCCAGGCGCTGGCGTTCGCGGCCCGGCATGCCGAGGGCGGCGGCACCGGCCTGGCGCTGTGCGCCGCGCTGTGGCCGCACTGGCTGCACCGCGGCCTGGTGTCGCAGGCGCTGGCGGCCACGCTGGCCGCGCTGGCCCACCCGCAGGCCCAGGCGGCCGATGTGGCGCGCGCCCGCGCGCTGTTCGATGCCGGCCAGATGTGCAACTGCCTGGGCCACTGGGCACAGGCGCGCGGGCACCTGGAGCAGGCGCTGGCCCTGCTGCGCGCACTGGGCGACGAGGAGCGGGCGGCCGATGTACTGCCACCACTCGGCCTGGCGCTGATGGGCCAGGGCGACAGTGCTGCCGCGGGGCTGTGCTTTGGCGAGGCGCTCGATGCGGAGCGGCGCCTGGGCCGCCCGCACAAGCGGGCGATCGCGCTCACCCGGCTGGCGCTGTGGCACCGCAGCCAGGAGCGGCTGGATGCGGCCGAGCCGCTGTTCGAGGAGGCCCTGGCCATGGCGCGCAGCGATGGCGACGAAGCGGCCGAGGCCACCACGCTGCTCAACCTGGCGATGGTGCAGCTGAGCCGCGGCCACATCCGCGGGTCGGCAGCGCTGACGGCGCGCGCCTGGCTGCTGGCCCAGCACAACGGCGCCCAGCTGCTGCACCTGGCGGTGCTGGATCTGGCCTGCGGCCTGGCGGTGGCGCTGGGCGATGGCGCCACGGCGCGGGGCTGGCAGGCCGCGGCCGAGCGCTTGCGCGCACGCACCGGGCTGCAACGCGATCCGGCCGACGCGGCGTTTCTGGCGCCCTGGCTGCTGCGCCTGGAGCAGTTGTCCGCCGAGCCAGGGCAGGCATCGGCGATGGCGCCGGACTCAGGCGTCGGCCTGGACGGCGACGCGGCGATGGCGCCGTGGTTGGCCGCGGTGGGCGACGGCCGGCCATGAGCTGCGGGCGGCTGCGCTGGCGCGTGGCCACCCCGGCGTGCCCTTTGCGGCGTGTGAACAGGCCTCAGTCCATGAAGCCGATGATCGGCGGATCGAGCTCCTTGAGCTTGCCGTCGATCATCAAGCGCATCGTGTACTTGTAGCAGCCGGGCTTCGCATTGGCGTACTTGCACTGGTAGTCGCCGGCGCGCTCGCCGCGGCCGCAACTGAACACGCCCTCGGGTGAGTCGTATCCCTTGGGGCACAGCTTGGCCAGCGCCGGCTCGGGCGCCAGCGGCTTGCGCCGGGGGTCTTCGATCACCACCGCCGGGTCGGCCAGCGTGACGCCGCTGCGCGCATCCAGGCGCCAGGTGATGGTGACCGGGCCTTCGCTCTTGCGGTAGCGCAGCACCTCGGGCTGGATGACGATCTCATCGCCCTTGAGCGTGACCCGCGGGACCAGGTTGCTGCCGGCCTGGGGGTCGGTCTTGGGATCGAACAGGCTGCAGCCGGCCAGCAGGCCGGTCACGGCCAGCGGCAGCAGCGCCAGACCGGCGCGCCGGCCACGGGTGTTGCCGGCCGGCCGGCCGGTCTGGGTGGGCCCGCTGGGGCGACAGGGTGTGTGGGTCATGGTCCATCCTCCAACGCGGCAGGTGCGCGTGCTTGCAGTGTGTGGGTCGGGGCGCATGCTAAGCCGCGCACCGGCGTCCCGACACCACGCATTGGGGATGCCCGGTTCAGAACCCGGCCGGTGTCATCGCGAGGCCGGCCGCGGCAGCGCGGCGCTGGCCGCCGCCACCGGCGACTGCGGCACCAGCCGCGCATCCTCGAGCAGCTTGTCGAGCGGCGCCACGCAGGGCTGGCAGGGGCCCAGCAGCACGGTGCCGTCGTCGCTGGCCGAGGCGATGCGGCCATCGGGGTGCCAGGCCAGCGCCGGCACGGCGTCGCCGTGGCGGTGCAGGGCCGAGATCTCCCAGCCCTGGCGGGCGTCCCACACGCGCACGCTGTTGTCGGCGCCGCCGGTGGCCACAAAGCGGCCATCGGGGCTGAACACCGCGCTCATCACCGCGGCGCTGTGGCCGCCCGACAGCAGCACGGCCGGCGGCAACGCGCCCGCGCCCACCGCCTTGAGCGGCCAGACGCGCGCCGTGCGGTCGCCGCTGGCGCTCAGCAGGGCCTGGCTGTCGGCGCTGAAGGCCAGGCTGCGCACCGTGCCGGCATGGCCGCGCAGTCGCAGCGGTGGGGCCTGCGCCGCCTGGCGATCCCACAGCAGCACGTCGTTGTCGTCGGCGGTGGCCAGCCAGCGGCCATCGGCGCTGATGGCCGGGGCCAGGTGGCCGGTGGGGCCGCGCAGGCGCAGCAGCGGTGTCGGCTCGGCCTCGGCCAGTGCCGCCACGGCCCACACGGCCAGCTCGCCCTCGGGGGCGTCGGCGCCGCCGCGCCGGCTGGTCACCAGCTCGGGGCGCAGCGGGTTGAAGGCGGCGGTCGTCCAGCGCTGCAACCAGTCGGGCGTGATGCGCCGGCGCGTGGCGGCATCCCACAGCACCGGGCGCCGGCGGGCGTAGATGTCGTGCGTGTCGGCCAGGGCCAGCACCTGGCTGCCATCGTGGCGCCAGCTGCCGGCGCTCACGGTGTCGGCCGGTGCGGCTTCCAGCCGTTCGTCATCGGCCTGGTCGCGCCGGCCCAGATCGGCCAGCGGCGCGATGCGGCACTGCCGCGCCGGGGCGTTGCCGGGCCTGGCCTTGGCGCCGGCTTCGTGCCGGGCTTCGCCGCAGATCAGCGCCCGATCGCCGCGCGGGTTGAAGGCCACGCTCTCCTGCCAGTGGCCGGCGGCATCCAGCACCGCCGGCGCGGCAATGCGCCAGCGTCGCAGCGTGTGGTCGGCGCTGACGGTGAACACCTGGCCGCCCGGGCCGAAGAAGGCGCGCCGCACCTCGTTGCTGTGGCCGCGCAATACGGCCATGGGCGTGACGCTGCGGGTGGACCACACCCGCGCCGTGCCGTCGGCCGAGGCCGAAACCAGCAGCTCGCCATCGGCCGACACGTCGGCGTCCATCACCCAGTCGTCGTGGCGGCGCTGGTCGCTGGTGGTGGCATTGGTCCAGAAGATCACGCGCTTGTCCGACACGGTCATCAGCTTGTGCTGGTCGTCGCTGCGGCGCACCCAGCGCACGCGCAGCACCGGGCGGTCGTGGCTCAGCTGCTCCATGGGTTTGACCACGCTGCCATCGTCGGCCTTGCCGCCCTCGGCCAGCAGGCCGCGCTCGAGATCAAGCCGCCAGACGCGTGCGCTGCGGTCGTCGCCGGCGCTGGCCAGCAGCGAGGGCGTGTCGGGGTGGAAGGCCAGGTCGCGCACGGCCGTGTCGTGGCGCAGCGCCGACGCGCCGGCCGAGCCCTGGCCGATCCAGGCGCGCGCCGCGAGCCCGCGTTTCCACGCCCGCACCTGGCCGGTGTTGTCGCCGGCGGCCAGCCAGTCGCCATCGGCGGCAAAGGCCAGCGCCGTGACGGTGTGCTGCTGGGGCGATGTGGGCAGCAGGGTCTGCGCTTCACCCAGGCGCCCGTCGGCCAGTGAGGCCAGCAGCAGCGAGCCATCGGAGCAACCCAGCGCCAGCTGCGGCGTGGCGCCATCGTCCACCGCCACGGCGCGTGCGGTGCCATGGGTGCCGGGGCAGGCCAGGCTTTGCGGCTCGGCGGCGGCACCCGACGGCAGCGGCAGCAGGTGCACGCGCCAATCCTGGGTGTAGACCAGGACGCGCTCGGCCGCGCCCTGGCCCAGCACCCAGGCCTGCGACACCGGGGCCGGTGCGCTGAGCGTGTGTTTCACCGCCAGCGTGGCGGGGTCCAGCAGCCACACCGTGCGCCCGCCGGCCGCCAGCAGCCAGCGCTGGCCGGCCGAGAAGCGCGCGTCGGCCAGCGCTTCGCCCAGCGGCACGATGGCCTCGGGCCGCGCCACGGCCAGCGCCGTCATGGCCTGGCGCAGCGCGTAGTCGGCGCGGCGGTTGCCGTCATCGCCACTCAGCGCGGCCAGCGCCAGGTGGGCGCTGGCGGCGGGGTCGCGCGGCAGCTCCAGCAAGGCCTGGTTGGTGAGTTCGCGGGCGCGCGCCAGGCGCTGCTCGCGCGCGCTGTAGAACGCGAAGGCAAACACGCCCAGCACGCCCAGCACCATCACCGCCTGCCAGCTCAGGCGCTGCAGGCGGTGCCGGCGCAGCGCCTTGTGTTCGGCGCTGTTGCTGTCGTCCACGAAGGCCTGCAGCGCATCGCGCTGGGCCGCGCCATCGCCACCGGCCACCAGCTGCACCCAGCCGGCCGAGGGACGCTGGGCGGCCAGCCATTCGCGCGTGCGCGCCAGGTCGGCGCCGCGCAGCGGCTCGCCCTGGCCATCGCTGCGGCGGCGGGTGGCGGCGAGCAGGCGCTCGAGCTCGGTGGCGGCCTCGGCCTCGGCGGCCACCCAGGCGCGCAGCTGCTTCCACAGCCGGATCAGGCTTTCGTGCGAGATGTCGATCACCGGCGCGTCATCGAGGCTGATCTCGGCACCGGGCAGCAAGAAGGCGGTGTCGGCGCGGCGGTAGCGCTCGACCACCTCGCGCACCGCGGCCTGGCCGGCCTCGCTGCCGTCGCCGGCAATGGCCAGCAGCTGCGCATAGGGCAGCGGGCGGCGCACCTCGGTGCCGTCGCCCACGCGCTCGGTGAGGGCACGAAACACCCGCTCCACCGTGCCGCCGGGCGCGCCCAGCGGGCCCAGCGAGGTGCGCGCCTCCTCGGCATGGTTCTCGAGCGCCTGGGCCGCGGTGCCCACGGCGTCGTAGTCTTCGAGGTCGAGCGGGCGGCTGCCGGCGCAGGCCTCGGCCCAGCGCTGCCAGGTGCGCGACAGCACATGCTGCATCACCGGCAGATCGTCGAAATCGTCGCTCACATCGTTGAGCAGGCGCTGCACCAGGCGGGGTGCGATGCGCGCGCCGCGCCATTCGATCGGCCGCACGATGGCTTCCTTACGCTGCTCGCGCTTCAGGCGCGGCACCAGGTAGCCGCCGCGGCTCACGGCCTCGGGCAGATCGTGGAACTCGGCGCAGTTGCCCAGCGCATCGGAACGCAGCGTGATCACCACGCTGACCGGCGAGGCCGGGTCGTGCGCCGCGGCCAGCAGCAGCTTGACGAAGGCGGCCGATTCGTCGGGGTCGCTCATGCGCTTGAAGCGGAACACCTCCTCGAACTGATCCACCACCAGCAGCACCCGCGCTGCGGGCGAGCGCCGCGCCAGGCGCGACTGGCGCACCGCCTCGACCAGGCCCTGGCCACCCAGGCGCAGCTGGCCGAACAAGGCGCCGCTGCGCGCCAGGCGCTGCTCGGCCAGATCGCCCAGCGTGTGGTCGAGATCTTCGTCTTCATCGTCGTGCAGCACATGCGCCAGGGCCTCGGCCAGGCGCTCGATCGGGCGGTTGCCGGGGCGCATGACCACCGGCCGCCAGTCGGCACCGTGGCCGTCGGCATGGCGCTCGCGCAGCTCGGCCAGCAGGCCGGCCAGCACCAGCGAGCTTTTGCCGCAGCCCGAGGCGCCCGAGACGGCCAGAAAGGGCAGCGCGTCCAGGTGCGTGGCCAGCTCGGCGATCTGTTGGCCGCGGCCGAAGAAGCGGTCGGACTCACCAGGCTTGAAGGCCCGCAGGCCCGGAAAGGGGTTGGCGGCGATGAGGGCCAGCGCGTGCTCGCCGGCCATCAGACGGACCCGTCCGGCCAGGCCTTGACGAAGGCGGCCAGCTCGGCCTCGGCCGGGCTCACCAGGGCCCGGATCAGGCTGGCCTGCGGCGTGGCGAAGTCGGTCTTCATGTCGTTGCCCTCACCCATGACATACACCGCCAGGCGCTCGGGGCTGGCGTGCCCGGCCAGCACCTCGCTGTCCAGCAGGGCCTGCACCCAGTCGTCATCTTGTCGGTGCCACACCACCAGCGCCTGCGGGCAGTCGGCCAGCACCTTGGCCAGGCGCCCGGCGTCCTTGGGCGTGCTGCCGGTGAAGCGCTGCACCAGCGGCTTGACGCCCAGCTTGGCGGTGAGCAACTGCTTGAGCGCGTCGATCTCGGCCGCCTCGCCGTCTTCGACCAGCACGGCCATCTCGCGCGGCTTGGCCACGGCCCGGGCGGCGGTCTTGGGCGCCGGCTTGGGCAGCTTGCCGAACATGTCCGACTTGAGCTCTTCGAGCGAGCCCTCGAACAGCTCGATGCCCTTGTCGGGCATGACGTTGCGGATGTACTCCACCAGCGGCTGCGTGGCGGCATCGACCGTCTCGGACTTGAGCATGCGCACCAGTGGCGCGGGGCGGCCATGGCGGGCCATGGCCTCGGCGGCCAGCTGCAGCTGGATGCGGCTGCGCTCGGCCGACAGCGGCTCGGTGGACGCGGTGCCCGACACCAGGTGCACGGCCAGCAGCGAATCGGCCAGGTCTTGCGCGATGCGGTCCTGGTAGTCGTCGGCGTTCCACAGGTATTCGCGCTCGGGCACCACCACGAAGTTGCTCAGCCGCAGATCGCTGCGCAGGCGCTCGCGGTCGCTGTTCAGCTCGGGCGGCACGGTGGCCAGAAACACCTTGCCCAGTGCCTGCTTCTTTTGCTGGCTGTGCAGGGCCTCGATGGCCTCGGCCAGCTCGAACAGCACGCGGCCCATGCGCTCGTGGTAGGGCCCGTAGTCGCTGGCCAGCTTGGGGTCGAGTTCGCGCCAGGGCTTGGGCTCGCGCACGAAGAACTCGTGGTGGCCGATCTCGGCCAGCTCGCGCGGCAGCTCCTGGTCGGGCTTGGGCGGATGCTTGAAGATCGGCACCAGCTTGAGGCCGTCGCCCGCGCCGGCCTTGAGCCGGCCGAGAAAGCGGTCGAACTCCTTGCGGCACTCGGGGCTGTCGAAGTAGGTGCGCGAGATCACCGCCAGAAACAGGCCCGAGGTGTCGATGCCCTCGGCAATGGCCGGCCGCCAGGCCTCGCCGGCGTTGAGCTCGTCCTTGTCGCGCCAGATGCTGATGTCGCCCACGCGGTCGCGCAGCACGGTCTCGACCTGCGTGCGAAAGGTGTCGATCCAGGCGTCGGGGCCCTCGTTGCTGGCGCGGCGGTAGCTGAGGAACAGGTCGTTCTTGAACTGCGGCAGGTAGCCCATGCCTCACTCCTGATGCGGCGCGGCTGGCGTGGGGCGGTGCCCGGCGGCAGCCAGCACGCGGCTCGGGCGCGGGCTCAGGCCGCGGGCGGCGGGCCAGTGCAGCGCGGCATCGCGCCGGGCGGGCGGCACGGCCACGGCAGGGCCGGTCGGGGCGGGTATGGGCATGGGCTGGCGCACTCCATCAACAGCCAGATGGCAATCGGCCGGCCCTGGCAATGGCCGGCCGTCTCGGCCCCAACGACACCCGGCCCCGCATCTGTGGCGGGGTCGAAATCAGTATCACATGGCGTAACCGGATGTGAGCCCGCGCCGCCCGGCCGGCGGTGCTTCAACGTGGGGATGGTGCCTGGCGGCGCGATGGCGGCCGGCGGCCACGCGGGCCCGGCGCGTCAGAGCTCGATGACCTCGACACGCATGCCGCGGCCCACCAGCATGGCCTGGGCGCGCTCGGCCTCGACCAGCGAGGCAAAGGGCCACAGCGCGGCGCGCCAGCGGCCCTGGTGCAGCAGCACCTCGCCCTGGTCGGGGGTGGGCGGCCTGAGGCGCACGCGCACCGACATCATCTGCGCCAGGATGGCCTCGGCCGCCTCGCGCTGCGGGATGCCCGGCGTGACCACGGCATACACCTTGGCCGGCGGCTGGGCCACACGCACGGCCGTTTCCAGCGGGCCGGTGGGGCGCGGGCCGCCGGCCTGCACCGGCAGGCCGGGCGCCGGGCTGGGCGCGGTATTGCCGGCTGGCTCGGGGGCCGTCACCGGCGCGGCCGTGGCGCCGCCCTGGGCCGCGGCCCGTGCGGCGGCCACCTGCTCGCGGGCGGCCTGCTTCTCGTCGTCGGACAGGCGCCAGCGGATGGCCACCACCGGGCCCGAGGCACGGGTCACCGGGTAGGGTGGCGGCGGCGTGCGGGTGACCGTGACCACGCTCACCGGCGCTGCCGGCGCTGCCGGCGGGGCGACTGCACTGGCGGCGGGCGTGGCGCTTGGCGTCGCCGCCGCTGCTGCTGTGGCGGCATGCGCTTCGTCTGCCTGCGCGGGCGTGGTGGCCAGTGCGCTGACGGTGGGGTGGGTGGCCGGGTGGGCGGCGGTGGCCGTTGCGTGGCCCGTTGGCTGGGCGACTGGCTGGGCGACTGGCTGGGCTACTGGGTGGGCCGCGGCATGGATGTCGGCCGGATACGGCCCGGGCGCCGAGGCGGCGGCCGGGTCGGCGTGCGCCATCGGCAGCGCCGCGTCCGGTGCAGAGGCCGTGCCGTTGGCGGCGCTGGCCGCTGCCACGGCCGCCGAGGCTGATGCGGCGGCTGATGTGGCGGCTGATGCGGCAGCGTCTGCGGCGGCGGCCTGCGAGGCTGCGGCCGCGGCATGGGCCGCGGCCAGCGCCGTGTCGTCAGCGGCCGGGGCGGCATGGCGCCAGGGGCCTAGCACCGCGGTCAGCAGCGCGGCGCCCAGCAGGCTGCCGCCGGCCGTGGCCAGGGTGCCGATGCGCCGGCGGTCGTAGGCGCGCGGGCCGAGGATGTGACCGTCGGCATCGATCAGCAGACGGATGCGGCGATCGCCCACGCCGATGGCGGCGGTGAGCACATGGCGGGTCACGACATGCGGCCGGCCCTGGCGGCGGGCGGCCTGCAGCAGCGCGGCCTCGGGCCCGACCGGGCGTTGCGGCCAGTCGGGCGCGGCCAGCGGCTGCAGGCTGCCATGGCGCTGCACCCAGCGCGCCACCTGGCGCGGCGTGCGCGGCCACATGAAATCCTGGCTGAACAGGGCTGCCAGTGCCTGGCGCCGCGGGCCGGCGCTGCCGCGCTGTGGCCAGCGCGAGCGCAAGGCCTGCCAGGCCGCTGCCAGGCGGGCGCGCCAGCCCGTGGCCGATGCGGCGGCCAAGGCCGTGGCCGCTGCGGCGGCACCCGCACCACCCGCGCCGGCAGGGCTTGACGGCGCCGGCGCACCGGCGGCCGGCGGGTCGGTGACCGCGGCGGCCGGCGTGGCGTGCGCGCCGTCGGTCGCGGGGTCGAGGTCAGGTCGAGATCCGGCGCCGCGGGGCCGGCCATCGCCCGCTCGCGGGCCGCTTGCAGGCGGGCCGCCAGGGGGCGCGGGCTGGCGTCGGCGGCGTGGGCCGCGTCGGTGGCCAGGGGCTCGGTCGGGGCCTCGGGCAGAGGCGGCAGCGCGGCCTGCGTGCCATCGTCCACCGCTGCCTCGGCTGGCGGCATGTCGTCCGACGGCGCCTGGGCATCGGCCGCCTGCGGCAGGGCCTCGGTGGGGTCGTCGGGGCCGGGGGCCGGGGCTTGCGGGGCATCGGCAACGGCCTCGGGATCGGCCTGGGCCTGTGCGTCGTCGCCGCTGGCATCGTCGGCGGCCGGATCGGGGCTGGCTGCGGCCTCGGCTTCAGGCTCGGATTCGGATTCGGACTCGGACTCGGACTCGGACTCGGCGGCCGGGGCGTCTGCGGCGGCCGTGGCGTCGGTCAGCTCGTCGTTGGCCGGGGCGTCTGCCGGGTCGGTCTCGACCCCGACCTCCACCTCGACCTCAGGGCCCGGTTCAGGCACTGTGGCCGGCTCGTCGAGCGCCATGTCCAGCTCGATGGCGTCGGCATCGGCGTCGGCGTCGTCGGGCGCGGGCCCGGTGGCGTCAGCGCGGTCGGAGTCGGGCTCGGTGCCGGGTTCGGCGCCTGTGTCCGCCGCGGGTGCGGCAAACGCGTCGTCGGCAGGGTCGACTTCGGGCAGCGGTGCATCGGCCGCGGCCTCGGGTGCATCGGCCGGCAGCGCGAGGGTTGGCAGCTCGGGCAGCGGTGGCAGCGGGGTGTCGTCGCCCGGGTGGCCGGTGTCGGCGTGGGCTGGCCAGGCGTCGGCACCGGCTGGCGGGTCGAGGGCGGGCGGCCCGGTGTCCGCGGCGTCGGCGGTGGCTGGGTGGGGGTGGCCGGCCCGGTGGGCAGGGCCGGGGCCAGCAGGTCGGCCAGTGCCACGGCCGGTTGGCCGGGCGGGGCGGGCGCATCGGGCGTTGCGCTGGCAAAAGGCAGGGCCACGCCGCCGATGCTGTGCACCTGCTGGGGGGAGATGCGCAACGCAAGCGGGTGGCGGTTGTGCCATGCCACCACACGTGCGAGCACCTCATGGAGCTGCTTGGCCTGCATGATCCCGGTCGATTCTGCGCACCGGGCCGGAATGCAAAACGCCGAACAGGCGGGCCTGGACCCCCTTGTTCGGCGCTGTGGCCTGGGTTGGACGGCAGCCGGCCGAGCGCCCGGCCGCCCGAAGCCGGCCGGAACCCACGGTCAGCCCTGCAGCGCTGACCGCTGCGCCAGACACAAGCCGTCCTCAGGACGCCTTGTGTCCGGGCTCAGCCCGCGAGGCGGGTGGTTCTGCGTACCCGCAGAACCGGGTGCCCCGGTTCTTACATGCCGGCGTAGTTGGGGCCGCCGCCGCCTTCGGGCGTGACCCAGACGATGTTCTGCGTCGGGTCCTTGATGTCGCAGGTCTTGCAGTGCACGCAGTTCTGGGCGTTGATCACCAGCTGGTCAGCGCCGTCCTTGTTGACGAACTCGTACACGCCGGCCGGGCAGTAGCGGCTCTCGGGGCCGGCGTACTTGGCCAGGTTGATGGCCACCGGCACCGAGGCGTCCTTCAGGGTCAGGTGCGCCGGCTGGTTCTCTTCATGGTTGGTGCTGCTGATGAACACCGAGCTCAGGCGGTCGAAGGTGAGCTTGCCGTCGGGCTTGGGGTAGTCGATCTTCGGGCTGTCGGCCGCGGGCCGCAGCGCCAGATGGTCGGGCTGGTCGCGGTGCAGCGTCCACCAGGGCGTGAGGCCCAGCTTGGGAAACACCACCTGCTCCAGGCCGAAGCCGATCTTGCCGATCAGCGGGCCCTTCTTGAACCACTGCTTGAAGTTGTTGTCGCGCTTGAGCTCGGCATGCAGCCAGCTTTGCTCGAAGGCCTCGGGGTAGGCGCTGAGCTCGTCGTGGCTGCGCCCGGCCGTGACGGCGGCATAGGCCGCATCGGCCACCAGCATGCCGGTCTTGATGGCGGCGTGGCTGCCCTTGATGCGCGCGGCGTTGAGCATGCCGGCGTCGCAACCGATCAGTGCGCCGCCCGGAAACACCAGCTTGGGCAGGCTGAACAGGCCGCCGTTGTTGATGGCGCGCGCGCCGTAGCCGATGCGCTTGCCGCCCTCGATGTGCTGGCGGATCGACGGGTGGGTCTTCCAGCGCTGCATTTCCTCGAAGGGGCTCAGCCAGGGGTTCTTGTAGTCGAGGCCGATCACGAAGCCGAGCGTGACCTTGTTGTCCTCGAGGTGGTACAGGAAGCCGCCGCCAAAGGTCTCGTCGTCCATCGGCCAGCCGGCGGTGTGCACCACCAGGCCGGGCTGGGCGCGCTCGGGCGGCACCTCCCACAGCTCCTTGATGCCGATGCCGAAGCTCTGCGGCTCGCGGCCGGCATCGAGCTTGAACTGCGCGATCAGCTGCTTGCCCAGATGGCCGCGCGCGCCCTCGGCGAACACGGTGTACTTGCCCAGCAGCTCCATGCCGAGCTGGAAGTTCTCGGTCGGCTCGCCGTCCTTGCCCACGCCCAGGTTGCCGGTGGCCACGCCGCGCACGCGGCCCTGCTCGTCGTACAGCACCTCGGCGGCGGTGAAGCCGGGGAACACCTCCACGCCCAGGCCCTCGGCCTGCTCGCCCAGCCACTTGACCACCGCGCCCAGGCGCACCACGTAGTTGCCATGGTTCTCGAAGCAGCGCGGCATGGCCCACGGCGGCGTGTAGGCGGTGCCGCCATCGCCCGACAGGATCAGCACCTCGTCGTGCGTGACCGGCTGGTTGAGTGGCGCGCCCAGTTGCTGCCAGTTGGGCAGCAGCTCGCTGATGGCCACCGGGTCCATCACCGCGCCGCTGAGCGTGTGCGCGCCGGGCTCGCTGCCCTTCTCGAGCACCACCACCGAGATGTCCTGGCCCTTCTCGGCTGCCAGCTGCTTGAGGCGGATCGCGGTGGCCATGCCGCCGGGGCCACCGCCGACAACCACGACGTCGTATTCCATCGACTCGCGGGGGCCGAATTGCTCAAGGATCGCCTGCGGGCTCATGGGTGTTTTTTCCTGTGGGGTAGTCGCGAAACCGGCGGGCATGCGTGGCCCTGATCGAGCGGCATTCTACCCAGCAGGCCTTCAAAATAGAACGACCGTGCTTTTTTGTCGCGGGGGCGACAAGGCCCGGCGGGCGGGCCGATCCGGCGGCGGCTGAATGCGGCGTTTTTCATGGGCGTTTCGCGGCCAGCGGGGCGGGGGCTGCGTGCTATCGTGATCTGGTTCACCCGAACCGAGCACCGACGACCATGAGCTACAACATCGATCTTTCCGGCCGCGTGGCCTTTGTCACCGGCGCATCCAGCGGCCTGGGCGCGCAGTTTGCGCGCACGCTGGCCAAATCCGGCGCCGCGGTGGTGCTGGCTGCCCGCCGCGTGGAGCGGCTCAAGACCCTGCGCGCCGAGATCGAGGCCGCTGGCGGCGACGCGCACGTGGTGGCGCTCGACGTGACCGAGCACGACAGCATCAAGTCGGCCGTGGCGCATGCCGAGACCGAGGTGGGCACGATCGACATCCTGATCAACAACTCGGGCGTCAGCACCACGCAGAAGCTGGTGGACGTGAGCCCCGACGACTTCGACTACACCTTCGACACTAACACCCGCGGCGCGTTCTTCGTGGCGCAGGAGGTGGCCAAGCGCATGATCGCCCGCAGCCGCGGCGCGGCGCCCGGCACCTTCACCGGCGGACGCATCGTCAACGTGGCCTCGATGGCCGGCCTGCGCGTGCTGGGCCAGATCGGCGTGTACTGCATGAGCAAGGCGGCCGTGATCCACATGACCAAGGCCCAGGCGCTCGAGTGGGGCAAGTTCGGCATCAACGTCAATGCCCTGTGCCCGGGCTACATCGACACCGAGATCAACCACCACCACTGGCAGACCGACGCCGGCCAGAAGCTGATGCAGATGCTGCCGCGCAAGCGCGTGGGCAGCCCCAAGGACCTGGACTCGGCGCTGATGATGCTGTGCGCCAACGAGAGCCACTTCATCAACGGCGCCATCCTCAGCGCCGACGACGGCTTCGGCGCCTGACCGGCCCATGCGCACACTGACGCCTCTTGAAGCCCGGGTGCTGGGCGTGCTGGTGGAAAAGCAGGCCACCGTGCCCGACACCTACCCGCTGACGCTCAACTCGCTGGTGGCCGGCTGCAACCAGAAGACCGCACGCGACCCGGTGATCAACGCCAGCGAGTCCGACATCCTGGCCGCCATTGACGGCCTGAAGAGCCAGAGCCTGGTGTTTGAAAGCTCGGGCGGCCGCGTGGCACGCTACGAGCACAACGCCGCCCGCGGCATCGGCGTGCCCGGTGCCGCCGCGGCGCTGCTGGCGGTGCTGATGCTGCGCGGCCCGCAAACCGTGGCCGAGCTGCGTGCCAACGCCGAGCGCCTGCACCGCTTTGCCGACATCTCCAGCGTGGAAGGCTTTCTCACCGAGCTGGCCGAGCGCTACCCGCCCCGCGCGGTGCTGCTGCCGCGCGCGCCCGGCGCACGCGAGAGCCGCTGGGCGCACCTGCTGTGCGGCGAGGTGGTGCCGGCCACGCTGGCGCCGCGCGAGACCGGCGGCAGCGACGACGACGCGATCAGCGTGGGCGAGCTGGTGGCACTGAAGACCGAGATCCGCCGCCAGGGCGACGAAATCACCGCGCTGCGTGCCCTGGTGCTGCGCATGGCCGGCGAGCTGGGCATGGCCGTGGAGGATGCGGCGGCTGCGCCTTCTTCTGCGCCTGAAGCTTGAGGTCTGATTGACCTCGGCCTCGGCCTTGCGACATGCGACGCACGGCGAGTGCCTGGCCAGGGCGATGGACGCCGCCCCTCATTCGCGATAGGCGTCCCGCAGCTCACGCTTGAGGACCTTGCCGATCGCACTGCGCGGCAGTTCGTCGATCAGGCGCAGCGCATGCAGCCGCTGGGTCTTGCCGACACGGGCGTTCATCCATTGGCGGATGCTCTCGGCGTCGTCGGCCGCAGCCGCCTTGCGCACCACAAAGGCCACCGGCGTCTCGCCCCACTCGCGGCTGGGCACGCCGACCACCGCCGCATCGGCCACCGCGGGGTGCTGGCGCAGCTCGGCTTCCAGATCGCTGGGGTAGATGTTGAAGCCGCCGCTGATCACCATGTCCTTGCGGCGGTCCATCAGGATCAGGAAGCCGTCGGCATCGAAGCGGCCCACGTCGCCGGTGCGGATGAAGCGGTTGCCCGCAGCGTCGAACCACTCGGCCTCGCGCGACTTGGCTGGCTGCTTGTGGTAGCCCAGCATCATGCTCACCGAGCGGCCCACGATCTCGCCCAGCACCGGCTCGGCGCCTTCGGCCTGGCGCGGCAGCTCGACGCCGTCTTCGTCGATCAGGCGCATGTCGTGGCCTTCGGCCGGCTGGCCCACCGTGTGCAGCTTGTCAGGGTGCAGGTGGCAGTACAGGATGCAGCTGCCGCCGCCCTCGGTCATGCCGTAGTACTCGGTCAGGCCGCCCGGCCAGCGCGCCAGCACCTGGGCCTTGAGATCGGCGCGGAAGGGCGCGCTGGTGCAGGCCTTGAACTGGAAGCTGCTGAGGTCATAACGCCCGAAGTCAGCGTAGTCCATCAGGCGTTGGTACTGCACGGGCACCAGCATGGTGTGGCTGGCGCGGTGGCGCTGCGCCAGCTCGAGGTAGGCACGGGTGTCGAACTTGGGCAGCAGCACCAGCGTGCCGCCACGCGCCAGCGTGGGGATCACCACCACCAGCGTGGTGTTGCTGTACAGCGGCGTGGCGATCAGGGTCACGCTGCCCGGGCCGTAGCCGGCGGCCTCGGCGCGCCGCACCTGGCCCCAGCGCATGCCGTGCGACTGCACGATGCCCTTGGGCGTGCCGGTGGTGCCGCTGCTGTAGATGATGTTGAAGGGCAGGGCCGGGGCCAGCGCCACCGGCTGCGGCCGCGCACCGGCCGGGGCCAGCCAGTCGGCCAGGCGCAGATCGGCGGGGGCGGCGGGGCCACCGGCGGCACCGGTGGCATCGGCGCTGTCGTCCAGCCGGATGCGGCGCAGCGTGGCGCCGGTCAGGTCCGCGCTCACCAGCGCGGCATTCGGCGCATCCAGAAACAGCTGGCCTGCGCCGGCGTCCTGGGCCATGCCGGCAATCTGCGCTGGCGTGCTGCTGGGGGCCAGCGGGGCCACCGCCAGGCCGGCGCGCAGCGCGCCCATGAACACCGCCACATAGGCATTGCTGGCAAAGGCGCAGATGGCGATGGTGTCGCCGCGCCGGGCGCCGTCGCGCTGCAGCGTGGCGGCCACGCGGTCGATCAGGGCGTCGAGCTGGGCATAGCTGAGCGTGTCGTCGCCCGTGACCAGGGCGGCGCTGTCGGGCCGGGCGCGGGCGTGTTCGGCAATCAGCTCGGGCAGGGTGCGAAAGTCGGCCAGTGCGGCGGCGCTGGCTTCGTCAAAGCTGAGCGGGCCGGGCGCGGCGGGCGTGGGGGAGGCAACAACGGCGGTGGGTGAGCTCATGGTGCGGGGCTGCGCGCGCGCTTGCGCGGGGTGGGGGCCGGCATGGCGGGGCCAGCACGGGGCATGCTGCACGCTAGCGCGGCATCGCCCCGCGGGGCCGCCACCTCGGCGACAGCGGGCGCTGCATCGCTGCCGGGCCAGTCGGCCGGCGCGCAGCGCAGGCCGGTGAACAAGGGCATCGCAAACAGCGCAAAGGCGTTGCCGGCATGCAGGCCGGGCACCCAGCGCTCCATCTCGGCGGTGGCATTGATCATGCCGCTGACCACCTGCGCCGCCACCGAGGGATCCACCACCCGCACCGAGCCGTCGGCCAGGCCGTCGATGACGAAGCTGGCAAAGCGCTCGCCCAGGCGGCGCATGGTGCGCTGGGTGTCGCGGCGGATGGCCTCGGGCAGCGCGGTCCAGGCGGTGATGCGCAGCAGCGGGCCCTGCGGCCCGGTCTGAAAGGCCAGCAGGCTGCGGCAGGCCAGCGCCAGCCGGGCCAGGCCGCTGTCGGCCTGCGCGGGGCCGGCGGCCATGGCGGCGCTTTGTGCGGCCCGCATCACCGCGAAGCTGCGCGCAAAACACGCGGCGATCAGCTCCTCCTTGGTTTCATGGTGGTGGTAGAAGCTGCCCTTGGTGAGCTGCAGCTCGGCGGCAATGCGCTCGACCGAGGCGCCGTGGTAGCCGTGCTCGTTGACCAGGCGCGTGGCCGCGCGCAGGTAGGCCACGGCGGTGTCGTCGGTGCTGCCGGTGGCCTCGGGCGCGATCGGCAAGATGGCCTCAGGCAGGGCGGGATCGGGCCAGGCGGCATCGGGCGGCGCGGCACCGGCACCGGCCACGGCCTGGCCGGGCCGCGCCAGCGCGCCGGGGCTGGCCAGGCCGTCGAGCAGCAGCGTGGCCATGCGCTCGGCCACCAGGGCATAGTCGATCGGCTCGAAGCGCAGCAGCCAGACCCGCGCCCACGAGACGGTGGACAGCAGCAAATGGGTGCGCGCATTCAGCGCCGCGCGCGGCAGCGCCGGCGCGTCGGCGGTGTCGAGCAGCTGGCGCAGCTGCTTGAACATCAGCGTGTAGGCGCAGGCCACCTCGGTGCCGTGCGGCGGCGCCAGCGTGCGCAAGTCGGCAAACACCACCAGCTCGGGGTGGCGGCCCTCGGCAATGTCGGCCAGGCGCGCCAGGTGGCGGCCGAGAAAGCCGCGCACGCGGCCGGCCAGCGTGTCGTCCAGCGCCATCGCGGTGGCGGCATCGGTGCTCAGCGCGTCGATGGCGCGCTGCAGGCAGGCGCAGGCCAGGTCTTCCTTGCGGCGGTAGTAGTAGGTGATGCTGTTGGTGGCCAGGCCCACGCTGCGCGCCACATCGGCCAGCGTGCCGCCCCGGATGCCCTGCTGGTTGAACAGCCGCGCCGCGCCATCCAGGATGGCCTCGCGCTTGGCCTCGAAGCGGGCGGTGCCGGCGCCGCTCATCGCCGGCGCGCCGGGCGCGGCGACGGGGCAGGGTGGCCGGGCAGCGCGGCAACGCGGCGGGGCGTGAACGAGCGGCGGCAGGGCGCCTGGGTGGGGCAGGATGGGCGGGCGGCAGGCATGCAGGATGGGGCGGCGCGTGGCGCCCGAAGCATCCGACATTCGCAGCGGCGCCCTGTACAGGGAAAACACCGCCGGCAGCGCACGGCGGGGCCGGCGCCGCCGCGCCGCTCAGCGCTTGGCGGCCAGCAGCGCGTGCACCCAGCGCACCGGAATGGCGTAGGTGATGCCGGTGGGGTTGGTCAGCGCCGATTCGCGGCTGCCCTTGACGAACACCATGTTGACCACGCCGTGCACCTGGCCGGTGTCGGCGTCGAACACCGGGCCGCCGCTGTTGCCGGGATAGGCGGTGGCATCGAGCTGCAGGATGTCGAACGCGCCGCGGCGCACGCGGGCCACGGCCGCAGCGTCGAGCTGGCGCGCATTGGCCGGTGGCAGCACGATGGGCGTGATCGAGGCCACGATGCCGCGGTGCGTGACCGGCGAGAAACCCAGCACGCCGCCGATCGGAAACCCCATCAGCCCGATGGCCTGGCCTTCGCGCACGGCTTCGGTCTCGGCCAGCACCACGGCGGGCAGTGGCGCGCCCGAGAAACGCAGCAGCGCCAGATCGTGCTCGCGGTCGATGGCCAGCAGCGTGAGGGTGCGC
Source organism: Aquabacterium sp. OR-4 (assembly GCF_025290835.2). Classification (NCBI taxonomy): domain Bacteria; kingdom Pseudomonadati; phylum Pseudomonadota; class Betaproteobacteria; order Burkholderiales; family Sphaerotilaceae; genus Pseudaquabacterium; species Pseudaquabacterium prasiolae. The sequence goes on along the minus strand of NZ_JAOCQD020000001.1, from coordinate 2,519,861 downwards.
ACATCGAACTGGCCACCCGATTCAAGCCGCACACGGCCCACCTGGATGGCCAGCTTCTGGTCACCGGTCAGCTCGGGCAGCACATGGGCGTTGGTGATCAGCAGCTGGCCGTCATCGACCACGAAGCCGGTGCCGCGAAAGCTGAAGCGCGGGTTGGCCAGCGGGTCGTAGGCGCCCACCGCCACCACCGAGCGCTTGATGACCGCGGTGGTGGCCGGCAGATCGGCCCGGGCCGGAGCGGACAGGCTCAGCAAGGCCAGCAAGGCGGCCGGGCCCAGGCTCAGCAGCAGGCGGCGAGACGAACAAGGCATCGAAGGATTGGCCGGCCCGTGGCGGGCGGCGGCATCAGCGCGGGGAGGGGGCCACTCTAACCGCTGGCCGGCGCCACCTGCCGGGCAGGGTTGCACCGCACATCGCGGCGGGCCGTTGCGGCCATGGGGGCCGGTGGGGCGCTTGGGCCGCTTGGGCCGCCATGGGCCCGCGCAGCAGGTTCATTCACACCTTGTCAGGCCTCGTCGCGCGGCGCCACCACCGCGCTGCGGTAGGCATGCCAGGAGGCATGGCCCAGCACCGGGCCGGCCAGCAGCAGGCCGGCAAACCAGGGCAGCATGGCCAGCACGATCAGCCCGGTGATCAGGGCGCCCCACAGCAGCATCACCAGCGGCTGGGTGAGCACCAGGCGCAGGCTGGTCAGGCCGGCGGTGATGGCATCGGTCTGCTGGTCGAGGATCATCGGGATGGAGATCACGCTGATCGCGAAGATCAGGCCGGCAAACACCGCACCTACCAGCAGGTAGGCCACGATGAACTGCAGGTTCTCGGGGTCGAGCAGGGCCATCAGCGAGCCCTTGAAATCGGGCATGCCGTCGAAGCTGACCGCAAACACGATCAGCGAGGCGCGGCCCCACAGCATCTCGAGCACCAGCAGCACGAAGCCGAAGATGGCCAGCGTGGCCAGCTTGCGGTCCCAGGCCAGCAGCGACTCGCCCAGGTCGGGCCGCAGGCCGGCCTCGAGCTGGCGGCTGGCGTGGTACAGGCCCAGGCACAGCAGCGGCCCCACCAGCAGAAAGCCGGCCGACAAGGCCAGCACATAGGCCGGCGCCTGCTGGTAGACGGTGATCAGCGCCCAGCCCATCAGCGCGAAGCAGGCGCCGTAGAACAGGCCGATGGCCGGGCAGCGCATGAAGTCGCGCCAGCCCGCAACCAGCCAGCGCAGCGGATCGAGCAGCCCCAGCGGGCGCAAGCCGATGTCGAAGGCCGAGGCGACCGGGGTCTCGCCAGCCGCCGGGCCGGCGCCTTCGGGGGTGCGTGGGCTGGCGCTGGGCGGCACGGGGCGGGACGGCTCGACTTCGGTCATGGCGCCCGAGGCTAAGCAAGCAGGGGGGCTGCGTCCAGTCGGGCTGGCCCTAGGCCGGGTCACGGGGCCGGGCCGGGTCGGAGGGCTTGGCGGGTTTGACGGGCGCGCCCGCGCGTAACGCAGTGCCGTGTCGCGATGCACGGCCACCCGTGTGTGCCGATAGGCCCAGGCCATGCGCCCGATGGGCCACGCCGCGCGTCAACACCGCATCACGGGCGCTGCCTACGCTGCACTTCCACCGTTTGCCGGTGCGCGGCCCGGGCTTGAGCGGGCCGCGCTGCCCAACCCCATCTTGATACAGGACAAGTCATGAGCAATCGCCGCGATTTTCTACAGCGTCTGGCCGGCGTGGCCGGCCTGAGCTCGCTGCCGCCGGTGCTGCAGGAGGCGCTGGCCGTTCCGGCGGCCAACCGCAGCGGCTCGCTCAAGGATGTGGCGCACATCGTGGTGCTGATGCAGGAGAACCGCAGCTTCGACCACTACTTCGGCACCCTCAACGGCGTGCGCGGGTTTGCCGATCCGTTTCCGATTCCGGTGCCCGACCGCGCCGGCGTGGTGAGCGGCAAGACGGTGTTCGCGCAGCCCACGCTGAACCCCACGGTCAACCTGCCCGGCCGGCCGCCGGTGGTGGGCGGGGTGCCGATGGCGATTGCGCCCTTTCATCTGAACACGGTGCAGAACTTCGCCCACATGCGCGTGGAAGGCACGCCGCACAGCTGGGGCGATGCCCAGGCCGCCTGGGACCACGGCCGCATGGCCGCCTGGCCGGCGGCCAAGCAGAACCACTCGATGGGCTACTTCAAGGCGCAGGACCTGCCGTTCCAGTTCGCGCTGGCCAATGCCTTCACGATCTGCGATGCCTACCACTGCTCGTTCACCGGGGGCACCAACACCAACCGCCTGTTCCTGTGGACCGGCAGCAACGACCCGCTGGCCACCGGCAACGGCCCGTCCACCGACAACAGCCACGACTGGTTCACCGGCGGCGTGGACTACACCTGGACCACCTACCCCGAGCGCCTGCAGGCCGCCGGCATCAGCTGGCAGGTCTACGAGAACATGTCCGACCAGTTCACCGACAACGCGCTGGCCGGCTTCAAGGTGTTTCGCGATGCCTGGTTCGGCCGCAGCGGCTACTCGCCGGCGCTGAAGGCGCGCGGCATCAGCACGCGCGATCTCGACCTGCTGCGTGCCGACGTGCTGGCCGACCAGCTGCCGCAGGTGAGCTGGATCGTGGCCACGGCCGAAGGCTCCGAGCATCCCGGCCCGTCGAGCCCGGCGCAGGGCGCCGACTACACCGCCAAGGTGCTGGAGGCCCTGGTGGCCAACCCGGCGGTGTGGGCCAAGACGGTGCTGTTCATCAACTTCGACGAGAACGACGGCTTCTACGACCATGTGCCGCCGCCGGCCGCGCCGGCCATCCTGAGCGTCGACGCCAATGCGCGCAAGTCCACCGTGGCCGGCGGCTCGACGGTGGACACCACCGGTGAATACCACCACCACCTCAACGGCAGCTCGGCCACCTACCAGCACCGCCCCTACGGCCTGGGCCCGCGTGTGCCGATGTACGTGGTCTCGCCCTGGAGCAAGGGCGGCTGGGTCAACTCGCAGGTGGCCGACCACACCTCGGTGATCCGCTTCATCGAGCAGCGCTTCGGCGTCATCGAGCCCAACATCAGCCCCTGGCGGCGTGCGGTGTGCGGTGACCTGCGCGGCTGCTTCAACTTCGTCGATCCCAACGACACCAGCTTCTTCGCTGCGCTGCCCCAGACCCTGGCACTGGCCACGCGCGCTCGCGCATTGACGGCCACCACCACGCCTGCCACGCCCGGCAGCCTGGTGGCCCCGGTGCAGCTGCCCGGCGTGCGGCCGGCGCGCGCGCTGCCCTACGAGCTGGCGACGCTGGCGCGCGTGCTCAGCATCCCCGGCCGGCCGGGCACGGCGCGGGTGGAGCTGCGCTTTGCCAACACCGGCAGCGCGGCCGCGGTGTTCCATGTGTACGACCGGCTCAACCTCGCCGCCGTGCCGCGCCGCTACACGGTGGAGCCCGGCAAGCAGCTGGCCGACGCCTGGCTGCCCGATGCCGCCGGTGCCTACGACCTGTGGGTGCTGGGCCCCAACGGCTGGCACCGCCACTTCACCGGCAACGCCGTGCGCGCCCTGGCCGCGGGCCAGCCCAATGCCGAGGCCGAGGTGCTGGCGCAGCGCAGCGACGGCCTGCTGGCCCTGACCCTGCGCAACACCGGCAGTGCCGTCGGCAGCTTCGTGCTGCAGGCCAACAAGTACGTGGGCACGGCGGCACAGAGCTTTGTGCTCCACCCCGGCCAGGTGCTGGTGCAGCGCCTGGACACCAGCGCCGCCAAGGGCTGGTACGACTGGAGCGTGCGCCTGCAGGGCCAGGCCGACTACAGCCGCCGCTTCGCCGGCCACGTGGAGACCGGCGCCGATTCGATCAGCGACCCGGCCATGGAAGGCGCGGCGCAGCTCGAGCGCTACCGCCTGGGCTGAGCGGCTCAGTGGCTTTCACCAACCCCCCCTTCACCCGTTCATTGAACCCGCCTGGAGAACCTGCACCATGTTCCTGCGTCAAACCCTTCGCCTCACCGTCCTGGCCGCCGCCGCGCTGGCCGCCGCCAGCCAGGCCCAGGCCACCCGCCTGGGCAGCAACCTGATCGTCAATGGCGATGCCGAGGCCGGCACCAGCGGCTGGACGGCCTTTGACGGCACCGCCATCTTTGGCAGCGTGGCATACAGCTCGAACTGGGTGACGCCCAGCCAGCCCGGCCCGGCGGACCGCGGCAGCCGCCTGTTCGTGGGTGACGGCGGCAATGCCTTTGCCGCCGGCTACCAAGCGCTGGATGTGAGCGACCTGTCGGCGCAGATCGACCTGGGCCAGGTGAGCTACAGCCTCAGCGGCTGGCTGGGTGGCTGGACCACGCAGAACGACAACGCGCTGCTGTACGTGCAGTTCTTCGGTGCCGGCAATGCCGATCTCGGCAACGCCCAGCTCGGCCCGGTGATGCCGGCCGACCGCGACAGCGCCACCGGCCTGGTGCTGGTGGGCACCAGCGGCGCGCTGCCCACCGGCACCACCAGCGTGGTCTTCTCGCTGTCGATGGAGCGCTTCAGCGGCGGCGACAACGACGGCTATGCCGACAACCTGGCCTTTCAGCTGCAGGCCGTGCCCGAGCCGCAGACCTACGCGCTGATGGGCCTGGGCCTGCTGGCGGTGGCGGCTGCCGCGCGCCGCGCCCGCCGCTGATCGGCCCTCAGGCGCCGTTGCCGTTGCCGCGTCGGCGGCCGCCCAACAGCAGCCACAGCGAGCCGGCCACCGCGCCGGCAAAGCCCAGCAGCCCGAAGGCCGGCAGGCCCAGCAGCTCGGGCCCGCCGCGCACGGTCATCACGATGGCCGAGCCGACGATCAGCGCCGCCACCACCAGGCCGACGGCAATGCGCTGCGCGGCACCGTCGAGCTGGTCGGCCACCTGCCGCAGGTCTTGCACGTCGATGTGCACCTGGATGCGCCCGCGGCGCGCGGTGGCCAGCAGCCGCGACAGGTCGCGTGGCAGGCTGCCCAGCACGCCCACGCTGCGGCGCAACACGTCCCAGCCGCGCCGCGCCAGGGCCTCGGGCCGGTAGCGCGCATGCAGCGCCTGGCGCAGCATGGGCGTGGCCTCCTCGGCCATGTGGAAGCCGGGATCGAGGCCGCGGCCCAGGCCTTCCAGCGTGATGAAGGTCTTGATCAGCAGCGCCAGGTCGGCCGGCAGCGCCAGGCGATGGCCACGCAGGATGCCGGTCACATCGCCCAGCATGCGGCCGATGCTCAGCTGGGCCAGCGGCACGCCGTGGTACTGGTCGACGAAGGCATCGATGTCGCCGCGCAGGCCGTCTTCATCGAGCGCGTCTTCGCCGTCGCCGTGGTCATGGGCCCAGGCCAGCAGCACGTCGGCCACGGCCTCGGCGTCGCGCTGCACCAGGCCCAGCATCAGGCTCAGCAGCTGCTCGCGGCGCTCGAGCGTGACGCGGCCGACCATGCCGAAGTCGATGAAGGCAATGCGCGAGCCGGGCAGGAAGAACAGGTTGCCGGCATGCGGGTCGGCATGGAAGAAGCCGTCCTCGATCACCATCTTCAGCACCGCGCGCGCGCCGCGGCGGGCCAGCTCGCGGCGGTCGATGCCGGCCGCGGCCATGGCCGCCGGGTCTTCGGCCGGCACGCCGCGGATGCGCTGCTGCACATTGATGCGCTCGTGCGTGAAATCCCAGTGCACGCGGGGAATCACGATCTCGGGCTGGGCCGCAAAGGCCTGCGCAATGCGCTCGGCGTTGCGGCATTCGCTGGCCAGGTCGAGCTCGCGGCGCAGCGAGCGGCCCAGCTGCTGCGCCAGCGCCACCGGCCGGTAGGGCTTCAGCTCGGGCCACTGGCGTTCGGCCGCAGCGGCCAGGCGCGCCAGCAGGCGCAGGTCGGCTTCCACATCGGCGGCAATGCCCGGGCGCCGCACCTTGACCACCACCTCGCTGCCATCGGCCAGCGTGGCGGCATGCACCTGGGCGATGCTGGCGGCGGCCAGCGGTGTGTCGCTCCACTGCGCAAACACCTGCTCGGGCGGCGCGCCCAGGTCTTCGGTGATCTGCGCGCGCAGCGCGGCCAGATCGGCCGCCGGGGCGCGGCTGTGCAGCTTCTCGAACTGGGCGATCCAGTCGGGGCCGAACAGGTCGGCCCGGCCGGCCAGCACCTGGCCCAGCTTCACGAAGGTGGGGCCCAGCTCCTCGAGCGCGCTGCGCAGCTGCTCGGGCGGTGTCAGCCGCGCCAGCTCGGCGGCATGCGGGCGGTGCAGCACATGGCCGGCCTTCTCGAGCGCGTCGGCCCAGCCCAGGCGCCGCACCGCATCGCCCAGGCCGTGGCGCATGAACACCGCGGCAATGTGCTGCAGCCGCCCCAGATCGCGCGCGCTGACCAGGGTTTGCAGCAGCGGCATGTGCTCAGCCCCGCCGGGCCGCCCCAAGGGGCTGAGAGCCCCCTCGGGGGGCAGGAGCGAAGCGACGTGGGGGCATCTTCTCAGCCCCGCCGCACCCGCAGCAGCTCGTCGAGGATCAGGCCGATGGCGCCGGCGGTGATGGCGGCATCGGCCACGTTGAAGGCCGGAAAGAAGCCGCCATGGAACATCGGCGCCAGCCAGTCCCAGTGGAACTGCAGGAAGTCGATCACGTGGCCGTGCAGCAGGCGGTCGATGACATTGCCGATGGCGCCGCCCAGGATCATCGTGATCGCAAAGCAGAACAGGCGCTGCTCGGGGTGGCGGCGCAGCATCCACACGATGAACACCGAGGCCACCGCGCCCAGGCTCACGAAGAACCAGCGCTGCCAGCCCGAGGCGCCGGCCAGGAACGAGAAGGCGGCGCCGCTGTTGTGGGCGCGCACCAGGTCGAAGTAGCTGGTGAGGCTGAGCACGTCGCCCAGCGCGAAGCGGCCCACGATCAGGGTCTTGCTGAGCTGGTCGGCCACGATCACCAGCAGGGCCAGGCCCAGCCACAGGGCGAGCGAGGTGGACGTGGCGCGGGTGGCGCGGAGCGGGCGGACGGAGCGCTTGGCTGAGGACATCGGCGGGCCGGCGACAGCGGCCGGCAACGGGAGCGGAAACGGCCGCTACTGTAGCGCCGACCGCAGCCACCCCCGCCGCCGCCCGCCCTGGCCGCAGACATGACAGTGGTGTGAACTGGCCCCCGCCGAGGCGGGTTTTCAAGCCTTTGCCGCTGACGGGCTGGGCGAAGCTAGCGCCATGGATGTGCGGCATGCGCACATGCCGAGCAAAACACCCGGTCACGTTGGGAGAGCTGTCATGACCATGGCGAATCTGGATTTCACGGTGCGCCTCGTGCGCGGCGAGCGCGAGCTGCGCGAGGTGTGCGCGGTGCGCGCCCACTCCTACGGCCACCATGTGCCCGATCTGCAGGCCGGGCTGCTGGTGCCTGACGCCACCGACCGCCAGGCCGGCACCGTGGTGCTGGTGGCGCGCGACAAGGCCAGCGGCCGGGCCATCGGCACGGCGCGCATCCAGCGCAACCATCCGCAGCCGCTGGCCATCGAGGCCAGCGTGGCCCTGCCCGAGGCGGTAGCCGGCCAGACCCGCGCCGAGATCACCCGCCTGGCCATCGTGCCCGGGGCCGACGGCCTGGTGCGGCCGATGCTGGTGAAGGCCTGCTACCTGTATGCGGTGGCGGCACAGATCCGCTGGCTGGTGATCGGTGCGCGCAGCGAGGCGCTGATCCGCATCTACCGCGGCCTGGGTTTTGCCGATCTGCTGCCGGGCAGCGGCCGCGTGCCGCTGGCCCATGCCGGCGGCCTGCCGCACCAGGTGCTGGCCTTCGACGTGGTGGCGGCCGAGCGCACCTGGCATGCACTGCAGCACAACCTGTACCCGTTCATGGTGCAGACCTGGCACCCCGATCTGCAGCTGGTGGCCGAAGCCGCGGTGGACGAGGCGGCGCTGGGCCTTGCCGCCTGACAGGGGTGAACGCGCCTGCGGCGCGGGCTCAGGGCGCAGGTGAGGGGCCCGGGGCGGCGTCGGCCGCAGGGCCCGGCATCGGCACCAGCGGGCTGCGCCGCACCATCGCATCGCGCATCGCCTGGGCCAGCTGCTCGGGCGTGAAGGGCTTGCCCACCACCTCGTCCATGCCGCTGTCGAAGCAGGCCTTGCGCTCGGCGTCGGTGGTGGTGGCGGTGAGCGCCAGGATCGGGATGCGCGGCAGGCCCAGCGCCCGCTCCTGACGCCGGATCTCGGCGCTGGCCGCCAGGCCGTCCATCAGCGGCATGCGGCAGTCCATCAGCACCAGCTCGGGCCGCTCGGTCTCGCGCAGTGCGTGGCCCACCGCCTGCTTGCCGTCGGTGACACGCTCGCTGCGCACGCCCAGGCCGTCGAGGAAGGCGTGCACGATCAGCGCATTGACCTCGTCGTCTTCGGCCACCAGCACGCGGCGTGGCAGTCGCGCATGCGGCGCGGCACCGGCGGCGTGCCCATCCACCGGGCTGGCCGGCGGCAGCAGCGGCTCGACCGTGAAGCGCGCACCGCGGCCGGGCAGGCTGCTGACCTCGATGTCGCTGTGCATGGCCTGGGCAATCTCGCGGGCGATGGTCAGGCCCAGGCCCACGCCCTCGGTGGACGGCCCCACGCGGCCCTCCTGGCCCTGCTGGAAGGCCTGGAAGATGCGCGACTGCAAGGCCACGTCGATGCCCTCGCCGGTGTCGGTGACGCTCAGGCGCACGCGTTCGGGTGCGGCCGCCGGGCCGGCCTCCAGCGTGATCGAGCCGCGCTCGGTGAACTTCACCGCGTTGCCCAGCAGGTTGTTGAGCACCTGGCGCAGGCGCGCCGCGTCGCCGCGCACCCATTGCGGCCGCCGGAAGCCCAGGCGCAGCGAGAAGCTGAGCCCCTTGTCGGCGGCGCGCAGCGCAAACACCTCGGCCACCTGGTCGAGCAGGGCGGCCAGGTCGAACGGCTCCTCGCGCAGCACGAAGTGCCCGGCGCCGATGCGCGAGACCTCCAGCAGATCGTTGATCAGTGCCAGCAGGTGGGTGCCCGAGTCTTCCACCAGCTCGAGCCGGCGGGTGTTGAGCGGGTCGCGCGACTCCAGGTGGATCAGCCGCGTGAGGCCCAGCATGCCGTGCAGCGGCGTGCGCAGCTCGTGGCTCACCTTGGCCAGGAAGCGGTCGCGCTCGGCGCTGCGGTCTTCGGCCAGTTTCAGCGCGTCCTCCTTCTGGCGCAGCAGCGCCGCGGCATGCAGGCGCAGCAGCATGGCACCGGTGAGCTGGCGCGAGGTGCCGTAGGCGGTGCTGAGCAGCAGCGCCGCCAGGATCAGCTGGCCCGGGGCGCCGAACCAGCCCACCTCATCGTGGCGCAGCGCCAGGCCCATGGCCATCGGCAGCAGCATCGGCACGGTGTAGGCCGCGGTGGCGCCCAGGCGCACCTGCAGGCCGAAGGTGGCCACGCAGCTCACGCCGTCAAGCGCCGCGGTGGCCAGTGCCGCCACCGGCACCGGGCCATGCACCAGGTGCCAGCCGGCCAGGCCCCACAGCCCGCCATCGAGGGCCAGCATGGTCAGCATCAGCTGCTGCCAGCGCGGGCTGATGAAGCCCGGGTGCGTCTGGCGGTCGGCATGGCGCACGTACAGCTGGGCCAGCACGATGCGCGAGACGGCCACCGCCAGCTTGGCCAGCAGCCAGCCCAGCAGCAGCGTGTCGGCCACGGTGCCGCGCAGGTGCCACACCAGCAGCGCCGCAAAGAGCATGGCCGCCACCGTGCCCACCCGGGTGTGCAGCAGCACCATGCGCAGCTGCTCATGGGTGATCTGCGCGCGCTGGCCGTCGCTGAGCGCAAGTCCCAGGTCAAGTGCAGCGCGATCGAGCGCGGGCCGGATCGGCCAACGGTCACGGGGGGTCAGCTCAGGCTCCCAGCAGAGGTGGCGTGGCCACTGCGGCGCTGGCGTGCTGCCGTTGCCAGGCCGAGGGCCGGGTCAGTATCGCCCAGAATGCACGGGCTCGGAGGGGCCCTCGGCAGCGGCGCCGCAAGCCCCGCTTGCGGGGCCCTGGCGGTGCAAACAGGGGATTGCCAAGCGCCGGCCGGGCGGCCGCGCGCGCGGTGGCATCATGCGGCGCTCGTTGATCGACGCTTTTCGCAGCACCCCACGAAGGGGCCGCCCAACGCTGCCAAACCCATGGACGCCATCACCAATCCCCTGCTGCTTGACGCCGACCAGGCGCTGGCCCTGCCCGCCTTCGACCGCATCCGCGCCGAACACTTCGGCCCCGCCTTCGAACGTGCCATGGCGCTGCACCGCGCCGAGATCGCGGCCATCGTCGCGCACGGCGCGCCGCCCGACTTCGACAACACCGTGGCCGCCTTCGACCGTGCCGGTGCCTTGCTGAACCGGGTGGAGGCGGTGTTCAGCAACCTCACCGCCTCGGCCACCACGCCCGAGCTGCAGGCGGCGCAGCGCCAGCTGGCCGGCCCGGTGGCGGCGCACTGGAGCGCGGTGCACCAGGATCTGGCGATGTTCGCGCGCATCGACGCCGTGCACGCCGGCCTGCAGGGCGGCAGCGGGGCGGGTGCCCTGACGCCCGAGCAGCGGCGCCTGGTCGAGCGCCTGCACCGCGACTTTCAGCGCGCCGGTGCGCAGCTGCCCGACGCGGCCCGCGCTGAATTTGCCGCGCTGGCCCAGCAGCATGCCCAGCTGACCACCCGCTTCGGCCAGAACGTGCTGCACGACGAGGCCAACTTCACCCTGCCGCTGCCCGACGAGGCGGCCATGGCCGGCCTGCCGGCCTTTGTGCGTGCGGCAGCACGCCAGGCGGCGGCCGAGCGCGGGCTCGAGGTGCCGGTGATCACGCTGTCGCGCTCGCTGATCGTGCCCTTTCTCGGCTACTCCGAGCGGCGCGACCTGCGCGAGACCGCCTGGCGCGCCTGGGTGGGCCGCGGCGAGCAGCCGGGCGAGCACGACAACCGCGCGCTGGTGCGCGACATCCTGGCGCTGCGCCGGCGCCAGGCGGCGCTGATGGGCTGTGCCAACTACGCCGACTTCAAGCTCGCCGACACCATGGCCCAGACGCGCCAGCGGGTGTGGGCCCTGCTCGACGAGGTGTGGCAGCGCGCCGTGCCGGCGCTGGCGCGCGAGCGCGAGCTGCTGGCGGCGGCCATGGCCCAGGCCGGTGTCAGCCACGCGCTCGAGGCCTGGGACTGGCGCTTCTGGGCCGAGCGGGTGCGCCAGCAGCACTACGCGCTCGACGATGCCCAGCTCAAGCCCTATTTCGCGCTGCCCAACATGGTGGCGGCGGCCTTCGAGTGCGCGCAGCGCCTGTTCGGCATCGTGCTGCGCCGGCGCGCCGACCTGCAGGCCTATCACCCCGATGTCGATGTGTACGAGGTGCTGCCTGAGGCCGGCGGTGCGCCGATGGGGCTGTTTCTGCACGACAACTTCTCGCGCCCGGCCAAGCGCAGCGGCGCCTGGATGAGCTCGCTGGCGGTGCAGCACCGCAACGGCGACGCGCCGGGCGGCGTGGTGGCGCCGGTGGTGCTCAACAACAACAACTTCGCCAAGTCGGCGCCTGGCCAGCCCACGCTGCTGTCGCCCGAGGATGTGCGCACGCTGTTCCATGAGTTCGGCCATGCGCTGCACGGCCTGCTGTCGGACGTGGGCTACCGGCGCGTGTCGGGCACGCGGGTGCTGCGCGATTTCGTCGAACTGCCCTCGCAGCTGTTCGAGCACTGGGGCACCGAGCGCGAGGTGCTGCGTCGCCATGCGCGCCACTGCCAGACCGGCGAGGCCTTGCCCGATGCACTGATCGACCGGCTCGAGGCCGCGGGCCGCTTTGGCCAGGGCTACGAGACGGTGCGCTACACCGCCAGCGCCATCGTCGACCTGGCCGCGCACGAGCAGGGCGAGGGCGATGCGCCGATCAGCGACATCGTGGCCTTCGAGCAGCAGGTGATGCAGGCCCGCGGCCTGCCGGCCGCGGCCGGCCTGAACCACCGCCTGCCGCACTTCCAGCACCTGTTCTCGGGCGACAGCTATGCCGCCGGCTACTACGTCTACCTGTGGGCCGAGGTGCTGGAGGCCGATGCCTTCGACGCCTTCACCGAAGCCGGCAGCGCGTTCGACGCGGCCACCGCGGCGCGGCTCAAGGCCTGCATCTACAGCCGTGGCGACAGTGTGGAGCCGGGCGCCGCGTTTCGCGCCTTCCGCGGCCGCGACGCGGTGATCGAGCCGATGCTGCGCGGCCGCGGCCTGATCTGAACCAGGCCCCGGGCTGTGACGACCGCGCGGGCGCCGGCTGGCCGGCGGCGCGCGGCCGGCTACACCGGTGGATTGGCGCTGCCTTCGGGCAGCGGCCCGGGCAGCGGCGCGGGCTCAAGGGCTGCCGTGGCGGGTGGGGTGTCCGCCGGGCCGAACAAGGTGTCCAGCGCCTGCAAGAAGGCGGTCATCTCGAGCGGCTTGGTCCAGTAGCCGTCGAAGCCCGCCGCCTGCGCGCGGCGGATGTCCTCGGGCATGGCATTGGCCGACACCGCGATGCAGCGGATGGCGGCCGTGGCCGGATCGGCGCGCAGGCGCGCCAGCACCTCGTGGCCGTCCATGTCGGGCAGGTGGATGTCCAGCAGGATCAGCTGCGGCCGCTGGGCACGGGCCTCGGCCAGGCCGCTGGCGCCGTCGACGGCGCCGATGAAGTGCAGGTCGGGGCGGCGCGCCACCAGCTCCTGCACGATCAGCATGTTGACCTCGTTGTCCTCGATGTAGAGCAGGCGGCCGTTGCCGCCGCGCTGCGCCGGCAGGCCGTCGCCCAGGCGCACTGCGGGGCCGGCCTGCGGCGGTGGCTCGGCCATCGGCAGGCGCACCTCGAAGCTGCTGCCTTCGCCCAGCCGGCTGTGCACGCGCACCTGGCCGCCCATCTGCTCGACCGCACTCTTCACGATGGCCAGGCCGATGCCGGTGCCGGCGATGCCGTCGCGCTCGGCGCCCAGGCGGTTGAAGGGCTCGAACATGCGCGCGATCTGGTCCTCGGTGAGGCCGCGGCCGGTGTCGTGCACGGTGAGCACCCGCTGCATGCCGGCGGGTCCCTGGGCGGTGCGGGTGCGCACCGTCACGCGGCCGCCGGGGCGGTTGTACTTGATGGCGTTGCTCAACAGGTTCAGCAGCACCTGGCGCAGGCGCACCGGGTCGGCCTGCACCCAGCCGTCCACGGTGTCGAGGTGCAGGCTCACGCCGAGGTCGTGGCCCAGCAGCTCGACCAGCGGCACGGTGCCGCGCACCAGCGGCGCCAGCTCCACCGCCTGCAGCTGCTGCGGCAGCTCGCCCGACTGCAGGCTGGACAGATCGAGCACATCGTCGATCAGCGACAGCAGGTGGCGGCCCGAGGTCTGCACCTGCTCGACGCGGCGGCGCCAGACCTGCGGATCGCTGTCGGTGCCGTCGTGCAGCAGCAGCTGGGTGAAGCCCAGCACCGCGTTCAGCGGCGTGCGCAGCTCGTGGCTGATGCGCGCCAGCAGGCGCGACTTGGCCTGGCTCTCGCGCTGGGCCAGCGCGCGCTCCTGGCGCGCTTCGTCGGCCAGGCGGGCATCGGTGCTGTCCCAGTTGATGCCGATGCGGCGCAGCGGCCGGCCCAGCTCGTCGCGCACCGCGGTCGAGCGCGAGGTCAGCCAGCGCACGCTGCCATCGGGCCAGATCACCCGAAACTCGTGCTGCGAGGGCTGGTCTTCGCCGAGTGCGCGCAGCAGCTCGGCCTGGCTGCCGTCGCGGTCGGCCGGGTGCAGCCAGTGCTGCCACTCCTCGCGGTGCACCGGCCCGGGCCGCGGCTCGAGCCCGCGCAGGCGGAACATCTGCGCGTCCCACCAGCACTGCTGGCCGCTGGCATCCACCTCCCAGGTGCCGATGCCGGCACCGCGCGCGGCGAGCGCGGCGCGCTCGGTGGCCTCGCGCAGCCGGGCCTCGGCGGCATGGCGCTCGGTCACGTCCAGGGCCACGCCGTAGAGCCGGCGCTGGCCGTCGGGGCTGGTCTCGACCGCGCTGCGCGTGGCCAGGCGGCGCAGGCTGCCATCGGGGCGCACCACGCGCAGATCCAGGTCGATGCGGCCGTCGCGGCGCGCCAGCATCGTGGCAAAGCCCTCGCGCACCGCGTCGCGGTCCTGCGGGTGCACATGCTGCTGCAGGTAGTCGTCCAGGTGCGGCGGCATGGCGTCGCCGGGCAGGTCGTGCAGCGCGTACATCTGCGCGTCCCACTGCAGGCGCTGGGCCACCGGCGCATCGGGGTTGGAGCTCCACACGCCCACGCCGGCGGCCATGGTGGCCAGCTCGAGCCGGCGGGTCAGCGCCAGCGCGCGCTGCTGCTCGTCGAAGTGCTCGGTGAGGTCGAGTGCCACGCCGGCCAGGCCACGCAGGCGGCCGCGCTCGTCGCGCCAGGCCGTGCGCCGCACCATCAGCCGCCGCCAATGGCCATCGCCCAGGTACAGGCGCAGCACGCAGTCCAGCGGCGCGCCGCCGCGCAGTGCCGGGCGGTCGGCCAGGCCGGGCGGCTGCAGCAGCGCCAGATCATCGGGATGCACGCGCTGCAGCCACTGCGCCATGGGCATGCCCTGGGCCGGCGGCGCCAGGTCCATCAAGGCCCAGCTGCGCGCATTGGCCACCAGCCGGCCCTGGCCGCGCGGCAGGCGCCACGAGGCCACCTCGGCCAGGGCCACCGCCTGGCGCAGGGCCGACGGGTCGTCGTCCAGGCCGGCCGTATCGGCGGGCGCTGCAGCGGTGGGGGAGGGTGGGCGTGGGTTCGGCATCGTGGTTTGGCGCCGATTTCCGGCGCGCGAAGTCTACGGTGAGCGCAAGGCTTGCGCGCACGGCCACCGCCGTGTTGGCCGCGGGCCGCGCCGGCATCAACCCGCGGCTGCAGCGCGCGCCTGCAGGCCTGCAGGGGGGGCTGGCCCACAATCGCCGTCCGGCCGGGCCTTGTGCTTGGCCGTGTTTGCGAGCCGTCTCCTGCTTCATCCGTTCCTTCTGCGCCTGCCCGTGCCATGACCCTGCCGCCGCCCCTGACCGCCCTGTCCGACCTCGATGCCCAGCTGGCCGGCAGCGGCTACGCGGTGCTGGATGCCGAATCGCTGGCGCGCTGCGTGGGGGTGCGCAGCCACGAGCTGGCCGCCTGGGCCCCGCTGTGGCACGACCTGCCGCCCGACCAGCACCTGAAGGACGGCGGCCGCTACCGGCGCCGGCGCCACGGCTGCTTCGTGCTCCAGCCCGGCGCGCCGGGCCACGAGCCAGGCCAGGGCCAGGGTGTGATGCAGGCCGTGCCGCACCGCGCGCACTGGCAGCCGGTTGAATACAACGCGCTGCATGGCGGCATCGAGCGCTGGTTTGATCCGCTGCCGGCGGCCATGGCCGAGGCGCCGGCCTGGTCCCGGCTGCTGGGCGGGCTGGCGCAGCAGGCCGCGCGCCTGCGCGGCGGCGCCGACCAGCCCTGGTACGTGGAAGCGCACCCCTTTCGCATCGATACCACCGACGGCATCGGCCGGCCCACGCCCGAGGGTGCGCACCGCGACGGCGTCGAGCTGGTGGTGGTGATCCTGGTGGCGCGGCAGGGCATCAAGGGCGGCGAGACGCGGGTGTTCGACGCGCGCGGCCCGCAAGGCGTGCGCTTCACGCTGGCCGAGCCCTGGAGCGCGCTGCTGCTCGACGACACCCGGGTGATCCACGAATCCACCCCGATCCAGCCGATCGATGCCGCCGCCGGGGGCTACCGCGACACGCTGGTGCTCACCTTCCGCCGCGGCGGCTTCCAGGGCCCGGCGCTGTGAGCCAGGGCCTGCGCCGCGCCGGCCGCCCGTGATGAGCCGGCACTGGATCGGCATCGACTGGGGCACCACCCACCGGCGGGCCTGGTGGTTCACCGATGGCCTGCTGCAGCGCCAGCTGGCCGATGACCAGGGCCTGCTGGCCGCAGCGCCGCACTTTGCCCCGTCGCTGGCAGCGCTGCGTGCCCGCCTGGGCGCGCCGCTGGAGGCCACGGTGGTGATGGCCGGCATGGTGGGCAGCGCCAGCGGCTGGCAGGCCGTGCCCTACCTCGACGCCGGCCGGCCGCTGGCCGACTGGGCGCAGCAGCTGGTGCCGGTGGCCGGACAGGCGCAGTGCTTCATCGTGCCGGGCTGCTGCTGGCGCGAGGCCGGCGCCGAGGCGGCGGTCGACGTGATGCGCGGTGAAGAAACCCAGTTGCTGGGCGCCTGGCAGCTGGCACCGCAAGACGGCTGGGCGCTGCTGCCCGGCACCCACAGCAAATGGGTGCTGCTGCAGGGCGGCGCCGTGCAGCGCCTGCACACCTACCTGAGCGGCGAGCTGCATGCGCTGCTGTCGGCCGGCGGCACGCTGGCGCCACTGCTCGCTGCCCAGGCCGGCAGCGATCCGCTTGACCGTCCCGAGGCCTTTGCGCAGGGCGTGCGGGCCGCGGGACGGGCGGCGCTGAGCCGGGCGCTGTTCGGCCTGCGTGCCCAGGTGGTGACCGGCGCGCTGGCGCCCGAGGCGGCGGGCGCCTACCTCAGCGGCCTGCTGCTGGGTGCCGAATGGCACGAAGCCCTGGCCCGCGGCCTGGCCGCGCAGCAGCCGGTGCGCCTGATCGGCAGCCCGGCCCTGTGCCGCCTGCATGCGCGCTGCGCCGAACTGCTGGGCCGCCAAAGCCTCACGCTGGACATCGAGGCGGTGCAGACGGCCGCCTGGCGGGCGCTGGGCGCCGGCGCAGCGGGCGAGCCCGGCGCCGGGCCGGCTGTGGCGCCGGGTGGCACCCAGGCCACCGCGCTGCCGCGGCCCTGATCCACCATCGCCAGCCCGCCTTGTGAGCCGAGTCCCTGCCCAGATGAACGACACCGCGCCCCTGGCCAGCACCGCGCTGGCCGCCGACCGCCCCGTCACCGCCGACCGCCCCGAGCGCCCCGCCTGGCCCCCGGCCCAGCCCTTGGTGGCCATCCTGCGCGGCCTGCCGCCAGCCGACGCCGCCGCGGTCGGCCAGGCCTTGTTCGACGCGGGCTTTCGCACGCTGGAGGTGCCGCTCAACCGGCCCGGGGCGCTGGAAAGCCTGGCCATCCTGGCGGCCATGGCTCCTGCCGATGCCCTGGTGGGCGCCGGCACGGTGCTGGACACGGCCCAGGTCGATGCGGTGGCGGCGGCCGGTGGGCGGTTGATCGTGATGCCGCATGCCGATGTGGCGGTGATCCGCCATGCCCGCGCGCATGCCGCCGGCCTGCGCGTGGCGCCGGGCGTGTTCACCGCCACCGAAGCCTTTGCGGCGCTGGCCGCGGGGGCCGATGCCCTGAAGCTGTTTCCGGCCGAGGTGCTGCAGCCGGCCGGGCTCAAGGCCTTGCGCGCGGTGCTGCCGGCCGAGGTGCCGCTGTGGCCGGTGGGCGGGGTGTCGCCCGGCAATCTGGCGGCCTGGCGCGCCGCGGGCGCCCACGGCGCCGGCCTGGGCTCGGCGCTGTACCCCGAGGGCGCCGGCGCGGCCGAGGTGGCCACGCGCGCGGCGGCCTTCATCGCGGCCTGGCGGGGCGGCCAGGCCGGCTGAGCCGCAGGGCGCGGCCGGCCTGCCGGCAAGCCGCCCTGGCCACAAAGCGCAAAGCCCACCGCAAGGGTGGGCTTCGATCAGCCAGGATGCAGACGGGCCGCGCAGCGCGGCCGGCCGATCACTTCAGCTTGATTTCCTTGAACAGGACGTGCTTGCGCGCCTTCGGATCGAACTTCATGAATTCGAGCTTCTGGGGCGTGGTCTTCTTGTTCTTGTTGGTCGTGTAGAAGAAACCGGTACCCGCGGTGGATTCCAGCTTGATCTTTTCGCGTCCGCCTTTGGTGGCCATGGTGTGCTCCGAGAGTGCGTGGGGTTAGCGAACGGCGATCAGAGCGCGTTCTTGGCGCGCAGGTCGGCCACGACGGCGTCGATGCCCACCTTGTCGATGAGGCGCAGCGCCGCGTTGGTGATGCGCAGGCGCACCCAGCGGTTCTCGCTCTCGACCCAGAAGCGGCGGTACTGCAGGTTGGGCAGCCAGCGGCGCTTGGTCTTGTTGTTGGCGTGGGAAACGTTGTTACCCACCATCGGGCCCTTGCCCGTGACTTGACAGACGCGTGCCATGACGCTTCTCCAGACTCTGAATGACTGTTGCAGGCACGGCAGCCAGAGCACGGGAAGTGGACACTGCGGTCCGCGTCGCCTGGTGGCTGCCCTTCGAATTGCGATCTGAGCCGACCCCGTTTGGGGCTCGCTTGGAACCCGCGTGGAACGCAGGTGTTGCCCTGAAAAATCAAAAGCAACGCGCCGGCCGAATTCGGCAAAGACGATGATTATAGCCAGAAATCGCCAGGCGGGCCAAACAGCGCTTTTGCAATGGCCCGGGCGCGCGCCGGGCCGCGCTGAGCCGGCCCGCGTCCGCCCGGCGGGTGAGCCCGCGCACCCGCGAGCCCGGGAGCCCCGGCTTCAGCCCTGCTGCTCGAGAAAGCGCTGGGCGTCGAGTGCCGCCATGCAGCCGGTGCCGGCCGAGGTGATGGCCTGGCGGTAGATGTGGTCCTGCACATCGCCGGCGGCAAACACGCCGGGCACGCTGGTCATCGTGGCCAGGCCGTTGAGGCCCGAACGGGTGACGATGTAGCCGTCCTTCATCTCCAGCTGGCCCTGGAAGATCTCGGTGTTGGGCTGGTGGCCGATGGCGATGAAGCAGCCCTTGAGCGCGAGCTCTTCGCTGGCGCTGCCGTCCACGGCCTTCAGGCGCACGCCGGTCACGCCGCTGGGGTCGCCCAGCACCTCGTCGAGCACGCGGTGGGTGTGCAGCACGATCTTGCCGGCCGCCACCTTGTCCATCAGCTTGTCGATCATGATCGGCTCGGCGCGGAACTTGTCGCGGCGGTGCACCAGGTGCACGGTGCTGGCGATGTTGGACAGGTACAGCGCCTCCTCGACCGCGGTGTTGCCGCCGCCCACCACCGCCACCACGTCGCCGCGGTAGAAGAAGCCGTCGCAGGTGGCGCAGCCCGACACGCCGCGGCCCATGAAGGCCTGCTCGCTGGGCAGGCCCAGGTACTTGGCCGAGGCGCCGGTGGCGATCACCAGCGCATCGCAGGTGTAGGTGGCCGAATCGCCGGTGAGGGTGAACGGGCGCTTCGAGAAGTCGACCTGGTTGATGTGGTCGAACACGATCTGCGTGTTGAAGCGCTCGGCGTGCTTCTGGAAGCGCTCCATCAGCTCGGGGCCCTGCACGCCCATCACGTCGGCGGGCCAGTTGTCGACCTCGGTGGTGGTCATCAGCTGGCCGCCCTGGGCCATGCCGGTGACCAGCAGGGGCTTCAGGTTGGCGCGGGCGGCGTAGATGGCCGCGGTGTAGCCGGCCGGGCCGGAGCCCAGGATCAGCAGCTGGGCGTGGGTGGGAGTAGCGCTCATGGTGAAACTCGGTTGATGGCCACCAGCGCGGGTTGGCCGGGGCAAGGCGCAAATTCTGTCACGCGGGCTTGTCCGGCGTGGCGCAGGGCAATCAATCGGCACAATAGAGAAATCCGTACAGAAATGCGGTGGTATGTCGCCGTTGCTTTGCGTTACGGCGCGTCGAAACCACCAGCACACTGCCGGCACACGGTAGGAAGGGAATCACGATGTCGATGTTGAGCAACCTGGATCTGATCCGGCGCGTGCCACTGTTCTCGATGCTGACCAATGATCAGGCGCAGGCGATCGCCGACAGCGTGGTCAAGCGGCGTTTTCGCCGCGGCGAGCTGGTGGTGGAGCAGGGCCGCAAGAGCAACGCGCTGTTCATCCTGCTCAACGGCCGGGCCCGCGTGCTCACCGCCGACAACCGCGGCCGCGAGGTCATCCTGGCGGTGCTGGAGGCCGGCGACTACGTGGGCGAGATGAGCCTGATCGACAACGAGGCGCATTCGGCCACGGTGCGCTGCGAGGTGCAGACCGACATGCTGATCCTGGGCCGCGCCGATTTCCAGCGCTGCCTGCCCGAGCATTCGTCGCTGAGCTATTCCATCCTGCGCGGCCTGGTGCGGCGCCTGCGCCATGCCGACCGGCAGATCGAATCGCTGGCGCTGCTGGACGTGTACGGCCGCGTGGCGCGCACGCTGCTGGAGATGGCCGAAGACGTCAACGGCGTCAAGATCATCCGCAGCAAGGTGTCGCGCCAGGACATGGCCAAGGTGGTGGGCGCCTCGCGCGAGATGGTCAGCCGGGTCATGAAGGACCTGGAGGAGCGCGGCGTCATCGAGACCCAGGAAAACGGCTCGGTGATCATCAAGGAACGTGCTACCCAGGAGTAGCCCGAGGGCAGGCCCGGCGCGCCGCACGGCGTGAGCCGGTTCCGCCTGAATCCACGGCGCGCCGCACGGCGTGAGCCGGTTCCGCCTGAATCCCCGGCCCGCCGCCCGGCGTGAGCCGGGGGTGGCACATCCCCATGCGCCACAATCCGGCGCATGACTTATCCGCTCGGTTCCCTGCGCGGCGAGGGTGCTGCGGGCCTGGCCTCGCAGCGCAGCGCTGACGCGGCCGCCACGCCCTCGCGCCTGCGGGCGCAGTTCGCGCTGCTGGTGGGCGGCCTGCTGTGGCTGCTGGCCCTGCTGGCCCTGGCCACGCACAACGCCGCCGACCCCGGCTTCTCCACATCGGGCACGGGCGGCGCCACCGCCAACCGCGCCGGCCTGCTGGGGGCCTGGTTCTCCGACCTGAGCCTGTTCGTCTTTGGCTACTCGGTGTGGTGGCTGATGCTGGCCAGCGCGCGCGCCTGGCTGGCCACGCTGGCGCGCTGGCTGCGTGGCGAGCAGGGCGCCGACGCCGTGAGCCGCCCCGAGTGGGCCGTGTGGCTGGGCGTGGCGATGCTGATGCTGGGCAGCTGCGGCCTCGAATGGACGCGCCTGTACCGCCTGGACGGCATCCTGCCCGGGGGCCAGGCCGGTGGCGTGCTGGGCGCGGTGGTGGGCCAGCTGTCGATGAAGTGGCTGGGCTTTGCCGGCTCGGGCGTGCTGTGGATCGCGCTGGGCGTGGTGGGCGCGGCGCTGGCGCTGCAGTTCTCGTGGGCCCGCGCGGCCGACCGGCTGGGCACCGCCATCGAGGGCCTGTGGCAGCGCCGTGAGCAGGCGCGCGAGGTCAAGGAAGACCTGCGCATCGCCGAGGAGATGACCCGCGAGCGCGAGCAGGTGGTCGAGGAAGACCGCGCCGAGATCGAGGACCACGTGCCCATCGTGATCGAGCGCGAGGTGGTCGAGGTGCCCAAGAGCGCGCGCGTGGCCAAGGAGCGCCAGCAGCCGCTGTTCAAGGAAATCTCCGACACCAAGCTGCCGCAGGTGGACCTGCTCGATTCGGCGCCCGCGCGCCAGGACTCGGTGTCGGCCGATTCGCTGGAGATGACCAGCCGGCTGATCGAGAAGAAGCTGCGCGACTTTGGTGTGGAGGTGCGCGTGGTGGCGGCCAGCCCGGGCCCGGTGATCACGCGCTATGAGATCGAGCCGGCCACCGGCGTGAAGGGTTCGCAGGTGGTGAACCTGGCCAAGGACCTGGCGCGCGCGCTGTCGCTGGTGAGCATCCGCGTGGTCGAGACCATTCCCGGCAAGAACACCATGGCGCTGGAGCTGCCCAACGCCAAGCGGCAGATGATCCGGCTGGCCGAGATCCTGGGCAGCGAGGTCTACAACAGCGCGGCCAGCCAGCTCACCATGGGCCTGGGCAAGGACATCATCGGCGCGCCGATGGTGGCTGACCTGGCCAAGATGCCGCACTGCCTGGTGGCCGGCACCACCGGCTCGGGCAAGAGCGTGGGCATCAACGCGATGATCTTGAGCCTGCTCTACAAGGCCGAGGCGCGCGATGTGCGCCTGATCCTGATCGACCCGAAGATGCTGGAGATGAGCGTCTACGAGGGCATTCCGCACCTGCTGTGCCCGGTGGTCACCGACATGAAGCAGGCCGCCAACGCGCTGAACTGGTGCGTGGGCGAGATGGAGCGGCGCTACAAGCTCATGTCCAAGATGGGCGTGCGCAACCTGGCCGGCTACAACAAGAAGATCGACGAGGCCGCGGCGCGCGAGGAGAAGATCCCCAACCCGTTCAGCCTGACGCCCGAGGAGCCCGAGCCGCTCGAGCGCCTGCCCTACACGGTGGTGGTGATCGACGAACTGGCCGACCTGATGATGGTGGTGGGCAAGAAGATCGAGGAGCTGATCGCCCGCCTGGCGCAAAAGGCGCGCGCCGCCGGCATCCACCTGATCCTGGCCACGCAGCGGCCCAGCGTGGACGTGATCACCGGCCTGATCAAGGCCAACATCCCCACGCGCCTGAGCTTCCAGGTCAGCAGCAAGATCGACAGCCGCACCATCCTCGACCAGATGGGTGCCGAGGCGCTGCTGGGCCAGGGCGACATGCTCTACCTGACGCCCGGCGGCGGCATCCCGGTGCGGGTGCATGGCGCCTTCGTCAGCGACGACGAGGTGCACCGCGTGGTCGAGTACCTCAAGAGCCAGGGCGAGCCCAACTACATCGAGGGCATCCTCGAGGGCGGCGTGCTCGATGGCGATGCCGACGGCGGGGGTGGGCCTGGCGGCGGCGGTGGCGGCGGCGATGCCGAGAGCGACCCGATGTACGACCAGGCCGTGGCCGTGGTGATCGAGCACAAGAAGGCCAGCATCTCGCTGGTGCAGCGCCATCTGCGCATCGGCTACAACCGCGCCGCCCGCCTGCTGGAACAAATGGAGAAATCCGGTCTCGTATCCAACATGGCCACCAACGGCAACCGCGAACTGCTGCTGCCCAAGCGCGACGAATGAGACACGCCCCCACCCCGATGCGGCCCATGCGCCGCGGCCTGCTGGCCCTGGCCGCCGTGGCGGCGCTGGCGGCGCTGGCCGCCGGCCCGGCGCGCGCCGATGCCGTGGATGCGTTGCGCGAGTTCGTGCGCGACGTGAAGACCGCGCGCGCGCAGTTCACGCAGACGGTCAGCTCGCCCGATGGCGCCAGAAAACGAATCTCGTCGGGCAGCTTCGCGTTCCAGCGGCCCGACCGCTTTCGCTTCGCCTACGAGAAGCCCTACCAGCAGCTGATCGTCGGTGACGGCCAGAAGGTGTGGCTGTTCGATGCCGACCTGAACCAGGTGACGGTGCGCGCGGCCGACAAGGCCGTGGGCGGCACGCCGGCGGCGCTGCTGGCCGGCGGCGGGCTCGAGCGCGACTTCAACCTCAAGGCGCAGCCGGCCGCCGATGGTCTGGACTGGGTGCTGGCCACGCCCAAGGCGGCCGAAGGCACGGTGCGCCAGCTGCGAGTGGGCTTCAAGGGCCGCGAGCTGGCGGCGCTCGAGATCACCGACAGCTTCGGCCAGCGCTCGCTGCTGCAGTTCAGCGGCCTGCAGCAGGGGCTGGTGCTGCCGGCCGAGACCTTCCGCTTCGAGCCGCCCAAGGGCGCCGAGCTGATGACGCAGTGAGCCGCCGGCGCGGGTGGCGCCGGCGCGGCGCTCAGTGCGCGAAGTGGTCGGTGAGGCCCATCTCGGGGCTGCTCATCATCTGCTCGATGTCCAGCAGGATCAGCATGCGCTCGACATCGCCGCTCTTCACCGTGCCCAGGCCGGTGATGTAGCTGGCGTCGATGCTGCCGTGGAACTCGGGCGCCGGCTTGATCTGCTCGCCGCCCAGGTCGAGCACGTCGCTGACCGAGTCGACCACGATGCCCACCGTGCGGTTGGCCACGTTGAGGATGATGACCACGGTGAACGCGTCGTAGCGCACCTCGTCGAGCGCAAAGCGCACGCGCATGTCGACTATGGGCACGATCACGCCGCGCAGGTTGACCACGCCCTTCATGAACTGCGGTGCGTTGGCAATGCGGGTGGGCGACTCGTAGCCGCGGATTTCCTGCACCTTCAGGATGTCGATGCCGTATTCCTCGGCGCCGAGCTTGAACGACAGAACCTCTCTTGGCGCCCCGCGCACGGCAGACTGCGCAGCGTGGTTGACGGCTTGGGATTCGACGGCGTTGATCGCGCTCATGGCTGGTCCTCGCGGGCTGAACGGCGGCACTTCGGCCGCCCGGATGAAAGTTGGCAGCATGATCGCGCCATGGCCGCCCGGGCAAAGGCGTGAAAAGGCCGGGCCGCGGCGGCCAATTCGGCGCTGCGACAATGCGGCCATGACCCGCTCGCTGGCCGCTGCACCGCAGGATTCGCTGTTCGACCCCGCGCCGCTGCCGCCCGCCGCGGCCGCCCCCGGTTCAGCGTCGGCGCCGCTGGCAGGCCAGGCGACGGCGCAGGCGCTTGCCCAGGTGCCGCTGGCCGAGCGCCTGCGCCCGCACCAGCTCGACGAGGTGATCGGCCAGTCGCACCTGCTGGGCGAGGGCAAGCCGCTGCGCCTGGCCTTCCAGTCGGGCCGGCCGCACTCGATGATCTTCTGGGGCCCGCCGGGCGTGGGCAAGACCACGCTGGCGCGCCTGACCGCGCATGCCTTCGAGTGCGAGTTCATCGCACTGTCGGCGGTGTTCTCGGGCGTCAAAGACATCCGTGCCGCGATGGAGCAGGCGCAGGCGCACCTGTCGCGCGGCCAGCGCACGATCCTGTTCGTTGATGAGATCCACCGCTTCAACAAGTCACAGCAGGACGCGCTGCTGCCGCATGTGGAGTCGGGCCTGTTCACCTTCATCGGCGCCACCACCGAGAACCCGTCCTTCGAAGTGAACTCGGCGCTGCTGTCGCGTGCCCAGGTGTATGTGCTGAAGTCGCTCGACGAGGCCGAGCTGCGCCAGCTGCTCGAACGCGCCCGCGCCAGCGCGCTGGCCGACCTGGCCTTTGACGAGGCCGCCATCACCACCCTGGTGGGCTACGCCGACGGCGATGCGCGCCGCCTGCTGAACCTGCTGGAGCAATGCCACACGGCGGCCGGAGCGGCCGGCCGCAGCGCGGTGGACGCGGCCTTCGTCACCGATGCGCTGAGCCTCAACGCGCGCCGCTTCGACAAGGGCGGCGACAACTTCTACGACCAGATCTCGGCGCTGCACAAGTCGGTGCGCGGCTCCAGCCCCGACGGCGCGCTGTACTGGCTGAGCCGCATGCTCGATGGCGGCGCCGACCCGCGCTACCTGTCGCGCCGCATCGTGCGCATGGCCTGGGAGGACATCGGCCTGGCCGATCCGCGCGCCATGCAGATCGCCAACGACGCCGCCGCCACCTTCGAGCGCCTGGGCAGCCCCGAGGGCGAGCTGGCGCTGGGCCAGGCGGTGGTCTACCTGGCCATCGCGCCCAAGAGCAATGCCGGCTACAACGCCTACAACGCCGCGCGGGCCTTCGTGAAGGGTGACGGCAGCCGCGAGGTGCCGGTGCACCTGCGCAATGCCCCCACCCGGCTGATGAAGGAGCTGGGCTACGGCCACGCCTACCGCTATGCCCACGACGAGCCGCATGCCTATGCGGCCGGCGAGACCTACCTGCCCGACGGCATGCCCGAGCCGCACTGGTACCAGCCGGTGCCGCGCGGCCTGGAGGCCAAGATCGCCGACAAGCTGGCCTTTTTGCGCCAGCTGGACGAGGCCGCCGGCAAGCCTTGATCGGCCTGGCCATGCGGGATGCCCCGCGCGGCCGAACAAGCCTCGGCGAGAGTCGTCTGTTTCCGAACAATGTTCGGCCACGAGCGGGGAACTACCGGGCATCTGCCCGTTACCCCCTGCCTACAATCCCGCCCAGTTTGCAGCGGCCGATGCGGCCCGCCGGGCCGGCTCCGGCCGGCTTCTTGCTAACGACAACACCAGACGACGACAAGCCCGGGCCCTACCGGCCGCGATCCTGCGGCGCGGTGCACCGGCAGGCCCTCAGGAACGGAGACCCTCCGCCATGGACATCTTTTTGCAGCAGGTCATCAACGGTCTGGTGCTCGGGAGCATGTATGCGCTCGTGGCACTCGGCTACACCATGGTCTACGGGATCATCAACCTGATCAACTTCGCCCACGGCGAGGTGCTGATGGTGGGCGCGCTCACCAGCTGGACGGTGGTGATGGTGCTCAAGGACGCCGGCCTGCCCGGCTGGCTGCTGCTGATCATCTCGCTGCTGGCGGCCATCGTGGTGTGCGCGGTGCTCAACTTCGCGATCGAGAAGATCGCCTACCGGCCGCTGCGCAATGCGCCGCGCCTGGCGCCGCTGATCACCGCCATGGGCATGAGCCTGCTGCTGCAGACCCTGGCCATGATGATCTGGAAGCCCAGCACCAAGCCTTATCCGATCCTGCTGCCCAGCGACCCGTTCTTCATCGGCGGCGCGGTCATCAACACCACGCAGATCCTGATCCTGGGCGTTACCGCCATCACGCTGGCCGGGCTGATGTACCTGGTCAACAAGACCAAGCTGGGCCGCGCGATGCGCGCCACCGCCGAGAACCCGCGCGTGGCCGCGCTGATGGGCGTCAAGCCCGACATGGTGATCTCGGCCACCTTCATCATCGGTGCCGCGCTGGCGGCGCTGGCCGGCGTGATGTACGCCGCCAACTACGGCACCGTGCAGCACACCATGGGCTTCCTGCCCGGGCTGAAGGCCTTCACGGCGGCCGTGTTCGGCGGCATCGGCAACCTGGCCGGCGCGGTGGTGGGCGGCGTGCTGCTGGGGGTGATCGAGGCGCTGGGCTCGGGCTACATCGGCGCGCTCACCGGTGGCGTGCTGGGCAGCCAGTACTCCGACATCTTCGCCTTCGCGGTGCTGATCCTGGTGCTCACGGTGCGGCCGCAGGGCCTGCTGGGTGAGCGGGTCGCAGACCGGGCTTGATGGCCAAGAAGGAGAACACCAACATGAAGAACAAGATCGTCGTCTTCCTGATCGCGGCCGTGGCCCTGATGGTGCTGCCGCTGATCGCCCAGCATGCCGGCAACTTCTGGGTGCGCATGCTCGACTTCGCGCTGCTGTACGTGCTGCTGGCGCTGGGCCTGAACATCGTGGTGGGCTATGCCGGCCTGCTCGACCTGGGCTACGTGGCCTTCTACGCGGTGGGCGCCTACATGTTCGGCCTGCTGGCCAGCCCGCACCTCACCGACACCTTTCCGGCCGTCCAGGCCATGTTTCCGCAGGGCCTGCACCTGCCCATCTGGGCGGTGATACCGCTGGGCGCGGCGCTGGCCGGCCTGGCCGGCATGCTGCTGGGTGCGCCCACGCTGAAGCTGCGCGGCGACTACCTGGCCATCGTGACGCTGGGCTTCGGCGAGATCATCCGGGTGTTCATGAACAACCTTGACCGCCCGGTCAACATCACCAACGGGCCCAAGGGCCTGCAGCAGATCGACAGCATCAAGCTCTTCGGCATGGACTTCGGCCGCCCGGGCGAGCTGTTCGGCCTGGAGTTCTCGTCGGTCACCAAGTACTACTACCTGTTCCTGCTGCTGGTGGTGGTGAGCGTGGTGATCAGCTACCGCCTCGAGCGCAGCCGCATCGGCCGCGCCTGGATGGCCATCCGCGAGGACGAGATCGCCGCCAAGGCCATGGGCATCAACACCCGCAACATGAAGCTGCTGGCCTTCGGCATGGGCGCCACCTTCGGCGGCGTGTCGGGCGTGATGTTCGCCACCTTCCAGAACTTCGTCTCGCCCGAGTCGTTCTCGCTGCAAGAGAGCGTGATGATCGTGGCCATGGTGGTGCTGGGCGGCATCGGCCACATCCCCGGCGTGGTGCTGGGCGCGGTGCTGCTGGCGGCCCTGCCCGAGGCGCTGCGCTGGGTGGCGGGCGAGCTCGACCTGCAGCGCCTGACCGATGGCCGGGTGGACGCCGCCATCCTGCGCCAGCTGATGATCGCGCTGGCCATGATCGCCATCATGCTGCTGCGCCCGCGCGGCCTGTGGCCGGCCCCTGAACATGGCAAGGCCGCACCGCAGCCGGTCAGCCCCGCACGCTGAGCACGAGAGAGGCACCCGAACATGAACGACATCGTGCTGAACGTGCAGGCCGTCTCCAAGCGCTTTGGCGGCCTGCAGGCGCTGAGCGACGTGGGCATCACCATCCGCAAGGGCCAGGTCTACGGCCTGATCGGCCCCAACGGCGCCGGCAAGACCACCTTCTTCAATGTGATCACCGGGCTGTACACGCCCGACGGCGGCAGCTTCGAGCTGGGCGGCGCGCCCTACCAGCCCACCGCGGTGCACGAGGTGGCCAAGGCCGGCATCGCGCGCACCTTCCAGAACATCCGCCTGTTTGCCGACATGACGGCGCTCGAGAACGTGATGGTCGGCCGCCATGTGCGCAGCCAGTCGGGCCTGCTGGGCGCCATCCTGCGCACGCCGGGCTTCAAGGCCGAAGAAACCGCCATCGCCCAGCGCGCGCAGGAGCTGCTGGATTACGTGGGCATCGGCCGCTATGCCGAGTTCAAGGCGCGCACGCTGAGCTATGGCGACCAGCGCCGGCTCGAGATCGCCCGCGCGCTGGCCACCGACCCCAAGCTGATCGCGCTGGACGAACCCGCCGCCGGCATGAACGCCACCGAGAAGGTGGTGCTGCGCGAGCTGATCGACCGCATCCGCAACGACGGCCGCACCATCCTGCTGATCGAGCACGACGTGAAGCTGGTGATGGGCCTGTGCGACCGCGTCACCGTGCTGGATTACGGCAAGCAGATCGCCGAGGGCACGCCCTACGACGTGCAGCGCAACGAGAAGGTGATCGAGGCCTACCTCGGCGCCGGCCACAAGGCGCATTGAACCTGCAGGGCACACAAACATGACCAACAACAACGACGTGCTGCTCGAGGTCTCGGGCCTGCAGGTGGCCTATGGCGGCATCCAGGCCGTCAAGGGCGCGAGTTTCCAGGTGCGCCAGGGCGAGCTGGTGTGCCTGATCGGCGCCAACGGCGCCGGCAAGACCACCACGCTGAAGGCCGTGACCGGCACCCAGGCGGTGGCCAATGGCGAGATCCGCTACCTGGGCAAGCCCATCAAGGGCCAGGGCGCCTGGGATCTGGTCAAGCAGGGCCTGGTGATGGTGCCCGAGGGCCGCGGCACCTTCACCCGCATGACCATCGTCGAGAACCTGCAGATGGGCGCCTACACCCGCAACGACGGCGAGGTGCAGGCCGACATCGACAAGGTGTTCGCGATCTTTCCGCGCCTGAAGGAGCGTGCCGCCCAGCTGGCCGGCACCATGAGCGGCGGCGAGCAGCAGATGCTGGCCATGGGCCGCGCCTTGATGGCCCGGCCCAAGGTGCTGCTGCTCGATGAGCCCAGCATGGGCCTGAGCCCGATCATGGTCGACAAGATCTTCGAGGTGGTGGCCGACATCCACAGCCGCGGCACCACCATCTTGCTGGTCGAGCAGAACGCCAGCCGCGCCCTGGCGCTGGCCGACCGCGGCTACGTGATGGAGTCGGGCGTGATCACCATGGACGGCCCGGGCCAGACCCTGCTGTCCGACCCCAAGGTGCAGGCGGCCTACCTGGGCGCCTGAGCGGCCAGCCGCACCGGGGCGCCCGCACCGGCGCCCGTCAGATCAGTTCAGCACCTCGACGATGAACTCGCGGCGCGCCACGCGGCGCTGCGAGTCGGCCACCTCGATGGCCAGGCGGTGCTCGCCGGCCGGCAGCTTGGCGCCCGGTGCCTCGATGCCCTGGGCATTGACCTTGGCCGCACCCAGCACGCGGTCGGTCACGTCGAGGCCCAGGCGGCCGTACTTGACGCGCACGCTGGCCGGATCGACGGCCGCGCCTTCCACCCCTTCCCAGCGCAGCCGGATGTCGATCGGCGAGGCCATCGGCTTGCCCAGTGACGGTGCCAGCAGCTCGATCCTGGGCGCGGCCGGATGCGGCATGGCCCGGCTGGCCGGCGGTGGCGGTGCGGCGCGATCCTGCGCGGCCTCGGTGGCGGTGATCAGGTCGAAGCCGGCGGCCGTGGGCTGGGCGGCCTGAGCGGCGGTCGGGCCCGCCATCGGGGCCAGCATGGCCAGCCACAGCAGGCTGCGGCGGTGGGGGCAGGGGCGCATGGGTGTTCTCCGGTGTGGGGGGTCAGCGGCTGATCGGCATGTAGCCGGCCGCCCGCGCGGATTCGAGCGACACGAAGTTCAGCTGCGGGCTCTTGGCGTGCTGGGTCAGCCACTGCACCACGGTGCTGCGGCCCTTGTCCTGGGCGGCCTGGAAGGGGGCGCTGGCGACCATGGTGGTTTCAACAAAGCCCAGGTTGTCCAGGCTGAGCTCCTTGCTGCCGTCGAGGCGGTAGCCCAGCAGCATGTGGCCGGGGCCGGTGATCAGCACCGGGTCGATGCCCATGCGCTTGAGCAGGGTGGCCATCAGCACCGTGCCGTCCACGCAGTTGGCCTCGGCGCCGCGCAGCGACTCGCTCGGAAAGCGCACATGCTGGCTGCCCACGTGCTGGCTGGCGCTGGATGAATCGGTGATGCTGGAGTACTTGACGCCGCGGCGCTGCAGCATCTCGTACACCGCCTTGACCTGCAGGTTCACGCCATCGCGGCCCATCTGGTAGCCGACCGCGCCCTGGCTGTGGCGGGCCATGGCCTCGCGCAGCAGCTCGGGCACCCACGGGGCGTCCTCGGTCACGAAGGCCGTGAACATGCCGGTCATGTTGCGCCGGCCCTGCGGGGTGATCACCACGAAGGGCACCTCGTTGACCGAGCGCACCCGCGCCGCCCGCGTGGTGCTGCCCATGGGCTTGCCGTCCACCCACACCGACCAGGTGATGTTCACCGGGCCGGGCTGCACCGTCTCGCGCAGCCGGTCGAAGCGGTAGCGCAGGCGCGGGTACAGCGCGTATTCGCCCACCCGCTCGAGCACAAAGCTCTCGCGCGTGGCTTCGGCCAGCGCCTCGGCCTGCACCTGCACCGTCACCTGTGCACCGGAGCGGGCGTTGTGCAGGCGGATGCCCACCAGGCCCCAGGGGTCGCCCAGGTAGTGCACGTTGGCATTCGTCAACACCGCCCGGGCGCGATCGTCGTCCTGCAGCACGGCCAGCCCCAGCGCCTGCTTGCCGCCGCCGGTGGCGCTGGTGGCGCTGCCGCGGGTGCTGGTACCGCCATCGGCGGGCGGCTTCATCGTCACGGTGCTGAGGATGAAGGACGGAAACAGCTCGTCGAGGTCGAGCCGGGCCGTCCAGTCCTGCGGCGGGCCGTCGGCCAGCGGCAGGGCCGCCCCGGCGGGGCTGCCGGCCGCCGCGGGCTCGCCCGGGGCTTGCGCAGCGCCGGGTGGCGCCACGGCCGCCACCGCGGGCAGCGGCACCAGCGTGCCGCCGCGCATCTCCACCAGCAGGGTCTCGCCGCCGCGGCGCAGCAGCCGGCCCACGCCCTGCAGGCGGTCGTGGCGGAACTCGCCCTCCAGCACATCGCCGCTGGGGTACTGGAAGCGCGCCGGCCCGTTGACCCGCCCCTGCACGAAGCGGCCCTCGAAACGCGTGCCGTCGGCAAAGGTG
The DNA here is from genome assembly GCF_025290835.2 of Aquabacterium sp. OR-4. Classification (NCBI taxonomy): domain Bacteria; kingdom Pseudomonadati; phylum Pseudomonadota; class Betaproteobacteria; order Burkholderiales; family Sphaerotilaceae; genus Pseudaquabacterium; species Pseudaquabacterium prasiolae. The sequence goes on along the minus strand of NZ_JAOCQD020000001.1, from coordinate 2,488,608 downwards.
TAGGCGCCCTGGCCGTGGGCATGGCCGTCCATGAAGGCGCCTTCATAGCGGTCCTTGCCCTCGGCCCGCCCCTGGCCGTGGGCCCAGCCGCGCGCGCAGTCGCCGTCATAGCGGCCGCGCAGGTTGGTGTCGCGCAGCATGCAGTTCTGCGCCATGGCGGCGCCGGCGGCCAGGCTCAGCAGCAGGCCGGCGGCCAGGGCACGGGTGGGGTGGGTGCTCATGCCGGTGCTCCTCACAGTGCGATGCGGTCGCCACCGCCGCCAAAGGCCATGATCGGCGTCTGCTGCGGATGGGCCGAGCACTGGTTGGCGCGCTGGCAGATGGCCTTGGACTCGCGCACCACCGGCGGCTGCACCTGTTCGGCAAACAGCCGGGCCAGCGGCTGCTGGCCGCGGCTGGCCTTCAGTGCGGCCAGCAGCCGCGTGGTGAACAGGCCGCCGTCGGCCGTCTCCCACGAGATCTCGTGCGGGCTCGAGGCGGTGAGGATGGCGAAGTCCTGCCCTGGCGCGGTGGCCCGCGCCACGGTCAGCGCGTCGGGGCCGCGCACATCGCGCTGGGCCTGCACGCCGTTGCCGCCGACCACCACGCTGGCCACGTTGGTGGCCGCGCCGCCCGAGTGGCAGGTGTCGTTGATCCACACCACCTTGCCGCGCAGGTTGCGCGCCAGGCTCTGCAGCTCCCAGAAGTCGAGCGTGTTGGGGTCGTTGGGCCGGTAGTCGGCCAGGATGGGCATGCCGTAGCCCGAGGCGCTGAAGTCCTTGTCGCCGCCATGGGCCGAGAAGAAGATCACCACCAGGTCGTCGGGCGCCACCTGGCCGGCCATCTTCTTGAGCGTGCCGCGCACCGCGCCGCCGGTGGCCTGGGCGTCGGTGAACACGGCCATCTGCTCGCGCGCGAAGCCGATCTCGGACAGCGTGCCCACCACGCGCTGGGTGTCGCGGGCCACGCCCGGCAGATCGGTGATGCCGTTGACCCCGGCACCGCGCACCGAGGCGTAGTTGGACATGCCCACCACCAGCGCCCAGCGGCGGCCGGTGGCCTGGATCGGTGCCGCCGGCGCGGCGGGCGCTGCTGGTGCCGCGGGCGCGGGGGCCGGTGCGGGCAGCGGAGCCGGCGGCGGGGCCACCGGTGGTGGCGGTGGCGCAGGCGGTGGCGCTTGCGGGGGTGAAGCCGGTGGTGCAACGGGTGGTGCAACGGGTGGCGCCACAGGTGGTGGCAACGGTGCCGGCGCCGGGGCCGCCGGTGCGGGCGCCGGCGCTGGCTTGACCGGTGCGGGCCTGACCGGCGGCGGGGCCGGTGGCAGCGTCACCACCGGTGGCGCCGTGACACCGCCTTCGGGCAGCGGCGACACCACCTCGGCATCGGTGCGGTTGCTCGCGTCGGGGCCCAGCATGCCGGCAATGCGCTCGGCGGTGAGGTCCTTCAGCTGCTCGGCGGTCTTCTCGGCCAGATCGGCGGCGGCGCGGCCGGCGGCCAGCTCCATCGCGCGGCGCTCGCCGTACTCGCGCGTATCGGCCTCGGTGCGGGTGAACATCTGGCCGCGGCCTTCTTCGGCCGAGAGGATGCTGCGGCCCACGATCACCCGCGACTCGAGCCGCAGCTCGGCCACCGCGCCGTCTTGCTGCGGCACCGGCCGCAGGTTCTTGTAGGCCGAGAACACCAGCGAGAAGCCGGCGTTGGCGGCAAAGGTGACGACCACGCCGCTGCCCTGGTCCATCAGGCGGTAGACGTCGGCGGTGGGTTGCAGCACCTTCAGGCCGCGCTGCAGAAACTCGCGCTCGAGCAGGCGGATGGCGGTCTGCACCGCGGGGTCGAGGCGGCTGGGCGCGTCCTGCGTGGCCGGGCGGTACAGCACGGTGATCACGTCGGTGCGCACACCATGCCTGGCGGCGGCGGCGGCCACCGCCGGGCTCACCAGCGAGCCGAGCGCCGCCGCGGCCGGCAGCAGCGGCGCGCCCAGCAGCGACAGCAGGTCGCGGCGTTGCAGTTGGGGCAGATCGGCCATGGTGTCAAAGCCCCGCTGCGGCGGCGCGCGCGCCGCTGGCCGAGTGGTCGGTGAGGATCACGTAGTCGCCCACCTTCACGTCCTGCTTGGGGTTGCGGCGGATCACGTCGCACTGGCTGGTGGCCGAGCCCACGCCGTTGCAGCGCACGGCGGCCAGCGGGCGCATGTTCACGAACTCGTTGCGCGCGCCGATCTTGGTGAGGCCGGCACTGAACACCACCAGCTCGTCGCCACGCTGCAGGCCGTTGCGCGCACCGCCAACGATGCTGATGCCGTCACCGTCCACGCCCACCACCTTGCCCATCGGGCGCAGCTCGGCGTCGATGCGCGAGGCCAGGCGGTCGAAGGCGCGCTGCATGGCGCGCTCGTAGTCCACACCGAGGCGGCGCTGCACAGCGGGGTCGCGCTCGTTCTCGCCGGGCATCAGGGTCATGCGGTCGCCGCTGCTGGCGCCGGTGGTGCCCACGGCCTCCACCGGGGCGTCCCACACCGGGTAGTCGGCGCGGCCCTTGTCGCCCTGGTTGTGCTCGTCATAGCGGTGCTTGAGCATGGCGTTCACCTGCACCTGGGTCACGGCCACGCGCACGCCGCCGTCCACCCGGCGCAGCTCCTGCGTCGAGCTGACGAACATCGCATCCACCACGTAGTCGGACTTGTCGGCGGTGACGCTGGTGCCGGTGCTGTAGACCTCGTAGCGCTTGGTCTTGCCCACGGTGTCCATGAAGCGGCGCTGGATCTGCACCGGCGTCACGCCGATGGCACGCGCCACGTCGGCCGGGAACAGCAGCTTCTCGTTGCCGGGGTCGCCCATGCCGGCGACGATGGTGTAGATCTTGGGCTTCATGCCCTTCTCGGCCAGCTCCACCAGGCGGTAGTTGGCGCCGGCCGGCATCAGCACCGAACCCACCGTTTCCTTGATGTCGGGCTTGGCGTTCAGGTCGGGCTGGGTGGGCGCGGTCTTGCAGGCCGACAGTGCGGCCAGGGCCATGCCGGCGGCGATCAGGCTCAGGCGGTGGGTGGCGTGGTTCATCAGGGGGTCCTCCGGGTTTGTGGGTTGTGGGGTGTAGGTCGTCAGCGGGGTGATCAGGTCTTCTTGGGCGGGCGCGGCTTGGGCGCGGGTGCTGCGGGCGGGTTGGCCGTGCCGGCAGCACCGGCCTTGGGCTCGGTGGCCGGCGTGAACTGCTGGCGGCAGGCATTGGCCAGGGTCTCGTAGGCATACAGCGAGCTCATCGAGGGCACCGGCCGCACCTGCACCTTGCCCACTTCCAGCGTGCTGTGCTGGGCCCGGCCGTCGCGGTTGACGAACACCATGCGCAGCAGCTGCTCGTTGTTCCACTTCCAGAAGCCGGGCCGGGCGGCGTCGGCGGCCTGCTGCTCGGTGCCGGCCACGCCGATCTGGATGGTGGCCATGGCGGGGTCGCGGTCCAGGCGCGGGCGGTAGTCGCTCTTGAGCAGCGTGTGCGCCAGTTCGGCCTGGCCCTTCTCGCCCGCACCAAAGGCGTCGACGAAGCTGAACTCGCCCGGGCTGGGCTGGCGCGTCTCGCGCGCAAAGGCGCTGCGCTGCTCGGGCGTGGTGGCCTGGTCGAGCATCTGCGCGGTGGTGGCGGGGTCGCACTGGTTCACCGCAAACAGCAGGCCGCGCGCGTCGTTGCGGAACAGGGCGTTGCGCAGCTCGGGCATCACGCCGCTTTTCTCGAAGGTCTCGAACACCGTGGCCGCGCTGCGCACCTCGTCGGTCCTGCCGTCCACCGTGACGCGAAAGGCGGTGCCCAGCTTCATCAGCTCGGCGCCGCCGTCGCTGGTGATCTTGGCGATGTTCTGCACGATGGGCGGCACCTCCTTGACGAAGGCGAAGACCAGCGGCCCGAAGGCCAGCAGTTCGGCAATCGGCTGGTCCTTGCCCAGCTTGGACAGCTCGCGCCCGCTCCAGGTCAGCAGGCCGCCAAAGGCGGCAAAGCCGGCCATCGCGCGCAGCGGGATCGAGGTGCGCCTGACCAGGCCGTCGGACTGCAGCTTGTAGTCGGCCGCGGCGGCCGGGTCGGTCACGGCCACCAGGCGCAGGGCCAGCCGCTGCGCGCCCATGTCCTTGACGAAGCTGTCGGCCGAGAACGAGCGCAGGTAGTCCAGCTCGGCCGGCGTGAAGGTGTTGCGCGCGCCCTCAGGCAGGCCGCTCACCAGCGCCTGCTGCAGCAGCGTGGCGGCCTTCTCGCGGCGCTCGATCAGCGCGGCATAGCCCTGGTCGAGTTCGGCCAGGTCCTTCTGCGTCTGCTCGATGACACGCCCGGTCAGGCGGGTGAGCACCACGATGGCCGCCAGATTGACCGCACGCTGCATCTGCGGCGTGGTCATCTTCTTCGGCGAGGGCAGGGTGACGGTCTGCGCCTCCAGGCGCTGCGGATCGCCCATCAGCGTGTCCATGAACTCGCCCAGGCCGCCGGTGGAACCGCTGCTGCTGAACGCGCTGGCCATGGCCGACTCGAACACGGCCATCGCGCCCTTGAGGATCACGCCATCGGCGCCGCCCTGAAACAGGCCGCCCAGCGCGCCGGCCTGGGCGCCGCCCGGGTTGTCCTGCGCCGTGCCCGACAGCAGGCTGGACAGGTTGGCGCTGCCGCGCCGGCCGCCCACCAGGGCGCGAATGGCCTTCATCTCGAGCAGCAGGTCGGTGCCGGTGACCGTGCCCTTGGCAAACAGGGCCTGCATGCCGCCGGCGTCGCGGGTGCTGGCCAGCAGCGGCGCGCTGTGCGCCGCGGCGTTGACGGCCGCCGCCGCGGCCGCGGCCTGGGCGGCGCCGCTGGACAACGCTGCGGGCGGCTGGCGCTGCTGCACCGCGGGCGGCTGCAGTGGCTGCGGCTGGGGTTGCTGCTGTTGTTGTTGTTGCTGCTGCTGCTGCTGCTGCTGCTGGGCCGCCTGTGCCCGCTGCGCGGCCTCCTTGGCCTTCTTTAGCTGCTCTTCCAGCCAGTTGGCGCCGGCCGGCTGGGCCAGGCTGGCCAGCAGCAGCGGCGGCAGCAGCAAGGGCCAACGGCGCCGGGTGGGGCGGCGGCCGGGGGGTGGCGGGGGCAGCGTGGACATGCGGGGGCTCCGGAGCATTCGGCGTGGTTCGCAGGGGGGGCGAGGGGCGGTTGAACGGGGCCTTGCGTCGGTCTTGCGTGAAGAGACGCACGCGCCCGTTGAACATCAGGGGGGTGCGCGCGATCAGGGCCCTCCGGCCAGCACGAAGCCGGCCCAGTGGAAGGGGGCGCGCCACTCGGGCCGCTCGCGCACGGCGGCCTGGGCGTGCTGCAGGGCCACGGCCGGTGGGGCGCTGCCCCAGTGGCGGTAGAAGCTGCGCATCAGTGCGCTGGTGCTGGCATCGTCCACGCGCCACAGGCTGGCCAGCACATGCAGGGCGCCGCGCTGCAGGATCAGGTCCTGCAGGCTTTCGGTCAGCGGGCCGGCGCTGCCGATGCTGCTGCTGCCGGTGTCGCAGGCGGCCAGCGTGACCAGCTGCAGGGCGCTGAAGTCGAGTGCCGCGATGCGCGCCAGCGGCCAGCGGCTGCCATCGCCCAGCAGCAGGCTGGAGCGCGCCATGCGCCCCGGCCGCAGATCGAAATGCGTGCCCAGGTGCAGCAGGCCGGGCGCGCCACCGGCGGGCCGGGCCACGGCCTCGAGCAGGCGCTCGGCGGTGAAGGCCTCGTCGAGCCAGCCTTCGCCGCCCAGCACGCCAGGGCCGCAGGGGCGGGCCGGCCGCGCCAGCCCGTGCACCGGGCCGGCGACGATGCCGCAGACCTCGTCCACCACGCCCGGCAGCGCTGGCAGGCCGGCCGCCCCGCGCGAAACACCCAGCGCGCGCAAGGGCCCGCGTGCGGCGTCAGCGCTGGCGGGGCCGGCAGGTGCGGCGGCCGTGGCGCGCGGCTGTGCCGCGCCGGCGGCAGGCCGCAGGGCGACCAGCGGCGCCACGCGCACGGCCAGGCGCTCGCCCAGGTAGCCCTGCTCGGCCCGCAGCGCGGCCCAGGGCAGGGCGCGCAGCGCGCCGCCGGCATGGACCTCGATCTCGCGCGCGCCGGCACGCAGGGCGGCGGCCTCGATGGCCGCGCCGAAGCGCCGGTGCAGCGTGCGCAGCCCGGCCTGCAAGAGCACCTGGGCTGCGGCATGGGGGGGCTCGCCCATGGCCGCCAGCACCGCGCCCAGCTCCTGCTCGCGCTGGGCCTGCGGCCAGGGCAGGTGCACCGGGGCCACGCTGCGGCCATCGTCCAGCAGCAACAGCAGGCGGTCGGCTTGCGGCAGCGCATGCACGCGCAGCAGTGCCGCGCCGGGGCGGGCCGGTGCCGGCGTGGCGCGGGCCGCGGCGCGGGCGCCATCGCCCACCGCGTGGCGCGGCTGCAGGCGCTGGGGCAGGGCCTGCCAGGCGGCCAGCGCGCCGGGTGCGTCGGGCGAGGCCGCCACACCCGGCGGCCAGGCGGCCGACCAGGCGGTTTCGTCGGCATCCAGGGGCAGCGGCGGCCGCGCCGGCGTGGTGTCGCGCGGGTCGTCGACAAAGCGGGCCAGCGTGGCCGCGCGCTCGTGGGCGCCCAGCGCACGGGCCTCGTCCAGCCGCCCGGCATCGATCAGCCAGCCGGCCAGGCTTTGCGACCAGGCAGCCAGACGGGCCGGCAGTTCGGCGGACGGCGGGGCCGGCACCCGGCCTGATGGCTGGCCCGGCACCTGGGCTGGCACCTGGGCTGGCACCTGGCCCGGCATTTGGCCTGGCAACGTGGCCGCCTCGGCCGCGGTTGCCGCCAGCGCGCGCTTGGCCAGCCAGATCGCGGTGGCCGTGCGGCCCAGGGCCTGCCATTGCTGCGCCCAGGCCATCAGCGTGGCGGCGCTTTCAGGCCCTACTGCGGGTTCAGCGGGTTCAGCGGGTCCTGCGGGTGTGGTGGGCGCGGCTGACGCGGCCTGGGCCGGCGCGGTGTCCGCTGGCTGCGGGTCTTGGGTCGGCCTGGGTTCCACGGCGGGCGCCTGGGCCTGGACACGGGCCGCCAGCGGCGCCGGCCAGCCAGCCGCCAGCCAGCCGGCCGGCACCAGCGCGCTGCCTGCGCGCAGCCATGTGCGCCGCCTCATGGCGCGGCCGCCCGGAACTCGACCCGCAGGCTGCCATCGGCCGCCAGCACCAGGCCTTGCGCGGCCAGCCAGGCCCGCAGCGCGGCATCGGGCGGGTGCTGGAACTCGGCGTCCAGCCCGTAGCGGCCCGCGCGCTCATAACGCTGCACATCGGCGCCAGCGGCAGCCAGCCGCCCGGCCAGGGCCTCGCGGCTGGCGCGCGGATCGGCTTCGCTGCGCAGCTGCGGCTGGGTGCCGTGGCGCAGAGCGGGGGCCTCGGCCGGTGGTGCCAGCCACTGCGGCAGCACGGCCAGGCCCAGCACACCAGCCAGCGCCAGGCCGGCACCGATGCGCAGCGCGGCGCCCGGCCGGCGCCCCGGGGGATGGCCGGGCCGACCGGCCGCCTGGCCCGCCAGCGCAGCCCGCAGCCAGGCCCCGGCGGCATGCAGTGCGGCGCAGGGCGCGCAGGCCCTTGCCGGGTTGCCGGCCGAGGCCCGGCCCTGGCGCTGCGCCTCGGCCAGCAGGCGGGCCAGCGCCGGCGCTGTGCCCGGCTGGCCGGAGGCAGGCCGTGGCGCCGTGGGGATGGAAGCGTGGATGAAAGCTTGGGTGGTCGCGTCGGTGGGGTCGGCGATGTCGGCCCTGTTGGCCAGTTCGGCCAGGTCGGCCGGCAGGGCCGGCGCTTCGATCGGCCAGCGTCGCAGGGCCGCGCGCAGGCTCGCGGCCTCCAGCCGTGCCGTGGTGTCGCCCTGCGGCCCGGCAGGCGGGCGGCCGGCCAGTGCGTTTGCCCAGTCGAGATCGGCGTTGGCGTAGGCGTTGGCGTTGGCGTTGGGCGTGGCCGGCGGCGTGCCGGCGCGGGGCTGTGCTGCGCCACGCTGGCCGCGCGCGCTGCCGTCGTCGGCCGGGCGGGTCATGCGCTCTCCTGCGCCGTGCCGGCCAGGGCGTACCAGTCGGCGAAGTACTGGCGTGCCTTCTTGCGGCATTGCGAGATGTACTCGCGCGTGGCACCCGGGCTGCGGCCGATCAGCTGCGCCACATCCTGCGGCGTCAGGTTGTCCTCGGCAATCCAGCGGATCACCTGGGCGGCCTGCGGCTGCTCGGCGGCAAAGCGCTCGGCGCAGCGGCGAAACACGGCCTCGCTCTGGTGCTGCATCAGCAGCTGGCCCGGCTCGGTGATGCCGCTGTCGCGAAAGCTCAGCGCGGCCTGCTCGACATCGTCGCGCAGCAGGCCGTCGCGGTCGTAGAGCGGGTCTTCGGGCCGGCGGCCGCGCAGCACGTCGATGGCGCGCCGGCGCAGGATCACCACCAGCCAGGCATACACCTCGGCGTCGCCGCGGTAGCTGGCGCACGCCCGCCAGGCCTTGAGCAGGGTGTCCTGCAGCAGGTCGCGTGCGGCTTCGCTGTCGTGCAGCGTGCGCCAGGCTTCGCGCCAGAGTGCCGGGCCGTAGTCACGGTACATCGTGACCAGTGCCGTCTCGGCGTGCTGACCGCCTTGCCGGCAGGCCTGCATGAATGCCTGTTTCTCCATCCCTGAATCGCGTGTTCGGCGTTGTTCTGATGCGGTCATGGCCGCTGCAGCAGCATGCCAGAAACCGGCGTGGCGAGTCACCACGAAACTGGGTGTAACGCGCTGGCCACGCGGCCGCCGCGCTGCCCGGCGCAGGCGGGGCGGGTCAATGCACTGCATGGGTGCACGCCGGAGCGGCAAGACGGGTGGAATGGACGGTGGCGGTGTCATGACGCCGATCAAGGCCAGGTGCGCGGCATGGCGCGGGTGGCAGAAAGACGCCGGCCTGCCGCCAACGTCAGGCCCACCGCCGGCCGAGCTCAAACCCCATGACTGCAGCGCTTGAGCCCGAGCCCGAGCCCGGCGCCCGATCCCGGGAAAACACCGGGTTCCGTAAGGCGGAACTGCCAAGCCCGCCTGCCTGTCCATCGGGTGACACTGCAGCGGCGCGCAGCACCCCAGCATGACGCGCCCCACAACAGATCCCCAGGAGACAGACGATGCCCCATACCCCGCCGCCGCTTGGCCCCGATGTCGATGCCGCTCCGGCCGGCCACTGCGCGCCTCGCCGCCGCCTGCTGCTGGGTGCGGCAGCGGCCGCTGGTGCGGCGCTGCTGCCTGCCACCGCGGCGCAGGCCCAGGCGGCCTGGCCCAACCGCGCCGTGCGGGTGGTGGTGCCGTTTCCGCCAGGCGGATTGACCGACGCCTATGCGCGGGTGTACTGCGAGCAACTGTCACGCAAGTTCGGCCAGCAGTTCGTGGTGGAAAACAAGACCGGCGCCGGCGGCACCCTGGGCGCCGGCGAGGTGGCCAAGGCCGCGCCCGACGGCTACACCCTGCTGATCAGCACCTCGGGCCCGCTGTGGCAGGCCAAGGCCCTGTACAAGAAGCTGCCCTACACGCCGGTGAAGGATTTCGAGCCGATCGCGCTGTTTCCCAGCGGTGCGCTGCTGGTGGGGGTGAACGAGAAGCTGCCGGTGAAGACCGCGCGCGAGTTCGTGGCCCATGCCCGCGCCAATCCGGTGGCCTGGGGCACCTATGGCGCCGGCTCATGGGCGCACATGCTGGGCGATGTGCTGCACAAGGGCGAGAAGCTCAACATGGTGCTGGCGCATTACCGCGGTGAATCGCCGATGCTGGTCGATCTGGTGTCGGGCCAGATCCAGGTGGCGGTGGGCAGCGTGCAGGGCCTGATGCCGCACATCCAGAAGGGCACGCTGCGGCCCATTGCGGCCACCGGCCGCGTGCGCACGCCGCGCCTGCCCGAGCTGCCCACGCTGGTGGAGCAGGGCTTCACCGCATCGGTGTTCGCGATGGAGGGCTACCTGCCCTTCGTCGCGCCGGTGGGCACGCCGCGCGACATCATCGACAAGCTGGCCGATGCGGTGCGCGAGGCCTCGCTGACGCCGCGGCTGAAAGAGCTGCGCGAGCAGTTCGGCATCCCGAACCTGCCGCTCACCCAGGCCGCCGAGGTGAAGCGCGAGTGGGACGGCGACTCGGCCGAGTGGATCGCGCTGGCCGGGCAGCTCAACCTGTCGCTCGATTGATCGCCGGGTGCGGTGCAGGCCGAGCGGCCTGCGCCGGCCGGCCTGCACGATGCCGGCCTATACAGGCCGACCTGCGCGATGCCGGCCTGCACAGGCCGGCCTGCACGATGCCGGCCTACACAGGCCGGGTGCACACCACCAGCGCCTCGTCCAGCAGCTGCAGCAGCTGGTGGATCTCGCCATCGCTGATGGTCAGCGCCGGCATCAGGCGCAGCCGCTGGGGCTGGGCCGGGTTGACCAGCAGGCCGCAGTCGCCCGGCAGGGTGCGTGCGGCATCGGCCACCAGGCCCGAGGCCAGCGTGGGCGGCAGCGCCAGTGCGCGCAGCAGGCCGCGGCCATGCACGGCGCCCAGGCCGTGCCGTGACGACAGTGCGCGCAGCCCCGCCGCCAGCTGCTCGCCACGGGCCTGCACGCCGGCCAGAAAGCCGGGCTGCGCCACCACCTCCAGCACCGCCAGCGCGGCGGCACACACCAGCGCATTGCCGTGGTAGGTGCCGCCCTGGTCGCCGGGGGCCAGGCGGCACACCGCCTCGCGCGCCAGCACCGCGCCGATCGGCACACCACCGCCCAGGCCCTTGCCCAGCGTCACGATGTCGGGCGTGATGCCGAACTGGGTGTGGGCCAGCAGCGTGCCGCAGCGGCCGATGCCGGTCTGCACCTCGTCAACGATCAGCAGCAGGCCGTGTTCGTCGCACAGCGCGCGCAGGCCCTGCACAAAGGCCGGCTCGGCCGCCACCACGCCGGCCTCGCCCTGCAGCAGCTCGAGCATCACCGCCACCGTGTCGGGGCCGATGGCCTCGCGCACCGGCGCCAGCTGGTTGTACGGGCAGTGCACAAAGCCCGGCACGGCGGGCGGAAAGATCGCGCCGAAGCCCGGCTTGCCGCTGGCCGCCATCATGGCCAGCGTGCGGCCGTGAAAGCTGTGGCTGAAGCTGATCACCGTGGCGGCGCCGCCGCGCTGCTGCTGGCCCCACTTGCGCGCCAGCTTCACCGCGCCTTCGTTGGCCTCGGCACCGCTGGTGCCGATGAACACGCGATCCAGCCCGCTCAGCGCGGCCAGGCGCTCGGCCAGCGCCAGCGCCGGTGCGTTGTGAAAGCCCGGGCCGGCCTGCAGCAGCAAGCCGGCCTGGCGGGCCAGCGCCTGGGCGATCTGCGGGGGCGCGTGGCCCAGCGTGTTGACGGCCCAGCCCTGCACCGCATCAAGGTGGCGGCGGCCCTGGGCGTCCCACAGCCAGCTGCCCTGACCGCGCACGAACACATTTGGCGGGCGCGGGCCCAGGCGCATCAGCGCCGCGGCCGGCCAGGCCGCGCTCGCCGGTGCAGCGCCTGGCTGGCGCTGGCTGTCCGGGCCTGGGGCTGGCGGGCTGGCCGGGGGGCTGCCCGGCGGGCAGGCCAAGGGGCTGGCCAGGTGGGGGCCCGTGTGGGCGGGGCTGGGGGTGGCAGCGGGGCTGGCCAAGGGCGGCGTCAGGTTCATCGCGATTCCAGTCGGGGTGGAGACAGGGTGGGGGGTGATCCGCAGGGATCACGGCACCATCGCGGGCCGATGCAGCCAGTGGGGCAGGGCACCCCATGAACGACAAAGGCCACGACGGGTGTCGTGGCCTTGGGAGGTGGCCTTGCGTTCAACGCCAGGCCCGGCAGCAACGATCCCGTTCAACGTGGTCGTCGAACGCGGCGTCGCAGGGCGCGGGCCAGGGTGCTGTGCATGGTGGGCCAGACCTTAAGCGAGCGGGCCGCGGCTGGTCAACACCGGCGTGGGCCTGTGGTGCATGGACGACGCTGGCGGGGCCGATGGCATCATCGCCGCATGCCCGCCCGCCCGGCCGACCCCGATCGCCCAGCCGCCCGCCCGGACCGCCCGGTCACCGGTTCACGCCGGGTGTCGGCCGATGGCCGCGCCGGGCCTGCCGCGCCACTGGCCGAAGCCCCGCGTGGCGTGCGCCAGGCCAAGCAGCTGCGCAGCCAGCGCAAACACCAGGCGCTGCTGGATGCCGGTCGCACGCTGCTGGCCACGCAGGATCTGCCCTCGCTGTCGGTGGCCCAGGTGGCGGCCGCCGCGGGGGTGGCCGTGGGCTCGTTCTACACCCGCTTCGACGACAAGAACGCCTGGTTCGCCGAGCTGTGCCGCGAGGCCGGCGCCACGGCCTTTGACGAGCTGCAGCAGCTGCTGGCCTCGGCCACGATGCAGCGCGCCGGCACCGCGCGGCAGGTGATGCTGCTGATGCAGTGGCTGGTGCAGGTGCACCGCGTGCACCAGGGCATTTTTCGCGCCGCGGTCAGCGAGCCGGCGCGCACCCACCTCTACTGGGGCCCGTTGATGCGCCTGTGCAACGAGGTGGTGGATCTGGTCTATGCCCGCCTGGGCCCCGAGCTGGACGGCGTGCCGCGCGGCCAGCGCCGCCGCCGCGTGGGCTTCGCCTTCCAGATGGTGTTCAGCACCCTGGTCAACGCGGTGCTGCACGACGGCGGCCCGGTGCGCCTGCACGACGCGGCCCTGGCGCGCGAGCTGGCGCGCAGCTTTCTGGCGCTGGTGGGTGCGGGCCCCGCGGCGGGGGTCAAAGCGGCTGCAGCGTGATCGGCAGGCCGTCGCGCGGCCTGGCAATCGGCACCAGCTGGTAGGGCATGCGGTAGCCGGCCGGCACCTGCCAGCGCCAGCGGCGCAGCACCCGGTGCATCACGGCCTTGACCTCCATGTCGGCAAAGTGCTGGCCGATGCACAGGTGCGCACCACCGCCAAAGGGCAGGTAGGCATAGGCATGGCGCTTGTGCTCGGCGCGCGCCGGCGCAAAGCGCTCGGGGTCGAAGCGCGTGGGCGCAGTCCACAGCTCGGGCATGTGGTGGGTGTGGATCGGCGACACGCCCACCGGCGTGCCACGCGGGATGCGGTAGCCGCCAAATTCGCAGTCGCGCGCCGCGCGGCGCGGAATGGAGGTGAGCGGCGGGTACAGGCGCAGCGCCTCCTTCATCACCCACTCGGTGCGCTCGCGGCCGGGCAGGTCGTCCAGCGTGAGCTGGTCGTGCTCGAGCGCCAGCGCGTCGGCACGCAAGCGCTGCTGCCAGTCGGGCTCGCGTGCCAGGCAATAGAACATGGTGGTCAGCGCCGAGGTGGTGGTGTCGTGCGCGGCCATCATCAGGAAGATCATGTGGTCGACCACCTCGTCGTCGCTGAAGGCCTCGCCGTCTTCGCTGCGGGCGTGGCACAGCTGGCTGAAGAGGTCAGGCGTCTCGGTCGCGCGCTTGTCGGCGATCTTGCTGCGCATCAGCCCCACCAGCCAGCGCCGCGCGCGCACGCCGCGCCACATGGCCAGCGGTGGCAGCGGCCGGCGCACCAGGGCCAGCGAGGCGGCCACGGTGTCGACAAAGGCCTGGTTCATGCGGTCGGCTTCGGCGCCCAGCGCCAGGCCCATGAACACCCGCGCGGCGATGTTCAGGGTGAGGGCCTTGAGCTGCGCAAACACCGGCAGCCGCCCGGCCGGCCAGGCGTCCACCGCGGCGGCGATCACCGGGCCCATGTCCTGCACGTAGCGGGCCATGGCCTGGCGCTTGAAGGCGCCCTGCATGATGCGGCGGTGGTGTCTGTGCTGCGGATCGTCCATGGCCATGATGGCACCCGGAAACACCGCGTCGATCCAGTACGACCAGCCGTCGCGGCTGCTGAAGTTGCCCTCGCGGTCGTGCAGCACGAACTGGTTGGCCTCGGGGCCCAGCAGCGTCACCGTCTCGAAGAAGGTGCGCGAGCGCACCACCGGGCCGTGCTCGGCCAGGCCCTGCGCATGGGCCAGCGGATCGCGCAGGAACTTCGGCAGGTTGCCCACCAGGGGCAGGCCCTTCACCAGGGGAATCGCGTGGTACGGCAGGGCGGTCATGCGGGGTCTCCGGCAGGCGCGAAGCCCCGTGCCGGGGCCGCCGTCTAGATGCTAGAAAAACCTGAATCAGTATTCAAGTCGGGGCGCGCCCGGGGTGGCCGGCGTTTCTCATGGCACAGTGCGGCCCATGCTCGCCTATCGCCATGCCTTCCACGCCGGCAACCACGCCGACGTGCTGAAGCACGCCACGCTGGTGGCCGTGCTGAACCACATGAACCAGAAGGACAAGACCTGGCGCCTGGTGGACACCCACGCCGGTGCCGGCGGCTATGCGCTGCAGGCACCGCAGTCGCAGAAGCTGGCCGAGCACCAGCAGGGCGTGGTCCGGGTGCTGGAAGGCAAGCGCCTGCCGCCGCTGCTGGCCGACTACGTGGCGCAGATCCGCGCCGGCAACCCGCCCGGCGAGCTGCAGTTCTATCCCGGCAGCCCGCGGATCACCCGCGGCATGATGCGGCCGCAGGATCAGCTGCGCCTGTTCGAGCTGCACCCCACCGACCACGCGCTGCTGGCCCAGGCCTTCGAGGGCGACCGCCAGGTGGCGGTGGCCAAGGAGGACGGCTTCAACGGCCTGAAGGGCCAGCTGCCGCCGTCCAGCCGGCGCGGCGTGCTGCTGATCGACCCCTCGTACGAGATCAAGACCGACTACGCCCAGGTGGTCAGCGCCTGCCGCGATGCGCTGGCGCGTTTTGCCGAGTGCGTGATCCTGGTCTGGTACCCGCAGCTCACGCTGCGCGAATCGGCCCAGCTGCCCCAGCGCCTGAAGGCCGTGGCCAAGGAGCAGGCCAAGAAGGGCTGGCTGCATGCGCGGCTCACCGTGGCCCAGCCCGACGAGCGCGGCTACGGCATGCAGGGCAGCGGCATGTTCGTGATCAACCCGCCGCACACGCTGAAGCCGCTGCTGGGCGAGGCGCTGCCGGTGCTGGTGAAGCTGCTGGGCCAGTTCGACGGTGCGGCCAGCCAGCTGGAGATGGCCCACGGCCTGTGAGTTCAGAGCCCCAGCGCGGCACGCAGGCCGCGCCCGTCCAGCGGCCGGGCCAGCCGTGACCAGCCGTGCACCAGGGCCACCAGGCGGGCATTGAGCGGGGCCTCCAGGCCCAGGCTGGCGGCCAGGCGCAGCACCTCGCCATTGAGCGCCTCGACCTCGGTGACGCGGCCCAGCGCCAGATCGTCGGCCATGCTTGAGCGGGCCTTGTCGTCGATGCGCAGCATGCGCGCGGCCACCGCCCGGAACATCGGCGTGGGCAGGTCCAGCACGGCGGGCAGCAGCGCCGGTGGCAGCGGCGACAGGCGCGCCGGGCGGATGCCGCTGCGCCCCAGCACGGCCAGCGCCTCGCGCATCAGCGCGGCCGTGCAGTGGCGCAGGTCGCGGTCCAGCAGCTGGGCGCGCAGCGGCAGGCCCGACAAGGCGTTGACCGCGTTGTTCAGGTTCAGCAGCAGCTTGCCCCATTGCACCGCGGTGAGGTCGGCGTGCAGGTCCATGGCCAGGCCGGCGGCCTGCAGCACCGGCAGCCAGGGGGCCAGCGCCGGGTGCGCCTGGGCGGCCAGGCGGCCGCTGGTGCCGCGGTGCAGGTGGCCGGGTGACAGCTCGGCCACGTTGTAGGGCACCATGCCGGGCACCACCGCCAGGCGTGGCGCGGCCGCGGCAATGCGCGCCGCATGGCCCAGGCCGTTCTGCATCGAGACCACCGGCGTGCCCGCCGGCAGCCGGGCGCCCAGCTCGGCCGCCGCGGCGCTGGTGGCCGCGCTTTTCACGCACAGCAGGGCCAGGCCGGGGCGCAGGCCCTCGGGCACGGCCTCGGCCAAGGTCAGGCGCGCCGGCGGCAGGTGCAGGCGGCCGCCGTCGGCATCGGTCAGGGTCAGGCCGTGGGCGCGCATGGCGTTGAGCGTGCGCGGCCGCCCGACCATCACCACCGGCACATCGGCCGCCGCCAGCCGGCCGCCCAGCCAGGCGCCAATGCTGCCGGCGCCCATCACCAGCACCGGGTCGTCGGCGGTGGGGCGGCGGCCGGGCGAGGGCATCGGCCTGGCGCGGGCGCTCAACGCGCCAGCGGGGCGCCGCCGGCGCCGTGCCCGCTGCGGCGCTCGGGGCCGGCGCGGGCGGTGATCTCGGCGGCCAGGGCGCGGCCCCAGCCCAGTGCGAACAGCCACTCGGCCACCACAAACATCGGGCCCACCAGCAGGCCCACCAGATCGTCGACGAAGGCCGGTTTGCGGCCCTCCCAGTAGTGGCCCACGAACTGGATCACCCAGCCCACGACAAACAGGCCCAGGCCCCAGCCCAGCCAGCTGGCGGTGCTGCCGCCGGCCAGCGGCTGGGCCAGCGCGATCAGCGCCGTGTTGACCACCACCGTGGCGGCGCCCAGCAGCGGCAGGCCGCGGCCCAGGTACCACAGCGCGGCCAGCGCGCAGACGATCCACGACAAGTTGGTGGGCCCCACCGGCACCCGCGCCAGCAGCACGCCGATGGCCAGCACGATGAGCGGAATGCCGATGAAATGGCTGAGGATGTTGCGCCGGTCGCGGTGGTAAAGGGCGTACTGCACCAGCAGCTCGGTGGCGGGGCGGAAGGGGCTGGCGGCCATGGCGGTGAATGCTCCGGTCGGTATTGTGTCGTGCCCAGTGCACCACAGCGCCCGCGCCTCTGCCATGCGGAATGCTCCCACCTAGAATGCCGGGCCACCCCCGGAGTGAACAGCGATGACGATCAAGAGCGACAAGTGGATCCGGCGCATGGCCGAGCAGACCGGCATGATCGAGCCCTTCGAACCGGGCCAGGTGCGCCAGTCGTCCGACGGCCAGAAGATCGTCAGCTACGGCACCAGCAGCTACGGCTACGACATCCGCTGCGCGCCCGAGTTCAAGGTCTTCACCAACATCCACAGCACCGTGGTCGACCCGAAGAACTTCGACGAGAAGAGCTTCGTCGACATCAACGCGCCGGTGTGCATCATCCCGCCCAACAGCTTTGCACTGGCGCGCACGGTGGAGTACTTCCGCATCCCGCGCAACGTGCTCACCATCTGCCTGGGCAAGAGCACCTATGCGCGCTGCGGCATCATCGTCAACGTCACGCCCTTCGAGCCCGAATGGGAAGGTTATGTGACGCTGGAGTTCAGCAACACCACGCCGCTGCCGGCCAAGATCTATGCCGGTGAGGGCTGCGCGCAGGTGCTGTTCTTCGAAAGCGACGAGGTCTGCGAGACCAGCTACAAGGACCGCGGCGGCAAGTACCAGGGTCAGCGCGGCGTGACGCTGCCGAAAACATGAAGTGGGAAGGCAACCGCCAGAGCAGCAACGTCGAAGACCGGCGTGACGGCGGCGCCGAGGCCGGTGCCGCCATGCCCGGCCGGCGCCTGGGCGGTGGTCGCGGCATCGGCATCGGCAGCATCGCCATCGCGCTGCTGGCCGGCTGGATCTTCGGTGTCAATCCGCTCACCGTGCTGGGCCTGCTGGCCGGCGACGGCGGTGCACCGGTGGCCGTGCAGCAGGCGCCGGCGACATCGCCGCGGCCGGCAGTGCACACGCCTGCGGCCGACCCGCTGGCGGCCTTTGTGGCCACCGTGCTGGCCGACACCGAGGACGTGTGGCGCGCGCAGTTCCAGGCCGGCGGCCAGGCGTATCGCGACCCGCGGCTGGTGCTGTTTCGCGGCAGCACGCCCACGGCCTGCGGCCAGGGGCAGGCGGCGATGGGGCCGTTCTACTGCCCGGCCGACGAGAAGGTCTACATCGACCTGGCCTTCTACGACACGCTGCGCCAGCGCCTGGGTGCGCCGGGCGACTTTGCCCAGGCCTATGTCATCGCGCACGAGGTGGGCCACCATGTGCAGCACCTGCTGGGCATCAGCGACAAGGTGCAGGCGCAGCGCCAGCGCGTGTCGCCGGCGCAGGCCAATGCGCTGTCGGTGCGGCTGGAGCTGCAGGCCGACTGCCTGGCCGGCGTGTGGGCGCACCATGCGCAGCGCTCGCGCCAGATCCTCGAGCAGGGCGATCTGGAAGAGGCCATGAACGCCGCCGCCAAGATCGGTGACGACGCGCTGCAGCAGGCCAGCCAGGGCACCGTGGTGCCCGAGAGCTTCACCCACGGCAGCAGCGCGCAGCGCATGCGCTGGTTCCGCCGCGGCATCGACGGTGGGCGCATGGCCGACTGCAACAGCTTCGAGGCGCGCACGCTGTAGCGCGCCGGCAGTGGCGCCGTGGCTGGGGTGCATCGGCGCCGCCGCCGGGCTGCTGCGCGGCCTCTGACAAGCGGTTACCAGATCGCCCCCCTGGCTCTTGGGGGGCACGTCATCCGCCGGTGGCCGACGATGCCCAGAATCCGGCGCAGCGTTGTTGCCCACTCGACCAAAGGCCTCCCGTGATCCGCACCGTGCATCGCGCCATGCTGGCGCTGGCTGCTGCTGCAGCCCTGGCTGTTCCGGCGCTGGCCCGGGCCGAATCGCTGGTCGTTCCAGGCAGTGAGTACCAGGTCTATTTCCAGGGCTCGGTCAGTGGTTCCACCTCGGCGACGGTGCGCTTCGACGGCACCGAAGAGTGGTTCAACGCCGAGCTGCTCACCGGCGACACGCTGTTGTTCGGCGCGCAGGAGGCCGAGACCGACCTCGGCGGCGGCCGCTGGGCCATCGACATCCAGCTGATCGGCGAGCCCCAGCTGTTTCCGGTGGCCGGTGAAACGGGCTGGGCCAACGTGGGCTTCAACACCATGCCGCTGCAGCTGAGCCGCGCGGTGCGCATGGATCGCGCCCTGATCAGCTTTCACCTGGCCGATGGCAGCCTCTACAGCGGCTCCAGCTGGGACATCACCGCCTACGCGGCGCAGCCGTGGGACGGCTACATGACCCAGGGCGGCACCTACGGCTTCACCGACGTGGGCGACCAGGATGTGCGCCAGGTGCGCTTTCACTTCGAGGTCTCGGCGGTGCCCGAGCCGGCCTCGCTGGCGCTGTGGCTGGGTGGTGCGGCGCTGCTGCTGGCGCGGCGCCGGTACAGCGTGGCGGGCCGTGCCGGGGTTCAGTCCGCCGACTGAGGCCGCGCTGAAGGCGGCGTGAGCGCGCGGTTTGGCGCGCTTCTCGGCGCTTTGCGTGCTGCGGCCACGGGCCATCATCGCCGGCAACCCCAAACCAGGAGGTGCCACGATGATCCCTGTGCCCGAGGTGACCGAATACCCGCCGCTGCCGGCCGATTGGCTGGTGGGTGGCGTTGTGCCTGCGCTGGTGCCTGGCGCCTGCCTGAGCCGCAGCCTGCTGGCCGACTTTGCCCGCCAGGCGCGCGCCGCCGGGCTGGCCGCAGGCCCGCAGCGCATGCGCTACGACCGGCGTTATGCGCTGCAGATCCTGGCCGCCGCGCACGCCCTGGGCGACGAGGCCTTGCGCGCCGTGGCGCTGCGTCTGTTCGAGCAGTACCAGGGCTGGGCCACGCACTGAGCTGGCCATGCCGCACGATCCAATTGACCGGCATGCCGGCCGCGGGGGCCTGTGATGGACATGCGTGCCACCCCGCGCCGCGCCACGCTGCCGGCCGGCGCCCGGGCGCATCCGCTGGTGCTGCCCGAGCCCCTGCTCGACACCTGGTTCGAGCTGATGCCCGTGCGCCAGGCCAGCACCACGCGCGCCGTGCACGCCGCGGTGATGGCCGCCGCGCCGCTGCTGGTGCCCAGCCTCAAGTGGGGCAACCTGCTTTACCTGAACAACGGGCGGCCGTTCCTGTCGCTCACGCCGCACCGGCTGTCCACCCAGCTGCAGCTGGTGCATGCCGCGGCCGGCCCGCGCCGCGCGCCGGCGCGGGTGCTGCGCGGCCCCGATCCACGCACGCTGCGCTTCCGGCACAGCCAGCGCATCGACCCCGCCATGCTGGTGGAGGTGCTGCGCAATGTGCTGAGGCCGTTTCTGTCGCCGCGCACCTGAGCCGCTGACGGAACCGCTCAGTACCACGTTCGGCTGCGTCTGTTGCCGGGCGTTACCTGCATCGTCTGCCGCGCTGGTTGCAGGTCGGGCGCAGTCACTGACAATGCCTCGCACACGCCCATTGACGTACCGGGCGACAAAACAAGACGAGGGCAGCGAATGGGCATCCTGGCAGGCTTGGGCATGCTGGTCGGTCGAGGCCGGGGTCACGCGGCGACCGAGTTCGTGTGCCCCGTGGCGCCAGGCCCCGGTGCCGCGCTGCGCGAGGTCGATGACCGCATTGCCGGCTTCTGCGACAAGTACAGCCCCCAGATCGCGGCGCAGATGCGCGAGGCCCGCGCCCGGCTGCATGCGCTGTTTCCGCGCGGCTACGAGCTGGTGTACGACAACCACAACGCGCTGGTGCTGGGCATCGGCCCCACGCCGCGCAGCGCCGATGCGGTGATCTCGGTGGTGGGCTATCCGCGCTGGGTGACGCTGTTCTTCCTGCATGCCGGTGGCCTGAGCGCGCCACCGGGCCTGCTGGAGCCGGCCGGTGAAGGCCAGCTGGGCCTGCGCCTGCGCGGCGCTGCCGACTTGGCCCGGCCCGATGTGCTGGCGCTGCTGCAGCAGGCGGTGGCGCCGCAGGCGGCGGCGTTTCGCAGTGCGCCGCCGCTGGTCACGCTGATCAAGGCGCAGGCCACCGACCAGCGTTCGCGCCGGCCGCGGCCGCTGGCCTTCAGCCCGACCGGGGCCACTGGCCCCGCCGCGCTGCCCGACGCCGCGTTGCCGCACCCCCACGCCTGAAGCGGCCGCCGCGCCGCCATTCGCGCGCTGCGTGGCAACGGGTTCTGGCCGGCACGCCGCCTGCCGGCACAATCGTTGTCATGGGAGAAAACATTCAACTGGGCGCCCGACGCTGGCGCCGCTGGGCAGGGCTGGGCGCGGCTGGCGCGCTGGCCCTGGTGCAACTGGGTGGACAGGCCGCGCCAGACGCGGGTGCCACCGCAACGGCCGGTGCGGCGTCCAGCGCCGGGGCCGCCTCGGGGGCGCCGCCACCCGGGGCCCGCCCGGCCGCAGCCGCCGAGATGGGCGCGCTGGCCCTGCAGGCGCACCGGCTGGCGCCGGGCGAGCGCATCCCCCTCGACGGCAGCCTCGAGCACCCGGCCTGGCAGCGCGCCACGGCGCACCGCGATTTTGTCGAGAAGGCGCCGGTCACCGGCAAGCCGCCGGCCCAGCGCACCGAGGCCCGGGTGCTGTTCGACAGCCAGGCCATCTACGTGGGCGTGCGCAGCTTCGACACCCAGCCGCAGGCCATCCGCGCGCCGCTGGTGCGCCACGACGGCGTGAACCGCACGCAGGACTTCGTGGCCGTCTACCTCGATGCCATCGGCGCGCGGCAATCGGCGCAGTTCTTCCGCGTCAATGCCGCCGGCAGCACTGCCGACGGCATGCACACCGCGTCGGACGACAACGAGGATTTCGCCCCCGATTTCGACTGGGAAGGCGCCGCGCAACGCGATGCCCAGGGCTGGACGGCGGTGCTGCGCATCCCGTTCGCCAGCCTGCGCTTCACGCACGAGCACGACGGGCCCTGGCGCATCATGGTTGCGCGGCGCATCCCGCGCGAGCAGTTCTACTTCAACACCTCGGTGCTGATCCCGCGCGAGGCGCCCAGCTTCATTGCCGCGCTGCAGCCACTGCAAGGCCTGGTGCTGCCCGAGCAGCACCAGTTCCTCACGCTGCGGCCCAGCCTGACCTGGCGGCGCGAGCGCCAGCAGCCGGCCGGCGAGCCCACGCAGCAGCGCAGCCGGCTGGAGGCCACGCTCGATGTGAAGTGGCGGCCGCTGCCCGAGCTGGTGGTTGACGCCACGCTGAACCCCGATTTCTCGCAGGTGGCGCTCGACGTGCCGCAGCTGGCCGGCAACACCCGGTTCGCACTGTCGTTTCCCGAGAAGCGGCCGTTCTTCTATGAATCGAGCGACCTGCTGCGTTCGCCCACCGAGGCGCTGTACACCCGCAGCCTGACCGAGCCGCGCGGCGGCCTGCGCGCCACCTGGCGCGGTGCGCGCCTGGCCGGCAGCGCCTTTGCCATCGACGACCGCGGCGGCGGCTACGTGCTGCTGCCCGGCGCCTTTGGCACCGACTTTGCCGAGCAGCCGGCCTCGCGCGTGCTGGCGGCGCGGGTGCGGGCCGATGGTGGCGCGCTGCAGTGGGGCGCGCTGGCGGCAGCGCGCCGCTACGAGGGCGGCCGTGGCGACAACCAGGTGCTGGGCCCCGACGTGGCCTGGCAGATCGACGACGCCTGGCGTGCACGTGCGCAGCTGCTGGGCTCGAGCACCAGCGCCCAGCCCGATGGCCAGGGCGGCCTGCAGCACGGCGCCACGCGGCGCGGCCACCGCGCGCATCTCAAGTTCTACCTGCAGCAGCCCGACTACGAGGCCGATCTGGGCGTGGACGACATCAGCGCCGGCTTTCGCGACGACACCGGCTTCGTCAACCAGAACGATGTCACCGAGCTCAGCGGCCGCGTGGCCTATGGCTGGCACGGTCTGGGGCCGTTCAACGAGTTCTGGTTCAACCTCGAGGGCGAGACGCTGCGCGCCCGCCAGGCCGGCCAGCGGGTGAGCAGCGCGCTCAGCCCCGGCGTGTGGCTCACCGGCGCGCACAACCTCGAGGCCTCGCTGTACTGGCATGGTGGCGAAGGCGTTCGCACCGCGGACGGTGCGCCCTGGCTGCGCCCGCGCTTCTGGCAGCTGGAGGCGGTGTTCACGCCCGCCACCTGGGCGCCGCTGCTGAGCACCGAATGGCAATGGGGCCGGCTGGCCGACATGCAGGCCGGCGTGGTGCGCCCGGGCGCAAACGGCAGCGTCACGCTCACCATGCGGCCGCTGGCGCGGCTTGAGTTCGAGCCCAGCGTCTACGCCGCCTGGCTCGAGCGCGACGGCCGCCGCACCTACCGCGAAACCGCCGGCCAGCTGCTGGCGGTGTGGCACTTCGACGCCCACCAGACCCTGCGCGCGATCTGGCAGCGCAGTTCGCTCGACCGCCTGGCCGAGCCCGGCGTGGCGGCGCAGCGCGATGTGGGCAGCACCGGCTCGCTCACCTACGCCTGGCGGCGCTCGGCCGGCACGGTGCTGTACCTGGGCGCCAGCCGCAGCCGCCAGGGCCTGCCCACGGTGCAGGGCGTGTCGCGCGGCAACGAGGTGTTCGTCAAGCTGCAGGTCGATGCCGACGACCTGCGCCAGGTCTGGCGCGGGCGCTGAGCCCCGGCGGCCACCGCCCGCCGTCACCTGTCACCACCACCCGCCGGCGCTGGTGGGCACGGGGTGCCGCTTGTCAGCCTGGCGCCGGCCGGCCGTGGCACCATGGCCGTTGCCGTGGCGCCTGCCACGCATCCACCCGTGAACCCCGAGGAGGCTACCGATGATGAAGTCCGGCGTCGATCCGCAAGCCCTGGCCGAGATGTTTGCCAGTGCCAGCGCCAAGCAGACCACGCAGCTGCGCCAGGCGGTCTACGACAGCACCTTGCGCGCCCTGCAGGGCCGTGAGCTGAGCCTGAAGAACATCCGCAAGGTGCTCGACACGGTGGCCCAGGCGGCCAGCGCGGGCGCGGCGCAAAACCCCGCCGCCCCGGCCCAGGTGGAGAAGATGCTCGACACCGCGGTGGCCGGCATGGACGACGCGCTGCTCAAGGCGGTGGAAGCCAACCGCGTGGCGCTGCAGCAGTTCGTCGACCGCGGCGTCGACCTGCGCGAAACCCAGCTCAAGAAGGCCCTGGGCGATCTGGAGAAGATGGAAGACCAGCTCTTCGGCGCCGTGAAGAAGGCCACCGGCGCCGCCGGTGAAGGCCTGGCCGGCCCCTGGCAGCAGGTGATGGACAAGCTGGCCCCCGGTGCCACGCAGACCGGCGCCCGCGCCGGCGCCGCCACCGAGCAGCTCGAGAACCAGCTCGCGCAGATGCAGACCGCCATGCGCGAGACCCGCGCCGCCGGCCTGAAGGCGGCGCAAACCCTGGCCGAGAGCTATGCCGCGCTGGCCAGCGGCGTGTTGATCGGCATGGCCGATGCGCTGCGCCAGGGCGCTGCCGAGCCGTCCGACGACAGCCCCCGGGCCACGCGCCGCAAGTAGGCGGCAGGCCGGCAGGCCGGCGGCCCGGGCGCGATCCGGGCCGCACATCGCGTATCGTGCCGGCATGAGCGACACGACCCGCGATTTCACATTCTTCTGGCACGACTACGAGACCTTCGGCCGCGTGCCGCGCCGTGACCGGCCAGCGCAGTTTGCCGGCATCCGCACCGATGCCGCGCTCAATGAAGTGGGCCCGCCGCTCGAGTTGTTCTGCCAGCCGCCGCACGACACCCTGCCCGACCCCGAGAGCTGCCTGCTCACCGGCATCACGCCGCAGCAGTGTGCCGAGCGCGGCGTGACCGAGCAGGCCTTTGCCGCGCAGATCCACGACGCGCTGGCCGCACCCGGCACGGTGGGCGTGGGCTACAACACCATCCGCTTCGACGACGAGGTCACGCGCCACCTGTTCTGGCGCAACCTGATCGACCCCTACGGCCGCGAGTGGCAGAACGGCTGCGGCCGCTGGGACCTGCTGGACACCGTGCGCTGCGCCTGGGCACTGCGGCCCGAGGGCATCGAATGGCCGAAGCACGACGACGGCCGGCCCAGCTTCAAGCTCGAGCACCTCACCGTGGCCAACGGCCTGGCGCACGACAGCGCCCACGATGCGCTGAGCGACGTGCGCGCCACCATCGCGCTGGCCCGGCTGCTGCGCGAGCGCCAGCCGCGGCTGTGGGACTTCTGCCTGAAGCTGCGCAAGAAAGACGCGGTGTGGGCCGAGATCGGCCTGGGCAAGCCCTTTCTGCACCTGTCGGGCATGTACGGCACCGAGCGCGGCTGCCTGGCCCTGGTGTGGCCGCTGGGC
Organism: Aquabacterium sp. OR-4; assembly: GCF_025290835.2. Lineage (NCBI taxonomy): Bacteria > Pseudomonadati > Pseudomonadota > Betaproteobacteria > Burkholderiales > Sphaerotilaceae > Pseudaquabacterium > Pseudaquabacterium prasiolae. The sequence continues at coordinate 2,463,813 of NZ_JAOCQD020000001.1, read as the reverse complement.
GTGCACCCGACCAACAAGAACGAGCTGATCGTGTGGGACCTGTCGGCCGATCCGGCCGAACTGCCGGCGCTGGATGTCGAGACGCTGCGCCTGCGCATGTTCACCCGCGCCGACCAGCTGCCCGAGGGTCTGGCGCGGCTGCCGGTCAAGACCATCCATGTCAACAAGAGCCCGGTGGTCATCGGCAACCTCAAGACCCTGCCGGCCGCGCGCGCCGCGCATTGGGGCCTCGATCTCGACACCGGCCTGCAGCGCGCCGCCTGGGCCCAGGCGCATGCGGCCGCGCTGGCCGGCGTGCCCTGGAGCCAGGTGTTCGCCCGGCCGGCACCGGCGCAGGCGCCGGATGTGGACGAAGACCTCTACGGCGGCTTCATCGGCCCGGGCGACCGACGCACGCTGGAGCGCCTGCGCGGGCTGGACGGCGCGGCGCTGGCCGGCAAACACCCGGCCTTCGAGGACGGCCGGCTCGACGAGCTGCTGTTTCGCTACCGCGCCCGCAACTGGCCCGACACGCTGGCCGACGCCGAGCGCCAGCGCTGGGCCGCGCACTGCAGCGCCCGCCTGCACGAAGGCCTGGGTGGCGTGCTGACCGTGGCCGACTTCATGGCCCGTATCGACACCCTGGGCGAGCAGGCCGGCGAGGACGAGCGCGCGCAGGACATCCTGGGTGCGCTGTATGACTGGGCGGAGGCGATTGCGCCGGAGATGGGGTAAGGGCCGCGGCGTTCAGTTCGCCAGCTCGAACAGCGCCGAGCCGTCGCCGTTGTCCTTGACCAGGCGCACCTGCGGCGTGCGCGGCAGCTGGGCGATGGCGGCGGCGCTGGAGCTGAAGCGCAGCTTGACGCCCGGCACCGGCTGGATGCGCCAGTTGCCGTCGGCGCTGGGGTCCAGCGTGCCGGCAGAGCGCAGGTACTGGGCCACGGCCTCGCGGTTCTCGTCGGCGCTGTCCATCACGATCTGGCGACCGTCCAGGCCCGGAAAGCTGCCGCCGCCGGCGGCGCGGTAGTTGTTGGTCACCACGATGAAGGGCGCATCGTCCTTCACCGGCTGGCCCTGGTGGCGCAGGTCGACGATGCGCCGCGCCTCGGGCGCCACCAGCTTGCCGGCCAGGTCATAACGCGCAGGCTGGGTGACATCGATGCGGTAGCTCAGGCCGTCGATCATGTCGAAGTTGTAGGGCACGAAGCGTTCGTCGATCAGCGCCTGTTCGGCCGGGCCGGCGGCATCGATGCGGCGAAAGGCACCGGCCGACATCTCCAGCCATTCACGCACCTGGGCGCCGCTGAGCCTGACCGCCTTGATGGTGTTGGGGTAGATGTAGAGATCGGCGATGTGGCGGATCGACAGCGTGCCGGCCGGGATCTCGGTGTAGTAGCTCCAGCCCATGCGGCCGCCCGACTTGAAGGGCGCGGCGGCCGAGACGATGGGCAGGCCTTCGTGTTCGGTGCCGGCCAGCGCGCGCTTCGCGTAGGCGATCTGCGCGTTGTTCACCAGCTGCACCGAGGGGTCGTCGGCCACCTGGGCAAAAAAGCTGGTGATCGGCGCCGTGCTGCGCGCCACCTCGCCGCGCACATAACGCAGCGTGGCCTCGTGCTCGGCGGCCACCAGCTGCGCCACCATCGGATCGGCCTCGACCAGCGGCTTGCGCGTGGCACGGTCGCGGATGGCGCGGATCTCGGCGCGGCTGTCCTTGATCTTCCAGGCGCCCGAGCTGTCGTCGAGCACCAGGTCGATCACGCCCAGGTGATCGCCCCAGCGGCCGGGCATCACCGCCGGCACGCCGTTGATCGTGCCGCGGGCCAGATCCACCTTCGCGTGGTTGGCGAAGAAACGGCTGGGGAACTCGCCATGCGAATGGCCGAACAGGATGGCGTCGATGCCGGCGATCTCGGACAAGCGGGCCACCGAGTTCTCGGCAAATCGCGGCGTCTCGCCACGCTCGAAGCCCGAGTGCGGAATGGCCACCACGAGGTCGGCACCCTTGGCGCGCATCTCGGGCACATAGCGGCGCGCGGTTTCCTGGATGTCCTGCACCGTGAGCTGGCCGGTGAGCTGGGCGCGGTCCCAGGTCATGATCTGCGGCGGCACGAAACCGATCACGCCGACCTTGAGCGTGCGCTTGGCGCCGGTCTCGTCGGTGAGGCTGCGCTCCAGCAGCACATAGGGCGTGAAGGCGGGCTTGTCATTGGCCGGGTTGCCGTCGCCATCGTCGAGCGTGACATTGGCGCTGACATACGGAAACGCCGCGCCGGCGATGGCCTGGCGCAAGAAGGGCAGGCCGAAGTTGAACTCGTGGTTGCCGATGTTGGCGGCGTCCACGCCCAGCGCGTTGAGCACCTTGTAGGCCGGGTGCACCGCGCCGGCGGCCAGCGGCTTGACGCGCGCCACGTAGTCGCCCAGCGGCGAGCCCTGCAGCAGGTCGCCGTTGTCGAACAGCAGGCTGTTGCGGGCCTCGGCGCGTGCGGCCTTGATCAGCGTGGCGGTGCGTGCCAGGCCGTATTCGTCGGTGGGCTTGTCCTGGTAGTAGTCCCAGGCCAGCAGGTTCATGTGCAGGTCGGTGGTTTCCAGCAGGCGCAGCTTCAGTTCGGCGGCGGCGGCGGGCAGGGCGCTCACCAGGCCGGCCAGCGTGGCCAGTGCGGCCAGTGCACGCCGGGTGGCCAGGCGGTGGCCCCGCGCCGGGGCGGCGGCGCGTGATCGGTGGGTGGGGCGGGATGCAGCGGTCATCGAACAACAGGCAAGAGGCGGCAAGGCGGCCGAAGCCACCGAGCGTAGCAGCCGGCCAGGCTGGCGCGGCCCTTGCATCGGCCCGTGGCAGCGCCCCGGCCTGGAGGATTCATGACAGTGCAGCAACTGATCCACCTGCTCTCGGCCATGCCGCCCATGGCGCCGGTGCTGCTGGAAGAAGACGGCGGACTGTCGCCGCTGGGCGGCGTGGATCTGCTGCCCGGCACGCCGGGCCAGCCCGCCGAGGTGCTGCTGCGGCCCGACATGACCCCCGACTGATGCAAGGAGCATGACCATGGCGTTTCAGACCCTGTGCAAGCAGCGCTACCTGGGTGAAGGCGAATCGGTGCCCTTCATGCTGGCGGGCCAGGAGCTGCTGGTGGTGTGGCCCGATGGCGGCCAGCCGCGCGCCTTTGCCGGCGTGTGCCCGCACGAGCAGCAATCGCTGGTGAACAACTCGCAGTTCAACGGCCGCACGCTGGTGTGCACGGTGCACGGCTGGGTGTTTGACGGCCGCAACGGCCAGGGCCTGCGGCCCGAGGGCTGCGCGCTCGACGAATACCCGTTGCGCCTCACCGCCGACGGCCTGGTGGAAGTGGATCTGGACGCGCGTGGCTGAGCGCGCCGCCGGCCCTGGCCTCGGGCTCGGCACGCCAGAACCCACGGCGCTTCGGCCGGTGCGGGCGATAGCTGATAACGCTCAAGGTAAGGGTGCTGGGTGCGGGGCAGGCCGGCAGCCGGCGAGCAATCCTGTCGGAAAAGGCCTTGCTGCTCCAATGACGGCATGGCCGCGCGACCAGCTTGGCGCCCGGCCCAACCGGCAGGAGTGACACCGTGAGTACCCCCGAAGGCTTCTTCATCGACTGGGACGGCAATGTGCGCAGCACCACCGATTGCGGTGGCGGCTATGTGTGTGAGGTCGATGTGGTGGCCAAGTACGTGGGCATCCTGGGCCCGCGGGGCGCGCTGATGCACGAGGCCACGTTCTACAAAGACCTGGCGGCCATCCAGAAGGCCGGCATCAAGGGCCTGCTGGTGCCGGGCAGCACGCCCTGGGGCCGCAAGGACCAGGGCTTCTGAAAGGCGCGCCATGTCCCTCACCACCACCACCACGGCCCCCGCCACCGACCTGCTGCTGCGCAACCGCGCCATCCTGTGTCACTTCGACAGCTACAGCACCGCCTTGGTGTTTGCACACTGGCCAGGCGGCAGCCTGCTGTGGCCCGGCCCGCTGCCCGAGGGCGCCGCACCGGCCGAGGGGGATCTGCCCAACGATGCCGAGGCCGTGCGCCAGGCCGCGATGGCGCAGCTGGGCCTGCTCGATGACGACGTGGTGGTCAGCCCCAAGTTCATTGAATCGGTGCGCGCGGCCGATGGCAGCATGGTGCGTGTGCACCTGCTGCGTTTCACCACACAGGACGCGCCCAAGCCCTTGCTGGAAGCGGCGGGCGCGATCTTCAAGCCCCTGCCGCAACTGCGTGGCGCCGCGCCGGTGGAGCTGGGGCTGCTGCGCGAGGTGTTCAACCTGATCATCGGCGGCAACGGCCGCCACGGCTGACACGTTCTCGCGCGGCACGGGCGCCGGCCCGGCCCGCCGCAGGGCCACAGCAGGGCCACAGCAGTGCCACAGCAGCTTGGCCGCCCAGTCCGCAGCATGGCGCCACGAGCGCCATCGCACCGATGGCCAGCCCTGGGTGCCGCCCGATACCCAGGCCGTACAGGCCTTTGCGCAAGGCCTTTGCCGCGGCAGCGGCCGCCGCCGCCAGCACACCGGCGGCGGCTTTCGGCTTGACGTGTCGTGAGGCGATGTGGGCAGCTTCGGCCTCAGCCTGAACAGACTGATCAAGAAGCGCAGCGCCCAGGCACTGGCCGCGCATGGCACTGAGGCGCGGTTTTGTGCCTTGGCTGCGCTGGGCGACGCCGGCCAGGCGCTGGCGATCTCATGCAGACAAACGGCCCGCCGGGTTTCCCCGGCGGGCCGTTGTGCTGGGGGGGGGCTGAGCATGCCGCTCAGCCGGGCTGTCAGGCCGTCACGCCCTTGGCCACATCCGCGTACTCGCCGATCTGGTCGAAGTTCATGTACTTGTAGATCTGGTCGGCCTTGGCGGTGATCACGCCGGTGGCGGCCAGGTACTCGTCCTTGCTGGGCAGCTTGCCCAGCTTGGAGGCCACGGCGGCCAGCTCGGCCGAGCCCAGGAACACGTTGGTGTTCTTGCCCAGGCGGTTCGGGAAGTTGCGGGTCGACGTCGAGATGACGGTCGCGCCTTCCTTCACCTGGGCCTGGTTGCCCATGCACAGGCTGCAGCCGGGCATCTCGGTGCGCGCACCGGCGGTGCCGAAGTTGGCGTAGTGGCCTTCCTTCATCAGCTCGGCCGCGTCCATCTTGGTCGGCGGGGCGATCCACAGCTTCACCGGGATGTCGCGCGCGCCGCCCAGCACCGTGGCCGCTGCGCGGAAGTGGCCGATGTTGGTCATGCAGCTGCCGATGAAGGCCTCGTCGATCTTGGTGCCGGCCACTTCGCTGAGGGACTTGGCATCGTCCGGGTCGTTCGGACAGCAGACGATCGGCTCGGTGATCTCGGCCAGGTCGATCTCGATCACCGCGGCGTACTCGGCGTTGGCGTCGGCGGCCAGCAGGTTGGGGCTGGCCAGCCAGGCCTCGACCTTCTCGATGCGGCGGGCCAGGGTCTTGGCGTCGGCGTAGCCGTCGGCAATCATGTTCTTCATCAGAACGATGTTGCTCTTGAGGTACTCGGCCACCGGCTCCTTGTTGAGCTGGATGGTGCAGCCGGCGGCGCTGCGCTCGGCCGAGGCGTCGCTCAGCTCGAAGGCTTGCTCCACCTTCAGGTCGGGCAGGCCTTCGATCTCGAGGATGCGGCCCGAGAACACGTTCTTCTTGCCGGCCTTGGCCACGGTGAGCAGGCCGGCCTTGAGGGCGTACATCGGGATGGCATGCACCAGGTCACGCAGGGTCACGCCAGGCTGCATGCTGCCCTTGAAGCGCACCAGCACCGATTCGGGCATGTCCAGCGGCATCACGCCGGTGGCCGCGCCAAAGGCCACCAGGCCCGAGCCGGCCGGGAAGCTGATGCCGATGGGGAAGCGGGTGTGGCTGTCGCCGCCGGTGCCCACGGTGTCGGGCAGCAGCAGGCGGTTGAGCCAGCTGTGGATCACGCCGTCGCCCGGGCGCAGGGCCACGCCGCCGCGGCTGCTGATGAAGGGCGGCAGCTCGCGGTGCATCTTGGCGTCCACCGGCTTGGGGTAGGCCGCGGTGTGGCAGAAGCTCTGCATCACCAGGTCCGCGCTGAAGCCCAGGCAGGCCAGGTCCTTCAGCTCGTCGCGGGTCATGGGGCCGGTGGTGTCCTGGCTGCCCACGGTGGTCATGCGCGGCTCGCAGTAGGTGCCCGGGCGCACGCCCTGGCCCTCGGGCAGACCCACGGCGCGGCCCACCATCTTTTGCGCCAGCGTGAAGCCGGCCTGCGTGGCCACCGGGGCGGCCGGCAGGCGGAACAGGGTGCTCGCGCCCAGGCCCAGGAACTCGCGTGCCTTGGCGGTGAGCGAGCGGCCGATGATCAGGTTGATGCGGCCGCCGGCGCGCACTTCGTCAAAGAGCACGTCGCTCTTGAGCTTGAACTCGACCACCGTCTGGCCGTCTTTGGTGATCTTGCCGTCGTAGGGCAGCACGTCGATCACGTCGCCCATCTCGAGCTTGGACACGTCCACCTCGATCGGCAGCGAGCCCGAATCCTCTTGCGTGTTGAAGAAGATCGGGGCGATCTTGCCGCCCAGCGTGACGCCGCCGAAGCGCTTGTTCGGCACGAAGGGGATGTCCTGGCCGGTGGCCCAGATCACCGAGTTGGTGGCGCTCTTGCGGCTGGAGCCGGTGCCCACCACGTCGCCCACGTAGGCCACCAGGTGGCCCTTCTTCTTCAGGTCCTCGATGAACTGCATCGGGCCGCGCTTGCCATCTTCCTCGGGCTTGAAGGCCGCGTCGGTGCGCGTGTTCTTCAGCATCGCCAGGTAGTGCAGCGGGATGTCGGGGCGGCTCCAGGCGTCGGGCGCCGGGCTCAGGTCGTCGGTGTTGGTCTCGCCGGGCACCTTGAACACGGTGACGGTGATGCTCTTGGGCACCTCGGGGCGCGAGGTGAACCACTCGCCATCGGCCCAGCTCTGCATCACGTCCTTGGCGTGGGCGTTGCCCGCCTTGGCCTTGGCGGCAACGTCGTTGAAGAAGTCGAACATCAGCAGCGTCTTCTTCAGCGCGGCAGCGGCCACGCCAGCCACCTCGGCATCGTCGAGCAGCTCGATCAGCGGGTGCACGTTGTAGCCGCCCACCATGGTGCCCAGCAGCTCGGTGGCCTTGGCCTTGGAGACCAGGCCCACCTTCAGCTCGCCGTGCGCCACGGCGGCCAGGAAGCTGGCCTTGACCTTGGCCGCGTCATCCACGCCCGGCGGCACGCGGTGGGTCAGCAGATCCAGCAAAAAGGCGTCTTCGCCCGCGGGCGGCGCCTTGATCAGCTCGATCAGCTCGGAAACTTGGGCTGCGGTCAGCGGCAGCGGGGGGATGCCGAGGGTGGCACGTTCGGCCACGTGTTGGCGGTAGGCTTGCAGCATCTCGAGGGCTCCTGTGAGAGGGTTTCGACGACGGGAGAGGCGGGCGGCGGGTTTGCCCGCCGGCACGGCCGGGGCTGGCCATGCCGGGCGTTCGGGTTTGTCCGATATTTTATGTCTTATATAAGACTTGCCAAGCGGAATCCACAGCGGACTGCACGGGAACAGGACATTCTGACGCAGCGCCCGCACGCCGGGCTGACAAGCCCATGGCGTGCGTGCGCGGGCAAAAAAAAGCCCGCCGGTGGGGGCGGGCTGCCGCGGCGTGCCGGGCGCCTGGCGCGGTGGCGCTCAGGCCGTGGTGCCGCGCGCCGGAACGCTCAGGCGTTGTCGCGCATCCACTGCGCGGCCCAGGCGTCGGATTCGGCCTGCACCTTGGCACCCATGGTCATCAGCCAGGTCAGGCTGCCAGCGGCAAACACAAGCGGCACGAGGGCCAGAAACACGATCGTCATGGTGAAAGCTTCGGGTTGATGAAGGTCAATGCTGCGCAGCAGCATACGAAAGCCCGTCGCAGGCTGCCAGCCCGCGCGGGAATGCCCGGCAAGACCCCTGAACGCCGCGGGCCTTGTGCCAGCCCCGGCACAGGCCAGGGCAGCGCTACGGTTTCTCGGCGCGGGGCAGGCGGGCTTGAGTGCCGCAACGCGCCCGGGCCGTGCCGGGCGTGATGCGGGTCACGGCTGGTGCGTGGCGGGGGCCGTTGGCGCCGGTGCTGGCGTGGCCGGGCTGGCCGAGCTGGCCGGGTTGGGGGCGCCAGCACGGGCATCCGCTGCTGCCGCTGCGGGCATGGGGGCCGGTGCCGACGCTTGTGCTGCCGGCGCAGAGGCCGCGTTGGTGGCGGCGTTGGTGGTCGCGTTGGTGGCCGCGTTGGTGGCCGCAGCGGTGGCCGGCGCCGGCGCAATGCCCAGATGGGTGCCTGCCTGCTGCACCGCGGTGAGTGCGGCGCGCTGCTCGGCGTGCAGGCAGTGGTCAACCACGCGCTGGCCGCGGCGGCTGTCCATCAGCATCGACTTGCTCGGGATCTGGATCCACAGCATGCCGTTGTGCGGGTCTTCCAGCCGCACCGCGCCGGTGGCGGTTTCGCGCGGGCTCATGCGGTAGCGCTGCTTCAGATGGCGGATCTCGAACAGGCCGTGCTGGCCCGGCACCGCCAAGACGCTGATCTGCTGCTTGAACTCGCAGTCGGCCACCCCGGTGAGCACGCGGTCCACCACGTCAAGCTCGCCGGCGCTGAGCACCGGTGCCGCTGCCGCGGCGGCCACGGCCGCGGGCTTGGCCGCGGTGGCCTTGCCGCTGGCCGGCCGCGCCGGGCCGGCCTTGGTGGCCGCCGGTCGGGTGGCCTGGGCTTTGGTCGCAGCGGGCGTCTTGGTCTGCGCCAGGGCCGGGGCGGGCCAGGCCAAGGCGGTGGCCGTGGCCAGGCTCGCGAGACTGGCGAAGCTCGCCAGGGCGGCCAGGGCGGCCAGGGCGGCGCGCTGGCCGCGGATCGACGGGCCGCTCATGCGGCCTGCCCGAACAGGGCCAGCGCCGCTTCGGCCGGCAAGGGCTGGCCGGTGCGGCGCGCGCGCAGCAGCACCTGCCAGAAGTAGCGGTAGCTGGCGCGGTCGTGCAGCTGGTCCTGGCCGGCATGGCGGTGGCGGATCGGCGCCCATTGCGCCGCCTGCGCGGCCAGCAGGATCTCGAGCGCCTGGTCGACCTCGGCCGTGCTGGGCGAGAAGGCGTCGACGATGACGCGGATCTGGTCGGGGTGGATGCTCCACATGCGCGTGTAGCCGAACTCGCGCGCGGCGCGGGTGGCGGCCGCGGCCAGCGCCTGGGCGTCCTTGAACTCGGTGACCACGCAGTGCGAGGGCACCTTGGCCGCGGCATGGCAGGCGGCGGCGATCTCGAGCTTGGCGCGCACCACCAGCGGGTGCGTGAACTGGCCCTGCACGCCCATGGCGGTGTGCGGAATCGCGCCGCGGTGCGCCGAGACGAAGTCCATCAGCCCGAACGACAGGCTCTGGATGCGCGGCAGCTGGGCGATGGCCTGCACATCGCGCAGCGCGCCGTGGGTCTCGACCAGCATGTGCACCGGCAGGGCCTGGCCGCGGCCGTGGCGGCGCGCGGTCTGCTCGATCAGGGCCATGGCCTGCTGCGCATCGGCCAGGTGGCGTGGCTTGGGCACCATCACAAAGGCCAGGCGGTCACCGGCGCGGCCGATCAGCGTGTCGAGATCGGCCTCGAAGCTGGCATGGTCGACCGGATGCACCCGCACACCCACGCGGCCGAAGCGGTTGTCGGCCGACAGCGCCAGCTCGGCGCACAGCTGCGCATGCGCGGCCTCGGCGCCCACCGGTGCGCCATCTTCGCAATCGAGCGTGATGTCGAACACCGGGCCCAGCTCGGCCTGCAGCGCCAGCGCCTTGCGCATGCGCGGCTCGGTGCCGCAATAGTGGTCACACACCGGGATGTCGGGCGCCGCGTCACCGTCGTCGACGAGGGCCTGTTGGGGCAGCAGGGATGGGGTCATGGTGCAAGTATCTCTGCCCCGTGCAAAGCACCAGACCAGCCCCCGGCAGAAAGCAGGCGGCACGGCGGCCAGGGGTGCGCGGGGAGGCAGAAACGACAAAGCCGGATCTGGGTTGCCCAGTCCGGCTTTGCTGACCCCTCGGGGGTGGGCGCCAGGCGCCCGGGGTCTGCGGCTTTACAGCAGGTGCTTGACGCCGTCCTGCTCGCCCTGCAGCTCGGCCAGGGTCTTGTTGATGCACTCTTGCGAGAAGGCGTCGATCGGCAGGCCTTCGACGATCTTGTACTCGCCACCTTCGCAGGTGACCGGGTAGCCGAACATCACCTCGGCGGGGATGCCGTACTCGCCCTTGGACGGGATGCCCATGGTCACCCACTTGCCGTTGGTGCCCAGCGCCCAGTCGCGCATGTGGTCGATGGCGGCGTTGGCGGCCGAGGCGGCCGACGACAGGCCGCGCGCGGCGATGATGGCCGCACCGCGCTTGCCCACCGTGGGCAGGAAGGTGTTGGCGTTCCAGTCGTGGTCGTTGATGGCGTCCTTGACGCTCTTGCCGTTGACGGTGGCAAAGCGGTAGTCGGCGTACATGGTGGGCGAGTGGTTGCCCCACACGGCCAGCTTCTCGATGTCGCCCACGGCGATGCCCATCTTGGCGGCAATCTGGCTGGCGGCGCGGTTGTGGTCCAGGCGCAGCATGGCGGTGAAGTTCTTGGCCGGCAGGCTGGGGGCCGACTTCATCGCGATGTAGGCGTTGGTGTTGGCCGGGTTGCCCACCACCAGCACGCGCACGTTGCGCGAGGCCACCTTGTCCAGGGCCTTGCCCTGGGCGGTGAAGATCTGGGCGTTGGCGGCCAGCAGGTCGGCGCGCTCCATGCCGGGGCCGCGCGGACGGGCACCCACCAGCAGGGCGTAGTCGGTGTCCTTGAAGGCGGTCATCGGGTCGCTGTGGGCCTCGATGCCGGCCAGCAGCGGGAACGCGCAGTCTTCCAGCTCCATGATCACGCCCTTCAGCGCGTTCTGGGCCTTCTCGTCGGCGATCTCCAGCAGCTGCAGGATCACCGGCTGGTCCTTGCCGAGCATTTCGCCCGAGGCAATGCGGAACAGCAGGGCGTAACCGATCTGGCCGGCGGCGCCAGTGACGGCGACGCGAACGGGCTTCTTGCTCATGGTGGGCTCCAGGAAGGGATCAGGGAGAGGTTGATGTAACCGTCTTGTACCGGCGTGCGGCCGGTGCCTGCGACCGGTGTCCCGGCGGCGCCCATGCCTCTTGGCACTGGCGCCGGGCGCGCGGCCGATACGGCTGACGGCGCGCTGCCAGGCAGGTCGACACGAAGTGTAGGCGAGTCTAGGGGTTGCCACGGAGGATGTCAAAGGTCTCATGTCTTATATAAGACATCTGTCAGCATTCGATGGACGGCTGGCGGCGGTCTGTGCTGCAATCCGATACATGCCTGCGTTGCCTGCCCTGCCACATGCCGCCGCCGCTGCCGAGGCCGGCGAGTCCGGCCCGGCCGGGCCGGCCTTCGCGCCGCTGTACCAGCAGATCAAGGCGCTGCTGACCCGCGAGTTGCAGGCCGGCACCTGGAAGCCGGCCGAGGCCATTCCCAGTGAGCTGGAGCTGGCCGCGCGCTACAAGGTCAGCCAGGGCACGGTGCGCAAGGCCATCGACGAGCTGGCGGCCGAGAACCTGCTGGTGCGCCGCCAGGGCAAGGGCACCTTCGTGGCCACGCATGCCGAGCAGCACATCCAGTACCGCTTTCTGCGCCTGATGCCCGACGACGGCAGCGACCAGCGCCTGGCGCGGCGCCTGCTGGACTGCCGGCGCGCCCGCGCCCCGGCCGACGTGGCCCGCGCGCTGGCGATCAAGAGCGGCGATGCCGTGGTGCAGCTGCGCCGCCTGCTGCTGGCGCCCGACAAGACCGTGCAGCCCGCCGGCGAGCGCCCGGTGGTGCTCGACGAGATCTGGCTGCCTGGCGTGCTGTTCAAGGGCCTCACGGCCGAGCGCCTGGCCGACTACAAGGGCCCGATGTACGGCATGTTCGAGACCGAGTTCGGCGTGCGCATGATCCGTGCCGAGGAGCGCATCCGCGCGCTGCCGGCCGATGCGGCCGACGCCGAGCTGCTGGCCGTGCCCGCCGGCACGCCGCTGCTGAGCGTCGAGCGCCTGTCGTTCACCTATGACGACAAGCCGGTCGAGCTGCGCCGCGGCCTCTACAACACCAGCGGGCATTTCTATCGCAATGAGCTCAGCTGAGAGCGGGCGCGGTCTGCCCATCCAAGTCAGCGTGGCCGGCGTGTCGGGCTTTGTACAAGCCTGCGGTAAGCCTGCTGCGTTGCAATAAACTCCAAGGGTTTCACCCGGATTACGTCGAGGCATCCAAACATGGCAGAGAGCATCAAGACCCGGCCCGTTTCAAGACCGGGCGAGAACATGAAGCTGATCGAGGCGCTGCAGTACCGGCTGCCTTTGGCGGCCAAGCTGTCCATCCTGCACCGCGCCAGCGGCCTGATCATGTTCGGCCTGCTGCCGTTCGTGATCTGGCTGTTCGACAAGAGCGTCAGCTCCGAAATCTCGTACGACGCCTACACCAGCGCCTTTGTCGCCGGCATCGGCTTCGTGCCGGCGCTGATCGTCAAGCTGGCGGTGCTGGCGCTGATCTGGAGCTTCCTGCACCACGCCTTCGCCGGTGTGCGCCACCTGTGGATGGACGCCACCCACAGCGTGACCAAGGAGCAGGGCCACAGCTCGGCGGTGGTGGTGTTTGCCGCCAGCCTGGTGCTTACCGCGCTGCTGGGCGCCAAGCTGTTCGGCCTGTTCTGAGCGCGGCTCGCTGACAACAACAAGGACTGGAACCCATGGCTGTCAATTACGGTTCGAAGCGCGTGGTCGTTGGCGCGCACTATGGCCTGCGCGACTGGCTCAGCCAGCGCGCCACCGCGGTGATCGTGGTGCTCTACGCGGTGCTGCTGCTGCTGCAGGTGATCTTCGGCGGCCCGCTGGGCTACGACGCCTGGTCGGGCATCTTCGCCCAGCAGTGGATGAAGGTGTTCACCTTCGTCGTGGTGGTGGCCTTCTCGTGGCATGCCTGGGTGGGCGTGCGCGACGTGTGGATGGACTACGTGAAGCCGGTGGGCATGCGCCTGACGCTGCAGGTGGCCACCATCGCGTGGCTGGTCGGCTGTGCCGGCTGGGCGGTGCAGGTGCTGTGGCGCCTGTGACCGGCGACTGAAACAAAGACGACAAACAAAATGGCCAACATCAAGTCTTCCGTCGCCCGCCGCAAGTTCGACGTGGTGATCGTCGGTGCCGGCGGTTCCGGCATGCGCGCCTCGCTGCAGCTGGCCCGTGCCGGTCTGAACGTGGCGGTGCTCTCCAAGGTGTTCCCCACCCGCAGCCACACGGTGGCGGCGCAGGGCGGCATCGGTGCTTCGCTCGGCAACATGGCCGAGGACAACTGGCACTACCACTTCTACGACACGGTCAAGGGCTCGGACTGGCTGGGCGACCAGGACGCCATCGAGTTCATGTGCCGCGAGGCGCCGAAGGTGGTGTACGAGCTCGAGCACTTCGGCATGCCCTTCGACCGCAACCCCGACGGCACGATCTACCAGCGTCCGTTCGGCGGCCACACCGCCAACTACGGTGAAAAGCCGGTGCAGCGCGCCTGCGCCGCGGCCGACCGCACCGGCCACGCCATGCTGCACACGCTGTACCAGCAGAACGTGAAGGCGCGCACGCAGTTCTTTGTGGAATGGATGGCGCTCGACATCATCCGCGACGCCTCGGGCGATGTGCTGGGCGTCACCGCGCTCGAGATGGAGACCGGCGATGTCTTCATCCTCGAAGGCAAGGTCACGCTGTTCGCCACCGGTGGCGCCGGCCGCATCTATGCCGCCAGCACCAACGCCTTCATCAACACCGGCGACGGCCTGGGCATGGCGGCGCGCGCCGGCATCCCGCTCGAAGACATGGAGTTCTGGCAGTTCCACCCCACCGGCGTGGCCGGTGCGGGCGTGCTGCTCACCGAAGGCTGCCGCGGTGAGGGCGCGATCCTGCGCAACTGCAATGGCGAGCGCTTCATGGAGCGCTATGCGCCCACGCTGAAGGATCTGGCGCCGCGCGACTTCGTCTCGCGCTGCATGGACCAGGAGATCAAGGAAGGTCGCGGCTGCGGTCCCAACAAGGACTACGTGGTGCTCGACATGACCCACCTGGGCGGCGACACCATTCTCAAGCGCCTGCCCAGCGTGTTCGAGATCGGCCACAACTTCGCCAACGTCGACATCACCAAGGAACCGATCCCGGTGGTGCCGACCATCCACTACCAGATGGGTGGCATCCCCACCAACATCAACGGCCAGGTGGTGGCGCCGAAGAACGGCAACCCCAACAGCGTGATCAACGGCCTGTACGCGGTGGGCGAGTGCTCGTGCGTCAGCGTGCACGGCGCCAACCGCCTGGGCACCAACTCGCTGCTCGACCTGCTGGTGTTCGGCAAGGCCGCCGGCAACCACATCGTCGATGCGCTGGCCAAGGCCCCGCGCAACCACAAGGATCTGCCGGCCGACGCCGCTGATTACTCGCTGGCGCGCATTGCCAAGCTCGACGCCTCGACCGGCGGCGAGTACGCGCAAGACGTGGCCAACGACCTGCGCGCAACGATGCAGAAGCACGCCGCGGTGTTCCGCACGCAAGAGCTGATGACCGCCGGCACGCACGCCGTGGCAGCCATCCGCGAGCGCGTCAACGGCATCACGCTCAAGGACAAGAGCAAGGTCTTCAACACCGCCCGCATCGAGGCGCTGGAAGTGGCCAACCTGATCGAGGCGGCACAGGCCACCATCGAAGGTGCGGCCGCCCGCCACGAGTGCCGCGGCGCCCACACCGTCAAGGACTACGAACGTGGCGCCGACGACGCCGAGTTCCCGCTGGGCCGCAACGACAAGGAGTGGATGAAGCACACCCTGTGGTTCAGCGAAGGCAACCGCCTCGACTACAAGCCGGTGAACCTCCAGCCGCTGACGGTGGATTCGGTGCCCCCGAAGGTTCGTACTTTCTAAGCCAGGTCGCAGGAAACCATCATGAAGAAGACCTTCCAGATCTACCGCTACGACCCGGACAAGGACGCCAAGCCCTACATGCAGACCCTCGAGGTCGAGCTGGACGGCAACGAGCGCATGCTGCTCGACGCGCTGCTCAAGCTGAAGGCGCTGGACCCGACGCTGAGCTTCCGCCGCAGCTGCCGCGAAGGCGTGTGCGGCTCCGATGCCATGAACATCAACGGCAAGAACGGCCTGGCCTGCCTGACCAACATGCGCGACCTGCCGGGCGTGGTGGTGCTCAAGCCGCTGCCGGGCCTGCCGGTCATCCGCGACCTGATCGTGGACATGACGCAGTTCTTCAAGCAGTACAACTCGATCAAGCCCTACCTGGTCAACGACACCCAGCCGCCCGAGAAGGAGCGCCTGCAGTCGCCCGAGGAGCGTGACGAGCTGAACGGCCTGTACGAGTGCATCCTGTGCGCGAGCTGTTCGACCAGCTGCCCCAGCTTCTGGTGGAACCCCGACAAGTTCGTCGGCCCGGCCGGCCTGCTGCAGGCCTATCGCTTCATTGCCGACAGCCGCGACCAAGACACCGCCGGCCGCCTCGACAACCTCGAAGACCCGTACCGCCTGTTCCGCTGCCACACCATCATGAACTGCGTCGATGTCTGCCCCAAGGGTCTGAACCCCACCAAGGCCATCGGCAAGATCAAGGAACTGATGGTGCGTCGCGCCGTCTGAGCGCCGCCCAGCCAGCGCCTGCCGCAACACATCCACACCCCACCGACAGGCTCCAGCAAGCGTGGCGATGAACACTCCAGCCCAAGACGGCGAGAACGGCAGTGCCCTGATCGGCGGCACCGAGCTCAGCCGTCTCAAATGGCGCTGCCGCCGCGGCCTGCTCGAGAACGACCTGTTCATCGAGCGGTTTTTCCAGCGCCACGAGGCCACGCTCACGGTGCGCCACGCCGACGGCCTTCAGGCGCTGACCGAATTGGCCGATAACGACCTGCTGGATCTGTTGCTCGCCCGTCGCGAGCCCGAGGGTGAGCTCGCTCGCCCCGAGGTGAGCGAGGTGCTGGGTATGTTGCGTGCTACGCCTGTTCCGACCGTCTAGACACTGACCACAAAGGGAATTGCCCATGACCCCCTCCGACGTGAAAGCAACGCTGTCCTTCTCCGACGGCAGCCCCAGCATGGATCTGCCCATCTACAAGGGCAGCATCGGTCCGGATGTGATCGACATCCGCAAGCTCTACGGCCAGACGGGCAAGTTCACCTACGACCCGGGCTTTCTCAGCACGGCCAGCTGCAACTCGACCATCACCTACATCGATGGCGACAAGGGCGAGCTGCTGTACCGCGGCTACCCGATCGAGCAACTGGCGGTGCAGTGCGACTTCCTCGACACCTGCTACCTGCTGCTCAACGGCGATCTGCCCAATGCGGTGCAGCAGAAAGACTTCCACAAGCTCGTCAACAACCACACGATGGTCAACGAGCAGATGCAGTTCTTCCTGCGCGGCTTCCGTCGTGATGCGCACCCGATGGCCGTGCTGACCGGCCTGGTCGGCGCGCTGTCGGCCTTCTATCACGACAGCACCGACATCAATAACCCGCAGCACCGCGAGATCTCGGCCATCCGCCTGATCGCCAAGATGCCCACGCTGGTGGCCATGGCCTACAAGTACAGCGTCGGCCAGCCCTTCATGTACCCGCGCAACGAGCTGTCGTACGCCGGCAACTTCATGCGCATGATGTTTGGCACGCCGTGCGAGGACTACAAGGTGAACCCGGTGATCGAGCGCGCGCTCGACCGCATCTTCATCCTGCACGCCGACCACGAGCAGAACGCCAGCACCTCCACGGTGCGCCTGTGCGGCTCGTCGGGCACCAACCCGTTTGCCGCCATCGCCGCCGGCGTGGCCTGCCTGTGGGGCCCGTCGCACGGTGGTGCCAACGAGGCCTGCCTGAACATGCTGGAAGACATCCAGAAGATGGGCGGCGTGGCCAAGGTCGGCGAGTTCATGAGCCAGGTGAAGGACAAGAACTCCGGCGTCAAGCTGATGGGCTTCGGTCACCGCGTCTACAAGAACTACGACCCGCGCGCCAAGCTGATGCAGGAAACCTGCAAGGAAGTGCTGACCGAGCTGGGCCTCGAGAACGACCCGCTGTTCAAGCTGGCGATGGCGCTCGAGAAGATCGCGCTGGAAGACGACTACTTCGTGGCGCGCAAGCTCTACCCGAACGTCGACTTCTACTCCGGCATCGTGCAGCGCGCCATCGGCATCCCGGTGCAGCTGTTCACCGCCGTGTTTGCGCTGGCGCGCACGGTGGGCTGGATCGCCCAGCTCAACGAGATGATCGCCGACCCCGAGTACAAGATCGGCCGTCCGCGTCAGCTGTTCGTTGGCGCGCCGCGCCGCGACGTCAAGCCGCTGGCTGCCCGCAGCTGATCTTCAGCCGCCTGCCGGCCGGCCACGCGCCTGCCGGCCCGCCCGAAGGCCACGCGATGCGTGGCCTTTTTTTTGCCCCGGCGCCGCGTTCGGCGTTGTTGCGCCCCTGATTCGGGCGGTGGCCCCGGGCCGGCGCCCCTTGTGGCGGCGCTGGCGGGCGCCGATACTGCCCTGCCACCCGGGCCGGCATTGCAGCCAGCATGGGCGGCAGATGGCCAGCCGTTCTGCGGCCCTGGCCCGCCCGCAACCCCGACCCGAAACCGCCGCCATGGTGTCGCTGAAGATCCTGCGCGGGGCCGAACTGGCCCCCGGCGTTCGTGCCGAGGTGCAATGGCCCGATGGCACGCCACGTTTCGTGATCGGCCGCGATCCTGCCGCCAACTGGCCGATTCCTGATTCGACGCTGGCCTTGTCGGCCCGGCACTGCGAGCTGATGGTCACCGCACGCGGTGTGCTGCTGCGCGACTTGTCGACCAACGGCACCTTCGTCAACGACGACACCGAGCGCCTGCGCACCGATCGCCTGCTGCAGCATGGCGACCGCATCACGCTGGGGCCCTACCAGGTGCGCCTGGCGATGGTGGATGCCACGGTCAACGCCAGCCCGCTGGCCGCACGCACCGTGGGCGCCCCGCGGCTGGCGCCCGGCGCGACGCCGATGCCGGCTGTCATGCCGGCCGCACTGCCCAGTCCCGTGTCGGTGCCGGTGCCTGTGCCGGCGGCCGATGTGGCGCAGGGTGCCGCGCACGAGGCCGACCTGGGCCTCACCCGCATGGCCCAGCCGCCGCGCGCCGCACGCCGGCCGCGCGGGGTGCCGGGTGCGCCGGCTGCGCCGGGTGCGTCCGCGCCCACGTCACCCTCGTTGCCGCACACATCGCCGCACACATCGCCGCACGCATCGCCGGCCCGCCCCGGCCCGGTGCTGGCCGCCGGGGCCCCGGCGCCCGGGCCGGCCGGGTTGCACCGGCCAGCGCCCGCCCTGGCCCACCCGCCGCGCGGCGGCGAGCTGTCGGCTGCCGGTGCGCAGGCGGTGCGCAATGCGCTGGCCGATGGCCTGGGCCTGCCGGCCTCGGTGCTGGCCAGTGAAGATGCGCTGCAGCTCACGCTGCGCGTGGCCGCGCTGGCACAGGCCGCGGTGGGCGGCCTGCACCACCTGCTGGCGCAGCAGGCCCGGGTGCGCAACCGCATCGGCGCGCGGCCACCGGCGGTGCTGGATGGCGAGCCCAACCCGCTGCGCCTGGCCGGCGAGTCGGCCCAGGCCATGTACGCGCTGCTGACCCATGCCGACCCCGGTGCCGCCGTGGCCCAGGCCTGCAGCGATCTGCTGCAGCACCAGGAGCGCCTGCTCGACGCGGTGGACGCCAGCGCCGAGCGCATGGGCCGCACGCTGGCGCCGCAGGCTTTCGAGCGCGCCATCGGTTCGGCGTCCACCGCCGATGCCGCGCGCTGCTGGGCGCTGTACCTCGAGATCTGGCAGCGCATGGGCCTGCCCGCCGGCCAGCCCTGGGCCGAAGGCTTTGCCGAGGCGCTGGCCCGCCACCTGGCCCTGGCCTACGAGACGCCGCGCGGCAGCTGATGGCCAGGCCCGCCGCCGCGCTCAAGGCGTGGTGGTCGATGCGGGGGGTGGCGCGGTGCCGGGCGCGTTGCCGGGCGCGGTGATCGGCAGGGCATCCGGGCCCAGTTGGCCAGACTGGCCCGGCAGGCCCGGCAGGCCCGGTTGGCCCGACTGGCCCGGCGGCACCGCGGGCGCTGCCAGCGCCGGCAGGCGCGGCAGGCTGTGCTCGTCCAGCAGCGGCGGGCCCTCGGCCGGCACGCTGGCCTGCGCGGAGCGCATGTCGCTGTAGCGCGCGGCGCTCACCCGGTTCATGCCGGCCTCGTCGCGCATGATGTGCGGCCGCAAAAACACCACCAGATTGCTCTTGGCCCGGGTGCGCGACTGGCTGCGGAACAGCCCGCCCAGCAGCGGCCAACTGGCCAGGCCCGGCACCGACGCATCGGCGGTGCTGAGGCTGTCCTCGATCAGGCCGCCCAGCACAATGAACTTGCCGTCGTCGACCACCACCGTCGATTCGATCGAGCGCTTGTGCGTGGTCGGCCCGGCATTGCTGGTGCCGGTGGCGGTGGTGGTGGAAAGCGCCGACGACTCCTGGTAGATCGACAGCCGCACGGTGTTGTCGGCGCCGATCTGCGGGCGCAGCCGCAAGGTGATGCCGACGTCCTTGCGCTCGATGGTCTGGAACGGGCTGCTGCTGGTGCCCACCGTGTAGTTGCCGGTGACGAAGGGCACGTTCTGGCCGACCACGATCTTGGCCTCCTCGTTGTCCAGCGTCACCAGGTTGGCGGTGGACAGGATGTTGGTGCCCGCCGTGGCCCGCAGCGCCATCACCAGCGCGCCCAGGCTCAGCGTGCTGGTGGCCGAGAGGTTGAAGATCGACTTCCATTGCAGGCCCACATCCACGGCCTTGCTGGCGTCGACCTCGACGATCACCGATTCCACATACAACTGGGCGCGGCGCGAATCCAGGCCATCGATCAGTGCGCGGATCTTGCGGAACTGCGCCCCGGTGGCGCTGATCACCAGTGTGTTGGTGGCCGGATCGGCCTGGATGCCGCCCCCGGTGCTGGGCGCCGCGGTGGCCGCCACCGGCGTGGTGGCCGCGCTGGACGAGGCGCCCGATCTGGCGCTGCTGCTGCTGCCCGCGGCCTCGGCTGACACGCCGGCACTGCCACCGCCACCACCACCACCACCGGCCTGGCCACCGCCCGATGAGGCCACCCCCGCCGCGCCACCGGCGCCGCTGCCACCCAGGTTGGGAAACGCCGCCCGCAGCACCTGGGCCAGGCGCGTGGCATCGGCATGGCGCAGGTGCACCAGGTGGCTGCCCAGGCCCTCGCCATCGGCGGCCGGCTGGTCGAGCCGGGCCACCAGCGCACGCACCGCGGCCAGCCGCGCCGGCGTGGCGGCGCGCACCAGCAGCGCGTTGCTGGCGGCATCGGCGGTGACGGTGGGCGCCGGCATCGCACCACCGCCGGCGGTGCCGCCCGCGCCCGCGCTGCCCTCGGCCACCAGCTTGAGCACCGTGGCCGCCAGCTCGCTGGCCGTGCTGTGCTGCAGGCGGATGATCTCCACATCGCTGGCGCTGGGCACGTCCAGCGCCGCCACCAGGGTGGCCAGGCGCCTGAGGTTGCTGGCGTAATCGGTGATCACCAGCGCATTGCTGCCGGGGCTGACGTTGACCGTGTTGTTGGGCGTGATCAGCGGCCGCAGCACCGCCACCAGGTTCTGCGCGTTCTCGTGCTGCAGCCGCAGTACCTGGGTCAATACCGGGTCGCCGGCCGGCACGCTGGCGGGTGCGCCGGTGCTCAGTGCGCGGGCGTGCAGCTTGGCATCGGCCTCGGGCAGCACGGTGAGCAGGCCGTCGCGGTCGATCACCGCAAAGCCCAGGCCGCGCAGCGCGGCCTGGTAGATCGAGAAGGCCTGTGCCGGGCTGACTTCGTGCTCGGTGTAGAGCGACAGCGCGCCCTTGACCCGCGGGTCCAGCAGGATGGGCCGGTTGAGCAGGGCCGCCACGGCGCGCGTCACCGTCTCGACATCGGCCGACGGAAAGTTCAGCGTCACGGCCTGGTGGGCCGATCGCCTGGGGGCGGGCGAGGTGGCGGGCGCGGTGGCGGGCGAGGTGGCCGGTGCAGCAGTGGGTGCAGCGGTAGGGGCCGGCCAGGCCGGCTGGCCCAGGGCGGCGATCAGCAGCAGGGCCGGCAGGCGCTGCGGCGGTGTGCCGGCGGCGGCACGGCAGGCGGTCTGCCGGCGGGCATGGGCAAAGGTGGGCGGCATCGGGGCAGCGGGGCATCCGGGCAGAAACGGACGCGCATGCTGCCGGCCCACATCACCGCGCCATGTGTGCGGCGATCAAAGAAGGGTCAAGCGATGCGGCGAGGGGGCCGGAGCGCGGGCGCGCAGTGCGGCGCGGCGCAGCGCTCGGCCCCCCCCCCGGGGCGACGCTCAGAGCTTGAGCAGGCCCTTGAGCAGCTTGCCCATCTCGCTGGGGTTGCGGGTGATGGTGAAGCCGCACTCCTCCATCACCGCCAGCTTGGCGTCGGCGGTGTCGGCGCCGCCCGAGATCAGCGCGCCGGCATGGCCCATGCGCTTGCCCGGAGGGGCGGTGACGCCGGCGATGAAGCCGACCACCGGCTTCTTCATGTGATCCTTCACCCAGCGTGCGGCCTCGGCCTCGTCGGGGCCGCCGATCTCGCCGATCATGATCACCGCGTCGGTGTCGGGATCGTCGTTGAACAGGCGCATCACGTCGATGTGCTTCAGGCCGTTGATCGGGTCGCCGCCGATGCCGACCGCGCTCGATTGGCCCAGGCCGATCTCGGTGAGCTGCGCCACGGCTTCGTAGGTCAGCGTGCCCGAGCGGCTGACCACGCCGATGCGGCCCTTGCGGTGGATGTGGCCCGGCATGATGCCGATCTTGATCTCGTCGGGCGTGATCAGGCCCGGGCAGTTGGGGCCCAGCAGCAGCGTCTTCTTGCCGCCGGCGGCCTCCTTGGCCTTCATCTTGTTGCGCACTTCCAGCATGTCCTTGACCGGAATGCCTTCGGTGATGCAGATCGCCAGATCGAGGTCGGCTTCCACCGCCTCCCAGATGGCGGCCGCGGCACCGGCCGGCGGCACGTAGATCACGCTGACCGTGGCGCTCTGGGCCTGGGCGGCCTCTTTCACGCTGGCGTAGATCGGGATGCCTTCGAAGCTCTCGCCGGCCTTCTTCGGGTTGACGCCGGCCACGAAGGCGGCCTGGCCGTTGGCGTAGCCCTGGCAGCCCTTGGTATGGAACTGGCCGGTCTTGCCGGTGATGCCCTGGGTGATGACGCGGGTGTCTTTGTTGATGAGGATGGACATTTGAATTTCTCCTGGGCTCAGGCCACAGCCGCCACGATCTTGGTGGCGGCTTCAGCCATGGTGTCTGCGGCGATGATCGGCAGGCCGCTTTCGGCCAGCATCTTCTTGCCCAGGTCTTCGTTGGTGCCCTTCATGCGCACCACCAGCGGCACCGACAGGTTCACCGCCTTGCACGCGGTCATCACGCCTTCGGCGATGGTGTCGCAGCGCATGATGCCGCCGAAGATGTTCACCAGGATGCCCTTCACATCCGGGTTCTTCAGCATGATCTTGAAGGCCTCGGTCACCTTCTCGGCCGTGGCGCCACCGCCCACGTCCAGGAAGTTGGCCGGCTCGCCGCCGAACAGCTTGATGGTGTCCATGGTGG
Organism: Aquabacterium sp. OR-4; assembly: GCF_025290835.2. Taxonomy (NCBI): domain Bacteria; kingdom Pseudomonadati; phylum Pseudomonadota; class Betaproteobacteria; order Burkholderiales; family Sphaerotilaceae; genus Pseudaquabacterium; species Pseudaquabacterium prasiolae. The sequence continues at coordinate 2,441,209 of NZ_JAOCQD020000001.1, read as the reverse complement.
CCATGGCCAGACCGGCGCCGTTGACCAGGCAGCCGATGTTGCCGTCCAGGCTGATGTAGGCGAGGTCGAACTTGCTGGCTTCCACCTCGGCCGGGTCTTCCTCGTCCAGATCGCGGTAGGCCACGATCTCGGGGTGGCGGAACAGCGCGTTGGCGTCGAAGTTGAACTTGGCGTCCAGCGCAATCAGCTTGCCCTGGCTGTCGCAGTTCAGCGGGTTGATCTCGACCAGGCTGGCGTCTGTTGCCATGTAGCAGCGGTAGAGGTTCTGGAAGATCTCGACCGCCTGGGCCACCGAGCCCTCGGGCAGGCCGATGGCGCGCGCGATCTTGGCCGCCTGCGCATCACCCAGGCCGGTGAGCGGGTCGATCAGCTCGGTGCTGATCTTCTCGGGCGTGCTGTGGGCCACCTCTTCGATGTCCATGCCGCCTTCGCTGCTGGCGATGAAGGCCACCTTCTGCGAGGCGCGGTCGGTGACGAGGGAGACGTAGTACTCCTTCTTGATGTCGGCACCTTCCTCGATGTACAGGCGGCGCACCTTCTGGCCCTCGGGGCCGGTCTGGTGCGTGACCAGCTGCATGCCCAGGATCTGGCCAGCCAGGTCCTTCACGCCGTCCAGGCTCTTGGTGACCTTCACGCCGCCGCCCTTGCCGCGGCCGCCCGCATGGATCTGCGCCTTCACAACCCACACGGGGCCGCCCAGCTTCTGCGCGGCTTCCACCGCCTCCTGCACCGAGAACGCCGCAATGCCGCGCGGCACCGGCACATTGAACTGGCGCAGGATTTCCTTGCCTTGGTATTCGTGGATCTTCACAGGGGGTCTCCTAGAGCTGATCCCGCACAGTGTGGAGAGCAGGGCTGACCGCAAGCTGATACGGCGGGGCCTTGCTGCTGGGCGGGGGTGAGACGTGAACCCGGGTGCCTGGCTGCGTCGTTACAGCGCGGCGGCCTCGAGTCCGTTGTCGAAATGGGCGCGGGTGAGGCCGCGTGCGGCCTCGGCATCGCCAGACTCGATGGCGGCCATGATGGCGCGGTGCTCGGCCAGCGATTCGTCGATGCGGCCTTGCTTGAACAGCGAGTGGTGGCGGTTGAGCTTCATCACCTTGCGCAGATCGGTCACGATCTGCTGGGTCCAGCGGTTGCCGGCCATCTGCAGCAGGCGCAGGTGAAACTGCTCGTTGGTGGCAAAAAACGCGTCGCGCTGGCCGCGCTGCGCCTCGAGCTGGCGGTGCAGGGCGGCCAGTTCGGCACGCTGGGCGGCGCTGGCGCTGGCTGCCACCTGCGCGGCGGCGTCGCTCTCCAGCAGCGAGAGCAGGTGGTAGACCTGGGCCACGTCGTCGCGGCTCATCTCGGTGACATAGGCGCCGCGGCGCACCTTCATCGTCACTAGGCCCTCGACGGCCAGCACCTTGAGCGCCTCGCGCAGCGGCGTGCGGCTGATGCCGTACTCGGCGGCGATCTTCTGCTCGTCGATCCAGCTGCCGGGCTCGAGCGCGCGGTTGAAGATCTGCTCGCGCAGGCGCTCCGCCACGTCCTGGTAGAGGGCGCGCGGGGTCAGCGGCGAGGCGGGCAACGTGTGCACGGCAGGGTGGGGGGCATCGGCCAAGCGGCGGATTGTAGGGGTTTTGAATTCATAATTTTGCATGACGTCGGCTGCGCCGGCGCGGCCGGCAAGGGCCGGCAAGGGCGGCGAGCGGGCTGGTTTCAGGCCGCGGTCGAGCCGGGTTCGGGCCGCGTTCAAGCGGCGTCCGAGCGGCGGTCGAGCCGAGTTCAATCCGCGGTCAGGCGCCGCCCATGCCGGCTCGCTGCGCCGCCGTGGTGCATGCCGTGCCACAGCTTGGGGCATGGCCGGGCTGGCGGGCAAACTGGCCTGGCACGGCGGCCAATTCGGGGCTACGCCGGGTGGGCGCTGCCCCTAGGCTGACGGGCATCCTGGCCAGCGCTTCAGTTCCCACCCACCATGTCCCTCGCCGACGAACTCATCCCGTACATGCGCCGCGTGCAGGCGGCCGAGCGCGACCTGCGCGACCTGAACCTGCTGTGGCAGATGATCGAGGCCAGCTCGGCCATCAGCTGCCCCGAGGAGGCCGAGTCGATCCTGCCGATGCTGACCCAGACGCGGGTGCGCTTTGCCTCGCTGCAGAAGCGCCTGGTGTCGCAGCTGGCCGGCGAGTGCGTGGCCGAGCTGCGCGACGAGCTGGCGGCCAGCGCGCAGTGCACCATCGACATCCTGGTGCGCAACCTGTTCGAGCGCACCGCCGATGTGGGTTTTCTGGCCACCGATGGCCCGGTGTGCGCGTTCTGCGCGGCGCCGGCCGATGTGCGCGCCGGCCTGCGCGGCGAGCTCGAACGCCGGCTGGGCGAGTACCGCGACAAGTACACCGTGTACGACGACATCCTGCTGCTCTCGCCGCGCGGCGAGCTGCTGGCGCGGCTCGACAGCAGCCAGCCGCTGAGCCACAGCCATGACGAGATCGTGGGCCAGGCCGCGGTGGCGCGGGGTTATGTGGAGCGCTTCGGCGCCTCCGATCTGGCGCCCGATGGCCAGCCGGCGCTGCTGTACGGCCATGCCGTGCACGATGCGGCGGGCCACTGCTGCGGCGTGCTGGTGCTGCGCTTTCGCAGCCACGACGAGCTGATCCGCATCTTCGACAGCGTGGTGCAGCCCACGCGCAATGTGGCCGTGGTGCTGCTGGATGCGGGCGATCGCGTGATCGCCAGCAACGACCCCGCGCACATTCCGGTGGCCGCGCGCCTGCATCCCGCGGCCGATGGCCAGGTGGGCCTCACCAGCTTTGGCGGCCGCGAGTACCTCAGCGTGACCCGTGCCACCCATGGCTACCAGGGCTACACCGGGCCCAAGGGCTGGCGCGCGCAGGCCATGACCTCGGTGCTGACCGCGTTTCGCGACCGCAACGGCGATGCCGAGCGCTTTGATGCGCTGCCGCTGGGCAACGAAGACCTGGCGCGCATCCAGCACGAGGTCGACGCGATCAATGGCGACCTGCGCCGCGTGGTCTGGAACGGCCGCCTGGCGGCCGGCACGCGCGACGGCGAGCAGGCGCGGCTGAAGGCCGTGCTGCGGCAGATCAACGAGGCCGGCAGCCGCACCCGCGAGAGCGTGGCCCTGGCCATCCGCAACCTCTACCGCAGTGCCATCGGCCGCATCGGCCACCAGTCGGGCGATCTGGCCCGGCTGGCCGCCGACATCCTGGACCGCAACCTCTACGAGCGCGCCAACGACTGCCGCTGGTGGGCGCTGTCGCCGGTGCTCGAGCAGGCGCTGGCCGAAGGCTCGGGCGACGAGGTGGCCGACGCCGAGACGCTGCAGCACGTGCTGGCGCACATCAACAGCCTGTACACCGTGTATGCCCGGCTGGTGGTGTTTGACACCCAGGGCTGCGTGCGCGGCGTCTCGCGCGAGGCAGCCGATGGCCTGCCGCCGCTCACCGGCAGCCGGGTCGAGCCGGCGCTGACCCAGCTGGTGGCCACGCTGGGCGATGGCCAGCGCTATGCGGTGACGCCCTATGCGGCCTCGGCGCTGTCGGACGGCGTGCCCGCGTGGTGCTATGTGGCGGCCGTGCGCGGCGGGCCGCAGCGGCGCACCGTGGGCGGCATCGCGATCGTGTTCAACACCGAGCGCGAGCTGCGCGCGATGCTTGATGACGTGCTGGGCGACTCGGCCGGCATGGCCGCCTTCGTCGATGCGCAGGGCCGCGTGATGGTCTCCACCACCGAGGCCTGGCCGGCCGGGCAATTGCTGGCCCAGCGCGAACACGGTGCGGTGTTCGAGCAGGACGGCGCGCAGTACACCCTGGCCCGTGTGGGCACCCACGGCTACCGCGAGTTCAAGCAGCACGACGGCTACGAGCACGGCGTGCAGGTGGTGGTGGCGCTGCGCCTGGGCCCGGTGGAACGCCGCCGCGGCCAGCAGCACGAGGTCAATCTGCAGGCCCTGCCCACCACCCGCCGCAGCGAGCAGCGCGAGTACGCGCTGTTCAGCGTGGGGGCAGGGCGCTTTGCCTTGCCCGCCGGGCTGCTGATCGAGGCGCGCCCGCGCACCGGCCTGGTGAACGCCCGCATGGGCATGGCCGACATGGCCGGCCTGCTGGAAGTGCCCGATCAGCGCAGCAGCCGGGTGGTGCCGGTGCTGAACATGCGCGCCATGCTGGGCGTGCACTACGCGCCGCGCGCCGCCGATGGCGTGGTGCTGGTGCTGGGCACCCATGCCCAGCCCGGCCGCCCGAGCCTGGGCCTGCTGGTGGACGATGTGTCGGCCGTGCTCGACATCGGCCCCGAGCACCTGCAACCCGTGCCGCCCGGCATGGGCATGCGCAGCACCCTGCTGGGTGGCCTGCTGCGCCTGGGCTGCGGCCAGGCCGATGGCGGCGAGGTGCTGGTGCAGCTGCTCAATGCCGAGGCCCTGGGCGCCATGGTGCTGCCCGATCTGGCTGCCGCCTGACCGGACGCGCAGCAGCGGCTGCGCGGGCACCTGCTGCGAGGGCACCTGCTGCGCAAGCTCCTGCTGCGCAAGCTCCTGCTGCGCGGGCGCGGCTGAAGAACGGGCACCTGCAGCCGGGCCGCCGATCGGCCCCGTGCCGCCCGCCGGGCTGGCGCCTGCGGCCTGGCCGTGTACGGATTTGCCTTTTGTGATTCATAATTATGAATTCCAGCGCACGGGTGGCACGGCCGCCGGTCGCGCCGCGGCCCCTGCGTCACACGAGGTTTCGACATGTCCCGTCCCACGTCGCCTGAGCAACAGCACCCCGAGTTCAGCCCTGCCAGCCTGGCGCAATGGCAACAGGCCGCGGCCAAGTCGGCCCCCGGCGGCGATGTGGCGGCACTCGACTGGGTGACGCCCGAGGGCATCACCGTCAAGCCGCTGTACACCGCGGCCGACACCGCGAACCTGCCGTTTGCCAACACCCTGCCGGGCTTCGAGCCCTTCATCCGCGGCCCGCAGGCCACCATGTACGCGGTGCGGCCGTGGACCATCCGCCAGTACGCCGGCTTCTCCACCGCCGAAGAGTCGAACGCCTTCTACCGCAAGGCGCTGGCCGCCGGCGGCCAGGGCGTCAGCGTGGCCTTTGATCTGGCCACCCACCGCGGCTACGACAGCGACCACCCGCGCGTGACCGGCGACGTGGGCAAGGCCGGCGTGGCCATCGATTCGGTGGAGGACATGAAGATCCTGTTCGACGGCATCCCGCTCGACAAGGTGAGCGTGTCGATGACCATGAACGGCGCCGTGCTGCCGGTGCTGGCCGGCTATGTGGTGGCGGCCGAGGAGCAGGGCGTCAGCCAGGAGCGCCTGAGCGGCACCATCCAGAACGACATCCTCAAGGAGTTCATGGTCCGCAACACCTACATCTATGGCCCCGAGCCGAGCATGCGGATCATTGGCGACATCATCGAGTACACGGCCCGCAACATGCCGAAGTTCAACTCGATCAGCATCAGCGGCTACCACATGCAGGAAGCCGGCGCCAACCAGGCGCTGGAGCTGGCCTTCACGCTGGCCGATGGCAAGGAGTATGTGAAGACCGCCCTGGCCAAGGGCCTGGACGTGGACGACTTTGCCGGCCGCCTGAGCTTCTTCTGGGCGGTGGGCATGAACTTCTATCTCGAGATCGCCAAGATGCGCGCCGCGCGCCTCTTGTGGACCCGGATCATGAAGGGCTTCGGGCCGAAGAATCCCAAGAGCCTGATGCTGCGCACCCACAGCCAGACCAGCGGCTGGAGCCTGACCGAGCAGGACCCCTACAACAACGTGGTGCGCACCACCATCGAGGCCATGGCCGCGGTGTTTGGCGGCACCCAGAGCCTGCACACCAACAGCCTGGACGAGGCCATCGCGCTGCCCACCGAGTTTTCGGCCCGCATCGCGCGCAACACCCAGCTGATCATCCAGGAAGAGACCCACATCACCAACGTGGTCGACCCCTGGGCCGGCAGCTACCTGATGGAAAGCCTGACCCAGGAGATGGCCGACAAGGCCTGGGCCATCATCGAGGAAGTCGAGGCCATGGGCGGCATGACCAAGGCCGTGGACAGCGGCTGGGCCAAGCTGAAGATCGAGGCCAGCGCGGCCGAGAAGCAGGCCCGCATCGACAGCGGCAAGGACGTGATCGTCGGCGTCAACAAGTACAGGCTGGCCAAGGAAAGCCCGGTCGAGATCCTCGAGGTCGACAACGTCAAGGTGCGCGAAGCCCAGATCGCCCGGCTGCAGCAGATCAAGGCCTCGCGCGATGGCGCCCGGGTGGCCGCCGCCCTGGCCGCCCTGACCCAGGCCGCCGGCTCGGGCCAGGGCAACCTGCTGGCCCTGGCCATCGAGGCCATCCGCGCCCGCGCCACGGTGGGCGAGGTGAGCGATGCGCTGGAAGAGGTGTTCGGCCGCCACCGCGCCGACATCCAGAAGGTGACCGGCGTGTACGCCGCCGCCTACGACTCGGCCGAAGGCTGGGACAAGCTCAAGACCGAGATCGCCGCCTTTGCCGACGAAGCCGGACGCCGCCCGCGCGTGATGATCGCCAAGCTGGGCCAGGACGGCCATGACCGCGGCGCCAAGGTGGTGGCCACCGCCTTTGCCGACCTGGGCTACGACGTCGACATCGGCCCGCTGTTCCAGACCCCCGAAGAATGCGCGCGCCAGGCCATCGAGAACGATGTGCACGCAGTGGGCATCAGCACCCTGGCCGCCGGCCACAAGACCCTGGTGCCGGCCATCATTGCCGAGCTGCAGCGCCAGGGCGCCGACGACATCATCGTGTTCGTCGGTGGCGTGATCCCGCAGCAGGACTACGACCAGCTCTACGACGCCGGCGTGAAGGGCATCTACGGCCCCGGCACGCCGATCCCGGTGAGCGCCAAGGACGTGCTCGAGCAGATCCGCAAGGCCGCGCGCTGAGATGCGACGAGACCTGCGTCTCGCCGTGCGCGGCGCGCGGGGGCGGCGCGCCTTGCGGCGCCCTGGGGGAGTGCTGGCCCGATGACACCGCCGCTCGACGACCAGCCCCTGCTCGACGGGGTGACCGGCGCGGATGCCGCCCGCCGCCGCCGCGCCGTGGCCAAGACCATCACGCTGCTGGAAAGCACGCGTGCCGACCACCGCGTGCGTGCCGACGCGCTGCTGAACGCGCTGCTGCCCTACAGCGGCCAGGCGCACCCCGGGCGCTCGCTGCGCCTGGGCATCAGCGGCGTGCCCGGCGTGGGCAAGAGCACCTTCATCGAGGTGCTGGGCCTGTACCTGATCGAGCGCGGCCACCGCGTGGCGGTGCTGGCGGTCGACCCATCGTCCAGCGTGAGCGGCGGCTCGATCCTGGGCGACAAGACGCGCATGGAACGCCTGTCGATGGACGAGCGCGCCTACATCCGCCCCAGCCCCAGCAGCGGCACCCTGGGCGGCGTGGCCGAGAAGACGCGCGAGGCCATGCTGGTGTGCGAGGCCGCGGGGCACGATGTGGTGATCGTCGAGACCGTGGGCGTGGGCCAGAGCGAAACCGCCGTGGCCGGCATGACCGACATGTTCTGCCTGCTGCAGCTGCCGAACGCCGGCGATGACCTGCAGGCCATCAAGAAGGGCGTGATGGAGCTGGCCGACCTGGTGGTGATCAACAAGGCCGACATCGATGCCGCCGCGGCCACCCGGGCGCGGGCGCAGATCACCTCGTCGCTGCGGCTGATTGCCAGCATGGGCGTGCATGGCCACCCCGACCATGGCCACCAGCCGGTGGAGACCTGGCAGCCGCAGGTCATCCAGCTCAGTGCGCTGAAGGGCTCGGGGCTCGATGCGTTCTGGGCCGCCGTGACCCGCTTTCGCGAGGTGCAGACCGCCAACGGCCGCCTGGCCGCGCGACGCCAGGCGCAAGACCAGGCCTGGATGTGGGAACGCATCGACGCCGGCCTGAAGCGGCTGTTCAAGGACCACCCTGCCGTGCAGCAGGCGCTGCCGGCGCTGAGCGACGAGGTGCGGGCGGGCCGCGTGGCGGCCTCGGTGGCCGCACGCCGCCTGCTCGACCTGTTTCACTGAATTTCGACATCCCGATTCCCGAACCCTGATTCCCGATTCCCGACCGAGGAGAAACCGACATGCATGACATCCAGCAGATGCTCGAACAAAAGCGCGCCCTGGCCCGCCTGGGCGGTGGCGAGAAGCGCATTGCCGCCCAGCATGCCAAGGGCAAGCTGACCGCGCGCGAGCGGCTGGAGCTGCTGTTCGACGAAGGCACCTTCGAGGAATGGGACATGTTCGTCGAGCACCGCTGCGCCGACTTCGGCATGGCCGACAACAAGGTGCCGGGTGACGGCGTGGTCACCGGCTACGGCATGATCAACGGCCGCCTGGTGTTCGTGTTCAGCCAGGACTTCACGGTGTTTGGCGGCGCGCTCAGCGAGGCCCATGCCGAGAAGATCTGCAAGGTGATGGACCAGGCCATGAAGGTGGGCGCCCCGGTGATCGGCCTGAACGATTCGGGTGGCGCGCGCATCCAGGAAGGCGTGGCCTCGCTCGGCGGGTATGCCGACGTGTTCCAGCGCAACGTGATGGCCAGCGGCGTGATCCCGCAGATCAGCCTGATCATGGGCCCCTGCGCCGGCGGCGCGGTGTACAGCCCGGCCATGACCGACTTCATCTTCATGGTCAAGGACAGCAGCTACATGTTCGTCACCGGCCCCGAGGTGGTGAAGACCGTGACCCACGAGGAAGTGTCGGCCGAGGAGCTGGGCGGCGCCACCACCCACACCACGCGCAGCGGCGTGGCGGATCTCGCCTTCGAGAACGATGTCGAAGCCATCCTGATGCTGCGGCGCTTCTTCAACTACCTGCCGCTCAGCAACAAAGAGAAGGCCCCGGTGCGCCCCAGCGGCGACCCGGCCGAGCGCCTGGACATGTCGCTCGACACCCTGGTGCCCGACAACCCGAACAAGCCCTACGAGATCAAGGAGCTGATCACCAAGGTGGTCGACGACGGCGACTTCTTCGAGCTGCAGCCCGACTACGCCAAGAACATCATCATCGGCTTCGGCCGCATGGACGGCCAGGCCGTGGGCATCGTGGCCAACAACCCGATGGTGCTGGCCGGCTGCCTGGACATCAAGAGCAGCATCAAGGCCGCGCGCTTCGTGCGCTTTTGCGATGCCTTCAACATCCCGGTGGTGACCTTTGTCGACGTGCCCGGCTTCATGCCCGGCACCAGCCAGGAGTACGGCGGCATCATCAAGCACGGCGCCAAGCTGCTGTACGCGTATGCCGAGTGCACGGTGCCCAAGGTGACCGTGATCACGCGCAAGGCCTATGGCGGCGCCTACGACGTGATGAGCTCCAAGCACCTGCGTGGCGATGTGAACTTCTCGTGGCCGAATGCCGAGATCGCGGTGATGGGTGCCAAGGGCGCGGTGGAGATCATCTTCCGCGAAGACAAGAACGACCCCGTGAAGCTGGCCGCGCGCGAGGCCGAATACAAGGCCCGCTTTGCCAACCCCTTTGTGGCCGGCAGCCGCGGCTTCATCGACGACGTGATCCAGCCGCACGAAACCCGCAAGCGCATCTGCCGCAGCCTGGCGATGCTGCGTGACAAGAAAATTGACAACCCCTGGCGCAAGCACGGGAACATTCCGCTCTGATCGCGCAGCAGGAGAAAAGAACATGTTCACCAAGATCCTGATTGCCAACCGCGGCGAGATCGCCTGCCGCGTGATCAAGACGGCCCGCAAGATGGGCATCAAGACCGTTGCCGTGTACTCGGAAGCCGACCGCGATGCGCGCCATGTGGAGCTGGCCGACGAGGCCGTGTTCATCGGCGCCGCGCCCAGCCGCGAGAGCTACCTGGTGGCCGACAAGATCATCGCCGCCTGCAAGAGCACTGGCGCTGAAGGAGTGCACCCGGGCTACGGCTTCCTGAGCGAGAACGAGGAGTTCGCGCGGCGCGTGGAAGAAGAAGGCATCACCTTCATCGGCCCCAAGCACTACAGCATCGCGGCCATGGGCGACAAGATCGCCTCGAAGAAGCTGGCCAACGAGGCCAAGGTCAACACCATTCCGGGCTGGAACGATGCCATCGAGGCACCCGAGCGCGCGGTGGAGATCGCCCGCGACATCGGCTACCCGGTGATGATCAAGGCCAGCGCCGGCGGCGGCGGCAAGGGCCTGCGCGTGGCCTTCAACGACAAGGAAGCCTTCGAGGGCTTCAGCGCCTGCCGCAACGAGGCGCGCAACAGCTTCGGCGATGACCGCGTGTTCATCGAGAAGTTCGTCGAGAGCCCGCGCCACATCGAGATCCAGGTGCTGGGCGATTCGCAGGGCAATGTGGTCTACCTGCACGAGCGCGAGTGCAGCATCCAGCGCCGCCACCAGAAGGTGATCGAGGAGGCGCCGTCGCCCTTCATCAGCGAGGCCACGCGCCAGGCCATGGGCGAGCAGGCCGTGGCGCTGGCCAAGGCGGTGAAGTACCAGAGCGCCGGCACGGTGGAGTTCGTGGTCGGCAAGGACCAGAGCTTCTACTTCCTGGAAATGAACACCCGGCTGCAGGTGGAGCACCCGGTCACCGAGTGCATCACCGGGCTCGATCTGGTGGAGCAGATGATCCGCGTGGCCGCCGGCCAGGCGCTGAGCTTCGGCCAGGCCGACATCCCGCGCCGCGGCTGGGCGATGGAATGCCGCATCAACGCCGAAGACCCGTTCCGCAACTTCCTGCCGTCCACCGGCCGCCTGGTGCGTTATGCACCGCCGGCCACCACGATGGAAGCCTCGCTGCCGGTGCCCGAGGGCGGTGGCGTGCGCGTTGATACGGGCGTGACCGAGGGCGGCGAGATCCCGATGTTCTACGACTCGATGATCGCCAAGCTGATCGTGCACGGCGTCGACCGCGCCGATGCCATCGAGAAGATGCGCGAGGCGCTCAACGGCTTCGTGATCCGCGGCATCAGCAGCAACATCCCGTTCCAGAGCGCGCTGCTGGCGCACCCCAAGTTCCAGAGCGGTGACTTCAACACCGGCTTCATTGCCGAGCACTACCCCAAGGGCTTCGCGGCCGCCGACGTGCCGCACGACGAGCCCGACCTGCTGGTGGCCCTGGCCGCCACGGTGTACCGCCGCTACCGCGACCGCGCGGCCGGCATCAGCGGCCAGCTGCCCGGCCATGGCGTGCAGATCGGCGAGCAGTTCACCGCCGTGGTCAAGGGCGAGGCCGGCCAGCACCGCTATGTGCCGCTGCGCATCCAGGCCAACGGCCAGGTCACGGTCAGCATCGAGGGCGGCAAGACCTATGTCATCGACAAGGACTGGCGCTTTGGCGGCATCCGCGCCGAGGGCCGCTGCAACGGCCGGCCGTTTACCGCCCAGGTCGAGCGCCATGGGCTGTGGTATCGCGTGTCGCACAACGGCCTGGCCATCGATGCCCAGCTGATGAGCGCACGCGCCGCCGAGCTGCTGCGCGTGATGCCCTTCAAGGCGCCGGCCGACATGAGCAAGTTCCTGCTCTCGCCGATGCCGGGCCTGCTGGTCAACGTGGCGGTCAAGCCGGGCCAGGCCGTGCAGGCCGGCGAGCGCCTGGCCACCATCGAAGCCATGAAAATGGAGAACATCCTCACCGCCGCGCAGGACGGCACGGTGGCCGAGGTGCTGGCGACCCAGGGCGAGAGCCTGTCGGTCGACCAGCCGATCATCCAGTTCGCCTGATCCGCGCCCTGGCGGCGCCCGGCTGGCCCGGGCGCCCCTTTTTTGTGTCGAGAACCCATGAGCCAGTTGTCCACCCTGCCGCAACCCATCACCTTGCACCGCCGCGCGCCGGCCGCTGCCACCGGCCCCGCTGCCGCCACCGGCCGCTGGACGGCCGACACCGTGCTGGCGCTGATGCAGCAGCCCTTCATGGCCCTGGTGCAGCAGGCGCATGCGGTGCACCGCGCCCACTTTCCGGCGGGTGACATCGAGCTGGCCTCGCTGCTGTCGGTCAAGACCGGGGGCTGCCCCGAGGATTGCGGCTACTGCCCGCAGAGCGCGCACCACGACACCGGTGTCGAGGCCGGCAAGCTGATGGGCCTGGACAGCGTGCTCGAGGCTGCACGTGCGGCGCAGGCCGCCGGGGCCGCGCGCTTTTGCATGGGCGCCGCCTGGCGTGCGCCCAAGGACCGCGATGTCGAGAAGGTGGCCGAGCTGGTGCGCGGCGTGAAGGACCTGGGCCTGCAGACCTGCGTGACGCTGGGCATGCTGGAACAGCACCAGGCCCGCACGCTGCGCGAGGCCGGGCTCGACTACTACAACCACAACCTCGACAGCGCGCCCGATTTCTACGGCGACATCATCTCCACCCGCACCTACCAGGACCGGCTCGACACCCTGGCCCATGTGCGCGAGGCCGGCATTGCCGTGTGCTGCGGCGGCATCGTGGGCATGGGCGAAACCCAGGCGCAGCGCGCCGGCCTGATCGCCGAGCTGGCCAGCCTGAGCCCGCAGCCCGAATCGGTGCCGGTGAACCAGCTGGTGCGCGTGGAAGGCACGCCGCTGGCCGGCGCCGAGCCGGTTGATCCGTTCGAGGTGGTGCGCGTGATTGCCGCCGCGCGCATCAGCATGCCGCAGGCCCGGGTGCGCCTGTCGGCCGGCCGCCGCGAGCTGGGCGACGGCATCCAGGCGCTGTGCTACATGGCCGGCGCCAACTCGATCTTCTACGGCGACAAGCTGCTGGTCACCGGCAACCCCGATGCGCAGGCCGACCGCGCGCTGCTGCGCCGGCTGGATCTGCCGGTGGCCGGCGCCGGCGCCTGAGCATCCGAGCCCGCGCCACGGCGCGCCACCACCGTCCATCAAAAAAGACCGCCATGCCCACGCCCAAGCCCTTCAAGATCCTCGGCATCCAGCAGATCGCCATCGGCGGCCCGGACAAGCAGCGCCTGCAGAAGCTGTGGGTCGACATCTTCGGCCTGAGCGTCAAGAGCAGCTTCGTGTCCGAGCGCGAGAACGTCGACGAGGACATCTGCGCGCTGGGCTCTGGGCCGCATGCGGTCGAGGTGGACCTGATGCAGCCGCTCGACCCCGACAAGAAGCCGGCCGTGCACGCCACGCCGCTGAACCATGTGGGCCTGTGGGTGGACAACCTGGCCCTGGCCGTCGAGTGGATGGGCGCCAACGGCGTGCGCTTTGCGCCGGGCGGCATCCGCAAGGGTGCGGCGGGCCACGACATCTGCTTCATCCACCCCAAGGCCAGCGACGAGTTCCCGATCGGCGGCGAGGGCGTGCTGATCGAGCTGGTGCAGGCCCCGCCCGAGGTGGTGGCCGCGCTGGGCTGAGGCCCGGGCAAGACCCACCGGGGCACACCACGGCGGCGCCCGCCGGCCCGGCTTGACCGTGGGCAAGGCACCGGCCAGGGTGGCGCGTATGCTGGTGCATCGAAGCCAGGCCTGGAGCCCATGATGAAGATCCTGCTGCCCGTTGACGGTTCACCCGATGCCCTGGCGGCCGTGGCGCATGCGCTGGCCCTGGTGCGCCAGGGCCTGGCGGCCGAGATGGTGCTGGTGAACGTGCAGGAGCCGCCATCGCTGTACGAGGTGGTCACCGCCCACGATGCCCAGGTGCTTGAGGCGGTGCGCACCGCCGCTGGTGCCGACCTGCTGGCCCCGGCCGAGGCGCTGCTGGACGCGGCCGGCGTGTCGTGGGAAAGCGAGGTGGCCGGCGGCCAGCCCGCGCCGCTGCTGCTGGAGCTGCTGGAGAACTACGGCTGCCAGGCCGTGGTGATGGGCGCGCGCGGCGTCACCGATGCCCAGGCCGGCGGGCCGGGCAGCGTGGCCCTGGCCCTGCTGGACCACAGCCCGGTGCCGGTGACCGTGGTGCGGGCGGTGGCCGCCGAGCCGGCCGAACCGGTGGACGACGGCGTGGCCGCCGAGGGCGACTGAACCGGCGGCAGGCCGCCGCCTTGCCCGGGCTGGTTTCGTGCCGGGCGAAGCCCGTGTTGAAGACTTGCGTGCACGCCCGGCCGCCGCTGCGCCGATGATGCAGCCGCGGCCCCGCCGGACACCCAGGCGCCTACCCGGCGCGCAAGCCCGCCCCCGCCCACGTTCACCGATGTGAGTCGGCGGCGGCGTGCGGCGCGGGCCGCACCCCCCCCAATGGTTTTGCGGCCGCCCCGATGGCGCTGCGGCGCCGCCGGCACGGTGCCGGCTGGCATTGCCGCGTAACATGCGTGTTGGGTGTATGGCGTTGGGCGTCAGGCCTGGGTGTCTGGCCCGGATTTCATGCCCGGGTGTCAGGGCCGGATGCCGGGCCCGCCAGCCCCGACCCACCCGCCTTCAGGCACGATCCGCATCCGCATCCGCATCCGCATCCGCATCCGCATCCGCAGCTTCAGCGCCCGCCATGACCCACGCCGCCACCGAATCCGCCGCCCGGGCCGCCGCCCCGGCCGCCGCCACCCGCCGCAGCGGCCCGGGCGAGGCGCCGGTGATCGTGGTCGGTGCCGGCCTGGCCGGCCTCAGCACCGCGCTGCACCTGGCGCGGCGGCAGCCGGTGCTGCTGCTGGCCAAGCGCCGGCTCGATGATGCCGCCACCGCCTGGGCCCAGGGCGGCATCGTGGGCGTGCTGGGGGCCGACGACAGCGTCGAGGCCCATGTGCACGACACCATGGCGGCCGGCGCCGGCCTGGTGGACGAGGCGGCGGCGCGCCGCATCTCGGCGGCCAGTGCCGAGGCCGTGGCCTGGCTGCAGGCCCAGGGCGTGCCGTTCACGGCCGAGTCGGGCGGCCCGCTGGGCCTGCACCTCACGCGCGAGGGCGGCCACGGCGTGCGCCGCATCGCCCATGCCGCCGATGCCACCGGCGCCGCCATCCATGCCGCGCTGCTGCGCCAGGTGCTGGCGCACCCGAACATCCAGGTGCGCACCGAGGCCATGGTGGTCGACCTGATCACCGACCGCCACCTCACCAGGCGCCACCTGGGCGCTGCCGGCCCGGCCGATGGCGCCTCGGCCGATGGCGCCCCGGCCAATCACGCCCCGGCCGACGACGCCATGGCGCCTGCAGGCGCCGCGCCGCGCGTGTGGGGCGTCTACGCGCTCGATCTGGCCAGTGGCCGGGTGCAGGCGCTGCCGGCGCAGGCCGTGGTGCTGGCCACCGGCGGCATCGGCAAGGTCTACCGCTACACCAGCAACCCGGATACGGCCACCGGCGACGGCGTGGCCATGGCCTGGCGCGCGGGTTGCCGGGTGGCCAACATGGAGTTCATCCAGTTCCATCCCACCTGCCTGTACCACCCGCAGGACCGCCGCTTCCTGATCACCGAGGCGCTGCGCGGCGAAGGCGCGGTGCTGCGCCTGCCGCCGGGCGTGGGCGGCAGCAGCGACGCCGCCGGCCTGCGCTTCATGCCAGCCCACGATGCCCGCGCCGAGCTGGCGCCGCGCGACATCGTGGCCCGCGCCATCGACGCCGAGATGAAGCGCCATGGCCTCGACCATGTGCTGCTCGACGCCACCGCGCTGGGCGAGGCCTTCTTGAAGCAGCACTTTCCCACCATCCATGCGCGCTGCCTGGCGCTGGGCCTGGACATCGCGCGCCAGCCCATCCCGGTGGTGCCGGCGGCGCACTACAGCTGCGGCGGCGTGGTGGCCGATCTGGCCGGCCGCACCGATCTGCCGGGCCTGCACGCCGTGGGCGAGGCCGCCTGCACCGGCCTGCATGGCGCCAACCGCCTGGCCAGCAACAGCCTGCTGGAATGCGTGGTCACCGGCCGCGCCTGCGCCGAGCACCTGCTGGCCGAGCCGCCGCGGGCGGTGCCGCCGCTGCCGGCCTGGGACGAGAGC
The DNA here is from genome assembly GCF_025290835.2 of Aquabacterium sp. OR-4. Classification (NCBI taxonomy): domain Bacteria; kingdom Pseudomonadati; phylum Pseudomonadota; class Betaproteobacteria; order Burkholderiales; family Sphaerotilaceae; genus Pseudaquabacterium; species Pseudaquabacterium prasiolae. The sequence goes on along the minus strand of NZ_JAOCQD020000001.1, from coordinate 2,425,434 downwards.
CAGGTCAGCGACGCCGACGAGCTGGTGGTGGTCAGCCACAACTGGGACGAGCTGCGACTGCTGATGTGGAACTACGTGGGCATCGTGCGCAGCACGCGGCGGCTGCAGCGGGCGCAGGCCCGCATCGCGCTGCTGCGCCACGAGATCGACGAGTACTACGCGCGCTTTCGCCTCACGCGCGACCTGCTGGAGCTGCGCAACCTGGTCGATTGCGCCGAGCTGGTGGTGCGCAGCGCGCTGCAGCGGCATGAAAGCCGCGGCCTGCACCACAGCCGCGACTGGCCCGACACGCTGCCGGTGGCCCTGGCCACCGTGCTGGACGGGCGTCACGTCGTGTGAACAGGCCCTAGCACGCGCAGCGAATAGTCGGTGGCCTGCACATCCTTGGTCAGGCTGCCGATCGAGATGCGGTCCACCCCGGTGGCGGCAATGTCGCGCAGCTGCGCCAGCGTGACGCCGCCCGACACCTCCAGCAGCGCGCGGCCGGCGTTCAGCGCCACCGCCTCGCACATCAGCGCCAGGCTGAAGTTGTCGAGCAGCACGCTGGTGGCGCCATGGGCCAGGGCTTCGCGCAGCTGGGCGATGGTTTCCACCTCGATCTGCACCGACACGCCGGCGTCCAGCGCCTGCGCCGCGGCCAGCGCCGGGGCGATGCCGCCGGCCGCGGCGATGTGGTTCTCCTTGATCAGGATGCCGTCCCACAGCGCCAGGCGCTGGTTGCAGCCGCCGCCCACCCGCACCGCGTACTTTTGCGCCTGACGCAGGCCCGGCAGGGTCTTGCGCGTGTCCAGGATGGCGCAGCCGCGCGGGTTGGGCGAGGCGCCGGCAATCGCATCCACATGCTGCCGCGTGCGCGTGGCGGTGGCCGACAGCAGCTGCAGGAAGTTCAGCGCCGGCCGCTCGGCCGCCAGCAGTGCGCGGGCCTGGGCCTCGATGTCGCACACGATGCTGTCGGCCGCCATCAGCGCGCCTTCGTCGCAGCGCCAGGCCAGCCGGGCGTCGGCATCGAGCGCGCGCACGCAGCCCTCGAACCAGTCGCGGCCGGCCAGCACCGCGGCCTCGCGCACACGCAGCGCGGCGCGCACCCGGGCCGTGGCCGGCACCAGCAGGCCGGTCCAGTCGGCGCGGCCGATGTCCTCGGCCAGCGCGTCGTGGATGTTGCGCCGGCGTGCGGCCTCGAGGCCCTCGTTGGCGGCCGTGGGTTGGAAGCGTTCGGTCATGGCTGGGCTGGGCTGGGCGGAGCGGGGCGAGGCGAGGCGAGGCGAGGCGAGGCTCAGGCGGCCCCGATGTGGCGCACAAAGCCGCCGGGTGGCACGGCGGTGGCGGCGGGCCGCGTGGCGGTGAAGTCGAGCATGCGCTCGATGCAGCCCAGCGCCCGTAGGCGCACGCCCTCGTCGAGCCGGATCTCGCCGCTGCCGCTGCGCAGGCAGTGCAGCACGCCTTCCAGCGCGTTCATCGCCATCCACGGGCAGTGCGCGCAGCTCTTGCAGGTGGCGCTGCGGCCCGAGGTGGGGGCTTCCATCAGCACCGCGGCCGGTGCCAGCTGGCGCATGCGGTGCAGCATGCCGTTGTCGGTGGCCACGATGAAGCGGCCGGCGGGCGCATCGGCCACCGCCTTCAGCAGCGCCGAGGTCGAGCCCACCACATCGGCCTGGGCCACCACGCCGGCCGGGCTCTCGGGGTGCACCAGCACCAGGGCGTCGGGGTACTGCTCGCGCATCAGCTGCAGCTCGGTGGCCTTGAACTCCTCGTGCACGATGCAGCTGCCGTCCCACATCAGCATGTCGGCGCCGGTCTGCTGCTGGATGTAGTGGCCCAGGTGCTTGTCGGGTGCCCACAGGATCTTGCGGCCCTGGTCGGCCAGGTGCTGCACGATGGGCAGCGCGCAGGCGCTGGTCACCATCCAGTCGGCACGCGCCTTCACCGCGGCACTGGTGTTGGCATACACCACCACGCTGCGCTCGGGGTGGGCATCGCAGAAGGCCGCAAAGGCCTCGGGCGGGCAGCCCAGGTCGAGCGAGCAGGTGGCCTCGAGCTCGGGCATCAAGACCCGCTTGTCGGGCGACAGGATCTTGGCCGTCTCGCCCATGAAGCGCACCCCGGCCACCACCAGGGTGCGCGCCGGGTGCTGGCGGCCAAAACGCGCCATTTCCAGCGAATCGGCCACGCAGCCGCCGCTGGCCTGGGCCAGGTCTTGCAGCGCGCCGTCCACGTAGTAGTGGGCCACCAGCACCGCGTCGCGGGCGCGCAGCTCGGCCCGGATCTGCTCGGCCAGTGCGGCGGGGTCAAGGGCCGGCGCGGCGGCGGTGGGCAGGGGGGTGGTGGCAAGGCTCATGCGGCGGGCGTCATGCGGCTGACATGTGGGCGACACAGGCCGCGCATGCTACCGGCAGCGGCCGGCTTCAGCGTTCGTGTGGCACGAAGTGTGGATTGCCAATTGCTGAGAACGTGCTGCTCAGGCTTCGTGCATCATTGGGGTCTGGGTGCGCCATCCCCACAAGTGCACCTCCGCCGTCCGCCAGCCCGCCGCCCGCCGCATGCGCTTCGACCTCGTCACGCTGAACCTGGTGCTCGCCATTGCCGAGACGCGCAGCATCACGCGCGGCGCCGAGCGCGAGCACCTGGCCCTGGCCGCCGCCAGCAAGCGCCTGAGCGATCTGGAAACCCGGCTCGGCGTGGCGCTGTTCGAGCGCCGGGCGCGCGGGGTTGAAACCACCGAGGCCGGCCGCGCGCTGGTGCGCCACATCCGCTCGCTGCACGCCAGCCTGCATGCGCTGGAGAGCGAGGTGGTCGAGTTCTCGCGCGGCATCAAGGGCCACCTGCGCATCGCCGCCAATGCCGGGGCCATTGCCGAATGCCTGCCGGCCGATCTGGCGGCGTTCAGCCAGGCCCATCCGGGCATCCGCATCAGCCTTGAAGACCTCACCAGTGCCGAGGTGCAGGCGGCGGTGACCTCGGGCCGCGCCGATGTGGGCATCTTCGTGCCGCCGCAGCACGAGGCCGGACTGGATTGCCGGCCCTACCGCGATGGCGAGCTGGCGGTGCTGGTGCCGCAGGGCCATGCGCTGGCCCGGCAGGCCGGCGCGCCGCAGGCGGGCGTCGGCGTGGCCGAGGCACCGCCCGGTGCGGTGCGCTTCGACGCGCTGCTGGGCTACGACATCGTCGGCCTGCACCTGGGCGCCGCGGTGCACGAGCAGATGCGCGAGCGTGCCCAGGCGCTGGGCCGCACGCTCAACGTGCGGGTGCAGGTGCGCGGCTTTGACGCCATCGCCCAGCTGGTGGAGGCCGGCCTGGGCGTGGCCGTGCTGCCGGCGGTGGTGGCGCAGCGCTTTGCCCGCATCTTCGCGATCACGCCGCTGGCGCTGGCCGAAGACTGGTCGCGCCGCCCCTACCTGCTGGCGGTGCGCCCGCAGGCGGTGCAGCCGGCGGTGGTGCAGCGCTTCATCGACGCGCTGTGCCCGCCCGCGGCCACCGATACAAGCCTTTCCGGCGCTGGGCCCGACGCGGCTTCGGCGCGACAATCCCGCTCCCCCAAGAGGTAAGCCATGACCGCACGCACGCTCTACGACAAGCTGTGGGACGACCACGTCGTCCACACCGAGGACGACGGCACCGCCATCCTCTACATCGACCGCCACCTGGTGCACGAGGTGACCAGCCCGCAGGCCTTCGAGGGCCTGCGCCTGGCCGGCCGCAAGGTGTGGCGGGTGAGTTCCATCGTGGCCACCGCCGACCACAACACGCCCACCACCGGCTGGGAGCTGGGCTACGACGGCATCACCGATCCCACCAGCAAGCAGCAGGTGACCACGCTCGACGCCAACATCCGGGCCTTCGGCGCCGCGGCCTACTTTCCGTTCCTCGACAAGCGCCAGGGCATCGTGCACGTCATCGGCCCCGAGAACGGCGCCACGCTGCCGGGCATGACCGTGGTCTGCGGCGACAGCCACACCAGCACCCATGGCGCCTTCGGTGCGCTGGCGCATGGCATCGGCACCAGCGAGGTCGAGCATGTGATGGCCACCCAGACCCTGCTGGCCAAGAAGGCCAAGAACATGCTGATCAAGGTGGAGGGCACGCTGGCCCGCGGCGTGACCGGCAAGGACATCGTGCTGGCCATCATCGGCCGCATCGGCACCGCCGGCGGCACCGGCTACACCATCGAGTTCGCCGGCTCGGCGATCCGCGGCCTCAGCATGGAAGGCCGCATGACCGTGTGCAACATGGCCATCGAAGCCGGCGCCCGCGCCGGCCTGGTGGCGGTGGACGACACCACGCTCGAGTACGTCAAGGGCCGGCCGTTCACGCCCGGCACCGATGCGCAGACCGGCCGCTTCGTGGGTGGCGTGGAATGGGATCACGCGGTGAGCCAGTGGCGCACGCTGCACAGCGACCCCGGCGCGGTGTTCGACACCGTGGTCGAGCTCGACGCGGCGCAGATCCTGCCGCAGGTGACCTGGGGCACCAGCCCCGAGATGGTGCTGCCCATCGACGGCCGTGTGCCCGATCCCGACAAGGAAAAGGACGAGGTCAAGCGCGGCGCCATCGAGCGCGCGCTCAGCTACATGGGCCTGCAGCCCAACAAGGCCATCGGCGACATCCTCATCGACAAGGTGTTCATCGGCAGCTGCACCAACAGCCGCATCGAGGACATGCGCGAAGCCGCCGCCGTGGTGCGCAAGGTGGGTGGCAAGGTGGCGGCCAACGTCAAGCTGGCGATGGTGGTGCCCGGCTCGGGCCAGGTGAAGGCGCAGGCCGAGAAGGAGGGCCTGCACGAGGTCTTCAAGGCCGCCGGCTTCGAGTGGCGCGAGCCCGGCTGCAGCATGTGCCTGGCCATGAACGCCGACCGCCTGGAGCCCGGCGAGCGCTGCGCCAGCACCAGCAACCGCAATTTCGAAGGGCGCCAGGGCAATGGCGGCCGCACCCACCTGGTGAGCCCGGCCATGGCCGCCGCCGCCGCGCTGGCCGGCCACTTTGTCGACGTGCGCCGCATCGCCTGAAGGAGCCCGAACCCATGCAAGCCTTTACCGTGCACCAGGGCCTGGTGGCCCCGATGGACCGCGCCAATGTCGACACCGACGCGATCATCCCCAAGCAGTTCCTCAAGTCGATCGCGCGCGCGGGCTTCGGCCCCAACCTGTTCGACGAGTGGCGCTACCTCGACAAGGGCGAGCCCTGCCAGAACCCCGCCGAGCGCCGGCCCAACCCCGATTTCGTGCTCAACCAGCCGCGCTACGCCGGTGCCAGCGTGCTGCTGGCGCGCAAGAACTTCGGCTGCGGCTCGAGCCGCGAGCACGCGCCCTGGGCGCTGGAGCAATATGGCTTTCGCGCCATCATCGCGCCCAGCTTTGCCGACATCTTCTTCAACAACTGCTTCAAGAACGGCCTGCTGCCGATCGCGCTCGACGAGGCCGTGGTGGCTCGCCTGTTTGACGAAGTGGCGGCCTTCCCGGGCTACAGCCTCACGATTGACCTGCCGCGCCAGGTGATCGTCAAGGGCGATGGCAGCGAGATCCCGTTCGAGGTGCAGGCCTTCCGCAAGTACTGCCTGGTCAACGGCTTCGACGACATCGGCCTGACGCTGCGCCACGCCGACAAGATCAAGGCCTTCGAGGCCGAGCGCATTGCGCGCATGCCTTGGTTGGCGCAGAAGCTGGGTGGGTGATAGGTTTGGGCCGATGGTTTGCTGCAGTCTGAGCGATCGCGCCGGGCTGGGGTGACGCGCTTTACTCCGTGTCCCCCGGCCTGCGCTTCGCTCCGGCCTCCTCCTTTACCTGCGTAAAGCGCGCCACCCCACCCCGGCGCTAAGGAACGACCGCCGCATGCCAAGAACCTCGGCGCAGTGGGCAACGGTGCCAGGGCCGCGGACGCCGGGTGACCGGATTGCGCAGGTAAAGGAGGAGGGCGTCGCGCAGCGGCGCCCGGGGGACACGGAGCAATCCGGTCACCCGGCGGCCGCGGACCCCGCGCAAGCCGAAGCAAGCCAAGCCAAGCCAAGCCAAGCCAAGCCAAGCCAAGCCAAGCCAAACACCCCACCCCAGGCCACAATTTCAAGCAATACCGTAAAGAGAAGAGAGCAACCCATGAAGATCGCCATCCTCCCCGGTGACGGCATCGGCACTGAAATCATGGCCGAGGCCGTGAAGGTGCTGAACGTCCTCGACCTGAAGTTCGAAACCGAGACCGCCCTGGTGGGTGGTGCCGCGTACGACGCCCACGGCCACCCGCTGCCCGAGGCCACGCTGAACCTGGCCAAGAGCGCCGACGCCGTGCTGTTCGGCGCCGTGGGCGACTGGAAGTACGACAAGCTCGAGCGCCAGTTCCGGCCTGAGCAGGCCATCCTGGGCCTGCGCAAGCACCTGGGCCTGTTTGCCAACTTCCGCCCGGCCATCTGCTACCCGCAGCTCACCCATGCCAGCAGCCTGAAGCCCGAGCTGGTGGCGGGGCTCGACATCCTGATCATCCGCGAGCTCACTGGCGACATCTACTTCGGCCAGCCGCGCGGCCGCCGCGTGGCGGTGGATGGCCACTTCCCCGGGGCCGAGGAAGCCTTCGACACCATGCGCTACAGCCGGCCCGAGATCGAGCGCATCGCCCATGTGGCCTTCCAGGCCGCACGCAAGCGCAACAAGAAGGTCACCTCGGTCGACAAGGCCAATGTGCTGGAGACCTTCCAGTTCTGGAAGGACGTGGTCACCGAGGTGCATGCCCAGTACCCCGACGTGGCCCTCGACCACATGTACGTCGACAACGCGGCCATGCAGCTGGTCAAGGCGCCCAAGGCCTTTGACGTGGTGGTCACCGGCAACATGTTCGGCGACATCCTGTCCGACGAGGCCGCCATGCTCACCGGCAGCATCGGCATGCTGCCCTCGGCCAGCCTCGACAAGGCCAACAAGGGCCTGTACGAGCCCAGCCACGGCAGCGCGCCCGACATCGCCGGCAAGGGTGTGGCCAACCCGTTGGCTACAATCCTTTCCGCTGCCATGATGCTCCGCTACTCCCTCCACCAGCCCGACGCTGCCGCCCGGATCGAATCCGCGGTGCAGGCGGTGCTGTCGGCCGGTCTGCGCACCGGCGACATCTGGTCCGAGGGCACGCACAAGGTGGGCACCGTCGCCATGGGCGACGCCGTGGTTGCGGCAATTACCGGCAAAACCATTACCAAGAGCTAGCGCTCTCGGATCGTTTCGCCCACACCCTCCCTCTGGACCCTGGCGATTCGAGCCGGGAGAACCCAGGGTCTGGAGTTGACTGTTGAAAAGGTAATTGAGATGGCTTTGTCCAAGAACCCTCTCGTCGGCCTGGTCGGCTGGCGCGGCATGGTCGGATCGGTGCTGATGGACCGCATGCAGGCCGAGAACGACTTCGCGCTGATCGAGCCGCTGTTCTTCTCCACCAGCAACGCCGGTGGCGCTGCCCCGGCCCAGGCCAAGAACGAAACCACGCTGCAAAGCGGCTACGACATCGACGCGCTCAAGCGCTGCGAGGCCATCATCAGCTGCCAGGGCGGCGACTACACCAGCGAGGTGTACCCCAAGCTGCGCGCCGCCGGCTGGACCGGCCACTGGATCGACGCCGCCAGCACGCTGCGCATGGACCCCAAGGCCGTGATCGTGCTCGACCCGGTCAACATGCCGGTCATCCAGAGCAGCCTGGCGGCCGGTGGTCGCGACTGGATCGGCGGCAACTGCACCGTCAGCTGCATGCTGATGGGCGTGGGCGCGCTGTACAAGGCCGGCCTGGTGGAGTGGATGTCCACGCAAACCTACCAGGCCGCCAGCGGCGGTGGCGCCCAGCACATGCGCGAGCTGCTCACCCAGTACGGCACGCTGAACGCCGAGGTCAAGGCCCTGCTCGATGACCCCAAGAGCGCCATCCTCGAGATCGACCGCAAGGTCATCGCCAAGCAGCGCAGCCTGTCGGCCGCCGAGACCGCCAACTTCGGCGTGCCGCTGGGCGGCTCGCTGATCCCCTGGATCGACAAGGATCTGGGCATCGGCAAGGGCCGCGACGAGCCCGGCTGGGGCCAGTCCAAGGAAGAGTGGAAGGGCATGGCCGAGACCAACAAGATCCTCGGCCAGGGCGAAGGCTTCGGTTCGGCCGCGATCCCGGTCGACGGCTTCTGCGTGCGCGTGGGGGCGATGCGATGCCACAGCCAGGCGCTGACCTTCAAGCTGACGAAGGACGTGCCGGTGGCCGACCTCGAGGCCATGATCGCCGCCGACAACCCGTGGGTGAAGCTGGTGCCCAACACCCGCGAGGCCACGATCCAGGATCTGACGCCGGTGGCCGTCACCGGCACCATGACCATCCCCGTGGGCCGGGTGCGCAAGCTGGCGATGGGCCCCGCGTATGTGGGGGCCTTCACCATCGGCGACCAGCTGCTGTGGGGCGCTGCCGAGCCGCTGCGTCGCATGCTTCGCATCCTGATCGAGCGTTGATACTGGCGTGAACTGCCGGTAAATCACGCGTCAAGCGTGACGGCTGTCGTGTGACGGGTGGTTACCGGAGACGGGAACCACCCGTTGCCACATGGCAACATCGCAGGTTGTGCGCGGGAGGGCAACCGCCCGCGCACCCTCGAACGTCAGACAATGCATGAGCTTGTCAGCGTATCTGCCTGATGCTATTGTGGTTTCGCGCATCCGGGGTTGGGTTCGGGTGTCCGATCAGGGCCTGACAATCACCCCTGGCGGCGCTGCCGACTGGCAGTGCCCCGATGCTGTTGTGGAGATGCCTTGAACAACCGCCCCCTTTTCGCCGCCCGCACTGCGCTGGCCCTGGCTGCTGCGGCCGCCCTTGGTGCTGCGCCGCTCGACGCCATGGCCGTCGGCTTGGGGCGTTTGTCAGTGCAGTCTGCGCTTGGCGAAGGCATGCGCGCCGAGATCGACATCACCAGCCTGGCGCCCGAAGAAGCCGCCACGCTCACCGTGCGCGTGGCCTCGCCCGATGCCTACCGCACGGCCGGTGTCGACTACAACGCCGTGCTCGGCGGTGTGCAGGCCAGCGTGGTGCGCCGCGACGGCCGCGCCTTTGTGCGCCTGACCGGCGATCGCGCGGTGCAGGAGCCCTTCATCGAGGTGATCCTCGAGGTCAATTCCAGCGCCGGCCGCCTGGTGCGCGAATACACGCTGCTGTTCGATCCGCCCGGCAGCCGCAACGCCCCGCCGCCCGCGCCCGCCGCCGTGGCGCCGGTGATTGCCGCCGCGCCCCGCACGGCACCTGAGGCCGGCCAGGCCCCGGCCGGCCGTCCGGCGCCCGCTCCGCGCCAGGCCCCCGCACCGGTGGTCGAGCGTGCTGAGCGCGCTGAGCGTCCGCGCCCAGCGGCGCCTGCTCCGGTGGCCGCTGCCGCCCGCCCGCCCGCCATGCCGGCCGGCCCCGGCGCCGCCGAGCATGCGGTGCGCCCGGGAGAATCGCTCAGCCGCATCGCCTCGCGCAATGTGCCGGCCGGGGTGTCGCTCGACCAGATGCTGGCCGGCCTGTACCGTGCCAACCCCGACGCCTTCATCAAGGACAACATCAACCGCCTGCGCGCCGGATCGGTGCTGAAGCTGCCCACCGCCGAGGCGCTGCAAGGCATTCCGGTGGCCGAGGCGCGGCGCATCATCATGGCGCAGAGCGCCGATTTCGGTGCCTACCGCAGCCGCCTGGCGGCCGAGGCACCGCCGGCGCCGGCCCAGACCGCCCCCGCACGCCAGGCCCAGGGCAGCGTGCAGACCACGGTCGACGACCGCAAGCAGGCTGCCGCGCCCACGCCCGACAAGCTCAAGCTCAGCAGCGGTGCGGTCAAGGCCAACGCGCCCGAGGTGCAAGCCTCGCAATCCACCGAGCGCAAGGAAGCCGCCACCCGGGTGGCCGAGCTCACGCGCAACGTCGAAGACCTCAAGAAGCTGCAGCAGGGCACGGCACCGGCCGCCACAACGGCGCCCACCGTGCCGCCGGCCGCGGCACCGATGCCGGCACCCGTGGTGGCCCCGGCGTCCGCAGTGCTGCCCCCGGCACCGGCGCCCGCTGCGGTGGCCACGGCCCCGGCCAGCAGCGCCGCGCCGCTGCCGGTCACGGCCGCGCTGCCGGCCAGCAAGCCGCCGCTGCCGCTGCCCGATCCGCAGGCCGAGCTGGGTGGCGGGCTGATGGACAGCCTCACCGCCAAGCCCTGGCTGCTGCCGGGGCTGGGCGTGCTGGCTGTGGCGATTGCCGCACTGGTGGCCTGGCGCATGCGCCGCAGGCTCGACAAGGCCGGCTCGGAGACCTCGTTCCTCGAAAGCCGGATGCAGCCCGACTCGTTCTTCGGTGCCAGCGGCGGCCAGCGCGTCGACACGCGCGAAGCCTCGCCCAGCGGGGCCAGCTCGATGGGCTACTCGCTGAGCCAGCTCGATGCCATCGGTGACGTCGACCCGGTGGCCGAGGCCGATGTCTACCTGGCCTATGGCCGCGACCTGCAGGCCGAAGAAATCCTCAAGGAGGCGATGCGCGCCACGCCCGACCGGCTGGCGGTGCGCACCAAGCTGCTCGAGGTGTACGCCAAGCGCCGCGACACCAAGGGCTTCGAACTGCTGGCCACCCAGCTGTATGCGCTGACCAAGGGCATGGGCAACGACTGGTCGCGTGCCCAGGAGCTGGGCCTGCAGATCGACCCCGACAACCAGCTCTACCAGCCGGGCGGCCATCCCGAGGAGATCATCCTCGACGGCGAGCGCGTGGTTGTCGAGCCGCTGTCGGCCACCACCCAGCCGCATGCGCTGACCCACGGCCACAGCACGCTGTCGCCCGACGATCCGGCGGCCCAGCCCACGCAGCCGCACAGCGTCGACCTGGATCTCGACCTGGACCTCGACCTCGATCTCACCGGCCCGGGCGACCTGCCCACCCAGCCGGCCGAGATGACCCAGCCGCTGGCGCCCAGCCTGCAGCGCCCGTCCGACAACGGCCTTGATTTCGACTTCGGCACGCGCACCCAGGTGCCGCCGCGTGCACCGGCGCCCAGCCCGGCGCGGGCCGACCTCGATTTCGACTCGCTGTCGATGTCGCTCGACGAGCCGATGGACGAGCGCACGCAGACCATGGTGTCGGTGCGCAACAGCGGCACGCCGGGCTTCGGCGATTCGCGCCTCGATGCGCGCGACACCACGCCCACCGCGCCGGGCCACCTCGAGCACCTGCTGCCCGACGACGCCGATCCGCTGGCACGCAAGCTCGAGCTGGCCGAGGAGTTCCGCCAGATCGGTGATCTGGAAGGCGCCCGCGACCTGGTGGCAGAGGTGGTGGCCAAGGCCCAGGGCACGCTGCGCGCCAAGGCGCAGGCGATGCTCGACAGTCTCGGGTGAGTGCCGGCGTTCAGCGCATCGCGCTGGGCGTCGCCTACCGTGGCACCGCCTACCGGGGCTGGCAGAGTCAGCCGGGCGGTGGCACGGTGCAGGATGCACTCGAAGCGGCGCTCGGCCGCTTTGCCGATGTGCCGGTCAGCGTGGTGTGCGCCGGCCGCACCGACGCCGGTGTGCATGCCTTCAACCAGGTGGTGCACCTGGACAGCCCGGTGCAGCGCGAGCCCTTCTCGTGGCTGCGTGGCACCAACCGCTACCTGCCGCGCGACATCGGCCTGCAGTGGTGCCAGCCGGTGCCCGAGGACTTTCACGCGCGCTTTGCGGCCACCGGCCGGCGCTACCGCTACCTGCTGCTCGAATCGGCGCTGCGCCCGGCGCTTGAAACCGGCCAGGTCGGCTGGATCTTCCGGCCGCTCGATGGCCCGGCCATGCGCGCCGCGGCCGCGCACCTGATCGGCGAGCACGATTTTTCGTCCTTTCGCTCGGCCGAGTGCCAGGCCCGCAGCCCGGTGAAGACGCTGCGCGGCATCGCCATCCAGAGCCGCGGCGAGCCGGGCAGCCGCTACTGGCGCTTCGATTTCGACGGCTCGGCTTTTTTGCACCACATGGTGCGCAACATCATGGGCTGCCTGGTGGCGGTGGGCAGCGGCCGCCAGCCGCCCGACTGGCTGCTGGCGGTGCTGGCCGCGCGCCACCGCGATGCCGCGGCGCCCACCTTTGCGGCCGATGGGCTGTACTTTGCCGGCGCCGACTACGATGCGCGCTACGGCATCCCCACCCACACGCCGGCGATGGACTGGTTCCCATGACCCAACCTCTGACCCAACGCACCCGCATCAAGATCTGCGGTCTGACGCGCGAGGCCGATGTCGATGCCGCGGTGGCCAGTGGCGCCGATGCCATCGGCTTCGTGCTGTATGCCAAGAGCCCGCGGGCGGTGACGGTGGCGCGTGCCGCCGAGCTGGCGCGGCGCCTGCCGCCCTTCGTGGTGCCGGTGCTGCTGTTCGTCAATGCCGCGCCGGCCGAGGTGGCCGCGGCGGTGGCCGCCGTGCCCAACGCGCTGCTGCAGTTTCATGGCGACGAGAGCCCGGCCGACTGCGCGGCCGCGCAGCGCCCCTACCTGCGCGCCGCGCGCATGGCACCGGGCTTTGCTTTGCTAGACTTCGCCCTCGCCCATGCGAACGCAGCCGGCATCCTGCTCGACGCCCATGTCGAGGGCTACGGCGGCAGTGGAAAGTCCTTCGATTGGTCACTCGTACCTCCCAACGTCGCCCGTCCGGTCGTTTTGTCTGGTGGGTTGAATCCTGTAAGCGTGATCGATGGGATCTTGCAGGTGCGGCCCTGGGCGGTTGACGTCTCGTCTGGCGTCGAGCTTGCCAAGGGCCTGAAGGACGCGGCGCTGATGCGCCAGTTCTGCGAAGCGGTGCGCGAGGCCGATGCCCGCATCGCCGACGAAGCGGGCTGATCGCCCCGCCGCCATTCACCGGCGGCCGGGCCTCGCCCGAACCCTGAACCCGGCTGTGCCACCGCTGCGGCGGCGCACGGCCCATCGAATGCGGATCATCGACATGATCGACTACCAGCAACCCAATGCCCAAGGGCATTTCGGCCCGGTCAACGGGCTGAACTACGGCGGCAGCTTTGTGGCCGAAACCCTGGTGCATGCGCTCGACGAGCTCAATGCCGCCTACGCGCACTACCGCCAGGACCCGGAGTTCGTGGCCGAATTCCAGCGCGAGCTCAAGCACTTTGTCGGGCGGCCCAGTCCGATCTACCACGCGGCGCGTTTGTCGCGCGAGCTCGGCGGCGCGCAAATCCACCTCAAGCGCGAGGACCTCAATCACACCGGCGCGCACAAGGTCAACAACACCATCGGCCAGGCCCTGCTGGCCCGGCGCATGGGCAAGCCGCGCGTCATTGCCGAAACCGGCGCCGGCCAGCATGGCGTGGCCACCGCCACCATCTGCGCGCGCTACGGCATGGAGTGCGTGGTCTACATGGGCGCCGAGGACGTCAAGCGCCAGAGCCCCAATGTCTACCGCATGCACCTGCTGGGGGCCCGCGTGGTGCCGGTGGAAAGCGGCAGCAAGACGCTGAAGGACGCCCTCAACGAGGCGCTGCGCGACTGGGTGACCAACGTCGAGAACACCTTCTACATCATCGGCACCGTGGCCGGCCCGCACCCTTATCCGATGATGGTGCGCGACTTCCAGCGCGTGATCGGTGACGAGTGCCTGGTGCAGATGCCCGAGATGATCGGCCGCGCCGGCGCCCAGCCCGATGCGGTGATCGCCTGCGTGGGCGGCGGCAGCAATGCGATGGGCATCTTCTACCCCTACATCCAGCACGAAGGCGTGCGCCTGATCGGCGTGGAGGCGGCGGGGCAGGGCATCGAGACCGGCCGCCATGCGGCCAGCCTGAGCGCCGGCACGCCGGGTGTGCTGCACGGCAACCGCACCTACCTGCTGCAGGACGACAACGGCCAGATCATCGAGACGCACTCGGTCTCGGCCGGTCTCGACTACCCCGGCGTGGGCCCCGAGCATGCGTACCTGAAGGACATCGGCCGCGCCGAGTACGTGGGCATCACCGACGACGAGGCGCTGGCCGCCTTCCATCGCCTGTGCCGCACCGAGGGCATCATCCCGGCGCTCGAATCCAGCCATGCCATCGCCTACGCCATGAAGCTGGCCGCCACACTGCCGGCCGACAAGCACCTGCTGGTCAACCTGAGCGGCCGTGGCGACAAGGACATCGGCACCGTGGCCGACCTGTCGGGCGCCGAGTTCTACTGCCGGCCTTCGTGCCGGGGCCAGACCGTCAAGGGTGGCGCACCGACCGTGGAGATCCGCAAGTGAGCCGCATCGCAGCCGTTCTTTCCGCCCTGAAGGCGCAGGGTCGCCAGGCCCTGGTGCCGTACTTCTGCGCCGGCGATCCCTCGGCCGAGGCCACCGTGGCCGTGATGCACGCGCTGGCCGACGGTGGCGCCGACATCATCGAGCTGGGCGTGCCCTTCAGCGACCCGATGGCCGATGGCCCGGTGATCCAGCAGGCCAGCGAGCGCGCGCTGGCGCGCGGCATCGGCAGCGTGCAGGTGCTGGACTTCGTGCGCCAGTTCCGCACCAGCAACCTCAGCACGCCGGTGGTGCTGATGGGTTATGCCAACCCGGTGGAGCGCTACGACCAGAAGCACGGCCGCGGCGCCTTCATCCGCGACGCCGCGGCGGCGGGCGTGGACGGCCTGCTGATCGTCGACTACCCGCCCGAGGAATGCGAGGCCTTTGCGGCGGAACTCAAGGCGGCCGGCCTCGATCTGATCTTTCTGCTGGCGCCTACCAGCACGGCAGCGCGCATGGCCCAGGTGGGCCGCATCGCCACCGGCTATGTGTACTACGTGTCGCTGAAGGGCGTGACCGGTGCCGGCCACCTCGACACCAGTGCTGTGGCTGAGGCTGTGCCACGGATTCGCGCGCATGTCAAGGTTCCAGTTGGGGTAGGCTTCGGCATTCGTGACGCAGTCACGGCCCGGGCAGTGGCCCAGGTCGCCGACGCGGTGGTCATCGGCTCGCGCCTGGTTCAGCTGCTGAACGAGGCACCCGGCGAGCAGGTGGCCAGCGTGGCGCGCGGCTACATGGCCGAGATTCGCGCCGCACTGGATGCCCGGTAGGCCCGCCTGCCGGCAATGATGATGATGAAGGAGTGCACCGCATGAGTTGGCTGGAGAAATTGCTGCCGCCCAAGATCCAGCAGACCGATCCGACCGAGCGCCGCTCGGTGCCGGAAGGCCTGTGGGTCAAGTGCCCGTCCTGCGACACGGTGCTTTACAACACCGACCTGGCCAAGAACCTCAACGTCTGCCCCAAGTGCAGCCACCACCACCGCATCGGCGCGCGCGCGCGGCTCGATGCCTTTCTCGATGCCGAAGGGCGCTTCGAGATCGGCCAGGAGGTGGTGCCGGTCGATCCGCTGAAGTTCAAGGACAGCCGCAAGTACCCCGAGCGCCTGAAAGACGCGCTGGAGAGCACCGGCGAGACCGATGCGCTGATCGTCATTGGCGGCGCGGTGATGAGCGTGCCGCTGGTGGCCGCCTGCTTCGAGTTCGACTTCATGGGCGGCTCGATGGGTTCGGTGGTGGGTGAGCGCTTCGTGCGCGGCGTCGAGGCCGCCATCGAGCAGAAGGTGCCCTTCGTGTGCTTCACCGCCACCGGCGGTGCGCGCATGCAGGAGGGCCTGTTCAGCCTGCTGCAGATGGCCAAGACCAATGCCGCGCTGACCCATCTGGCCAAGGCCAAGCTGCCCTACATCAGCGTGCTCACCGATCCCACCATGGGCGGCGTGTCGGCCAGCTTCGCCTTCGTGGGTGATGTGGTGATCGCCGAGCCCAAGGCCCTGGTCGGCTTTGCCGGCCCGCGCGTGATCGAGAACACCGTGCGCGAGAAGCTGCCCGAGGGCTTCCAGCGCGCCGAGTTCCTGGTGCAGAAGGGCGCCGTCGACCAGATCGTCGACCGCCGCCAGCTGCGCGCCGCCATCGCCTCGATGCTGGCCATGCTGCAGCGCCAGAGCGCCGACGCGGTGGCCTGAGGCTCACCCATCCCCCTGCCAGCGTCGGGCCCTGCGGGGCCCGATCTGCTTTGAGACCCCTGTCATGACCCTGCCCACCAACCTGCCGGACTGGCTGGCCCATTGCGCCGCGCTGCACCCGAAGACGATGGACCTGTCGCTCGAGCGCACCGCCGAGGTGGCGCGCCGGCTCGGCATCGGCTTCAAGGTGCCGCTGATCAGCGTGGCCGGCACCAATGGCAAGGGCAGCACCTGCGCCATGCTGGAGTCGATCGCGCGCCACGCCGGCTACCGGGTGGGCCTGTACCAGAAGCCCGAGCTGGTGCACTTCGAGGAGCGCTGCCGCATCGGTGGCGAGGCGGTGGCGGCCGACGAGTTGGTGCCGCATTTCGCGGCGGTGGAGGCGGCGCGGGGCGACCTGCAGCTCACCCAGTTCGAGTTCAGCACCCTGGCCATCGCGCGCCTGCTGTCGCTGGCCGAGCTCGACCTGGTGATCCTCGAGGTGGGCCTGGGCGGTCGTTTCGATTCGGTCAACGCCTTCGATGCCGACGTGGCGGTGATCACCAGCATCGCGCTCGACCACACCGAGTGGCTGGGCGACACGCGCGAGGCCATTGGCTTCGAGAAGGCCGGCATCATGCGAGCCGGCCGCCCGGTGGTGGTGGGTGACCCCGAGCCGCCGCAAAGCGTGCTGGATCACGCCCTGAGCCTGGGCGCCGACCTGTGGCTGCACGGGCGCGACTTCAACCTCTCGGGCGACCGCCAGCAATGGGGCTGGAACGGCCGCGGCCGCCGCTACAGCGGCCTGGCCTACCCGGCGCTGCGTGGCGCCAACCAGTTGCTCAATGCGGCCAGCGCGCTGGCCGCACTGGAGGCCTTGCGCGAGCGCCTGCCGATCAATGCGCAGGCGGTGCGCCAGGGCCTGGCCATGGTCGAGCTGCCCGGGCGTTTTCAGATCGTGCCCGGCGAGCCGGCCCTGGTGCTGGATGTGGCGCACAACCCGCAGGCCGTGGCCGCGCTGGCGCTCAACCTCGACCAGATGGGCTTTTATCCGCGCACCCATGCGGTGTTTGGCGCCATGCGCGACAAGGACATCGCCACGCTGCTGGCCCGCATCGCGCCCCTGGTGGACGTGTGGCATGTCACCGACCTGCCGCCACCGCGCGCCGCCACCGCGGCCGAGCTGGCCCAGGCCGTGACCAGCGCCAGCGCCGGCCGTCCGGTAGTGGTGCACATGCACAGCCAACCGGCCCAGGCACTGGCGGCGGCGGCGGCCAGCGCAGACCCGACTGATAGAATCGTCGTCTTCGGCTCGTTCTACACCGTGGGTGGCGTGTTGAAGGACGGCTTGCCCCGATTGGCGGCCCGGCACCTGGGCTGACCGCATCGGTGGATCGGGCCGCAGGCGTCGGCCCGACCACCCGACCCGGGCAGGTCCGGCCCTTCGGCGCGCCCTCGCGACCCCCGCCCCGCATGGGTCTGCTCGACATCTTCCAGCGCAAGACTGAGGCCCCGCCCGACGGTGCGCCCGCCCCCGATGCCGTGGCTGCCGCGCGCACGCGCGCCCGCCGCCGCCTGATTGGCGCCACGGTGCTGCTCGCGGCCGGCATCATCGGCTTTCCACTGCTGTTCGAGACGCAGCCCCGGCCGGTGCCGGTGGATGTGCCGATCGAGATCCCGCAAAAGGACAAGCTGCCGCCGCTGGTGCTGTCACCGGCGCCCGGTGCGTCGACCGTGGCTGCCGCACCGGCCGAGCCGCCACCCGACCGGCCCGACCGGCCGGGTGACAAGCCTGCCAGCCCGGCGCCCGAGCTGATCACCGAACGCGCCAGCGACCAGGGTCGCGAAGTGCTGCCCAAGCCCGCCGCCGGCGAGACCGGCGCCGCCGCCGCAGTGGCGGCCAGCGCGGCACGTGCCGGTGCCGGTGCCGCTGCTGCAGCCGGTGCCAGCAAGCCGGCGCCGCGGCCGGCCGAGAAAACCGCAGAAAAAATCGCCGAGAGAGCCGCCGAGAAGGCCACTGAGAAATCGGCGGAGCGGCCGGCCGACAAGTCAACCGAGAAGGCTGCCGAGAAGGTCGCCGAGGCCCAGCGCGCCCAGGCGCTGCTGGAGGGCAAGCCGGCCAGCGCGGCAGCGTCGGCCAGCGCCGCCGGTGCGGCGCGCCTGGTGGTGCAGGTGGGCGCCTATACCGACGCCGCCAAGCTGCGCGAGGCCCGCTCCAAGGTCGAGAAGCTGGGCCTGAAGTCGTACACCCAGGTGGTCGAGGCCGATGGGGGGCCGCGCACCCGGGTGCGGGTCGGGCCGTTTCCCAGCAAGGCCGAGGCCGACAAGGCGGCGGCCAGGCTGCGCGCGGCCGGGCTGCCGGCGGCCATCCTCACGCTGTGATTGCAGGCCATGGCGGCGCTGGGCTGGGTCGACTGGGCGCTGCTGGCGGTGCTGGGCGTGTCGGTGCTGGTGGGCCTGTGGCGCGGTCTGGTGTACGAGTTGATGTCGCTGGTGGGCTGGCTGGTGGCCTATGTGGCGGCGCAGCTGTGGTCGGGCGCCGTGGCCCCGCATCTGCCCTTTGGCACGCCCGGCTCGGCGCTGCAGCAGGGCCTGGCCTTTGCGATCACCTTCGTGGCCACGCTGCTGGCCTGGGCGCTGTTGGCGCGGCTGGTGCGCCTGCTGATCCAGGCCACGCCGCTGACCCTGATCGACCGCACGCTGGGCGCCGGCTTCGGCCTGCTGCGCGGCGGCGTGCTGCTGCTGGCCCTGGCCACCGTGGTGGCGCTCACGCCCGCGGTGCGCTCGCCGGCCTGGCAGGCCTCGCAGGGGGCCGAATGGCTGGCCGTGCTGCTGCAGGGGCTGCGCCCGGTGCTGCCCGAGGCCGTGGCCCGGCACCTGCCCGAGCCACCCGGCGGCATGCCCCGACACCGCACCGATTGATCGCCCGCTTGCGCCCCGGCCCGGCGGCCTCCACATTCCGTTCTTCGACTCTCAGGATCCATCCACCATGTGCGGCATCGTCGGCGTCATCTCGCGCTCGCCCGTCAACCAGCTGATCTACGACGCGCTGCTGCTGCTGCAGCACCGCGGCCAGGACGCAGCGGGCATCGTCACCATGCTGGGCACGCAGTGCCTCATGCACAAGGCCCGCGGCATGGTGCGCGACGTGTTCCGCACGCGCAACATGCGCGCGCTGCCCGGCAATGTGGGCCTGGGCCAGGTGCGTTACCCCACGGCCGGCAATGCCTTCAACGAGGAAGAGGCCCAGCCCTTCTACGTCAACGCGCCCTACGGCATCGTGCTGGTGCACAACGGCAACCTGACCAACGCCCATGCGCTGAAGCAGGAGCTGTTCGATGTGGATCGCCGCCACATCAACACCGCCAGCGACACCGAGGTGCTGATCAATGTGCTGGCGCACGAGATGGAGCTGGCCGGCCGCAGCGTGCCGCTGACGCCCGAGCTGATCTTCCGCGCCGTGGCCGGCGTGCACAAGCGCATCCGCGGCTCGTACGCGGTGATCGCGCTGATCGCCGGCCATGGTCTGCTGGCATTCCGCGATCCCTACGGCATCCGCCCGCTGGTGTATGGCGAGATCCGGCGGCCCGACGGCGGCGCCGAGGTGATGGTGGCCAGCGAGACCGTGGCGCTGGAAGGCACCGGCCACCAGGTGGTGCGCGACGTGGCGCCCGGCGAGGCCATCTTCATCGACCTGGACGGCGAGGTGCACGCGCAGCAGTGCGCTGAAAAGCCGGTGCTCAACCCCTGCCTGTTCGAGTACGTGTACCTGGCGCGGCCCGATTCGGTGATCGACGGCATCTCGGTCTACCAGGCGCGGCTGAACATGGGCGAGACCCTGGCCCAGCGCGTGATCAACGCCATGCCGCCCAGCGAGATCGACGTGGTGGTCCCGATCCCCGAGAGCAGCCGGCCCAGCGCCATGCAGCTGGCGCAGAAGATCGGCAAACCCTACCGCGAGGGCTTCGTCAAGAACCGCTACGTCGGCCGCACCTTCATCATGCCCGGCCAGGGCATGCGCAAGAAAAGCGTGCGCCAGAAGCTCAACGCCATCGCCAGCGAGTTCAAGGGCCGCAACGTGCTGCTGGTGGACGACTCCATCGTGCGCGGCACCACCAGCAAGGAGATCGTGCAGATGGCGCGCGAGGCCGGTGCACGCAAGGTGTTCATGGCCAGTGCCGCGCCGCCCGTGCGTTATCCCAATGTGTACGGCATCGACATGCCCACCAAGGAAGAGCTGATCGCCCACGGCCGCACCACCGAGGAGATCCGCGCCTACATCGGGGCCGACGCGCTGATCTACCAAGACCTGGACATGATGCAGCGCGTGGTGCGCCAGCTCAACCCGGCGATCACCGGCTTCGAGGCCAGCTGCTTTGATGGCCGCTACATCACCGGCGATGTGAGTGCCGCTGATTTCGACGCCATCTCCACCCAGCGCGCCGCCGCGCGCCAGGACGACGAGGACGGTCCGGCGCGCAGCCGCCTCACCTTGCAAAACCGCAGCGAGCCCTGAGCATGAGTGATCGACCCGACGGCCCCGCGTCCGAGGCCGCCCGCATCGCCCGCGCCCGGCTGCCCGAGGGCCTGCGCCCCGAGACCCTGGCCGTGCGCACTGCCATGGCGCCCAGTCAGCATGGCGAGAACTCCGAGGCCTTGTTCCTCACCACCGCGTTCGTACAGCCCGATTCCGAAACCTCGGCTCGGCGCTTCGCGAACACCGAGGACTTCACCTACGGGCGCACCAGCAACCCCACGGTGCGCAGCTTCGAGCAGCGCCTGGCGGCGATGGAAGGGGCCGAAGGCGCCATTGCCACCTCCACCGGCATGAGCGCCATCCTGCTGCTGATCATGGGCCTGCTGAAGGCCGGTGACCATGTGGTGTGCTCGCGCTCGGTGTTCGGCTCCACGGTCGGCCTGTTTGCCAAGGAGTTCGGCAAGTTCGGCGTCGAGACCAGCTTCGTCGCGCAGACCGACCTGGCCGAGTGGCGCGCCGCCATCCGGCCCACCACCAAGCTGCTGTTCGCCGAGACGCCAACCAACCCGCTCACCGAGGTGTGCGACATCCGCGCGCTGGCCGACATGGCGCATGAGGCCGGCGCGCTGCTGACGGTGGACAACACCTTCTGCTCGCCGGCGCTGCAGCGCCCGCTGGCGCTGGGCGCCGACTTGGTGATGCATGCCGGCACCAAGTACCTCGACGGCCAGGGCCGGGTGATGGCCGGGGCGCTGTGCGGCGCCAACAAGCACATCGTCGAGGTGTTCGGGCCCACGCTGCGCGCCACCGGCGTGACGCTGGCGCCGTTCAATGCCTGGGTGCTGCTCAAGGGCATGGAGACGCTGCACCTGCGCATGAAGGCGCAGAGCGAGGCTGCGCTGGCCGTGGCGCGCTGGCTGGAAGCACATCCGGCCGTGGCGCGCGTGTACTACCCCGGCCTGACCTCGCACCCGCAACACGAACTGGCGATGCGTCAGCAGTCGGGGCAGGGCGGGGCCGTGGTGTCGTTCGACGTCAAGGCCGATTCACCCGAGGCCGCGCGCGCTGCCGCCTTCAAGGTCATCGACAGCACCCGCGTGCTGAGCATCGCCACCAACCTGGGCGACACCAAGTCGATCATCGCCCACCCGGCCACCAGCTCGCATTGCCGCCTCAGCGAGGCGCAGCGCCAGGCGGCCGGCATTGGCCAGGGCCTGGTGCGCCTGGCCGTGGGCCTGGAGCATGTGGACGACATCACCGACGACCTGCAGCGCGGGCTGTCGCAACTGGGTTCGTGAGATTCGAATGAGCACCTCCACCGTCCGCACCCGCATCGCCCCGTCGCCGACGGGCTTCCTGCACCTGGGCACGGCGCGCACCGCGCTGTACAGCTGGGCCTTCGCCCGCCACCACGGCGGCGAGTTCGTGCTGCGCATCGAAGACACCGACGTGGCCCGCTCCACCCAGGACTCGGTCGACCAGATCCTGGCCGCTATGGCCTGGCTGGGCCTGGGCCATGACGAAGGCCCGGTCTACCAGATGCAGCGGCTGGATCGCTACCAGCAGGTCATCGAGCAGATGATCGCCGCCGGCACCGCCTACCGCTGCTATGCCACGCCCGACGAGCTGGACGCCATGCGCGAGGCGCAGAAGGCTCGCGGCGAAAAAACCCGCTACGACGGCCGCTGGCGCCCGGCGCCGGGCAAGCCGCTGCCGGCCGTGCCCGCGGGCGTGAAGCCGGTGGTGCGCTTTGCCAACCCGGCGGATGGCGTCGTCACCTGGAACGATCTGGTCAAGGGCCCGATCAGCATCAGCAACACCGAGATCGACGACCTGATCATCCAGCGCCCGCCCGCCGACGACGCGCCCGAAGGCACGCCGGGTGTGCCGACCTACAACTTCGCCGTGGTGGTCGACGACTGGGACATGCGCATCACCCATGTCTTCCGCGGCGACGAGCACATCAACAACACGCCCTGGCAGATCAACATCTGGCGCGCCATGGCCGGCGGCACGCCGCTGCCGAACTACGGCCACTGCCCGATCATCCTGGGCGACGATGGCCTGAAGCTCAGCAAGCGCCGCGGCGCGGTCAGCGTCACCGCCTACGAGGACGCCGGCTACCTGCCCGAGGGCATGCTGAACTACCTGGCCCGCCTGGGCTGGAGCCATGGCGACGATGAACTGTTCAGCCTCGAACAGATGGTGCAGTGGTTCGACGGCAGCCACCTGGCCAAGAGCCCGGCGCAGTGGGATCCTGCCAAGCTGGCCTGGGTCAACGCCCAGCACCTGAAGGCTGCCGACGACAGCCGCCTGGCCGCCCTGGTGGCCGGCCAGCTGGGCAAGCGCGGCATCACCAGCGCCAACGCGGCCCTGGCCGACGGACGCCTGGCGGCGATGTGCGCGCTGTTCAAGGACCGCTGCAGCACCACGGTGGAACTGGCCGACTGGCTGGCCATGTACTTCGCCCCGGTGACACCCAGCGACGAGGAGCGTGCTGCGCACCTTGGCGATGTCATCCGTCCGGCGCTGGCCACGCTGGCCGCGCAGCTCGACACCGCCAGCTGGGACAAGGCCGGCATCGCCGCCGCGATGAAGGCCACGCTCGGCGCGCACGGCCTGAAGATGCCGCAACTGGCCATGCCGTTGCGGGTGCTGGTGTGCGGCCGCGCGCAGACGCCGTCGGTGGATGCGGTGCTGGCGCTGTTCGAAAAGAAAATTGTTGTCGAACGCTTGCAATGCTTTTAAGACCCGTGCTATAGTCATGGACTCGCTTGAACAGCAAAACGTTTGAAGCGAAACGCAGCAGCAAGGCGGCACGGCAGTCAAAAGCAGTGTGAAGCCAAAGCGCAGCGGGTCGCAGCAAAATGGGGGTATAGCTCAGCTGGGAGAGCGCTTGCATGGCATGCAAGAGGTCAGCGGTTCGATCCCGCTTACCTCCACCAACTTTCCTTCGGGATGTTGATGGCGCTGTTCAAACGATGTGAAGGTTTCAGTCCCCTTCGTCTAGAGGCCTAGGACACCACCCTTTCACGGTGATTACAGGGGTTCGAATCCCCTAGGGGACGCCAAGTCAGCGAAACGCCCGCAGTGTGCAAGCACTGCGGGCGTTTTCCTTTGGGGCTGCGCGGCAGCTCTGGCTTGGTGGCATCGGGGTTGCCAAGTTGTGCCTGGCCAGGCCCGGGCGGTGGCCTGCATCCGCCAGGGTCTGCACTGCGTAGCGTTCGGCGATGCGGGCATGATCCGCTTGCCCGTCCGCTGACCCACACCAGGCCCATGACCCTTGCCCAGACCGACCTGCATGCGTGGTCCGAACGCAGCCGCACGCTCGAGCGGCACCTGGCGCGCAGTGCGCTGGGCGACCGCCAGGCCTTTGCCGAGCTGTACCAGCTCACCTGCGGCCACCTGCTGGCCGTGATGTTGCGCATCCAGCGCGACCGCGCCATCGCCGAAGACCTGCTGCAGGAGGTCTACGTGGCGGTGTGGAAGGCGGCCGGCAGCTTTGATGCCCAGCGCGCGCAGCCGCTGACCTGGCTGACCCAGATTGCGCGCAACCGCGCCATCGACAGCCTGCGGCGGGCCCAGTCGCAGCCGGTGATGGAGTCGGCCCACCGCGGGCGCGACGATGGCGATGGTTTTGCCCCCGGCGACGCCTACGACCATGTGCCCGACGGCCGCCCCGGCCCGGCCGCGCTGCTGGAGCAGGCCAGCGACGCCCTGCAGTTGCAGCGCTGCATGACCCACCTGAGCGCCCAGCAGCGCCAGACCGTGGCGCTGACCTTCTTTGACGGCCTGTCGCACAGCGAGGTGGCCGATCACCTGAGCCAGCCCCTGGGCACGGTGAAAAGCTGGGCGCGCCGCGCCCTGCTGACCCTGCGCGCCTGCCTCGACCGCGCCAGCGGCCGCACGGCGGCGGCGCAAGACGCTGCGCAAGGGGCTTGAGCATGGACTACGGTCGACGTGATCTGGCCGACGCCCTGGCGGCCCAGTACGTGGCAGGCTCGCTGCGCGGCGCGGCGCGGCGGCGCTTCGAGGCGCTGATGCCGGGCCATCCGGCGCTGCGCACCGCGGTGGCGGCCTGGCAGCAGCGCCTGATGCCGCTCACCGGCGTGATTGCCCCGGTGCCGGTGCCGCCCGAGGTGTGGCGGCGCATCGAGCAACGCCTGTGGCCGCGGGCTGCACCGCAGGCCTGGTGGCAGCGGCTGGGCTGGTGGCGGGCGGCCACCGGCGTGGCCGCGGTGGCCAGTCTGTCGCTGGCGGTGCTGCTGCAGCAGCAGCCAGGGGCCGGTGACGCGCCGCCGGTGGTGGTGGTATTGCAGGCCACCGAGGCCGGCGCGCCCAGCACCACGCTGGTGGCCAGCGTCAGCGGCGATGGCCAGTCGATGGTGATGCGGCCGCTGCAGCCGGTGGCCCTGGCGGCCGACCGTGCGCTCGAGCTGTGGGCCGTGCCGCCGCAGGGCGCGCCCAGGTCACTGGGCCTGATCTCGGCGGCCGGCGTCACGGTGCTGCGGCGCGATCGCCTGCCGGCGTCGCTGCTGGATGCCGGCAAGACCGCGGCGCTGGCGGTGAGCGTGGAGCCCCCGGGCGGTTCGCCCACCGGGGCGCCAAGCGGGCCGGTGGTTTACGCCGGCAAGCTGCAGCTGTAGGCCAGGGCAGGACAGGCCAGGCCAGGCCAGGCCAGGCCAGGCCAGGCCTGGCCAGGCCTGGCCAGACGGGCCTGGCAGGGCGGGGCAGGGCAGGGCAGGCGGCCAGGTGGCCAGGTGGCGAGCCGGACGCCGGCCCCTGCCGGCGTTGGCGATGGCCCCCGCGATCAGCCGCGACGGCGGCGTGCCACCAGGCCCACCAGGGCCAGGCCGGCGGCCATCAAGGCATAGCTGCCTGGTTCGGGCACGGCGCTGACGGTCAGGCCCGACAGCGTGCCCTGGTACGAGCGCAGCAGCGTGGCCTGGCCGGTGCCGAGATCAATGCTGTACAGGCCGGTGGCCAGGCTGCTGTCGTCCAGGGTCAGCGCGGCATAGGCCATGCCGTTGCCGGCGATGTCGAAGCCGTTGGCCTTGAGCACATCGATGCCCAGCGCGCCCACATCGGTGAGGGTGGGCGTGTTGAAGGCGCTGCCGGCGCGGCGCAACATGTCGCTGCTGCTGTCGATGTAGTACAGCGCGGTGCTGGCCGGTGCCGGCGGCGCCAGCGGCATGCTGTTGGTGTAGGCCACCGCGCTGTAGCCGCTGGCGATCTTGTTGGCGGCATTGCCCACCACGCCGGTGTTGGCGTTGATGGCGAAGTTGTCGCCACTGCTGCTCACCAGGCGCAGCGAGGTGGCACCGCCGTAGTCGGCCACCGGATTGAAGTCGATGCCGTAGCCGCGCGAGCCATCGATCACGGCGGCCGACAGGTCGGCGCGCCAGGTGGCGGCGCCGGTGCCTGCGTTGATCGTGTAGAGCTTGCTGGCGGTGCTCACGGCGTAGAGCATGCCGTCGCTCGGGCGGGTGTCCACGCCCACCAGGCGCTCGCCGGGCAGGCTCAGGCCGGTGATGGCCATGCGCGTGTCGAGCATCGACACGGTGTCGATGCGTGCCATCTCGTTGGCGCTGGTCAGGCCCACCAGCGTGATGGCCTGGCTGGCCGAACTGGCCAGGATCAGGGCGCTGGCCGCGGCCAGCGTGGCCGGGCGGATTGAATGGAACGGGTTCATGCGAGGCTCCTTGGGTGACTCTGCCCACCCCCACCGGCGGGCAGTTACCCGCTGCATACGCGTGCGCTGCGCAGCGGATGCAGGCCCGCCCCCCGCAAACCGGGGGGGGGCGTGGGTGGCATCACCCGCGTGATGCGCCGGCCCTCGGCGCTCGGAGCCCCGCCCCTGGCGCCCGTTAGGCCATGCCTGCCCGGCCCCGCCCCGGCGCCGCCGCTCAGCCCGTGTTGCGCAACCCGGCAGCGATGCCGTTGATCGACAGGTGGATGCCGCGTTGCAGGCGCTCGTTGTCGGGCGCGCCGTCCTTGCGGCTGCGGTAGCGGCGCATCAGTTCCACCTGCAGGTGGTTCAGCGGGTCGAGGTAGGGAAAGCGGTGCTCGATCGAGCGCGCCAGCGTCGGGTTGCTCTGCAGGCGCTCGGCCTCGCCGGTGATCTGCGACAGCACGGCGGCGGTGCGCTCCCACTCGTCCTTGATGGCGGTGAAGATGCGCTTGCCCAGGCGCTTGTCCTCCACCAGCTCGACATAGCGCGCGGCGATGCGCAGATCGCTCTTGGCCAGCACCATGTCCATGTTGCTCAGCAGGGTGCGGAAGAACGGCCACTGGCGGTGCATCTTCTGCAGCAGCTCGAGCCGCTTGTCGGCCCCGGCGCCACCCTCGGTGCCCGCCAGAAAGGCCTCGACCGCTGAGCCAAAGCCGCACCAGCCCGGCAGCGCCACGCGGCACTGGCCCCAGCTGAAGCCCCAGGGAATGGCGCGCAGGTCTTCGATGGCGCGGGTGGCCTTGCGGCTGGCCGGCCGGCTGCCGATGTTGAGCTCGGCGATCTCGCGGATCGGCGTGGCCGAGAAGAAGTAGTCGGTGAATCCGGCGGTCTCGTAGACCAGCTTGCGGTAGGCGGCAAAGCTGGCGTCGCTGATCTGTGCCGCGGCCTCCAGAAACGCCTTGGGCGCGCCCGACTTCAGGCTGCCGCCCGGGTTGCTGCCCTGGCTGTTGCCGTGCAGCAGCGTGGCCTCCAGCGTGGCGGCCACCAGGGTTTCGAGGTTGCGGCGGCCGATCTCGGGGTGGGCGTACTTGCTGCCGATCACCTCGCCCTGCTCGGTCAGGCGGATCTGGCCGTTCACCGTGCCGGGCGGCTGGGCCAGGATGGCCTGGTAGCTGGGGCCGCCGCCGCGGCCCACCGTGCCGCCGCGGCCGTGGAACAGGCGCAGCGTGATGCCATGCTCGGCGCGCAGCGGCTCGAACAGCGCCACCAGCGCCAGCTCGGCGCGGTAGAGCTCCCAGTTGCTGGTGAAGAAGCCGCCGTCCTTGTTGCTGTCGCTGTAGCCCAGCATGATGTCCTGCTCGCCGCCGCTGGCGGTGATCAGCGCGGTGATGCCGGGCAGCGCGTAGTACTCGCGCATGATCGGCGCGGCCAGGCGCAGGTCGCCGATGGTCTCGAACAGCGGCACCACGATCAGCGCGCTGCGGGCATCGGCGCTGTCCAGCGTGCCGGTCATCAGCCCGCACTCCTTGAGCAGCAGCAGCAGCTCGAGCAGGTCGCTCACGCTTTCGGTGTGGCTGATGATGCAGTGGCGCAGCGCCTCGCGGCCGTAGCGCGCCAGCATCTCGCGCGCCGTCTCAAAGATCGCCAGCTCGCTGCGCGCGAGCTCGCCATAGGCCGCGCCGTGCACGCGCAGCGGCCGCGCGTCGTTCAGCAGCTGCAGCAGCAGCGTGCGCTTGGCGGCTTCGTCGAGAGCAGCGTAGTCGGGGTGCAGCCGCGCGGTGGCCAGCAGCTCGGCCAGCACGGCCTCGTGCTTGTCGCTGCTCTGGCGCAGGTCGAGCGTGGCCAGGTGAAAGCCGAACACCTGCACCGCGCGCATCAGCGGCGCCAGGCGCGGCGCCACCAGGGCCTGGGCATGGTGCGACTGCAGGCTGGCCTCGATGACGCGCAGGTCGGCCAGAAACCCCTCGGGGCTGGCATAGGGGTTCTGCGGCGGCACGGCGTGGCGCAGCGCCTCGGTGCCGGTGAGCTCGTGCAGGCTGGCGGCCAGGCGGGCGTAGATGCCGATCAGCGCGCGGCGGTAGGGCTCGTCCTCGCGGTGCGGGTTGCTGTCGGGCGAGGCGTCGGCCAGGGCCTTCATCGCCGGCGTCACGCCGGCCAGCATCTGGCTGATCGACAGCTCGGCGCCCAGCGCATGCACCTCGGTGAGGTAGAAGCGCAGCGCCACCTCGCTCTGCTTGGACAGCGCCATGCGCATCGTCTCGGCGGTGACGTTGGGGTTGCCGTCGCGGTCGCCGCCAATCCACTGGCCCATGCGCAGAAAGCTGGGCACGCTGTGGCCGTGCAGGTGCTGCTCGAGCTCGCGGTACAGGCGCGGAATCTGGCGCAGAAAGGTGCTCTGGTAGTAGCTGAGCGCGTTCTCGATCTCGTCGGACACGGTCAGCTTGGTGTAGCGCAGCATGCGCGTCTGCCACAGCTGGGTGACGCGGGCGCGCAGCAGGGCCTCGTTGTCGCTGCGCTCGCGCTCGGTGGGCAACTCGTCGCGCTGGCCCACCAGCTCGGCCACGGCGCGCTCGGCGTCGAGGATGCTCTTGCGCTGCACCTCGGTGGGGTGGGCGGTGAGCACCGGCGCGATGTAGGCGTTGGCCAGCATGTGCGCCACGTCGGCGGCACGGATGTCGGCGCGGTGCAGGCGCTCAAAGGTGACGGCCAGCGAGCCCTCCTGCAGGTGGCCTTGGGCGGAGTGGTGGGCGCGGCGCCGCACATGGTGGCGGTCTTCGGCAATGTTGGCCAGGTGCGAGAAATAGCTGAACGCGCGGATCACGCTCACCGTCTGGTCGGCCGACAGGTTCTTCAGCAGCCGGTCGAGCACGCGGCCGGCCGAGGCGTCCTTCTTCAGCCGGTAGGCCACCGACAGACGGCGCACCCGTTCGATCAGCTCGAAGGCCTCGGTGCCCTCTTGTTCGCGGATCACATCACCCAGGATGCGGCCGAGTAACCGAATATCCTCTACCAGCGGCTTGTTCTTCTCTACCGCGTCACCGGCATCGCCCCGCTTGCTGCTGGGATTGGCTTTCGGGCTGGTTTTTCTGGCGGCTGCGGCGCGTGGCATGAAGTGGCTCCGAGTTGCTCTGGTGATGTAACCAAATTACCCATCGTCAGGCGGGTCGCCGGATCGTACCAGCGCCTGCGCCGCGCGTGTGAGGCGCTGGCCGGCTGCGTGCAAGCCGCGTGCCCGTGGCCCTGCGCCCTGCCGCGCCAAAGCGGTGCGCGGCGATAATCCGGCCCACGATGACCCAGACCACCCTGATTGCCACCCGAGAAAGCCGCCTGGCCCTGTGGCAGGCCGAACATGTGCGCGCGCTGCTGGGCCAGCGTTTCGGCCTGGTGGTCGAGCTGCTGGGCATGACCACCCGCGGCGACCAGATCCTCGACCGCTCGCTCAGCAAGGTGGGCGGCAAGGGCCTGTTCGTCAAGGAGCTCGAGGTCGCGCTGGAGGAAGGCCGCGCCCATCTGGCCGTGCACTCGCTCAAGGATGTGCCGATGGAGCTGCCCGAAGGCTTCGTGCTGGCCGCGGTGCTCGAACGCGAGGACCCGCGCGACGCCTTCGTCTCCAGCCGCTATGCCAGCGTGGCCGAACTGCCGGCGGGCGCTGTGGTGGGCACCAGCAGCCTGCGCCGCGTGGTGCAACTGCTGAGCCTGCGGCCCGATCTGCGCATCGAGCCGCTGCGTGGCAACCTCGACACCCGGCTGCGCAAGCTTGATGAAGGCGGTTACGACGCCATCGTGCTGGCCGCCGCGGGCCTCAAGCGCCTGGGCCTGGCCGAGCGCATCCGCGCCAGTTTTGCCCCGACCGAGATGCTGCCGGCCGCCGGCCAGGGCGCACTGGGCATCGAGGTGCGTGCCGATGCCAGCACGCTGCGCGCCCAGCTGGCGCAGCTGAGCCACCAGCCCACCTGGCTGGCGGCGCATGCCGAGCGCGCGGTGTCGCGTGCACTGGGTGGCAGCTGCAGCATGCCGCTGGCCGCGCACGCGGTGTGGCAGGGCGATCGGCTGGTGCTCGATGCCGCGCTGGGCTCGGCCAGCCAGCCGGCCCGGCCGCTGCTGCGCACCCGGGTCGAGGCCCAGCCGCTGCAGGCGGCCGATGCCACGGCGGCCGCCACCACGCTGGGTGAACTGGCCGCGGCGCAGCTGCGCGGGCTGGGCGCCGAGGCCTATCTGGCGGCGCCGGCGGCCTGATGCGCGCTGATCCTCGCGGGCCAGGCGGTTGATCGCAGCGGCTGGCCGACGGCCACCGGTCACTGGCCTGCTGCCATGCCCCCGCACCGGCCAGCCGCCATGCCCCCGCACTGACACCCGAGCCACCGCCCGAGCCATCGCCCGAGCCATCGCCCGAGCCACCGCCCGACTGGCATGAGCCTGCCCGCATCCCCTGAAGACCGGCCGCCCGCACCGCCCATGCCTGCATCGGCGCCCTGCGTGCTGGTCACGCGGCCGCAACCGCAGGCCGATGAGTGGGTGGCGCGCTTGCAGGCGCTGGGCCTGGGCGCGCGTGCACTGCCGCTGCTGGCCATTGCCGATGCGGCCGATGGCGCGGCGGTGGCCGCGGTCTGGGCCACGGTGCCGGCGCAGCAGCTGGTGATGTTTGTCAGCCCCAGCGCGGTGGCCAGCTTCTTCCGGTGGCGGCCGCTGGCGGCGGGCGCTTCGGGCGGGCAGGGGGCCGATGGCCCGCCAGCGGCCTGGCCAGCTGGCGTGTGGGCCGGCAGCACCGGCCCCGGCACCGCCCGCGCCTTGCGCGACGCCGGCGTGCCTGACGCGGCCGTGGTGACCCCGCCCGAAGACAGCGCGCAGTTCGACGCCGAGGCGCTGTGGCGCTGCCTGCAGACGCGCCGCCACTGGCAGGAGGCCTCGGTGCTGGTGGTGCGCGGCGAAGGCGGGCGCGACTGGCTGGCCGACACCCTGCGCGCGGCGGGCGCCACGGTGGCCTTTGTGGCCGCCTACCGGCGCACGGCGCCGGTGCTGGGCGTGGCGCAGCAGCAGTGGCTGACCGAGGCGCTGCAAGAGCCACAGGCTTTCGCCTGGCTGTTCAGCAGCAGCGAGGCCGCCGGCCACCTGCGCCAGCTGGCCCCGGGCGCCGACTGGTCGCGGTCACGGGCGCTGGCCACCCACCCGCGCATCGCGGCGGCGGCGCAGGCTCTCGGTTTCGGGCAGGTGCAGCGCATCCAGCCTTCGCCGCAGGCGGTGGCCGATGCGCTGGGCCCATTCGGGCCAACCGGCGCCCGATGACCGATGTCGGGCCAACCAGCGCCCGATGACCGATGCCGGGCCAACCAGCGCCCGATGACCGATGTCGGGCCAACCAGCGCCCGATGACCACGCCCCGGCGCCGCAAGGCTTGACCCGCCGCGGCCCCTGATGGCGCGGCACAGGCCCGGCGGGCAGGGGGCGGTCGATACAATGATTTCGATGGTGAACGACACCGATATCCCCGCCGAACCGCCGCGCGCCGAGCCTGCCGCGGCAACGCCCACTGCCGCCACGCCTGCCGCGCCCGCCGCGCCGGCTGCTGTGGCGTCTGCCGCCGCCGCCCCCGGCGCGCCGCCGGCCGCCGTGCCGGTGGTGGCTGCCGCCATGTTGCCGGGCTGGGCGCTGCCGGTGGGTGCCCTGGTGGGCACGGTGGCGGTGGTGTCGCTCACGCTGGCGCTGCTGGGCCAGCAGCGGGTCAAGGCACTCGAGCAAGAGCTGGTGCGCCGGCAGCAAGACAGCCAGGGCCAGGCCGTGGAAGCGCGCGCCCTGGCCCGCCAGGCGCTCGACACGGTGCAGGCCACCGAATCCAAGATGGCGCTGCTGGACGCCCGGGTGTCCGAGACCGCGCTGCAGCGCACCCAGCTGGAAGAGCTGATCCAGCAGCTGTCACGTTCGCGCGACGAAAACGCCCTGGCCGACATCGACGCCGCACTGCGCGTGGCCGTGCAGCAGGGCGCCATCACCGGCAGCGCCGAGCCGCTCACCGCCGCGCTGCGCCAGGCCGAAGACCGCCTGGCACGCATGAACCAGCCGCGGCTCGAGCGCGTGCGCCGCGCCATCGCGCGCGACCTTGACCGTGTTCGCGCCGTGGCCGTGACCGACATCGCCAGCCTGACCATCCGGCTCGACGAGGCCATCCGCACCGTCGACGAGCTGCCGCTCACGGCGCAGATCGAGCGGCGCAACCACCAGGCTGGCGCCACCGCCAGTGCCGCCGCCAGCGCGGCGGCCAAGGGCGCGGCCGCGGCGCGTGCGGCCTCGGGCGCCGCCTCGGTGCCGGCCGAGCCCGCCTGGGTGCAGTGGTGGACGCCGGTGCGCGACGGCTGGCTGGCCGTCACCGGCCGCATTTGGCAAGAGGTGCGCGACCTGGTGCGGGTGACCCGCATCGATGCCCCCGAGGCCATGCTGGTGGCGCCCGAGCAGGCCTGGTTCCTGCGGGAGAACCTCAAGCTGCGCCTGCTCAACGCCCGCCTGGCGCTGCTGTCGCGGCAGTTCGACACCGCGCAGAGCGACCTGCGCGATGCGCTGGGCTCGCTTGAGCGCTACTTTGACCACAGCGCCCGGCGCGTGATGCTGACCGCCGAGACAGTGCGCCAGGTGGCCGGCCAGGCCCGCCAGCTCAATCTGCCGCGGCCCGATGAAACCCTGGCGGCACTGGCCGCCGCCCAGGCCGGGCGCTGAGCTCAGCTGGCGCCACAAGCCCGTCGAGAACCCATGCGAACCGTCATCTGGCTGGTGCTGCTGTTTGCCGTGGCCGTGGTGGCTGCGCTCACGCTGGGCGACAACCAGGGGCTGGCCTCCTTCTACTGGAGCGGCTGGCGCCTCGACCTGTCGCTCAACTTCTTTCTGCTGGCTGCGCTGGGCATCGGCTTTGTCGTCGTCTCGGCCATGCAGGCCATCGACGCGCTGGTGGGCCTGCCGGCCCGGGCGCGCGAGTGGCGGGCGCTGCAGCGTGAACGCGCGGCCCAGTCGTCGATGCGCGAGGCCTTCACCGAGTACTTTGCCGGCCGCTACAGCCGGGCCAACAAGGCCGCGCAGCGGGCGGTGGCCATCCGCGACGAGGTCGAGGTGCTGCACGACGACCACGACTTCCAGGTGCTGGCCCATGTCATCGCCGCCGGCAGCCTGCACCGCCTGCAAGACCGCGGCCGCCGCGACGAGATGCTGCAGCGTGCCTTTCGCCTGGGCCGCAAGCTTGGCCCCAGTGCGGCCGATGACGGCGCCCGCCTGCTGGCGGCCGAATGGGCGCTGGACGACCGCGACGGCCCGCGTGCCGAGGCCCTGCTGGCCGAGCTGCAGCCCGGCGTGGCGCGCCGCACCCAGGCGCTGCGCCTGAAGATGCAGGCCGCACGCATGAGCCGGCGTCCGCTCGAGGCCCTGCACACCGCGCGGCTGCTGGCCAATCACCAGGCCTTCACCGCCACGGCGGCGCAGGCACTGCTGCGCGCGCTGGCCTTCGAGACGCTGGATGCCGTTCATGACGCCGATCAGCTGCGCCGCCTGTGGGCGCAGTTCGATGTGGCCGATCAGCGCGACCCCTTCGTGGCGGCGCGTGCCGCGCGGCGTGCGGCGGCCCTGGGCGCGGCCGAAGATGCCCGCCTGTGGCTGCGGCCGCTGTGGGACCGGCTGGAAAGCCTGGGCGCCGATGGCCGGGCCCAGGTGGCGCTGGCCTTGGTGGATGCTGTGGCCGGCATCGGCCCGGAGTGGCTGCCGCGGGTCGAGACCGTGCAGCGCAACCACCCGACCGAATCGGCCGTGCAGGGCGCCGCGGGTGCGGTGTTTGCCGAACGCCAGCTGTGGGGCAAGGCGCGCCGGCCGCTGGAGCAGGCCGCCACCGACACCGCGGTGGAATCGCGTGCCCGCCGCCAGGCCTGGCGCACGCTGGCCCACCTGGCCGGCGAAGAGGGTGACGAGGAGCGCGCCAACGCCTGCCACCGCGCCGCCGGCGCCATCGATTGAGGGCCCCGAAGATAGTTTTCAGATGGGGCTTGTACAAATCTGAAAACGCAGTGTATACTGCGAGGCTTGGCGGCTGTAGCTCAGTTGGATAGAGTACTTGGCTACGAACCAAGGGGTCGTGGGTTCGAATCCTGCCAGCCGCACCAAAAAAGGTCATGGGTGATCAGAGCAATCTGATCACCCATTTTCCTTTGTGGGTCTCGTTTTGATGTTCGGGGTTCAGGGTTCAGGGTGGCCTGGGCACCGGCTCGGGCATCGGCCCAAGGCTTGAGCCACGCTGAGGCACCTGCCCCGGCCGCACGGCGGCCGGCCACAGGCTCAGGTGCGCCAGACCCGTGGTGCGCAGGGTGCCAGCTGCCAGTGGCGCAGCCGCCAGGCCGCCCACACCGCGTGCAGCAGCGCGATCACCGGTTCCACCCGATCGCCCAAGACCCGCAGCACCAGCAATGATTCGTCGGGCGCCGTGACGCCGGCCGTGCGCGCCAGCGTGTGGCCGTCGATCAGGGCCCGCGCCTCGTCGAGCAGGGCTTCGCGCGTGCCGCGGGCCAGCGGCGCGCCATCGGCCAGCCACAGCGTGCCCAGCACCGTGTGACCGGCCAGGCCCAGCGGCGATTCGCGCAGCAGCCGGTCATCACCGGCGATGCGGCCACGCTCGAGCCACACACCGGGCAGCTCGATCTGCTGCGTGACCACGCCGCGCTCGAAGGCCTCGCCGGCGGCGGGCAGGCCCAGCGCCAGCACATCCAGGCCGATCATCTGGGCCGTGGGCGCCAGCGTGAAGCGCAGCCGGTTCTCGACCCGGCAGCCGGGGTAGGCAATGGCTTCCAGCGGCAGCCATTCGAGCCGCGCGCCGTCGGCCAGCTCGGCCTGCACCGTCTGCTGGGCCAGCGGCCCGTTGCTGCGGTAGAAGCGTGTGGCGCCGGGCGTGGTGATCAGCGCATGGCTGCCGGGCTCGAGCCGGGCGCTCAGCGCCAGCTCGTCACCGCCCACGATGCCGCCGGGTGGATGCACCAGCACATGGTGGCAGACCGCCTCGCCCTCGGGGTACAGGCGCTGCAGCACGCGCAGCGGGCCGTGGTGGCGGTCGAGGGCCGTGGTGCGGTTGCCGTCGTGGCGGTAGTGCAGATCGAGGTGGCCTTGCCAGCCCATGGTGCGCAGCGTGTTCGTGGTGTGGCTGCGCCCGCCACCGGGCGCAGGGCCGCCAGTGTAGGGGTGCCCTGGCCTGGCTTGGCCCGGCGCAGGCCGGCCCGCAGGCCCGGCGTCAGTTCGGCCCGGGCCAGCCTCGCTCAGCCCCCCTCAGCCCCCTCAGCCCCGCTCAGCCCAGCTGCTCGCGCAGCAGCCGCTTCATCAGCTTGCCGTTGGCATTGCGTGGCAGCGGCGCCTCGCGCCAGTGGATGGCCTCGGGCACCTTGTAGTCGGCCAGGCGCTCGGCGCAGAAGGCGCGCAGGGCCTGGCTGTGCGCCTCGCCGCCGGGGTGGCCAGCGGCCATGTGCACGAAGGCGTGCACCCGCTCGCCCAGCACCGGGCAGGGGCGGCCGACGATGGCCGCCTCGGCCACGCCGGGCCAGGCCATCAACACGTTCTCGACCTCGACCGAGTAGATCTTGAAGCCGCCGCGGTTGAGCATGTCCTTCTTGCGGTCGAACACGCGCACATAGCCCTGGGCATCGACGCTGCCCAGGTCGCCCGAGTGCCACCAGCCGGCGCTGAAGCTGGCCGCCGTGGCCTCGGGGTTGGCCCAGTAGCCGGGCACCACCATCGGGCCGGCAATCCACAGCTCGCCGGTCTCGCCGCGCGGCAGCTCGCGGCCCTGCTCGTCCATCACCGCCACCTGCGCCGCGGGCAGGGCCACGCCCACGCTGTCGGCATGGGCCCGCGTTGCGCCCCACGGGATCATGGTGGTGGGCGAGGTGGTCTCGGTGGCGCCATAGCAGTTCAGCAGCATCAGGCCCGGCAGGCTGGCGGCCAGCGCGTCGATGGTGGCCACCGGCATCGGCGCACCGCCATAGCCGCCCACGCGCCAGGCGCTCAGGTCGGCGTGGGCAAAAAGTTCGTGCAGCAGGCACAGCTGGTACATGGCCGGCACCATCAGCGTGTGCGTGATGCGCTCGGCCTGCAGCAGTGCGACGAAGGGCCCGGCCTTGAAGGCCGGCACCACCACGATGGCCCCGCCCACCTGCAGCATGCTGGCGATGATGGCGATCAGGCCGGTGACATGGCTGGCCGGCACCGCCAGCGCCGAGCGCTCGCCCGGCCGCAGGCGCATGCACAGCTGGTAGTGCAGCACCGAGTGCGCGATGTTCAGGTGGGTGATGGTGGCGCCCTTGGGCTGGCCGGTGGTGCCCGAGGTGTAGAGGATCACGGCCACATCGGTTTCGGCCGGGGTGGCTGGGTCCGGGGCGGCATCGCCACAGGCCAGCAGCGTGGCCAGCGGCAGGCAGCCAGCGGCCGGGCCCACGCTGATGCGCAGGCGCAGCGCCGGCGCCTCGGTGGCATCGGGCAGGCGTGGCACCAGCCCGGCATCGGCCACGACGGCCGCCGCGCCGCACTGGCGGGCGATGTAGGCCAGGCCCGGCCGCTGCTCGCGCACGCCCACCGGCACGGTGATCACGCCCAGGCGCTGCAGCGCCAGCCACACCAGCACGAACTCGGCGCAGTTGTCGATGAACATCAGCACCCGCTCGCCGCGCACCAGGCCCGCGGCGGCCAGGCCGGCGGCCAGGCGGGCGCAGTCGGCGTCGAGCTGCTCGTAGCGCCAGCGGCGCTCGCCATCCACCAGCGCCTCGGCCTGCGGGCTGCGGGCCACGCTGGCGGCCAGCATCGCGTGCACGCTGGGCGGCCGTGCCACAAAGCACGGCAGCACGCGGTCGGCATGCGGGGCCTCCAGCCGCATGGCCGGCAGCGCGGTGCCGTGCCAGCTGCGCTCGGGCCAGGCGGGGTCAGGCCAGGGGTCAGGCAAGCGGTCGGGCACGGGGAGCTCAGGCCGGCTCGCGCTGCACGTTGGCACCGCGCTCGACCACGAACTCGGCATCGACCAGTCGGCGTGAGTGGTTCAGGTCGCTCTGCGCGATCAGCACTGAAACAGCCGTGCCCTTGAGCCCGGCGATGACCTCGCCCAAGCGCTTGCTGAGCGCTGGCGCCACGCCTTCGAATGGCTCGTCGAGCAGCAGCAGCCGGGTGCCCACGGCCAGCGCGCGGGCCAGCGCCACCAGCTTTTGCTGGCCACCCGACAGCAGCATGGCGCGGCGGTGCTTCATCTCCTGCAGCTCGGGCAGCACGCGGTAGACCAGGGCCAGGCGTTCGTCGCTGCGCAGCGACCTGGCCACCCACACCGGCACCAGGATGTTCTCCTCGACCGTGAGCTCGGGCACCAGGCCGCGGTCTTCGGGCATGTAGCCGATGCCCAGCGCGGCGCGGGCATGGCGCGGCAGCGCCGCCAGGTCCTGGCCGTCGAAGCGGATCTGGCCCTGGCTGGGTGCCAGGTGGCCCATCACCGCGCGCAGCGTGCTGGTCTTGCCGGCGCCGTTGCGGCCGATCAGGCCGACCATGGCCCCATCGGGCACGGTGAGCGACAGGCCGCGCAGCGCGACCACGCCCTGGATGGCGACATGGATGCCTTCGATGGTCAGCATGGGCACGGGCCTCGGGTCAGTCGGTGATGAGTTCGCCGGTGACGTAGCGGCGCACGTCGTCGGTGGCCAGCGCACGTTCGGGCAGGTCGTCGGCAATGATTCGGCCGGCATAAAACGCGATCACGCGGCTGGCATGGCGCGCCACGATGTCCATGTCGTGCTCGACGAACAGCACCGTGGTGCGCTGCTCCTGGCCCAGCGCGGCCATGATGGTGTCCATCATCGGAAACTTCTCCTCGGCCGAGACACCGCTGGTGGGTTCGTCCAGCAGCAGCAGCTTGGGTGCGGTGGTCAGCGCCATCGCGATGTCGAGCAGCTTGCGCACGCCGCCGGGCAGCTCGGCCACGCGGCGGTGGCGGTGCTCGGAAAGGCCGAAGCGCTCGAGCAGCAGGGCCGCACGCTCCAAGGCCTCGCGCCGGCGCGCCGGCTGCAGAAAGCTCAGGCGCTGGTCGTGGCAGGCATTGGCCACCAGCATGTTGTCGAGCGCGCTGAGGTCGCCGAACAGCTGCGGAATCTGGAACGACCGGGCCACGCCCAGCCGCGTGATGGCGCGTGGCGCCAGCGGTGTGATGTCGCGGCCATCGAGCGTGATGCGGCCGGCGTCGGGCTTCAGGTAGCCGGTGATCATGTTGACGAAGGTGGTCTTGCCCGCGCCATTGCTGCCGATCAGGCTGACCCGCTCGCCAGCGCCGATGCGCACCGCGATGGCCTGTGCCGCCACCACCGCGCCGAAGCGCTTTTCAAGGCCCGTGGCCTCCAGCATCGGGGTCATGGTGTCAGCGGCCCTTTTTGGTCCAGAGCGACCCGATGCCGCGTGGCAGGAAGCGGATCACGAACAGCAGAAACAGGCCCAGCACCAGCTGCCAGGTGTTGGGGAAGTAGGCGCTGGAGAAGCTGCGCACCACCTCCAGCACGGTGCTGGCCACGAACACCGCGGCCACGCTCTGCCAGCCGGCCAGGATGGCCACAAAGACGAACTCGCCCGAGGTGGTCCAGAAACTGAAGTTGGGCTCGATGTGGCCCAGCGCCATCACCGCCAGTGCGCCGCCCAGGCCGCCGCAAAAGGCGGCCAGCAGGAAGTTGATGGCCATGGCCTGGCGCACCGAGCCGCCCAGGTACTCCACCCGCAGCTCGTTCTCGCGCACCGCCAGCGTGACCAGGCCGCGCGTCGAGTCGAAGAACACCCGCATCAGCAGGCCCATCACGCAGGCGATGGCCACGGTCAGCAGGTACAGCACATAGCCGGCGCGCGCATCGGGCAAGGCCTGGCCCAGCAGCGTGGGCCGGCCCATGTTGAAGCCGTCGCTGCCGCCAAAGGTGTCGAGCTTCATCAGCAGGCCGTAGGTCACCATCGACAGCGCCAGCGTCAGCATCGCGAAGAAGATGCCGCGGTAGCGCGACAGCAGCGGGGCAAAGGGCGCGGCCACGAGCAGCGCGGCCACGCCGCCGGCCAGCGCCAGGCCCAGCGCGTCGGTGAAGCCCAGCTTGTTGAACAGCAGGGCCGCGGCGTAGCCGCCCACGGCAAACACCATGCCCTGGCCGAAGGGCACCACGCCGCCGCGCATCAGGCCCATGATGCCCAGCGACACCAGGCCATTGGCCGCCGCCATGGTGACCAGGAACACCAGCCACCGGGGGGCCACCGCGCCCACCGCGGCCAGCAGCGCAAAACCGGCCAGGCCGATGGCCAGCGTGCGGCCGGGGCGCACGCCCCCGGCCGCCGGGCCGGCCTCCAAGCCGCTGGCTGGCGCAGCCACGGCGGGCGTGGGTGAAAGAACTGCCGACATGCGCGCCTCCGCTCAGATCTTGCGCGCCTGGATGCGCTGGAACAGCCCCTCGGGCCGGAACATCAGCACGATGGCCATCACGATGTAGATCGAGAACAGCTCGGCCACCGGTGCGGTGTGCACCGCAACAGAGCGCGCCAGGCCGACGATCAGCGCGCCGATGGCGGCGCCTTCGATGCTGCCCAGGCCGCCGATGATGACCACCGCGAACGAGACGATGATCACGCCCACCGAGACGCCGGGCTGCACCGAGATCATCGGCGCGGTGAAGGCGCCGCCGAGTGCCGCCAGCAGGATGCCGGCGGCGAACGCGCCCATGTAGACGCGCGACACGTTGATGCCCATGCTGGCGGCGATCTCCGACGAGTGGATGACCACCGTGACGATCTTGCCGATGCGTGTGCGGTTCAGGCACCACCACACCACCAGGCCCACCGCGGCGGCCAGGCCCACCAGCGCGAAGTCGTAGCCCACATAGCTCTGCTTGCCGATGTCGACATTGCCGAACAGGCCATAGGGCTCGCTCACGTAGTAGGGGTTGGCGCCCCAGATCAGCTTGGTGACGTCCTCCATGATCAGGAACAGCGCATAGGTCACCAGCACCAGCAGCACCTCGTCGCGGCCGTAGAAGAAGCGCAGCAGCCCGCGCTCGGTGAGCGGGGCCACCAGTGCGGCCACCGCCACCGCCGCCAGCAGCATGGCCACCAGGCTGAAGGCCGGTGCCCACTGCATGCTGGCCGCCCAGCCCACGAAGCTGGCCGCCGCATACGCCCCCAGCGCATAGAAGCTGCCATGCGCGATGTTCAGGATCTTCAGCACCCCGAACACCAGGGTCAGCCCCAGCGCCACGATGAACAGCCACGAGGCATAGGTGAGCGCGTCGATCAGGATCGTGATGAGTTCAGCCATGCGAGGCCCTCCCCGGGTGGATGTGCAGGTGCTGCGGCAGACCGCTCAGGGGCAGCCGCTGGCGCCCTGGAAGCCGGCCTTGATCCAGTCTTCGCTCTTCATGGTGGCCGGCGGGTTCACGCAGCTGGCCGGGAACCGCATGATGTCGTCGATGACCACCATCTTCTTGGCCGCGTCGTAGCGGGTCTTGCCGATGGCGGTGTCCTGCGTGGCCTGGTGGCCGCCGCCGTTGCTCATGCGGATGCGCCCGGCCGGCGAATCCCATTCGCTGTTGCGCAGCGCCGCGGCCAGTTGCTCGGGCGAGGGCTTCTTGCCGCCATTGGCGGCGATGGCCTTCTCGGCGGCCAGCTTCAGGCCCAGCAGGGCCTGCACCATGCGGTAGGGCGCCTGCACCGGATAGACGTTGTGCGCCTTGCTGTACAGATCCCACCACCAGTCGTTGAGCGCGCTCTTGGGCGACATCAGGCCGTAGGCGCCGCGCGCACCCAGGATCACGCCGTCGGGCATCTTGTCGCCCAGGCCCGGCAGCACATGGTCGGCCGCCGAGAACACCACCTGGGTGCGCTTGAACAGGCCGCGCGGGCCGGCCTGCAGCACAAAGGCCTGCAGGTCGCCGCCCCACAGGCTGCTGTGGGTGACGTCGGCGGTGGTCTTCATCAGCGCCGAGATCTCGCTGCCGTACTGGCCGGCGCCAAACTTGGGCAGCTGGTCCTCGCCCAGCTTGGCGGCCGGGTAGAGCTTCTCCATGGTCCAGGTGAAGTCCTTCTTCGAGTCCTGGCCCCAGGCGTAGTCCTGGTTGATCATGTTGAAGGTCTCGATCTTGACATTCTTGGCCTTCAGGTAGCGGCCCAGCGCCACGTTGTCCATCGCCGCATGGCTGGCGGTGCGGAACACGTACTGGTAGCTGCGCTCCTCGAAGATGCGCGGCGTGCCGCAGTCGTAGAGGATCAGGAACTTCTTCATCTCCTCGGCCACCGGCGCCACCGCCAGGCAGTCGCCCGAGCTCACGTAGCCCACCACGGCATCGACCTTCTCGCGGTCGTACAGGTTGCGCAGCTCCTGCACCTGCTTGGTGGCACCGCCGTTTTCGTCGACGTAGACGAACTCGAGCTTGATGCCGCCGAAGCCGGGCTTGTTGTAGGGCGCCGGCGCGGCGCCCTTGTTGAAGGCCTCGAGCAGCAGCTTGGCGCCGTTGACCGCCGGGATGCCGAAGCTCTCGGCCGCCTGGCCGGAGAGAAAGCTGACGACGCCGACCTTGAAGGTCTCTTGCGCCTGGGCGCCCGCGGCGGCGCACAGCGCGGCAGCGGCGGCCAGGCCGCGCAGCATGCGGTGGGCGGGGATGCGGATCTCGGGTCTTGCCATCGTGCGTCTCCTGCTGTTGTCGCCCCGGTCGGGCATTAGGTGGGCTGGGTGATCGGCGTGCCCATGTCGAGCCCGGCGAGCGCGAAGCCGCGTTGAAAGTCGATCATGTGCTTGTGCGTCCAGCGCTCGGCGCCGGCGGCATCGCGCTGCTCGAGCGCGGCCACGATCTGGCGATGCGCCTCGAGGTTGCGCGCCGCAGCCTGCGGCAGCTGGCCGAAGATGCGCTGCAGCGTGGGGTCGTAGAGCAGGCCCACCGGCTCGCGGGCCAGCATCAGCGGGCGGTTGCGGCTGGCGCGGCCCACCAGGGCATGGAAGGCCATGTCCAGCCGCACCAGCGCGGCGTGCGATTCACGGGCCAGGCCCAGGGCCTCGGTGGCGCGCAGGTTGTCGTGCAGCAGCGCCAGATCGGCGGCGTCGGCGCGTGTCGCGGCCAGGCGGGCGGCCAGCGGCTCGAGCGTGTTGGCCAGCTCCCAGAGCTCTTGAAACGTGGTCTGCTGCAGCAGCAGGGCGCGCGTGGCGCGCGGCGCCAGGTCGTGCACGCCGGGCAGGCACACGAACAGGCGCCGGCCCTCGCCGCGCTGCAGCAGGCCCTCGCGCTCGACCTGGCGGATGGCCTCGCGCACGGTGGAGCGGTGCACGCCGAAGCGATCGGACAGCTCGTGCTCGGTGGGCAGGGCGGCGCCGGGGGGCAGGGCGCCGTCGACGATGGCCCGTTCGATGGCCGCCGATACCGCCTTGTAGGCCGGCTCGACGACCACACGCTGGAACACCGCTGCAGGCCCCTGGGCACCCATGACTGCCTCGCCCCCGCGCCGCTGACAGGGCAACGGCGTGGCCGGATCTTTGTCCGACAAGCGGATCACCGGAACGAGACAAACCCGCAAGCGGTATGTCCACTGCGCGACAAGACGGCAGGCGCGCCAAGGCGCTGTGCAGGCTTGCGCAGGGCCCGGCCCGGCCCGGGCGGCGTGCGAGGACGGCGGGCGCGGCCAGCGCGTCGAACGCGTCGAACGCGGCCCGCGCTGCCTGCCCGGCCGCGGCTCAGGGCATGCTGGTGGCGGGCGTGGCCGTGGTGACAGCCGCCGTGTCCGCGTGCCTGTCGTGCTGGGCATGCAGGCGCTGTGCGAGCCAGCCCACGCGGGCCATGGCCTGCTGGTGCGGCAGGGTCCAGCCCTGGCCCACGCTCAGGCGCACGCAGTGGCGGTAGCGCGGGCCGGCGCTGAACATCGGCCCTGGCGCGATGCAGATGCCCTCGGCCTGGCAGTCGCGGAACAGCTGCATGGCGTCCACGCCGCTGGGCAGCTCAAGCCACAGCATCAGGCCGCCGGCCGGATCGGTGACCCGCGTGCCGCGCGGAAAGTGCTGGCCGATCAGCTGCCGTGCCTCGGCCAGGCGCTGCGCAAACACCTGGCGCAGGCGCCGCAGCTGGGGCTCGTAGCCCGGCTGCGTCAGCAGCTCGGCCATGGCCATTTCCACCACGCCGGTGTGCCCGCCCGAGCAGGCCATCTTGCGCCGGCGCAGCGCATCGCCAAAGCGCCCGCCTTCGGCCCAGCCCACGCGCAGGCCCGGTGCCACGGTCTTGGAGAACGAGGCCGCCAGCATCACCCAGCCTTCGGGGTCGAAGGACTTCACGGCGCGCCGGTATTCATCGCGCTCGGCCAGGTCGTTGTAGATCGCGTCCTCGATCAGCGGCACGCGGTGCTCGGCCAGCAGGGCGGCCAGGCGGCGGCGCTCGGCCAGCGGCATGCAGGCCCCCAGCGGGTTCTGCAGCGTGGGCACGGCCAGCACGGCGCGCACCGGCTGGGTTTGCAGGGCCAGGGCCAGCGCATCCACCGACAGGCCGTGCCGCGGATGGGTGGGGATCTCCAGCGCCTTGAGCTGCAGCGACTGCAGGATCTGCAGAAAGCCGAACGAGGTGGGTGACTCGAGCGCCACCGTGTCCCCCGGCCGCGTGACGGCCAGCAGGCACATCGTGACCGCCTCGTTGGTGCCGTTGGTGATGACGATGCGGCGCGGATCGAGCGCGCAGCCCAGCGCCAGTGCGCGCCGTGCGATGGCGCTGCGCAGCGCCTGCTCGCCATGGCCGGTGGGGTAGCGCGTGATCAGCTGGCGCTGGCGCAGCGTGGCCTGGCTCAGGGCGCGGCGCAGGCGGTCCTGGGCAAACAGCTCGGGATGCGGGCACACCGCACCGAACGAGATCACGCCGGGCGTGGCGGCCATCTCCATCACATGCTCGGAGAGATCGAACACGTCGACCTCCTGCGGCAGCGGCTGCGGCGCCGAGGTGGCGGGCTCGGGCAGCGCGGCCAGCGACCGGGCCAGCACCACATGGCCCGAGCGCGGCCGGGCCTGCACCAGCCGGGCATCTTCCAGCCAGCGGTAGGCCTGCACCACGGTGGACACCGAGACCAGCTGCTCGCGTGCCGCCTGGCGAACCGAGGGCAGGCGGGTGCCGGGGCGCAGCGCGCCTTGCTGGATGGCCAGCGTCAGGCGCTCGGCCAGCTGGCGGTACAGCGGCAGGTCGCCGCGC
Organism: Aquabacterium sp. OR-4; assembly: GCF_025290835.2. Classification (NCBI taxonomy): domain Bacteria; kingdom Pseudomonadati; phylum Pseudomonadota; class Betaproteobacteria; order Burkholderiales; family Sphaerotilaceae; genus Pseudaquabacterium; species Pseudaquabacterium prasiolae. Next base: position 2,381,199 of record NZ_JAOCQD020000001.1, on the reverse strand, counting down.
GAGGGGGAGTCGTCGGCAGGCGGCCCGGGCATGCGGGCATTGTGCTGCGCCGCCGCTGCCGCGCACCAGCACAGATCGGGGCGGATGCCAGCGGTACAGCCGGGCAGGCGCGGTGCGCTGTGCCGGTCGGGTGCGGTGGCCGGTGCGTCTGGCGCGCCCGGCGGCAGGCCGCCAGCATGGGGCCATGCACACCACCACCCCTGTCGATGCCCTGATCGAGCTGGCCCCGGGCCAGGCCCTCACCCTGCCGCGCGGGCACGGCCTGCTGCAGGTGCTCAGCGGCCGCGTCTGGCTGACCTGCCCGGGCGACCCCGACGATCACTTCATCGGCGCCGGCCAGGCCTGGCCGCTGCCGCGCCTTGCCGGCGTGGTGATCGAGTGCGATGGCGCCGTGCCGGCGCGCCTGCGCCTGCCGGCCGTGGCGCGGCAGCGCGCCGGGCTGCCACTCAGTGGCGGAAGTGCCGCGTGCCGGTGAACACCATCGTGATGCCGCGCTCGTTGGCCGCGGCGATCACTTCGGCGTCGCGCATCGAGCCACCGGGCTGGATGACGCAGCTGGCGCCGGCATCCACCACCACGTCCAGGCCGTCGCGGAACGGGAAGAAGGCGTCGCTGGCCACCGCCGTGCCGGCCAGGCTGAGGCCGGCGTGGCCGGCCTTGATGCTGGCGATGCGGGCCGAATCCAGCCGGCTCATCTGGCCGGCGCCCACGCCCATGGTCATGCCGTTGGCGCAGAACACGATGGCATTGCTCTTGACGAACTTGGCCACCTTCCAGGCAAACAGCAGGTCGTCCATCTGCTGCGGCGTGGGCTGCTTCTCGGTGACCACCTTGAGCTCGCTGGCGGCCACGTTCTTGGCGTCGTTCGACTGCAGCAGCATGCCGCCGCCAATGCGCTTGAAGTCGAGCGCATTGCCCAGCGGGCCACCGGCCGGCGGCAGCGGCACTTCCAGCAGGCGCAGGTTGGGCTTGGCGGCCAGCATGGCGCGCGCCTCGGGCGTGACCGACGGGGCGATGGCCACCTCGACGAACTGCTTGGCGGCGTTGATGGCCTCCACCACCGCGGCGTCGAGCGGCACATTGAGCGCCAGGATGCCGCCAAAGGCGCTGGTCGGGTCGGCCTTCAGGGCCCGGGTGTAGGCCTCCACCGCGCTGGCGCCGATGGCCACGCCGCAGGGGTTGGCGTGCTTGACGATCACGCAGGCCGGCACGTCGAAGGTCTTCACGCATTCCCACGCGGCATCGGCGTCGGCGATGTTGTTGAAGCTCAGCTCCTTGCCCTGCAGCTGCTGCCAGTGCGCCAGCGTGCCGGCGGCGGGCTTCAGTTCACGGTAGAACGCGGCGCTCTGGTGCGGGTTCTCGCCGTAGCGCATGTCCTGCGTCTTGACGAGCTGCAGCGTGTAGGTCTCGGGGTAGGCGGCGCGGGCCGGCACGGCCGCGGGCTTGTCCTCGGCGCCGGCCTGCAGCGCGCTGAGGTAGTTGGTGATCATGCCGTCATAGGCCGCGGTGTGGGCGTACACCTTGCGCGCCAGGCCGAACTTGGTGCTGCGGGTCAGGCCGCCGGCGTCGATCTCGCCCAGCACCTGGGTGTAGTCGGTGGGGTCGATCACCACCGCCACGTCCTGCCAGTTCTTGGCTGCGGCGCGCAGCATGGCCGGGCCGCCGATGTCGATGTTCTCGATGGCGTCTTCGAGCGTGCAGTCGGGGCGCGCGGTGGCCTGGGCGAAGGGGTAGAGGTTGATCACCAGCAGATCGATGGTGGCGATGCCGTGCTCGGCCAGCGCGGCCATGTGCGCCGGCACGTCGCGGCGCGCCAGCAGGCCGCCATGGATGCGCGGGTGCAGGGTCTTGACGCGGCCGTCCAGCATCTCGGGAAAGCCGGTCACCTCGCTCACCTCGGTGACGGGCAGGCCGGCATCGGCCAGCAGGCGGGCGGTGCCGCCGGTGGACAGCAGCTTGACGCCGCGCTGGTGCAGGGCCTGGGCAAATTCGACGATGCCGGTCTTGTCGGACACGGACAGCAGGGCGGTGGTCATGGGCGGAATGTCCTGGATCGAAAAAGGAGTGGGATCGGTGCGCGGGCTCAGACCCGCCGGGCCGTCCCAAGGGACTGAGCACCCCCTCGGGGGGCGGGAGCGCAGCGACGTGGGGGCGCCATCTCAGGCGGCGCGGCAGGCCGCCGGGCGCGGCATCACGGGATCAGCTTGTGTTCGAGCAGCTTGCGGCGCAGCGTGTTGCGGTTGATGCCCAGCCATTCGGCCGCCTTGCTCTGGTTGCCGTCGGCGTGCTTCATCACCACCTCGAGCAGCGGCTTCTCGACGGTGGCCACGATCATGTCGTGCACGGAATGGGGCTCGGTGCCGCGCAGGTCCCGGAAATATTGTTCCAGGCTGTCGCGGATGCACTCCTCGATCTTCTTCTTGCTCATGCGTTGGGTCAGGGTGTCGGTTCAGGCGCTGGCGAGCAGCAATTCGTCGTTGGCCGCGTGCGTGTGCGCGTCGGCGGCCGGGGCAAGCGGCAGCAGCACATGCTGCTCGGCCAGTTGGTCAAAGAAGCGGCCCACCGCGGCCACCTGGGCGTTGGTGGTGCTCAGCAGGTTCATCTCGGCGCGAAAGGCCTCGCCGCCCGGCAGCGCGCGCACGGCCCAGCCGATGTGCTTGCGCGCGCTGCGCACGCCGGCGTCCTCGCCATACAGGGCGTAGTGCTCGTGCAGATGCGCCACCAGCCAGGCGCGCACCTCGAGCACCGCGGGCGGCGGCAGCAGCTCGCCGGTGGCCAGATAGTGCTGCAGCTCGCGAAAGATCCAGGGCCGGCCCTGGGCGGCGCGGCCGATCATCAGCGCGTCGGCGCCGGTGGTGGCCAGCACCGCGGCGGCCTTGGCGGGCGAATCGATGTCGCCATTGGCCACCACGGGAATGCGCAACGCGGCCTTGACCGCGGCGATGGTCTCGTACTCGGCGGCGCCCTTGTAGCCCTGCTCGCGGGTGCGGCCGTGCACGGTGAGCAGCGTGATGCCGGCGGCCTCGGCGGCGCGCGCCAGCACCAGCGCATTGCGCTCGGTGTCGCACCAGCCGGTGCGCATCTTCAGCGTCACCGGCACGTTTCGCGGGGCACAGGCCGCCACCACCGCCTCGACGATGGCCAGCGCCAGCGGCTCGTTGCGCATCAGCGCCGAGCCGGCCCAGGTGTTGCACACCTTCTTGGCCGGGCAGCCCATGTTGATGTCGATGATCTGCGCGCCGCGGTCGATGTTGTAGGCCGCGGCCTCGGCCATCATCGCCGGCTCGGTGCCGGCGATCTGCACCGCGATCGGGCCCGGCTCGCCCTCGTGGTTGGCGCGGCGGCTGGTCTTGAGCGTGTGCCACAGCTCGCGCCGCGAGGTGATCATCTCGCTCACCGCATGGCCTGCGCCCAGGCGCCGGCACAGTTGCCGGAACGGCCGGTCGGTCACCCCGGCCATCGGGGCGACGAACAGCCGGTTCGGCAGCACGTAGGGGCCGATCTGCATGGGTGGGGGTGGGCGCGGGTGCTGAAAAAGGAGGCAGGAGTATAGCTGCGGGTCGGTGCCAGGCCGGCCGCTGCGGCGCGGCTGCGGCGGGCCCGGCCAGGGCGGCGCGATGCTGGTGCACTGATCGTGCCGCGGCGGCGCCGCAAGGCCCCGGGTCTGCCTATCATCGGCGCCGATGAATGCCTGGTTCGAGACCCACATGGCGGCCCTGCTGGCGGCCCTGGCGATGCCCAAGTACGGCCTCAGCACGGTGTTCGTGGTGGCCTTCCTGTCGGCCACTCTGCTGCCCATGGGCTCCGAGCCGGCGGTGCTGGGCCTGGTGAGCCTGAACCCGCAGCTGTTCTGGCCGGCGGTGCTGGTGGCCACCGTGGGCAATACGCTGGGGGGTGCCGTGTCGTGGTGGATGGGTTATGCCGCCGAGCGCGCGTTCGAGCAGGTCACGCACCACAGCGCGCCGGGCCGGGCGCTGGGCTGGTTGCGGCGCTTCGGCCCGCGGGCCTGCCTGATGGCCTGGCTGCCGGTGGTGGGTGATCCGCTGTGTGCCGTGGCCGGCTGGCTGCGCCTGCCGTTCTGGCCCTGCGTGGCCTGGATGGCGCTGGGCAAGCTGCTGCGCTATATCACAATGACAGCGGCCGGTCTGTGGCTTCTGCCGCAGCTCACGTGCCTGTGGCCGTGGCTGCAGTCGGCCTGGCAGCGCATCACCGGCGGCTGACGGCTGGCGGCGGGGCGCGGCAGGCGGCCCGCGCCCCCTGACCGCGATGGCAACACCCCCTGGAACCCACCCTAAGAGGGTGCCGCCGACCGGTGCACGGCGCCGAGAATCGCACCATCGCCCGCACCGGCCACCCGCCTGTTCCCCAGGCATCGACATGACCCCTGCTTCGTCCACCCCGGCCTACGACGGCCTGTCGCGCGTGTTCTCGCGCCTGCACCACCTCGATCACCTGCAATCCATCGCCTACTGGGATCAGGCCGCCAACATGCCGCCGGGTGGCGCGCCGGCGCGTGCCGCGGCGCTGGCCGAGGTGGCGGCCATCTCGCACCGGCTGCGCACCGACCCCGCGCTGCGCGTGTCGCTCGAGCAGGCGCAGGACGAAACGCTGGACGACCACCAGCGCGCCAACCTGCGCGAGATGTGCCGCGAATGGCGCAGTGCCAATGCATTGCCCGAGGCCCTGGTGCAGCGCCGGCAGATGGCCACCTCGCGCTGCGAGCATGCCTGGCGCCGCCAGCGCCCGGCCAATGACTGGGCCGGCTTTCTGGAGAACTTTCGCGAGGTGGTGGCGGTGGCGCGCGAGCAGGCCCAGCTGCTGTCGCAGACCACCGGTCTGGCGCCCTACGACGCGCTGATGGACCAATACGAGCCGGGCATGGGCTGCGCCCAGCTCGACCGCCTGTTCGGCGACCTGCGCCAGTGGCTGCCGGGCCTGATCCGCCAGGTGCGCGAGCGCCAGGCGCTGCAGCCGGTGCTGCAGCCGCAAGGGCCGTTTGCGGTGCCGGCGCAGCGCGCGCTGTGCGAGCGCGTGATGCAGTGGCTGGGCTTCGACTTCAATGCCGGCCGGCTCGACGTGAGCACCCACCCGTTTGCCGGCGGCGTGCCCGAAGACGTGCGCCTGACCACGCGTTTTGCCGAGCACGAGTTCATCACCAGCCTGTATGGCGCGATCCACGAGACCGGCCACGGCCGCTACGAGCAGAACCGGCCGCGCCACTGGCTGGGCCAGCCGGTGGCGCTGGCGCGCTCGATGGGCATCCACGAGAGCCAGAGCCTGGCCTTCGAGATGCAGCTGGGCCACCACCCGGGCTTTGTGGCGCGGCTGGCGCCGATGATCGCCGAGACCTTTGGTGCGCAGCCGGCCTTTGCGCCCGATAACCTGCAGCGCCTGATCGACCATGTGAGCCCGGGCCTGATCCGGGTGGACGCCGACGAGCTGACCTACCCGGCGCATGTGATGCTGCGCTACGGCATCGAGCGGCGCCTGATCGAGCGCGAGATCGAGCCCGAGGACATCCCGGCGCTGTGGGATGCCGGCATGGCCGAGCTGCTGGGCCTGGACACCCGCGGCAACTACAAGGATGGTCCGCTGCAGGACGTGCACTGGCCCGAGGCCATGTTCGGCTACTTTCCCAGCTATGCGCTGGGGGCCATGTATGCGGCGCAGTGGTTTGCCGCGATGCGCCGCGACCTGCCCGACTTCGACGCGCAGATCCACGAGGGCAACCTGGTGCCGATGGCCGACTGGCTGCGCGAACACATCTGGCAGCCGGCCAGCCGCTGGAGCACCGACGAGCTGGCCCGCCGCGCCAGCGGCGAAGCGCTGAACCCGGCGCACTACCGCGCCCACCTCGAGCAGCGCTACCTGGGCTGATCGGCGCTGGCTCGGCCGATCAGAGCAGGCTGGTCTGCGTGGGCTGGTCCAGCAGCAGCCGGCCGGTCAGCTCCCAGGTGCTTTCGCCCACCATCATGTGCTGGGTGGCCACGTGCACGTCGCGCAGCGCGCGCTGCAGCGGCGAGGTGCCGAACACCGCCGCCCCACCGGCCAGGCTGTAGACCCGGCCCACCACCTCGGCCGCGGTGTGGGTGAGGTGGGTGGCGGCCAGGCGCAGGTCGCGCCGGCTGGCCAGTGGCAGGGCGCCGGGCTGCTGCGCGGCGGCCCAGGCCTCGTCCACCGTGGCCAGCAGCCAGGCGCGGGCGCTGTGCAGCTGCGCGCTGCTGCGGGCAAAGGCCTCCTGCACCGTGGCCCGGCTGGCCAGTGGCCGCGTGCCGGCCTGCGGCACGCCGTGCGCCGCACTGTCGGCAAAGTGCGCCAGCGCGCTGCCCGCAATGCCGGCAGCCACCGCGGCGATGGCGATCGCCAGCAGGCCGAACAGCGGAAAGCGGGTCAGCGGCGTGGCCAGCACCGGCGCATCGAACAGGCTGGCCGCGCGGGCCGCAGGCACGAAGGCCTCGCTCACCTCGAACTCGCCGCTGCCGGTGCCGCACAGGCCCACGGCCTGCCAGTTGTCGAGCAGGTGCACCTGGGCGCGGTCGAGCAGCAGCGACAGCACGCGCGGCGTGCCGTCGGGCAGGGTTTGCGGCCGGCCGTCGGCACCGTCGACCAGGCAGCCCACGCTGATGACATCGGCGTTTGCCGTGCCCGAGCCCCAGGCCCAGCGGCCCGACACCCGCCAGCCGGCCCGGCCCGCCTGGGTGGCCGGCAGGGCGCGGCCGCGGGGCGCAAACACGCCGGCGGCCTTGAGCGCCGGGCGGCCGAACACGGCGGCCGCCTCGTCGGCCGGCAGCCAGGCGGCCAGCAGGCTGCTGGTGCAGGCGATGAAGCTGCACCAAGCGGCGGCGGCATCGGCGCGGGCCAGGCGCTCGATCACGCACCAGAAGCTGGCCGGCGGTGCCTCGTGGCCGCCGTACGCCGCGGGGGTGAGCAGGCGGTACAGGCCGGCCTCGGCCAGGGCGTTGGCAAGGTCGGCGGGCAAAGCCCGCTGCGCCTCGATGGCGGCGCTGCGGCCGGCCAGCAGCGTGGCGGCGGCCTCGGCCTGGGCCATCAGGGCCGCGTGGGCGGGCGTGTCGAGGGCGGCGATCGGCATGGCGGCAGGGGCCGTGAGGGGCGGTCGGGTGGCGACCGCCCCATCATGCCGGCTGCGCGGCTCCGGCGTCGATCAGGCTTTCCAGGGTCTGGGTGCGCACGCCGTAGAAGGCCTTCAGCTCGGCCACCTGCGTGCGCAGCGCCTGTTGCTGGGCGGCGGGCAGCGGCTGGGCGCGGCGCACGGCCAGCACCATCTTGTTCTTGGCGGTGTGCTCGGGCGAGACGAACTCGAACACCTGGGTGTCGTAGCCCACCGACTGCAGCAGCAGCGCGCGCAGCGTGTCGGTCAGCATCTCGGCCTGCTCGGTCATGTGGATGCCGTGGCGCAGCATGGGCCGCAGCGGCGCCGGGGCCAGCAGCTGGGGGCGCAGCTCTTTGTGGCAGCAGGGCGAGCAGACGATGATGGCCGCGCCACCGCTCACGCCACGGTGCATGGCCACGTCGGTGGCAATGTCGCAGGCATGCAGCGCGATCATGATGTCGATCGGGCCGCTGGCATGGCTGCGCACATCGCCGGCATCAAAGCGCAGGCCGGCCAGGCCCAGGCGCTGGGCCACGCCGTTGCACTGCGCCACCAGGTCGTCGCGCAGCTCCACGCCCACGATGTCGGGCACGCGGCCGGCGGCCACCAGGCGCTGCTGCACCGCAAAGGTGAGGTAGCCGCGTCCGGCGCCGAAATCGAGCACCCGCACCGGCTCGCCGGCCGCGCGCGCGGCCAGCGGCGATTGCGCGATGGCGTGGTCGAGCACCTCGACGAACTTGTTGATCTGTCGCCACTTGCGGGCCATCGCCGGGATCAGCCGCTGCTGGCCGTCGGTGACGCCCAGTTCGGCCAGAAAAGGCTCGCCGAGGCTCAGCGCATGCTGGCGCTGGCGGTCGTGCGCGGCAGCGGGCGCATCGGCCGGCGCCGGGTCTGCAGCCGCCGCAGCGCCGGTTTCGGTGGACGGGGCCGCCGGTGGCAGCCTGCCGACGCGCAGCCCCCACTGGCCGCGCTTGCCCATTGCCAGCTGGATGTCGTGGCTGCGCGTGACCAGGTGGCCGTGGTGGAAGGGTGCGCCGATCAGGCTGGCCACCAGCTCCACCGCCTCGGTCAGCGGCAGGTTCTTGGTGATGTCCTTGCTGCGGTGGCGCCACACCAGCGACAGGCATTCGCTGCCGCGCAAGGCCACTCGCCGCGCCAGCAGCTTCTCGAGCGTGGGCTCGCCACCCTGCGGCCGGCCCAGCGCCAGGCGCTGGAAGCTGCCGTCGTCCAGGCTGGCCTGCAGGCGGGCGACAAAACGGTCGATCTCGGTGCGCTCGCTGCGCTCGGGCGGGGCGGATCGCGCAGGGTGCTCGGCGGGGCTGGCCTGGGTCATGGCTGAAGTTCCATGCCCGGGATTGTCGCGCCTGGCTGGCCGCGGCCAGGCGCCGCCGGCCGCCTGCCGGTTTCAGCCCGGAAACTGCACCAGCTGCATCTCGTTGCCGTCGGGGTCGACCAGGGTGGCCAGCCAGCCGCCCCAGAACTGCCTTTCGGGGGCGCCGACAAAGCGCACGCCCCGGGCGGCCAGCTCGGCGTGGGCCGCCATCACGTCATCGACACCGAAGGACAAGCCGGTGAAGCGCCCGACCATGGCCTGTTCTTCGGGCGGCTCGTCGGCCGTGACCAGCTCGACCACCAGCTGCACCTGGCCGGTGTCGAAGCGGCAGAAGCCCTCGTCGGTGCCGTCGTGGCCCAGTTCGAGGCCTAGGCATTTTTCGTAGTAGTCGCGCGCGGCGACGATGTCGCGCACGAAGACACGGGCGGCGGCGAGTTGCATGGAGTCCCTCCCGATGCAGCGGTGATGCGGCAGATCTTGCCACCACCGATGGCCGCGCCGTGTGGGGGTTATCCGCGCTGGCACCCGCTGGCCTGGGGAGATCGCGCGCCGGCCGGGGGCCTGTGGCCGGTTGCTGTCCGTCACCCGGGTCGGCACCCGGGCGGGCCCTTGCGGCTAGGACCTGGCCCTGGGTTTGGCCTGGCCCTTGGCGGGCTGCGAGGCCTTGGCGGGCTTGCCGGCGGCCGGCCGTGTGGTGGCGCCGGCCTTGGCGCCCTGGCCCGCCTTGCCGGCCTTGCCTGACCGGGCGGCCGGGCCGGCCTTGGCGCCGGGTTTGCTCTTGGCCGCCTTGGCGCCCTTGGCCAGCTTGCCGCTCTTGGCGGCCTTGCCGTTGCGCCCGGTGCGGCTGCCGGGGCCGGCCTGGGCCAGCGCGGCGGTCTCGGCTGAGGCGGCCGGGTCGGTGTCGTTCGGCGCTGCGGCAGCCAGGCGGCGCTCGCCGGCCGTGCCTTGTTGCCAGGCCTGGCAGGCGCCCAGGCCGTCGGCCGTCGTGGCCGGGCGGTAGCTGGCACTGTCGCCACGCGCGCCGCTGCGAAAGCAGGGGCCCAGGCTGCTGTCGCTGAAGCCGAAGGGCACGCCGTCGTCGATGTGCCGGGCCAGCTCGCGCAGCGGCTGGTCGCCCAGGTCGCGGCGCAGCGCCGCGATCAGGCGATGCGTGGCCAGCGGTGCGCTCAGCGGGCCTTCGCGGCGCGACTGGGCGGCGGGCAGCATCAGCTTGCGCAGCGTGGCCTCCAGCCCGGGGCGGCCGGCCTGGCGCAAGGCGGCGTTCCAGTGCAGGGCCAGCCATTCGCCGCGCGCTGCGGGCAGGTCGGCCAGGGCGCGCGGGCCGGCCGCGCCGGTGGCCAGGCGCAGGTTGTCGGCGCCGCGCTCGGGTTCGGCCTGGTAGCGCCCGATCTTGCGGTTCAGGGCCTGGGCGTAATCGTCGGCCGTCCACAGGCCTTCACGCAGCAGCAGGCGATGGGCCAGGTAGTCGGCAAACCCTTCGGTGAACCAGGCGCGCAAGGGCGCGTCGCCGCGGCCCGCATGCGCCAGCGGGCCGAAGCGCTCGGGCGTCCAGCGGCGCAGCATCAGGCCGGCCAGCAAGGCGTCACTGTCGGCGCCGGGCAGGGCCAGGTCGGGCCGCGCCTGCAGCACCAGTGCGCGCTGCAGCGGCAGGCCGCCCGACACCATGCCGGGCAGCGCCATCAGCAGCAGCGGCGTGCGGTCGTCGTCCTGCCAGTCGCGGCGCAGGGCGCCCAGCAGGCGCGCGCTGCGCTCGGCCAGCGCGTCAACGCCGAAGCCCAATGCGGCCTCGCCGGGCATGGGCTCGGGCAGCACGGCGGTGAGGGTCTGGCCGGCCGCATCGGCCTGGCGCCAGGCCAGGGCGCCACCGGCATACAGCGCATGCTGTACCTGGGTGGCGCTGGCCTCGGGCAGCACCCAGCGCGCCGAGGGCCCTTCGGCACGGCCGTGGCTGGCCACCAGGCGGGCGCTGCCGGGGGCGTCGAGCGTGATGCAGGCGCTGAACGGCCGCCGGGCCAGGCCCTGCGTGGTGGTTGTGGTGGACGCGGTGGCCGCGGTGAGCGCGGCGGCCGGTGCGGCAGTAGTGTCGGGCCAGGGCAGCACGGCATCGCCGATCCAGGCAAACCAGCGTGGATTGAGGCGTGCACCCTGGCCGCTGGCAGCCTCGCCGCCATTGGCCAGGCCGGCGGGCGTGCGCCAGCGCAGCGTGATGCGCTCGCCGGCGGCATGGCGCAGCTCGCGCTGGCGCGGATCGGCCGCCACCGGCTGCAGCCGCGGGCCGCCGTCATCGGCCTGTTCAAGCAGATCCCAGCCGGCCGGCAGACTCAGGCGGGTGCTGGTGCGCGGGCCGGCATCGAAACTCAGCCGAACTTCGATCTGGCGCGCTGCGGTCGCCGGGCTGGCGGGTGCGCTGACGCCGGCATGGGCCGGTGCGGTACTGGCGGCGGCGCCAGGGGCGGCATTCGCGGGGCTGGCGTCGGCCGCCGGGCTCACCGTGGCATGCCAGTCCAGGGTGCAGGCCGGATCGCTGGACGCCCAGGCGGCAGGCAGGCCGCAGGCCAGGGCCACGGCCAGCAGGGCGCGCAGCAAGCGGGAAGGGGTTCGCAGCATCGTCAGGCTCAGGCGCGCGCGGGTTTCACCCGACTGCGCGAAGGGCGCGAGCATAGCCCAGGCCCCGGTGCGCGCCGCGCGCAGCCTGCGCCGCGGCGCGCCGCCGCGGGCAGCCCAGGCGGCAGGGCCGTGGTGAAGCGCTTGGCCAGGCCTGAACCAGGCTCAGCCAACGGGCACGGCCGATCCGCAGGTGCCAGCTTCAAGCCGATGTCTTGGCCAAAGGCGCGGGCAGGCGGCTGCCCAACGCCTGGGCGGCGAGGGTGCGGGCGGGAACCGATCAACCCGCCGCGCGGTGGTGGATCAGGACTTGCGCGCTTCAGTGCCGGCGCCGCTGTTGGCGCAGGGGCTGCCGGCACGCGAGCAGGCGCCGTCGAACACCTCGCGGGCGCAGTCGAGGCAGCAGCCGCAGGACGATGAGACGCGGGTCTCGTCTTGCAGCACTTCGAAGTTGCGCACGCCATCGCGCACCGAGCGGTGGATGTCGTGGTCAGAGACGCGGTGGCAGAGACAGACGATCATGGCGGGCATCCCAGGCGGATGCCCAAATTCTCATACAAACGAGAATGATTCGCAATGAATTTCAAGAGCCCCTGCGCTTGGCAGGTGCTCCCGCTGTCGGGCCGGGCCCTGGGCCGCATGGGCCGCATGGGCGGTATGAGCCGGATGAGCCGGATGAGCCGTTTGCGGCGTCTCGGTCGGATAGGGCGGCATTGGGCGGCATTGGGCGGCATTGGGCGGCAATAGGCCGGCTGGCCTGGGGCGCCCTCAGGCCCGCCCGGCCGCCGGCCGGGCACCCGATCAGGCGCCGACGCTGCCCATCTGGCTCTGCAGCCAGTTCTGCTCGCCGAGCTGGGCCACCAGACCGATCTGGGTTTCCAGGTGGTCGATGTGCTCCTCGGTGTCTTCGAGGATCTCGGTGAGCAGGTCGCGCGAGACATAGTCGCGCACCGTCTCGCAGTGGGCGATGGCTTCCTTGAGCACCACCAGCGAGCCGAGCTCCATCTTCAGGTCGCAGTGCAGGGTCTCGACGGCGTTTTCGCCGATCAGCAGCTTGCCGAGGTCTTGCAGATTGGGCAGGCCGTCGAGCATCAGGATGCGGTCCATCAGCTTGTCGGCGTGCTTCATCTCCTCGATCGACTCCTTGTACTCATGCTTGGCCAGCGCATCGAGGCCCCAGTTCTTCAGCATGCGGTAGTGCAGGAAGTACTGGTTGATGGCGGTGAGCTCGTTCTTGAGCTGGGCGTTCAGGTAGCGCAGAACGTCGGGATCGCCTTGCATGGGAGTGTTCCTTTTTTGTCGGTGGGAAAGGGTTGGGCAGCCCGGTGCGCGAGCACCGTGCCGCCGATGGCGGCTCAGCCCAAATGGCGGCCGAGAAAGGCAAAGCTGCGGTCCCAGGCCAATTGAGCCCAGGCGGCGTCGTACTGCGTGATCGCGATGCGCTGGTGGCCCTGCGCGGTTTCGTTGGCAAAGGCGTGGTGGGCCAGGTAGCGGTGGCCGGTGTAGCGGGTGCCGGCGGCGCGCAGCTTGTCTTCGAGCGCGTCGACGCTGGCGATCGGAAACGCACCGTCCTGCGTGGCCCAGTGGGCGATCAGCGGGGCCTTGATCTGCGTGGCATCCAGGTAGTCGAGCGGCGGCAGGCCGTACCACACCACGCCGGCATCCACCTCAGGCACCTTGGCCAGGGCCAGCAGCGTGAGCGCGCCGCCCATGCAGAAGCCGCTGACCGCCACCTTGCTGCCGCGGGCCTTCAGGTGCTGCACGGCGCCGCGCACGTCCTGGGTGGCGGCATCGGCAAAGTCCAGGCCGCTCATCAGGTGGTGGGCCTCCTCGGCCTCGACGGTGCTCTTGCCGCGGTACAGGTCGGGCACCAGTGCGGTGAAGCCGGCCTCGGCCAGGCGCTCGGCCACGCCGCGGATCTGGGGGTTGAGCCCCCACCACTCCTGGATCACCACCACGCCCGGCGTGCCGGCGCCGGCGTCGGCCAGGTAGCCGTTCACCGTCTGCCCGTCGGGGCGCTGGAATTGCACTGTCGAACCCATGGCTGGATGCTCCTCATGTCGGGCTGTTCTGCCGCGCCGATTGGGCGGCAGCCGACAGTATCGGCGCGCAGGGTAACGATCTGGCGACGGTGCAGGCCACTGAAACCTGCATGCCCGACTGCGGGGGAATGGCGTTCGAAACGCGGTGCATTCCCATTCAGTGGGCGTTTCGCCCGGCTCAGGCCAGTTTCTGCAGCAGTTCGCCCATCTTCTGGTGCACCGCATGCACGGCCTTCAGCGGCCGCACCATCACCTTGAAGTCGACGATGCGGCCTGTGTCGTCCCAGCGGATCAGGTCGATGCCGTTGACCTGGATGCCCTCCAGCTCGGTGGCGAACTCGAGCATCGCGTCGCGCTCGCCGACGATCTCGCGCAGGTAGTGGAAGGCCGGGGTGTTGAGCACCTGCATCGCGCCCATCAGGTACTTGAGCGTGATGGCCTTGCCCCGCTGCGGCGTGTGCACCACCGGCGAGTGGAAAACCACCTCGTCGGCCAGCAGGCGCTCGAGGGCGGCCATGTCGCGCTCGCGCACCACCTGGTGCCAGGCGGCCAGGGTGGCGGGTTGCTTGGCCGGGCTGGCCAGGGTGGACGGCAGGGCGGGTGAGGTCATGGCAGGCTCCGGCAGGAACGGAATGGCGGCAAGCGGCCGCCACGCGGGTGCGGGTTCGGGTTCGGGCGCTGCGTCAGGCGCCAGGTCAGCGGCGGAATCAGGCGCAGGAGGGCGTGCCGGCGGTGCTGCAGGTGGCCAGGCCGCCGGCCGCCGCGGCATCGGTATCGGCATCAGCCTGGGCATCGGCCAGCAGCACCCGGCCGCGGCCGGCCTGCTTGGCGTTGAGCAGGGCCTGGTCGGCCGCGCGCAGCAGCGCGGCGGTCTCGGCCGGCGTGGTGTGGGTGTCGGCGACGCCGGCCGAAAAGCTCAGCGGCGGGTTGAACTGCAGGCCGCCGTCCAGCGTGCAGGCGCGCCAGCGGCGCAGCAGGGCCTGCACCTTGCGTCGCGCCGCGGCGGCGCCCGAGCGCGGCATCAGCAGGCAGAACTCCTCGCCGCCGTAGCGGCAGGCCAGGTCGCTCTTGCGCAGGTTGCCGGCCAGCAGGCGGCCAAAGGCGGCCAGCAGCTGATCGCCGACCGGATGGCCCAGGCGGTCGTTGACCGCCTTGAAGTGGTCGAGGTCGATCAGCACCACCGCCAGCGGCGTGCGCGAGCGCTGGGCCATGGCCACCATGGCCGGCAGCACCTCGTTGAGGTGGCGGCGGTTGTGCAGGCCGGTCAGGGTGTCGATCACGGCCTGCTGGCGCAGCGCCTCCTGCAGGCTTTGCACCTCGGCAATGCGGTGGGCCAGCTGCTCGTTGATCTCGGCCAGCTTGGCGCGCGAGCGTTCGGTGATGCGGCGCTTGGCCTGGCTGTCCTGCAGCCGGTGGGTCAGGCGCAGCAGTTCGGTCTGCAGTGCCGCCGAGCGGTAGTGGGCGCGGTGGGCCTGGGCGTCCTGGCGCTGGTGCAGCACCTGCCAGCGGCGCAGGTCGGCCAGGGCGGCGGCGGCGTCACCGCGCTCGGCATGCAGGCTCGAGGCCTGCTGGAAATACTGGCAGCGCACCCGCAGGCTCTGGCCCTCGACGCCATCGTCGTCGGCCTGGGCCTGCACCGTGGCCAGGTGGGCATGGGCCTGTGCCAGCCGGCCCTGCATCCAGGCCAGCATGGCCAGCGCCACGGCCCGCTCGATGCGCTCGTCGGGCAGCAGCGGCGCCGGGCCGGCCAGCATGCACTGCACCAGTTCGGCACCCAGCGCATGCTCGCCGGCCGACAGCGCGGCGATCGCCAGTGGCTCGAAATGCAGCGCGTTGTGGCCGCGGCCGCTGGCATCGGTGGGCATGGCCAGCACCGCGGCAATGTCGGCCAGCGTTTCCTCGGGGCGGCCCAGGTCGGTGAGGATGATGATGCGGTTGATCAGCAGCGCGCTGCGCAGGTACGGGTTGCGCATGCCCTCGCAGCGCACCAGGCCCTGGTTGGCATGGCGCAGCGCCTGTTCGCAATCGCCCAGCTGGGTCAGCTCGTTGGCCAGGTTGCAGTGCAGCACCGCGTCGAAGCCATGGCCACGGCGCGGGCCGGCGTCGCGCAGGGCCTCGTGCATGTAGGCCATGGCCTGCTCGCTCTGGCCCAGCGCCGAGTAGCAGCCGCCGATGGCATTGAGCAGCACCGCGCGGTCATGGTGGCGCAGCACGCGCAGGCCTTCGTCGCGCACCGGCAGCACCAGATCGACCGCCTGGCGGAAGTGGCCGCCGCGCCACAGCGTGCGCGCCAGCCCCGCGGTGGCCAGGATCTCGCCGGCCCGGTCGGCCAGCGTGGCAAACAGCGAGGCCGCCTGACGCAGCTCGGTTTCAGATTCGGCCAGCGTACCGTAGTAGTGCAGGTGCAGGCCGCGGGTCATGCGGGCCCAGGCCTCGGCACGGGGGTCAGCCTCTTGCAGCGCCCGGTCGAGCGCCCGGTTGGCGGCGACGAAGGCGCGGGCCGCGTCGGTGAGCAGCGTCGACCAGGCCCGGCGGGCCTGGCGCAAGGTCGGGTGAACGGCGGCCGTCGACGGCAGAGGCGGCATGCGCTGCATTATCAGCGCAGGCCGGGCGGGCTGGAAACGCCTGTTGCGCCGCGCCGGGCCGCAGCGGCCGCGCTGGTGATCCAGGCGCAGGGCCGCCACGCGAGCCCACCCGCCAGACCCGCCAGACCCGTCACATCAGCCGAGCGTCGGCCACCTTGCGCAGCCGGCGGCCGAAGCCTGCGTTGTTGCCGCGCAGCGGCACCACGAACAGCGGCAGCGGCCAGTCGGCCGTGGCCAGGCGCTGCACGATGGCCTTTTGCCGCCCCAGGCGCCGCTGCCACCAGCCGATGTCGACGCCCAGCACCCAGCTGCCCAGCTGCGCATCGGCCGGCAGCACGCGGCGCACCAGGTACAGCGCCTGGATGCCGCGGCGGTCCAGCCGCTGCAGCGTGGCCTGGACCTGGTGCTGCACTGCCTCGTCCAGTTGCGCCGGGGCCAGCGCATGGCGGGCGTCGAAGTGCTCGGCCTGCTGGCGCCGGGCCTGCTCCATGGCCGCTCGCTCGCGCCAGCGCGTGCCGTAGGCCTCGGCGCGCTGCAGCTGGCCCTGGGCGCGGCACCAGGCATGGGCGCGCTCGCAGGCCGGCAGGGTGGCCTCGGGGTCTTGCACCATCAGGCGCTCGAGGCGATCGAGTCCGCCGGCGTCGCCGTGCTCGAGCTCGGCCAGGGCCAGCAGGTACTGGGTGGGGCCGTGGCCGGGCTGGCGCGCGGCCAGCGCGGCAAGCTCGTCACGCAGGTCGAGTTGCGGCTCGAGCTGGCCGCTGAGCTGCAGGCGCTCGAACTCCTCGTCGGCGCTGCGTTCGGCCTGGGCGCGCAGCCCGGCCAGGCGTGTGCGCTGCTCGGCGATGGCCCGGTGGCGCTGCTGCCAGCCATCGGCCACCGCGTCGTGCCACTGGCGCTGGGCCTGCTCGCGCAGCGCCGGCAGCGCCTCACCCAGCCAGCGCTCGGCGGCCGAAGGCCCCTGGCGCCGGGCCGGTGCCTGGTCGGCGTCGGCCAGGTGCTGCAGGGCCGCCAGGCGCTGGCGCAGGGTGGGGTGGGTGTCGGCCACGTCGGCCACATGATCGAGGGCCTCGCCCAGCCAGCGTGCGGCCTGGGCGTCGTCGCCGGCCGCCTGCTGCGACCAGCGCAGCGCCAGATCGGCCGGCGGCCGCGGCTGGTCGCCGATCTGCGCGAACACCGCGCCCAGAAAGGCCTGGTGCTGCGGCGTGGCCAGATTGCTGCGCTTGAGCGCATCGGCCATCACGCCCGCGCCCACCAGGTCGGCGCCGCTGCGGTCGGCCTGGTACTCGTTGGCCCGCGCCAGCACAAAGGTGTAGGCATTGAACCAGGGTGCGTAGGCGCCCACCGCGCGGCCGAGCAGGCGGCCGAAGAAGCCCTGCCACTGCTGCGCCACGCCGGCCACGCTGGACCAGCTGCGGCGCAGCCGGTAGATGAAGGCGCCGAAGCGCCCGTGCGCGCCGGCCAGGTGGCCGTACTCGTGCGCCACCACGGCCAGGGCCTCGTCGGGCGTCATCGCCTCGAGCAGCGGCAGGCCCAGGATCAGGTGGTTGCGCGGAAAACCCACCAGGCCGAACAGCGGCCGCTGCACGACGGCGGCGTTCATCTCGTCGACCAGCAGTACCTGGTGCACCTGCGGGCCACGCAGGCGACGCCGCATGTCGTCCAGCGTGGCCCACAGCGCCGGCGCCTGCGCGCGGTCGATCGGCTGGCCCTGCGGTGCCGGCAGGCGCGTGAACAGCGCGGCGATGGCCTGGCGCATCAGAAACCACAGCGGCACGGCCACCAGCACCAGCAGCTTGCCCAGCTTGAACAGCAGCAGCAGGGCGGCACCGCCGCTGGCCACCACCGCCACCACCAGGCCCAGCAGCAGCAGCAGGCCCAGGCCGGCGCTGGCCACCAGGGCGGCCAGGATCAGGAAGCCGAGCATGGCCACCAGGCCCACCTTGGCCAGGTACAGCCGCGGGTGGGCGGCGCTGTCGCGCTCCAGGCGCGCCACGATCTGCGCAAAGCGCTGCTCATCCATCGTTGAATCCCCCTTGCGCGGCAAGACATCCGGTGGCCGCACCGTCTGGCACTTTACGGGCGCGGGCTGGCGGTGCCCGGCGTGGGTGCCCGATCCGGGGGGCGGGCCATCGACTGCCCGGTGGATGTGGGATGGCCGCCCGTCACAGGCTGCGCCTATCGTGCGCGCTGCCTGCACGCCATCCCGGCGCTGCATTGCCAAGGAGAGCCGAGATGCCAGGAAACTTCGTTTGGTACGAGTTGATGACCACGGATGCGGGGGCCGCCTGCGCGTTCTACCGCCAGGTGATCGGATGGGCCGCCGATTCGGCCCAGATGCCGGGCATGGACTACACGCTGATGGCCAACGCCCACGGCCAGGTGGCCGGCGTGATGGCCTTGCCGGCCGAAGTGCTGGCGGCCGGTGGCCGGCCGGCCTGGAGCGGCTTTGTCGAGGTGGCCGATGTGGACGCCAGCACCGCCGCAGCGCAGGCGGCCGGCGGCGGCGTGTGCGTGGCGCCGCAAGACATTCCGGGCGTGGGCCGCTTTGCCACGCTGACCGATCCGCAGGGCGCGGTGTTCAATGTCTACAGCAGCAACCAAGGCGCCGAGAAGCCGCAGCCGGCCGGCGCCGCAGGCTCGGTGGGCTGGCATGAGCTGATGGCCACCGAGCCGGCCAGCGCCCTGGCCTTTTACGCCGGCCTGTTTGGCTGGGTGGCGGCCGATGCCATCGACATGGGCGAGGCCGGCACCTACCAGCTGTTTCGCAGCGCCGCCGATGGCGAGGCCGTTGGCGGCCTGATGCGCTGCATGCCCGGCATGCCGGTGCCCTGCTGGCAGTACTACATCAACGTGCCGGCCATCGACGCCGCGGTGACGCGCATTGCCGGCGCCGGCGGCCAGGTGGTCAACGGCCCGATGCAGGTGCCCGGCGGCAGCTGGATCGTCAATGCCATCGATCCGCAGGGCGCCATGTTCTCGCTGGTGGCCCCGGCGCGTTGAGTGTGCGGCACCCTGCTGCCCCGCACCGTGCGGCGCAGCGGGGTGCCGCCGGCCTGGCGCTACATGCTGCGCCGGTACTGGCCACCCACCTCGAACAGCGCGCTGGTGATCTGGCCCAGCGAGCAGCAGCGCACGGCGTCCATCAGCACCGCAAAAACATTGCCGTTGTCGATCACCGCCTGCTGCAGGCGCTTGAGCATGGCTGGCGCCTCGGCCGCGTGGCGGGCATGGAAGTCGGCCAGGCGCTGCAGCTGGCTCTGTTTCTCGTCCTCGGTGCTGCGCGCCAGCTCGATGTGCTCGGGCACCGGCTCGCCATGCGGGTTGCGGAAGGTGTTGACGCCGATGATCGGGTACTCGCCGGTGTGCTTGAGCATCTCGTAGTGCATGCTCTCTTCCTGGATCTTGCTGCGCTGGTAGCCGGTTTCCATGGCGCCCAGCACGCCGCCACGCTCGGCGATCTTTTCAAACTCGGCCAGCACCGCTTCTTCCACCAGCTCGGTCAGCTCGTCGATCACGAACGCGCCCTGGTTGGGGTTCTCGTTCTTGGCCAGGCCCCACTCGCGGTTGATGATCAGCTGAATGGCCATGGCGCGGCGCACGCTCTCCTCGGTGGGCGTGGTGATGGCCTCGTCGAAGGCATTGGTGTGCAGCGAGTTGCAGTTGTCGTACACCGCGATCAGCGCCTGCAGCGTGGTGCGGATGTCGTTGAACTGGATCTCCTGCGCGTGCAGGCTGCGGCCTGAGGTCTGGATGTGGTACTTCAGCTTCTGGCTGCGCTCATTGGCGCCGTAGCGGTCGCGCATGGCCACGGCCCAAATCCTGCGAGCAACCCGACCGAGCACGGTGTATTCGGGGTCCATGCCGTTGCTGAAGAAGAAGCTCAGGTTGGGCGCAAAGTCATCGATGTGCATGCCGCGCGCCAGGTAGGCCTCCACAAAGGTGAAGCCATTGCTCAGCGTGAAGGCCAGCTGCGAGATCGGGTTGGCCCCGGCCTCGGCGATGTGATAGCCCGAGATGCTCACCGAGTAGAAGTTGCGCACGTTGTGGTGCACGAAGTACTCGGCGATGTCGCCCATCACCTTGAGGCTGAATTCGGTCGAGAAGATGCAGGTGTTCTGGCCCTGGTCTTCCTTCAGGATGTCGGCCTGCACCGTGCCGCGCACATTGGCCTGGGCCCATTCGCGGATCTTCAGCGTCTCGGTGTCGGTGGGCGCGCGGCCGTTGTCGGCGCTGAACTTCTCCACCTGCTGGTCGATGGCCGCGTTCATGAACATCGCCAGGATGCTGGGCGCGGGCCCGTTGATCGTCATGCTCACGCTGGTGGCCGGGTGGCACAGGTCGAAGCCCGAGTACAGCACCTTCAGGTCGTCGAGCGTGGCGATGCTGACGCCCGAGTTGCCCACCTTGCCGTAGATGTCGGGGCGGACGGCGGGGTCGTTGCCGTACAGCGTGACCGAGTCGAAGGCGGTGCTCAGCCGCTTGGCCGGCATGCCCTCGCTGACCAGCTTGAAGCGCCGGTTGGTGCGAAAGGCATCGCCCTCGCCGGCGAACATGCGCGTCGGGTCCTCGTTCTCGCGCTTGAAGGCAAACACGCCGGCGGTGTACGGAAAGCTGCCCGGCACGTTGTCGAGCATCAGCCACTTCAGCAGCTCGCCATGGTCTTCGTAGGCGGGCAGCGCCACCTTGCGCACCTTGCTGCCGCTGAGCGTGGTGTGCACGAGGCCGGTGCGCACTTCCTTGTCGCGGATCTTCACCACGTACTCGTCGCCGGCATAGGCCTTGAGCATCTCGGGCCATTGCGCCAGCAGCTTGCGGGCATCGGGCGCCAGGCGCGTGCTGCGCTCGTCGGCCAGGCGCAGCACGGTGTTGCGGGCGCCGTCGCGGGCGGGGTCGTCGGCATGCAGCATGTCGGCGGTGGCGCGCAGCTGCTGGATCTCGCGCGCCAGTGCGGCCTGCTGGCGCACACGGGCCTTGTAGCCGCGCAGGCTGTCGGCAATGTCGGCCAGGTAGCGCACGCGCTGCGGCGGCACCACCGGGGTCTGGTGCGTGCTGTGGCGGGTGGCCACGCCGGGCAGGCGGCCTTCGGGCACCGGCAGCTGCAGGCCCTGGGCCACCAGGCGCTCGCGCAGCGCCTGGTACAGCGCCGTGACGCCATCGTCGTTGAAGCGGCTGGCCATGGTGCCGTAGACCGGCATCTGCTCGGCCGCCACGGTGAAAGCCTCGCGGTTGCGCTGCACCTGCTTGGCCACGTCGCGCAGCGCATCGGCCGCGCCCTTGCGGTCGAACTTGTTGATGGCCACGAACTCGGCGAAGTCGAGCATGTCGATCTTCTCGAGCTGGCTGGCGGCGCCGAACTCGGGCGTCATCACGTACATCGGCACATCCACCAGGGGCACGATGGCGGCATCGCCCTGGCCAATGCCCGAGGTTTCGACGATCACCAGGTCGAAGCCCGCCACCTTGGCCGCGGCGATCACGTCGGGCAGGGCCTTGCTGACCTCGCTGCCGGTGTCTCGCGTGGCCAGGCTGCGCATGTAGACGCGCTGGCGACTTGCGACCCCGCCGCCGCCGGGCCGCCCCAAGGCGGCGGGCGCCCCCTCGGGGGGCAGCGAAGTCCGCGCAGCGGCGAGCGTGGGGGCTGACCATTCGGAGATGGCATTCATGCGGATGCGGTCGCCCAGCAGCGCGCCGCCGCTCTTGCGCCGGCTGGGGTCGATGCTGATCACGGCCACGCGCAGGGCGTCGTCCTGGTCCAGCCGCAGGCGGCGGATCAGCTCGTCGGTCAGGCTCGACTTGCCGGCGCCGCCGGTGCCGGTGATGCCCAGCACCGGCGTGGTGCCGGCTTTCGCCTGCGCGTGCAGCTGGGCCACCAGGGCCGCATCGGCATCGCCGTTTTCCAGTGCCGTGATCAACTGGGCCAGCGCGCGCCAGTTCGCTTCGCCATGGCCCTGGATGGCCGCCAGCGTGCCGGGCGCGTGGGCCGACAGGCTCTTGTCGCAGCGCATCACCATCTCGCCGATCATGCCGGCCAGGCCCATGCGCTGGCCGTCCTCGGGGCTGAAGATGCGCACACCGCGCTCGGCCAGCGCGCGGATCTCGGCCGGCACGATCACGCCGCCGCCGCCGCCAAACACCTGGATGTGGCCACCGCCACGGGCCTGCAGCAGATCGACCATGTAGGCGAAGTACTCGTTGTGCCCGCCCTGGTAACTGCTGACCGCGATGCCCTGCACGTCCTCCTGCAGCGCGGCGGTGACCACCTCGTCCACCGATCGGTTGTGGCCCAGGTGCACCACCTCGGCGCCCATGCCCTGCAGGATGCGCCGCATGATGTTGATGGCCGCATCGTGGCCATCGAACAGGCTCGCGGCGGTGACGAAGCGCACCTTGTGCTGCGGCCGGTAGTTGGCCAGCGACTGGTACTCGGCGGACAGGTCGGTCATGCGGGTCTCCTGGTGGTGGGGCGCGTGCCGCGCGCTCTGTCGAATGCAAGGGGCGTGGCGCTGCGCGCCGCCGCCCGACGACGAGTCTAGGCCGCTGCGGCCGGTCCGGCGATGGCGGCAACGATCACCAGCCTGACGGGTTTTGCCAGAATCAGCGCATGGCCGCCGCCGCTCCATCCACCAATACCACCGTGTCCATCGCCTTCGTGCGCGGCGCGGTGCAGCGCCTGGCGCCCGGCGTGATGGCCGCCGCGCTGCACGAGGCGAACATCGACCCCGGCCTGCTGGCCCGGCCCGACGCCCGTGTGCCCGCCGCGGCCTTTGCCCGGCTGTGGATGGCCATCGCACGGCGGATCGATGACGAATTTTTCGGGCTCGACACCCGGCGCATGAAGGTGGGCACATTTGCCATGCTGTGCCACGCGCTGGCCGCCCAGGCCACGCTGGGCAAGCCGCTGGCCGCCCAGGCCACGCTGGGCAAGCCGCTGGCGGGCCAGGCCACGCTGGGCAAGTCGCTGCGCATGGCGCTGCGCGGCTTCAACCTGTTCTTCGACGACATCGATGCCACGCTGCGCCTGGCCGGCGGCCAGGCCACGGTCAGCATCGCCAACCGCATCCAGCCCCCCGAGGCGCGGCTGTTTGCCGAGGAAACCCTGCTGGTGATGCTGCACGGCCTGGTGTGCTGGCTGGCCGGCCGCCGCGTGCCGCTGAGCCGGCTCGAGTGGGCCCACCCGCGGCCGGCGCATGCCGACGAATACCGCCGCATGTTCTCGCCGCTGCTGCACTTTGATGCGCCGGCCACCGCGATGAGCTTCGATGCGCGCCTGCTGCAGGCCGCCGTGCAGGTGGATGCGGCCGCGCTGAAGGCCTTCTTGCGTGACGCGCCGCAGAGCGTGTTTCTCAAGCAGGTGGCCGCCAGCGGCTGGAGCGATCGCGTGCGCCGCCATTGCCGCGAGGCCCTGGCCCGCGCCCAGCCCGCGCCCACGCTGGACGGCCTGGCCGCCGCCCTGGGCCTGAGCCCGGCCACGCTGCGCCGCCGCCTGGCCGACGAGGGCGCCACCTGGCAGCAGCTGAAAGACGCCGTGCGACGCGAACTGGCGCTGCAGCACCTGGCCGAGGGCCGGCTCACCGTGGACGAGATCGCCAGCCGCCTGGGCTTTGAAGACGCCAGCACCTTCTACCGCGCCTTTCGCAAGTGGACCGGCGTGGCGCCCGGCGTGTGGCGCGCCGGCGCGGGCGAACACCGGCCGGCCGGCGATGCTGCGCTGGGTAGCATGGCGCCATGAGCAAAGCCTTCACCAAGGAACCCAGCGGCGATGCCGACGACGAGGACGGCGAGGGCGCCGGCCTGCCGCCGTTGCCGCCGGGCACCAAGAACTACATCACGCCGGCCGGCTACCAGCGCCTGCGCGCTGAACTGCTGCAGCTGATCGACGATGAGCGGCCCAAGATGGTGGAGACGGTGTCGTGGGCCGCCAAGAACGGCGACCGCAGTGAAAACGGCGACTACCTCTACGGCAAGAAGCGCCTGCGCGAGATCGATCGCCGCATCCGCTTTCTGACCAAGCGGCTCGACATCGCCGAGGTGGCCGATCCCAGCGTGCATCACGGCAGTGACCAGGTCTTTTTCGGCGCCACCGTCACCTACGCCAACAGCCGGGGCGACGAGCGCACCATCACCATCAAGGGCATCGACGAATCCGACGCGCTGGCCGGCGAAGTGAGCTGGATCGCGCCGATCGCGCGGGCGCTGATCAAGTCGCGCGAGGGCGACGAGGTGCGGCTGCAGACACCGGGCGGCGTCGAGGTGCTGGAGGTGATCGCCGTGGTCTACCCGGCGCCCGGCCCGGCGGCTTGACCGGCGTCAAGCCGCGCCAGAAACCACACGGCGCCCGACTGCGAGTGCAGTGCGAGCGCCGCTGGCGATGTTTCCCTGAGCAAGTGCCGTGTGAACGGTCTGACTCCAATGTAGGGAAAACTCGACATTCTGTCGTGCTGCATATTGCCGAGCGCGCTTGGCAATAAATCACCAAACCGCGCGCGGCTTCTGTGCTGGGCTGGCGTTCAGGCTTTCAGGCGGCTGGCGCGCAGCACCGGGGGTGACCGCTTGAGCGTGCGCAGCACGTCGGCCAGGTGCTGGCGGTCGCGCACAGCCAGCAGCAGGCGCAGCTCTACCGCCTCGGCCTGCGGCTCGTTGTCCATGTCGAGGTGGCTGATGTCGGCCTCGGCGCTGCTGATGGCCTGCGCCACCTGGGCCAGCGCGCCCTTGCCATTGCGCAGCAGCAGCTTGACCGAGGTCTCGAAGTGCCGCACCGGCTGCTCGGCCCACTCCACCGCCATCCAGCGCTCGGGGTCGCGCTCGGCCAGTCGCCTGCCCACCGAGCACTCGGCGGTGTGCACCATCAGGCCCTCGCCGCGGCCCAGGTAGCCGCGGATCTCGTCGCCCGGGATCGGCCGGCAGCAGGTGGCCAGCTGCACCGAGGCGCCTTCGCTGCCATCAATGACCACGCCATGCAGCGCCGGCATGGCTTCTTCGGCGGCGCGAAAACGGTTCAGCGTCAGCGTCACCGCGTCGGGGCGCCGGCCATGTTCGCTCATCAGTTGCGCCAGGCGCTTGGCCACGATGGTGGCGATCTTCTTGCCCAGGCCGATGTCGACCAGCAGATCGGTGCGGCTGCGGTTGCCGCTCCAGCGTGCCAGCTGCTGCCAGACGGCTTGTGCGGGGCTGTCGTCCAGCTCGGCCGAGGGCAGGGCCATGCCCTCGCTGCGCAGCGCCTGGGCCAGCAGCTTCTCGCCAAGCGCGCGCGACTCTTCCTGCTCCATGGTCTTGAGGAAGTGGCGGATCTTCGAGCGCGCGCGGCCGGTGCGCACAAAGTTCAGCCAGCTCGGATTGGGCCGCGCACCCGGGGCGGTGATGACCTCGACCACGTCGCCACTCTTGAGCTCGGTGCGCAGCGCCACCGGCTCGCCGTTGACCTTGGCGGCCACCGTGTGGTCGCCCACATCGGAGTGGATGGCGTAGGCGAAGTCCACCGCCGAGGCGCCGCGCGGCAGGGCCAGGATCTTGCTCTTGGGCGTGAACACGTACACCGCGTCGGGCACCAGGTCGATCTTCACGTGCTCGAGAAACTCGCCGGCGTCGCGCGTCTCGTCCTGGATGTCGAGCAGGCTCTTGAGCCACATCGCGCCCAGGCGCTGGGCATCGGCCGGGCTGCTGCTGCCGCCCTTGTCCTTTTGCTTGTAGAGCCAGTGCGCGGCAATGCCGCTCTCGGCCACCGCATGCATCTGCTCGGTGCGGATCTGGAACTCCACCGCCGTGCCCAGCGGGCTCACCAGCGTGGTGTGCAGGCTCTGGTAGCCATTGGCCTTGGGGATCGCGATGTAGTCCTTGAAGCGCCCCGGCACCGGCTTGTACAGCTGGTGCAGCGTGCCCAGCGCCAGGTAGCAGTCCATCGTCTGCGGCACCACGATGCGAAAGCCGAAGATGTCGCTCACCTGGGCGAAGCCGGCATGCTTCTCGCGCATCTTGCGGTAGATGCTGTAGACCGTCTTCTCGCGCCCCGACACCAGCACCTTGAGCTTGGCCGCGCCGAAGGATTTGTCGACCTCGCCGCGCACCCGCTCGACGATGTCGCGCCGGTGGCCGCGTGCGCGCTGCACCGCCTTGGCCAGCGCGGCGTGGCGCCACGGGTGCAGAAACTCGAACGAGCGCTCCTGCAACTCGCGGTAGATCATGTTCAGGCCCAGGCGGTGGGCGATGGGCGCGTAGATGTCCAGCGTTTCGCGGGCGATGCGGGCGCGCTTGTTGGCCGCCATCGCGGCCATGGTGCGCATGTTGTGCAGGCGGTCGGCCAGCTTGATGAGGATCACGCGCACATCGCGCGCCATCGCCAGCAGCATCTTGCGAAAGCTCTCGGCCTGGCTTTCCTCGCGCGTGGAGAACTGCAGCTTGTCGAGCTTGGTCAGGCCGTCCACCAGCTCGGCGGTGGGTGCGCCGAAGCGCTGGATCAGCTCGATCTTGGTGACGCCGCAGTCTTCCATGGCGTCGTGCATCAGCGCCGCCATCACCGCCTGGGCGTCCAGCCGCCAGTCGGCCACCAGGCCGGCCACCGCCAGCGGGTGGGTGATGTAGGGCTCACCCGAGGCGCGAAACTGGCCCAGGTGCGCCTCGTCGGCAAACTTGTAGGCCTCGCGGATCTGCTTGACCTCGGCCTTGCTGAGGTAGTGCAGGCGGTCGGCCAGGGCCGCAAACGAGGCGGCCTCGGCCTTGGTTTCGGCGCCTGCTGCGGCCGGGGCCCGCGCCCGAGGTTGCAGCGAGGCCGGCAGCAACAACTCGGCGGCGAATGATCGAATGCCCATGGCCCGAATTTAGCCTGCTTTGTGCAGGTGCAACCGCCGCTGAACCGATCTCCCCGCCGTGCCTGCGACGCATGGCCGGATCTGGTGGCCCGCGTCGGCCGCAGGGGTTGCCGATGCGGCCCCCTCAAACGCCGAAGGGCGCCCTTTGGCGCCCTTCGATCAAGCCATGGGCTGTGCGCTTACAGCGGCACGCGGCGCAGCATTTCCACGCCCACCTCGCCAGCCGCCACTTCGCGCAGCGCGGTCACGCTGGGCTTGTTCTTGCTGTCGATCTTGGGCGCATGGCCCTGGCTCAGCATGCGCGCACGGTAGGTGGCGGTGAGCACCAGCTGGAAGCGGTTGGGCACTCGGTTCAGGCAGTCTTCGACAGTGATGCGGGCCATGATGGATGCCTTGGTGAGGTGGGTGGGCGCCGGGCCGGATCAGACCAGGCCAAGCGCGGAAAACACGGTGGATTTGTTGCGCATCTGCGCCGCGTAGCGCAGCCGCTGCGAGTGCACGACGGTTTTCAGATCGAAAAGCGCCGTTTCAAACAAGCCGTTGATTATAACGAAGTCGAAATGCCGGGCCTGGGCCACCTCGTGGCGGGCGTTCTCCATGCGCTGGGCGATGACCTCGGCCTGGTCTTCGCCGCGGCGGTGCAGGCGCTGGCGCAGTTCGTCCCAGCTGGGCGGCAGGATGAAGATCAGCACCGCGTGCGGAAACAGCGTCTTGATCTGCAGCGCGCCCTGGTAGTCGATCTCGAGCACCACATCTTCGCCCTGGGCCAGACGGGCCTCGACCGCGCGGTGCGAGGTGCCGTAGCAGTTGCCATGCACCTCGGCCCATTCGATGAAGTCGCCCTCGGCCACCATGCGGCGGAACTCGGCCGTGGCCACGAACCAGTACTCGCGGCCGTCCTGCTCCTGGCCACGCGGTGATCGCGTGGTGTGCGAGACCGACACCGCCAGATGCGAGTCGAGCTCAAGCAGGGCCTTGACCAGGCTGGACTTGCCGGCGCCGCTGGGGGCGGCGACGACGAACAGGTTTCCGGGGGCGTCGGCGTTCACGTTCATCGCTTGATTTTCGCTCAGCCGCGGCCGGGCGCGACATCTCACTCGATGTTCTGCACCTGCTCGCGCATCTGCTCGATCGCCACCTTCATTTCCACCGAGATGTTGGAGAGTTCGAGCGCGGTGGATTTCGAGCCCAGGGTGTTGGCCTCGCGGTGCAGCTCCTGGATCAGGAAGTCGAGTCGCTTGCCCAGTTCGCCACCGGCGGCGAGCAGGCGACTGATCTCGTCGAGGTGGGCGCTCAGGCGCGACAGTTCTTCGGCCACGTCGATGCGGATGGCAAACGCCGCGGCTTCGTTCAGCGCACGCTCTTGCAGGGCTTCGGCGGTGATGCTGCTGCCGGCGCCGGCCGTGGCCAGGGCGTCGCGCCAACGCTCGAGAAAGCGCTGCTGCTGGCGCTGTACCACCGCCGGCACCAGCGGCGCCGCCTGGGTGGCCAGCTCGCGCAGCCGGGCGATGCGCTCGCTCAGGATGTCGACCAGGCGCGCGCCTTCGCGGGCACGGGCTTCGCGCAGGCCGGCGATGGCGGCGCGCGCGGCGGCCAGCGCGGGCTCGTCCAGGCGCTCGGCGCTGCCGCCCTGGCGGCACCAGTTCAGCACCTCGTTGACGCTGAGCGGCCTAGCCTGCGGCAGCCAGGAGGTGACGCCGGATTCCATGCGCGACAGGCGGTTGAGCTGGTCGGGCTGCGGCTGTGGCCAGGCCCCCTCGGCATCGCGGCCGGTGGCCACGCGCACCTCGATCTTGCCGCGTCGGAACGCCGCGCCGATGGCCTCGCGCAGCGCCGGCTCGAGGCCGCGCAGTTCGTCGGGCATGCGAAAGGCCAGATCGAGGAAGCGGCTGTTGACCGAGCGCAGCTCCACCGTCACCTGACCGCCGCTGGCCGCCGCGGACACCGCGCCGGCCGTGCCGGCGCTGGCATTCGCGCCCTCGGCGCCGGTGCCGGGAGTGGCGCTGGCAAAACCGGTCATGCTGTAGACTGCCATCGCCGTCCGATCCAAGACAAAACCGCGATTATGTCGAAGCCGAAACCCGCCCCGTTGCCCCAAGGCACCGTGGTCGGAGGCTACACGGTCGTCAAGAAGCTGGCTGCCGGCGGTTTTGGCGTGGTGTACCTCGCCGAAGATGCCGACCGCCGCCCGGTGGCGGTGAAAGAATACCTGCCGGCCTCGCTGGCCGAACGCGCTGCCGGCGAGCTGACGCCGCGTGTCAAGCCCGAGAAGCAGCCGCTGTACCGGCTGGGCCTGAAGAGCTTCTTCGAAGAAGGGCGCAGCCTGGCGCAGATCAGCCATCCGAGCGTGGTCTCGGTGCTGAACTTCTTTCGCGAGAACGAAACCGTCTACATGGTGATGAACTACCTGCAGGGCGACACGCTGCAGGATTTCATCGTCACCGCGCGTGACTTGAAGCGTGACAAGGTGTTTCGCGAAAGCACCATCCGCAGCCTGTTTGACGAGATCCTGCGCGGCCTGCGCATCGTGCACCAGCACAAGATGCTGCACCTCGACATCAAGCCGGCCAACATCTTCATCACCAACGACAACAAGGCGGTGATGCTCGATTTCGGCGCGGCGCGCGAGGTGCTCAGCAAAGAGGGCAACTTCATCCGGCCGATGTACACGCCCGGTTTTGCCGCGCCCGAGATGTATCGCCGCGACGGCAGCCTGGGCCCGTGGACCGACATCTACGCCATCGGCGCGTGCATCTATGCCTGCATGCAGGGTTACCCGCCGAATGACGCGCCGCAGCGCATCGAGAAGGACCGCCTGGCGCTGAGCCTCTCGCGCCTGCGCAACGTGTACTCCGACAACCTGATCGAGGTGACCGAGTGGTGCATGTCGCTCGACCCGCTCTCCCGTCCGCAGAGCGTGTTCGCGCTGCAAAAGGAGCTGGCGCGCGAGACCGAGCGCCGCTACACCAAGCTGAGCTTCTCCGAGCGCATGAAGCTGCAGTTCGAAAGCCTGAAGACCGGGGCCAAGCCGTGATCCCCGCGAAGCCGATTCGCCAGGGAGCCGCCGCATGAGGTTTTCGGTCTACCAGGTCAGCCGCAAGGGCGGCCGACCCAAGAATGAAGACCGCATGGGCTATTGCTACACGCGGCACTCGGGCCTGTTTGCACTGGCCGATGGCATGGGCGGGCACCCCGAGGGCGAGGTGGCCTCGCAGCTGGCGCTGCAAACCCTGTCGGCGATGTTCCAGCGCGATGCCAAGCCCACGCTGAAGGACCCGCTGCGCTTCCTGCACGACGCCATCCTGGCCGGTCACCATGCGCTGCTGCGCTATGCCACCGACCGCGGCCTGCTCGACACCCCGCGCAGCACCATCGTGGCCTGCGTGCTGCAAGGCCAGGCCGCCTACTGGGCGCATTGCGGCGATTCACGCCTGTACCTGGTGCGTGGCGAGAAGCTGGTGGCGCGCACCCGCGACCACAGCTACACCGAGCTGCAGGACGCCATGACCAGTGCCGGCGCGTCGGCTAGCGTGGTGCCCAACCCGCACCAGTTCAACCGCAACGTGCTGTTCACCTGCCTGGGCAGCCCCGGCAAGCCGGTGGTCGATACCGCCGGCCCGCTGCTGCTGCAGCCCGGCGACAAGGTGATGCTGTGCAGCGACGGGCTGTGGAGCAGCGTCAGCGACGCCATGATCACCGACGTGCTGCACGAGCGCCCGATCTCGGACGCCGTGCCCGAGCTGGCCGAGCGCGCCCTGCGCAAGGCCGGTGCGCGCAGCGACAATGTCACCGTGCTCGCGGTCGATTGGGAAGGCACCGAAGACGCCGACACCACGGCCGCGGTGTCCACCCGGGCGCTGGGCGACGAGGTGTTTGCGTCCACCATCCAGGCCAGCCTGGCCGCCGGCGAGGCGCCGGTGGAAATGGACGAGGCGGAGATCGACCGCTCGATCCGCGAGATCAACGAGGCCATCCGGCGCGCCTCGGAGAAGCCACAGAAACGACCCTGAAGGGGGCCCCCATGAGTGATTTTCAACGCGCCGACGGTCGCGCGGCCGATGCGCTGCGCCCGGTGGGCCTGCAGCGCCAGTTCACCTGCCATGCCGAAGGTTCGGTGCTGGTGAGCTTTGGCCGCACCCAGGTGCTGTGCACCGCCTCGGTGGAAGAGAAAGTGCCGCCGCACAAGCGCGGCTCGGGCGAGGGCTGGGTCACGGCCGAGTACGGCATGCTGCCGCGCGCCACCCACACCCGCGGCGACCGCGAAGCCGCGCGTGGCAAGCAGAGCGGCCGCACGCAGGAGATCCAGCGCCTGATCGGCCGCAGCCTGCGCGCGGTGTTCGACCTGAAGAAGCTGGGCGAGCGCAGCATCCTGATCGACTGCGACGTGTTGCAGGCCGACGGCGGCACGCGCACCGCCGCCATCACCGGGGCCTGGGTGGCCGCGCACGATGCCGTGAGCTGGTTGCTGGCCCAGGGCAAGATTGCCGAAAGCCCGATCAAGGACGCGGTGGCCGCCATCAGCGTGGGCATCGTGCAGGGCCTGCCGGTGCTCGATCTGCCCTACGAGGAAGACTCGGCCTGCGACACCGACATGAACGTGGTGATGACCGGCTCGGGCGGCTTTGTCGAGGTGCAGGGCACGGCCGAAGGCGCGCCCTTCACGCGCGCCGAGATGGATCGCCTGATGGCGCTGGCCTCCAGCGGCATTGGCGAGCTGGTGCAGTTGCAGCGCAAGGCGCTGGGCCTGGCTTGAGCGGTCTGCAGGAGTTGCCGATGCGCCTGGTGCTGGCCTCGAACAATGCCAAGAAGCTGGCCGAGCTGCGTGCGCTGCTCGGCGGCTTGCCCGGTGGTCTGAGTCTCGACATCGTGGCACAGGGCGAACTGGGCATTGCAGAGGCCAACGAGCCGCATCACACCTTCGTGGAGAACGCGCTGGTCAAGGCGCGTCATGCCGCCCGCGCGGCCGGTGGCGCGGCCCTGGCCGACGACTCCGGCCTGTGCGTGGGCGCGCTGGGCGGCGCGCCGGGGGTGATCTCGGCGCACTACGGTGGCGAGGTGGCGGTGATCGCTGGTGAAGAGCGCGAGGCGCGCCGCCGCCGCCAGGATGCGCGCAACAACGCCGCGCTGCTGGCCGCGCTGCAGGGCCAGGCCGACCGCCGCGGCCACTTCATCAGCACCCTGGTGGCCGTGCGACATGCCGACGACCCCGAGCCGCTGGTGGCCGTGGGCCGCTGGCCGGGCGAGGTGCTGGCTGCGCCGCGCGGCGACCAGGGCTTTGGCTACGACCCGCTGATGTTCATCCCGGCGCTGAACGCCACGGTGGCCGAACTGGACGCCGCCACCAAGAACGCGCACAGCCACCGCGCGCGCTCGGCCGCGCTGCTGCGCCAGATGCTGCAGGATGTGTGGCATTGGGTCTGACGTGACCGCCCCCGACCTCGTCAGCCGCTACCTGCGCCCGGGCACGCTGCGCCTCGAGGGCTCGCCGCCGCTGTCGCTGTACGTGCACCTGCCCTGGTGCATTGCCAAGTGCCCGTATTGCGATTTCAACAGCCATGCCCGGCCTGAACTGGCCGATGGCGGCCTGCCCGAGCAGCGCTACCTGGATGCGCTGATCGCCGATCTGGAGTCCGCGCTGCCGCAGGTGTGGGGCCGGCCGGTGATCAGCGTCTTCATCGGCGGCGGCACGCCCAGCCTGTTCTCGCCCGAAGCCATCGCGCGCCTGCTGGCCGACATCCGCGCGCGGCTGCCGCTGGAACCCGGCTGCGAGATCACGCTCGAGGCCAATCCCGGCAGCTTCGAGCGCGAGCGCTTCAAGGCCTTTCGCGCGGCTGGTGTCACGCGGCTGTCGATTGGCGTGCAGAGCTTCGACGACGCCATGCTCAGGAAGCTGGGCCGGGTGCATGACGGGGCCCAGGCCCGCGCTGCGGTGGCCGAGGCCGCGCAAGCCTTCGACACCTTCAACCTCGACCTGATGTATGCGCTGCCCGGCCAGACGCTGGCGCAGCTGCACGCCGAGCTCGACACCGCGCTGGCGTTCCAGCCGCCGCACCTGTCGGTCTACCACCTGACCATCGAGCCCAACACCCGCTTTGCCAGCCAGCCGCCCACCGGCCTGCCCGACGACGACCTGGCCAGCGAGATGCTGGACGCCATCGTGGCGCGCACCGCGGCGGCCGGACTGGGCCGCTACGAGGTGAGTGCCTTTGCCCGCGAGCGCCACCGCTGCCGCCACAACCTGAACTACTGGCAGTTCGGCGACTACCTGGGCATTGGCGCCGGCGCGCACGGCAAGCTGAGCTACCCGCACCGCGTGATCCGCCAGGTGCGCTGGCGTGAACCCCGCGCCTACATGGACCAGGCCCTGGCCGCCGCCGGCTGTCAGGCCATGAGCAATGACGACGAGGTGGCGCGCGCGCAGCTGCCCTTCGAGTTCATGCTCAACGCGCTGCGGCTGAAGCACGGTTTTGCGATGGCCGATTTTCTGGCCCGCACCGGCCTGCCGCCGAGCGCCATCACGCCGGCACTGGCCAAGGCCGAGGCCCAAGGCCTGGTGGAGCGCCTGGTGGAAGACGGCGCCGAGCGCGTGCGCCCCACGGCGCGCGGCTTCGATTTCTTGTCGGATCTGCAGGCGCTGTTTCTGGCGGACTGACAGCCCTGGCCTGGCCGGTGCACGCGGCTACCCGCCGGGCGGTGCTCGCGGCCGCCCGCTGGGCGGTTGGCGGCGCGGCCCGCCGTTGCGCTGCGCTCAGATCAGGCCGTGGAAGGGCAGCACGTCGACCGGTTCGCCGGCCGCCACATTGCCCTGCCCGTGGTGCAGCACCACCATGCCGTTGGCCTCGCTCATGCTGCGCAGGATGCCCGAGCCCTGGCTGCCGGTGATGCGCACCGTGAGCCGGCCATCGGCGCCCATCGACACGACGCCGCGCTGGTACTCGGTGCGCCCGGGCTTCTTGCGCAGCGGTGCCTCGCTCACCGCGCGCAGCATCGGCAGCGGGGCGGGCGTGGCGCCGCTCATGGCCAACAGGGCCTCGCGCACGAAGGCGTAGAAGGTGACCATCACCGCCACCGGATTGCCTGGCAGGCCGAACAGGATGGCTTCATGGCCCGGCTCGCCGATCCGGCCAATGGCCATCGGCCGCCCGGGCCGCATCGCGATCTTCCAGAACAGCACCTCGCCCAGCTGGCGCATGACCTGCTTGGTGTAGTCGGCCTCGCCCACGCTGACGCCGCCCGAGGTGATCACCGCATCGGCGCTGGCCGCGGCCTGGCGGAAGGCGGCTTCCAGGGCGGCTGGTTCGTCGCGCACCACGCCCATGTCCAGCAGCTCGACGCCCAGGCGCTGCAGCATGCCGTGCAGGGTGTAGCGGTTGCTGTCGTAGACGCAGCCTTCATCCAGCGGCTCGCCGATCGAGCGCAGCTCGTCGCCGGTGGAAAAGAAGGCCACGCGCAGGCGGCGCCACACCGGCACCTCGGCCTGGCCCAGCGAGGCCAGCAGGCCCAGATCGGCCGGGCTGAGGATGCGGCCGGCGGCCAGCGCGGGTGTGCCGCGCTGCAGGTCCTCGCCACGCAGGCGGCGGTTGTCGCCGGTTTTCACCACGCCAGCCGGTACGCGGATGCGGCCATCGGCCTCGGTGCGGGTGAATTCCTGCGGCACCACGGTATCGAGCCCGGCGGGCATTACCGCGCCGGTCATGATGCGCAGGCAGTGGCCGGCCGGCACGCTGCCGTCGAACTGCGCGCCGGCCAGGCCGGTGCCGGCCACGGTGAACAGGCCGTCGGCATCGGCTTGCAGCTCGCTGCCGCGCAGCGCAAAGCCGTCCATGGCCGAGTTGTCGTGCGCCGGCACGTCGATGGGCGAGACGATGTCACGCGCCAGCACGCGGCCCAGCGCGGCCCGGATGGCCAGGCTTTCCACCGCCTGCACGCGCGGCACCAGGCGGGCGATGAACTCCTGCGCCTGGGCCACCGGCAGGGCATCGGGGTCGTAGCCCGAGACGCAGGAGGCGATCTCGGCCAGGGAAGCTTGGTTTGCGCTCATGGGAACCGGAACAGAGACAGAAACAGAAACAGTCAGAGGGCGATGGTGGCCGCTCAACCGCCGATATAGCTCATCTCGACACGGCGGCCGCCCGGCGCGGCGGCGGCATCGGCGGGCTGGGCGGCGCGCAGCTCGCTGTAGCGGTCGGCGCGGCCGGCCCACACGGCGGCCAGCGCGCTGGTGATGTCAGCATCGCTGGCACCCTGGCGCAGCAGGCTGCGCAGATCATGGCCCTGGGTGGCAAACAGGCACATGAACAGCTTGCCCTCGGTGGACAGGCGCGCGCGGTTGCAGTCGCGGCAGAAGGCCTGGGTGACGCTGGAGATCAGGCCCACCTCGCCGCGGCCATCGGCGTAGCGCCAGCGCTCGGCGGTTTCGCCGCTGGCGCTGGGATCGAGCGGTTCAAGATCCCAGTGCTCGCGCAGCCGCGCCAGCACCTGGGCCGATGGCAGCACCTCGTCCATGCGCCAGCCGTTGCTGGCGCCGACATCCATGTACTCGATGAAGCGCAGCACCACCCGGCCATCGAAACGCTCGCGGAACCAGCGCGCCATCGGCACGATCTCGTGCTCGTTGGTGCCGCGCTTGACGACCATGTTGACCTTGATCGGCGCCAGGCCCGCGGCATGCGCGGCCTCGATGCCGGCCAGCACATCGGCCACCGGAAAATCCACATCGTTCATGCGCCGGAAGGTGGCGTCGTCCAGCCCGTCCAGGCTGACCGTCACGCGCTTCAGGCCGGCCGCGGCCAGCGCCTGGGCCTTCTTGGCCAGCACCGAGCCATTGGTGGTGAGCGTGATGTCCAGCGGCGCGCCATCGGGCGTGCGCAGCTCGGCCAGCTGGGCGATCAGCAACTCGAGGTGGCGGCGCAGCAGCGGCTCGCCGCCGGTGAGCCGCAGCTTCTGCACCCCATGCGCCACGAAGATGCGCGCCAGCCGCGTGATCTCTTCAAAGCTCAGCAGCGAGCTTTGCGGCAGGAACACGTAGTCGCGGTCGAACACGTCCTTGGGCATGCAGTAGCTGCAGCGGAAGTTGCAGCGGTCGGTGACCGAGATGCGCAGGTCGCGCAGCGGCCGGCCCAAGGCGTCGGCCAGCAGGCCGGTGGCGGCTATCGGCTGCGCGGGAATGGCCGGCACCGGCGCGGCGTAGCGCAGATCGGCCAGCGGGATGACGGTTTCGCCCATGGGCGGCGATTGTGCCCGGCTTGGCCCGCGTGCTGCGTCGGCGCGCCGGGCATGGCCCTGGCCGCCACTGGCCGCCCCGCTGGCGCTGCGTGGTCAGCCGCCGGCGCTGGCCATGGTGCGGCCGGTGCCGCCAAAGCCGCCGCGCCCGCGCGCCGCCTGGGCGGCGCCGGGTTTCACCATGGCGGCGTCCGGGTGCGCCGCGGTGGTGGCGTAGCGGCCCGACGGTGCGGCGTAGATCTGCCGGGGTGACAGCGACTGGCTGCGCGCATGCACGGCGCCGGGCGGCAGCTGGCGCATCAGCTCGACACGGCCGTCGTAGCGGTAGACCACGCCCGAACGGCTGAAATACGGCCCCAGCCAGCGCACCGCGCTGCCTGACGAGCCGGAGCGGAAGCTGCTGCCGCCCCCGGAACTGGCGGAGCTGCCGGTGTTGCCGCTGGCGGTGCCCTGGCCGTCCATGGCCTCGGGGTTGAAGGTGGCTTCGCAGTCCCCCTCGCTGCCCCAGTCGCGGACGCAGTCGTCTACCACCACGTACTCGGCGCGGGCCACCTGCACCGGCAGGTCGGACACATCGGCCACCTCGGGCGCGCAGCCGCCCAGGCCGCCGGCGGTGGAGATCAGGACCAGGGCCAGCGAGCCCTGGCGGCGGTGTTTGGCACGGCTCATCGCGGGCGCCGCTCAGTAGGTGAGGCTGGCCGCATTGAGCAGGCCGAGCGCCAGCGACAGGCTGCCCAGCATGATGCCCACCGACTGCCGGTCGGCCTGGATGGCCTCGCGCAGCTCGGGCACCAGCAGCCGCCGCGCCAGCAGCCACAGCAGCAGCTGCGCCACCAGGGCCAGCAGCGCCCACACCGCCAGATCGACCAGCGACACCGCATGCGCCACCAGGCTGGCCAGCGGCAGCGCCAGGCCCAGCGCGGTGCCCGACAGGCTCCAGGCCGCGGCGCGGTTGCCCTGGCGCACCAAAGCCAGCTCGGCATAGGGCGTGACGGCCATGTACAGCGCCAGCGACAGGCCCCAGGCCAGCAGGGCGGTGCCGAAGTACAGCGCGAAGTTCAGGGTCAGTGAGACGGGCATGGGCGGTGGGTCACTCGAGGTTCAGTCGGCGGTCGATCGACGTTCAATCGATGTTCAATCGACGATCAATCGAAATAGTGCGGCACGAAGTAGGCGCTGTTGCTGGTGATCGGCGTGATGTCCTCGCGCACGCACAGGCCGGCGGCCTCGTCGGCCACCACCCAGCTGCCCAGCACCGCATGCACCGCCGGCAGCGGGCCGTGCATGAACGTGGCCTCGGGGGCCGGGTAGGCGGCGATCGGCGTGTGCGCCTGGTACACATGGCGCTGCCGGCCATAGTCGCCCGGCGTGGCCAGCGTGGCCTGGCCGCCGTCCACCAGCGTGACATTGGCGCCCTCGCGCGACAGCAGCGGCTTGCTCACGTAGGGGCGCTGGCCGAAGGGTTCGGCGCTGAAGTGGGCCTCCAGCAGGTTGGGGTGGCCAGGGTGCGCCTGCCACAGCAGCGGCAGCAGGGCCTTGTTGGACAGCAGCATCTTCCACGGCGGCTCCAGCCACAGCGTGGGGTTTCTGGGGTTGCTCTGCAGGTGCGCGGCCAGCGGCTCGCCCACCAGCCACTCCCAGGGGTAGAGCTTGAAGCACGCGGCAATCGGCTGGTCGTCGCCGTCGATGTAGCGGCCGTTGTCGAGCACACCGATGTCGCCGATGTCGAGCATCGACGCATACCAGCCGGCCTGCAGCGCCACATCCATCAGGTACTCGACATTGCCCACGTCCTCGAGCGAGTCGTACTGGCACGCCAGGTGCAGGCGCGGCACGTCGAAACGCTCGCCGATCTGGCGCAGCCGCGCCACCAGGGCCTCGTGCAGGGAATTGAACTGGTCGGCCTGCGGCTGCACATCCAGCTTCCATTGCCACTGCGCCACCGCGGTCTCGATGATCGAGGTGGGCGTGTCGGCGTTGTACTCGAGCAGCTTGGGCGGGCCGCTGCCGTTCCAGGCCAGGTCGAAGCGGCCGTACAGGTGCGGATCGCGCCGCTGCCAGCTGGCCTGCACCACGGCCTGCGCGGCGGGCGGGATGTCCAGGCGGTCAAGCTCGCCGCGGGTGATCAGGCGCTCGGCCAGCGCCATGCACATGGCATGCAGCTCGTTGGTGGCCTCGTAGACCTGCTCGATCTGGGCCTCGCTGAAGCGGTAGGCCACGTCTTCGCGCCAATAGGCAAAGCGCGGCTCGCTGGCCGACAGGTCTTCGCCCTCGGGCGAGATCGAATGGAAGCGAAAGCCCTGGGCGTCGAGCCGGGCGCGCCAGTCGGGGCGCGGGGTCTGGGGGATGCGATGCACGCTGCGGAACTGCCAACGAAGCCGGGGCGCTGAGGGTAACCGTGGCCCGGCCCGGCTGGGTTGCCTCAGTGTTTCAGCGTGTCACCTGACCGGGGGAGGTCACGGCGGCGGCCAGGTCGGCACGGCGTGCGCCGGTGAAGCGGCGGGCCCAGTACGACTCGCGCATGTCTTCGATGCGCACCTCGGCACCGGCGCGTGGTGCGTGGATGAACTTGTCGTCGCCGACATAGATGCCCACATGCGAGAAGGTGCGCTTCATGGTGTTGAAGAACACCAGGTCGCCCGGCTTCAGCTCGCTGCGGTTGATCGGCAGCAGGCCGGCGGTGGTGGCCTGCTCGTCCGCGCGGCGCGGCAGCACCAGGCCCAGGCTGTTCTCGAAGATGTGGCGCGTGAAGCCCGAGCAGTCGAAGCCCGAGTCGGCGGTGTTGCCGCCGCGGCGGTAGGGCACACCGAGAAAGTTCATCGCCGTCATCACCAGATCGGACGCCGTGTCGCGCACCGATTCGCGCAGCGACTGCACCATGGCCACCGGCGCGCCCAGCGGCTTGAGCAGGCCGCGGTCGCCCAGCAGGCGCATGATGGCGTCGTCGGCCGGCGTGGTGGCGGCGGCAGCCGGCTCGGGGCCCTGCGGGGCCGCGTGGGCCACCGGCTGGGCCAGCACCAGGGCCGTGGCCAGCACCAGGTACCGCAGGTGCGGCAAGCTGGTCAGCTGCTTTGGCGCCCGGGGGTCAGGCCGGCGAGGATGGAGGGGAAACGTCGACATCTTCAAGTGGCGAGGATACCACCCCCTTTTTCGGGGGATCTACGGGGTACTGCGCATCCGGCTTCACCCAGATCAAGCGGCGCCGGCCCAGGGCGGCCGCGGCGTGGGCGGGGCCCTGACAGAGTCAGTGTCTTGTCAGTGCGGCGCCTTGCAATGCGACGGCTGCGGTGGCACCCATGGCACCGCCCTCGAATTTGTGTGGAGGAGACCCACCATGACCCGTTACGCCGACTTTCACCGCCGTTCGATCACCGACCGCGATGCCTTCTGGCGCGAGCAGGCCGCGCTGATCGACTGGGAAACGCCGTTCAGCCAGGTCTGCGACTACAGCAACCCGCCCTTTGCCCAGTGGTTTGCCGGCGGCCGCACCAACCTGTGCCACAACGCGGTCGACCGCCATGCCAAGAGCCACCCCGAGCGCAACGCGCTGATCTGGGTGTCGACCGAGGTCGACAAGGAGATCACCTACAGCTTCGCGCAGCTGCAGGCCGAGGTGCAGCGCATGGCCGCCATCCTGCTGGCCCAGGGCGTGAAGCAGGGCGACCGCGTGCTGCTGTACATGCCGATGATTCCGGAGGCGGCCTTTGCGATGCTGGCCTGCACCCGCATCGGCGCACTGCACTCGGTGGTGTTTGGCGGCTTTGCCAGCGTCAGCCTGGCCAGCCGCATCGACGACGCCCAGCCCACGGTGATCGTCAGTGCCGATGCCGGCAGCCGTGGCGGCAAGGTGGTGCCCTACAAGCCGCTGCTCGATGAAGCCATCCGCCTGGCCCAGCACAAGCCGGCCGCGGTGCTGATGGTGGATCGCGGCCTGGCCGCCTACGAGCGCGTGCCCGGCCGCGACCACGACTACGCCTCGCTGCGCGAGCAGAACCTGCAGGCCCAGGTGCCCTGCGCCTGGGTGGACAGCACGCATCCCAGCTACACGCTCTACACCAGCGGCACCACCGGCAAGCCCAAGGGCGTGCAGCGCGACACCGGCGGCTATGCCGTGGCCCTGGCCGCCAGCATGAAGCACATCTACGGGGGCAACCCCGGCGAGACCTACTTCAGCACCAGCGACATCGGCTGGGTGGTGGGCCACAGCTACATCATCTACGGCCCGCTGATCGCCGGCATGGCCACCATCATGTACGAAGGCCTGCCGGTGCGGCCCGATGCCGGCATCTGGTGGCAGCTGGTCGAGAAGTACAAGGTCACCGTGATGTTCAGCGCCCCCACCGCGGCGCGCGTGCTCAAGAAGCAGGACCCGGCCTGGCTCAAGAAGTACGACCTCAGCTCGCTGCGCGCGCTGTTTCTGGCCGGTGAGCCGCTGGACGAACCCACCGCCACCTGGATTGCCGGCGAGATCGGCAAGCCCATCATCGACAACTACTGGCAGACCGAGACCGGCTGGCCCATCCTGGCCATCTGCAACGGCGTGGAGCCGGCGCCCACCAAGTTCGGCTCGCCGGGCAAGGCGGTGTATGGCTACGACGTGCGTCTGATCGACGAGACCACCGCCGAAGAGATCACCGAGCCCGGCAAGAAGGGCGTGATCGCCGTGGAAGGCCCGCTGCCCCCGGGCTGCCTGCAGACCGTGTGGCGCGACGACGAGCGCTACGTCAAGACCTACTGGTCGAGCATCCACAACCGGGTGATGTACAGCACCTTCGACTGGGGCGTGAAGGACGCCGACGGCTACTTCTACATCCTGGGCCGCACCGACGACGTGATCAACGTGGCCGGCCACCGCCTGGGCACGCGCGAGATCGAGGAAAGCATCTCCAGCCACCCCAACGTGGCCGAGGTGGCCGTGGTGGGCGTGGCCGATCCGTTGAAGGGCCAGGTGGCGATGGCCTTCGTGGTGCTGAAGGACGCCGGCCAGGCCGACACGCCCGAGGCGGCGCTGAAGCTCGAGGGCGCGATCATGAAGGTGGTCGACGAGCAGCTCGGCGCGGTGGCGCGGCCGGCGCGGGTGCGCTTCGTCACCGGCCTGCCCAAGACCCGCTCGGGCAAGCTGCTGCGCCGCGCCATCCAGGCGGTGTGCGAGGCGCGCGACCCGGGCGACCTGACCACCATCGAGGACCCCAGCGCGCTCATGCAGATCAAGGATCTGTTCACGCCGTCCTGAACCCGCGGGCGCCGGCGCGGCCTGGCCGCGGCACACGGCGCCGGGTCACACCCGCCGTTCGGCCGTCCGTCGCACCGCAGCGGCGGGCCGCAGGGCATCGCGTGCAGAATCGACGGCGCCGTTCACAAGGCGGCGCCAACCCACTTCTGCCCACGATGCAACGCCCACTCAATGCCCTGCTGCTGGCCCTGGCCGGCGCCGCCTGCCTGGCCCCCACCCTGGCCACCGCGGCCAACCCGGACGGCCTGGCCCTGCCGCGCGACACCGGGGTCGACTTTCCGCAGTACGCCAGCGCTCAGGCGCTGAAGACGGCCTGCGACCAGGGCCTCACGGCCACCCAGCGCGCGCTGGCGCGCATCGAGCGCCGCCCGGCCGACAAGGGCTGGCTGGCCGCCTACGATGCCTTCGCCGCCGGCGTGGAAGACCGGGCCAACCCGATCACCTTCGTCTCGGCCGTGCACCCCGACAAGGCGGTGCGCGAGGCGTCCGAAGCCTGCGAGCTGCGCTGGAACGACTTCTACTCCAGCCTGGGCCAGAACGAGAAGCTCTACCGCGCCGTCCAGCGGCTCACCAGCGCCGACGAGACCGACCGCCAGCTGCTGAAGAAGCTGCGCGAAGACTTCGAGGACGCCGGCGTGGGCCTGCCGCCGGCACAACGCGCGCGCGCCAAGGCGCTGAACGACAAGATTGCCGAGCTGGGCCAGAGCTTCGATCGCAACGTGCGCGACGCCAACATCAAGGTCGTCTTCACCGAGTCCGAGCTGGCCGGTGTGCCTGAGGGGGTGTGGAAGAAGGCCCCGCGCGATGCCGAGGGCCGCGTGCAGCTGGGCCTGTCATACCCCGAGTTTCTGCCGCTGATGCAGACCGCCGAAAGCGCCGCGGCACGCGAGCGCATGTGGCGCGCCAAGCAAAACGAGGGCGGCGAGGCCAACCTGAAGCTGCTGGACGAGATCGTCAAGCTGCGCAAGGAGTACGCCGGCCTGTTCGGTGCCGGCAGCTGGGCCGAGTTCGTGATCCGGCGTCGCATGGCCGAGTCGCCGCAGCGCGTCGAATCCTTCCTGGCCGATGTGAAGGGGGCGGTGCAGGCCCGCGAGCGCGCCGAGCTCGACGAGCTGCGCCGCGCCAAGGCCGACCACCTGGGCCAGCCGGTCGACGGTCTGCGCTTCGAGTGCTGGGATCTCAGCTACTACACCGAGCGCCTGCGCAAGGCCAAGTACAGCGTCGATCAGGAGGCCTTCCGGCAGTTCTTTCCGCCGCAGGAAAGCCTGGCCTTCACGCTGCGCCTGGTGGAAAAGCTGATGGGCGTGCGCTACCAGCGCGTGCAAGCCGCCAAGGCCTGGCACCCCGAGGTGCAGACCTATGCGGTGAGTGACGCGGCCAGCGGCAAGCCGCTGGGCCTGATGCGCGTGGATCTGTACCCGCGCGAGGGCAAGTACAACCACGCCGCGGTGTGGCCGATCCGCGGCGCCAGCACGCAGTTGAAGCGCAGCACGCAGGCGCACCTGGTGGTCAACTTCGACCGCAAGGGCCTCACGCTGGACGAGCTGGAAACCCTGCTGCACGAGCTGGGCCATGCGGTGCACACCAACCTGTCGGCCACCCGCTGGGCCCAGCATGCCGGCACCAGCGTGCAGCGCGACTTTGTCGAGGCGCCGTCGCAGATGCTCGAAGACTGGGTGTTCGACGCGCGCACCCTCCAGCTGTTTGCCGAGGTGTGCCCGAGCTGCAAGCCGGTGCCCGAGGCGCTGCTGGCCCAGGCCAAGGCCGCCCACCACTACGGCAAGGGCGTGCAGGCCTCGCGCCAGCACCTGTACGCCAGCTACGACATCGCGCTGTATGGCCCTGAGCCGCGCGATGCCATGGCGCTGTGGGCGCAGATGGAAGGTGCCACGCCGCTGGGCCATGTGGCGGGCACGCGCTTTCCGGCCGGCTTTGGCCATATCGCCACCGGCTACAGCGCCGGCTACTACGGCTATCTGTGGAGCCTGGTGGTGGCCGCCGACATGCGCACCGCATTTGCCGCCGACAAGCTGGATGCCAGGGTGGGCCGGCGCTACCGCGACACCGTGCTGGCCAACGGCAGTGCCCGCCCGCCGGCGCAGCTGGTGCGCGATTTCCTGGGCCGTGATTTCAACGCCCAGGCCTTCTTCGAGGACCTGAAGAAATGAGCGCGCCGCACCCGATTCAGGCCATCGGCCGCCTGGCCGCCGTGGCGCTGGCCTGCACGCTGATCGTTGCCGCACCCGGCGCATGGGCCCAGGCCGCCGCCAAGCCGCGCATCGACAAGGCGGCCGACATGCCGCGCTTCTCGTACCCGGTGCAGGGCTCGCTCGAAGACCTGCTGCGCTCGAGCGAGCGCTTTGCACCGCTGGCCGCGGCGCTGCGCCGTGACGCCGAGGCGGTGCTGACCGGCTACGACATCGCCGACCGCGCCACCCAGCGCGACCTGCTGGCCCGCCTGGCCACGCTGGACTACCTGGACGGCCGCTACGACGCCGCCGTGGGCCGCGCCGAGCAGATGCGCGCGCTGCAGGACAAGCCGGCCGACAAGCTGCTCTCGGGCCTGCGCCTGCGCGCCATGGCCACGGCCGCCAAGACCCATGCACGCGGCAGCGATGCCTGGCGCCAGGCGGTGGTGGCGCAGATGGCGCGCGAGCTGGCGGCGATGCCGTTTGCGGTGATCGAGAACGACATCAAGGGCGCCAAGGCCAGCGCCGAGCTGATGGGCGAGGGCCTGGTGCTGGGCGGCATCCGCGAGCGCCTGCAGCCCATGGCCGACAGTGCCGGTGCGCTGAGCAGTGAGTTCGCGCCGGCCCTGGCCGGAGCCCGGCTCACGCTGCTGGATGTGCTGCCGCTGAAGGCCGATCTGGTGACGGTGTACGGCGAGCTGCTGGCCCGGCACCAGGTGCTCAAGCCCGACATCTGGGCCGCCCGCGACTTTTCACTGCCGGTGGACGGCGCCGCTGGCGCCCACCGTCCGGTCACGCTGGCGGTGTGGGACAGCGGCGTGGACACCGCGCTGTTCAAGGACCAGGTGCAGCGCGATGCCGCCGGCCAGCCGGCGCTGATCGCCTTCGACAAGTACGCGCAGCCGGTGCAGGGCGAGCTGATGCCCATCCCCGAGGCCTTGCGCAGCCGATTGCCGCAGATGCTGGCCACCACCAAGGGCCTGTCGGATCTGCAGTCGGGCATCGACAGCGCCGAGGCCAGCCAGGTCAAGCAGCAGCTGTCCAGGCTGGCGCCGGCCGACTACAAGGCCACCATCGAGGAGCTGGGCCTGGCCGGCAACTACGAGCACGGCACGCATGTGGCCGGCATTGCGCTGGCCGGCAATCCGCATGCACGCCTGGTGGTGGCGCGCATCGAGTTCGGCCACACGCTGCGGCCCGACCCCTGCCCGTCGCTCGAGCTGGCGCGGCGCGACGCGGCCAACTACCCGGCGACGGTGGCGTTTTTCCAGCGCCAGGGCGTGCGCGTGGTCAACATGAGCTGGGGCGGCAGCGTGGGCGACGTCGAGCGCGAGCTTGAGCAGTGCGGCATCGGGGCCACGCCCGAGGCGCGCAAGGCCCAGGCGCGCGAGCTGTTCGACATCCTCAAGCAGGCGCTCACCCGCGCCATGGCGGCCGCGCCGCAGATCCTGTTCGTGGCCGCGGCCGGCAACAGCAACCGCGATTCGAGCTTCGAC
The DNA here is from genome assembly GCF_025290835.2 of Aquabacterium sp. OR-4. Classification (NCBI taxonomy): domain Bacteria; kingdom Pseudomonadati; phylum Pseudomonadota; class Betaproteobacteria; order Burkholderiales; family Sphaerotilaceae; genus Pseudaquabacterium; species Pseudaquabacterium prasiolae. Next base: position 2,336,582 of record NZ_JAOCQD020000001.1, on the reverse strand, counting down.
GAGGCCAGCCCGGCCGACATCGTGCTGCCCAACCTGCTGACCGTGGGCGCGGTCGACCGCGCCGGCGACGAGGCACCCTTCACCAGCTACGGCCCCACCGTGAAGGTGCATGCCAACGGCTACCAGGTCGAGAGCTACCTGCCGGGCGGCGCGCGCGTGGCCTTGTCGGGCACCTCGATGGCGGCGCCCCAGGTCGCCAACCTGGCGGCCAAGCTGCTGGCGGTGAAGCCCGCGCTGACCCCGCCGCAGCTGATCCAGGCGATCACCGGCACGGTGGATCGCTCGGCCGACGGCCGGCGCCTGCTGATGAACCCCAAGGCGGCGCTGGCGGCGGTGCAGGCCGGCCGCTGAAGCGGCGGCCGCCAGGGCGACACGACAGGTGGCGAGGGGCCGGCGCCCGGCGCGGCCTGGCCTGGCCTACAGCACCTCGCTGGCGAAATCGGCCAGGCGCGAGCGCTCGCCGCGGGCCAGCGTGACGTGGCCGCTGTGCGGCCAGCCCTTGAAGCGGTCGACCGCATAGGTCAGGCCGCTGGAGCCTTCGGTGAGGTAGGGCGTGTCGATCTGCGCCAGGTTGCCCAGGCACACGATCTTGGTGCCGGGGCCGGCGCGGGTGATCAGCGTCTTCATCTGCTTGGGCGTCAGGTTCTGCGCCTCGTCGATGATCACGAACTTGTTCAGGAACGTGCGCCCGCGCATGAAGTTCAGGCTCTTGATCTTGATCTTGCTGCGCACCAGATCGTTGGTGGCCGCGCGGCCCCACTCGCCGGCCGAGCCGTCGCCGCGCGCCAGCACCTCGAGGTTGTCGTCGAGTGCGCCCATCCACGGGCCCATCTTTTCTTCCTCGGTGCCGGGCAGGAAGCCGATGTCCTCGCCCACCGGCACGGTGACGCGGGTGACGATGATCTCGGTGTAGCGCCGGTCATCGAGCACTTGCGCCAGGCCCGAGGCCAGGGTCATCAGCGTCTTGCCGGTGCCGGCCGTGCCGGTGAGGCTGACGAAGTCGCAGTCGGGGTCGTTCAGCAGGTTCAGCGCGAAGTTCTGTTCGCGGTTGCGCGACGTGACGCCCCACACCGCGTTCTTGGCGTGGCTGAAGTCCTTGAGCGTCTTGAGCACCGCGGTCTTGCCGGTGATCTCGGCCACGCGGGCATACAGCGGTGCCGCGCCGGGCTGCTCGAGGTAGACGAACTGGTTGACCAGCAGCACCGGCACCAGCGGCCCGCTGATGCGGTAGAAAGTGTGGCCGCCCTGGGTCCAGCTTTCCATGGTCTTGCCATGGCGCTCCCAGAAATCGGCCGGCAGCGGCAGCACGCCGGTGTAGAGCAGGTCGCCGTCTTCCAGCACCTTGTCGTTGAAGTAGTCCTCGGCAGGCAGGCCGAGGGCGCGTGCCTTGACGCGCATGTTGATGTCCTTGGACACCAGCACCACCTCGCGGCCGGCGTTTTGCTCGCGCAGCGCCCGCACCACGCCCAGGATCTGGTTGTCGGCCTTGCCCTGGGGCAGGCCGTCGGGCAGCTTGATCTCGACCAGCGTGGTCTGGAAGAACAGCTTGCCCAGCGCATCCTTGTGACCGGTCTTGGCCAGCGGGATGCCTTCCTTGGGGTCGAGGCTGCCGTCGGTGGCCAGCGCGTCGAGCTCGCGGCTGACCTGGCGCGCATTGCGCGCCACTTCGCTCATGCCCTTCTTGTGGCCGTCGAGCTCTTCCAGCGTGATCATCGGCAGGAAGACGTCGTGTTCCTCGAAGCGGAACAGGCTCATCGGGTCGTGCATCAGCACATTGGTGTCCAGCACAAACAGCTTGGCCGGGCCGGCGTCGCGGGCCTTGCGCCGTGCGCGTGCGCTGGGCAGGGTCTGCGCCTGGCTGTGCGCTGCGCTGGGCAGCGTGGCCTCGGCCGGCGCGGCGGCCAGCGGGGCATCGGCCACCACGGACGCGGCCCTGGCCACCGGTGCGGCCGGTACGGAGGCCGCTACCGCTGCCGCGCGCGGCGGTGCCACGGCGGCCGGGTTGCCCTTGCCCTTGGCCGCCAGCTTGGGTGCCGGCACGGCCGTGCCGCCATCAAACAGGTCGAGCGACGCGGCTTCGGGCTGCTCGGCGCGGGTTTTCACGCGCTGCTTGCGGTCGGTGCGCGGGGCGGCCTGGGCCTCGAAATCGGCAGACGAAAGAACGGCGGCTTTGGTGGCAGGCGGCTTGGGCAGGGGCATCGGTGGGTCCGGTCTCGTGCAAACAAAAAAGCCGCACAGACAAGGACTGTGCGGCTTCTGGCCATCAGGGGGTGAGGTCTCGGCGACCTGCGTCGCAACTCAAGGGCATGAACCCATTATGCACAGGCCGTGCCGGGCGCCGAAGACAAGTGCGTGACGGATGGCAGGCCGGGCGGCCGGGCGGGTGCCGTGGCGCCCGGGCCGGCGCTCAGGCGGTTTTCTTCAGGTCCTTGACGGCCTTCAGCACCTCGTCGACATGGCCGGCCACCTTGATGCCGCGCCATTCGGCACGCAGCACGCCGGCGCCGTCGATCAGGAAGGTGCTGCGCTCGATGCCCTTGACCTTCTTGCCGTACATGATCTTGTTCTTGACCACGCCGAACATGTGGCAGAGCTTTTCTTCGGTGTCGGCGATCAGCTCGAAGGGCAGTTCGAGGTTCTGGCGGAACTTGTCGTGCGACAGCATGTTGTCGCGCGACACACCGAACACCACCGAGCCGGCCTTCAGGAATTCCTTGTGCTTGTCGCGGAATTGCAGTGCCTCGGTGGTACAGCCGGGTGTATGGTCCTTGGGATAGAAGTACAGCACGATGGCCTGCCCCGAGAACGCATGGGGCGTGAACTTCACGCCACTGGTGGCAAGGGCTTCGAAATCGGGCAGGTGCTTGTTGAGGACAGGCGTCATGAGCGGGCGGGGTGATCAGACGTAAAGGGCCTGGCTGCCGTCTAGGCGCATCAGGGGCGCTGAGCGACCTGAACTGACGTGAGGCGCAATCGCCGATTATAAAGTTAGCCTTCCCACCCGCGCCGGGCTGCCGCGCTAGCGGTATCCCGCAGGCTGTGGGCATGGGCCATCGTGGGCCTCAGCGCGCCTCGGCCGGGGTGGGCGACAGCAGCAGCGCCGCCACCGCCGACCGCCCCTCGGCCACCAGCACGTTATAGGTGCGGCAGGCGGCCGCGGTGTCCATGGTCTCGACGCCGATGCGCCGGTCGATCAGCGCGCGCATCAGCGCCGGGCGGATGAATTGCAGGCGAGGCCCGCTGCCGAAGATCACCACCTCGGGCGCCAGCGCCAGCACGGCCTCGAAGTCGGCCTCGGTCAGGTCGGCCGGGCTGCGCGGGGCCCAGGCCTTGACCTCGCCGCGCCACGGCACCAGCAGGCTGTGGTCGAAGCGGGTGCTGCCCACCCACAGGGCGTCGGCATCGTGGCGGCTGAGCACATTGGTGCCTGCAAGCGTGTCGGGCTGAAATTTCACGGCGGTGCCTGGGGCGCGGCTGCGCCTGCAAAAAAGGGTGCCTGAGGCGCCGGCCAGCGCCAAGGCGCCGGCTGCAGCGGGGTGGTGAGGCCCTAAAATTATAGGTTTTGCGGTGCGGCAGACAGCGCATCGCGGCTTTGCCGCCCGGGCCGGGGCGGGTTCAGGAGTGCCGTGTTGAAACCGATCGCCAAGTCCAGCAAGCTTGACAACGTCTGCTATGACATCCGCGGGCCCGTGCTCGACAAGGCCAAGCAGATGGAGGACGAGGGCCACAAGATCATCCGCCTGAACATCGGCAACGTGGCGGCTTTCGGCCTGGAGCCGCCCGACGAGATCGTGCAGGACATGATCCGCAACCTGCCCACCCAGGTGGCTGCCGGCTACACCGACAGCAAGGGCCTGTTCGCGCCGCGCAAGGCGGTGGTGCACTACACCCAGGAAAAGCACATCCAGGGCGTGACCGTGGACGATGTGTACCTGGGCAACGGCGCCTCCGAGCTCATCACCATGAGCATGAACGCGCTGCTCAACGCCGGCGACGAGATCCTGGTGCCGGCGCCCGACTACCCGCTGTGGACGGCCAGCGTGGCGCTGTCGGGCGGCACGCCGGTGCACTATCTGTGCGACGAGGGCGCCGACTGGTTTCCAGATCTCGACGACATCCGCCGCAAGATCACGCCCAACACGCGCGGCATCGTCATCATCAACCCCAACAACCCGACCGGCGCGCTGTACTCCGACGCGCTGCTGAAGGATCTGGTCGAGATCGCCCGCCAGCACGGCCTGATCATCTTTGCCGACGAGATCTACGACAAGACGCTGTACGACGGCCACACCCACACCAGCATCGCCTCGCTGGCCGGCGACGTGCTGTGCCTGAGCTTCAACGGCCTGAGCAAGAACTACCGCTCGTGCGGCTACCGCGCCGGCTGGATGGTGGTGTCGGGCGACAAGCGCCATGCCCGCGGCTACATCGAGGGCCTGAACATGCTGGCCTCGATGCGCCTGTGCGCCAACACGCCGGGCCAGCTGGCCATCCAGACCGCGCTGGGCGGCTACCAGAGCATCAAGGATCTGGTGGCCCCGGGCGGTCGCCTGGCGCGCCAGCGTGACCTGGCCTACAACCTGCTGACCCAGATTCCGGGCATCAGCGTGGTCAAGCCCAAGGGCGCGCTGTACATGTTTCCGCGGCTCGACCCGAAGATGTACCCGATCGCCGACGACCAGCAGTTCGCCTACGAACTGCTGGCCGAAGAAAAGCTGCTGATCGTGCAGGGCACCGGCTTCAACTGGCCCACGCCCGACCACTTCCGCCTGGTGTTTCTGCCCAACAGCGATGATCTGGCCGAGGCCATCGGCCGCATCGACCGCTTCCTGTCGCACTACCGCAAGCGCCACGCCGTCTGAGCGGCGGCGTCCCGTCTTTCTTCGGCGCCTGCGGGCGCTTTTCCTCGAGAGTCATCGTCATGAAACCCATCCAGGTCGGCCTGCTCGGCATCGGCACCGTCGGCTCCGGCACCTTCAAGGTGCTGCAGCGCAACCAGCAGGAGATCCGGCGTCGCGCCGGCCGCGGCATCGAGATCGCGATGGTGGCCGATCTGGATGTCGAACGCGCCAAGAGCATCGTTGGCGACGGTGTGCAGGTGGTGGCCGACGGCCGCCAGGTCATCGCCAACCCGGCCATCGACATCGTGGTCGAGCTGATCGGCGGCTACGGCATCGCCAAGACCCTGGTGCTCGAGGCCATTGCCGCCGGCAAGCATGTGGTCACCGCCAACAAGGCCTTGCTGGCCGTGCATGGCACCGAGATCTTTGCCGCGGCGCGCGCCCAGGGCGTGGTGGTGGCCTTCGAGGCCGCGGTGGCCGGTGGCATCCCGATCATCAAGGCGCTGCGCGAGGGCCTCACCGCCAACCGCATCGAGTGGATCGCCGGCATCATCAACGGCACCACCAACTTCATCCTGAGCGAGATGCGCGACAAGGGCCTGGACTTCGGCACCGTGCTGAAGGAGGCCCAGCGCCTGGGCTACGCCGAGGCCGATCCCACCTTCGACATCGAGGGTGTCGATGCGGCACACAAGGCCACGATCATGAGCGCCATCGCCTTCGGCACGCCGGTGCGCTTTGACCAGGCCCATGTGGAAGGCATCACCCAGCTGGCCGCGGCCGACATCCGCTATGCCGAGCAGCTGGGCTACCGCATCAAGCTGCTGGGCATCACCAAGCGCCGCGACGATGTGGCCGGCGGCGGCATCGAGCTGCGCGTGCACCCCACCCTGGTGCCGGCCAAGCGCCTGATCGCCAACGTGGAAGGCGCGATGAACGCCGTGGTGGTGCAGGGCGATGCCGTGGGCACCACGCTGTACTACGGCAAGGGCGCGGGCAGCGAGCCCACCGCCAGCGCCGTGGTGGCCGACCTGGTCGACATCACCCGCCTGGCCACCGCCGACCCCGACCACCGCGTGCCGCACCTGGCCTTCCAGCACGATGCGCTGGCCGACACGCCGATCCTGCCGATCGCCCAGGTGGTCACCGCCTTCTACCTGCGCCTGCAAGTGGCCGATCAAACCGGCGTGCTCAGCCGCATCACCACCATCCTGGCCGAGCACGACATCTCGATCGACGCCGTGCTGCAGCGTGAAAGCGCCGATGGCGAGACCAAGACCGACCTGATCATCCTGACCCACGACACCGTGGAAGGCCGCATGCGCGAGGCCTTGGGCCAGATGCAGGCCCTGCCCACGGTGCTGGCGCCGATCGTGGCGCTGCGCAAGGAAGAGCTGAGCTGAGCGCGACCCCGCGTGACCACATGCCGAGCCAGGGCGCTGCCATGACCGAACAGGACATCGAAGACCTGCTGACCCGGTTCACCAACCGGTTGCGCTTTGAGCAGCCGCTGGACGTGTCCAAGCTCGAGGACGAAGGCCTGTACGTCACCGGCCTGCATGGCGGCACCGATGCCGTCGCGCGCCTTCGCAAGGACATCCTGCGCGTGGCCGGTGAAGGGGTGTTCCTGTTCACCGGCCAACCCGGCAGTGGCAAGAGCACCGAGCTGCAGCGCCTGCGGCGTGACCTGCTGGAGCGGCCGGCCCACGACTGCAAGGTCTACTACTGCGATCTGGAGGAATGGCTCAACCTCAATGCGCCGGTCACGCTGTCGAGCTTTCTGGTGGCGCTGTTGTCGTCATGGGTCGATCAGGTGGGCAGCCTGCAGGGCCAGCGCTCGCCGGCCGAGCGCCTGATCGACTTCTTCACGGGCACACGCCTGGTGCCCGAGAGCCTGAAGCTTGATGCGGGCGCAGGGCCGCTCAAGGCGCAGATCCAGCTTGCCTTGCAAACCGACGACAGCTTCCGCAAAGAGCTCGAGGCCAACCTCAAGAAGCAGCAGTCGCGCATCGTCACCCAGGCGCATCAGCTGGTGGCCGACCTCAAGCATGATCTTTGTGCCAACGGTGAGCGCTGTGTGCTGCTGGCCGACTCGGTGGAAAAGATCCGCGGCTACGGCGACGAGGCGGGGCAGGTCTACGAAAGCGTTCAGCGGCTGTTTGTCAGTGAAGGCGCGGCCTTGCGCATGCCCGGCCTGCATGTGGTGTATTCGGTCTCGCCCTTTTTGCTGGAGCAGAACACGCAGCTGGCTGCGTCGCTGGGCACGGGCTTTGTGGTCAACATGCCCTCGGTGCATGTGTTTGCCGAGCGCAGCCGCGCGCCCGATGTGGCGGGGCTGGCGGCCATGCAGGCCCTGGTGGCAAGGCGGTTTCCCGAGTGGTCGCAGGTGTTCACGCCAGCGCAGCTGCAGCGCCTGGCCGAGAACACGGGCGGCGATCTGCGCGACTTTCTGCGGGCCATCCGCGTGGCGCTCAGCGACGACATTGCGCAACTGCCGGTCAGCGATGCCACGGTGGATTTCGCCTTGGGCCATGTCAGCCCGGGGCGGGCCATACCGGCCGAGCATGTGCGCTGGCTGGCGCGGCTGGACAACAGCCACGATGCCGAACTGGCCGCCGACATCGATGCCAACGTGTTGCAGCGCTACCTGGCCACCAAGCATGTGCTGGCCTATCTGAACGGCAGCACCTGGTATGCCGTGCACCCGATGGCGCGCGAGTGGGTGCACCAGCGTGCCGAGCGCCTCACGGCCGAGGCCGCCGCCCAGGCGCCCGTGCGTTGAGGCCTGGCATAGCGCGCCTGGCGCCGTCCATCGGCCCATCCTGACGTGTCGTCTGCCAGCGCCGAACATTTGCTGCTGCTGCGCCGCCTGCGCCGGCTGCTGCTGCGGGGCGATCATGGCCAGGTGCTCTACCTGTGGGGCAATGACCCGCGCAGCCTCGCCTGGCTGCAGGGCGAGTTGGATCGCAGCCTGCGCGTGCGCAGCCGGCGGCTGCTGGCGCATCCGGCCGAACCCCAGGCCCCGTTCGATCTGGGCAAGGCACTGTCGGCCGCGCTCCAGCCGCTGGCCGGCACACGCCAGTTCGGCCTGTGGCTGGATCTGGGCCAGGCCACGCCTGACCAACGCCGCCAGGGCCTGGCCCGCCTGAACGAGCGCCGTGCCGCACTGCTGGCCTTGCCGCGTGCTGTGCTCCTGGTGGCGCCCCAGGGCGGTGAAGCTGACGCCGCTGGCGTGGCCCCCGACCTGTGGGCCGTGCGCAGCGCCAGCTTTGAGGTGCCGGCCTGGGTGGATGCCACCGCGCAGGCCCCTGCTGTTGAGCGCCCGAGCCTGGCGGCTGGTGTACCGGCACGTCAGCGCGGCACGGCGCGGGCGCTGTGGGCCCAGGCGCTGGGCCAGGCCCGCCCGCCGTGGTGGCGGCGGGTTCTGGGGCAGGCCAAAGGCCAGGCGCCAGGGCTGGCGCTGGCCTTTGATGCCATCGACGAGGCGCTGGCCCAGCGCCAAATGCCCGATGCCGAGCGCGTGCTGGCCGAGGCCCGGCCCTGGCTGCCCGACTTGGGGCCGGCCGCACCAGCGCCGGCCTTGCGCCTGGGCTGGCTGTGGCACTGGTGGCAGGCGCAATGGGCACTGGCCGCCCGGCGCCTGCCGGTGGCGCGAAAGGCCGCCGGCTTGGCCCAGGCCCTGGCGCTGCGGCTGGTGAAGCTGACGGGCGAATCGCCCGAGGCCTTGCGGGACTGGTCGGTGTCGCTGGAGAAAGTGGGCGATGTGCAGCGCGCGCTGGGGGATGTGGCGGGCGCGAAGGGTCGCTACGAGCAAAGCCTGGAGGTGAGTGAGCGGCTGGTGAAGCTGACGGGCGAATCGCCCGAGGCCTTGCGGGACTGGTCGATTTCCTTGAACAAGGTGGGCGATGTGCAGCGCGCGCTGGGGGATGTGGCGGGCGCGAAGGGTCGCTACGAGCAAAGCCTGGAGGTGAGTGAGCGGCTGGTGAAGCTGACGGGCGAATCGCCCGAGGCCTTGCGGGACTGGTCGGTGTCGCTGGAGAAAGTGGGCGATGTGCAGCGCGCGCTGGGGGATGTGGCGGGCGCGAAGGGTCGCTACGAGCAAGGCCTGGAGGTTCGTGAGCGGCTGGTGAAGCTGACGGGCGAATCGCCCGAGGCCTTGCGGGACTGGTCGGTGTCGCTGGACAAGGTGGGCGATGTGCAGCGCGCGCTGGGGGATGTGGCGGGCGCGAAGGGTCGCTACGAGCAAAGCCTGGAGGTGAGTGAGCGGCTGGTGAAGCTGACGGGCGAATCGCCCGAGGCCTTGCGGGACTGGTCGGTGTCGCTGGAGAAAGTGGGCGATGTGCAGCGTGCGCTGGGGGATGTGGCGGGCGCGAAGGGTCGCTACGAGCAAGGCCTGGAGGTTCGTGAGCGGCTGGTGAAGCTGACGGGCGAATCGCCCGAGGCCTTGCGGGACGGGTCGGTGTCGCTGGACAACGTGGGCGATGTGCAGCGCGCGCTGGGGGATGTGGCGGGCGCGAAGGGTCGCTACGAGCAAAGCCTGGAGGTTCGTGAGCGGCTGGTGAAGCTGACGGGCGAATCGCCCGAGGCCTTGCGGGACTGGTCGATTTCCTTGAACAAGGTGGGCGATGTGCAGCGCGCGCTGGGGGATGTGGCGGGCGCGAAGGGTCGCTACGAGCAAAGCCTGGAGGTTCGTGAGCGGCTGGTGAAGCTGACGGGCGAATCGCCCGAGGCCTTGCGGGACTGGTCGATTTCCTTGAACAAGGTGGGCGATGTGCAGCGCGCGCTGGGGGATGTGGCGGGCGCGAAGGGTCGCTACGAGCAAAGCCTGGAGGTTCGTGAGCGGCTGGTGAAGCTGACGGGCGAATCGCCCGAGGCCTTGCGGGACTGGTCGATTTCCTTGAACAAGGTGGGCGATGTGCAGCGCGCGCTGGGGGATGTGGCGGGCGCGAAGGGTCGCTACGAGCAAAGCCTGGAGGTTCGTGAGCGGCTGGTGAAGCTGACGGGCGAATCGCCCGAGGCCTTGCGGGACTTGCATGTCAGCCTGGCGCTTTTGGCAGAACTCTGCGATGCGCCAGACGACGCCCGCCACCTCTTCAGCCGCAGCCTGGCCGCCGCCCAGGCGGCTTTGCGACAATCGCCCCTCGACAAAGTTTTGCAGGACGATGTGGCGCGCGTGCAGGCCCGGTTGGATGCCCTGGCACCCACCGCAAAACCCGCCACCGGAAACGACCCAACATGAAATACATCAGCACCCGCGGCGACAAGACCGAGCGCGACTTCAGCGAGATCCTGCTCGAAGGCCTGGCGCCCGATGGCGGCCTGTACCTGCCCACGCACTACCCCAAGGTGGATGCGGCCACGCTGGCGCGCTGGCGCGGCCTGTACGGCAAGGGCCAGGCCGGTGGCTATGCGGCGCTGGCCTTCGAGATCCTGTCGCTGTACATCACCGACATCCCGGCCGCCGACCTGAAGCGCCTGGTCGACAAGACCTACACCAAGGCGGTGTACGGCACCGACGCCATCGTGCCGGTGCGCCCGTTGCAGGGTGAAGGCTCTGGCGGCCTGCTGATCGAAGCCTTGTCCAACGGCCCCACGCTGGCCTTCAAGGACATGGCCATGCAGTTGCTGGGCAACCTGTTCGAGTACGAGCTGGCGCGCCGCGGCGAGACGCTCAACATCCTGGGTGCCACCAGTGGCGACACCGGCAGCGCGGCCGAGTACGCCATGCGCGGCAAGCAGGGCGTCAAGGTGTTCATGCTGTCGCCCTTTGGCCGCATGAGCCCGTTCCAGCAGGCGCAGATGTTCAGCCTGCAGGATGCCAACATCCACAACCTCAGCGTCGAGGGCGTGTTCGACGACTGCCAGGACATCGTCAAGGCCGTGAGCAACGATCTGGCCTTCAAGCGCCAGTGGAAGATCGGCACGGTCAATTCCATCAACTGGGCGCGCCTGCTGGCCCAGGTGGTGTACTACTTTGCCGGCTACTTCCAGGCCACGCAGTCGGATGCCGACAAGGTCAGCTTCAGCGTGCCCTCGGGCAACTTCGGCAACGTGTGCGCCGGCCATGTGGCGCGCATGATGGGCCTGCCGATTGCCCAGCTGGTGGTGGCCACCAACGAGAACGATGTGCTCGACGAGTTCTTCCGCAGCGGGCATTACCGCGTGCGCGGCAGCGCCGAGACCTTCGAGACCTCCAGCCCCAGCATGGACATCAGCAAGGCCAGCAACTTCGAGCGTTTCGTATTCGATCTGCTGGGCCGCGACGCCGCGCGCACCGCGCAGCTGTTCGGGCCGGCCATCGCCAGCGAAGGCGGCTTCCAGCTCACCGCTGAAGAAACCGCGCGTTTGGCGCAGTACGGCTTCGTGTCGGGCAAGAGCACGCATGCCGACCGGCTGGCCACCATCCAGGCCACCTGGGCGGCGCACCAGGACATGATCGACACCCACACGGCCGATGGCCTGAAGGTGGCGCGCGATCACCTGCAGCCCGGCGTGCCGATGATCGTGCTCGAGACCGCGCTGCCGGCCAAGTTTGCCGCCACCATCCAGGAAGCCCTGGGCCGCGAGCCGATCCGCCCGGCCGCGCTTGAAGGCATCGAGGCCCTGCCCAAGCGCTTTACCGTGATGCCGGTGGATGCCGCTGTGGTGAAGGCCTACATCGAGCAGCACGCCAAGTGAGCGGCAGCGCCGGCGCGCCGCTGCGGCGGGTGGTGGGCTTTTGCGGCCCCTCGGGCGTGGGCAAGACCACGCTGGTCGAGCAACTGGTGGCCTTGCTGAAGGCGCGCGGCCAGCGCGTCAGCGTGATCAAGCATGCGCACAAGCGCTTCGACATCGACCACCCGGGCAAGGACAGCCACCGCCACCGCGAGGCCGGCGCCACCGAGGTGCTGATCGCCTCGGCCCACCGCATGGCCCTGCTGCGCGAGTTCGACCACGAAGGCATGCCCACGGTGCACGAGCTGCTGGCCGAGCTGTCGCCCAGCGACTGGGTGCTGGTGGAAGGCTACAAGCACGCCGCGCTGCCCAAGGTGGAGGTGTGGCGCGCCGCGCTGAACCAGGCGCCGCTGTACCCAGACGACCCGCATGTGGTGGCCGTGGCCACCGACGCGCCGGCCGCGCTGCCGCAGGTCACCGCGCGCCCGGTGTTCGATCTGGCCACACCCGAGGTGCTGGCTTCGTGGCTGATGGACACTGCCGAGCGCTTCACCTACCACCCCGACATCCATGGCTGAACCTGCTGCCCCGGCGCCCGCCAACCTGCCGCGCCCGACGCTGCTGACACTCGACGAGGCCCTGCAGCGCCTGCTGGCGGTGGCGCAGGACCGCGTGATCACGCAAACCGAAAAGCTGGCCACCTTTGACGCACTGGGCCGCGTGCTGGCGCGGCCGGTGGTCTCGGCGCTGGATGTGCCGCCGGCCGACAACACCTCGATGGACGGCTACGTGATGCGCGCCGCCGATGTGCCGGCCGCCGGCACGGTGCTGCCGGTCAGCCAGCGCATCCCGGCCGGCCATGTGGGCCAGCCGCTGCAGCCGGGCACGGCGGCGCGCATCTTCACCGGCGGGCAGATTCCGGCCGGCGGCGATGCGGTGGTGATGCAGGAGCAGTGCGAGGCCATCGCCGACGACACCGGCGCCAAGGGTTCAGAACTGGGCAGCGTGCGCGTGGGCGTGGTGCCCGCCGCCGGCCAGTGGGTGCGCCGCCGTGGTGAAGACGTGCTGCTGGGCGCCGAGGTGCTGCACGCCGGCCAGCGGCTCACGCCACAGGCGCTGGGCCTGGCGGCCTCGGTGGGCGCGTCGAACCTGCATGTGCGGCGGCGCCCGCGCGTGGCGCTGTTTTCCACCGGCGACGAACTGGTGATGCCCGGCGAGCCGCTGAAGCCCGGCGCCATCTACAACAGCAACCGCTTCACGCTGCGCGGCCTGCTGCAGGCCGCCGGCTGCGAGGTTGACGACCTGGGCATCGTGCCCGACAACCTGGCCGCCACCCGCGAGGCGCTGCGCCGCGCCGCGCAGGGCAATGACCTGATCCTCACCAGCGGCGGCGTGTCGGTGGGCGAAGAAGACCACATCAAGCCCGCCGTCAAGGCCGAGGGCTGGCTCGAGGCCTGGCAGGTGGCCATGAAGCCCGGCAAGCCGCTGGTCTTTGGCGGTGTGCGCCGCAGTGACGATGCGGGCAGCGAGGCCTTGTTCATGGGCCTGCCCGGCAACCCGGTGAGCAGCTTCGTCACCTGCCTGCTGGCGGTGGCGCCGGTGCTGCGCGCGCTGCAGGGCTGCCCGGCGGCGCTGCCGCCGGCCGTGCAGGTGCGGGCTGATTTCGACTGGCCGCGGCCCGACAAGCGCCGCGAGTTCCTGCGCGCCCGGCTCAACCCGCAAGGCGGTGTCGAGCTGTTTGCCAACCAGAGCTCGGGCGTGCTCACCTCGGCGGTGTGGGCCGATGGCCTGGTCGATCTGCCGGCCAATCAGGTGGTGCAGCGTGGCGACACCGTGCGCCTGCTGCTGCTGGCCACCTTGATCGGCGCCTGAACCGTTTCACCCCGTTTGCCCATGCCCACCATCACCGTTCGCTATTTCGCCTCGCTGCGCGAGGCCCTGGGCGCCAGCGAGTCCGTCGAGCTGGCCGAAGGCAGCACGCTGGGCGCCTTGCGCGATGCGCTGATCGCCCGCGGCGGCGCCCATGCCCAGGCGCTGGCGCGTGGCCGCGCGCTGCGCTGCGCGCTCAACCAGCTGATGGCCGACGAGGCCACCGCCGTGCCGGCCGGTGCCGAGGTGGCGTTTTTTCCACCGGTTACCGGGGGCTGATCGGCGCGTCGGGCAGGGCGGCCGCCAGCGCCGCCGCGTGCAGCGCCTGGCCGGTGGCGGGCGCTGCCGACTGCATGGGCGCGCGCAGGGTCGGGTGCAGCTCGCCGCCCAGGGCCAGCGCGGCCTTGATCGGCGCCGGGTTGGGCTCGGCAAACGCCGCCCGCGTGACGGGCGCCAGCCGCCGCCACAGGGCCCGGGCCTGCTCAAGCCGGCCCGCGCCGCGCAGTGCCGCCGCCAGGGCCACGAACTGGGCGGTGGCCAGGTGCGCGCTGGCGGTGATGGCGCCCGCCGCGCCGCGCGCCAGCTGGTCGAACAGCTCGTCGTCGTTGCCGGCCAGCAGGGCCAGGCGGCCGTCGGCCACGATGGCCTCGGCCGCCGCGCGGTCGGCGCTGCAGTCCTTCACGGCCACGATGCGCGGGTGCTCGGCCAGTGCCAGCAGCGTGGCCGGCTGGATGCGCACGCCGGTGCGCGCGGGGATGTCATAGGCCACCACGGGCAGCGGCGTGGCCTCGACCACGCGATGAAAGAAGTCGACGATGCCGGCCTGCGAGGGCTTCACATAGGCCGGCGCGGTGAGCAGCCAGCCGGCCGGTGCGCTGGCCGCGGCCAGTGCCTGCGCACGCTGGGCCACGCGCTCGGGCCGCACGCCGGCCAGGCCCATCAGCACCGGCTTGCCGCCTGCGGCGCCCAGCACCGTGGCCAGCACGGCCTGCTGTTCGGCCTCGTCCAGCATCGCGGCTTCGCCGGTGCTGCCGCAGGCCACGAAGCCGGCCACGCCCTGGGCGGCCAGGCGGCGCACCAGGCGGGCCAGGGCCGGGTGGTCCACCGCCGCAGCGTCGGCCTCGAAGGGGGTCACCAGCGGCAGCCAGATGCCCGAAAAATCAATCGCTCCATCACGCATTGCGCGCACTCCATTGCTTCGACCGCATCCGGTGCCGGCCGGCCGGGCAATCGCAAGGGGCAAGGGGTGCCTGGGCGGGGCACCCGGTGGCTGGCGTTGCGCGTCCGACGACGGCAACAGCCGCCCCGGTCAGACGAGCCGCTGTTTTTTCAAGGCTGCCCGGGCCGCCAGCGCGCGCGCGCCGCCGGCCATGCAGGGCATGGCGGGGTGCAGGGCCGGGGCGTCGAACAGCATGCGACGAGTGTAGCGGCCTTGTTCGGGCGCCCGGCCGCCGGGCCACCGGGCCACCGGGCCATCGGGCCATCGTGCCATCGTGCCATCGGGCCATCGGGCCAACCGGCCACCAGGCCCGGCCCGCCCACGCGACAGTGCGTGCCGGAGGCGGATGCGAGAATCCGCCGCCATGAACTCCTTGGCGCGCGTGCGCATCCAGACCGACGACTTTGACCTGTCCACCGAGGTGGCGGCGCTGCGCGCCGGCGATGGTGGCGTGGGTGCCGTGACCAGCTTCGTGGGCACGGTGCGCGACCGCAACGCCAGCGCGGGCGATGCCCGGGGCGCGGTGAGCGCGATGGAGCTCGAGCACTACCCCGGCATGACCGAGCGCGCCATCGAAGCCATGATCGACGAGGCGCTGCGCCGCTTCGACATCCGCGCCGCGCGCGTGATTCACCGCGTGGGCCTGCTGCAGCCGCTGGAGCAGATCGTGCTGGTGGTGGTGAGCTCGGCCCACCGCGGCAGCAGCTTCCAGGCCTGCGAGTTCTTGATGGACTACCTCAAGACCCAGGCGCCGTTCTGGAAGAAGGAAACCACGCCCGACGGCGCCCAGTGGGTGGATGCCCGGGTGGCCGACGACGCCGCGCTGGCGCGCTGGGGCATCCAGGCCAGCAACGGCGCGGGCCTGGGCGCATGAGCCCCCGGTCGCTTCCACGCCGGCCCGCCACCGCCGCGCGGCATGGCCTGCCCTGCGCGGCAGGCGGGGGCCGGGCATGAGCATCGCCATCGTCGAGCCCTCGTCGGCAGCGCTGCGTCAGGCGCTGGGGCGTTTTGCCACCGGCGTGGTCATCGTCACCTGCCGCGACGCCGCCGGCCGGCCGCTGGGCCTGACCGTCAACTC
Organism: Aquabacterium sp. OR-4; assembly: GCF_025290835.2. NCBI lineage: Bacteria > Pseudomonadati > Pseudomonadota > Betaproteobacteria > Burkholderiales > Sphaerotilaceae > Pseudaquabacterium > Pseudaquabacterium prasiolae. Next base: position 2,320,921 of record NZ_JAOCQD020000001.1, on the reverse strand, counting down.
GTTTGCCGCGCTGTCGCTGCAGCCGCCGCTGGTGCTGTGGAGCCTGCGCCGCGCCAGCGCCGCCTTGGCCGCCTTCGAGGCCGCCACGCACTGGGCGGTGAACGTGCTCACCGAGGCGCAGCTGCCGCTGTCGCGCCGCTTTGCCTCGGCCGAGCCCGACAAGTTTGCCGAGGGCGACTGGGCCGACGGCCTGGGCGATGTGCCGCTGCTGGGCGGCGCGGCCGCGGTGTTCGAGTGCGGCGCCGAGACGGTGCACGATGGCGGCGACCACCGCCTGTTCATCGGCCGGGTGCTGCGCCTGGATTCGCGCACCGATGTCGATCCGCTGGTCTACCACGCCGGGCATTACCACGGCCTGAGCGGCACGCTGTAGCGCGCCGGCGCTCAGTTCAGGCTGCTGGGTGTGGGCCGGGCCGGCGGCACGGCAGCGGCAGCTTCGGCCGGCGCGGTCACCAGCCCCCATTCCGAGGCCAGCAGCGCCTTGTCGATCAGGCGCATCAGCGCGGTGGCCAGGTCGTCGTTCAGGCGCAGCTCGAGGCTGCGGCCATTGGCCTCGCGCACGCGGATGGCCAGGCCCTTGCCGCCGTCGCCATGGCCCAGATCCACCGTGTTGGGCAGCAGCGGCTCGGCGCCCAGCGGCTCGGCGGCCGGCTCGGGGTTGAACGGGGTCTTGAAATCGGCCGAGGGCAGCGGCCGCTCGCGCGCCGCCTGGGCCAGCATCTCGCGCGCCTCGGGCAGCACCGTGGTGGTGGGCGCCACCTGGGTGGCGATGCTGGCGGTGGTGACCAGCTGCGAGAACGGCGGCCACAGCCGGATCACCATGCGCCGGGTGAGCCACACCGAGAACAACTCGCCGCCACGGGTACGCACCTGCCAGATGATGCGATCGGCGTTCGGGTCGTACCGAACCTGCATTTGATGGATGTCCACCGGGCCATTGTAGGAAGCTGCGCCCGGTGTGCCCCCGCCGCCCCATGAACGCGGTGCAGCACACTCGGACATCGGCCTCGACCCTCACGCCACGTGAGGCTGGAAGATGCGCACGCCAGGCGGCGTGGGCGGCCGGCGCAGACGCAGCGAAAGGGTGGTCAATGAGGCTCAAGGTGGGTGAACTGGCGCAGCGCAGTGGCCTCACGGTGCGCGCGCTGCACCACTACGACCAGATCGGCCTGCTCAAGCCCTCGGCCCGCACCGATGCCGGCTATCGGCTCTACACCACGGCCGACGTGGCGCGGCTGCACGCCATCCAGGCGCTGCGTCACATGGGCCTGCCGCTCAAGGAGATCGGCAGCATGCTGGCCAGCGACGGCGAAGGCCTGCCCGCCATCGTGGCGCGCCAGATCCGCGCGCTGGACCACGAGATCGCCCAGGCCAGCGCACTGCGCGAGCGCCTGGCGCTGCTGATGGGCCGCTTGTCGGGCGGCGACCAGCCCGAGATGGCCGAGTGGCTGGCATCGCTGGGCTTGATGGCCGCCTGCGCCCGCTACTTCACGCCGGGCGAGATCCGCACCATCGTGGGCAACTGGCAATCGGTGCGGGCCGAATGGGCGCCACTGATGCAGCGGGTGCGCGCCTTGATGGACCAGGGGGTTGCCGCCACCGACCTGCGGGTGCAACCGCTGGCCCAGCAATGGATGGGCCTGATCCATCACTGGCTTGGCGGCGATTTCGACCTGATCGAGCGCTGGGGGCGCATGTACCTGCAGGAGCCCCTGGCCCGCCGTGACGGCGCCCCGGAACTGGCCATGGTGCGCTACATCGAGCAGGCCACTGCCTTGCGCCAGGCCGCCTGGCTGCGGCACTTCAGCCTGGCCGAGATGAGCCGCTTCCAGCGGCTGGACACATCCCAGTGGGCCGCGCTGGCCGCCGACGCCGAGGGCCTGATGGCCGCCCGGGTGCCTGCGTCGCATCCGGCGGCACAGGCGCTGGCGGGGCGTCTGCAGGCCTTGATCGCGCACGCCGTGGGCCACCACCCACCCTTGGTGCAGAAGATGTTTGCCGCCATGGCCGCCGAGCCGCTGCTGCGGGCGGGTGCCGTGCTGCCGGCTCCGACAGGCGATTACCTGCGGGCCGCCATGGCCGGAGTTGCAGGGGTGGCCGCGGCCGCCGCGGCCGCCGGAGTGGCCCCGGCCGACCTGGCTTGACCCTCACGCAGCGTCAGGGCTGACAGTGCCGGGCCATGACCCCTTCAAACCCCATCTCATCGGCCACCGGCGCCGCAACCGGCACTTCCGTCGCAGCCCGCCGCGCCGCGGCGGGCACGGTGCTGCTGGCCACGGTTGGCTCGGTCGGCGACCTGCACCCCTTTCTGGCCCTGGGCCAGGCGCTGCAACGCCAGGGCCAGCGTGTGCGGCTGCTGGCCTCGCCGGTGCACGCCGACCGCGTGCGGGCCTGCGGTCTGGATTGGCAGGCCCTGGGCAGTGCGGCCAGCTTCGAGGCCGTGGCCGACGACCCCGCGCTGTGGAACCCCCGCACGGCCATGGCGGTGTTCTGGCGCGGTCTGCGCAACAGCCTGCAGGCCCTGCCCGAGGCGGCACTGGCCCTGCCCACCGATCGGCCGGCCACACTGCTGGTGCACCCCTTGCTGTTGCCTGCCGCCGACCTGGCCCGTGCCCGCCGGCCGGGCCTGCGCGTGGTGGCCGCCTGGCTGGCGCCGCAGAACCTGCGCAGCTGCCACGACCCGATGATGCTGGGGCCGCTGCGCGTGCCGCGCTGGGTGCCGATGGCCTGGCGGCAGGCGCTGTGGCGGCGCATTGATCGCCGCTTCATCGACCCGGCCTGCCTGGCCGAGCTGAATGCCGCCCGGGTGGCCGCGGGCTTGCAGCCGGTGGCGCATTTCATGCCGCACCTGAATGCCCTGGCCGACCAGTCGATCACGCTGTTTCCGGCCTGGTTTGCCGGCACGCCGCCCGACTGGCCCCCGGGGCTGCTGCGCGGCAGCTTTCCCTTGTTCGAGCCCGCGGCCGAGGCCGGGCTCAGCACGACGGTGCAGGCCTTCCTGGCGGCGGGCGAGCCGCCCGTGGTGGTCACACTCGGCACCTTTCAGCGCCATGGCGGGCCGGTGCTGGCCCAGGTGGTGGCCGCAGCGCGGGCGCTGGGCCGCCGCACGCTGGTGCTGGCGGCCCAGCGCGCGCAGCTGCCGCTGCCCGCGGCGCCCGACCTGCTGTGGCAGCCCTATGTGCCGCTGCGACTGCTCTTGCCGCACGCGGCGGCGCTGGTGCACCACGGCGGCATCGGCACCACGGCCGAGGCCCTGCGCGCAGCGCTGCCGCAGCTGGTGCTGCCCTGGGCCTTTGACCAGTTCGACAACGCCCGGCGGGTGCTGGCCCTGGGGGCGGGGCAGACCCTGTCCTCGCGCCGCTTGCGCGTGGGTCGGCTGCAGCGGGCGTTGGGCGAGGTACTGCAGTCGCCGGCGATCGCGTCGGCATGCCAGGTCTGCGCCACGGCACTGGCGGCCGACCCGGAGCTGGACGAACTGTGCCAGCGGCTGTGGCCGGATTGCGAAGCTTGACGCCGCGCAAGCCCGGCCCGGCCGGGCCCGTCGATCGGGCTTGAAATGCCCCTGGACAGCCCAATGTCCTTGCCAATCGGAGGACATCCACCATGCGTGTCGACAAGCTCACCACCGCGTTCCAGCAAGCACTGCAAGAGGCCCAGAGCCTGGCCGTGGCGCGCGACAACCCCTACATCGAGCCCAGCCACCTGCTGGGCGCCATGCTGGCCCAGGCCGACGGCCCCAAGGCCCTGCTCGACCGCGCCGGCGCCAACACCGCCGCGCTGAAGACGGCCATGGACACGGCGCTCAACGCCCTGCCCAGCGTGCAGGGCGGTTCGGGCGTGCAGGTGGGGCGCGATCTGGTGCAGCTGCTTCAGGCCGCCGAGAAGGAGGCCGGCCAGCGCGGCGACCAGTTCATTGCCAGCGAGATGTTCCTGCTGGCGCTGGCCGACAGCAAGAGCGATCTGGGCGGCATCGTGCGCGGCCACGGGCTCACCCGCAAGGCGCTGGAGGCGGCCATCACCGCGGTGCGCGGCGGGGCCACGGTGGATTCGGCCGAGAGCGAAGGCCAGCGCGAGGCGCTGAAGAAGTACACGCTCGACCTCACCGAGCGTGCGCGCGCCGGCAAGCTCGACCCGGTGATCGGCCGCGACGACGAGATCCGCCGCGCCATCCAGGTGCTGCAGCGGCGCAGCAAGAACAACCCGGTGCTGATCGGCGAGCCGGGCGTGGGCAAGACCGCCATCGTCGAGGGCCTGGCCCAGCGCATCGTGGCCGGCGAGGTGCCCGACACGCTGCGCGACAAGAAGGTGCTGTCGCTCGACATGGCCGGCCTGCTGGCCGGTGCCAAGTACCGCGGCGAGTTCGAGGAGCGGCTGAAGGCCGTGCTCAAGGAAGTGTCGGCCGACGAGGGCCGCATCATCCTGTTCATTGACGAGCTGCACACCATGGTGGGCGCGGGCAAGGCCGAGGGCGCCATCGACGCCGGCAACATGCTCAAGCCCGCGCTGGCACGCGGCGAGCTGCACTGCATCGGCGCCACCACGCTCGACGAGTACCGCAAGTACATCGAGAAGGACGCCGCGCTCGAGCGCCGCTTCCAGAAGGTGCTGGTCGATGAGCCCAGCGTCGAGGCCACCATCGCCATCCTGCGCGGCCTGCAAGAGAAGTACGAGGTGCACCACGGCGTGGAGATCACCGACCCGGCCATCGTCGCCGCCGCCGAGCTGAGCCACCGCTACATCACCGACCGCTTTCTGCCCGACAAGGCCATCGACCTGATCGACGAGGCGGCGGCCAAGATCAAGATCGAGATCGACTCCAAGCCCGAGGTGATGGACAAGCTCGATCGCCGCATGATCCAGCTGAAGATCGAGCGCGAGGCGATGAAGAAGGAGCACGACGACGGCTCCATCCGCCGCCTGGCGCTGATCGACGACGAGCTGCTGAAGCTGCAGCGCGAGTACAACGACCTTGAAGAGATCTGGAAGGCCGAGAAGGCCGCGGCCCAGGGCTCGGCGCAGATCAAGGAAGAGATCGACCGCCTGCGCTTCCAGATGGAGGAGTTCAAGCGCAGGGGCGAGTTCAACCAGGTGGCCGAGCTGCAGTACGGGCGCCTGCCCGAGCTGGAAAAGCGCCTGAAGGAAGCCCAGGCCAAGGAGGCCGGCAAGAAGGCCGGCGGCCAGGGCCCGCAGCTGCTGCGCACCATGGTGGGCGCCGAGGAGATTGCCGAGGTGGTGTCACGCTCGACCGGCATTCCGGTGAGCAAGCTGATGCAGGGCGAGCGCGACAAGCTGCTGCAGATGGAAGACAAGCTGCACCAGCGCGTGGTGGGCCAGCAGGAGGCCATCGTGGCGGTGTCGGATGCCATCCGGCGCAGCCGGGCGGGCCTGAGTGACCCGAACCGGCCGCTGGGCAGCTTCTTGTTCCTGGGCCCCACCGGCGTGGGCAAGACCGAGCTGTGCAAGGCGCTGGCCGGCTTCCTGTTCGACAGCGACGACCACATGGTGCGCATCGACATGAGCGAGTTCATGGAGAAGCACTCGGTCAGCCGCCTGATCGGTGCGCCCCCGGGCTACGTGGGCTACGAGGAGGGCGGCACGCTCACCGAAGCCGTGCGGCGCAAGCCCTACAGCGTGATCCTGCTCGACGAGGTGGAGAAGGCCCACCCCGATGTGTTCAACGTGCTGCTGCAGGTGCTCGACGATGGCCGGCTCACCGACGGCCAGGGCCGCACGGTGGACTTCAAGAACGCGGTGATCGTGATGACCAGCAACCTGGGCTCGCACTTGATCATGTCGATGGCCGGCGAGGCCACCGAGGTGATCAAGGACGCGGTGTGGGGCGAGGTCAAGCAGCACTTCCGCCCCGAGTTCCTGAACCGCATCGACGAGACGGTGGTGTTCCACGCGCTGGATCAGGCCAACATCCAGGCCATCGCCAAGATCCAGCTGCAGCACCTCGAGGCGCGGCTGGCGCGCATGGAGATCCGGCTCGATGTCTCGGCCGAGGCGCTGGCCGAGATCGCCAAGGTCGGCTTCGACCCGGTGTTCGGCGCCCGGCCGCTCAAGCGCGCCATCCAGGCGCGCATCGAGAACCCGCTGGCCAAGCTGATCCTGCAGGGCCGCTTCGGCCCCAAGGACGTGGTGCCGGTGACGGTGGAGGCCGGGCAGTTCAGCTTCGGCCGCACGGTTCACTGACCGGGGCCGTGCCGGCTTGCCGAGCGCGCCTTCCGTCAGGGGGCGGCGGCGCGGGCGCGTCGGCGGCGGGCTACCGGCGCGCCGCCATCGCGTGGCGCGCCTGCACATAGCCGAACGCGAAGTCCACCGATTCGTGGATGTCGCGCGCGGTGGCCTCGCGCTCCTTGGCGGTGGTGAAGAAGGCCAGGTCGGCGGCGTGGCGGATGTAGCGCGGCTGCATGCGGTTGAGCGCCACGCAGGCCACGTCGGCCAGCAGGTCGGCGTTGTCGGCCAGCGCCGGGTACTGGGGTGCCATGGCCGTCACGGCTTCGTAGACGGCCTCTTCGTGCACGTTGTGCACCGAGCTGAAATCCATGGGAGCTGTCCTCTCGCGCTTCTGGGGAGTCGACACAGTATCGGCGCCACCAAGCCCATCTTGAGGCCAGTGCGATGACCGGCTGACGACGACGCCGCCAGCGGGTTTGTCAGCCCAGGCGCGAGGCGGCGTCGAGCAGCCGAAAGCGCAGCAGCGCCAGATTGGCGTGCGCGCGGTCAAGCACCGCCACGAAGCCCAGCCCCTGCTGGCCGGGCAGGCTGCGCAGCAGGCTTTGCCAGGGGCCGGCGGTGATCAGCACCTCATCGCTGGGCGGCATGTCGCCGGCCAGTGCGGCGTGGCCGCGGCGTGCGGCGCACAGGCCCTGGGTCACGGCCGCCAGGTCGGGCAGCGTGGCGGCGGCAGACTCGTGGCCCTCGGCCTGCTCGGTGGCCAGCAGGTCGCCGTCGCGCAGGTCGACGATGGCGCAGGCGCGCATGCCGTCGGTGCGGGCCAGCGGGGCCAGCAGCGCGGCCAGCGCGGCGGGCGACAGCGCCGGCCGGCGCGGCGCGGTGCCGGCACCGCCGTGCCAGGCGTCGGCAGCGGGGTGGGCGGCGGCATCGTCCAGCGCGTGGCAGGGCGCCTGTGCGCCGGTGGCCGCCGGCGCGTTGCCGGGCTCGGGTGTGTAGGCGCGCGTGGCCTCCCAGGCACCGAGCACGCTGTTCCACACGCCGGCCGGGTTGCCTTCGGCCTCGGTCACGGCCAGCACCCGCACATGGGCCGGCCAGGCCTGGGCCTCGATGCGCTGGCCCAGCGCCGCGGCCGACGGCGGCAGCACGAACACCAGCCACGGGCAGCACCAGCCGGGCGCCCGCGTGGCGGCCAGCAGCGCGCGCAGGTGGGCCAGCAGGGCATGCGGCTGCAACGTGCCCACGATCACCGCGGTGAGCGCGCTGCCCTCGGCCAGGGCGTGGGCAATCTCCTCGGCCGCGGCGCCTGGCACGCGGATGTCGGGATGCACCACCTTCAAGGGCTGCGCCCCCAGGCGCGGCACGGTGATGCGCTCGATCAGCGCCAGCGTGCGCAAGGTGGCGCGCTCGCGCAGGTTCAGGCGCTCGAGCGGGCGCGCGGCGGCATCTGACAGCGCATGCAGCACCTGCGGCGCCCACAGGCGCGAGGGGTCGAGCAGCGTGATCATCGGCCGCGTGGCCTCGCCATGGCGCTCGCGCAGCGCGGCAAAGTGGCTGCGCATGGCTTCGGCGGGCGAGGTGTCGACCACCACATCCACCACCGCGGCACTGGTGTCGGCCAGCACCGCCGTGGCGCTGTCCAGGCCGTTGTGCCGCGGCAGGCCGGCCGGGCCGCGTGCAGGGCCCGGCTCGGGCAGTCTTCGGGGGGCCAGGTCACCAAACAGGCTGTCGATCATCGCGTGCTCCCATGGGCTGTTGTGCGGCCCACTTTAGGCAGCGCGTTTGGCGCGCACGTTTCGCGATGTAGCGCCGGGGTTGCCCGCGCCCAGGGCCGCTGCCCGGCCGCGCCTACCGCTGCTTACAAGCTTTGCACGCCCATGCCCATGCCGGCACCGGCATCCGCGCCGGCACCGGCACCGGCCACCGCCCCGGCTGCCGCGGCCTGCGAGCTGGCGAAAAATCGGCTGGGCGGCTGGCCCACCGTGCGGCGCACCATGGCCGTGAAGGCGCTGGCGCTGGCATAGCCCAGCTCGGCGGCGATCCAGGCCACCGGCTGGCCGCGTGTGGCCAGCGCCAGGGCCTGGGCCAGCAGCACCTGTTCGCGCCAGCGGCCGAAGCTGGTGGCCAGCTCGTCGCGAAACAGCCGCGCCAGCGTGCGCGGGCTGGCGCCCACGCCCTGCGCCCATTGGGCCAGCGTGGCATGGCGTGCCGGCTCGTCGATCACGGCCTGGCACAGCGCCCGCAGGCGCTTGTCGCGCGGCAGCGCAATGCCCAGGCGCACGGGCCGGGCGCGCGCCAGCTCGTCGGCGATCAGCGCGGCGATCAGGGCCTGGCGGTCACGGTCTGGCGTGGCGCACGGCGCATCGTCGGGCTGGGTGTCGAGCTGCAGGGTCAAGGCGCGCAGCAGATCGCTGACCTCGAGCACGCGGCAGTGGCGCCAGGCGGCGTCGCCATCGTGGTGGCCATCGAGGTGTCCATCGTCGTGGCCGTCGCCGCTTTCGGCCGCGCCAGCGCCACCGGCCGGCGCGCGGGCCGGGTGGCGCCAGGCGGTGGGGCCGCAGCGGCCGGCGGGCTGGTGCAGGTACAGCGTGACCATCTGCACCGGCTCGAGCACGGTCACGGCATGCTCGATGCCGGGCGGAATCCACAGTGCCCGCGAGGGCGGCACCAGGTAGGTGCCGTGCTCCGCGGTGAGCCGGGTCACGCCCTCGATCGAGAAGGCCACCTGGGCCCACGGGTGGCGGTGCGGCACCACCGCCTGCTGCGGCGCGAGCCGGCGAGTCTTGGCGCGCACCGGGCGCGCCGGGGTGGGCGCGTAGAGCTGCGGCGTCAGCGGCGGCAGCTCGGTGAGGGCCGGGCGCGGCGACATGCGCGACGAAGCGCGTGGCGGATCACGCGGAGGGGGGGCAGGCTTTGGCACGATCTCGACAATGTTTGGCAGTTCATCGTAAACCTGCCGAAGCCTGGGCGCCTAGCATCCAGCGATGAATCCCGCATCGATCGACACACCGGCCGCCGTGCCCTTGCGCCAGGACGCCCGCACCATCGGCCTGATCGGCCTGGCGCATGGCAGCTCGCACTTCTTCCACATGCTGCTGCCGCCGATGTTTCCGTGGCTGATCGAGGCCTTTCACCTCAGCTACGCCGAGCTGGGTTTTCTGGTCAGCCTGTTCTTCGTGATCTCGGGCGTGGGCCAGGCGCTGTCGGGCTTTCTGGTGGACCGGGTGGGCGCGCGGCCGGTGCTGTTTGCGGCGCTGGGCTGCTTCATCGCCTCGTCGCTGGCGGCGGCCACGGCCCACAGCTATGGCGGGTTGATGCTGGCCGCGGCGCTGGCCGGCCTGGGCAATGCGCCCTTCCATCCGGTGGACTTCACCATCCTGAACAAGCGTGTGTCGGCAGCGCGCCTGGGCCATGCCTTCTCGGTGCATGGCATCTCGGGCAACCTGGGCTGGGCGCTGGCGCCGGTGTTTCTGGGCGGCATCGCGGTGGCCAGCGGCTCGTGGCGCATGGCCTACCTGGGCGCGGCGGCCTATGCCGTGCTGGTGCTGGTGGTGATGCTGCTCAACCGCGATGCGCTCGACGACCGCCTGGGCGCCTGGGCCCATGACAAGCCGGCCGCCCCCGGCAGGCCGGCCAGCGCGGGCGCACCGGCGGGTGAGCACACGCTGGCCTTCCTGAAGCTGCCCTCGGTGTGGCTGTGCTTCTCGTTCTTCTTCTGGACCACGGTGGCGCTGTCGGCGATCCAGAGCTTTGCCTCGCCGGCCTTGCGGGCCATGTACGGCCTGCCGCTGGAGCTGACCGCGCTGGTGGTCACCGGCTACATGCTGGCCGGCGCCGCGGGCATGGTGCTGGGCGGCTTCATCGCGGCACGGGCCGAGCGCCTGGAGCGGGTGATCGCGCTGTGCCTGGGGTTTTGCGGCCTGATGCTGATGCTGGTGGGCAGCGGCTGGCTGCCGGGCCCGGCCGCCCTGGTGGTGGCCGCGCTGGCCGGCCTGGGCACCGGCCTGGCCGGCCCCTCGCGCGACATGCTGATCAAGCGCGCCGCACCGCCCGGCGCCACCGGCCGGGTGTACGGCACGGTGTACTCGGGGCTCGACCTGGGCTTTGCGCTGGCCGCGCCGCTGCTGGGCCGCTTGATGGACGCCGGCCAGGCGCATGCGATCTTCTTTGTCTCGGCCGGCGCGCTGATCGCCGGCGTGGCCTCGGCGGCGCTGGTCGGGCGCGGCATCGCGGCGCTGCGTCGTTCAGTGCCGGCTACAGTGGCGGCATGACAGCCAACCAATCAAACAACGCGAGCGGGCCGGGCGCCGGGCCGCAACGTATCGCCGGACATGTGCTGGTGGAAGCCCTCATCGCCCAGGGGGTCGAGACCGTGTTCGGTGTGCCCGGCGAAAGCTACCTGGCCGTGCTGGACGGCTTTCATGCGCACCGCGAGGCCATCCGCTTCATCGCCTGCCGGCAAGAGGGCGGCGCGGCCTTCATGGCCGAGGCCCAGGGCAAGCTGAGCGGCCGGCCGGGCGTGTGCTTCGTCACCCGGGCGCCGGGCGCCACCAATGCCAGCATCGGCCTGCACACGGCCTTCCAGGATTCGACGCCGATGGTGCTGTTCATCGGCCAGGTGGCCAGTGACCAGCGCGACCGCGAGGCCTTCCAGGAGCTCGACTACCGCCAGTTCTTCGGCCCCGGCACGCTGGGCATGGCCAAGTGGGTGGGCGAGGTGCAAGACCCGCACCGCCTGCCCGAGTACGTGGCGCGCGCCTTCCACACCGCCATGCAGGGTCGCCCCGGCCCGGTGGTGCTGGTGCTGCCCGAAGACATGCTCACCCAGGCCACCGCCGCGCCGGTGCTGCCACGCGCCGAAGCCGCGCACGCCTGGCCGGCGCCGGGGCCGCTGCGCGATCTGCGGGCCCTGCTGATGCAGGCCCAGCGCCCCTTCGTGATCGCCGGCGGCGGCGGCTGGGACGCCGAGGCGGCGCGTGCGCTGCAGCGTTTTGCCGAGAACTGGCAGCTGCCGGTGGGCTGCGGCTTCCGTTTCCAGGACACCTTCGACAACCGCCACGCGTTGTATGCGGGCGATGTCGGCATCGGCATCAATCCCAAGCTGGCGCGGCGCGTGCAGGACGCCGATCTGGTCATCGCGCTGGGCGTGCGCCTGGGCGAGATGACCACCGGCGGCTACACCCTGCTGAAGGCGCCGCGGCCGCTGCAAAAGCTGGTGCACATCCACGCCGGGCCCGAGGAGCTGGGCCGCGTGTATGCGGCGGATCTGATGCTGCAATCGAGCATGGCCTGCGCCGCCAAGGCGCTCGAGGCCCTGGCCGCGCCGGTGGACGTGCCCTGGCGCGATTGGGCCGCCGCCGCCCATGCCGACTACGAGGCCAACCATGTGGCACCGACGGTCGAGCCGCTGGACATGGCGGTGGTGATGAAGACCGTGCAGCGCCTGGCGCCTGCCGACACGGTCTACACCAACGGCGCCGGCAACTTCAGCGGCTGGCTGCACCGCTATGTGCGCTACCACGGCCTGCAGCACCATGGCCGCACCCAGCTGGCCTGCACCAACGGCGCCATGGGCTACGGCTTTCCGGCGGCGGTGGGGGCGGCGCTGCTGCACCCCGAGCGCACCGTGGTCAACGTGGCCGGCGATGGCGACTTTTTGATGAACGGCCAGGAGCTGGCCACCGCCACGGGCTACCTGCCGGCCGGGCGCAGCGGCCAGCTGATCAGCATCGTGGTCGACAACGGCACCTACGGCACGATCCGCATGCACCAGGAGCGCGAGTACCCGGGCCGGGTCAGCGGCAGCGACCTCTACAACCCCGACTTCGCCGACATGGCGCGCGCCTTTGGCTGGCGTGCCGCACGGGTGGAACGCACGGCCGATTTCGAGGCCGCGTTTGCCGAGGCCCTGCAGCCCGGCGCGCCCACGCTGATCCACCTGAAGCTCGATGCCGACGTGAGCACCTCGCGCAGCACGCTCACCGCCATCCGCGAGGCGGCGCGCCAAGCCGGGCGCTGAGCCCCGGCCGCGGCCAGCGGGTTTACGCCGTTCGCGGGATGACCCTGCTGGCTGCGCAGTTCTATGATGCGCCGTTGCCGGGTTGGTGCCGTCCGCAGCTGCTTGTGCCCCTTGTGTGGGCGAGCCCTCCGGCCCGCACACACGATGGAGGTCGAGATGACGCATGCATGCCCACCCCGCAACCCGATGCTGTTACGCCAAGGCGGCATCGCCGGCGCCAGTCTGCTGCTGGCCACCCTGATGCTGCTGTTGCAGCCCGGCCAGGCCCGCGCCGACGAGCCGGTCGACCTGGGCCAGCAGGTGCCCGATGTGCAGACCATCAGCGAAGGCCTGTTCCCTGAAGACGCCTGCGAAGAGCTCAAGAAGCAGGGCTTCAAGTGCATGGGCTTCAAGCCCGCGGTGCGCTTCTCGCTGCCCACCGCCACCTTCAAGATCGGCTCGGCCGAACTGCCTGACCTGCTGCGCCAGCAGCTCGACCGTTTTGCCGAGGTGCTGCGCGGCAAGAAGGGCAGCGGCCGCGTGGTGCGCATCGAGGGCCACGCCGACGCCAGCGGTTCCGACGACGGCAACCTGCTGCTCTCGCAAAAGCGCGCCGAGGCGGTGCGCGACTACCTGGTGAAGCTGGGGGCCGACCCGGCCATGCTGCAGGCCCTGGGCCTGGGCTCGAAGGCGCCCAAGGTCGGCAACGATCCCTTCGCTGCCGAGAACCGGCGCGTCGAGATCGGCCGCCAGGCCACGCCCTGAAACCTTTGCGCTGAGCCGGCCAGGCGAGCCGCCGCGCGAACACGCCGCCGGCCCGCGGCCTGGCCTGGCCCGATACGCGCAATGCACGCATGCGCCATGGCTGGCAACCCCCACGCTCATTGGCGGCCGGCTGTTACAGCTGCTCACGCCATTGGATAGCATGGGCCGACACCGTGACCGGGCTGCCAGCGGCCCGGTTGGCGGCGCGGCACATCACCATCCCACCGATCCAGCGCTGGAGCCCACCGCATGCCTGTTGCCCCTGCGGCAGCCCACCCAGCACGCGGCTTTGCGCCGCCCGGCGCTGCCGCACCACCAGCGCCCGGGCCAAGGCCAGCGCCGGCGCTGCGGCCGACGGCCTGGGTGGCTGCGCTGGGCCTGTGGGCCGGGGCCGCGCTGGCGCAGACGCCGGCCGTGGTGCCATCCGCCGAGCAGCTGGCGCCGCGGCCGGCACTGCGTACCGACAGCGAGCAATTGCCACCACGGCCGCTGCCGCCGCGCGAGCTCGAGAAGCCGCAGGACGAGCTGACGCTGGAGGTGCGCGGCTTCACGCTGCCGCCCGGCGCCCCGCCCGAGCTGGTGGCCGCGCTGCCGGCGCTCACCGCGCCTTATCTGGGCCCGCGCCGCAGCTACGACGATCTGGTCAACGCTGCGGCCGACATCACCCGCTTTCTGCAGCGCGAGCTGGGCTTTTACCTGGGCTATGCCTATCTGCCCGAGCAATCGCCGCAGGACGGGCTGATCCGCATCGAGGTGCTCGAAGGCCGGCTCGACCGCATCGAGCTCGACTGGCCGGCCCAGCTGCGGGTGCGCCGCGAGGTGGTCGAGGCCTACCTGGCGCGGCTGCGGCCCGGCGAGATCCTGCGCGTGGAGCTGATCGAGCGGGTGGTGTTCCTGCTCAACGATCTGCGCGGCATCACGGTGCGCTTCGATGTGCAGGCCGGCGCCACGCCGGGCACGGCGCGGCTCAAGGTCAGCGGCCGGCCCGAAGATCCGTGGTCGGGCAAGGTCGATGCCGATGCCAACGGCTCGCGCTTTCTCGGCCTGTACCGGGTGGGCGCGCTGCTGGCCGGCAACAGCCTGGCCGGGCGCGGTGATTCGCTGACCCTCAATGCGCTGAGCTCCGATACCGGCGGCCTGCTGTTCGCGCTGCTGGGCTATTCGCTGCCGGTGGGCCATGACGGCTGGAAGCTCGGCAGCTCGCTGTCGATGGTGCGTTACAAGCTCGACCCGGCGCAGTTTCCGCTGGGCGTCAATGGCGACGCGGTGAGCCTGTCGGTGAATGCGCTGTACCCCTGGCGGCGCTCGCGCAACCTCAATGTGTTCATGGTCGGCAACCTCGACAACAAGCAGCACGCCGACCGGCAGGACGTGGCCCGCTCGGTGCAGCGCCGCAGCATCAACAGCCTGACGCTGGGCCTGTCGGGCGATCTGCGCGACAGCCTGGGCGGCGGCGCGGTCAGCACCTTCGAGGCCAACCTGGCCCACGGCGAGCTGCGCCACCGCGGCGGCATGCCCGGTGGCCTGGATGATGCGCCGCGCTTCACCAAGCTCGGCCTGGCCGGCAACCGCCTGCAGAACCTGGTGGATGGCCGCATGCTGCTGTATGCCGCGCTGCGCGGCCAGTGGGCGCTCGACAACCTCGACAGCAGCGAGCAGTTCCGTGCCGGCGGGCCCGATGGCGTGCGCGCCTTCGCGCCCGGCGAGGGCACCGGCGACAGTGGCGTGGTGGCCACGCTCGAGCTGCGCCTGCTGCCGCCCGAGGCCTGGCTGGGCCGCTGGGCGCGCGAGCTGGTGGCCAGCGTGTTCTTCGACCATGCCGCGCTGCAGCTGCGCCACGAGCCCGCCACCCAGGCGGCCCGCACCGACAACCGCCAGCGCCTGGGCGGCGCCGGCGTGGCCTTGTCGTGGGAGCGCCCGCGCAGCTTTGCCGCGCGCCTGAGCGTGGCCGTGCCCAGCACCGGGCAGGCGCGGTCCGACACCGCCCAACGCAATCCGAGGGTGTATGCGCAGCTCTCCTGGTTCTACTGACCGCGGCGGGCGCCGCGGCCGGCGCGGGCGCTGGGCCCTGCGCCCGCTGAGCCTGGCCGCCTGCCTGGCGGTGGCGCTGGCCGCGTCACCATCGGGTTGGGCCCTGCCGCAGGACGGCACCGTCACCGCCGGCCAGGTGAGCGTGCGCGCCGATGGCGCCAAGCAGCTCGAGATCGTGCAGAGCAGTGCCCGCGCGGCACTCGACTGGCGCAGTTTTTCCATCGCCGCGGGTGAACGCGTGCGCATCCACCAGCCCGATGCCGCGGCGGTGCTGTTCAACCGCGTCACCGGGGCCGATCCGTCGCTGATCCTGGGCCAGCTGCAGGCTGACGGGCGGGTGTTTCTGTCCAACCCGCGTGGCGTGATCTTTGGCGCCGGCTCGCGGGTGGATGTGGGCGGCCTGGTGGCCACCACGCTGAACGCCGACACCACCGCGCTGGCCCTGGGCAACGCCGGGCGCTGGCAGCTGTCGGGTGGCAACGCCGGCAGCGGCGAGCTGCGCGCCGATGGCGAAATCCACGCCCCCGCCGGCACCGTGGCCCTGGTGGGCCCGCGGGTCAGCATCGGCGGCCAGGTGCTGGCCGGCCGCCTGGGCGCTGCCGCCGTGGGCGCGGTGCAGGTGGATGTGGACGGTGACGGCCTGATCTTCTTCAACGCCCGCAGCGAAGACCTGGCCACCCGGCTCGACCTGCTGGGCTCGGCCACGGCACTGGCCGGCAGTGCCGAACTGCGCGCCACGGCGCGCGCCGGTTTTGCCGACACCGTGCTCAACCTGGCCGGCACGGTGCGCGCCAGCGGCCTGGCCCTGCGCGATGGCCAGGTGGTGATCGATGGCGGTGGCGCCGGTCTCACCCAGGTGGCCGGCACCGTGGTGGCCAGCGCCGACGCCGCCGGCACGCGCGGCGGCCAGATCAGCGTGCTGGGCGAGCAGGTGCAGCTGGCGGCCAGCGCGCGGCTGGAGGCCAGCGGCACGGCGGCCGGCGGCAGCCTGCGCGTGGGCGGCGATCTCGGCGGGGCCAACGCCCAGGCGCTGCCGCATGCGCGCAGCGTGGTGGTGCAGGCCGGCGCGGTGCTGGCGGCCGATGCCACGCAGGCCGGCCACGGCGGCAGCGTGGTGCTGTGGTCGGGCGAGCGCACCCAGTTTGCCGGCCACATCAGCGCGCGCGGTGGTGCGGCAGGGGGCGATGGCGGGCTGGTGGAGGTGTCGTCGCACGGCGCGCTGCGCTACGAGGGCACCGCCGACCGCGCCGCCCCGCTGGGCCGCGCCGGCCTGCTGCTGCTCGACCCCGCCACCCTCACCGTGCAGGCCAGCGGCAGCGGCGACAACATCCTCACCGTCAGCACGCTGCTGGCGAACCTGGCCACCGCACCAGTGCTGCTGCAGGCCGACGACCGCATCACGGTCGACGCCGCGGTCAGCAGCCCGAGCGTGGCCGGTGCCGGCTCGCTGACGCTGAGGGTCAATGGCAACCAGGCCGGCGACACGATTGCCATCAACCAGCCGATCAGCCTGGCCGGCACCGGCCGCACGCTGAGCCTCGAGGCCAGCCAGATCGAGATCGCCGATGTCAGCCTGGCAGCCGCCGGCCTGGTGCTCAACGGCGCCACCCGCTGGACCCATTCCACCTCGCGCACGCTGAGCCTGCCGATCAGCGGCAGCGGCTCGTTCACCAAGCTGGGTGCTGGCGCGCTCACGCTCTCGGGCAGCAACAGCTACCTGGGCGGCACCACGGTGGCCGCCGGCAGCCTGCTGCTGGGCGCGGCCGGCGCGCTGCCGGCCGGCCAGGCCGTGACGCTGAGCGGTGGCGCCACGCTCGATGTCAATGGCCGCAGCCCCAGCGTGGGCCTGTTCACGCTGACCGGCGGCAGCCTGATCGACAGCGCCACCAAGCCCGGCGCACTGACCGCCACCGCGTTTGCGCTGAGCGAGGGCACGGTCTCGGCCGTGCTGGCGGGCAGCAGCGCCGCGCTCAGCAAGACCGGCAGCGGCAGCGTGAGCTTGAGCGCCGCCAACACCTACGGCGGCGGCAGCACGGTCAGCGCCGGCCTGCTGCTGGCGGGGCGCGACAGTGCGCCCGGCCCGGCGCCGGCCAGCGGGCCGTTCGGCTCGGGCCAGGTCACGGTCAGTGCCGGCGGCGGCGTCGATCTTGACGGCCACGCGGTGCACAACCCCTGGCAACTGGCCGGCAGCGGCCCCGACGACGCGGGTGCGCTGCGCCAGAGCGGCAGTGGCAGCGCGCTCAGCAGCGGCAGCGTGAACCTGGCCGCCGATGCCAGGCTGGGCGTGGGCGCGGCCGGCGCCACGCTGAGCCTCAGCGGTACGGTGTCGGGGCCCGGCCAGCTGGCCAAGACCGGGCTGGGCACCCTGGTGCTGCTGGGCGATGCCGCGCCAGCCGGTGGCACGGCCATCGGGCAGGGCAGCCTGCAGCTCGGCAGCAACGGCGTCAGCGGCAGCCTCGGCGGCCACATCGCCATCGCGTCCGGTGCCACGCTGCTGGTGCAGCGCAGCGACGAGCTGGCGCTGGCCGGCGTGATCAGCGGCGAGGGCGAGCTGCGCCAGGCCGGCAGCGGCACGCTGACGCTGCTGGCCGACAACACCTACACCGGCGGCACCACGCTGGCGGCCGGCACGCTGCGCATCGGCCGAGACGGCGATTCGGCCAGCATCCTCGGGCCGGTGGTCAACCACGGTGCGCTGGTGTTCAACCAGCTGGCCGACCTGGGGTTTGCCGGCGCAATCAGCGGCAGCGGCACGCTCGAGCAGGCGGGCAGCGGCCGGCTCACGCTCACCGGCGCCGTCACGCACCTGGGTGGCACCACGGTGAGCGCCGGCACGCTGCGCATCGGCGACGGCAACCTGGCCGGCGCGCTGGACGGCAACGTGCTCAACCATGGCCGGCTGGTGTTCAACCGGGCCGGTGAGCTGGTGTTTGCCGGCACCGTGAGCGGCACGGGCCAGCTCGAGCAGGCCGGCCCGGGCACCCTGGTGCTCACCGCCAACCAGGGCCACAGCGGCGGCACGGTGGTGAGCGCGGGCACGCTGCAGCTGGGCGATGGTGGCGGCGCCGGCAACGTGGGCGGCGCGGTCAGCGTGCTGGCGGACGCCCAGCTGCAGTTTCGCCGGGCCGGCAGCCTGACCTTCGACGGCCTGATCAGCGGCGCCGGCAGCGTGAGCCAGGCCGGCAGCGGCACGCTCAGCTTCAGTGGCGACCAGCTCTACACCGGCGCCACCCGCATCGCCAGCGGCAGCAGCCTGCGCCTGGGCGTGGGCCTCAACGCCGGCAGCGTGCTGGGCGACATCGACAACCAGGGCACGCTGTCGGTGCTGCGCAGCGACACGCTCACCCTGGGCGGCACGCTCAGCGGTGACGGCAGCCTGCAGATTGCCGGCGGCCAGCTGCGCCTCACCGGCGCGCGCAGCGCCACCGGCAGCACCACGGTGGCCGCCGGCAGCAGCCTGGTGATCGAGCGCGATGCGGCGCTGCGCTGGGCCGGCAACCTCGGCGGCGACGGCCTTGTCGACAAGCGCGGCAGCGGCACGCTCAGCCTGCTGGGCGACTGGTCGCCGGGCGGTGGCACGCAGGTCAGCCAGGGCACGCTGCAGGTGGGCGAGGGCGGTGCCGGCGGCAGCCTGGCCGGCGGCGCCATCCAGGTGCAGGCCGGTGCGGCCCTGGTGTTCCAGCGCAGCGGCAGCCTCAGCCTGGCCAGCGATGTGAGCGGCCAGGGCCGCTTCGAGCAGGCCGGTCCGGGCACCCTGGTGCTGGGCGCCACGGTGGCGGTGGGCGGTGGCAACCGGGTCAGCGGCGGCACGCTGCAGGTGGGCCACGGCGGCACCAGCGGCTGGCTCGAGGGCGCGGTGCTCAACGACGGCATCCTGGCCTTTGCCCGCAGCGATGACATCAGCGTCACGTCGGTCATCAGCGGCACTGGCCAGCTCAGGCAGCAGGGCAGCGGCAGCCTGAACCTGGGCGGCGCCAACACCTTTGCCGGTGGCACCACGCTGAGCGCCGGCACGCTGGCGGCCGGCCGGGCCAGCAGTGGTGCGGCCGGCGCATTGGGCGCCGGCCCGTTCGGCACCGGCGTGGTGTCGGTGAACGGCAGCGCGGCGGTTGATCTGGCCGGCTGGCAGGTTGACAACGCCTGGTTGCTGGCCGGCAGCGGCTCGGCCGAGCTGGGCGCGCTGGGCAGCCGCAGCGGCAGCGCCAGCAGCGCCGGTGCGCTCACGCTGGCGGCCGACAGCCGCATCGGCGTGGCCGGCGCCCAGCTGCAGCTCAGCGGCAGCATCGGCGGCAGCGGTGCGCTCAGCCTCAGCGGCCCCGGCACCCTGGTGCTGGCCGGCGACAACAGCGCCAGCGGCGGCACCACGGTGGCCAGCGGCACGCTGCAGCTGCTGGGCGGCAGCAACCGCGCCGGCCTCGGCCCGCTGCAGGTGGCCAGCGGCGCGGTGCTCGACCTGCACGGCGGCGCCAGCCTCAGCGTGCCGGTGCAGCTGGCCGGCACCGTGCGCGTGGCCAGCGGCGAAGCGGCGGCCACGCTCAGCGGCGCGCTCACGCTCAGCGGCGACAGCCTGCTGCAGGTGGATGGCGCCGGCCTGGCCCTGAGCGGCGGCCTGGCCGACCTGGGCGGCGCCTGGCGGCTGGGCAAGAGCGGGGCCGGCACGCTCACGCTGGCCGGCCGCAACAGCGGCCGCGGCGGCATCGACCTGCAGGCCGGCACCCTGGTGGCCAGTGGCGGCGAGGCACTGGGCGACGCCGGCACCCTGCAGATGGCCGCCGGCAGCACGCTGCGCCTGCAGGCCGACGAAACCCTGGGGGCGCTGGCCGGTGCCGGCCATGTGCTGCTGGGCCGCTTCACGCTGGCCACCGGCGCCGATGGCAGCAGCAGCAGCTTCAGCGGCGTGCTGCAGGGCACGGGCGGGCTCAGCAAGCTGGGTGGCGGCAGCTTCGCGCTGGAAGGCGACAACCGCTACAGCGGGGCCACGCTGGTGCAGGCCGGCCGCCTGGTGATCGGTGCCGCCGGCACGGCCGGCAGTGCCAGCGCCGTGAGCGTGGCGGCCGGCGCCCAGCTCGCGCTGCAATCGGCCCAGAGCTTTGGCGCGCTGGCCGGTGCCGGCGATGTGGCGCTGAACAGCTTTGCGCTGAGCGCCGGCAGCCTGGACACCAGCAGCCGCTTCGACGGCCGACTGAGTGGCAGCGGCAGCTTCACCAAGACCGGCGACGGCACGCTGATCCTCGGCGGCGCCAGCACCCACAGCGGCGGCACCGTGGTGCTGGCCGGCACCCTGCAGGCGGCCCGCGGCAGCAGCGGCGCGGCCGCGGCGCTGAGCGCCGGGCCCTTTGGCACGGCCGCGGTGAGCGTGGCCAACGGCGCGGTGGTCGATCTGGCCGGCCAGCAGGTCGACAACCCCTGGTCGCTGGCCGGTGGCGCCGTGCTGGCCAGCAGCAGCGGCCGCGCCGCCAGCGCCGGCGCGCTGAGCCTGGTGGGCGATGCCGGCATCGCCGTCAGCGGCGAGCGTCTGAGCCTGGGCGGCAGCATCGGTGGCGCCGGGGCGCTCAACGTGGCCGGCCCGGGCACCCTGGTGATGGGCGGCGCCAACCTGGCCAGCGGCGGCACCACGGTGAGCGGCGGCACGCTGCAGCTCAGTGGCGGCGTTGACCGCGCCGGCCTGGGCCCGCTGGTGGTGGCCCGCGACGCCACGCTCGATCTCACCAGCGGTGCGCAGCTGGGCGTGCCGCTGGCGCTGGCCGGCACCCTGGCCAACAGCGCCGGCACCGGCCTGGTGAGCGGGCTGGTCACGTTGCACGGCGATGCCGTGTTGCAGGTGGCCGGCGCCGGGCTCACGCTGGCCGGCACGCTGACCGACGCGGGCGGTGCGCCAAGCCTCACCAAGACCGGCGCCGGCACGCTCACCCTCAGCGGCCGCCATCTGGGCGCGGGCGACATCACGGTGCAGGCCGGCACGCTGGTGGCCGCCGGTGGCCAGGCGCTGGGCGACGCCGGCACGCTGCAGCTGGCGGCCGGCAGCCGCCTGCGGCTGCAGGCCGATGAGGCGGTGGGCGCGCTGGCCGGCGCTGGCGAGGTGCAGCTCGACCGCTTCACGCTCAGCGCCGGCGGCAACGATGCCAGCACCGGCTTCTCGGGCGCCGTGCAGGGCAGCGGCGGCCTGATCAAGCAGGGTCGCGGCAGCCTCACGCTGACCGGCTCCAACCCCTACACCGGCGCCACCCAGGTGCTGGGCGGCACGCTGGTGCTGGGCCCGGGCGGCACGGCCGGCGTGCTCAGCGCGCTGAGCGTGGCCGCCGGCGCCGAGCTGTTGCTGCAGTCGAACCAGGCCTTCGGCGCCCTGAGCGGTGCGGGCCAGGTGGCCCTGGGCGGCCAGGCGCTGAGCGTGGGCGGCGATGACGGCAGCAGCCGCTTTGACGGCCGCTTCAGCGGCAGCGGCGCGCTCACCAAGACCGGTGCCGGCACGCTGACCCTGACCAGCGCCCAGGCCCATGGCGGCAGCACCACGGTGGCCGAGGGCACGCTGGCGCTGGCCAGCAGCCAGGCCGGTTCGGTGGCCAGCGCCTATCGCATTGAAGGCGCGGCCACGCTGGCGCTGCTGGCCGATGTGGCGATCGGCTCGCTGGCCGGGGCCGGCACGGTCGATCTGGCGGCCGGCAGCCTGCGCGTCACGCCGGCCGCGGGCAGCAGCAGCGTGTTCTCGGGCGTCTTGCAAGGCAGTGGCGGCCTGGTGCTGCAGGGGGCCGGATCACTGACCCTCACCGGTGCCAACCTCTACACCGGCCGCACCCAGGTGCTGGGCGGCAGCCTGCAGGTGCAGGGCGATGCGCAGCTGGGCCGCGCGCCCGCAGCCCTGGTGGCCGACCAGCTGGTGCTCGATGGCGGCACGCTGCAGATCCTGGCCGACACCACGCTGGCCGCCACCCGCGGCATCACGCTGCAGGCCGGTGGCGGCACGCTGCTGCTGGCCGCCGATGTGAGCGTGCTGGCCCCGGCGCCGGTGGTGGATGGCCTGGCCGCCGGCGCGCTGCGTGTGGCTGGCGGCGGCAACCTGGCCTTCACCGGCGCGCAAGACAACCGCCACAGCGGCGGCACCACGCTGCTGGGCGGCAGCTTGAGCGTGGCGCGCGACGGCCAGCTGGGCGCGGCCAGCGGCGGCCTGCTGCTCGATGGCGGCACGCTGGCGCTGCGCGACAGCCTGCGGCTGGACGAGGCCCGCACGCTGAGCCTGGGCGCCGCCGGCGGCACGCTGCAGCTGCCCACCGGGGTGCTGCTGCAGCTGGGCGGGCGCATCGCCGACGCCGCCGGCGCCAGCCAGGGCGCGCTGCGCGTGCAGGGCGGCGGCACGCTCAGCCTCGAGGGCGCGGCGGCCAACACCCACACCGGCGCCACCGCGGTGCTGGGCAGCACCCTGCTGCTGACGCGTGACGATCAGCTGGGCCTGGCACCGGCCGCGGCCCGCGCCGGCCAGCTGCTGCTGGATGGCGCCACGCTGGCCCTGCAGCCGGGCGCCACGCTCACGCTCGATGCCGGGCGCGGCCTGGCGCTGGGTGCCGGTGGTGGCACGCTGCAGGTGGCTGACGGTGCCAGCCTGAACCTGGCCGGCAGCGTGGCCGATGCCGTGCCCGCATCGCCCGGCCAGCTGCGCAAGACCGGCGGCGGCACGCTGCTGCTGCAGGGCGGCGCCGACAGTGGCACACCCAACAGCCACAGCGGCGGCACACGGGTGCTGGCCGGCACGCTGGTGATCGGCCGCGACGCGGTGCTGGGCAGCGCCAGCGCGGCGCTTGAGCTCGATGGCGGCACGCTGCAGGTGCTGGCCAGTGTGGCGCTGGATGCGGCGCGGCCGCTGCAGCTGGGCGCCGCCGGCGGCCGCATCGACGTGGCCGCCGGCCACAGCCTGGGCCTGGGCAGCCGCGTCGACGAGCTGGCCGGTGCCGCCGTGCTCACCAAGACCGGCGCCGGCACGCTGGCCTTCGAGGGCGCGGCCGATTCGGCCCGCCTGGGCGCCACCCAGGTGCTGGGCGGCACGCTGGCCATCCGGCGCGATGGCCAGCTGGGCGCCGCGCCCGCCATGGCCACGCCCGATCACCTGCTGCTCGACGGTG
The DNA here is from genome assembly GCF_025290835.2 of Aquabacterium sp. OR-4. Taxonomy (NCBI): domain Bacteria; kingdom Pseudomonadati; phylum Pseudomonadota; class Betaproteobacteria; order Burkholderiales; family Sphaerotilaceae; genus Pseudaquabacterium; species Pseudaquabacterium prasiolae. The sequence continues at coordinate 2,297,839 of NZ_JAOCQD020000001.1, read as the reverse complement.
CCACGCTGCGCCTGGACGGCAACACCACGCTGGCCGCCACGCGCGGCATCGCGCTGGGCGCCGCGGGCGGCACGCTGCAGGTGGCCGAGGGTGTGGCCGCACGCATCGACGGCGCCTTCAGCGATGCCGGCGCCACGCCGGCCAGCCTGCGCAAGACCGGTGCCGGCAGCCTGACCCTGGCCGGCGACAACCGCCATGGCGGCGGCACCGAGCTGCACGCCGGTGCACTGGCCACCGCTGGCGACGAACGCCTGCCCGACGGCGGCGCGCTGCAGCTGGCGGTGGACACCCGCTTCACGCTGGGCGGTGCCGAGACCGTGGGCGCGCTGGCCGATCTGGGCGGTGTGGGCGCCGGCCTGCCGGCACGCCTGCAACTCGAGCGCCATGTGCTCACCGTGCGCCAGGCCATCGACACGCAGTTTGGCGGCCGCATCGACAGCAGCGGCGGCCAGCTGGTGAAAGAGGGCGCGGGCACGCTGGCACTCACCGGCCAGGGCAGCGGCAGCAGCCTGTTCCAGGTCAACTCGGGGGTGCTGGTCAGTGCCTCGGCCGATTTGCTGGGCGCCGACACCACGGTGCAGGTGGCTGCGCGCGCCACCTTGCGCCTGGACACGCCGGTCACCGTGCAATCGCTCAGCCTGGCCGGCGAGATGAGCGGCAGCGGCAGCATGCGCGTCACCCAGGCCAGCACGCTGGACGGCGCCACCCTGGGCGTGGCCCTCGACACCCAGTCGCTCATCAGCCGCCACAGCGTGCTGGTGCTGGCGCCGCTCACCGTGGGCGCCACCGCGCTGGTGGATGGCGGCACGCTCAGCCTGGGCAGCGGCGGCCTGCTGCAGGCCGCCCAGCTGCAGCTGGGCGCCGGTGCGGTGCTGGCCACCAGCGTGGCCGGCCAGCTGGGCAGCGGCACGCAGATGGCGCTGGCCGGCGCCAGCCAGCTGCAGCTGGCCGGCGCCGAAAGCGCCGCCGCGCTGGCCCTGGCCGATGGCAGCCGGGTGGCCGGTGCCGGCCGGCTGGCGCTGTCGGGCGCGCTGAGCCTGGCCGATGCCGCGGTGGCGTTGCCGGTGCAGGCCGCGCAGTTCAGCAGCCGCGGCGCCAGTGCGGTGGACGCCGCGCTCACGCTGCGCGACTCGGCCACGCTGCTCGATGGCACGTTGAGCCTGGGCGCCGCCGGCGTGATCGACAGCCCGGTGCTGCGCCTGCAGGCCGGGTTGCTGCGCAGCACTGCGCCGCAGGCCCTGGGCAGCGGCGCCACGGCGCTGCGCATCGACGCGCCGGCCACGCTGCAGCTGGGCGCGGCGGCCACGGTGGCCTCGCTCAGCCTGGCCGGCACGCTGCAGGCGCCGCCGGTGGCGCTGGCCGGGGCCCCGGTGCAGGCACCGGGCCTGCAGGCCGGGAGTCCGCAGGCTGCGGCCGCGTCAGTGGTGCATCGTCAGGCCGGCACCGGTGAAACGGCCGCGCTGGCAGTCAATGTGGCCGATGTGGCCGATGTGGCCGATGTGGCCGATGCGGCCAGCGCGCTGGTCGCCACCGATTCGGTCACGCTCGATGGCGGCCGGCTGGGCGCGCCCCTCACCACCCGCAGCCTGCTGGCCAGCGGCAGCAGCCAGCTCGGCGCCGCCGTGCAGGCCACCCAGCAGGTCAGCGTGGGCGGCACGCTCACGCTGGAGGCCGGCGCCACGCTCACCACGCCGCTGCTGGCCTTGTCCAGCGGCGCGCTGCTCACCAGCGGAGCGGGCCAGTTGCTGGGCCTGCCGCTGCTGCAGATGCAGGCCGGCACCACGCTGCGACTGGCCGGCAGCGAGCGCCTGGGCGGCCTGGTGGATGCCGAGCCCGGCGCGCCGGCCGCAGCCGCCACGCCGGCCCGCGTGCTGCTGGCCGACGCCGCCGACACCACGCTGCAGGTGGGCGCCGCGGTGCTGGATACCGCCACGGTGCAGCAGTTCTCCGGCGTGGTCAGCGGCGGCGGCAGCCTGGTCAAGCAGGGCCTGGGCACCTGGGTGCTCGGCGCCGACCAGGCCCATGGCGAGACCCGCATCGAGGCCGGCACGCTGCAGCTGGGCCAGGGCGGCCGCAGCGGCAGCCTGGGCCGCGGCGCGGTGCTCAACGACGGCCTGCTGCGCGTGGTGCGCAGCGACACCCTGGTCATCAACAACACCGTGGCCGGCAGCGGCGCGCTCGAGCAGGCCGGCAGCGGCAGCCTGGTGCTGGCGGCCAGCGGCAATGCCTACACCGGCGCCACCCGGGTGCTAGCCGGCAGCCTGGCCACCAGCGGCAACGAGCGCCTGCCCGATGCCAGCGTGCTGCAGCTGGCGGCCGCGGCCAGCCTGCAGCTGGGGGGCCACGAAACCCTGGGCGCGCTCGAGGCCGATGGCGCGGTGGCGCTGGGCGGCTCGCTGGCCGCCACCCGCGGCGGCCTGCGCCTGGGCGGGCCGGTGACGGTGACGGCCGCCGTGCCGATCACGCTGCAGGCGCCGGGCCAGGCCATCGAGGCCCTGAACGAAGGCAATCAATGGGGCCTGCAGCCGCTGAGCGTGCTGGCCGGCCAGCTGCGCCTGTCGGCCGGGCGCGTGGCCGATGGCCGCTGGCGCGACCTGGTGCTGGGCGAGCTGCGTCTGGGGGTGCCGCAGGCGGCCCCCGCCGGCGCGGCCGGCCAGCGCCAGGCCAGCGCCGCGGCGCTGGCCGATGCCATCATCGGCGGTGGCGACAGCCTGATCGAAGCCGGCCAGGTGAGCCTCGGCCAGAGCACGGTGGCCACCGGCGATGCGCGGCTCGACGGCCTGCTGCAGATCGACGGCGGCACGCTCACGCTGCGGGCCATGGCCGCGCCGGGCTACAGCCTGCTGGCGCCGCTCGATTCGGGCCGCCAGGCGGTGGACCCGCTGCAGGGCCGGCTGCTGCAGGTGGCCGACGATGTCATCACCCAGGGCGCGGCCAGCCGCATCACCACGGCCGCGGGCTCCGGCCTGGTGTTGCAGGCCGTGGCCGGAGGCTCGATCAGCCTGGGCCAGGCCGACAACCGCTTTGCCGGCACGCTGCAGGCCTTGTCGGGCGCCGAGTGGAACAGCGCCTGGGCCCCGGTGGGCCTGGACGGCGCGCGTGCCGTCGGCCAGAGCCGCATCACCCTGGCCGGGCAGGAGCTGGTGGTGGGCGGCCAGGGGCTCGAGGCCGATCTGCTGCGCCTGTCGGCCGGCCGCCTGGCCACGGTGGACAACAGCCGCATCGCCGCCCGCCTTTGGTACAACGACGCCGGCTTCGGCCTGCAGAACTCGGCGCCCGGCCTGGTGCTCGAGCTGCTGCCGCAGGCCTTTGCCGCGGCGCTGCCTTTTGGCTCGGCCGATGCGCCGATCAACGCCAACGTGGGCGGCAAGAGCCTGGGCACGCGCACCGACGGCCTGGCCGCCGGCTACGTGCAGCTGCTGCCGCGCGATGCCGCGCCGGGCAGCACGGTGGTGTTTCTGGCCGGCCCCAGCGACAGCCAGGCCGGCGACAGCGGTTACCGCTTCTTCAACGACGGGGCGGGCGATCAGAGCCGGCTGCCGCTGTTCTACAACGGCGTCTTGCCTGCCACGCCGCAGCTGAGCGGCTCGCTGTCGGCGGTGGCCGCGGTGTCGGAGAACGCGCGCCGCGAGCGCTTCGAGGAAACCGTGCGCACCGAGAACGTGGCCATCCGCCTGCGCGCCGGCGTCATCGCCGAGGTGGGCCCGGGCCGCCCGGCCACCGGCGGTGCCGAGGGCCTGCGCCTGCCGTCGTCGTGCAGCGCCGAAATCGGCCGCCTGGCCTGCCCGCCGGCCGCGGCCGCCAGCGCAGCCCAGGGTGCGGCCGCACCCGCCGCGCCGGCCGCGCCGGCAGCCCCCAGCGCCAGCCGCCCGGGCGGTGCACCATGATCAATGCGCGCCGCCGCCGCCTGTGTGGCGCCACGCTGGGCACGGCGCTGGCCGGCACCTGGGCGCCTGCGCCGGCCCAGACCCGCGACGATGCCGCGGGCTCGGCGGCCACCGCGGCGGCCGCCACGGCCGCGGCCGCTGCCGCGCCGCTGCCACCCATCGACCCCGGCCGCCTGGCGCTGGTGATCGGCAACCGCAGCTACCCCGGCGATTTCGAACTGCCGCCGATCCACAAGAACGCGCGCGATGTGGCCCAGGTGCTGCGCCAGCGCGGCTTTGCCGCCACCCTGGTGCTCGATGCCGACCCGGCGCGTGCGCGCAGCGAGGTGGACGCCTTTGTGGCCCGCGCCGCCGCGGCGCCCGAGGACGCCACGGTGCTGTTCTACTTCAGCGGCCACGGCCTGCAGCTCAATGCCGAGAACCTGCTGCTGGGCGCCGGCGTGACCCCCGAGGCCTCGCCGGCGGGCCTGCAATCGGGCAGCCTCACGCTCAACCGCGATGTGGTGGCGCGCCTGCCGCGCCGGCGCAACGGCCTGAGCATCGCCATCGTCGACGCCTGCCGCAGCCAGCAGGGCGGTGGCGGCCGCAAAACCGATGCCATGAACCAGGAGGAGCCACCACTGGGCTGCCTGATCGCCTTTTCCACCGGCGCCGGCCAGTATGCGGTGGCCCCCGACAAGCCCGACCAGAACACCTTCTACACCCGCGAGCTGGTGCGCCTGATGGGCAGCGAGCCCGACGACCTGCCGCTGCCGCTGCTGTTCGAGGCCGTCAAGCGCGAGACCGAGCGGGCCATGCGCCTGGCGTTCAACACCCCCAGCCTGCGCTTTTTTGTGCAGCGCCCCTTCGTGGCCAAGAACGTGCCGGACGAGGGCGCCTTCCGGCTGGCGCCGCGCAGCGTGCGGCTCAAGCCCGCGGCCCCGCCCGTACCCACGCGCGCCGAGGAAGAAACCGACTGGTCAGCGCTGCAGACTGCCCTGTGGCCGCCCGATGTGCAGCGCCTGGCGGCCGGCTTCCTGCAGCGCCACCCCAATGCCGAACGCAGCCGCCGGCTGGCGGCCGAGGTGGCGCAGGATGGCGCGCGCCAGGCCGCCGAGATCCTGCGCCGGCCCGAGCTGCTGCTCAACCGCAACGCCTTCGCCAGCGACCCCGCGCGCGGCGAGGCCTACGACACCGATGTGCGCAAGGCCGGCCGCGGCGACAAGGACGCCGCCGCCCGCGTGGGCCGCCTGTGGCTCACCGCCGATCGCCTGGGCGCGGCCCGCTCGCGCTATGAAGGCTGGATGCAGCTGGCCGCCGAGCTGGGCAACGGCATCGCCAGCTACGAGCTGGCGCGCCACTTCCGCCGCCAAGACCAGCCCCAGTCGGCCGCACGCTGGGAGGCCCGCGCCATCGATCTGGGCTACACGCCGCCGCCCACGCTGGATCACTACCGCAAATAGCCCGTGTTGTGGCGCCAGCCAGCCGGCCGGGCGCTGCGCGTCGCGCAGGCAACAGGCCGCCGCAAGGGCGGCGGCTATCGTCGGCGATCCACCCCGCCAGCCGAGGCGCCATGAACCCCGCCCTGATCCAGGCCTTGCACGCCGCGCCCCAGGCCCGCGCCGTTGATGACGTGGCCGCCTGGTGGCAGGGCTGGCCCGGCCTGCTGCACGGCGCGGCCGACACCGCGGCGCTGGCCCTGGCCGGCGGCTTTGCGGCCGACCGCGTGGCCTGGGCCTTTGCCAGCGGCTACCAGGCGGCGCTGCGCGCGCTGGTGCCCGATCTGCCGGGCGAGGCGATGGCCGCCTTCTGCGTGACCGAGGCCGAGGGCAACCGGCCGCGCGACATCCGCAGCCGCATCACGCCGCTGGCCGATGGCGGCTGGCAGCTCGATGGCGCGAAGCGCTGGGCCACGCTGGGGCCGGCCGGCAGCGTGCTGCTGGTGGCCGCCGCGCTGGCCCCGGCGGCCGATGCCGCAGACGGCCGGCCGCAGTTGCGCGTGCTGCGCGTGCCGGTGCCCACGGCCGGCCTGCAGGTCGAGGCCATGCCGCCCGCGCGTTTTGTGCCCGAGGTGCCGCATGCCGCGTTGCGCATGGCGGCCGTGCGCCTGCCGGCCGCGGCCATGCTGCCCGGCGACGGCTACGAGCGCTACGTCAAGCCCTTTCGCACGCTGGAAGACAGCCATGTCACGCTGGCCGTGCTGGCCTACCTGCTGCGCGAGGCCCGCGCCCGCGCCTGGCCCGAGGCCTACCGCGAGCAGCTGGTGGCCGTGCTGGCCTTGCTGGCCGATCTGGCCGGGCGCGATCCGCAGGCCGCCGCCGGCCATGTGGCGCTGGCCGGCGCGCTGCAGCTGGCCCACGGGCTGTATGCCCAGGCCCAGCCGCTGTGGGCCGCGGCCGGCTGCGCCGCTGCCCAGCGCTGGCAGCGCGATGCGGCCTTGTTCGCGGTGGCCGGCACGGCACGCCAGCTGCGCGCGGCCAGCGCCTGGCGCCGGCTGGCCGATGGCCTCAGCGCAGCGCCGGCCCCCAGCGCGTGACGCGCACCGCCGCCAGCGTGGCCAGGCCGTAGACCGTCATCGACAGCGCCACCAGGCCGAACAGCGCGTTCACATCGGGCTGGGTGGCGTGGCTGATCCAGCCGCCCACGGCCAGCACCGTGGCCAGGCGTGCCGTGCCGGCCAGCACCGGCCCGAGCATCTTGCCGGCGCCTTGCGAGGCAAAGTACAGCGTCAGCCCCAGACCGAAAAACCCGAAGGCCGGGCCGGCGATCTGCAGAAAGCTGCGCGCATGGGCCAGCACCGCCGCATCGCGGCTGAACAGGCCGGCCCACAGATCGGGCCACAGCGCCACCAGCGCGCCGATCAGGCCCAGGTTGACGCCCGAGGTGAGGCCCGCAGTCCAGGCCACGCGGCGGGCACGGGCCACGTCGCGCGCGCCGATGGCCATGCCCACCATCGGCAGCGCCGCCACGCCGATGCCGAACGAGATCGGAATCAGCAAGAACTCCAGCCGCTGGCCGATGGCATAACCGGCCAGCGGCAAGGCCCCCAGCCGCGCCACGAAGCCGGTGAGCAGCAGCACCGACAGCACGCTCTGGAACGGCGAGATCATCGACACCGCGCCCACGCGCAGGATGTCGGCAAACATCTCGCGCCGCCAGGCCATGCCGCTCAAGGTGAGCGTCAGGCGGCCCTGGCCGCTGAACAGGAACCAGGCGAAAAATGCCACGCTGGCCGCCGTGGCCACGATGTTGGCGATGGCCACGCCGGCCATGCCCAGCGCCGGCAGGCCCGCGCCGCCCAGCGCCAGCCAGCCGCCCAGCACGATCTGCAGCAGCGATGCCGCCAGGATCACCAGCGAGGGCACGCGCATGTTGCCGCTGCCGCGCAGCACCGAGGCCAGCGTATTGCTCAGCCAGATCAGCAGCGCGCCGGAAAACAGCACCTGGCCATAGCCCACGGCCGCCGCCAGCACCTCGCCCTGGCCGCCCAGCCAGCGGTAGAACAGCGGGCCCAGCGTCAGCATGGCCGCGGTGAACAGCAGGCCCAGTCCGCCGCCGATCAGCAGCGGATGCAGGGCCAGCGCCTGGGCCCGCGGCAGATCGCCGGCGCCCAGCGCCCGGCTCACCGCCGACGACACGCCGCCGCCCATGGCCCCGGCCGAGAGCTGCTGCGCCAGCATCAGAAACGGAAACACCAGCGCCATGGCCGCCAGCGGCGTGGCGCCCAGGCGGCCGATGTACACCGTCTCGGCAATGCCCACCAGCACCTGCATGGCCATGGCCAGCACGCTGGGCGCGGCCAGCGCCAGCAGCGTGCGCAGGATGGGGCCGTGCAGCAGGCGCTGCACCTCGGGCGAGGCGGCGGATGCAGCCATGGCCTCAGTCCCGCGCCGCGGTCTGCGGCGTCGATTTGTAGATGATGGTCGTCATGCAGCTGCATGATAAATACAATCCAGAAATCCCGCTGTCCCCGATGGAGCATCCGCATGGGCCACTCGCAGGCCGACAAGGCGCAAAGCCGTGAACGCATCCTGGCCGAAGCCGCCGGGCAGATCCGCGATGCCGGCCTCGAGTCGGTGAGCGTGGCGCGCCTGATGCGCAGCGCCGGCCTCACCCATGGCGGCTTCTACGGCCACTTCGCCTCGCGTGACGAACTGCTGGCCCAGGCCCTGGAACGTGCGCTGGTGGACGGCGCCGCCGCCTCGCGCGCCGCGGCCGGCCGGCGCCGCAGCGCCAGCACTGCCAACACCGCCAGCACCGCCAGCACCGCCAGCACCGTGAGCACGGCCAGCACGGCCAGCACGGCCAGCGCCGCCAGCCGTTCGACCCAGCGCAGCGCCTACGACGACTTTGTGCGCCACTACCTCAGCCGCGCCCACCGCGAGGCCCGCAAGGACGGCTGCGCCGTGGCCGCACTGGCCGCCGACGCGGCGCGTGCCGATGCGCCGGTTCGCGAGGTGATGGCGGCGCATGTCGAGCGCTTTGTTGCGCGTGTGGCCGAGCTGGCCCGGACCGATGACGACGAGGCCCTGTTCGCGGTGAGCGCGCTGGTGGGCGGGCTGCTGCTGTCGCGGGTGATCGGCGAGCCGGCGCGCGCCGACGCGCTGCTGCGCGCGGTGCGCGAAGGTCTGCAGCAGCGGCCGTCTGGGCCGCTGGCTGACGCGCCCGCGGCCAGCGCCGGCTGAACGCGGCCTCAGCCTGCGGTGCCGGCGTGGGCCGGCGTGGGCCGGCGTGGGCCGGCTGAAGGGGCCGGGTGATTGCAGGTGCCGCCGGGTGTATCAGGGTGTCGCCGGGTGCCGCGCCGTATGCCGTCGGGCGCTTGCGGGTGCTGTGACCGGGCCTGTGCGTGCCTGGTGCGCGAGACGGGAATCGAACCCGTACGCCTTGCGGCTGCGGAGTTTAAGTCCGCTACGTCTACCGTTCCGTCACTCGCGCTGAGGGTGGGGCGGCGCCGATGATAGGCGGCAATCGGGCGCTGGCGCGGGCGCTGCCGAGCCGGGTCGCCCGCTGGGGCCGAGCCCCCATTCAGCGGGCTGCTGCGCGGCGATGCGGAACCGTATTTCAGCCCGGCGGGTCGGGCAGGGTCAGCGCCTGGGCCCGCGCATCGGCCTGCACCCAGCGGCATGCGGCCTGCTGCAGCAGTGCCGGGTCGCCGGTGGCCAGCAGGCGCAGGGCGCCGGGGGGCGGCGCCTGGCCCGTGTCGTCTGCCGGCTGCTGCGCCGCAGGCGCCAGCAGGCTGGCCACGCGCCGGGCCACGGCCTCGGCGGTGTCGATCAGCTGCACGCCGGCTGGCAGGCGCGCGGCCAGGCCCGGGGCCACCAGCGGGTAATGGGTGCAGCCCAGCGCCACGGTGTCGGCGCCGCTGGCCTGCAGCTCGGCGGCAAAGCGGTCGAGCAGGCTGGCCAGGCGGGGTGAATCGGGCGGCTCGGTCTCGATGGCGTCGGCCAGGCCGGGGCAGGGCACGCGGTGCACCTGGGCGCCGCCGGCATGCTGCTCGATCAGGCGGGCCACGCGCGGGCTGGCCAGCGTGCCGGGCGTGGCCATCACCGCCACCTGACCGCAGCGTGTGGCGGCCACGGCCGGCTTGATGCCGGGCTCCACACCCACGAAGGGCCGCTCGGGCCAGCGCGCGCGCAGCGCCGCAATGGCCTGGGTGGTGGCGGTGTTGCAGGCCATCAAGACCAGGTCCACCTGCTGCTGCTCGATCAGCCAGGCGGCCAGCTGCAGGCTGCGCCCCACCACCCAGTCGGCCGGGCGCTCGCCCCAGGGGTTGAAGCGCGAATCGGCCAGGTAGGTGCAGCGCGCCGCCGGCAGCTGCTGGCGCAGCGCGCGCAGCACCGAGAGGCCACCGATGCCGGTGTCAAAGACGCCGATGTGCGGCGCCGGGCCAGCGGAGGTGTTGCGCAAGGATGTGCCGAGGGCTGCCATGGGGCGCGCAGTCTAAATGGCCCTGCGCGTCACCGGGGAGACGGCGCGCTTTGGCACAATGGCAGAAAATAGCACGGTCGTTCGATTTCTTGCCATGGCGGGTGCTGAGGGGTGGCCCTTAGAATCTTTCCAGGTTTACGTAAACGTCAATTCAACTCCCGAGGAGCCGCGTCTCATGAAGGTACTGGTGCCTGTGAAGCGTGTCGTCGACTACAACGTGAAAGTTCGCGTGAAGTCCGATGGCACGGGCGTCGACATCGCCAACGTCAAGATGAGCATGAACCCGTTCGACGAGATCGCCGTCGAAGAGGCCGTGCGCCTGAAGGAAAAAGGCGTGGCCACCGAGGTCATCGCCGTGTCCTGCGGTGTCACGCAGTGCCAGGAAACCCTGCGCACGGCCATGGCCATCGGTGCCGACCGCGCCATCCTGGTCGAGTGCGCCGACGAGTTGCAGCCGCTGGCCGTGGCCAAGCTGCTGAAGGCCCTGGTCGACAAGGAGCAGCCGGGCCTGGTGATCCTGGGCAAGCAGGCGATCGACGACGACTGCAACCAGACCGGCCAGATGCTGGCGGCCCTGGCCAAGCTGCCGCAGGCCACCTTTGCCAGCAAGGTCGAAGTGGTGGACGGCAAGGCCAAGGTCACGCGCGAGATCGACGGCGGTCTGGAGACCCTGTCGCTCAGCCTGCCGGCGGTGATCACCACCGACCTGCGCCTGAACGAGCCGCGCTACGTCACGCTGCCCAACATCATGAAGGCCAAGAAGAAGACGCTGGATGTGGTCAAGCCCGCCGACCTGGGCGTGGACGTGGCGCCGCGCCTGAAGACCCTGAAGGTGGCCGAGCCCGCGGGCCGCAAGGCCGGCATCAAGGTGGCCGATGTGGCCACCCTGGTCGACAAGCTGAAGAACGAAGCGAAGGTCGTCTGACGCTCCCCCCGAAGCGCCCAAGGGCGCCTCCCCCCAGGGGGCGCCGCCAGCGGCCCGGCAAAGCCGGCTCCGCGGCGGCCGCTGGGTTGGACTGAACCTGATTGCAAGGAGAAACTCAATGCCTGTATTGGTTATTGCCGAACACGACAACGCCAGCATCAAGGGCGCCACGCGCAACACCGTCACGGCCGCTGCGGCCATCGGTGGCGATGTGCATGTGCTGGTGGCCGGCCACAACGCCGCCGCCGCTGCGGCTGCCGCCGCGCAGATCGCCGGTGTGAGCAAGGTGCTGCACGCCGATGGCGACAGCCTGGCCCATGGCCTGGCCGAGAACCTGGCCGCCCAGGTGCTGGCCATCGCCGGTGGCTACAGCCACATCCTGTTTGCCGCCACCGCCGGCGGCAAGAACGCCGCACCGCGCGTGGCCGCGCTGCTCGATGTGGCGCAGATCAGCGAGATCAGCAAGGTGGTCTCGGCCGACACCTTCGAGCGCCCGATCTACGCCGGCAACGCCATCGCCACGGTGCAGAGCGCCGATGCCACCAAGGTGATCACCGTGCGCGCCACCGGCTTTGATGCCGCCGCCGCCACCGGTGGCAGCGCCGCGGTGGAGAGCATCGCCGCCGTGGCCGACAGCGGCAGCAGCACCTGGCAGGGCAGCGAGATCGCCAAGAACGACCGGCCCGAACTCACCGCCGCCAAGATCATCGTCAGCGGTGGCCGCGCCATGGGTTCGAGCGAGAAGTTCAACGAGGTGCTCACGCCGCTGGCCGACAAGCTGGGCGCAGCGCTGGGCGCCAGCCGCGCCGCCGTCGATGCGGGTTATGCCCCCAACGACTGGCAGGTGGGCCAGACCGGCAAGATCGTGGCCCCCACGCTGTACATCGCCTGCGGCATCTCGGGCGCCATCCAGCACCTGGCCGGCATGAAGGATTCGAAGGTGATCGTGGCGATCAACAAGGATCCCGAGGCACCGATCTTCAGCGTGGCCGACTACAGCCTCGAGGCCGACCTGTTCGCGGCCGTGCCCGAGCTGATCAACGCGCTGTAAACCGCGCCTGCCTTGCCCGGCACCCGTGCCGGGCGGGCCCCATTCCCTGAGGGCGCCCACCATGGCGCCTTTTTTTCGACCCGGAGACCTGCGAATGACCTACCGTGCCCCCGTCAAGGACATGCTCTTCGCGATGAAGGCGCTGGCCAACATCGATGCCGTGGCCCAGCTGCCCGGCTACGAGGATGCCGGCTACGACACTGCCGCCGCGGTGCTGGAAGAGTGCGCCAAGCTCAACGAGGGCGTGGTCGCGCCGCTGAACTGGGAGGGCGACAAGTACCCTTCGTCGTTCCACGACGGCAAGGTCAGCACCACACCGGGTTTCAAGGATGCCTTCCGCCAGTTTGCCGAAGGCGGCTGGCAAGGCCTGCAGCACCCGGCCGAGCTGGGTGGCCAGGCCCTGCCCAAGCTGATCCATGCGGCCTGCACCGAGATGGTCAATGCCGCCAACGTGAGCTTCGCGCTGTGCCCGCTGCTGACCGACGGCGCCATCGAGGCGCTGCTCACGGCGGCCACTGACGCGCAGAAGGCCACCTACATCCCGCCGATGATCGAGGGCCGCTGGACCGGCACGATGAACCTCACCGAGCCGCAGGCCGGCTCCGACCTGAGCCAGGTGCGCACCCGCGCCGAGCCGCAGCCCGATGGCAGCTACAAGATCTTCGGCACCAAGATCTTCATCACCTACGGCGAGCACGACATGGCCGAGAACATCGTCCACCTCGTGCTGGCCCGCGTGGCCGGCGCGCCGGAGGGCGTGAAGGGCATCTCGCTGTTCGTGTGCCCCAAGTTCATGGTCAATGCCGACGGCAGCCTGGGTGCGCGCAACGACGTGCACTGCGTCAGCATCGAGCACAAGCTGGGCATCAAGGCCAGCCCCACCGCGGTGCTGCAGTACGGCGATCATGGCGGCGCCATTGGCTACCTGGTGGGCCAGGAGAACCGCGGCCTCGAGTACATGTTCGTGATGATGAACGCCGCGCGCTTTGGCGTGGGCGTGCAGGGCATCGCGGTGGCCGACCGGGCCTATCAGAAGGCCGTGCAGTACGCGCGCGACCGCGTGCAGAGCCGCCCGGTGGATGGCTCGGCCACCGGCCCCGCGGCCATCATCCACCACCCCGATGTGCGCCGCATGCTGATGACCATGCGCGCCCAGGTGGAAGGCTGTCGCGCCATGGCCCTGGTCGGCGCTGCGGCCTACGACGCGGCGCATGCCCACCCCGATGCCGAGACGCGCGCGCAGAACCAGGCCTTCTACGAGTTTCTGGTGCCGCTGATCAAGGGCTACAGCACCGAGATGAGCCTCGAGGTGGCCAGCCTGGGCGTGCAGGTGCATGGCGGCATGGGCTTCATCGAGGAGACCGGTGCGGCGCAGTACCTGCGCGACGCCAAGATCCTGGCCATCTACGAGGGCACCACGGCCATCCAGGCCAACGATCTGGTGGGCCGCAAGACCAGCCGTGATGGTGGTGCCGGCGCACGCGCCATCGCCGCGCAGATCGAGCGCACCGAGGGCGAGCTGGCCGCGCGCGGCAGCGCCGCCTGCCAGGCCTTTGCGCAGGGCCTGGGCACGGCCCGCCGCGCCTGGCTCGACGCCATCGGCTTCATCGCCGCGCAGGGCAAGGGCAACCCCAATGCCGCCTATGCCGGCAGCGTGCCCTACCTGATGCTCAGCGGCATGGTGGTGGCCGGCTGGCAGATGGGCCGTGCACTGATGGCCGCCGAAGACGCCCTGGCCGCCGGCGAGGACGCCAGCTTCATGCAGGCCAAGGTGGCCACTGCGCGCTTCCATGCCGACCATGTGCTCAGCCGCTGCACCAGCCTGCGCGCGGCCATCGTGGACGGCGCCGACAGCGTCACCGCGCTGGCCCTCGAGGCCTTCTGAAACCCGCCCTGCGCGCGCTGCGCAGCGTGGCAGCCAGCCGGCGCAAGACTGCCGGCCGGCGCTGCGGTGCAATCCGCGCAGCCTGCGCGGCGGGCCCTGCTGTCCCCCGCGTGATAGTGATCCGCCGGCCGCCTTGCGCACACTGCGCGGCGCCCGCCACCGAACCCTTCTCCCAGGAGTAAACCGTGCCCCTGCCTCCCGTGCTTGCCAAGCTACCGCTGCCCATCATCGGCTCGCCGCTGTTCATCATCAGCAACCCCAAGCTCGTGATCGAGCAGTGCAAGGCCGGCGTCGTCGGCTCGATGCCCGCGCTCAATGCCCGCCCGGCCGCCCAGCTGGATGAATGGCTGGCCGAGATCACCGAGACCCTGGCGGCCTACAACCTGGCCAACCCGGACAAGCCGGCCGCGCCGTTTGCCATCAACCAGATCGTGCACAAGAGCAATGACCGGCTCGAGCACGACATGCAGATGTGCGCCAAGTACAAGGTGCCGATCATCATCACCAGCCTGGGCGCGCGCACCGATGTCAACGAGGCCGTGCACGCCTGGGGCGGCGTGGTGCTGCACGACATCATCAACAACTTCTTCGCCCGCAAGGCCATCGAGAAGGGGGCCGATGGCCTGATCGCCGTGGCCGCCGGTGCGGGCGGCCATGCCGGCACCAAGAGCCCGTTTGCGCTGATCCAGGAGATCCGCCAGTGGTTCGACGGCCCGGTGGCGCTGAGCGGCTCGATCGCCAGCGGCGACGCGGTGCTGGCGGCCCAGGCCATGGGCGCCGATTTCGCCTACATCGGCTCGGCCTTCATCGCCACCGAAGAGGCGCGCGCGGTTGATGCCTACAAGCAGGCCATCGTCGACAGCAACTCCGACGACATCGTCTACAGCAACCTGTTCACCGGCGTGCACGGCAACTACCTGAAGCCCAGCATCAAGGCGGCAGGCCTCGACCCCGACAACCTGCCCGAGAGCGACCCCAGCGCGATGAACTTCGGCGGCGACGCCAAGAAGGCCTGGAAGGACATCTGGGGCTGCGGCCAGGGCATCGGCGCCATCGACAAGGTGCTGCCCACCGCCGAGCTGGTGGCGCGCCTGAAGCGCGAGTACGCCGCGGCACGCCAGCGCATCGGGCTGCCGGCCGCTGCCGGCGTGGCGGCGGGCTGACGAGCCTGGCGGGGCCGATCACAATCGGCGCATGACCCGCCTCACCATCTCCGATGTCCGGCCCTTCGACAGCGTGCGCGGCACGCTGGGGCCGCTGTCCACCCTGGTCATCGAGCATGACCGCCTGGCGGCCGTGCTGCCGCACAGCGGGCAGGGCGCGCCCACGGTCGACGACGTGGCGCAGCGCATCCACGGCGGCGGCCGCGTGGCCCTGCCGGGCCTGATCGACGCGCATGTGCATGTCACGGCCGCCAGCCACGACCTCACCGCGCTGGGCCTGCAGCCGGCCTCGCTGATCGCTGCCGAATCGGGCGCTATCATGCGCGGCATGCTGCAGCGCGGTTTCACCACGGTGCGCGACGCCGCCGGCGCCGATGCCGGCCTGCAGACGGCGCAGCAAAAGGGCCTGTTCGAAGGCCCGCGCCTGTACATCGCCGGCTTTCCGATCTGCCAGACCGGCGGCCACGCCGACATGCGCCCGCGCGCGGTGCGCCAGCGCGACTGGTTCTGCAGCTGCGCCGGCCTGGGGCTGCTGGGTGCCATTGCCGACGGCGTGGGCGAGGTGCGGCGCGCGGTGCGCGAGCAGGTGCGCACCGGCGCCAACCAGATCAAGATCATGGCCGGCGGTGGCATCTCCAGCCCCGCCGATCCGCTGGAAGGCACGCAGTTCGCGCTGGATGAGCTGCGCGCCGCCTGCGAGGAGGCCGAGGCCGCCAACCTCTATGCCATGGCCCACGCCTACTCGCCGCGCGCGATCACCCGCGCCGTCGAGGCCGGTGTGCGCTCGATCGAGCACGGCAACCTGCTCGACGAAGCCAGCGCACGCGTCATGAAGCGCCACGGCGCCTACCTGGTGCCCACGCTGGCCACCTACGCCGCACTGGCCGATGAAGGCGCGCGCCTGGGCTGGACCGGCGAGATGCTGGACAAGCTGGCCCGCGTGAAGGGCCGCGGCCTCGAGGCCGTGCGCATCGCCATGGCCGAAGGCGTGCCGGTGGTCTTCGGCACCGACCTGCTGGGCCACATGCAGGCCCGCCAGAGCGAGGAGTTCACGATCCGCAGCGCGGTGCTGAGCCCGGTGCAGATCCTGCAGAGCGCCACCATCGAGGCGGCCCGCCTGATGCGCCTGGAAGGCCAGGCCGGCGAGCTGGTGGCCGGCGCCTGGGCCGATGTGCTGCTGGTGGATGGCGATCCGACCGAGGATGTCTCGATGCTCGCCCGGCCCGACACCGGCATCCGCCTGCTGATGCAGGCGGGCCGGGTGCTGCGGTCGTCGCTCGCCGCCTGAGGGCTGCGGGGCGCCCCTGGGCAGGGCGTCTTGAACAAGCAGCGAAGCGCTGTTGGCGCTTCGAACAAGCAGCGAAGCGCCGTGGGCGCTTCGTCGAGGCTTACTTGAAGTTCGTGAACCGCGCCTGCGGCCGGTCGTCCGAGCGGTGGATGGTGTCCACCGCCTTGACCATCGCCCACGGCCGGATCTGGTGGTGCAGCGGCAGCACCAGGTGCTCGTCGCGGGTGCGCACCAGGGCGTCCTTGATCAGCGCATTGCGCTTGGCCACGTCGGTCTCGACCTTCATGCCGTCAACCAGCTTGTCCAGCGCCGGATCGCTGACCCGACCGAAGTTGAAGTTGCCGTCGGCGCCGGTGGTGCGGGTGCGCACCAGCGACTGCAGCGAGTACTGCGCGTCGTAGGTGGCCACACCCCAGCCCAGCATGTAGGCCGAGGTGTCGGAGTTCTGCACCTTCTGGATGAAGGTGCTCATCGACTCGGCCGCCACCTTGGTGTTGACGCCGATCTTGGCCCACATCGAGGCCAGCGCCAGGCAGATCTTCTCGTCGTTGACGTAGCGGTTGTTCGGGCAGTTGAGCTGGAACTCGAAGCCGTTGGGATAGCCGGCCTCGGCCAGCAGCTGCTTGGCCCGGGGCAGGTTCACCGCCAGCGGCTTGTCGATGTCGGCCGTGTTGCCGTTGACGCCCGGCGCCACCAGGATGCCGGCGGGCAGCGACATGCCGCGCATCACGTTGCGCTTGATCGCCTCGCGGTCGATGGCGATGTCGAGCGCCTCGCGCACGCGCTTGTCCTTGAACGGGTTCTTGCCCTTCACGCTGCTGTGCTTGAGCTCGGCGTTGTGCTGGTCGAGCGCGATGAAGATGGTGCGCACCTCGGCGCCATCCACCACCTTGAGCTTGGGGTCGGCGCGCAGGCGGGCCACGTCCTGCGGCGGCACGTCGGTGACCATGTCCAGGTCGCCCGAGAGCAGGGCGGCCACGCGGGTGCTGTCGGCCTTGATCGGCGTGTACACCACCTGGTCGACATTGCTGGTGCGCTTGTCCCACCAGCCGTCGTGGCGGGCCATCGCCACGCGCTGCTCGGGCTGCCAGCTCAGGATGCGGAACGGGCCGGTGCCGTTGACGTTGCGCGAGGCGTAGTTCTCTTCCTTGGCCTTGTAGTCCTGGGTGTTGGCGCTGCGGTTCTTCTCAGCCCAGGACTTGCTGACGATGAAGAAGTCGACGATGTTGCGCAGCAGGATCGGGTTGGGGCCGGACAGGATGAAATCGACCGTGTGCTCGTCGACCTTCTTCACCTCGCTGATGCCGGTGACGTAGATCGACATCGTGCCCTGCGGCTGCTTGATGCGGCCGAAGCTGAACACCACGTCGTCGGCCACGAAGGGCGTGCCGTCGTGGAATTTCACGCCCTTGCGCAGCTCGAAGCGCACCTGGGTGGGCGTGACGAAGGTCCACTTGGTGGCCAGCGCCGGTTCGACCTCGTACTTGGCGTTGTAGCGCACCAGGCCCTCGTACGCGTGCATCAGGATCGCGTTGGTGGTGGCGTGGTTCTGGCTGTGCGGATCGAGCGTGAGGATGTCGTTCTGGGCACCCCAGCGCAGCGGCGCGGCATGCGCCGAGGCCAGGCCCAGGCCGGCAGCCAGCGCAAGGCTGGCCAGTGCGGTACGTACAGGGGACATGCGCATGGAAGGCAGCTCCGGTGAAATCAAACCGTCATGCTAGTGCCAGAAACGGCCGCCTGGTGTGGCGCGGGGCATGTTGCGGCCCCGTATTCACCCGAGGGGCGGGTGGACAAACTGACGGGCGATCAGTCGCGCGAACCGCCGGGCGCGTCGGCGGCGCGGCTGACCTCGGCGTCGCAGTCGCAACCGGCGCCGGCCGCGATCCAGCGCCGCGCCAGGCCTTGCAGGGCGCGCTCGGCCAGCGCCGGCAGCCGGGGCCACAGGCGCCGGGCGCCGCTCACCATGGCGCAGCGGTACTGCCGGTGCGGCGCGCTCCACCACAGCGCCCGGCAGGCGCCCTGGCGGCGGCCGGACACCAGCACGCCCAGCGGGCAGGGCTGCCAGGCACAGCACACGCCGCAGCCATTGCAGGCCGCGCCGCTGGCCGGCTTGGCCGGCGCATCGGCGTGCAGCAGGATCACCGGATAGGTGCCGGCCGCGTCATTGCCGGCCGGGCCGGTGCCGCGTGGGCCGGTGCCGTGTGGGCCGGGCGGGAGGGTCATGGCGGGCGAGTGTGCGGGCGCCGCCGCCGGCCGGTGCGGCTGAAACAGGGCGTGAGCCCGGCGCTTTTGTCAGGCTGGCAACAGCCTGCCTGAGGTTTAATGCGCTCGCCGTCGGCCATTCCAACAGTGATACAGTGCCGCCGCATGAAGTAAACACGGTCCTTTCGTGCCCCTTGCTGATCGAGCGATCGATCGAGACAACAGCAAGGCGGGTCGCAATCCGCCAACCGGTCGAGCCGGGCCGCGGAAGGTTTTTCAACCCATCGTAGCCCTGGAAACCGGGGTGAAAGGTGAGCGAGCGATGATGCAGCAACACAGGTCCAACTCGTACCTGTTCGGGGGCAACGCCCCGTATGTCGAGGAACTCTACGAGGCCTACCTCGACAACCCGGGCAGCGTGCCGGACAACTGGCGTGCCTATTTCGACAATCTGCAGAACGTGCCGGCCGTCGATGGCACGGACAACCGCGATGTCGCCCACGCCCCGGTGGTGGAAAGCTTCGCCCAGCGCGCCAAGGCCAACGCCTTCGCCCTGAAGGCCAGCTCGGCCGATCTGGCCGTGGCGCGCAAGCAGGTGCATGTGCAGAGCCTGATCGCGGCCTACCGCAACATCGGCGCCCGCTGGGCCGACCTCGATCCGCTCAAGCGCACCGAGCGCCCCAAGATTCCCGAGCTGGAGCCGGCGTTCTACGACCTGAGCGAGTCCGACATGGACATCACGTTCAGCGCCGCGAACACTTACTTCGGCAAGAGCGAGAACATGAGCCTGCGGGAGATCCTGCAGGCCCTGCGCGAGACCTATTGCGGCACCGTCGGCGCCGAGTTCATGCACATCACCGACCAGACGCAAAAGCGCTGGTGGCAGCAAAAGCTCGAGGCGATCCGCAGCAAGCCGGTGTTCAACACCGCGCAGAAGAAGCACATCCTCGACCGCCTGACCGCGGCCGAAGGCCTGGAGCGCTACCTGCACACCAAGTACGTAGGCCAGAAGCGCTTCTCGCTGGAAGGTGGCGAGAGCTTCATCGCCGCGATGGACGAGCTGATCCAGCAGGCCGGCAACAAGGGCGTGCAGGAGATCGTCATCGGCATGGCCCACCGCGGCCGCCTGAACGTGCTGGTCAACACCCTGGGCAAGATGCCCAAGGATCTGTTCGCCGAGTTCGACCACACCGCGCCCGAAGACCTGCCCGCCGGTGACGTGAAGTACCACCAGGGCTTCAGCTCCGACATCTCCACCCCGGGCGGCCCGGTGCACCTGAGCCTGGCCTTCAACCCCTCGCACCTGGAGATCGTGAACCCGGTGGTCGAGGGCTCGGTGCGCGCGCGCATGGACCGCCGCGGCGACCGCCTGGGCGACCAGGTGCTGCCGGTGCTGGTGCACGGCGACTCGGCCTTCGGCGGCCAGGGCGTGAACCAGGAAACCCTGATGCTGTCGGAGACCCGCGGGTACTCCACCGGCGGCACGGTGCACCTGATCATCAACAACCAGATCGGCTTCACCACCAGCGACCCGCGCGACCTGCGCTCGACGCTGTATTGCACCGACATCGTCAAGATGGTCGAGGCCCCGGTGCTGCACGTCAACGGCGACGACCCCGAGGCCGTGGTGCTGGCCACCCAGCTGGCGCTGGAGTTCCGCCTGGCGTTCCGCAAGGACGTGGTGGTCGACATCATCTGCTTCCGCAAGCTGGGCCACAACGAGCAGGACACGCCCGCGCTCACCCAGCCGCTGATGTACAAGAAGATCGGTGCCCACCCCGGCACGCGCAAGCTCTACGCCGACAAGCTGTCGGCCCAGGGCATGGGCGAGACGCTGGGCGACGACATGGTCAAGGCCTACCGCGCGGCGATGGACGAAGGCCGCCACACGGTCGATCCGGTCATCAGCAACTTCAAGAGCAAGTACGCGGTCGACTGGGCGCCGTTCATCGGCAAGAAGTGGACCGACGCCGCCGACACCGCGCTGCCGCTCACCGAGTGGAAGCGCCTGTCCGAACGCCTGACCACCATCCCCGCCAGCGTGAACATGCACCCGCTGGTCAAGAAGGTGTTCGATGACCGCGCGGCCATGGGCCGTGGCGACGTCAACATCGACTGGGGCATGGGCGAGCACATGGCCTTCGCCTCGCTGGTGGCCAGCGGCTATGCCGTGCGCCTGTCGGGCGAGGATTCGGGCCGCGGCACCTTCACCCACCGCCACGCCGTCATCCACGACCAGAAGCGCGAGAAGTGGGACGAGGGCACCTACGTGCCGCTGGAGCATGTGGCCGACAACCAGGCGCCCTTCGTCGTGATCGACTCGATCCTGTCCGAAGAGGCGGTGCTGGGCTTCGAGTACGGCTATGCCGGCTCCGAGCCGAATGCGCTGGTGGTGTGGGAGGCGCAGTTCGGCGACTTCGTCAACGGCGCGCAGGTGGTGATCGACCAGTTCATCGCCTCGGGCGAGGTGAAGTGGGGTCGCGCCAACGGTCTGGTGATGATGCTGCCGCACGGCTATGAAGGCCAGGGCCCCGAGCACAGCTCGGCGCGCCTGGAGCGCTTCATGCAGCTGGCGGCCGACAACAACATGCAGGTCTGCCAGCCCACCTCGGCCAGCCAGATCTTCCACCTGCTGCGCCGGCAGATCGTGCGCCAGTTCCGCAAGCCGCTGGTCATCATGACCCCCAAGAGCCTGCTGCGTAACAAGGACGCCACCAGCCCGCTGGCCGACTTCACCCGCGGCAGCTTCCAGACGGTGATCCCCGAGCAGAACGAGGCCATCGTCGCCGACAAGGTCAAGCGCGTCATCGCCTGCTCGGGCAAGGTGTACTACGACCTGGTCAAGAAGCGCGAGGAGAAGAAGGCGTCCGATGTGGCCATCATGCGCATCGAGCAGCTCTATCCGTTCCCGCACAAGGCCTTCTCGGCCGAGATGAAGAAGTATCCGAACGCCACCGACATCGTGTGGTGCCAGGATGAGCCGCAGAACCAGGGCGCCTGGTTCTTCGTGCAGCACTACATCCACGAGAACATGCTCGACGGCCAGAAGCTCGGCTACGCCGGCCGTCCGGCCTCGGCCAGCCCGGCGGTGGGCTATGCCCACCTGCACCAGGAGCAACAGAAGGCGCTGCTGGATCAGGCCTTCGCCAAGCTCAAGGGCTTCATCCTCACGAAATAGGCCCACCCCCGAAGCGCCGGAGGCGCTTCCCCCTCCAGGGGCGCCGCCTGCGGACCGGCATAGCCGGATCCGCGGCGGCCGCTGGGTGTGCTACTCCTTATTCCAAGAGTCAAAAAAATGGCAATCGTAGAAGTCAAGGTTCCGCAGCTGTCCGAGTCGGTGGCCGAAGCCACCCTGCTGCAGTGGAAGAAGAAGCCCGGCGAGGCCGTGGCCATCGACGAGATCCTGATCGAGATCGAGACCGACAAGGTGGTGCTGGAAGTGCCGGCGCCCTCGGCCGGCGTGCTGGCCGAGCTGGTGGTGGGTGATGGCGGCACCGTGGTCAGCGACCAGGTCATCGCCCGCATCGACAGCGACGCCAAGGCCGGCGCCGCCGCCCCGGCTGCGGCCGCCGCCGCACCGGCGCCCGCGGCAGCTGCCGCCCCGGCCGCCGCTGCCGCCGCCACCGGTGGCAGCAAGAGCGACGTGGCCATGCCCGCCGCCGCCAAGCTGATGGCCGACAACGGCCTGGCCGCCGGCAGCGTGGCCGGTACCGGCAAGGACGGCCGCGTCACCAAGGGTGATGTGCTGGCCGCCGTGGCCACCGGGGCTGCCGCACCCAAGGCCGCGCCGGCACCCGCCGCTGCGCCGCTGGCCGCCCCGGCCGCCAAGCCCGCGCTGCAGCAGGTGGCCGCACCGGTGGCCATGAACCTGGGCGAGCGCCCCGAGCAGCGCGTGCCGATGTCGCGCCTGCGCGCGCGCATCGCCGAGCGCCTGGTGCAGAGCCAGTCCACCAATGCCATCCTGACCACCTTCAACGAGGTCAACATGGCCCCGGTGATGGAGATGCGCAAGAAGTTCCAGGACAAGTTCGAGAAGGAGCATGGCGTCAAGCTGGGCTTCATGAGCTTCTTCGTGAAGGCGGCGGTGGCTGCCCTCAAGAAGTACCCGGTGCTCAACGCCTCGGTCGATGGCAACGACATCGTCTACCACGGCTACTTCGACATCGGCATTGCGGTGGGTTCGCCGCGCGGCCTGGTGGTGCCGGTGATCCGCAATGCCGACCAGATGAGCTTTGCCGACATCGAGAAGAAGATCGCCGAGTTCGGCCAGAAGGCCAAGGACGGCAAGCTGGGCATCGAAGAGCTGACCGGCGGCACCTTCTCGATCAGCAATGGCGGCACCTTCGGCTCGATGCTGTCCACGCCCATCATCAACCCGCCGCAAAGCGCCATCCTGGGTGTGCACGCCACCAAGGACCGCGCCGTGGTCGAGAACGGCCAGATCGTGGTGCGCCCGATGAACTACCTGGCGATGAGCTACGACCACCGCATCATCGACGGCCGCGAAGCCGTGCTGGGCCTGGTGACGATGAAGGACGCGCTGGAAGACCCGTCGCGCCTGCTGTTCGACATCTGAAGGCACGCATGGACCTGCTGCGCCTCCCGGCCTCGCGCCTGCGCTGCTCGCCGTACGGGTGTACGGCTGCGCTGCTCGGCACGGCCTCGGGCGGCTCGCGACGGTTCCTGCGACCTTCAGCCCTCTGACCAGGCTGCAACGCACAAGGCACCGCCATGTCGATCGCCGATGACCTTGCCAAGCTCGACGACCTGCGCGCCCGTGGCGTGCTGTCGGATGACGAGTTCCAGCGGGCCAAACAGCGCTTGCTCGATGGCGGCAGCGTGCCGCCCACGCCGCCTGGCGTGGCCGCGGTCAACGCCTTGCGCCGCTCGCTCGGCGACAAATGGCTGGGCGGCGTGTGCGGCGGCCTGGCCCGCGTCACGGGCCTGGACAGCTGGGCCTGGCGCCTGATCTTCGCGGTGCTGTTCCTGTGGGGCGGCGCCGGTCTGCTCGTCTACCTGCTGCTGTGGATCTTCGTGCCGGCCGATTGAGGCCGCACGCCATCCGCCGCAGCGCAACCAAACTCTCATCATGTCCAAGCAATTCGATGTCGTCGTGATCGGCGCCGGCCCTGGTGGCTACATCGGCGCGATCCGCGCCGCGCAGCTGGGTTTCAACGTCGCCTGCATCGACGATTCGCAAAACGACAAGGGCGGCCCCGCGCCCGGCGGCACCTGCACCAACGTCGGCTGCATTCCCAGCAAGGCCCTGCTGCAGAGCAGCGAGCACTACGAGCACGCGCTGCACCACTTCGGCGACCACGGCATCAGCGTGGGCGAAGTGAAGATGGACGTGGCCAAGATGGTGGCCCGCAAGGCCGCCGTGGTGAAGCAGAACAACGACGGCATCCTGTACCTGTTCAAGAAGAACAAGGTGTCGTTCTTCCACGGCCGCGGCAGCTTTGCCAAGGCGGTGGATGGCGGCTACGAGATCACCGTCACCGGCGCCGCCAACGAGACGCTGACCGCCAAGCACGTCATCATCGCCACCGGCTCCAGCGCCCGCGCGCTGCCCGGCGTCCCCTTTGACGAAGACAAGATCCTCAGCAACGACGGCGCGCTGCGCATCGGTGCCACCCCCAAGAGCCTGGGCGTGATCGGCTCGGGCGTCATCGGCCTGGAGATGGGCTCGGTGTGGCGCCGCCTGGGCGCCGAGGTGACCATCCTCGAAGCCATGCCCGGTTTCCTGGGCGCTGCCGACGAGGCGGTGGCCAAGGAGGCGCTGAAGTGCTTCACCAAGCAGGGCCTGAAGTTCCAGTTCGGCGTGAAGGTGGGCGAGATCAAGAGCGGCAAGAAGGGCGTCAGCATCGCCTACACCGACGCCAAGGGCGAGGCCCAGTCGCTCGAGGTCGAGAAGCTGATCGTCTCGATCGGCCGCGTGCCGCACACCACCGGTCTGAACCCCGAGGCCGTGGGCCTGAAGCTCGACGAGCGCGGCTGCGTCGTGGTGGACGGCGACTGCAAGACCAACCTGCCCAATGTGTGGGCGGTGGGCGATGTGGTGCGCGGCCCGATGCTGGCGCACAAGGCCGAGGAAGAGGGCGTGGCGGTGGCCGAGCGCATCGCCGGCCAGCATGGCCATGTCGACTTCGGCCTGGTGCCGTGGGTGATCTACACCTCGCCCGAGATCGCCTGGGTGGGCCGCACCGAAGCCCAGCTCAAGGCCGATGGCGTGGCCTACAAGGCCGGCCAGTTTCCGTTTCTGGCCAACGGCCGTGCGCGGGCGCTGGGCGACACCACCGGATTCGTCAAGTTCATTGCCGATGCCAAGACCGACGAGATCCTGGGCGTGCACATCGTCGGGCCGTATGCCAGCGAGCTGATCGCCGAGGCCTGCGTGGCCATGGCCTTCAAGGCCAGCGCCGAAGACATCGCGCGCATCTGCCACGCCCACCCGTCGCTCAGCGAGAGCACCAAGGAAGCCGCCCTGGCAGTGGACAAGCGCACGCTGAACTTCTGATGCGTGACGCCGCGGCGACGCCGGCTCGGGCTGGCGCGTCGCGAGAATCCCCGGGGGTGGCCAAGGCCACCCCTTCGTGCATCTGGCCTCGCTGCGGCACATGTCCATGACCAACGTCACCGAGCTTTATCACCACACCCTGGCCGAGCGCGGCTACAGCGCCGATCCGGCGCAGCTGCGCGCGGTGGCGGCGCTGCAGCGCTGCCAGGACGAATGGGCCGCGTACAAGTCGCGGCGCGGCAACGCGCTGACCAAGATGCTGGTCAAGCCGCCCATCCCGCGCGGCGTGTACATGTTTGGCGGGGTGGGGCGGGGCAAGAGCTTCCTGATGGACTGCTTCTTCCAGGCCGTGCCGCTGCAGCGCAAGACGCGGCTGCATTTTCACGAGTTCATGCGCGAGGTGCACCGCGAGCTGCAGGAGCTCAAAGGGACGGTCAACCCGCTGGATGAGCTGGGCCGGCGCATTGCGCGGCGCTTCAGGCTGATCTGCTTCGACGAGTTCCATGTCGCCGACGTCACCGACGCGATGATCCTGCACCGGCTGCTCGATGCGCTGTTCATCAACCGCGTCAGCATCGTCACCACCAGCAACTTCCACCCCGACGGGCTCTACCCCAACGGCCTGCACCGCGACCGCATCCTGCCCGCCATCGAGCTGCTGAAGGCCCAGCTGGAGGTGATCAACGTCGACAACGGCACCGATTACCGCCGGCGCACGCTGGAGCAGGTGGACCTGTACCACCAGCCGCTGGGCGCCGAGGCCGATGCCGCGCTGACCCGTGCCTTCACCGAGCTGGCCGAAGCGCACGACGAACCGGCGCTGCTGCTCATCGAGCACCGCGAGCTGCAGGCGGTGCGCCGCGCCGGTGGCGTGGTGTGGTTCGACTTCCGCACGCTGTGCGGCGGGCCGCGCTCGCAGAACGACTACCTCGAGATCGCGCAGCAGTTCCACACCGTGATCCTGTCCAACGTGCCGGCCATGCCGCCGCGCATGGCCAGCGAGGCCAGGCGCTTCACGCTGCTGGTGGACGTGCTCTACGACCGCCGCGTCAAGCTGATCATCAGCGCCGCGGTGCCGCCCGAGCAGCTCTACACCGAGGGGCCGCTGTCGCACGAGTTTCCGCGCACCATCTCGCGGCTGCAGGAGATGCAGTCGGCCGAATACCTGGCGCTCGAGCGGCGCGAGGTCGACACCCGCCTGACCTGAGGCCCGAGCCCATGTGCGATCCCCGCCTGTCCGCTCAGCCTTCACCGCGGCCAACCGCCGGGCAACCGGTGCAGCGACTGGTTCAGCAACCGGTTCAGCAACCGGTTCAGCAACCAGTGCGCCGGGCCGCTGGCCATGGCGCCGGCCTGGTGCTGGCCGGCCTGGTGGCAGGCCTGTGGGCACCGCCGGGCCCGGCCCAGGCCCAGATCCAAGCGCAGACCCAAGCGTCGGCGCAGGTTCAGGTGCCCGACGACGCCGCCGAGCGCGACCGCATCGGGCGTGAGCGCCAGGCGGTGCAGGCGCGCTTTGACCAGGCGCAGCGCGATTGCGCCGGCCGCTTCCAGGTCAACGCCTGTCTCGACGGCGCGCGCGCCGAGCGGCGCCAGGCGCTCGACCGCCTGCACCGCGAGCAGGTGGTGCTGGATGACGCGCGCCGGCGCACCCGCGCAGCCGAACGGCTGCAAGGCCAGCAGCGGCGCCAGCGTGAGCGCGAGGCCCAGGCGGCCCTGGCGGCGTCGGCCGGCGCAGCGGCTGCCTCGGCCCCGGCGCTGCGCCCCGGCAGTGCCGCCTCGGCGCCCGCCCGCGCCAGGGACGCAGCGGCCCCGGCGCCATCGACATCGGCCTCGGCCTCGGCCTCGGCCACCGCGGCGCGTCAGGTCGCCCGGGCGGCGGCCCACCAGCGTCGCAAGCAGCAGGCGGCGCGCCATGCCGAGGCGGTGCGCCAGCGCAATGCCGAGCAAGACGCCCGCCAGCCACCGGCCGCCGGCCTGCCGATTCCGGGGGGCAGCGCGCCGGCGCCGCGCTAAACCATTGGCCAGACATGCCGCACGCGGGGCGTGCGGGTTCTCTGGTCAGCCCAGGCTCTCCAGGCGCACCAGGGCCAGCGACAGGTTGTCGCCCTGGCCGTGGGCGCGCTGGCGGGCGCGGGTCACCAGCATCTCGGCGGCCTCACGCGGCGGCAGCTGGCTCACCACGGCGCCCAGCTCGCGCGGCGTGAAGTAGTGCCACAGCCCGTCGCTGCAGGCCAGCAGCGCGTCACCGGGCTGCAGCGCGTCGATGTGGTGCAGCGTGGTGGGCGGATCGGCCGGGCTGCCCAGGCAGCCGGTCAGCAGATTGCCCTGCGGGTGGGTGAGCGCCTGCTCTTCGGTGATCTTGCCTTCGTCGATCAGGCGCTGCACGTACGAGTGATCGAGCGTGCGGGTGACCAGCTCGCCACCGCGAAAGTGGTACAGCCGCGAATCGCCGGCATGCGCCACCGCGCATTCGAGCCCCGGGCCGAGCAAAAAGGCCACCGCGGTGCTGTGCGGTTCTTCTTCGGCGGTGATGGCGGTGAGCTTGATCATCAGGTGCGCCTCCATCACCAGCTGGCGCAGCAGCTCGCCACCGTCGTCCTTGGCCGGCAGATGGCGCTCGAACAGCTGGCGCGCGGTGAGGATCACCTGGTCGGCCGCCTTGCGCCCGCCGCTCTTGCCGCCCATGCCGTCGGCCAGCACGCCCAGCAGGCAGCCGGGCACACGCTCGTGGCGCAGGATCTCCACCTGGTCCTGCTGGTAGGCGCGGTCGCCACGGTGCAGGGCAGTGGCAGCAGAAAGGCGATAGGCCTGGGGCATCACGGCGCTCATGGCCGGTGATGATAAGCGCCCGGCCCCGATGAAGCGCGCCACGCCCGTGGCCTACACTGGCCGCGCGATGACCGATGACGCGCCGCTCGACCTCAATCTGCACTCGCCGCAGCGGCGAATGATCGAGCTGCGCATGGCCCACGCCGACCTCGACGCCCTGATCGACCGCACCCTGGCCGACGTGACCAGCCTCAGCCCGCTGGACGAGCTGACGCTGCGCCGGCTGAAAAAACGCCGGCTGGCCTTGCGCGACCAGATCGCCCAGCTCGAGGCGCAGCTCGATCCTCCCGAGCCGGCGTGAGCGCGTTGCCACCCGACAGCCTGGCCGGCCACGCCGCGCCCGCCGTGCCATGGGCTGCATCAGCCCCCGAGCCCACACTCACGCCCACGCCCGAGGCGCCGGGCGCCGATGCGACCGCGGCCCGTGATCCGGCTGCCCTCCCGTTCGAGCCGCCGCTCGAGCCGCCGCTCGATCCCCCGCTCGAGCCCCCGCCCTGGCCCGATATCCCCGGCAGCGGCCCCGCGCTGACCGCCGCCGCGCCGGTGGCGGCCTATGCCGCCAGCACCGACCCGCAGGCCCTGGTCGAGGCCACGCTGGCGGCCTTGTCGGCCGGTGGTGCGCTGGCCCAGGTGGATGCCGGCTTCGTGGAGCGTGAACCGCAGCGCCAGCTGGCGCAGGCGGTGGCCGAGGCCGTGGCGCGCCGCGACACCCTGGTGGCCGAGGCCGGCACCGGCGTGGGCAAGACCTTCGCCTACCTGGTGCCGCTGCTGCTGTCGGGGCGGCGCGCCCTGGTCTCCACCGCCACCAAGAGCCTGCAGGATCAGCTGTACCTGCGCGACCTGCCGCGCCTGCGCGACGCCCTGGCCCTGCCGGTGCGCATTGCGCTGCTCAAGGGCCGCGGCAGCTACCTGTGCATCCACCGGCTGCAGCAGGCCCGCGAGACCGCCACGCTGCCCGATCGTTTTGCCGTGCGTGCGCTGGCGCGGGTGGAAACCTGGGCGCCCAGCACCCGCACCGGCGACCTGGCCGAGATCGAGGGCCTGGACGACCGTTCGCCGGTGATCCCGCTGGTCAGCTCCACGCGCGACAACTGCCTGGGCAGCGACTGCCCGCAGTTCGCCCAGTGCCATGTGGTGCGCGCCCGCCGCGAGGCCATGGCCGCCGATCTGGTGGTGGTCAATCACCACCTGTTTTTTGCCGACCTGTCGCTGCGCGACAGCGGCGTGGCCGAACTGCTGCCCACGGTGGACGCCGCCGTGTTCGACGAGGCCCACCAGCTGGTGGAGACCGGCCTGCAGTTCCTGGGCACCACCTTGTCGGCCTACCAGGCCATCGACTTTGCGCGCGACCTGCTGGCCGCCGGCCTCACCCATGCCCGTGGCCAGCAGGATTGGCAGCTGCTGGCCGGCGGGCTGGAGCGCGCCGCGCGTGACTTGCGCCTGGCCTGCGCCGGCCCGCTGCGCGAGCCCAAGGGCGTGCTCAAGCTGCGCTGGGACGAGCGCGCCACCGCCAGCGCCCATGCCGAAGGATTTGGCCAGGCCCTGGCTGGCGTGGCCGCCGCGGCCGATGCGGCCTGCGAGGCCGCGCTGGCGGTGGAGGCCACCTCGCCCGACTTCACGCGGCTGATCGAGCGCGCCCGCCGCCTGGCCCAGCTGGCGCACGACTTCGAGCGCCCGGCGCCGCTGGACCGGGTGCGCTGGATCGACCTGTCGCCGCGCGACGCGCGCCTGGTGCAATCACCGCTGCACATCCGCGACCTGTTCACCGAGCAGCGCAGCGCCGCGCCGCGGGCCTGGATCTTCACCTCGGCCACGCTGGGCAGCGACGACGAACTGCGCTGGTTCAGCGAATCGGCGGCGGTGGAAGACGCACGCAAGCTCAAGGTCGACAGCCCCTTCGACTACGCCGCCCATGCCCGCACCTGGGTGCCGCGGCAGTTTCCGCTGCCCAACCAGCCCGATCACCCGGCGGCGGTGGGGGCGCTGGCGGCGCGCCTGGCCGGCCGTCTGGGCGGCCGCACCTTCGTGCTGACCACCACGCTGCGCGTATTGCCGCTGATCGCCGAGGCGCTGGAGGCCACGGCGCGCGCTGCCGGCACACCGCTCAGCGTGCTGGTGCAGGGCAGCCATCCCAAGCGCTCGCTGCTGCGCCGCTTTCTCGACACGCCCGGCAGCGTGCTGGTCGGCTCGGCCAGCTTCTGGGAGGGCATCGACGTGCCGGGCGCCGCACTGCAGTGCGTGATCATCGACAAGCTGCCGTTCCCACCGCCGCATGACCCGCTGGTGCAGGCCCGCGCCAAGGCGCTGCAGGCCGAGGGCCGCGACCCCTTCGACGACTTTCATGTGCCCGAGGCCGCCATCTCGCTGAAGCAGGGCGCCGGCCGGCTGATCCGCAGCGAGACCGACCGCGGCCTGCTGGTCATCACCGACCCCCGCCTGCGCCGCATGCCCTACGGCCGCACTTTGCGCGCCGCGCTGCCACCCATGGGCACGCTGGATACCGAGGACGACGCGCTGGCCTGGCTGGACGAGCTGGCAGCGCTGAACGCCGTGGCATGAGGTGGCTGCCGAGGCAGCCTCAGCCTAGCTGAGGTGCCGGGAGCGCCCGCGGGCCGAGTGCCGGGCCGCTCCCAAGCGCGGCCCGCCAACCCGCGCGGCGGGTGGCACCGCGTACCCGCGGTGCCGGGTGCTCCATGTCACCAGAACTGCCACCACGCCTGCTCGGGCAGGCGGATGCCGTCCTTGTAGTGGCGGCTGTCGGGAAAGTTCTTCTTCATCACGCGCTCGGCGTCGTCGCGCAGCGCGGTCAGGCCCAGGCGGTCGTAGCTCACCACCATGATGTACAGCGCCTCTTCCAGCGCCGGCGCGCCCTGGTACTCGCGCACCGCCAGTTGGGCGCGGTTGGCCGCCGCCAGATAGGCCGAGCGGCGGTAGTAGTAGCGCGCCACATGCACCTCGTACTCGGCCAGCGCATTGGCGATGTAGTCCATGCGCTGGCGCGCGTCGGGCGCGTACTTTGATTCCGGAAACTGCTCGACCAGCTGCTGGAACGACTGGAACGCATCGCGCGAGGCCTGCTGGTCGCGCTCGGACACGTTCTGCCGCGAGATGTTGCTCAGGAAGCCGGTGTTGTCGTTGAAGTTGACCAGGCCCTTGAGGTAAGGCGCGTAGTCGAAGGCCGGGCTTGACGGGTGCAGCTTGATGAAGCGGTCAAGCGTGGCAATGGCCTGCACGCGCTCGCCGCTTTTCCACTGGGCATAGGCCATGTCCAGCAGTGCCTGCTGGGCCAGCAGCGTGCCGGCGGCACGGCCCTCGACCTTCTCGAAGCCCTTGATCGCCGCGTCATAGCTGCCGGCGCGCAAGTCGTCCTTGGCATCTGCATACAATTTCTCGGCCGAACCGCGATCGTCCTTGGGGCTGCTGCTGCATCCCGACAATGCGCCGGCCAGCGCCAGCATCGACACCAGCAGCACGGTGCCGGCACTGCGGCCCAGGGCCTGCGCTGCAGGTCGCTTCATCTCGAACAGGCCGAACACGCGCAACAGGCTCATTTCTTCGCTTTCAGCCCCCGCAACGCGGCGGGCTTCCTTCCATGCAACTCGAGAAACCGGCGCGATTCTAATGGCCGACCCTGCCGATGCCATCGACGCCGCCGACGCGGCCGAAGCCGCCGACTCGCCCGATGAAGCCCAGGTCGAATGGCGCGAGGCCGCCGTGGCCCGCGACCAGCACGGCCTGCGCCTGGACAAGGCCCTGGTTGCGCTGGCGCCCGAGTTCTCGCGCAGCCACCTGCAGGGCCTGATCGACCGTGGCCATGTGCAGCTGGACGGCCAGGTGCAGGCCACCGCCTCGCGCAAGCTGCGCGCCGGCCAGCACCTGCGCGTCGAGCTGGTGCCCACCGCCGAGAGCCAGGCTTTCCGGCCAGAGCCGATGGCGCTGAGCATCGTCTACGAAGACGCCCACATGCTGGTCATCAACAAGCCGGCCGGCCTGGTGGTGCACCCGGCCGCCGGCCACTGGTCGGGCACGCTGCTCAACGGCCTGCTGGCCCACCATGCCGGCGCCGCGGTGCTGCCGCGCGCCGGCATCGTGCACCGGCTCGACAAGGACACCAGCGGCCTGATGGTGGTGGCCAAGACGCTGCCGGCCATGACCGCACTGGTGCGGCGCATTGCCGCGCGCGACGTGCACCGCGTGTACCTGGCGCTGGCGCACGGGGCCGTGCCCTGGGCGCGCAGCCGCATCGACGCGCCGGTCGGCCGCGATCCGGCCTCGCGCCTGCGCATGGCGGTGGTGGCCTCGGGCAAGGCGGCGCGCACCGATGTCGAGCGGCTGGCCGTGGTCGAGATCGACGGCCGCGCCGTCACGGCCGTGCGCTGCAAGCTGCACACCGGCCGCACGCACCAGATCCGTGTGCACCTGTCGTCGCGCGGCCACCCGCTGCTGGCCGATGCGCTGTATGGCGGGCGCCCGGTGCTGGGCCTGCAGCGCCAGGCCCTGCATGCCGCCGAGCTGGCCTTTGCCCACCCGGCCGACGAGCGCCCGATGGCCTTTGCCGCCGCGCTGCCGCCCGACCTGGCGGCCGCCTGGGCCCAGGTGCAGCCCGGTGCGCCAGCCGTGGCGCAGGATTGACGACCGGGCGCCGCGCCGGCGTGGCGCTATACTGCGGCCGCAAGCCGGTGCGCCGAGGGCGAGGGATCCACGATCCCGACAGAGCCCCCTCACTGGTGATGCCCCTCCGGCCCAGCCCCCACGGCCGCCGGACGAGCCGCCCGAACGCCGAACAACGTGCGACGGGCCCCGTCGGGTTCTGCGGCAACGGGCCGCCTCCCGGTCGACAAACGATGAAGCGCGCCACTGGCAACCGCCGGCGCTGCCACCGATCCGGCTCCCCCGGACTTTCGCCACGATGCGATTCGACATTGCCGCCGCTCACCCGGTGGCCCACGTGAACAAGGGTTCATGAACACACTTGAGGCCAAGCGCGTCCTCGAGACCGCTTTGATCTGCGCGCAGCAGCCGCTGCCCCTGCGCGACATGCGCCTGCTGTTCGACGAGCAGGTGGGTGCCGACACCTTGCGCAGCCTGCTCGACGAGCTGGTGCGTGACTGGGAAGGCCGCGGCGTCGAGCTGGTGGCCCTGTCCAGTGGCTGGCGGTTTCAAAGCCGGCCCGAGCTGCGCGACTACCTGGACCGCCTGCACCCCGAGAAGCCGCCGCGCTACTCGCGCGCCACGATGGAGACGCTGGCCATCATTGCCTACCGCCAGCCGGTGACCCGCGGCGACATCGAAGACATCCGCGGTGTCACGGTCTCCAGCCAGATCGTCAAG
This sequence comes from Aquabacterium sp. OR-4, assembly GCF_025290835.2. Taxonomy (NCBI): domain Bacteria; kingdom Pseudomonadati; phylum Pseudomonadota; class Betaproteobacteria; order Burkholderiales; family Sphaerotilaceae; genus Pseudaquabacterium; species Pseudaquabacterium prasiolae. The sequence continues at coordinate 2,264,854 of NZ_JAOCQD020000001.1, read as the reverse complement.
TCGCTCGAGGACCGCGGCTGGATCGAGAGCATCGGCTACCGCGAGGCGCCGGGCCGCCCGGCGCTGTATGCCACCACGCGGCAGTTTCTTGACGACCTCGGCCTGGCCAGCCTCGACCAGCTGCCAACGCTCGAAGGCCCGCCCACGGCCGAGGTGTTCGACCCCGGCCGTGCCGAGCTGCCGCCACCGGCGCCGGAAGACGATCCCGGCCAGGCCGATCTGCCGCTGGACGCGGCCCTGCCCGCCGAGGCCGTGGCCGTGGTGACCGACCTCGCCGAGGTTCTGGCACCGGCCGTGCCCGCTGACCTGGCGGCACCTGCCGCCTCCCTGCTTGACCCCGAGGCAACCGCTCCTGCGGCTGCCGATCCCGCCCCGGCACCGGCCGACGGCGACGCCTCCACCGACATCCCCCCCGCTGCGCACGCATGAACCCGCAAGACAACGATTCCAAGCCCTCCGACCTGTCGGGTGCGCCTGGCGCAGCCGAAGCCGAGGCCGCCGCGCCCAAGCCGCGCCGCAAGCGCGCCGTGAAGGCCACCGAGCCCGCCGCCGACGCGTCTGCCGAGCCGACCAGCCCCGCGGCGGCGGTGGTGGCCGAGCCGGTGGCCGAAGCCGACGTGGCGCCCGCACCTGCCGCCAAGCGCACCCGGCGCAAGGCCGCCGCGCCGGCAGCCGAGCCGGCTGAAGCCGCTGCGGCACCCGCGGCGCCGGCCGCCGCCGAGCCGGCCGCTGCCCCGTCGCCTGAGCCGGGCGCCGATGCCGTGGCCGACGCACCCGCGGCCAAGCCGGCCCGCACACGGCGCCGTACAGCGGCTGCTGCCGAGCCGGCAGCCGAGGCGCCGCTGGCTGCCGCCGCACCGGTGGCGGCCGCTGAGCTGCCGCAAGCGCCGGCCGCGGTGCCTGCGCCTGCGCCGGCCGCGGCCGGGCGTGCCCAGGCTGGCGCGGCCGCCGATGCCGCCAGCGCGCCCGCCGAGGCCACCGAGGCCGCCGCAGCGGCGGATGGGGCGGCAGGTGGCGAAGCAGGTGGCGAACCCGGCGGCGCAGACGCTGGCGCCGATGGCGAAAGCCGCCGCAACCGCAATCGCAACCGCCGCCGTGGCCGGCGTGGCGAAGGGCGTGGCGACGAGGGCGGTGATGCCGCCAGCGCCGGCGCGGCCGATGAATACACCGTGGTCACCGTGCAACCCGGCGCCAGCGACGATGGCGACGATGACGACGACGAACCCATGGTGGTGCCGCCCGAGGCGGCCGTGGTGGGCGACGACAACGGCGGCCCGCGCCCGGTGGGTCTGGACGTGGGCGAGGCTTTCGCCGATGTGCTGTCGGGTGCCTACGACGCCGCGGCCGGCGAAGCCCCGCCGCCGCCCGACGCCGACAAGCGTGTGCTGGCCGCCGACCCCGATGCGCCCAAGCTGCACAAGGTGCTGGCCCAGGCCGGCATCGGCTCGCGCCGCGACATGGAGCAGCTCATCGCCGAAGGCAAGGTGCAGGTCAATGGCCAGGTGGCTCACACCGGCCAGCGCATCTCGTTCGGTGACCGCATCAGCGTGGCCGGCCGGCAGATCAAGGTCCGCATCGCGCCCCTGCCGGCGCGTGTGCTGGCCTATCACAAGCCGGTGGGCGAAGTGGTCACGCACGACGATCCGCAGCACCGCCCCACGGTGTTCCGCCGCCTGCCGCGTCTGCCTCAGGGCAAGTGGCAGTCGGTCGGCCGGCTCGACATCAACACCGAAGGCCTGCTGCTGTTCACCAACTCGGGCGAACTGGCCAACCAGCTGATGCACCCGCGCTTCGGCGTCGAGCGCGAGTACGCGGTGCGCGTGCTGGGCTCGCTGGACCAGGAGCAGCGCCAGAAGCTGATCGATGGCGTCGAGATCGATGGCCAGCGGGCGCAGTTCACGTCGATCGAAGACGGCGGCGGCGAAGGCGTGAACCACTGGTACCGCGTGGTCATCAACGAAGGCCGCAACCGCGAGGTGCGCAAGCTCTTCGACAAGGTGGGCCTGGCGGTCAGCCGGCTGATCCGCATCCGCTACGGCTGCGTGGTGCTGCCGCGCGGCCTGAAGCGTGGCGTGCATGTGGCGCTCAACGTGGCCGAGGTGGCCGAGCTGCGCCGTGCCGCGGGAGGCCGCGAGCCGGTGCGCGGTGGCCGTGACGGGCGCGATGGGCGTGAGGGCCGCGATGGGCGTGACGGTCGCGATGGGCGTGACGGCCGCGATGGCCGCGAAGCACCGCGCGACGGCGAACGCGATGGCCGCCGTGGTGACGGCCCGCGTGGCAAGCAGCGCGGCCAGGACCGCGGCGAGCGCAACGACCGGCCGCAGGAGCGTGGCCCCAAGCAGGGCGGCCAGCGCGGGCAGGGCCAGCAGGGCCAGGGCCAGCCGGCCGGGCCGCAGGAGCGCCGTGAGCGCCCCGACCGTGCAGAACGTGCCGACCGGGGTGATCGCGCCGAGCGTCCGCCGCGTGACCGCGAGTCGGACGAGTTTGCGCGCATCCCGAACCCGCTGATCCAGACCTTCGACAAGCGTGCCATCCGCGAGGCGCGCCAGCCCAAGCGCGAGTACGCCGAGGACGGCCCGATCCCGAACCCGCTGGAGCAGACCTACGACAAGCGCTTCGTGCAGAAGCAGAACCCGTTTGCCCGCAAGGGCAAGGGCGGCGGCGGTGGTGGCGGTGGTGGTGGTGCTGGCGGCGGCCAGCCCGACCCGATGAAGACCTCGGTGGGCTACATCGGCGCCGATGCCTTCGTGCGCAAGTTCCAGAACGACAACCGCGGCGGCGGCGGTGGAGGTGGAGGTGGTGGTGGTGGTGGTGGTGGTGGTGGTGGTGGTGGTCGCAAGCGCGGCCGCCGCTGACCCGGTGCTTTCACCCCGTCGCGCTAGAATGCGCGGTTAACCCTCAAGTCCTTGATTCAGGAGCATTTCATGGCCATCGAACGCACCCTCTCGATCATCAAGCCTGACGCCGTCGCGAAGAACGTGATCGGCCAGATCTACGCCCGCTTTGAAGGCGCCGGCCTGAAGGTCATCGCCGCCAAGATGGTGCACCTGTCGCGTGGCGAAGCCGAACAGTTCTACGCCGTGCACAAGGCCCGTCCGTTCTTCAAGGACCTGGTCGACTTCATGGTCTCGGGCCCGGTGATGATCCAGGCGCTGGAAGGTGAAGGCGCCATCGCCAAGAACCGTGAGCTGATGGGCGCCACCGACCCCAAGAAGGCCGAGAAGGGCACCATCCGTGCCGACTTCGCCGACTCGATCGACGCCAATGCCGTGCACGGCTCGGACGCCCCGGAAACCGCCGCTGTCGAAGTGGCGTTCTTCTTCCCCGGCATGAACGTCTACGCTGGCCGCTGAGCTTGGCTCCCCCCGAAGCGCCTTCGGCGCCTCCCCCCAGGGGGCGCCGCCAGCGGCCCGGCGGAGCCGGTTCCGCGGCGGCCGCTGGGTGGGCTGCGGTGCTTGGCGGATCGGGTAGCCTTTCTCGCTGCTCTGTACCGTGAGCCTGGTCAACCTGCTCGACTTCGATCTCGACGCGCTGACGGCGTGGTGCGGGACGCTGGGCGAGAAGCGCTTCCGCGCCGTGCAGCTGTTTCGCTGGATCCACCAGAAGGGCGCGCGCGATTTCGACCAGATGAGTGATCTGGCCAAGTCGCTGCGCACCAAGCTGCAGGGCACGGCCGTCATGCGGCCGCTGCCGGTGGCCAGCGAGCAGGCCTCGGCCGACGGCACGATCAAGTGGCTGTTCGACGTGGGCGCGGGCGATGCCGTCGAGGCGGTGTTCATCCCCGAGGACGACCGTGGCACGCTGTGCATCAGCTCGCAGGCCGGTTGCGCCGTGGGCTGCCGCTTCTGCTCCACCGGCCACCAGGGCTTCAGCCGCAACCTTGGCACGGGCGAGATCCTGGCCCAGCTGTGGTTTGCCGAGCACCATCTGCGCCAGCGCCTCAAGCTGCCCGCTGGCGAACGCGCCATCACCAACGTGGTGATGATGGGCATGGGCGAGCCGCTGCAGAACTACGCTGCGCTGGTGCCCGCGCTGAAGGTGATGCTCGACGACCATGGCTACGGCCTGTCGCGGCGGCGCGTCACCGTGTCGACCTCGGGCGTGGTGCCCATGATCGAGCGCCTGAAGGCCGATTGCCCGGTGGCGCTGGCCGTCTCGCTGCACGCGCCCGACGACGCGCTGCGCGACCAGCTGGTGCCGCTGAACCGCAAGTACCCGCTGGCCGAGCTGTTTGCGGCCTGCCAGGGCTATCTGGCGGCGGCGCCGCGCGACTTCATCACCTTCGAGTACTGCATGCTCGACGGCGTGAACGATTCCCCCGAGCAGGCGCGGCAGCTGATCGCGCTGGTGCAGGGCCGTGCCGGTGCGCCGCGCGTGCCGTGCAAGCTCAACCTGATTCCGTTCAACCCCTTCCCGGCCTCGGGCCTGCACCGCTCGCCGCGCGAGCGGGTGCTGGCCTTTGCCCAGGTACTGCAGGACGCCGGCATCGTGACCACCATCCGCAAGACCCGCGGCGACGACATTGCCGCCGCCTGCGGGCAGTTGGCCGGCGAGGTGCAGGACCGCACCCGCGCCGCCGAGCGCCTGACCCGCCCGGAGGTGCAGGTGGTGCGCCTGGTGCCCGGTGCGGCCAAGCCGCCGCCCGCGGCCGGGCCCGCCGCGCCATGATGCGCGCCGCCGCTGCGGGGGTCGTCCTGGCCGCTGGCCTGCTGCTGGCGGCCTGTGCCGCCGGCCCGGAGCGCCTGCCGGCCGATGAGCCGCGCGCCATCGCCACCGCCTCCGACCAGACCGATGTCGACCGCCGCGCGCAGGTGCGGCTCGAACTGGCCAGCGCCTACTTCGGTCGCGGCCAGCTCGACACCGCGCTGGACGAGGTCAAGCAGGCGCTTGCCATCAACCCGCAGTCGGCCGATGCCTACGGCCTGCGTGCGCTGATCTACGGCGCCATGGGCGAGAGCCGGTTGGCCGAAGACAGCTATCGCCGCGCATTGGCGATCAACCCGCGCGACGGCGGCCTGCTGCACAACCAGGGCTGGTTCTATTGCCAGCAGAACCGCCAGGCCGAGGCTCAGGCGCGTTTTGCCGAGGCCCTGGCCCAGCCGCAGTACCGCGATGTGGCGCGCACCCAGCTGGCGCGCGGCATCTGCTTTGGCCGCGATTCGCGCTGGACCGAGGCCGAGGGCGCGCTGATGCGCGCCTACGAGCTCGACCCCGCCAACCCGGCCGTGGGCATCAACCTGGCCGAGGTGCTGTACCGGCGTGGCGAGCTCGAGCGCGCGCGCTTTTACGTCGGGCGTCTGAACGACAACCCGGCGCTGGTGAATGCCCAGACCCTGTGGCTGGCCGCACGCATCGAGCACAAGGCCGGCCGCATCCAGCCGGCGCGACGCCTGGGCGACCAGCTGCGCTCGCGCCATCCGCAATCGCCCGAAGCCGCGCTGTACGAGCGCGGGCAGTTCGATGACTGAAGCTTCTGTCTCGCCGGGCTTGTCGCCTGCCCATGCCGCTCAGGCCGTGACTGCCGATGCCGCGGCGGCCGGCGCCATGCTGCGCCAGTTGCGCGAGGCGCAGGGCATGCACATCGCCGCGCTGGCCACGGCCATCAAGGTCACGCCGGCCAAGCTGGATGCGCTGGAGGCCGGTCGCCTGGGCGAGCTGCCCGACCTGACCTTTGCCCGCGCGCTGGCCCAGACCGTGTGCCGCGCACTCAAGGCCGATGCAGCGCCGGTGCTGGCGCGCATGCCCGGCGCAGTGGCCAGCCGCCTGGAGCGCGTGGACGAAGGCCTGAACACGCCGATGCCCGAGCGCGGCCATGGTCTGGCCTGGGGCGCCTGGTCGACCTGGTCGGCCTGGTCCGAATGGGCGCCGTGGCGCCGGCCCGTGCCCTGGCTGGCGGCCTTGCTGCTGTTGGCAGCGGCCGCGTTCGTGCTGGTGCCACGCCAGCTGGCCGAACCGCTGGGCGCCACGCTGCCGGGCGGCGATGCCGCCTCGCCGGCGCCGGCCGTGCTGCCTGGTGCGGTACCGCCTGGTGCAGTGCCGCCTGCTGCGGCACAGACCGCTGCCGTGCCGGCCGAGCCGGTGCAGGCCGCCGCGCCGCTGGCCGCGCCGCTGGCCGAGCCGGTGCCCGCGGCGTCGGCGGCTGTGTCGGCGGCCGTGCCCGCGGCCGAGAGCCCGGCCACCGCGGTGGCTGCGCTGCCAGGGGCCGCGGCAGCCTCGGGCGTGCTGCAGATGCGCGCCGTGCAGAACACCTGGGTGCAGGTGCAGGACGCCCAGGGCCGCGTGCTGGTTGCCCGCACCTTCAGCGCGGGTGAGAGCATGGCCTTCGACGGCCCGGCACCGCTGAAGCTCAGAATCGGCAACGTGGCCGGCACCGAGCTGGTGTTCCAGGGCCGGCCGGTGGATTTGTCGAAGTTCCGCCGCGACAACGTGGCCTCGCTGTCGCTGCCCTGAGCCGCCTGTCATCCGCGCGCCCGCGGGCGCCCCTTCGCGTCGCCAACCCGATTTCGCCATGAGCCTCGAAGACGTCTTCAACCTGCCCCTGGTGGTCCCGGCCAGCCCGGCGCCGCGCCGCAGCCGCCAGGCCCGCGTGGTGTGGGGCAGCCGCGTGGTCACCATCGGTGGCGACGCGCCGGTGCGGGTGCAGTCGATGACCAACACCGACACGGTGGACGTGATCGAGACCGCCATCCAGGTCAAGGAGCTGGCCCAGGCCGGCAGCGAGCTGGTGCGCATCACGGTCAACACGCCCGAGGCGGCGCAGGCCGTGCCGCACATCCGCGAGCAGCTCGACCGCATGGGCATCGACGTGCCGCTGGTGGGCGACTTCCACTACAACGGCCACACCCTGCTGACCGAGTACCCGGCCTGTGCCCAGGCGCTCAGCAAGTACCGCATCAACCCGGGCAACGTGGGCAAGGGCGACAAGCGCGACCGCCAGTTCGCCGCCATGATCGAGGCCGCCGTCAAGTACGACAAGGCGGTGCGCATCGGCGTCAACTGGGGCAGCCTCGACCAGGAACTGCTGGCCGCCATGTACGACGCCAATGCCCGGCGCGCCGAGCCCTGGGATTCGCAGCAGGTGATGTACCAGGCGCTGATCCAGTCGGCGCTGCAGTCGGCCGACTGGGCGGTGGAGCTGGGCCTGCGGCCCGAGCAGGCCATCATCAGCTGCAAGGTCAGCGGCGTGCAGGACCTGGTCAGCGTCTACCAGGCCCTGGCGCAACGCTGCGATTACCCGCTGCACCTGGGTCTCACCGAGGCCGGCATGGGCACCAAGGGCACGGTGGCCTCCAGCGTGGCGCTGGGCCTGCTGCTGCAGCAGGGCATCGGCGACACCATCCGCGTCAGCCTCACCCCGCAGCCCGGCGAAAGCCGCACGCAGGAGGTGCTGGTGGCGCTCGAGATCCTGCAGGCCGTGGGCCTGCGCCGCTTCGTGCCCAGCGTCACCGCCTGCCCGGGCTGTGGCCGCACCACCAGCACCACCTTCCAGGAGCTGGCCAAGCAGATCGACGACTTCCTGCGTGCGCAGATGCCGGTGTGGAAGGCGCAGTACCCCGGCGTCGAGAACCTCAAGGTCGCGGTGATGGGCTGCATCGTCAACGGCCCCGGCGAGAGCAAGCATGCCGACATCGGCATCAGCCTGCCCGGCACCGGCGAGGCGCCGGCGGCCCCGGTGTTCATCGACGGCGCCAAGGCCCTGACCCTGCGCGGCGAGGGCATCGCGCAGGAGTTCCACCGCATCGTCGAGCAGTACATCGAGCGCCGCTTCGGCTCGCGCCAGGGCGCTGCCACCGACGCCCATTGACGCGCCGCGAGCCGCGCCGGCGCCCGGCGTGGCGTGCCCGGCAGCCGGGTGATGCCCCGCTGATCCACTGACATTCCCCCCGAGCTTCCATGGCCGACAAACTGCTTGCCGTCAAAGGCATGAACGACATCCTGCCGGCCGGCGTGCCGCGCAAGGAAAAGCTGCCCGATTCCGCGCTGTGGCGCTGGTTCGAGACCACCGTGGCGCAGGTGCTGGCCCGCCATGGCTACCAGTACCTGATGACGCCCATCGTCGAGCCCACGGCGCTGTTCGTGCGCGGCATCGGCGAGGCCACCGACATCGTCGAAAAGGAGATGTACTCCTGGACCGACGCGATGAACAACGACCGGCTGACGCTGCGCCCCGAGATCACCGCCGGCATCGTGCGCGCGATGGTCGAGCACAACGCGCTGTACAACGGCCCGCTGCGGGTGTGGGGCATCGGCCCGGTGTTCCGCCACGAGCGGCCGCAAAAGGGCCGCTACCGCCAGTTCCACCAGCTTGATGTCGAGGCGCTGGGCTTTGCCGGCCCCGATGTGGATGCCGAGCTGATCCTGCTGGTGCGCCAGCTGTGGCAGGCCCTGGGCCTGAAGGTCGGCAACGAGGCTGGTGCCGACGTGCGGCTCGAGCTCAACAGCCTGGGCCAGCCGGCCGAGCGCGCCGCCCACCGTGCCGCGCTGATCGCCTACTTCGAGGCCCATGCCGAGCAGCTGGACGAAGACGCCAGGCGCCGCCTGCACAGCAACCCGCTGCGCATCCTCGACACCAAGAACCCGGCCATGCAGGCCCTGGTGGACGCCGCGCCCAAGCTGCAGGAGCACCTGGGGGCCGAGAGCCGTGCCCACCTGGCCGCGGTGTGCGCGGTGCTCGATGCCGCGGGCCTGCCGTACCGCATCAACCCGCGCCTGGTGCGCGGCCTGGACTACTACAACCTCACGGTGTTCGAGTGGATCACCGACCACCTGGGCTCGCAGGGCACGGTGTGCGGCGGTGGCCGCTACGACGGCCTGTTCGAGCAGCTGGGCGGCAAGCCCACGCCGGCCATCGGCTTTGGCCTGGGCATTGAGCGCCTGCTGCTGCTGCTGCAGGAGCTGGGCGTGCCGGTGCCGGGCAGCGGCCCCGATGCCTACGCCGTGATCCCCGACGCGGCGGCGCTGCCGCAGGCCCTGGTGGCCATCGACGCGCTGCGTGCGGCCGGCGTGGCGGTGCAGATGCACGCCGGCGGCGGCTCGTTCAAGAACCAGTTCAAGAAGGCCGACGCCAGCGGTGCACGCTACGCGCTGGTGTTTGGTGGCGATGAGCTGGCCCAGGGGGTGGTGGCTCTGAAGCCGCTGCGCCAGGGCGCCGACGCCGCAGCCGAAGGGCAGGGCGGGCAAACACTGCGCCCGCTGGCCGACGTGGCCGCCTGGGCAGCCGAACTGCGCACCGCATAATCCCGGGCCACGGTCCGCGGCATGCGGACCGGCCCCTTTCCTGCCCTTGCCGGCTGTCTGACCCGAGAACCTTACGCCTCATGGCCACCGCACTCGACCTGCAGGAGCAGGAACAACTCGACGAACTCAAGGCCTTCTGGAAGAAGTACGGCAACCTGATCACCTGGGTGATCACCGCCGTGCTGCTGGCCTTTGCCGCCTGGAACGGCTGGAACTGGTACCAGCGCGACCAGGCCGCCAAGGCCGCCGCGATGTTTGACGCGCTCGACCAGGCCGCCGTGCTGGGCGACGCCGACAAGGCCGGCCGCGTGTTCAACGACCTGAAGGACCGCTACCCGCGCACCGTGCTCACCCAGCAGGGTGGCCTGATGGCCGGCAAGCTGCAGGCCGAGAAGGGCCAGACCGACGCCGCCAAGGCCACGCTGGGCTGGGTGGCTGAAAACGGCAGCGAGCTCGAGTACCGCGCCATCGCCGGCCTGGCCCTGGCCGGTGTGCTGCTCGATGCCAAGCAGCCCGATGCCGCACTGAAGGCGCTGGACGGCGTGACCGCCCCCACCTTTGCCGGCCTGGCCGCCGACCGCCGCGGCGATGTGCTGCTGGCCCAGGGCAAGCCCGCCGAGGCCAAGACCGCCTACCAGGCCGCCTGGAAGGCCATCGACGAGAAGACCGACTACCGCCGCCTGGTGGAAGCCAAGCTGACCGCGCTGGGCGCCGCCCCGGCCCCGGCCGCCGCCGCCTCTGGAGCCGCGCAATGATGCGGCGCCTGAGCCTGGCCACGCTGGCCGCACCGCTGGCCTGCGCCGTGGCCCTGCTGGCCGGCTGCGCGGCCGACAAGCCCAAGCCCACCGCGCTGGACACCGTGGCACCGCAGATCGCCGGCCGCCAGGTCTGGCAGGCGCGGCTGGATGCGGTGCAGTTTCCGCTCGGTGTGGTGTCGCGCAATGGCCAGTTCGTGGTGGCCGGCAGCGACGGCACGGTGATGGCACTGGACGCCGACAGCGGCCGCGAAGTCTGGCGTGGCAGTGCCGGCGACAAGCTCTCGGCCGGCGTGGGCAGCGACGGCCGCCATGCCGCCGTGGTGACCCGCGACAACGAGCTGGTGGTGCTCGACCAGGGCGTCAAGGGCTGGAGCAAGCGACTGGCCACGCGCGTGGTCACGCCGCCGCTGGTGGCCGGTGGCCGCGTGTTCGTGATGGGTGTCGACCGCGTGGTGCACGCCTTCGATCTGCAGGACGGGCTCAAGCTGTGGTCGGCCACGCGCCAGGGCGAGGCCCTCACGCTGGCCCAGCCCGGCCTGCTGACCGCCTTCCAGGACACGCTGGTGGCCGGCATCGGCGCCGTGCTGGTGGGCATCGATCCCACCAAGGGCAGCGTGCGCTGGGAGCTGCCGCTGACCTCGCCGCGCGGCACCAACGAGGTCGAGCGTCTGAACGACCTGCTGGGCCCGATGGTGCGGGTGGGCGACGTGGTCTGTGCCCGCGCGTTCCAGACCGCAGTCGGCTGTGCCGACCTGGCCAAGCGCAGCGTGCGCTGGAGCCGCAATGCCGGTGGCATGAACGCGGTCGGCGGTGACGCCGAATACCTGTTCGGCGCCGATGGCTCCGACCGCATCAACGCCTGGCGCGCCAGCAATGGCGACCTGGCCTGGAGCAACGAGCGCCTGCTGTACCGCAGCCTCAGCGCGCCGCTGTCGGCCGGTAGCGCGGTGATCTTCGGCGACTACGAAGGCCAGGTGCACTTCCTGTCGCGCGCCGAGGGCAAGCTGGTGCTGCGCCTGCCCACCGACGGCTCGCCGGTGGTGGCGCAGCCCGTGCTGTCGGGCGCCACCGTGCTGGTGGTCACCCGCAACGGCGGCCTCTTCGCCTTCCGTCCCGAATGATGTTCAGCCCCGCGCTCGCCTGGCTCGCTGGCCCCCGCGGGGCCGCCAGCCTGCCTTGGGGCGGCCCGGCGTCTGGCCGGCCCCTTCGATTCCTGTCCGAGCACGCCAAGTGAAGCCTGTCATCGCCCTCGTGGGCCGCCCCAATGTGGGCAAGTCCACGCTGTTCAACCGCATGACCAAGAGCCGCGATGCCATCGTGGCCGACTTTGCCGGTCTCACGCGCGACCGCCACTACGGTGACGGCCAGCACGCCGGTCGCAGCTTCATCGTCATCGACACCGGCGGCTTCGAGCCCGAGAAGCCCACCGGCATCGTGGCCAAGATGGCCGAGCAGACCCAGGCCGCGGTGGCCGAGGCCGATGTGGTGGTGTTCGTCGTCGATGCGCGGGCTGGCGTCTCGGCGCAAGACCACGACATCGCACGCTACCTGCGCACCGCCAACAAGCGCACCCTGCTGGCCGTCAACAAGGCCGAAGGCATGCTCGAGGCCCCGGCGCTGGGCGAGTTCTTCGAGCTCGGCATGGGCGATCCGAACCCGGTGTCGGCGGCGCACGGCCAGGGCATCCGCAGCCTGCTCGATGTCGCCCTCGACAGCTTTCCCGAAGACGACGAGCCCGCCGAGCCCGATGCCAACGCGCCGATCCGCCTGGCCGTGGCCGGCCGGCCCAACGTCGGCAAGAGCACCCTGATCAACACCTGGCTGGGCGAGGAACGCCTGGTCGCGTTCGACATGCCGGGCACCACGCGCGACGCGATCAGCGTGCCTTTCGAGCGCAACGGCCGCAAGTTCGAGCTGATCGACACCGCCGGCCTGCGCCGCAAGGGCAAGGTCTTCGAGGCCATCGAGAAGTTCTCGGTGGTCAAGACCCTGCAGGCCATCGCCGATGCCCATGTGGTGGTGCTGATGCTCGACGCCACCCAGGGCGTGACCGACCAGGACGCGCACATCGCCGGTTACATCCACGAATCGGGCCGTGCCGTGGTGGTGGCGGTGAACAAGTGGGACGCGGTGGATGCCTACCAGCGCCAGATGTTCGAGCGTGCGCTCGAGCAGCGCCTGGCCTTTCTGCGCTTTGCCGAGGTGCTGCAGATCTCGGCGCTCAAGCGCCAGGGGCTCACGCCGCTGTGGCGGGCCATCGCCGATGCCCACAAGTCGGCCACCACCAAGATGCCCACGCCGCAGCTGACGCGCCTGCTGCACGAGGCGGTGGAGCACCAGCAGCCCAAGCGATCGGGCATGTTCCGCCCCAAGCTGCGCTACGCGCACCAGGGCGGCATGAACCCGCCGATCGTGGTCATCCACGGCAATGCACTCGAGCATGTCACCGACGTCTACAAGCGTTACCTCGAGGGGCGCTTTCGCGCGCACTTCAAGCTGGTGGGCACGCCGATGCGCATCGAGATGCGCTCGTCGAAGAACCCGTTCGACGCCGACAAGGACTGATCCTGTCGCTTGTGGGGGCCAGCGCGGCGAGGGTCTCAGGGCTTTCCCCGATGTGTTAATGTGCCTCCTCCAGAACCCTCTCCAACACGGAGTCATATCGTGAGCAACAAAGGGCAGCTTCTACAAGACCCGTTCCTGAACCTGCTGCGCAAGGAGCATGTACCGGTCTCGATCTACCTGGTCAACGGCATCAAGCTGCAGGGCCACATCGAGTCTTTTGACCAGTACGTCGTCCTCCTGCGCAACACCGTCACCCAGATGGTCTACAAGCACGCCATCTCCACCGTGGTGCCAGGTCGTCCGGTGAACTTCCACGCCAGCGAACCGGCCACCCCGGCCTGAGCGCGCACCCTGAACCGCGGCCCAGTGCCCCGCACGCCCACTTGAGTTCCGAACACCGGGACCCTTCGACCGACGACGACCGTCCCGGCCCCGCACGGGCCGTGCTGGTGGGCGTTGACCTGGGCGACGCCAAGTCCTTCGATCCCACGCTGGACGAGCTGGCGCTGCTGGCTGAATCGGCGGGCGATGTGACGGTGGCGCGGGTGATCGCGCGCCGGCGTGCGCCCGATCCGGCCTTGTTTGTGGGCAGCGGCAAGGCCGACGAGATCAAGATGCTGGTGCAGATGCATGGCGCCCATGGCGTCATCTTCGACCAGCCGCTCTCGCCGGCCCAGCAGCGCAACCTCGAGCGCCACATCGGCGTGGCGGTGTCCGATCGCACGGCGCTGATCCTCGAGATCTTCGCTGCGCGCGCGCAAAGCCACGAGGGCAAGCTGCAGGTCGAGCTGGCTCGCCTGCAGTACATCGCCACCCGCCTGGTGCGGCGCTGGAGCCACCTTGAGCGCCAGCAGGGCGGCATCGGCGGCCGAGGCGGTCCGGGCGAGGCCCAGATCGAGCTGGACCGCCGCATGATCGGCGAGCGCATCAAGCAGGTGAAGGCGCGGCTCGAGAAGGTCAAGCGCCAGCGCAGCACCCAGCGCGGTGCACGGCGGCGCAGCGGCACCTTCCGCGTCTCGCTGGTGGGCTACACCAATGCCGGCAAGAGCACGCTGTTCAATGCCCTGGTCAAGGCGCGCACCTATGCGGCCGACCAGCTGTTCGCCACGCTCGACACCACCACCCGCAGCCTGTACCTGCAGCAGCTGGGTGCGGCGGTGGCCTTGTCGGACACCGTCGGCTTCATCCGCGATCTGCCGCACAAGCTGGTCGAGGCTTTCGAGGCCACGCTGCAGGAGGCGGCCGATGCCGATCTGCTGCTGCATGTGGTGGATGCCTCGAGCCCGGCGCTGCAGGAGCAGCGCGATGAGGTCGAGCGTGTGCTGGCCGAGATCGGCGCCGGCGACATCCCGCAGGTGCTGGTGTTCAACAAGCTCGACCGGCTGGAGGCCGCGCCGCGCGAACTGCGCGACTGGCTTGAGCGCCCGGGTGGCGTGCGCACGCCGCGGGTGTTTGTCAGTGCACGCGACGGCAGCGGGCTCGAGGGCCTGCGCGAGCTGATTGCGCAACTGGCCGGCGCGCAGGACTTGAATCCACCCGACGAGGCCCAAGATCCTCGGTTCCGCGCCGAGGCATCGGAGTCTGGCGAGCCGTCGGAAACCCTGCTGTTTTCGCCCACGGGCTCCGATTTGCCCAAGTTACCATCGGCGTCCTCATGAGCATGCACGCATCTTCTTCCACCTCGTCGCGCCACTTCGGCGTGGCTGGCTTCCGTGGGCGCCTGGGCGCCGTGGCCGTTGCCGGGCAGGCGCTGGTCAGCGCGCTGTGGCAACGCCGCCCGGACGCCGCCGCACCGCTGCAGATGGCCAACGGCCGCAACGACGGCCCGCCGGATCTCGACGAGCTGTGGCGCGACTTCAACCGCAAGCTGTCGGGTCTGTTCAACGGCAAGGGCGGCGGCAATGGCCAGCCGCCGCGCCGTGACCAGCAAGACCCCGATGGCGGCGGTGGCCCCTCGTTCCAGCCCGACATGAAAAGCGCCGGCATCGGCGTGGGCCTGATCGCGCTGGTGGTGGCCGTGGTGTGGGCCGGCAGCGGCTTCTTCATCGTGCAGGAAGGCCAGCAGGCCATCATCACCACCTTCGGGCGCTATGCGCAGACGGTGGATGCCGGTTTCCACTGGCGCTTTCCGTTTCCGTTCCAGGCCCACGAGACGGTGGGCGTGACGCAGCTGCGCTCGGTGGAAGTGGGCCGCAACAGCGTGGCCCAGACCACCGGCCTGCGTGACTCGTCGATGCTGACGATGGACGAGAACATCGTCGACATCCGCTTCACCGTGCAGTTCCGGCTGAAGGATGCCAAGGGCTACCTGTTCAACAACCGCGACCCCGATCTGGCCGTCGAGCAGGCCAGCGAATCGGCCGTGCGCGAGATCGTCGGCAAGAGCAAGGTCGACTCGGTGCTCTACGAGCAGCGCGACGCCATCGCCACCGACCTGGCCAAGTCGATCCAGAACCAGGTCGACCGCCTGGGCGCGGGCATCCTGATCGTGGCGGTGAACGTGCAGAACGTGCAGGTGCCCGAGCAGGTGCAGGCGGCGTTCAACGACGCGGTGAAGGCCGGCGCCGACCGCGACCGCTACAAGAACGAAGGCCAGGCCTATGCCAGCGACGTGGTGCCCAAGGCCCGCGGCACGGCGGCGCGCCTGAAGGAAGAATCCGAAGGCTACGCGCAGCGCGTGGTGGCGCAGGCCGAGGGTGATGCGCAACGCTTCCGCGCCGTGCTCACCGAGTACCAGAAGGCGCCTGCCGTGACCCGCGACCGGCTGTACGTCGACACCATGCAGCAGGTCTACAGCAGCGTCACCAAGGTCATGGTCGACAGCCGCAGCGGCTCGAACCTGCTGTACCTGCCGCTCGACAAGCTGCTGCAGCCCTCCGGCGCCTCGGCGCCCACCGGCACGGTGCAGGTGGTGCCGCAGTCGGTGCCGGCCGCGGCGCAGAACAATGACGCGGGTTCGGCCTCGGGCGCCGCCGCCGCCGACTCGCGTTCGCGCGACGGCAGCCGCAGCCGCGACCGCGACGGCCGCTGAACCACGCGCTGGACGACTCAGACCATGAATCGAATCGGACTCTACGTGGCTTCGGCCCTGCTGGTGGTGATGCTGCTGGCTTCCACGCTCTTCGTCGTCGACCAGCGCCAGCTGGCGGTGGTGTACGCGCTGGGTGAGATCAAGGAAGTCATCAGCGAGCCGGGCCTCAAGGTCAAGCTGCCGCCGCCGTTCCAGAACGTCGTGTTTCTCGACAAGCGCATCCAGACGCTGGACAGCCCCGAGACCCGGCCGATCTTCACCGCCGAGAAGAAGAGCCTGGTGATCGACTGGCTGGTGAAGTGGCGCATCTCCGAGCCGCGCCAGTTCATCCGCAACAATGGCGTCGACATCCGCAACCTCGAAGGCCGGTTGAGCCCGGTGGTGCAGGCCGCGTTCAACGAGGAGATCACCCGCCGCACCGTGCGTGGCGTGCTCGCCGCCGAGCGCGACAAGGTGATGCAGGACGTGCGCAAGCGGCTCGAGGACGAGGCCAAGGCCTTCGGCATCGAGATCGTCGATGTGCGCATCAAGCGCGTGGACTTTGTGGCCGACATCACCGATGCCGTCTACAAGCGCATGGAATCCGAGCGCAAGCAGGTGGCCAACGAGTTGCGTTCGCAGGGCCAGGCAGAAGCCGACAAGATCCGCGCCGAGGCCGAGAAGCAGCGCGAAGTGATCATTGCCGAGGCCTACCGCGACGCCCAGAAGATCAAGGGTGAGGGCGATGCCAAGGCCAGCGCGATGTATGCCGACGCCTTTGGCCGCGATCCGTCCTTTGCCAAGTTCTACCGCAGCCTCGAGGCCTACCGCGCCAGCTTCCGCAACAAGTCGGACGTGATGGTGGTCGACCCCTCGGCCGACTTCTTCAAGGCCATGCAGGGCAGCGGCAGCGCTGCGGCCCCGGCAGCCCCGGCCCGCGGCAAGAACTGACACGGTTCAGCGGGCGGCCACGATGGCGGATCTGCTGCTCGGCGCACTGGCGCTGATGCTGGTGATCGAAGGCCTGCTGCCCTTTCTGAGCCCGCGCCGTTGGCGCGAGGTGTTCGCCCGCGCGCTGGCCCTCAGTGACGGTCAGCTGCGCTTCATCGGCCTGGCCAGCATGCTGCTGGGCCTGCTGCTGCTGAGCCTCTGGCATTGAGCCGCACGGGCCGGCGGTGCGCCGGCCGGCGGCCTTTGATGCGTGTCGCAGGCCACCGTGCCGGCATGCCGCGCCGGTACAATGCCGTTTTCAACCCCCCCGGGTTTTCAAATGTCTTCTGCTTGGCTGCTGCCCGAGCACATTGCCGACGTGCTGCCTGCGCAGGCGCGGCGCCTCGAAGAACTGCGTCGTGGCCTGCTGGACATGGCGCGTGGCTACGGCTTCGAGCTGGTCATGCCGCCGCTGCTCGAGCACCTGGATTCGCTGCTCAGCGGCACCGGGCATGAGCTGGATCTGCGCACCTTCAAGCTGGTCGATCAATTGAGCGGCCGCACCCTCGGTGTGCGCGCCGACAGCACGCCGCAGGTGGCGCGCATCGACGCACACCTGCTCAACCGCGCCGGCGTCACCCGGCTGGCCTACTGCGGCCCGGTGCTGCACACGCGGCCACAGGGGCCGCTGGCCACGCGCGAGCCGCTGCAGTTTGGCGCCGAGATCTACGGCCACGCCGGGCTCGAGGCCGATCTCGAGGTGATGGATCTTGCGCTGGACGGTCTGCGCGCCGCCGGCCTGGGTGATCTGGTGATCGACCTGGCCGATGCCCGCCTGGTGCGTGGCGTGCTGGATGGCGTGGCGCTGGATGCCGCGGCGCTGGGCGAGGTGATCGCCGCGCTGGCCGCCAAGAACAGCGCCCGCCTCGAGGCGTTGGCGGCCGGTTTTCCGGCCGAGGCCCGCAGCGGCCTGCTGGCGCTGCCGCTGCTCTACGGTGATGGGGCCACGCTGGCTGCGGCGCGCGAGCGCCTGCCGGCGCGGCCGATGATCCATGCGGCGCTGGACGATCTGGCCTGGCTGGCCAGCCATCTGGCGCGCGTGCATCCCGATGTGCGGGTGGGTTTCGACCTGTCCGACATGGGTGGCTACAGCTACTACTCGGGCACCCGCTTTGCGGTCTATGCGCCCGGTGCGGCCGATGCACTGCTGCGCGGTGGCCGCTACGACGAGGTGGGCGCGGTGTTCGGCCGCAACCGGCCGGCGGTGGGTTTCTCCGCCGACCTGAAGGTGCTGGTGGCCTGCGCGCCGGTGCCGCCGCAGCGCCGCGCCATCCGCGCGCCCTGGAGCGAAGACCAGGCCCTGCGCCAGGCGGTGCGCCGCCTGCGCAGCGAGGGCGAGACCGTGGTCTGCATCCTGCCCGGCCATGAGCACGAAGGCCAGGAGTTCGACTGCGACCGCGAGCTGGTGGCCGCCGACGGCCCGGCTGGCAAGACCTGGACGCTGCGTGCGCTGTAAGCGCTTGCAGCGGGCCTGAAGATTCAACTGATTGTCGAGACTGCAATGCAACAGAACACCGCACCCACGCCCGGCCGCAACGTCGTGGTGGTGGGCACCCAATGGGGCGACGAAGGCAAGGGCAAGGTTGTCGACTGGCTGACCGACCACGCCCATGGCGTGGTGCGCTTCCAGGGCGGCCACAACGCCGGCCACACGCTGGTGATCAAGGGCGTGAAGACGGCGCTGCAGCTGATTCCCAGCGGCATCATGCGCGACGGCGTGCCCTGCTACATCGGCAACGGCGTGGTGGTCGATCCCAGCCACCTGCTGCTTGAAATCGAGCGGCTCGAGAAGATTGGTCTGGAGGTGCGTTCGCGCTTGTTCATCAGCGAATCCTGCCCGCTGATCCTGCCCTTCCATGTGGCGGTGGACAAGGCGCGCGAGGCGCTGCGCGAGGCCACGCCGGCAGGCAAGATTGGCACCACCGGCAAGGGCATCGGCCCGGCCTATGAAGACAAGGTGGCCCGCCGCGCGCTGCGCATGCAGGACCTGAAGCACCCCGAGCGCTTTGCGGGCAAGCTGCGCGAGCTGCTGGCGCTGCACAACGAGGCGCTGTCGGGCTACCTGAAGAGCGAGCCGCTGGAGTTTGCGCCGATCTACGACCAGGCCATGGCCGTGGCCGAACAGCTCAAGCCCATGATGGCCGATGTGGGCTATGCGCTGTACAAGGCACACAAGGCCGGCGCCAACCTGCTGTTCGAAGGCGCGCAGGGCACGCTGCTCGACATCGACCACGGCACCTACCCGTTCGTCACCAGCAGCAACTGCGTGGCCGGCAATGCCGCGGCGGGCGCAGGCGTGGGCCCGGACCTGCTGCAGTACATCCTGGGCATCACCAAGGCCTACACCACGCGCGTGGGCGGCGGCCCGTTCCCCACCGAGCTCGACATCGACGCCGTGGGCGGCGTTGGCCACCACCTGTCCACCGTGGGCCAGGAGCGCGGCACGGTGACCGGCCGCGCCCGCCGCTGCGGCTGGCTGGATGCCGCGGCGCTCAAGCGCGCGATCATCATCAACGGCGTGTCGGGGCTGTGCATCACCAAGCTCGATGTGCTCGACTCGCTGCCCGAGATCAAGGTGTGCGTGGGCTACACCCTGCGCGGCCAGGCCATCGACATCCTGCCGCTGGATGCCGACGACATCGTGGCCTGCGAGCCGGTGTGGGAGGTGTTCCCGGGCTGGAGCGACAGCACCTTCGGCGTGACCGAGTGGGACAAGTTGCCGGCCAATGCCCGCGCCTACCTGCAGCGTGTCGAGCAGTTGATCGGTGCGCCGATCGACATGGTGTCCACCGGTCCCGACCGCGAGCACACCATCTTGCTGCGCCACCCGTACAAGATCTGATCGGCGGCAGCCACGGCGCCGACGCATCATTCAAGAACATCACGAGGAGAACGCATGCTCACCGATGACGGCAAGCACCTGTATGTGAGTTGGGACGAGTACCACCTGCTGATCGAGCGCCTGGCGCTCAAGGTGGCGCACTCGGGTTGGGAGTTCGACCAGATCCTGTGCCTGGCGCGCGGCGGCATGCGCCCGGGCGATGTGCTGTCGCGGGTGTTCGACAAGCCGCTGGCCATCATGAGCACCAGCAGCTACCGGGCCGAGGCCGGCACCATCCAGGGCCGGCTGGACATGGCCAAGTACATCACCATGCCCAAGGGCGAACTGGCCGGCCGCGTGCTGCTGGTTGACGACCTGTCCGACTCGGGCGTCACGCTCAAGGCGGTGGTCGAACGCCTGCGTGGCGTGCCGGCGATCAGCGAGCTGCGCAGCGCGGTGATCTGGGTGAAGGGCGTGTCGAGCTACATGCCCGACTACCATGTGGACATGCTGCCGACGAGTCCGTGGATCCATCAGCCCTTCGAGGAGTACGACGAGTTGCGTCCCGAAGGCCTGGCCAAGAAGCTGGCGATTTGACCGATCGCGTGCCGGCCCCACTGGCCGATGCCGGAGACGGCATCGCGGGGTGGGTGTCTGGCACCGCGATGCACGCCTTGCCAAACCCGTTGCCGCATCTCGCGGCCTTTTTCTTGACGTTTCGAAAGCCCAAAGCAAAACAGCCAGCACTTGCGTGCTGGCTGTTTGCTGGTGTTGGTGCCCAGGAGAGGACTCGAACCTCCACGGAGTTACCCGCTAGTACCTGAAACTAGTGCGTCTACCAATTCCGCCACCTGGGCTTTCAGGTCATCAACTACTGAAGCTAGCAGTATAGCTACGAATTCATGCAGAACACAAATAACCACAATTTTAGTACGGCTTTAATGAGCGAGGTCGAGGGCACGGTGCTGGGTCACCGCGATGGCCACGGCTTCTTGCGCCGCGACGATGGCGCGCCCGACATCTATCTGGCGCCGCAGGAAATGCGCGCCGTGCTGCACCGCGACCGCATCCGCGTGCGTGTGGTGCGCTACGACCGCAAGGGTCGCCCCGAGGGCCGGGTGCTCGAGATCGTGGAGCGCCGCAAGTCGCCGATCATCGGCCGGCTGCTGCACGAGAACGGCACCTGGCTGGTGGCGCCTGAGGATCGCCGCTACGGCCAGGACATCCTGATTCCCAAGAACGCCACGGCCAATGCCGCGGTGGGCCAGGTGGTGGCGGTGGAACTGACCGAGCCGCCGTCGATGTATTCGCAGCCGGTGGGCCGCATCACCGAGGTGCTGGGCGAGATCGACGACCCGGGCATGGAGATCGAGATCGCGGTGCGCAAGTACGAGGTGCCGCACCGTTTTGCCGCCGAGACGCTGGCCCAGGCGGCACAACTGCCCGACCGCATCCGCCCGGCCGACCAGAAGCACCGCATCGACCTGACCGACGTGCCGCTGGTCACCATCGACGGTGAGGACGCGCGCGACTTCGACGATGCGGTGTACTGCGAGCCGCTCAAGCGCGGTCGCGGCAAGACGGCCTTCAGCGGCTGGCGTCTGATCGTGGCGATTGCCGACGTGAGCCACTACGTCAAGCCGGGCGAGCCGATCGACGACGATGCCTACGAGCGCGCCACCTCGGTGTACTTTCCGCGGCGGGTGATCCCGATGCTGCCGGAGAAGCTGTCCAACGGCCTGTGCTCGCTCAACCCCGATGTGGGGCGCCTGGCCATGGTCTGCGACATGCTCGTGCGCGAGGACGGCGAGATCGATGCCTACCAGTTCTACCCGGCGGTGATCTGCTCGCATGCCCGCCTCACCTACACCGAGGTGGCGGCGGTGCTGGGCAATACCCGCGGCGTCGAGGCCCAGCGCCGCAAGGATCTGGTGCCGCATCTGCTGCACCTGCACGAGGTCTACCGCGCGCTGCTCAAGCAACGCGGCACGCGCGGCGCGATCGACTTCGAAACCACCGAGACGCAGATCGTCTGCGACGACAACGGCCGCATCGAGAAGATCGTGCCGCGCACCCGCACCGACGCCCACCGCCTGATCGAGGAATCGATGCTGGCGGCCAATGTCTGCGCGGCCGATTTCATCGAGCGCCACGCCCATCCGGCGCTGTACCGGGTGCACGAGGGCCCGACGCCCGAGAAGCGGGTGTCGCTGCAGGCCTACCTGCGCGGCCTGGGCATCGGCGTGTCGCTCAGCGACGAGCCCACGCCGGCCGAGCTGCAGGCCATCGCCCAGGCCACCAAGGACCGGGTGGATGCGGCGCAGATCCACGCGATGCTGCTGCGTGCGATGCAGCAGGCCATCTACACCGCCAGCAACTCGGGCCACTTCGGCCTGGCTTACGAGGCCTACACCCACTTCACCAGCCCGATCCGGCGCTACCCCGACCTGCTGGTGCACCGGGTGATCAAGGCCCTGCTGCTGGCCAAGCGCTACCACCTGGTGACCGGCGAGGTGCAAAACCCGGCGCAGCCGCCGCGGCGCGCACCGCCCAAGGCCGCGGCCAAGCCCAGCGGCAAGGCCAAGACCCAGGCCAGCGCGCAGGAGATGGAGGTGTGGGAAGGCGCGGGCGCGCATTGCAGCGCCAACGAGCGCCGCGCCGACGAGGCCTCGCGCGATGTCGAGGCCTGGCTCAAGTGCCGCTTCATGCGCGAGCACCTGGGCGAGGAGTACGGCGGCACGGTCAGCGCGGCCACCACCTTCGGCCTGTTCGTCACGCTCGACGAGCTGTATGTCGAGGGCCTGGTGCACATCACCGAGCTGGGCGGCGAGTACTACCGCTTCGACGAGGTCAAGCAGGAGCTGCGCGGCGAGCGCACCGGCGTGCGCTACGCCGTGGGCTCACGGGTGCGGGTGCAGGTGATCCGGGTGGACCTGGACGCGCGCAAGATCGACTTCCGCCTGGTGCGCGAGGGCGAAGAGGCCGACCGCCTGCTGGCCCGTGGCCGCAAGCCGGCGCCGGCCAGCGCGGTGGACGAGCTCGAGGTGGTGCATGTGCGCGACCGCGAGACCAAGGCCGCCCGAGGCAAGGCCCTGGCCTCGCGCCAGGGCGCCGGCACCAAGGGCGTGGCCGGCAAGAAGGCGCGCACGGCCGGTGCCAAGTCGGCCGGCGCGGCCAAGGCCACCAAGAGCCGCACGCGGCGCTGAGCCTGCCGGGCCGGTCAGGCCCGGGATCACCCGCTGGCCCGCCCGCCTTGTTCTGAGTGCTTGGCGGCTGGCGCGGCGGCCGATACCGCAGCGGCCATGGCCTCGATCAGGTCACCGGCCCTCAGGGGCAGGTGCGGCGGGCCGGTTTCGGCCGCGCGGCCATGCCACCACACGGCGGCACGGGCGGCGGCCAGTGCGTCATCCAGGCTGGCCGAATCGCCTTGTGACCACAGGCCGCCCAGCCAGCCGGCAAGCACATCGCCCGAGCCGGCGGTGCCCAGGCGGGCATTGCCGGTCGGGTTGATCGATGGCGGCCGCCCTGGCGCGGCCAACACGCTGCCCGAGCCCTTCAGCACCAGCACGGCGCGCAGGCGCTCGGCCAGCTGCATGGCGCTGGCCAGCCGGTCGGCCTGCACCTGCGCGGCGCTGCAGCCAAGCAGGCGCGCCGCCTCGAGCGGGTGGGGGGTGAGCACGGTGGGCTGCTGGCGGGCGATCAGGGCCGCGGCCAGTCCGGCATCGGCGGCCATGGCGTTCAGCGCGTCGGCATCCAGCACCAGGCGGCCGGCGTGGGCCAGCACCGCTGGCAGCACGGCTTGCACCGGCGCGCCGCCGCCGCAGCCGCACACCACGGTGGCTCGGGCCAGGGTGTCGGGCTGCAGCAGATCGGCCGGCTCGCGCGGCATCAGCTCGGGCCGCGCGGCATCCACCGCCAGCGCATCGCCGGCCAGCCGGGCCACCCATACCCGGCCGGCGCCGGCGGTCAGCGCCGCGCGCGCGGCCAGCAGCGCGGCGCCGCCCATGCCGGCGGCGCCTCCCAGCACGATCACATCGCCAAAGCTGCCCTTGTGCTGGCTGTGGCGGCGCGGCAGCGTCGGCGGCATGCCGCCCAGCCAGGCGCTGGCAGGCTGGCCTGCGCCATCGATGCCCAGCGTGGCCAGCCACACCCGCCCGGCATGGTCGCGACCGGCGCCGGTGAACAGGCCGGGCTTCAGCGTCAGCAGCGACAGCGTGTGCTGTGCCTGCACCGCTGCGGCGCCCAGCGGGCGGCCGGTGTTGGCGCACAGGCCCGAGGGCAGGTCAACGGCCAGCACCGGCGCGCGCTGGGTGTTGAGGCGTTGGATCGCGGCGGCCAGCAGGCCCGCGGGCTCGCGCGTGGCGCCCAGGCCCAGCAGGGCGTCGATGCACAGCTCGGCGTCGAGCTGCGCCGGCAGGTCGGTGCTGATCGGCACGCCAGCCGCGCGCGCCTGCTGCCAGGCATCGGCGGCGTCGGCGGGCAGGGACTGGGCCTCGCCCAGCAGGCTGACCTGCACCTGCAGGCCCCAGCGCTGCAGGTGCAGCGCGGCCACCAGGCCATCGCCGCCGTTGTTGCCCGGGCCAGCGGCCACCCACACGCGGCGGGCATGCGGGGCGATGGCCAGCGCCAGGCGGGCCACGGCCAGGCCGGCGCGCTGCATCAGCGCATGCGCTGGCTGGCTGGCCAGGGCCGCCTGCTCGAGCGCGCGCGAGGCGGCCACATCGTGCAGCGGCCAGCCCCTGGCGGCGGGCAGGATCGGGGTGATGGTGGCCGTCGGGCCGGGCAGGGCGGACATCGGGCGCGGGCTCCAGGGGCAGGGCGTCGCCAAGGTGGCGCGGCCGATTGTGCGGGCGCGGCGCCGGCCGCGGCTGCGCTGGGTCAGCTCAGCGGCGGCGCAGGCGCGAGATATCCAGCCCTTCGGTGTCGATGGCCGGCGTGCGCCCGGCGATCTGGTCGGCCAGCACCCGCGCCGAGCCGCAGCTCAGCGCCCAGCCGCTGGAGCCGTGGCCCAGGTTCAGCCACACGCCGGGTGCGCCGCTGGCGCCCAGCAGCGGCGGGCCATCGGGCAGCATCGGGCGCGCGCCCTTCCACTGCTGCACCTGGGCCAGCTGGGCGCAGCCGGGGTACCAGTCGTCCAGCACCTTGTACAAGGTGGCGATGGCGCGCGCATCGTGGCGGTCGAGCCGGCCGCCCAGCTCGGCACTGCCGGCCACCCGCACCCGCTGCCCCAGGCGGCTGATGGCGACCTTGAAGCGCTCGTCCATCACCGCCGCGCGGGGGCCGAAATCGGGGTGCCCTTCCACCAGGCGCAGCGGCGCGCTGATCGAGTAGCCATGCACCGGCGCCAGCGGCAGGCGCAGGCCCAGCGGCTTGAGCAATGCGGGCGAGCCGAGCGCGGCGCAGACCACCACCGCATCGAAGGGCTCGCTGCGCGCGTCGAGACCGGCGGCGTCGGCATGGCGCAGCTGGGGTTGGCTGCCGGCCTCGATGGCCAGCACGCTGCGCTGGAAGCGGAACTGCGCGCCCAGGCGCTGCGCCTCGCCGCGCAGCAGGTGCGCAAACTGCCGGCAGTTGCCCACGCCATCGTCGGGCAGGTGCACCGCGGCATGCAGCGGCGTGTCGGGGTTCAAGCCGGGTTCGATGGCGCGGGCGCGGGCGCCATCCACCAGATGGAACCTGACCCCCAGTTCGGCCAGCAGCTTGAGGCTGCCGCGATTGCCGGCCAGATCACGCGGCGTGCGCAGCAGCACCAGGTAGCCGCGCGATTGCTCGTAGTCGATGCGCAGCTGCTCGCCCAGGCTGGCCAGATGGGCCTGGCTGTAGCGCGCCAGGCGGTGCATGCGCGCCCGGTTGGCCTGCCACACCGGTGCGCTGCAGGCGCGCCACCAGCGCCACATCCAGCCCAGCTGGCCGCTGGCCCAGGGGCGGCCCAGGCGCACCGGCGCGTGGCTGCCCAGCAGGTGGCGCAAGACCTTGGCCGGCATGCCCGGCGCAGCCCAGGGCGTGACATAGCCCGGCGCCACCACGCCGGCATTGGCAAAGCTGGTTTCTTCGGCCACGCTGCCGCGGCGCTCGAACACCGTGACCGCATGGCCGTCCGAGGACAGCTCAAACGCAGTGGTGACGCCGACGATGCCGGCGCCGATGACGGCCACACGCATCGCTCAGCTCCGCCGGAAGTCTGGGTGGTGCCGGGCGGCCATGGGCTGCGCGGCGACCGAGGGCGGGGCCGGCACAGCCGGCTTGCAGCAAGGTGCAGTCATGTTCAATCAGTGGCTGCCGTGGAAGGCCGCGGCCAGCGTGGTCTCGATCACCTGCGACACGCCCAGCACCGTGTCATCGGCCAGTGCCGGGCCCCAGACCATCAGGCCCACCGGCATCTGGCCCGGCGCCTGGCAGGGCAGCGACAGCGCGCAGCCGTCCAGCATGTTCACCACCGAGGGGTTGCGCAGCAGCAGCGTGTTGATGGCAAAAAAGCGCTGGTCGTTGCCCAGCAGCGGGGCCAGGGGCGGCGCCACCATCGGCACGGTGGGCGACAGCACCGCATCAAAGCTGGCCAGCCGCGACTCGACGGCGGCAATCCAGTGGCGGCGGGCGTCGATCAGATCAATGTAGTCGGCCGCGCCCATGGCCTGGCCGCGGCGGATGCGCAGCGCCACGCGCGGGTCATACAGGTGCTCGCGCGAATCAAGGCGCTGGCGGTGCCAGGCCCAGCTCTCGGCCGCGGCAAAGCCGCCCTGCGCCTGCAGGTTGGCCAGCTCGTTGAGCTGGGCCAGCGGCAGCTCCTCGAGCTGCGCGCCCGCCGCGCGCAGCAGGGCCAGCGCCTGCTCGAAGCTGCGGCCGACCTCGGTGTCCAGGCCGTCGAGCATCACCGTCTGCACCACTGCCAGGCGCAGCGCGCCCAGCGGCCGGGCCAGCGGGTGAGGCGTGCGCGCCGCCAGGATGCCGTGCACCAGTGCCGCGTCGCGCACGCTGCGGGTGATGGCGCAGGCGGTGTCCAGCGTGGTCGACAGCGGAATCGCGCCGTCCAGCGGCACCCGCCGCTGCGTGCTCTTGAAGCCCACCAGGCCCTGCAGCGCGGCCGGGATGCGGATCGAGCCGCCGGTGTCGGAGCCCAGCGCCGCCCAGGCGGCGCCGCTGGCCACGCTGACCGCGGCGCCCGAGCTCGAGCCGCCCGGAATGCGCGGTGTGGCGTTGAGCACCTGGGTCACCGGATTGGCCGGCGTGCCATGGTGCGGATTGATGCCGACGCCCGAGAACGCGAATTCGCTCAGGTTGGTGTGGCCGATCAGCGCCGCGCCGGCAGCGCGCATCCGGGCCACGGCGGGGCAGTCGGCAGCCGCGGGTTCGGCGTCGGCCATCGAGGCCGAGCCGGCGGTGGTGGGCTGGCCGCCGACGTCGAACAAATCCTTGATCGACACCGCCAGACCGGCCAGGGCCGGCACCGGCGCGCCGGCATCGTGGGCATGGTCGACGGCCATCGCCGCCGCGCGGGCCTGGGCGTCGAAGCGGCGCACGAAGGCATGCTCAGCCGCCGGCGTGTCGGCCGCGGTGAGCGACTGCACCAGCAGGGCGGTGGCGGTGGCCTCGCCGCGGTGAACGATGCCCGCTGCAGCGCACAGATCCGGACCGCGTCCGGATGCTATAATCTTCGGGTTTATCTGGAAGTCCATCTGAGCCGAGGCCGAAACTTTGAGCTCAGCGCCGGCATCACGTGCCGGCCTGCCAGATGACAGAGCGTGTGAGCAAGCAGGATTGAGCCGGATGCCGGTGACAAGCTTGCGAACACAAATTCGCGAACCGGCCATCGAACAGGTGTCGCTCCAGTGGTGTGTTGGCATGAAGCCACCCCGCTGGGCGATTCGCGCCGGATTCTAGACTCAACCTTCGGAGTTACCCCATGTCCGTCACCATGCGTGAAATGCTGGAAGCCGGTGTCCATTTCGGTCACCAAACCCGCTTCTGGAACCCCAAGATGGCCCCGTTCATTTACGGCCATCGCAACAAGATCCACATCATCAACCTGGAGAAGACGCTTCCGAAGTTCCAGGAAGCGATGGCCTTCGTGCGCCAGCTCTCCGCCCGCCGCGGCACCATCCTGATCATCGGCACCAAGCGCCAGGCGCGCGAGGTGGTGGCTCTCGAGGCCGGCCGTTGCAACATGCCCTTCGTCGACCAGCGCTGGCTCGGCGGCATGCTGACCAACTTCAAGACCGTCAAGGGTTCGCTGAAGAAGCTCAAGGACATGCAGGCCCAGCGCGAAGGCGGTCTGGAAACCATGACCAAGAAGGAAGGCCTGATGTTCGAGCGCGAGATCGCCAAGCTCGAGAAGGACATCGGCGGCATCCAGGACCTGACCGCGCTGCCTGACGCGATCTTCTGCATCGACGTCGGCTATCACAAGATTGCCGTGGCCGAGGCCAAGAAGCTGGGCATCCCGGTGATCGGCGTGGTCGACACCAACCACTCGCCCGAAGGCATCGACTACGTGATCCCCGGCAACGACGACTCGGCCAAGGCCGTGGCGCTGTACGCCAAGGCCGTGGCCGACGCCGTGCTGGAAGGCAAGGCCAATGCCGTGAACGACGTGGTGGCCGCTGTGGCCGCCGGCGGCGACGAATTCGTCGAAGTCAGCGAAGAAGCCTGATTCCACGCTGGCCCGCGGTGCGCCCTGGTGGTGCGCTGCAGCCAGCGGCATGCGACGAGGGGCTGGTTCAGCCCCTTTTTCACAACAGATTCCCAATCGGGCGCTTCAATCGGGCGCCCGAGACAGCTCAACCGGAGATTCAAGATGCCTGCAATCACCGCCAGCATGGTGGCCGAACTGCGCGCCAAGACCGACGCACCGATGATGGAGTGCAAGAAGGCCCTCACCGAGGCCGACGGCGACATGGTGCGTGCCGAGGAGATCCTGCGCGTCAAGCTGGGCAACAAGGCCGGCAAGGCCGCCGCCCGCATCACCGCCGAAGGCGTGATCGCCGCCGCGGTGGAAGGCCAGACCGGCGCGATGATCGAAGTCAACTGCGAGACCGACTTCGTCACCAAGAACGACTCGTTCCTGGCCTTCGCCAAGGCCTGCGCCCAGCTGGCCGCCGCCCATGCACCGGCCAGCGTCGAGGCGCTGTCGGCGCTGCCGCTGAGCCAGGACGGCTTCGGCCCCACGGTGGAAGACGTGCGCAAGGGCCTGATCGGCAAGATCGGCGAGAACATGTCGATCCGCCGCTTCAAGCACTACGCCAACGGCGGCACGCTGGCCAACTACCTGCACGGCACGCGTATCGGCGTGGTGGTCGAGTTCGACGGCAGCGATGTGGCCGCCAAGGACGTGGCCATGCACGTGGCCGCCATGAAGCCGGCCGCGCTGTCGTCGGCCGAAGTGCCCGCCGAGCTGGTCGAGAAGGAGCGCAAGATCGCTGCCGAGAAGGCCGCCGAGAGCGGCAAGCCGGCCGACATCGTGGCCAAGATGGTTGAAGGCTCGGTGCAGAAGTTCCTGAAGGAAGTCTCGCTGCTCGACCAGGTGTTCGTGAAGGCCGCCGACGGCAAGCAGACCGTGGCCGCCTACCTGAAGGCCGCCAACACCAGCGTCAAGAGCTTCACGCTCTACGTGGTGGGCGAGGGCATCGAGAAGAAGGTTGACGACTTCGCGGCCGAAGTGGCTGCCCAGGTGGCCGCGGCCAAGGGCCAGTAAGCCCTGCTGGCTCCCCGAAAGGGGGCCTGCATCGCAAGGGGCGCCGGCTGCAAGGTCTGCGCCCCTTAAACTTCGCCGCTGTTCTCGATCACCTCACCCTTCACGGAGCCCGCTGCATGCCGGCCTACAAGCGCATTCTTCTCAAGCTCTCTGGCGAAGCCCTGATGGGCGACGACGCCTATGGCATCAACCGCGCCGTGATCGTGCGCATGGTGCAGGAGGTCAAGGAGATCACCGACCTCGGCGTCGAGGTGGCCGTGGTGATCGGCGGCGGCAACATCTTCCGTGGCGTGGCCGGCGGCTCAGTGGGCATGGACCGCGCCACCGCCGACTACATGGGCATGCTGGCCACCGTGATGAACGCGCTGGCGCTGGCCGACGCGATGCGCGTCGAGGGCGTCACTGCCCGCGTGATGTCGGCCATTGCCATCGAGCAGGTGGTCGAGAGCTATGTGCGGCCCAAGGCGCTGCAGTACCTCGAGGAAGGCAAGGTCGTCGTGTTTGCCGCCGGCACCGGCAACCCCTTCTTCACCACCGACACCGCCGCCGCGCTGCGCGGCGCCGAGATCGGTGCCGAGGTGGTGCTCAAGGCCACCAAGGTGGACGGCGTCTACACCGCCGATCCCAAGAAAGACCCGTCGGCCACGCGCTACGCCAGCGTGAGCTTCGACGAGGCCATTGCCAAGAACCTGCAGGTGCTGGACGCCACCGCCTTTGCGCTGTGCCGCGACCAGAAGCTGCCGATCAAGGTGTTCTCGATCTTCAAGCCCGGCGCGCTCAAGCGCGTGGTGATGGGCGAGGACGAAGGCACCCTGGTTCACGTCTGACTGGAGCGCGCACACCATGACGATCGCCGACATCAAGAAGAACGCCGACGCCAAGATGGCCAAGACCATCGAGGCTTTCAAGTCCGAGCTGCAGAAGATCCGCACCGGCCGCGCCCATCCGGGCATCCTCGACCAGGTGAGCGTGGATTACTACGGCTCGCCCGTGCCGATCAGCCAGGTGGCCAACGTCACGCTGCTCGATGCCCGCACGATCAGCGTGCAGCCCTGGGAAAAGGGCATGGGCGCCAAGATCGAGAAGGCCATCCGCGAAAGCGACCTGGGCCTCAACCCGGCCTCGCAGGGCGACCTGATCCGCGTGCCGATGCCGGCGCTGACCGAAGAGCGCCGCAAGGACCTGACCAAGGTGGTGCGCCATGCCGGCGAAGATGCCAAGGTGGCCGCGCGCAACCTGCGCCGCGACGCCAACGAGCAGCTGAAGAAGCTGCTCAAGGACAAGCTGGTCACCGAGGACGACGAGCGCCGCGCCCAGGACGAGGTGCAAAAGCTCACCGACCGCACCGTGACCGAGATCGACAAGCTCGTGCAGGGCAAGGAAGCCGAGATCCTGGCCGTCTGACGTGGCGCCGATGTGCAGTGCTGTGCGCGCGGTGTCTGCCGCGCTGCTGCCGGGCCGGCTTGCGCTGGCGGCGGGCCAGGGGTCGGCCGGGGTGCCAGCCTTGGTCTTGGGCGAGGGGCGGTCATGACGCGTGATCCGGCGGTGCCGCGCCACGTGGCCATCGTGATGGATGGCAATGGCCGCTGGGC
The DNA here is from genome assembly GCF_025290835.2 of Aquabacterium sp. OR-4. NCBI lineage: Bacteria > Pseudomonadati > Pseudomonadota > Betaproteobacteria > Burkholderiales > Sphaerotilaceae > Pseudaquabacterium > Pseudaquabacterium prasiolae. Next base: position 2,234,193 of record NZ_JAOCQD020000001.1, on the reverse strand, counting down.
CAAGAAGCGCTTTCTGCCGCGGTTCTTCGGCCACAAGGCCGGGGTGGATGCGCTGGTCAAGGTGATCGATGCCTGCGCCGACCGCGGCATCGAGCACCTCACCGTGTTCGCCTTCTCGTCCGAGAACTGGAAGCGCCCCGAAGACGAAGTCTCCGGCCTGATGGGCCTGGTGCTGGTGGCGGTGACCAAGTACCTGGCCAAGCTGGCCAAGGACGGGGTCAAGATCGTCATCGTGGGCGACCGCGAGGCGGTCAGCGACCGCCTGCGCGCCGCCTGGGCCGAGGCCGAGCAGGCCACCCGGCACAACACCCGCATCACGCTCAGCGTGGCCTTCAACTACGGTGGCCGCTGGGACGTGGTGCAGGCCGCGCGCCAGGCCGTGCGCGACGGGCTGGCGCCCGAGGCCATCACCGAGCAGGCGCTGAGCGAGCGCATGGCCATGCGCCATGCACCCGACCCCGACCTGTTCATCCGCACCGGCGGCGAGGTGCGCATCAGCAACTTCCTGCTGTGGCAGGTGGCCTACTCGGAGCTGGTGTTCACCGACTGCCTGTGGCCCGACTTCGACGCCGCGGCGCTGGACGCCGCACTGTCCGATTACGCCGGGCGCGAGCGCCGCTTCGGCGCCGTCCTGCCCACGGCGCCCTGAGCCCGGTATCGCGATGCTGCGCCAGCGCGTGATCACCGCCCTCGTGCTGCTGGGCGTGCTGTTGCCGGCCCTGTTTGCGCCGATGGCCTGGCCCTTTGCCGCGCTGTCGCTGCTGCTGATCGGCGCCGCCGGCTGGGAATGGTCGCGCCTGAACGGCCGCGCCGGCGCCGTGGCCGTGGCCACTGGCCTGGCGGTGGTGGCGGTGTCGGTCATCCTCGGCCTCGACAAGGCCTTGCCCGAGCAGCGCGGCCTGTGGTGGCCGGCCACGCTGGCCTGGGTGGTGGCGGGCGGCCTGGCCCTGCGTGCCGGGCCGCAGGGCTGGCCGCGGCTGCCGCTGGCGCTGCGCTGGCTGATCGGCGTGGCGCTGCTGGCGGTGGGCTGGAACGCCATTGCCGCGGCGCGCGTCATCGGCATCAATTTTCTGCTGTCGGCCATGGCCCTGGTGTGGATGGCCGACATTGCCGCCTACTTCGGCGGCCGCGCCTTTGGCCGCCGCAAGCTGGCACCCGGCATCAGCCCGGGCAAGAGCTGGGAAGGCGTGTTCTCGGGCTGGGTCGGCGTGCTGCTGCTGGCCTGGCTGTGGGTCTGGGTCGACCGCCACCACGCGCTGGGCTCGGCCAGCCTGTACACCCAGCTGCTGGGCACCTTTGGCTGGTGGGCCCTGGTGCTGGGCTGCCTGGGCCTGGCCGGCCTGAGCGTGGTGGGCGACCTGTTCGAGTCGCTGGTCAAGCGCGCCTGCGGCGCCAAGGATTCCAGCGGCCTGCTGCCCGGCCACGGCGGCGTGCTCGACCGCATCGACGCGCTGCTGCCGGTGCTGCCCGCCGCCATGGCGCTGATCAGCCTCTGACCTCCGCCTGTCGGCCTACCGGATCTCTGCATGCTTGAACGTGTCTGCATCCTCGGCGCCACCGGATCGGTGGGCACCAGCACGCTGGACGTGATGGCGCTGCACCCCGACCGCTATGAAGCCTTTGCGCTCACGGCCCAGCACCGGGTGGATGACCTGGCCGCGCTGTGCCGGCGCTGGCGCCCGCGCTACGCCGTGGTGGGCACGGCCGCGCAGGCCGCGCAGCTGCGCAGCCTGCTGGCCGCCGACAGCCTGGCCACCGAGGTGCTGCACGGCCCGCAGGCCCTGGCCGAGGTGGCGGCGCACCCCGAGGTCGATCGCGTGATGGCGGCCATTGTGGGCGCCGCCGGCCTGCCGGCCTGCATTGCGGCGGCCCGCGCCGGCAAGAAGCTGATGCTGGCCAACAAGGAAGCCCTGGTGGTGGGCGGCCGGCTGTTCATGCAGGCCGTGCGCGAAGGCGGCGCCGAGCTGCTGCCCATCGACAGCGAGCACTCGGCCATCTTCCAGTGCCTGCCCGAAGACCGCCGCGCCTGGCCGCAGCGCATCGCGCGCATCGTGCTCACCGCCTCGGGCGGGCCGTTCCGCACGCGTGATCCGGCCACGCTGCACAGCGTGACGCCCGAGCAGGCCGTGGCCCATCCCAACTGGGTGATGGGCCGCAAGATCTCGGTCGACTCGGCCACCATGATGAACAAGGCGCTCGAGGTGATCGAGGCGCGCTGGCTGTTCGACCTGGCGCCCGAGCAGATCGAGGTGGTGCTGCACCCGCAAAGCATCATCCACTCGATGGTGGTGTGCCGCGACAACTCGGTGCTGGCCCAGCTGGGCACGCCCGACATGAAGGTGCCCATCGCCGTGGGCCTGGCCTGGCCCGAGCGCATTGCCTCCGGCGCCGATGCGCTGGATTTTCTGAAGCTGGCCGCGCTCAGCTTCGAGCCGGCCGATGCGATGCGCTTTCCGGGCCTGCAGCTGGCCTACGACGCGCTGCGCGGCCCCGAGGGCAGCACCACGGTGCTGAACGCGGCCAACGAGGTGGCGGTGGCCGCCTTTCTCGACCGGCAGCTGCGCTTCACCGACATCCACCGCGTCAACGCCGACACCGTGGCGGCGTTGATTCCAGGCGCCGCCGACGCGGCCACGCTCGATGACCTGCTGGCGCTCGATGGGCGCGCCCGCAGCCTGGCCCTGGCCCATGTGCAGGCCTGCTCCAAGGCGTTTGCCCGATGATCACCACCGTGTTCGCGTTCCTGCTCACGCTGGGCGTGCTGATCCTGGTGCATGAGTGGGGCCACTACCGCGTAGCCCGCGCCTGCGGCGTGAAGGTGCTGCGCTTCTCGATGGGCTTCGGCCGCGTGCTCTGGCGCCGGCAAAAAAGCGCCCAGCACACCGAGTTCGTGCTGTCGGCGCTGCCGCTGGGCGGCTATGTGCGCATGCTCGACGAGCGCGAGGGCCCGGTGGCCCCGCACGAGCTGAACCAGGCCTTCAACCGCAAGCCGCTGTGGCAGCGCAGCGCCATCGTGGCCGCCGGCCCGGTGGCCAACCTGGTGCTGGCGGTGCTGCTGTACGCCGCGGCGCACTGGATCGGCATCACCGAAAGCAAGCCGCTGCTGTCGGCGCCGCTGGCCGGCAGCGTGGCCGAGCGCGCCGGCATGCGCACCGGCGACTGGGTGCAGGCCTGGCAGGACGAAGACGGCCAGTGGGTGCCGCTGCCCTCGCTGAACGAACTGCGCTGGCAGGTCACCCAGCATGCGCTGCAGGGCCAGCCGCTGGTGCTGGAGGTCAGCGACAGCCAGGGCCGCGGCCGGCGCCATCTGCGCCTGGCGCTCGACGAACTGGGCGCTCGCGACATCGACGCCGCGGTGATGAAGCGCATCGGCCTGGGCCAGGCCTACAGCGAGCCGGTGCTGGGCGAGGTCAAGGCCGGCGGCCCGGCCGCGCTGGCCGGCCTGCGCAAGGGCGACCGGGTGCTGATGGTCGACGGCCGCCTGGTGGCCGATTCGGCCGAGCTGTTCGAGCGCATCCGCGCGTCTGGCCAGGGTCTGGACGGCGGCGACACCGCCCGCCCCATGGACTGGCGCGTGCAGCGCGACGGCCGCGAACTGAGCCTGGCCGTCACGCCGCGCCTGGTGCGCGACGGCGAGCGCCGCATCGGCCGCATCGACGCCTTCGTGGGCGGCCCGCTGCAGACCGTGCTGGTGCGGCTGGGGCCCATTGAGGGCCTCAGCAAGGGCGTGGCGCGCACGGCCGAGGTGTCGATGCTGTCGCTGCGCATGATCGGCCGCATGCTGATCGGTGAAGCCTCGTTCAAGAACCTCAGCGGCCCGCTCACCATCGCCGACGTGGCCGGGCAGTCGGTCGAGCGCGGCCTGGCCTACTACCTCGGTTTCCTGGCCATGGTGAGCGTCAGCCTCGGGGTGCTGAACCTGCTGCCGCTGCCCATGCTGGACGGCGGCCACCTGCTATATTTCTTCTTCGAGGGTCTGACCGGCCGCCCGGTCTCCGATCAGTGGCTCGCCCGCCTGCAACGGGGCGGCATTGCGATCCTGCTGCTGATGATGTCGGTGGCCCTCTTCAACGATGTGGCCCGCCTGGTGGGCCTGCACTGAAAGCGCTGATGCTTCCTTTCGCACCTGATCGCTTCTCCGATCGTCTGTTCCGTCCTGCTGCCGTGGCCGTGGCCGCCGCAGCCTTGCTGGCGGCCAGCCCGGCCGCCCGTGCGGTCGAGCCCTTTGCCCTGGCCGACATCCGCGTCGAGGGCCTGCAGCGCACCGACCCGGGCACCGTGTTTGCCGCGCTGCCCTTCCGCATCGGCGACACCTACACCGACGAAAAGGCCGCTGCCGCGCTGCGCGCGCTGTTTGCCACCGGCCTGTTCAAGGACGTTCGCATCGAGATCGACGGTCGCGTGGCGGTGGTCGTGGTCGAGGAGCGCCCGGTCATCGAGGCGGTGAGCTTCGTGGGCCTGAAAGAGTTCGACAAGGACACGCTGGTCAAGTCCCTGAAGGACGCCGGCATCGGCGAAGGCCTGCCCTTCGACAAGGCCCTGGTCGACCGCGCCGAGCAGGAGATCAAGCGCCAGTACCTGTCGCGCAGCCTGTATGGCGCCGAGGTGGTGACCACCATCACCCCCACCGAGCGCAACCGCGTCAACGTGACCTTCACGATGACCGAGGGCGACGCCGCCAAGATCAAGGAGATCCGCCTGGTCGGCGCCAAGGTGTTCAGCGAAAGCTCGCTGCTGGGCCTGATGGACCTGACCACCAGCGGCTGGCTGACCTGGTACACCAAGAACGACCGCTACTCGCGCGCCAAGCTCAACGCCGACCTCGAGACCCTGCGCTCGCACTACCTGAACCGCGGCTACCTCGAGTTCGCGATCGAGAACGCGCAGGTCACGATCTCGCCCGACAAGCAGGACATCTCGATCACGATCACCGTGCGCGAGGGCCAGCCCTACACCGTGACCGGCGTGCGCCTGCAGGGCGACTTTCTGGGCCGCGAGGAAGACTTCCGCCGCCTGGTCGGCATCAAGCCCGGCGAGCCCTACCGCGCCGCCGTGGTGACCGACACCACCAAGGCCTTCACCGACCTGTTCGGCACCTACGGCTACGCCTTCGCCCGCGTGGACGCACGGCCCGAGATCGACCGCGCCACCGGCCAGGTGGCGGTGGTGCTGGTGGCCGAGCCGCAGCGCCGCGTGTACGTGCGCCGCATCGACGTGGCCGGCAACACCCGCACCCGCGACGAAGTGGTGCGCCGCGAGTTCCGCCAGCTCGAGGCCAGCTGGTACGACGGCGAGAAGATCAAGCTCTCGCGCGAGCGCGCCGAGCGCCTGGGCTACTTCAAGGAAGTCACGGTCGACACCAACGAGGTGGCCGGCACTGCCGACCAGGTCGACCTCAGCTTCAACGTCAGCGAAAAGCCCACCGGCAGCCTGATGCTGGGCCTGACCTTCTCCAGCGCCGACCGCCTGGCGCTCACCGCCTCGATCCGCCAGGACAACGTGTTCGGTTCGGGCAACTACCTCGGCATCGAGGTCAACACCAGCCGCCTGTCCAAGAGCCTGGTGTTCTCGAGCGTCGACCCGTACTTCACCGTCGATGGCATCTCGCGCGGCATCGACCTGTACTACCGCACCTCGCGGCCGTATAACAGCCTGGGTGACCAGTACCAGATCGCCACGCCGGGCGGCGCGGTGCGCTTTGGCGTGCCGTTCTCCGAGTACGACACGGTGTTCTTCGGCATTGGTGCCGAGCAGACCCGCATCGGCGCCGGCGCGGGCATCCCGAACAGCTACTTCAACTACCGCTACCTGTACGGTGCCAATTCGCTGGCCGTGCCGCTCACGGTCGGCTGGGCGCGCGACCAGCGCGACAGCGCGCTGTCGCCTTCGGCCGGCCGCTACCAGCGCGTCAACTTCGAGTGGAGCGTGGCCGGTGACGTGCGCTACACCCGCACCAATGCGCAGTACCAGCAGTTCTTCCAGCTGTGGCCCAAGTTCAGCCTGATGGTCAACGGCGAGCTCGGCTGGGGCGCCGGCATGGGTGGCCGCCCGTACCCGGTGTTCAAGAACTTCTACGGCGGCGGTCTGGGCTCGGTGCGCGTCTTCGAGCAGAACTCGCTGGGCGTGATCGACCCCACCGGCGCCTATGTGGGCGGGGCGCGCAAGATCAACCTGAACACCGAGCTGTACCTGCCGGTGCCGGGCACCGGCAACGACAAGTCGCTGCGCCTGTTCGCCTTTGCCGATGCCGGCAACGTGTGGCGCGAGGGCGAGCGCATCACCACCGACAGCGTGCGCTCGTCGGCCGGCCTGGGGCTTTCCTGGGTCTCGCCGGTGGGCCCGCTGAAGATGAGCTGGGGCGTGCCGTTGAAGAAGCAGCCCACGGATAGAATCCAACGTTTCCAATTCCAGATCGGGACCGCGTTCTGATGATCACTCGAGTCTTCCAATCGCTGACGAAATCGCTCTCGCACGCGCTGCTGGTGGTGGCTGCCCTGGGTGGCGCGCTGGCGGTGTCGGTGCCGGCCCAGGCCCAGGAGCTGAAGATCGGCTATGTCAACAGCGAACGCGTGCTGCGTGACGCCACCCCGGCCAAGGCCGCGCTGGCGCGCATGGAAGCCGACTTCGTCAAGCGCGACAAGGACCTCAACGACCAGGCGGCCAAGCTCAAGGGCGCGGCCGACAAGCTGGAAAAGGACGCCCCCACGCTGTCCGAAGGCGAGAAGAACCGCCGCCAGCGCGAGCTGGTCGAGAACGACCGCGATCTGCAGCGCAAGCGCCGCGAGTTCCAGGAAGACCTGAACCAGCGCCGCAACGAAGAGACCGCCGCCATCGTCGAGCGGGCCAACAAGGTCATCAAGCAGATCTTCGAGACCGAGAAGTACGACCTGATCCTGCAGGACGTGGTGTTTGCCGGCCCGCGCGTGGACATCACCGACAAGGTGATCAAGGCGCTGAACGCTGCCGCGGGCAGCAAGTAAGCCTTGGCTGCCGTGCCGGGCCCGGTGCGGCTGGGTGAAGTCCGGCTGGGGGATGTGCTGGCCGCGCTCGCGCCGGCCTTTGGCGGCGAGCTGATCGGCAACCCCGATCTGCCCATCACCCGTCTGGCGCCGCTGGACGAAGCCGACGGCAGCAGCCTCAGCTTTCTGGCCAATCCCAAGTACGCGGCGCAGCTGGCCAGCACGCAGGCCGCCTGCGTGATCGTGGCGCCCGCCCAGCGCGATGCCGCCAGCGCCCGCGGTGCGGTCATCGTGGCCGACAACCCCTACCTCTGGTTTGCCCGCCTCACGCAGTGGTGGGCGGCGCGCCAGCGCTTGGCCCCGGCCGTGGGCGTGCATGCCAGCGCGGTGGTCGAGCCGGGCGCCCGCATCCATGCCAGCGCCTCGGTGGGGCCGTGGGTCTATGTGGGCGCGGGGGCCGAGATCGGCCCCGGTGCGGTGATCGGCCCGCACAGCCACCTGGGCGCCGGCGCCGCCGTGGGCGAGGGCACCCGCCTGGCCCCGCGCGTGACGTTGATGGACGCCTGCCGCATCGGCGCGCGCGGCATCGTGCATGCCGGCGTGGTGATCGGCGCCGACGGCTTCGGCTTTGCGCCCGAGGGCCGTGGCGACGAGCAGCAGTGGGTCAAGATCGAGCAGCTCGGCGGGGTGCTGATCGGTGACGACGTCGAGATCGGCGCCAACACCTGCATCGACCGCGGCGCGCTGGCCGACACCGTGCTGGAAGACGGCGTCAAGCTCGACAACCTGATCCAGGTGGGCCACAACGTGCGCATCGGCGCCCACAGCGCGATGGCCGGCTGCGTGGGCATTGCCGGCTCGGCCCGGATCGGGCGGCACTGCACGGCGGGCGGCGGCGCCATCATTCTGGGTCACCTCGAGCTGGTTGATCACGTGCACATCACGGCGCACACGGTGGTCACGCGGTCGATCCACAAGCCGGGCCAGTACAGCGGCCTGTTTCCCATCGACGACAATGCGTCGTGGGAGAAGAACGCCGCCACGCTGCGCCAGCTGCACACGCTGCGCGACCGCCTGCGCGCCCTCGAAAAGAAATTCCCGACGCCATGACCGAGACCAGCACAGCCCCCGCCGCCATCGCCACGATGGACATCCACAAGATCCTGCGCAAGCTGCCGCACCGCTACCCGATCCTGCTGGTCGACCGTGTGCTCGAGGTGGTGAAGGACCAGCGCATCAAGGCGCTGAAGAACGTCTCGATCAACGAGCCGTACTTCCTCGGCCACTTTCCCAACCGCCCGGTGATGCCTGGTGTGCTGATGCTCGAAGCCCTGGCCCAGTCTGCCGCGCTGCTGAGCTTCGAGTCGATGGGCTCCGACATCGACGACGACACGGTGGTGTATTTCGTCGGCATCGACGGTGCGCGCTTCAAGCGTGTGGTCGAGCCGGGCGACCAGCTGATCCTCGAGGCCAGCATCGACCGCGTGCGCGCCGGCATCTACAAGTACAAGGCACGCGCCAGCGTGGCCGGCGAGACGGCGGTCGAGGCCGAGCTGATGTGCACCATGCGCAAGGTGTCGTGAGCGGAGCCCAGGCATGACCCACATCCACGCCACCGCCCTGGTGGATGCGCGCGCCGAACTGGCCAGCGACGTCACCGTGGGCGCCTACACCGTGATCGGCCCGCATGTGCGCATCGGTGCCGGCAGCAGCGTGGGCCCGCATGCCGTGATCGAGGGCCACACCACGATCGGCCGCGACAACGCGATCTTCCAGTTCGCCAGCATCGGCGCGGCGCCGCAGGACATGAAGTACCGCGGCGAGCCCACGCGCCTGGAGATCGGCGACCGCAACACCTTGCGCGAGTTCGTCACCATCAACACCGGCACGGTGCAGGATGACGGCGTGACCCGCATCGGCGACGACAACTGGATCATGGCCTATGTGCATGTGGCGCACGACGTGCGCCTGGGCAACCACTGCGTGCTGGCCAACAACGCCACGCTGGCCGGCCATGTGCATGTGGGTGACTGGGCCACCATCGGCGGCCTGTCGGGCGTGCACCAGTTCGTCAAGATCGGCGCGCAGGCCATGGTCGGCTTCCAGGCCCATGTGGCCCAGGATGTGCCGCCCTACATGACCGTGGACGGCCATCCGCTGGCGGTGCGGGCGGTCAACCTCACCGGTCTGAAGCGCCGCAACTTCAGCGACACCCAGATCGCCACCATCCGCCAGATGCACAGGCTGCTGTACCGCAGCGCGCTGCCGCTGGCCCAGGCCATCGAGCAGATCGGCGCGCTCAAGGCCGCGGCCGACGAGGCCAGCCAGGCCGACATCCAGGCCATGCTCGACTTTCTGGCTGCCGCCACGCGCGGCATTGTGCGCTGACCCCTCGATGACCGACCAGCCGTTGCGACTGGCCCTGGTCGCCGGCGAGGCCTCGGGCGACCTGCTGGGCGGCCTGCTGCTGGCCGGGCTCAAGGCCCGCTGGCCGCAGCTGCAGGCCGCGGGCATTGCCGGCCCGCGCATGCAGGCCCAGGGCTGCCAGGCCTGGTGGCCGCACGAGCGCCTGAGCGTGTTCGGCTACGTCGATGCCCTGAAGCGCCTGCCCGAGCTGCTGCGCATCCGCCGCCAGCTGGGTGACCGGCTGCTGGCCGAGCGCCCGGCGGCTTTCATCGGCATCGATGCGCCGGATTTCAACTTCGGCCTCGAGACGCGGCTGCGCGAGGGCGGACTGAAGACCATCCACTTCGTCTGCCCGTCAATCTGGGCCTGGCGTGGCGAGCGCGTGGCCAGGCTGCGTGCGGCGGCCGACCATGTGCTGTGCCTGTTTCCGTTCGAGCCCGAACTGCTGCAGCGCCATGGGGTGTCGGCCAGTTTTGTGGGCCATCCGCTGGCCGACGCCATTCCACTGGAGCCGCCGCGCGCGGCGGCACGCACGGCGCTGGGCCTGGCCGATGCCGACACCGTGGTGGCCCTGCTGCCCGGCAGCCGGCGCAGCGAGATCGCCCACATCGCGCCACGCCTGCTGGCCGCCGCGGCGCTGATGCAGCGCCAGCGCCCGGGCCTGCGCTTCGTGATGCCGGTGGTGCCGGGGCTGGCCAGCCTGGTCGAGCCCTTGATCGCCCAGCACGCCAAGGGCGTGGCCATCGAGCGGCTGGATGGCCAGTCGCACGAGGCGCTGGCGGCCTGCGATGTCACGCTGCTGGCCAGCGGTACGGCCTCGCTGGAGGCGGCGCTGTTCAAGCGGCCGATGGTCATCACCTACCACCTGGCCTGGTTGAACTGGCAGCGCATGAAGCGCATGCGCTACCAGCCCTGGGTGGGCCTGCCCAACATCCTGGCCGGCAAGTTTCTGGTGCCCGAGCTGATCCAGGACGAGGCCACGCCTGAGGCCCTGGCCCGCGAAGGCCTGGCGCTGCTGGACGACGCGCCGCGCCGCGCCGCGCTGGAGCGCCGCTTCACCGAGATCCACCACCAGCTGCGCTGCAACACCGCGCAGCGTGCCGCCGATGCCATCGCGCAAGTCGTCCACGGCGCCTGAGCCGGTGCAGCTGGGGCTGCGCTGGGACGGGCCGGGCCTGATCGCCGGGGTCGACGAGGCCGGCCGCGGGCCGCTGGCCGGGCCGGTGGTGGCGGCGGCGGTGATCCTGGACGAGCTGCACCCGATTGCCGGCCTGGCCGACAGCAAGGCGCTCACCGCCAGGCGCCGCGAGAAGCTGTTCGACGAGATCCGCGCCAAGGCCCTGGCCTGCTGCATTGCCGAGGCCAGCGTCGAGGAGATCGACCGCCTGAACATCCTGCACGCCACCATGCTGGCCATGAAGCGCGCGGTGGAAGGCCTGCGCCTGCCCCCGCACAAGGTGCTGGTGGACGGCAACCGCCTGCCGGTGCTGAAGATGCCGGGCGAGGCCATCGTCAAGGGCGATGCCAAGGTGCCGGCGATTTCGGCCGCGTCCATCCTGGCCAAGGTGCATCGCGACCGCCTGTGCGAGGCCCTGCACGCCCAGCATCCGCAGTACGGTTTTGCCACGCACAAGGGCTATCCCACGGCCGATCACCTGGCGGCGCTGCGCCAGCACGGGGCCTGCCCGCAGCACCGGCGCAGCTATGCGCCCGTTCGGGCCGTGATCGAAGGCTGACGCCGGCCATGCCCGACATCCTGGAGATCACCTCGCGCGACAACCCGCTGCTGGTGAAGCTGCGCAAGCTGGCGCGCGATCCCGGCGGCTACCGCAAGGCCGGCATGCTGTGGCTGGAGGGCGACCACCTGTGCAGCGCATTGCGCGCGCGCGGCGGCCTGCCGCAGCAGGCCTTGATCGCCGAGAGCGCCTGGGTGAATCAACCCGCCTTGCGCGCGCTGGCCGAGGCCGCGCCGCAGGTGCGGGTGCTGCCCGACGCGCTGTTCGAGGGCCTGAGCGGCCTGGAGTCGCCCGCCAGGCTGGGCTATGTGCTGGCGCTGCCGGCGGCACCCGCCATTGCGCCCGACCTGGCCACTGTGGTGCTCGATCGCGTGCAGGACGCCGGCAACGTGGGCAGCATCCTGCGCAGCGCGGCGGCCTTTGGCGTGGGCCAGGTGCTGGCGCTGCGCGGCACGGCGGCGCTGTGGTCGCCCAAGGTGCTGCGTGCCGGCATGGGCGCGCACTTCGGCCTGCGCTTGATCGAAGGCCTGGACGCTGGCGATCTGTCGGCGCTGGCCGTGCCGCTGGTGGGCACCTCGCTGGCCACCGATCACGTGTTGCCCACCGCCGCGCTGCCCAGTCCCTGCGCCTGGGTGCTGGGCCATGAAGGCCAGGGCGTGGCGGCCGAGCTGCTGGCGCGCTGCGCGCTCACCGTGCGCATCCCGCAGCCGGGCGGCGAAGAGTCGCTCAACGTGGCCGCCGCGGCGGCCGTGTGCCTGTACGAATCGGCGCGGCGCTAGTCCAGTGAAACGGAGAAATCGGACGCACATCCGATTTCTCCGTTTCACTGGACTGGTGGGTGTGCAGCGGTCTCCGCCGCCAAGCCTTTGCGCGGAATCCTTGGCTCAAGCCACCTCGTTCAGCAAGGCAATCAGTGCTTCACACACGCGCTGATGCGCGGCGGGGTGCAGTTCTCCGGCAACGGTTTGAACCAAGGCCGCGCTGGCAGTGAACAGCTTGGCCGGCCGGGCATAGCTGAGCACCTGCAGGCCACCGCTAGCAAAGTCGTGCTCGGCCAGCGCCACCGCACGGGCATCGGCATAGGGCTTGCTGGTGATCTGGCACAGCAGCCAGTCGTCGCGACCGGCACTGGCCAGAACCAATGCCGGCCGCAGCTTCTGGGTCGATAGATCGGAGAACGGGAAGGGCAGCAACACCACCCGCCGGCGAGCGATGACCGGCACGCTCACCGGACGAGCCTTCGCGCGGTGCGCTCCGGGATTCGCGCTTGGGAGCGGCCCGTCACGCTCATGCCTTTGGCGGCTGCGTGTCGTTCTCAGGCTTGGCTGACTGGAGGTGTGCCCAGGCAGCGTCTTCTTCATCGCGCAGCCAGTCGACAGCCAGGCTGCGCTGGCTGAGCGCGGCACCGCTGACTGCCTCGTCCACCGGCTGCGTGAAAGTGACCAGCACGCGCTGGCTGCCGGTCAGGTGAACCGGCTCCAGAAAGTGCAATGCGCCATCGGCTTGCAGAACAGCTTCTACGGTGGTGAGCATGGTCAATCCTGTTGCAGGGCCCCGAGGCGGCGTGCGTCGATTATCAGGTGCCAGTCCATTCGGGTGGCGCGGCACCCGCATGCGCTATTGGGCGTTCTTGCGCAGCGTCGGCAGGCCCACGCCCGCTGCATCAAAACCGCCATCCACCGCCAGCACCTGGCCGTTCACATAGCTGGCCGCCGGGCTGCACAAAAAGCCCACCGCGTTGGCGATCTCCTCGGTGCTGCCGTAGCGGTTGAGCGGGATCACGTCGTGGTAGTCGGAGCGGATCGCCACGCTGTGCACCAGCTTGGCCATCTCGGTTTCCACCGGCCCCGGGGCGATGGCGTTGACGCGGATGCCGACCGTGCCCAGCTCGGTGGCCTGCTGCTTGGTCAGGTGGATCAGCGCGCCCTTGCTGGTGCCGTAGGCCACGCGCAGCGTGCTGGCGCGCAGGCCCGAGATGCTGGCGATGTTGACCACCGCGCCGCCGCCGTTCTTCTTCATCACCGGGGCCACGGCCTGGGTGCACAGGAAGGGGCCGTCGAGGTTGGTGTTGAGCACCGTCTTCCAGTCGCTCCAGCTGGTCTCGCCGATGGGCTTGAACACGGCCACGCCGGCGTTGTTGACCAGCGCGTCGATGCGGCCGAAGGCGGCCACGGTGCGCTCGGTGGCGGCCTGCACCTGCTCGGGCTGCGACACGTCCATGTGCACGGCCAGCACGCGGGCGGGGTCGGCCAGCTCGGCAGCGGTGCGGCCCAGGGTTTCGGCGTCGATGTCCCACAGCGCCACGCGGTGGCCGTGGGCCAGAAACCAGTGCGCCACGGCCAGGCCGATGCCGCGGGCGCCGCCGGTGACCACGGCCACCGGTGCAGCGGCTGGTGCGGTTGAGGTGGCGGGCTTGGGGGGGGGGGTGTTCATGGGGCAGTCTCCGTCTTTTGGGTGTTGGGTTGAAAGGGCCGTGGGCTGGGGCAGTCTAGGCAGGGTGCGGGCGCTCGCTGGCGGGCATCGGTGCAGGGCGGGTGTGCGCGTCCATGGCCTCGCCGGCCTGCAGGGCCACCAGCTCGCGGCTGGCCTGCATCAGGCGGCTGGCCAGGGTGCTGCGCCGTGCCGGCTGCAGCCGCGGCTCGATGGCGGCCAGGCTGATCGAGGCCACCGGGCGCTGGTGCGCATCGAGCACCGGCACGCCGATGGCCCAGCTGTTCTCGAGCACCAGGCCGGGGTTCAGGCAGTAGCCCTGGGCGCGGGTCTCGTGCACCAGGCGCCAGATGGCCTCGTCGGTGCAGCCGGGGTACAGCGTGGCGCGGGCCACGGCATTGCGCGCCAGGATCTGCGCCACCGCTTCGTCCGACAGCGCGGCCAGCATCGCGCAACTGCCGGCGCCCACGCCCAGCGGCCAGCGGTCGCCGGGCTTGACCAGCTGGTTGCGGATCGGGAAGTCACCCTCCACGCGGCTCAGGCAGATGCTCTCGATGCCGTGCAGCACGGTGAAGAACACCGTGTCGCCCGATTCCAGCGCCAGTGCGCGCAGCGCGGGTGCGGCCAGGCGCTGCAGCGCATAGCTGGGCTCGGCCGCCAGGCCCACGGCATAGGCCTCGGGCCCCAGGCGGTAGGCGCCCGAGGCGGGGTCGTGCAGCACGAAGCCTTCGTCCACCAGAGTGCGGGTCAGGCGGATGGCGGTGCTCTTGTTCAGGCCCAGGCGGCGGCCGATCTCGCCCATGCGCAGCCCGCCGGGGCCCACGCGGGTGAGCAGGCGCAGCACGGCCAGGCCGCGGCGCAGGGTCTGCGCGCCGGCGGTCTCGCTGCCGGTGGCCGGCAGCTCGGGCGTGAGTCCGCTGGAATCTGGCGTTAACCCGGAATCATGAGTCCACATATTGAACTGGTTTTTGCGCCACCTAGGGCAAAGGCGGGTGGTGGTGGCTGGAATGCTGCCTAGAATTTTTGCTGATTGGTGTGATGAATGGCCCAGGGCTTACCCGCCTACTGGGTGCACATGCTGAACCTACCCGCCTGGCCTGCCCAGGCACATGGAGCCTGCAAATGAGCCATGCCGCCCACATCGTCGGCTGGGGCCACACCCCCTTTGGCAAGCACGACGCGCTCGATCTCGAGCAGCTGCTGCGCGATGCCGCGCTGCCCGCCATCGCCTCGGCAGGCCTGGCGCCGGCCGACATCGACGGCGTGTTCGTCGGCCATTTCAACGGCGGCTTCGTGCGGCAAGACTTCAGCGGCGCGCTGGCCGCGCTGGCCATTCCCGAGCTGCGCCATGTGCCTGCGGTGCGGCTGGAGAACGCCTGTGCCACGGGCTCGGCCGCGATCTGGGCCGCGCTCGATGCGGTGCGCAGCGGGCGCCTGAAGCGCGCGCTGGTGGTGGGTCTGGAGAAGATGAACACCCTGCCCAAGGCCCAGATCGGCGAGGTGCTGCTGCGCTGCTCGTATGTGAAGGAAGAGGGCGACACGCCGGGTGGCTTTGCCGGTGTGTTTGGCCAGATCGCCGGTGCCTACTTCGAGCGCTTTGGTGACCAGAGCGATGCGCTGGCGGCCATCGCGGCCAAGAACCACGCCAACGGCGCGCGCAACCCGCTGGCCCACATGCGTCGCGATCTCGGCTTTGATTTCTGCCGCCAGCCCAGTGACAAGAACCCCTTCGTGGCCGGGCCGCTCAAGCGCTCGGATTGCTCGCTGGTCAGCGATGGCGCGGCGGCGCTGGTGATCTCGGCCGAGCCGTTGGCCGGTGCGAGCGTGCCGGCGGTGCGCTGGCGCGCCAGCACCCAGGTCAACGAGTACCTGCCGCTGTCGCGCCGCGATCCCACCCGGCTGGAGGGCGCGGCGCTGGCCTGGCAGCGCGGCCTGGCCGCGGCCGGCGTGGGCCTGGACGACCTGCACTTTGTTGAGACGCACGACTGCTTCACCATTGCCGAGCTGCTCGAGTACGAGGCCATGGGCCTGGCACCGCAAGGGCAGGGCGCGCGCGTCATCCTGGATGGCGTGAGCCGCTTCGACGGCCGGCTGCCGGTCAACCCCTCGGGCGGATTGAAGTCGCGCGGCCACCCGATCGGCGCCACCGGCGTGTCGCAGCATGTGATGGCGGCCATGCAGCTCAGCGGCACCGCCGGTGACTTCCAGCTGCCCGGTGCCCGCCTGGGGGCGGTGTTCAACATGGGTGGCGCGGCGGTGGCCAACTACCTGAGCATTCTGGAAGCCACCGCATGAACGCTGCGCAGACCAGCAATCTGGCGCGGCTGCTGACCCACACCGCGCGGCTGTTCCCCGAGCGGCCGGCGCTGATCCACGGCGACCGCAGCTGGACCTGGGCCGAGCTGGATGCGCGGGTGGATGCGCTGGTGGCCGCGCTCACCGCCCTGGGCATCCGCCAGGGCGAGCGCATCCTGCTGCAGTCGCGCAACAACGTGCAGATGTTCGAGAGCTGCTGGGCGGCCTTTCGCATGGGCTGCGTCTGGGTGCCGACCAACTTTCGCCTCACGCCGGCCGAGGTGGCCTATCTCGGCAGCAGCAGCGGCGCCGCGGCGATGATCGTCGAAGACCTGTTCGCCGGCCATGCCGCCGCGGTGCGCGCCGAATCGCCGGCGCTGCGCCAGGTGCTGTGGATCGGCGAGGTGCCGGCCGCGCGCCAGGGCAGCGGCGCCGACCATGCCTACGAAAGCCTGTTGGCGCAACACGCCGGCGCCGCGCCTGCCGAGGCCACGGTGGCGCACGACGACCCGCTGTGGCTGTTCTACACCTCGGGCACCACCGGCCGGCCCAAGGCCGGCATCCTCACCCATGGCCAGATGGCCTTCGTGGTGACCAACCACCTGGCCGATCTGATCCCCGGCACCACCGAGCGCGACTGTTCCATCGCTGTGGCGCCGCTGTCGCACGGCGCCGGCATCCATGCGCTGCTGAACGTGGCGCGTGGCGCGGCCACGGTGCTGATGCCCGGCGAGAAGCTGGATGTCGAGGTGTTCTGGCAGCTGGTGCAGCGCCATCGCGTGAGCAACCTGTTCACCGTGCCCACCATCGTGAAGATGCTGGTCGAGCATCCGGCGGTCGACCAATGCGACCACAGCTCGCTGAGGTTCGTGATCTACGCCGGCGCGCCGATGTACCGCGCCGACCAGCGCCTGGCGTTGCGCAAGCTCGGCCCGGTGCTGGTGCAGTACTTCGGCCTGGGCGAGGTGACCGGCTGCATCACCGTGTTGCCGGCGCACATGCACTCGCCCGACGACGCTCATCCCGATGCCCACATCGGCAGCTGCGGCCGCCCGCGCACCGGCATGGAGGTGGCCATCCTCGATGCCGAGCTGCGGCCGCTGCCCAGCGGCGAGGTGGGCGAGATCTGCGTGCGCGGCCCGGCGGTGTTTGCCGGCTACCACGCCAACCCCGAGGCCACGGCCAAGGCGCTGCGCGGCGGCTGGTTCCACACCGGCGATCTGGGCCGCCTGGATGCGCGCGGCCTGCTCTACATCACCGGCCGCGAGAGCGACATGTACATCTCGGGCGGCAGCAACGTGTACCCGCGCGAGTGCGAGGAACTGCTGCTCACCCACCCCGCCGTGGCCGAGGTGGCGGTGCTGGGCGTGCCCGACCGCCACTGGGGCGAGGTGGGCGTGGCCGTGGTGGTGCGGCGTGATCTCGGCCCCAGCGCCGAGCCCATCGACAGTGCCGCGCTGATCGCCTGGCTCGATGGCCGCCTGGCCCGCTACCGCTGGCCGCGCCAGGTGTTCTTCTGGGACGCGCTGCCCAAGTCGGGCTACGGCAAGGTCACCAAGAAGGATGTGCGCGCGCTGCTGTACGAACGTGGTGAGGTGCAGCCGCTGGCCGCCGACTGATGCCACCCCGCCACAAACGCTTTTCCCCCTGACCCCTGAGGAGACAACGATGACGATCAACCGCCGCACCCTGCTGGCCAGCGCCGGCGCCATGACGCTGCCCATGCTGCCAGCCACCGGACTTGCCCAGGGCAAGGCCGAGTTCCAGCTGAAGTACGCGAACAACCTGCCGGTGACGCACCCGATGAACGTGCGCGCCAACGAGATGGCGGCCAAGGTGCTGGCCGAGAGCAAGGGCCGGGTCGAGATCAAGGTGTTTCCCAGCAGCCAGCTGGGCAACGACACCGACACGCTGGGCCAGGTTCGCTCGGGCGCGGTCGACTTCTTCACGCTGTCGCCGCTGATCCTGGGCAACCTGATCCCCTCGGCGCAGATCAGCGGCGTGGGCTTCGCGTTCAAGGACTACGGCCAGGTGTGGGCCGCGATGGACGGCACGCTGGGCGCCCATGTGCGCAAGGAGATCGCGGCCAAGTCGCCGCTGTTTGCCTTTGAGAAGATCTGGGACAACGGCTACCGCCAGATGACCAGCAGCGCCCGCGCCATCACCAGGCCCGACGACCTGAAGGGCATGAAGATGCGCGTGCCGCCCAGCCCGTTCTGGGTGTCGATGTTCAAGGCCTTCGAGGCCAGCCCGGCCACGATCAACTTCGCCGAGGTCTACACCGCGCTGCAGACCAAGGTGGTGGATGGCCAGGAGAACCCGCTGGCCATCATCGCCACGGCCAAGTTGAACGAGGTGCAGCAGTTCTGCTCGATCACCAACCACATGTGGGACGGCTTCTGGTTCCTGGCCAACAAGAAGAGCTTCGAGCGCCTGCCGGCCGATCTGCAGGAGATCGTCACGCGCAACATCAATGCCGCGGCCCTGCTCGAGCGCGACGACGTGCGCAAGCTCAACGACGGCCTGATGGGCGAGCTCAAGACCAAGGGCATGCAGTTCAACACCACCGATGCCGAGCTGTTCCGCGCCAAGCTGCGTGCCGCCGGCTTCTATGCCGAGTGGCACAAGAAGTTCGGCGATGAGGCCTGGGCCTTGCTCGAGAAATACACAGGCAAGCTGGTCTGAGGCAGGCGGCACACCGATGACGGCATCCAGCACCTCCACGGCCGACAACCCCGACGCCTTCACGCTGCCCAACGAGCTGGAGCCGCCGCGCGCCGGCGCCTGGCTGCTGCGGCCCATCGAAGGGGTGTCGGCCGCCCTGATGCTGGCCATCGTGGGCATGCTGCTGGCCGGCGTGGCCTCGCGCTACCTGTTCGGCGCGCCGCTGACCTGGGTGGACGAGGCGGTGTCCATCGCCTTCCTGTGGCTGGCCATGCTGGGCTCGGCGATTGCCATCCACCGCAACGAGCACCTGCGGCTCACGCTCTTCGTGCAGATGCTGCCGGCGCGGCTGCAGGGCCCGGTGCAGGCCTTCGGCCTGGGCGTGGTGGCGCTGTTCCTGCTGGCGCTGCTGCAGCCGGCGCTGGAGTACATCGAGAGCGAGTCCTACGTCACCACGCCGGCGCTCGAGCTGCCCAACAGCTGGCGCGTGGCGGCCATTGCGGTGGGTGTGGTGGCCATGCTGGCGGTGCTGGCCGGCCATGCCTGGCGCACCTGCCGCAAGGCCCACCTGACCGGCGCGGCCGTGCTGCTGGCGGCGCTGGCCGCCGGCGGCTGGGCGCTCAAACCGGTGTTTGCCGACCTGGGCACGCTCAACATCCTGATCTTCCTGATCGGCCTGGTGGTGCTGGGCCTGGTGTCGGGCGTGCCGATCGCCTTTTGCTTTGGCATCGGCACGCTGGCCTTCATCGCGTTTTCCACCCAGGTGCCGGTGGGCGTGGTGGTGGGCCGCATGGACGAGGGCATGTCCAGCCTGGTGCTGGTGTCGGTGCCCATCTTCGTGCTGCTGGGCTGCGTGCTCGATGCCACCGGCATGGGCAAGGCCATCATCGACTTCCTGGCCTCGCTGGTGGGCCATGTGAAGGGCGGCATGAGCTATGTGCTGCTGGGCTCGCTGTTCATCGTTTCGGGCATCTCGGGCTCCAAGGTCAGCGACATGGCCACCGTGGCCCCGGCGTTGTTTCCCGAGATGAAGCGCCGCGGCCAGAAGCCCAAGGAGATGATCGCGCTGCTGTCCACCGGTGCGGCCATGGCCGATACCGTGCCGCCCAGCATCGTGCTGATCGTGCTGGGCTCGGTGGCCGGGGTGTCGATCGCCGGGCTGTTCCAGGCCGGTGTCACGGTGGCCCTGGTGCTGCTGCTGGCGCTGGCCGTGCTGGCGCGCTGGCAGGCCCGGCACGAGCAGATGAGCGGCGTCAAGCGTGCGCCGCTGGCCGTGGTGGGCCGCACCCTGCTGATCGCCGGCCCGGCCCTGGTGCTGCCCTTCCTGATCCGCGGCGCGGTGGGCGGCGGCGTGGCCACGGCCACCGAGGTGTCAACCATCGCCGTGCTCTACGCCATGCTGATCGGCGCCGTGCTGTACGGCGGCCTGGGCCTGCGCAAGGTGTACGCGATGCTGGTGGAAACCGCCGCGCTGTCGGGCGCCATCCTGATGATCCTGGGCACCGCGCTGGCCATGGCCTGGGCCATCACCCAGTCGGGCGTGGCGCAGGAGCTGGCGGCCTTCATGAAGGGCCTGCCGGGCGGCGTGCCCAGCTTTCTGGCCGTCACCATCGTGGTCTTCCTGGTGCTGGGCTGCATCCTCGAAGGCCTGCCGGCGCTGCTGCTGATGGCGCCGCTGATGTTTCCCATCGCCAAGAGCCTGGGGCTCAACGACGTGCACTACGCCATGGTGGTGGTGGTGGCCATGAACATCGGCCTGATGATGCCGCCGGTGGGCGTGGGCTTCTACATCGCCTGCCGCATCGGCAATGTCTCGCCCGACGAGGCCATGGGCGCGATCTGGCCCTACCTGCTGGCCCTGCTGGTCGGCCTGGTGGTGGTGGCCGCCGTGCCGGCCATCTCCACCGCCGTGCTGTAGCCAGGGCCCGCGCGCCGGCAAGCACGCCCGCACGAACGCCCCACGCCCGCACGCCCGCACCCCCGCACCCCCGCACCCCCGCACCCCCGCACGCCATGCCGCAGCTGACCCGCGAGATCCGCCACCCCGGCCCGGTGGCGGCGCAGCGCCACCAGGTGGCGCCGGCCACCCTGTGCGAGCTGGCGCTGACGCTTGAACCGGGCCGCAGCCTGCTGGCCGCGGTGCGCGAGGCACTGGACGCCGCCGCGCAGGCCCGCGGCCTGCCCGCGCCGTGCCGCTCGGCCGTGCTGCGGCTGGGCGAGCCGGGGCGTGATGCGGCGATGTTTCCGTTTGCCTGGGTGATGCCGGCACGCGCGAAGACGCCCGCCCATGCCGTCTACTTCAGCGACCGCTTCGACGCCGCGCAAGCGGTGCGGCTGCGCGATGCCACGGTCACCTACGGCCAGCGCGAGGGCCAGCCCTTTCTGCACTGCCATGCCGACTGGCTGGACGCGCAGGGACAGCGGCGCTGCGGCCATGTGCTGCCGACCGAGGCGGTGCTGACCGAGCCGATGCCGGCGCGGGCCTGGCTGCTGCAGGGTGCCGGCTTCGAGGTGCGGGCCGATGCCGAGACCGCGTTCTCGCTGTTTCAGCCGGTGGCCGATGGCGCCGCAGGCGGCCCGGGCCACGCCGCGCCCGCCGGCGCGCTGGCCGTGCGCCTGGCACCCAACACCGACGTCTGCCTGTCGCTGGAGGCCTTGTGCCGCGCGCATGGCATCCGCCGGGCCACGGTGCGTGGCGGGGTGGGCAGCACGGTGGGCGCGGTGTTCAACGACGGCCGCGTGGTCGAGCCCTTTGTCACCGAGACCCTGGTGCGCGCCGGCCGCATCGCGCCCGAGGGCGGCCGGCCCGATGGCGAGCTGCGCGCCGAGCTCGACGTGAGCCTGGTCGACCACACCGGTGGCCTGGCCGATGGCCGCCTGGCGCGTGGCCGCAACCCGGTGCTGGTGACCTTCGAGCTGGTGCTCGAGGCCGATCAGTAGATCAAACGGTCGGGCCGGATGTCGCGCAGGATGGTGGTGGCGATTTCTTCGATCGACTTGTGCGTGCTGCTCAGCCAGCCGATGCTGCTGCGGCGCATCAGCGTCTCGGCGGCGTGCACCTCGTAGCGGCAGTTGTCCAGCGCGGCGTACTTGCTGTCGGGCCGGCGCTCGTTGCGGATCTGCGAGAGCCGCTCGGGGTCGATGGTCAGGCCGAAGCACTTCTTGAGGTGCGGTACCAGCGACGAGGGCAGCTTGTTGCGCTCGAAGTCCTCGGGGATCAGCGGGTAGTTGGCGGCCTTGATGCCGTGCTGCATGGCCAGGTACAGGCTGGTCGGCGTCTTGCCGCAGCGGCTCACGCCCAGCAAGATGACATCGGCCGCATCGAGGTTGCGCGCGCTCTGGCCGTCGTCATGCGCCAGGCTGAAGTTGATGGCCTCGATGCGGTCGTTGTACTCGGTGCTCTTGGCGGCATCCGAGAAGCGGCCCACGCGGTGGTTGCTCTTGACCTTGAACTCGTCCTCGAGCGGCTCGACAAAGTGGCGGAACATGTCGAGCACCAGGCCGCGGCAGCCGGGCTCGGTGATGATGCGCCGCACCTCGTCGTTGACCAGGGTGATGAAGACGATGGGCTTGCGGCCCTCGGCGTCGGCCACCTGGTTGATCTCGCCCAGCACGGCGCGGGCCTTGTCGACCGAGTCGATGAAGGGCCGGCGCACATGCCGGGGCTTGCCCGGAAACTGCGCCAGGATCGAGTTGCCGAAGGTCTCGGCAGTGATGCCGGTGCCGTCCGAGACAAAGAACACGCTGCGGTTGGGCATGGGCGCTGCTGTAGGGGTGCGTTCAGGTGCGGTTCAGGGATGATAGGGGCATCGTCCGTAGAATCCGGCGAATTCCACCCCACCGGCCCGAAGCCCGACTTCCCTCCGACCGAGGCCCCGTCGCGATGAGCCCCTTGTGCACCCCCCGACAACTCGAAGCATCGAGTGCACTTGCGCGAGCCCGCGGCCTGTCCTGCGCCCCCCGCACGACGCCCCGTCCGAGCCGCTTTGCCCGCCGCCGGGTGGCACCGATTTCCCATCATCACGGAGTTTTCCCATGTCCACTATCCATCTGGCGACCGCCCTGGTCGTACCGTTCGAGCAGCTGAGAATGACCGACGTCGAGGTGGTCGGCGGCAAGAACGCCAGCCTCGGCGAAATGATCAGCCAGCTCGCCGCTTCGGGCGTGCGGGTGCCGGGCGGCTTTGCCACCACGGCGCATGCCTTCCGCGAGTTCCTCGCGCACGGCGGGCTCACCGAGAAGATCAACGCGCGCCTGGCCACGCTGGATGTCGACGACGTCAAGGCGCTGGTGGCCGCCGGTGCCGAGATCCGCGGCTGGCTCACCGACGCCCCGTTCCCGCCCGCGCTGGAGGCGGCGGTGCGCGAGTCGTTCGCGGCGCTCACCGCCGACAACCTCGAGGCCAGCTTTGCGGTGCGCTCGTCGGCCACCGCCGAGGATCTGCCCGACGCATCGTTTGCCGGCCAGCAGGAAACCTTCCTGAACGTGCATGGCATCGAGGACGTGCTGCACAAGATGAAGGAGGTGTTTGCCAGCCTCTACAACGACCGCGCCATCAGCTACCGCGTGCACAAGGGCTTTGCCCATGCCGACGTGGCCTTGTCGGCCGGCGTGCAGCGCATGGTGCGCTCCGACCTGGGCTCCGCCGGCGTGATGTTCACCATCGACACCGAGAGCGGCTTCGAGGACGTGGTCTTCATCACCGCCAGCTACGGCCTGGGCGAGACGGTGGTGCAGGGCGCCGTCAACCCCGACGAGTTCTACGTGCACAAGCCGGGCCTGAAGAGCGGCAAGCTGCCGATCATCCGCCGCAACCTGGGCTCCAAGCTGATCCGCATGGAGTTCGCGTCGCCTGAAGAGCGCGCCGCCAGCGGCAAGCTGGTGAAGACCGTGGACACGCCGCCCGAGCAGCGCAACCGCTATGCGCTGGCCGATGCCGACGTGATCGAGCTGGCCAAGTACGCGCTGATCATCGAGCAGCACTACGGCCGGCCGATGGACATCGAGTGGGGCAAGGACGGCAGCGACGGCAAGCTCTACATCCTGCAGGCCCGCCCCGAGACCGTGAAGAGCCAGGCCGCCGGCCAGGTCGAGTACAAGTACAAGGTCAAGGGCAGCCCGGCGCAGCGCAGTGCGGTGCTGGCCGAGGGCCGGGCCATCGGCCAGAAGATCGGTACCGGCCCGGTACGCATCGTGCACTCGCCCGCCGACATGGACCAGGTGCAGCCCGGTGACGTGCTGGTGGCCGACATGACCGATCCCAACTGGGAGCCGGTGATGAAGCGCGCCAGCGCCATCGTCACCAACCGCGGCGGCCGCACCTGCCACGCGGCCATCATCGCGCGCGAGCTCGGCATTCCGGCCGTGGTGGGCTGCGGCGACGCCACCGAGGTGCTGACCGACGGTGCGCTGGTCACCGTGGTGTGCTCGGAAGGCGATACCGGCGTCATCTACGACGGCCTGCTCGAGACCGAGGTCACCGAGGTGCAGCGCGGCGAGCTGCCGTACTGCCCGGTCAAGATCATGATGAACGTGGGCAACCCGCAGCTGGCCTTCGAGTTTGCGCAGATCCCCAACAGCGGCGTCGGCCTGGCGCGGCTGGAGTTCATCATCAACAACTACATCGGCGTGCACCCGAAGGCCATCCTCGACTATCCCAACATCGACACCGACCTGAAGAAGGCCGTCGAGTCGGTGGCGCGTGGCCATGCCAGCCCGCGCGCGTTCTACGTCGACAAGCTGGTCGAGGGCGTGGCCACCATCGCCGCGGCCTTCTGGCCCAAGCCGGTGATCGTGCGCCTGTCCGACTTCAAGAGCAACGAGTACAGGAAGCTGATCGGCGGCTCGCGCTACGAGCCCGATGAAGAGAACCCGATGCTGGGCTTCCGCGGCGCCAGCCGCTACATCAGCGGCGACTTTGCCGATGCCTTCGGCATGGAGTGCGAGGCGCTCAAGCGCGTGCGCAACGACATGGGCCTCACCAACGTCGAGATCATGGTGCCCTTCGTGCGCACGGTCAGCCAGGCCGAGCGCGTGATCGGCCTGCTGGCCGGCCGCGGCCTGGCGCGTGGCCAGCAGGGCCTGCGCGTGATCATGATGTGCGAGGTGCCCAGCAACGCCATCCTGGCCGACCAGTTCCTCGAGCATTTCGACGGCATGTCGATCGGCTCGAACGACCTGACCCAGCTGACCCTGGGCCTCGACCGCGACTCGGGCATGGCGCTGCTGGCGGCCGATTTCGACGAGCGTGATCCGGCCGTCAAGGCCATGATCAGCCGCGCCATCGCCGCCTGCCGGGCCACCGGCAAGTACGTGGGCATCTGCGGCCAGGGCCCCAGCGACCACCCCGACTTCGCGCAGTGGCTGGCCGACGAGGGCATCGTGTCGATCTCGCTGAACCCCGATTCGGTGATCGAGACCTGGACCCAGCTCGCCAAGTCCTGAGCCGCCGCCGGCACCTTGTGTGCCGCTGCCCGCCGGGCTGACCCCGGCTGTCAGCCTGCGTAAGGGACTCGGGCGCTATGCTGGCGCCCGATGCCCAGCACCGACTCCCGCGCCAGCGCCAGCTTCGAGCACACGCAGCGCTTCACGCGACGCCTGCACCGGCGCTACGGCCTGTTCACCGTGGGCGTGGTGGTGTTCGTGGGCATGCTCGCGGCGCTGGAGAAAAGCGGCTGGTCGCGCAACTGGATCGGCGCCAGCTTTCTGATCGCCACGGTGCTGGTGTATGCGGCCATCGGCCTGCTCAGTCGCACCACCGACGAGCTGGAGTACTACGTGGCCGGCCGCCGCGTGCCGGCCATGTACAACGGCATGGCCACCGCCGCCGACTGGATGAGCGCGGCGTCCTTCATCGGCACCGCCGGCGTGCTGTACCTGCAGGGCTTCAACGGCCTGGCCTACATCCTGGGCTGGACCGGCGGCTACTGCCTGGTGGCGGTGCTGCTGGCGCCGTACCTGCGGCGCTTCGGCCAGTTCACGATCCCTGACTTCATCGGCGCGCGCTACGGCGGGCGCTGGCCGCGGCTGATCGCGCTGACCGCCACCGTGCTGGTCAGCTTCGTCTACGTGGTGGTGCAGGTCTACGGCGTGGGCCTGATCACCTCGCACCTCACCGGCTTCTCGTTCGAGATCGGCATCTTCGTCGGCCTGGGCGGCGTGCTGGTGTGCAGCTTTCTGGGCGGCATGCGCGCCGTTACCTGGACCCAGGTGGCGCAGTACATCGTGCTGATCATCGCCTACACGGTGCCGGTGTTCTGGCTCAGCCAGCAGCAGACCGGCTCGTGGCTGCCGCTGCTCGACTACCGCCAGCAGCTGAGCATCGTCACCGAGCGCGAGACGGCCCTGCGGGTCGATCCGGCCGAGCTCGAGGTGCGCGAGCTGCTGACCGCGCGCGCCGCCGAGGCGCAGCGCAAGCTCACCGACGTGCCCGCGGCGATGGCCGCCGACAGCCTGCAGCGGGCCGCCGAGATCGAGCGCCTGCGCGCCGAGAACGCGCCGCTGGCGCGCATCCAGCAGGCCGAGCGTGCGCTCGAGCGCATGCCGCGCGCCGAGAGCGATGCGCGCGCCGCTTACCAGCGCGAGCTGGAGCAGTCGCGCGCGCAGGCGCGGCCGCTGGCCGGGCTGGCACCACAGGCCGAGGTGCCGGCCGACGACCCCAAGGGCAGCGGCTGGCCGCGTGCCAACTTCCTGGCCCTGGTGCTGTGCCTGATGCTGGGCACTGCCGCCATGCCGCATGTGCTGACCCGTTACTACACCACACCCACGGTGGCCGAGGCCCGGCGCTCGGTGGGCTGGTCGCTGATCTTCATCGTGCTGCTGTATGTCAGTGCGCCGGCGCTGGCGGTGATGGTCAAGTACCAGGTGTTCACCGAGCTGCTGGGCACCTCGTTCGGCAGCCTGCCCGACTGGCTGCGGCGCTGGAGCAAGCTCGACCCCAACCTGCTGGCCGTGGAAGACATCAATGGCGACGGTCTGCTGCAGCTGGCCGAGCTGCGCCTGGGTGCCGACCTGGTTGTGCTGGCCGCGCCCGAGCTGGGGGGCATGCCGCTGGTGGTGACCTACCTGGTGGCCGCCGGCGGACTGGCGGCCGCGCTGTCCACCGCCGATGGCCTGCTGCTGACCATCAGCAACGCGCTGGCGCACGACTTCTACTTCCGCATGGTCAACCCCAAGGCCTCGGCCATCAAGCGGGTGATGATGAGCAAGCTGATGGTGCTGTTCACCGCGGTGCTGGCGGCCTGGGTCGCCTCGCTGCGGCTGGCCGACATCCTGCCCTTCGTCACCGCGGCCTTCTCGCTGGCGGCGGCGGCGTTT
This sequence comes from Aquabacterium sp. OR-4, assembly GCF_025290835.2. Lineage (NCBI taxonomy): Bacteria > Pseudomonadati > Pseudomonadota > Betaproteobacteria > Burkholderiales > Sphaerotilaceae > Pseudaquabacterium > Pseudaquabacterium prasiolae. The sequence goes on along the minus strand of NZ_JAOCQD020000001.1, from coordinate 2,207,387 downwards.
TTTCCGGCGCTGGTGCTGGGCATCTTCTGGCGCCGCGCCAACCGCACCGGCGCGGTGGCCGGCATGCTGGCCGGCGTGGCCATGACGCTGTGGTACATGCTGCGCAACCTGCCCGGGCCGCGCGAGTGGTGGGGCCAGTGGATGGGCCTGGCCGGTGCCGCCAACGACGGCCGCTGGTTCGGCATCGACCCGATGGCCGCCGGCGTGTTCGGCGTGCCGGTGGGGTGCGCGGTGCTGGTGCTGGCCAGCCTGCTGGGCCGTCGGCCCGACGACGAGGGCCAGGCCCTGGTGGACGAGCTGCACCGGCCCCTGCCGGCCGCCGCGCGGGCCAGCCGTGGCTTTGCGCCGCCGTCCGCGCTATAATCATCGGCTTGCCCTTTTCATCCCTGCTGCACCGGCTGAAATCAGACGCCGCCGGGCAGCTTTCGTGAAGGCCTCATGCCGGACTCCATGCCGGAAGCGTGCTGCCGCGAAATCCACAAGGAGTGTTCATGCGTCATTACGAGATCGTGCTGCTGATCCATCCGGATCAAAGCGAGCAGGTTCCGGCCATGCTGGAACGTTACAAGGGTGTGGTCACCGCCGCTGGCGGCAAGGTGCACCGCGTCGAGGACTGGGGTCGCCGTCAGCTGGCCTACCAGATCCAGAAGCTGGCCAAGGCCCACTACGTGTGCCTGAACATCGAGACGACCAAGGAAATCCTGGTCGAGCTCGAGACCGGCTTCCGCTACAACGACGCCGTGCTGCGCCACCTCACCGTGGCCAAGGAAAAGGCCGAGACCACCCCGTCGGTGATGATGAAGGCGGTCGAGAAGGAAGAGGCCCGCAAGGCCGTCGTGTCCCAGGAGGCCGCGAGCTGATCGAGGCAGCAGCTGCCGCGCCCGATGCCGGCGCGCCAGGCATGAACCGCATGGTTCTGTCGGCGCAACTGCTCGAGCGAGGGGTCGTGCGCTACACGCCCGCCGGTCTTCCGGCACTCGACTGTCGATTGCTGCATGCATCGACCGTCACCGAGGACGGGCAGCCCCGCAAGGTCTCTCTCGAGATCCGCGCGGTGGCCATTGGCGAGATCACACGACCACTTGGTGCGCTGGCGCTGGGAGACCACGGCATCTTTGCCGGTTTTCTGGCCAGCATGCGCAACGGACGCGGCCTGCTCTTCCACATCACTTCGCTCAGCGCCGAGGCCTGACACATCCCTTTGTGGATTTCGGGCTCCGGTTCATCGCACATCAACGCATTCGCACAAGAGGTACACCATGGCCATGTCGCGTGGTAGGGGCAAAGGCTCCAAGGATCGCAAGCCCAAGCGCAACACGCAGTCGCTGCTGTTCAAGCGCAAGAAGTTCTGCCGTTTCACCGTCGCCAACGTCGTCTCGATCGACTACAAGGACGTGGATCAGCTGCGTGACTTCGTCGGCGAGAACGGCAAGATCACCCCGGCGCGCCTGACCGGCACCCGCGCTTATTACCAGCGTCAGCTGACCACGGCCATCAAGCGCGCCCGATTCCTGGCGCTGCTGCCGTACAGCGACCAGCACAAGGTCTGAAGGGAGCAACGACCATGCAAGTGATCCTGCTCGAGAAGGTTGCCAACCTGGGCAATCTGGGTGATGTGGTCAAGGTGAAGGACGGCTACGCCCGCAACTTCCTGATCCCCACCAAGCTGGCGCGTCGCGCCACCGAAGCCGCCATCAAAGAGTTCGAGGCCCGTCGCGCCGAGCTCGAGAAGGTGGCCGCCGAGAAGCTGTCCGTGGCGCAAGCCCTGGGCCAGCGCATGTCGGGCATCACCGTCAGCATCGGCCAGAAGGCCGGCGTCGACGGTCGTCTGTTCGGCTCGGTGACCAACGCCGATGTGGCCGACAGCCTGAAGAAGCTGGGCTACGACGTCGTCAAGTCCCAGGTGCGCATGCCCAACGGCCCGCTGAAGACCGTGGGCGAGCACCCGGTGTCGGTGGCCGCGCACACCGACGTGGTAGTTGAGATGACCGTCCAGGTCGTGGCTGCCGCCGACTGATCTCGCGTCTGCGCCGAGATTCACGTCCTTGAACGGGGCCGGTTGTACCGGCCCCGTTTTCATTGGTGGCGGCCGATTGCACGCGATCGGGCTTGTCCCCCGCTCATCCCCTGGATCTCCACAGCCTTGCCCACAGGCGCGTCGCGCCGTGCGGCTTATGATTTGCGAACGATGTCGACCGCCTTCCGCTCTGCTTCCTCCGGCCTCGCGCCGGGCCCCGATGGCGACGACGAGGTGGCGCGCCTGCGCGTGCCGCCGCACTCGATCGAAGCCGAGCAAAGCGTGCTCGGCGGCCTGCTGATCGACAACATGGCCTGGGATCGCGCCGGCGACCAGATCACCGAGGGCGATTTCTACCGCTGGGAGCACCGCGAGATCTTCATCGCCGTGGCCGGCCTGATCAACGCCAGCAAGCCGGCCGACGTGATCACCGTGTTCGAGCAGCTGCAAAGCCACGGCAAGGCCGAGCAGGTGGGTGGCCTGGCCTACCTGAACGCGCTGGCCCAGAGCGTGCCAAGCGCCGCCAACATGCGGCGTTATGCCGAGATCGTGCGCGAGCGCGCCATCCTGCGCAAGCTGATCAGCGCGTCGGACGAGATTGCCACCGCCGCCTTCAATCCGCAGGGCCGCGCGGTGTCGGCCGTGCTCGACGAGGCCGAGGGCAAGATCTTCAAGATCGGCGAAGAAGGCTCACGCAACAAGCAGGGCTTCATCGGCATCGACAAGCTGACGATGCAACTGATCGACCGCGTGACCGAGCTGGCCGAGAACGGCGCCGAAGAGGTGACCGGCGTGCGCACCGGCTACTTCGACTTCGACCGCATGACCGCCGGCATGCAAAAGGGCGACCTGATCATCCTGGCGGCGCGCCCGTCGATGGGCAAGACCGCCTTTGCGCTGAACATTGCCGAGGCGGTGGCCGTCAACGAAGGCCTGCCGGTGCTGGTGTTCTCGATGGAAATGGGCGCCTCGCAGCTGGCACTGCGCATGATCGGCTCGCTGGGTCGCATCGACCAGAGCGGCCTGCGCACCGGCCGCCTGCGCGACGACGAGTGGACCCGCCTGACCGAGGCCGCCGAGCGTCTGGGCAAGGCGCATCTGTTCATCGACGAGACCCCGGCGCTCAACCCGTCGGAGCTGCGCGCGCGTGCCCGCCGCATGGCGCGGCAGTTTGGCGGCACGCTGGGCCTGATCGTCATCGACTACCTGCAGCTGATGAGCGGCTCGTCTTCGTCGGCGGGCGAAAACCGCGCCACCGAGCTGAGCGAGATCTCGCGCAGCATGAAGGCCCTGGCCAAGGAGCTGCAGTGCCCGGTGATTGCGCTGTCGCAGCTGAACCGCTCGGTTGAAACCCGCCCCGACAAGCGGCCGATGATGAGCGACCTGCGCGAATCGGGCGCCATCGAGCAGGACGCGGACGTGATCATGTTCATCTACCGCGACGAGTACTACAACAAGGAGTCCAAGGAGCCGGGCGTGGCCGAGATCATCATCGCCAAGCAGCGTAACGGCCCGGTGGGCACGGTGAAGCTCACCTTCCTGAAGCCGCTGACCAAGTTCGACAACCTGGCCCCGGGCATGGCCAGCGGCGAGTACTGATCCGGCCTTGACCCGGCCTTGATCCGCCAGCGGCGCGTGCCGCCGCTGGACAAGCGCGATGCAGCTGTATAGATTTACAGTATGTCGCGCCGCTTCATCCCTATCCAGCCCTGCCACCCGCCGCAGGCGCAAGACCCGCTCAAGGGCCGCGGCACCGTCTGGGCCCTGCCGCACCGCTTCAACGCTGATCAGCGCGAAGGCTTCGACGACGGCTGGGGGCCGGCCAGCGACGACGACGCCTCAGGCGACGGCCCCATGCCGCCGCCCACCCAGGTGTTCGACGAGCAGGTCAAGAGCATCCTCAGCGCCAACAACTCGCCCGACATCGGCTTTGATCTGTCGATCAACCCCTACCGCGGTTGCGAGCATGGTTGCATCTACTGCTACGCGCGGCCGACGCACAGCTATCTGAACCTGTCGCCCGGCATCGACTTCGAGACCCACATCGTGGCCAAGGTCAACGCCGTGGCGCGGTTGCGCCAGGCCCTGGCCGCGCCGGGCTATGTGCCCAAGGCGCTGAACATCGGCTCGGTCACCGATGCCTACCAACCGGTGGAGCGCCGGTTGCGCATCACGCGTGGCCTGATCGAGGTGCTGGGCGAATACCGCCATGCGTTCTCGGTGATCACCAAGTCGGCCGGCGTCGAGCGCGACCTCGACCTGATCGCGCCACTGGCCGCGCAGGGCCTGGCCTCGGTGCATGTGTCGGTCACCACGCTCGACGCCGGGCTGGCGCGGCTGATGGAGCCCCGGGCAGCCAGCCCGGCACGCCGCCTGCTCACCATCCGGCGGTTGGCCGACGCCGGCGTGCCGGTGGGGGTGAGCGTGTCGCCGATGGTGCCGTTTCTGAACGAACCCGAGCTCGAACGCATTCTGGAAGCCGCGCGCGAGGCCGGTGCCAGCTCGGCCTTCTGCATCGTGCTGCGCCTGCCGTGGGAGGTGAACCCGCTGTTCCAGCACTGGCTGAATCAGCACTTTCCAGACCGTGCAGCCCGCGTGATGGCCCGCGTGCGCGAGATGCGCGGCGGCCAGGACAACACCAGCCGCTTCGGCGAGCGCATGATCGGCTCGGGCGTGTGGGCGCAGCTGCTGCGCCAGCGCTTTCACAAGGCCTGCGCGCGGCTGGGCCTGTCACGCGCGCGCGCGCCGCTGGATTTGTCGCAGTTCAGCCGGCCGGCGGATGCCGGCATGGCCAGCACACGGGCCCGGCCCGGCCAGGGCGCCAGCGCCGCCATGGCGGCGCCGCTGCAGCCGGCGCAGGGCAGCCTGTTCTAGCGATTGGCGATTGGCGATTGGCGATTGGCGATTGGCGATTGGCGATTGGCGATTGGAGGCTGCGGCCTGCTGCTGCGCGACCGGTTGTTGCAGCCTGGTCAGTCCACCGGCTCGGCCCATTCGCGGGCGCGGTCATCGGCGCTGAGCATCGGGGCCAGGTCAGGTGCCGGCGCCATGCTGTTCAGGCGCAGCACCATGCCACCGGCGCTGCGGCCGCTGCGGCGCATGCCGGCGGTCACGGTGATCGGCCGGCACACGGTGTCGCGCAACTCGTTGGCGTGCAGGCGCAGCACCATGCGCGGCGAGGCCTCGGCGTCGGCCGGTTCGGGCCCCAGCAGGTGCAGGGCCAGGTTGATCAGGCGCGGGTTCATCGTGCGCTCGGCATCGTTCAGCAGGGCCTGCAGGGCCAGGATCTCGTCGCCGTCGGGTGCGCGCTGGCGGTGCCGCTGGGCCAGCGATTCGACGGCGTCGATGCCTTTTTCAAGCAGGCGCAGCACCGGCGTGTTGCGTGCGGCCAGGCCACGCAGCGCAGCGCAGGCGGCCGGCGAGGCCGCGTGCCGCTGCGCCAGCTCGGAAATCACCCGCTCCTGGCGTGCCGCGCCCAGCTCCTGCTGCGGAAACCGGCACCAGACGGCCACCGACAACAGCGCGGCTTCGACGTCGAAGTCGGCATCGTGGCGCTCGTCGACCAGGGCATCGAGCTGCGACAGCGCCTCGTCGGCATGCATCTGCACCAGCGACACCAGCATCTCGGCGGCCGACAGCAGGCGCTTGAGCCGGCGCGAGGCCGGGTAGCGCTGCTGCATCGCCACCAGGCCCTTGCGCGCGTCGATCAGGCCCTTGGCCGCGCCGGCATCGAAGTACAGCAGGGCCAGGAACATCCAGCTCATCGCGTCGAACAGGCGCGACTGCGGGTCGATCGACCGGGTGCGTTCCAGCATGTCCAGCGCCAGCGAGTCCTGCCGCTGGTAGAAGGCCATCGCGCCGCAGGACTGCAGGCGCAGCATGCAGTAGGGCGTGAGCTCGACAGCGCGGCGGCTGGCCGCCAGTGCGGCATCGAATTCGCCGTTTTCGATGGCCAGGCCGCTGCGCACGTCCAGCAGGTCGGGGGATTCGGCGCCGCTCTCGGTCAGCGCATCGAGCTGCTGCTGCGCCACCGGCAGCTGGCCCAGCGCCAGCGCGCTGCGCGCCAGGCCCAGCCGGGCCCACATGGCGCCCGTGCTGTCGGCCTGCAGCTGGAACAGCCGGCTGGCCTCGTCCACGCGCCGGTGCCGCAGCTGCAGCTCGGCGGCGGTGCGCAGGCACAGCGTGGCGAACTGGCCCTGCTGGGCGTGGTGGGCCAGGCAGGCGGCCACCGCGGCATCCAGATCACCGCGGTTGAGGGCCTCGAACAGCGGTGCCAGCACCTGCTTGCGGTGGCGAGCGGCCTGCAGGCGGATGAGCAGGTCGTTGGCGCGGTAGGGGCGCAGCAGGTAGCTGTCGAGCGCGGCCTCGGCGGCCTCGGTCACGCGGGTGAAGGTGGCCTCGCCGGCCAGCATCAGAAACACCGTGGTGTGCGGCAGCAGCGCATCGCGGCGCAGTTCTTCCAGCAGTTGCTGGCCGTCCATGCCGCTGCCGTCCAGGCGGTCGGCGCAGAGCACGAAGTCGTAGTGGGTGCGTTCCAGCTTTTCGCGGCCGTCGATCAGGCCGCGCGCAGTGTCGACAGCGGCAATGCCGAAGTCGCGCAACTGCTGCGAGATGGTGTGCCGCATTGCGGCGCTGCACTCGATGACGAGCGCGCGGGTACCGGCAAAGGCTGTGACTTCGGACATGGCCGGCAACTGCTCCGAAAAATGGCACCCTGGCATCGCCCCCGGCCGCAGCATGCGGAGGGGGCGCCAGGTCTGCGGTTTTCGGCCGCCAGTGGCCGGATCTGCAGTGGTCCGTCGTGTTCAGCCGCTCAAGCCGGCCGGGCGTGCGACGAGGTTGACAGTTTGTGTGCCACCTCGGCCGCCGCGGCGTTTACTTGAACAGGTCCTTGACCCGGTCGGTCCAGCTCTTGGCGTTGGGCGAGTGTTTCTCGCCGCCCTTCTTGAGCGAGTCGTCCAGCTCCTTGAGCAGCTTGCGCTGGTGCTCGGTGAGCTTGACCGGGGTCTCCACCGCCACGTGGGCGTAGAGGTCGCCGGGGTAGCTCGAGCGCAGGCCCTTGATGCCCTTGCCGCGCAGGCGGAAGGTCTTGCCGTGCTGGGTGCCTTCGGGCAGCTCGATCTCGGCCTTGCCGGCCAGCGTGGGCACCTCGATCGTGCCGCCCAGCGCCACGGTGGTGAACGACACCGGCACCGTGCAGTGCAGGTCGTCGCCATCGCGTTCGAAGATGTCGTGCTCCTTGATGCGGATCTCGATGTAGAGATCGCCCGCGGGGCCGCCATTGGTGCCGGGCTCGCCGTTGCCGGCCGAGCGGATGCGCATGCCTTCGTTGATGCCGGCCGGAATCTTGACCTCCAGCGTCTTCTGGCGCTTGATCTTGCCGGCGCCATTGCAGGTGGTGCAGGGCTCGGGGATCACCTTGCCGTTGCCGTGGCAGTGCGGGCAGGTCTGCTGGATGCTGAAGAAGCCCTGGCGCATGTGCACCGTGCCCGCGCCATTGCAGGTGGGGCAGGTCTTGACGCTGGTGCCGGGCTTGGCGCCGGTGCCGTGGCAGGTGTCGCAGCTGTCCCAGCTGGGGATGCGGATCTGCGCCTCCTTGCCGTTGGCGGCCTCTTCGAGCGAGATCTCCATCGCGTAGCTGAGGTCGGCGCCACGGTAGACCTGCTGGCCACCACCGCCGCCGCCACGCCGGCCGCCGTTGAAGATGTCGCCGAAGATGTCGCCAAAGGCCTCGGCAAAACCGCCAAAGCCTTCAGCGCCCGGGCCGCCACGGCCCATGGCGCTGTTGGGGTCGACCCCGGCGTGGCCGTACTGGTCGTAGGCCGCGCGCTTGGGCGGCTCGGAGAGCATCTCGTAGGCCTCCTTGACCTCCTTGAATTTCTCCTCGGCCTTCTTGGCGTCGTCACCCTGGTTGCGGTCAGGGTGGTACTTCATGGCCAGCTTGCGGTAGGCCTTCTTGATGTCTTCGTCCGAGGCGTTCTTGGCGACGCCAAGCACCTCGTAGTAGTCGCGCTTTGCCATGGAAGTTCTCTGTCTTGATCAAGCAGGAACGCCGCGGCGGACTGGGGGCTTCGCGCCCACAGGCCCGCTCGCGGCGGTTCGGGGAGCGGTGGGCCGGTGCATCGGCACCGGGCCCGCCGCGTCCATCACTTGCGGACTTCCTTGAACTCCGCGTCCACCACGTCGTCGTCGGCCTTCTTGCCACCGGCCGAGGCACCGGCGGCACCGGCGGCTGCCGCTGCGGCGGCCTCGGGGCCGGCACCGGCACCTGCGGCACCGGCCGCAGCCTGCTGGTCGGCGTACATCTTCTCGCCCAGCTTCTGGCTGGCGGTCATCAGCGTCTCGACCTTGGCGTCGATGGCGGCCTTGTCCTCGCTCTTGAGCGATTCTTCGGCGTCCTTCAGCGCGGCCTCGATCTTGGCCTTTTCGTCGGCGTCGAGCTTGTCACCGTAGTCGGTGAGGCTCTTCTTCACCGAGTGGATCATGCCGTCGGCCTGGTTGCGCGCGGTGGCCAGCTCGAACTTCTTGTGGTCCTCGGCGGCGTTGACCTCGGCGTCCTTGACCATCTTCTCGATCTCGGCCTCCGACAGGCCCGAGTTGGCCTTGATGGTGATCTTGTTTTCCTTGCCCGAGGCCTTGTCCTTGGCGCCCACGTGCAGGATGCCGTTGGCGTCGATGTCGAAGCTCACCTCGATCTGCGGCAGGCCGCGCGGTGCCGGCGGGATGCCTTCGAGGTTGAACTCGCCCAGCATCTTGTTGCCCACCGCCATCTCGCGCTCGCCCTGGAAAACCTTGATCGTCACGGCCGGCTGGTTGTCGTCGGCGGTGGAGAAGGTCTGGGCAAACTTGGTCGGGATGGTGGTGTTCTTCTTGATCATCTTGGTCATCACGCCGCCCAGGGTTTCGATGCCCAGGCTCAGCGGGGTGACGTCCAGCAGCAGCACGTCCTTGCGGTCGCCCGACAGCACCTGGCCCTGCACGGCGGCGCCCACGGCCACGGCCTCGTCGGGGTTGACGTCCTTGCGCGGCTCCTTGCCGAAGAAGTCCTTGACCTGCTCCTGCACCTTGGGCATGCGGCTCTGGCCACCGACGAGGATGATGTCGTCGATGTCCGAGACCTTCACGCCGGCGTCCTTGATGGCCACGCGGCAGGGCTCGATGGTGCGGGTGATCAGCTCTTCCACCAGGGCCTCGAGCTTGGCGCGGGTGAGCTTGATGTTCAGGTGCTTGGGGCCCGAGGCGTCGGCCGTGATGTAGGGCAGGTTGACGTCGGTCTGCGTGTTGCTGGACAGCTCGATCTTGGCCTTCTCGGCGGCTTCCTTCAGGCGCTGCAGGGCCAGCACGTCCTTGCTCAGGTCGACGCCTTGTTCCTTCTTGAACTCGGTGACGATGAAATCGATGATGCGCTGGTCGAAGTCTTCGCCGCCCAGGAAGGTGTCGCCGTTGGTGCTCAGCACCTCGAACTGCTTTTCGCCGTCGACGTCGGCGATCTCGATGATCGAGATGTCGAAGGTGCCGCCGCCCAGGTCGTACACGGCGATCTTGCGGTCGCCCTTGCCGTGCTTGTCCAGGCCGAAGGCCAGGGCCGCGGCGGTGGGCTCGTTGATGATGCGCTTGACGTCCAGGCCGGCAATGCGGCCGGCGTCCTTGGTGGCCTGGCGCTGGCTGTCGTTGAAGTAGGCCGGCACCGTGATCACGGCCTCGGTCACTTCTTCGCCAAGGTAGTCCTCGGCGGTCTTCTTCATCTTGCGCAGCACCTCGGCGCTGACCTGCGGCGGTGCCAGCTTCTTGCCGCGCACTTCCACCCAGGCGTCGCCGTTGTCGGCAGCGGCGATGGTGTAGGGCATCAGGTCGATGTCCTTCTGCACTTCCTTCTCGGTGAACTTGCGGCCGATCAGGCGCTTCACCGCGTACAGCGTGTTGCGGGGGTTGGTGACGGCCTGGCGCTTGGCGCTGGCGCCCACCAGCACCTCACCGTCCTCCTGGTAGGCGATGATCGACGGCGTGGTGCGCGCACCCTCGCTGTTCTCGATCACCTTGGTGGTGTTGCCTTCCATGATGGCCACGCACGAGTTGGTGGTGCCCAGGTCGATGCCGATGATCTTGCCCATGTTCTTGCTCCGTGAGAGTTGGATTCGGTTGTCTTGGAGTTGTGGTTGCCGGTGGCGCTTTCAAGGGTGCGGCGCGCCGGCCTTTGCGTCAGGTCAGTGGGCGCTTCACTTCGGAGCGGCCACGGTCACCAGGGCCGGCCGCAGCACGCGGTCAGCGATCAGGTAGCCCTTTTGCAGCACGGCCACCACGGTGTTGGCGTCTTGCTCGGCCGGCACCACGCTGATCGCCTGGTGCTGGTGCGGATCGAACTTGGTGCCCGCCGGCGGCGCGATCTGCACCACCTTGTTGCGCTCAAGCGCCTGGGTCAGCTGGCGCAGCGTGGCGTGCACGCCTTCGAGCACCTGCTCCACCTTGGCGTCGGGCATGGCAATGGCGGCCTGCATGCTGTCCATCACCGGCAACAGGCTCTCGGCAAAGGACTCGACCGCGAACTTGCGCACCTTGCTCACCTCGTCCTCGGTGCGGCGGCGAATGTTCTCGGTCTCGGCCTTGGCGCGCAGGTAGGCGTCCGACATCTCGGTGTGCTTGGCCTGCAAATCGGCCAACTGCTGTTCGAGCGAGGGCTCGGCGGCGGCGGCCGCCGCGTCGAGCTTGAGTTCGGGCGCGCCGGTGGCGGCCTGGGCGGCCGCAGCGGCGGCTGCGCTCAGGGCGTCGTCATCGGGCAGGGCGGAAGACGGCTGGTTCTCCGGGGTCATCTCGGTGGCCTTGGCGGTTTTTTTGAAAGGGTTGAACACGATTGCAGGCGAGGTGGGGGGCGTTGCCCGCGTTTCAAGAGGGGTGAAATGAAACTGTGCTGCACGCGGCGGTGTCGGCGGCGGCTGCGCCGGCGGGCCGGCGCCGGGGGGCGCCTGGCGGCACCGGGTGGCCGGCGGGGCGTGCGCTCAGGCGTCGTCGAGCTCGGCGCGCCAGCGCTGCCAGCCGGGCAGGGGCGGCGCGTCGCCGGCCTGCAGGCCGTCCTGCACGCGTTCGAGGTCGCGGCGGTTGCGTTTGGTGGGTCGGCCCTGGCGGCTGGCGGCAATGGCCAGTGCGGGCTCGGCGGCCAGGCGGCGCGCCTCGGCGGCCTGCTGGCGCGCGGCCAGGCTGTCGGCGGTTTCTTCGTACAGCGCCTGCGCCACCGGGGCGGGGCCGCGCACGGCGCTCAGGGCGCGCACCACCACCGTGCGCCGCACCGGGCCCTGGCGGATCTCGAGCACATCGCCCGGGCGCAGGTTGCGCGACGGCTTGGCCGCCTGGCCATTGACCGCGATGCGGCCCTTGTCGATGTCGTCGGCGGCCAGCGAGCGGGTCTTGTAAAAACGCGCGGCCCACAGCCATTTGTCCAGGCGCAGGCCGTCGGAGGTGGACTGGAGCGTGGCGGCGGCGGAACTCATGGCGCCGGATTGTCGGCGATCACGCGCGCGTGGTGGCCTGGCGCCGGCGCCAGGGCCCCACGGCAACAGCCGGCCCGCGGGCCGGCTGGGGTGTGCGGCCCGCGCTGGGGGGCTGCCGCCGGGGTGTGGCCCGCAGGCCACAGGCCATCAGGCCATCAGGCGCAGCACCAGCGCGGCGGCCAGCAGCGACACCAGGTAGTAACCGCCGTTGATGGCCAGCAGGCGCAGCGAGAACTTCTCCCAGGCCAGGCGGTGCAGCAGCACCGGCAGCACAAAGCCCAGCCAGCTGAAACCCGAGGCCGACAGCACCTGCTCGGCCGCGCCCGGGCCGGGCACGGTCAGGCCCCAGGCCTTGGGGTGCCACACGGCCATGCTGTTGGCCAGCACCATGCTCATCAGCAGCGCGCCCACCGCGGTGAGCACCAGGCCGCGCGCCAGCGCCGCGCCACCGGGGCTGTGATCGGGCGGCAGGCCCATCTCCTGCGCCCATTGGCGGCCAAACAACGGCGTGTACCAGACGTAGCTGATCATGAAGATGGCCAGTGCGGCAGCGGCAATGGCCAGGGGATTCGGGTTGATGATGGGCATGGGCAGGCCGCAAGGGCGAAGAAGTGTGACAACGGGGGCACTTTAGTCAGCGCGTTCAGCGGCCACAATCGCCGCCGCGGCTCATTCAGACCGAACGGCAGGTTAGGAATGCAGCGCAAACCAGACGAATGGCCGGGAGGGCCTGCATGGAGAGCTTGCGGGGCATGGTGAGTTTTGTGCACACGGCGCGCGGGGGCAGCTTTGCGCGCGCGGCCGAGGCGCTGGGTGTCTCGGCGGTGGCCGTCAGCCGCAATGTGGCGCGGCTCGAGGCGCAACTGGGCGTGCGCCTGTTTGCCCGCACCACGCGGCAGCTGTCGCTCAGCGCCGAAGGGGCGGCGCTGCTGGCGGAGTGCGAGGCGCCGCTGGCCTCGCTGGACGCCGCCTTCCAGAACCTGCGTGGCGGCGTGGCCGCGGCCACCGGCACGGTGCGGGTGACGGCGGTGTCGCCCTATGTGCGGGGCTATCTGGCGGCCGGCCTGGCGGATTTTCATGCCCGGCACCCGCAGGTGGTGCTCGACATCGAGTGCAGCGAGCAGGTGAGTGATCTGGTGGCGGCGCGTTTTGACGTGGGCATCCGCATCGGGCCGCTGCGCGACGCCGGTTACGTGGCCCGGCCGCTGGGCCCGCTGGCCCTGGTGCTGTGCGCATCGCCGGGTTTTGCGGCCCGGCCCGATCTGCCCGACGAGCTGCCCGAGCTGGCGCGCCGCCATGGCCTCGGCCTGAAGCCGGCTGGCGACAGCCAGGCCGCGCCCTGGTGGCTGCAGCGCGACGGTGGCGTGCAGCCGCTGGTGGTGGGCGGGCCGCTGGTGTGCAACGACTTCAGCACGCTGATCGCCGCCTGCGCGGCGGGCCTGGGCGTGGCCCAGGTGCCGCTGGTGGCGGCGCTGCCGCAGCTGCGGGCCGGCGCGCTGCGGGTGCTGCACCCGCACTGCGCGCCGCGCGGGCTGCAGCTGTTCCTGCATTACCCCGACCGGCAGTTGCCGACGCGGGTGCGGGTGTTTGTGGACTTCGTGCTGGGCACGGCGCACAGCCACCCCGACCTGGCCCTGCTGCCCGAGCAGTTTGCGGCCCTGGCGCCAGCCTGAGGGCCGCGCGGCGCAGCCCGGCTGGCGTTGCGGCGCCGGCGCTCAGGTCGGCGGCTGGTGGGCCAGCGGCAGGCGCACGCTGGCGTCGAGGCCCAGCACCCGGGCACCGTCGAGGCGGTTGTCCAGCGTCAGGCGGCCGCCCAGCGAGGCCACGATCTCCTGGCAGATGGCCAGGCCCAGGCCGGCGCCATCGGCGGCCACCTCGTCGGTGTCGCCGCGCGCAAAGGGCTGCATCAGGCGCGGGCGCAGGCTGTCGGCGATGCCCGGGCCCTGGTCGGCCACGGTGAGCTGGGCCTGGCCGTCGGCGGTGTGCATGCGCAGGCCCAGCGCGGCGCCCTCGGGCGAGACGCGGATGGCGTTGTGCAGCAGGTTGCGCACCAGCTCGTGCAGCGCCCAGGCGTGGCCGCGCACCGGCATCGGCTGGGCGTCGAGGTGGAAGTCGAGGTTGCGCGCGGCCACCAGCGGTGCCAGATCGAGTGCCACGTCGCGCACCACCTCGGCCCAGTCGAGCACCGGCGCGTCGCCCTGCTGGCGCAGCTGCTCCACCTTGGCCAGCGCCAGCATCTGGTTGGCCAGGCGGGTGGCGCCGTCGACGGTGTGGCCGATCTCCAGCAAGGCCTCGCGCGCCGGCAGATCGCCGCGCAGCGCCGACTGCACCTGCACCCGCAGCACCGCCAGCGGCGTGCGCAGCTGGTGCGAGGCGTCGCGCACAAAGCGCTTCTGGTGGGCCAGCAGCCGGGCCTGGCGCTGCAGCGCGTCGTTGGCCGCCTCGACCAGCGGGCGCAGCTCGCGCGGGGCCTCGGCGCCATCCAGCGGCGCCAGCTCGCCGGCGCGGCGCGCGCCGATGGCGGTGCTGAGCCGGCGCACCGGCCGCGTGACCCAGTGCACCACCGCCGTCACCACCACGGCGATCACCGCCATCAGCAGGGCCTGGTGCCACAGCGTGTCCAGCAGCATCTGGCGCGCCAGGGTCTGGCGCAGCTCCAGCGTCTCGGCCACCTGGATGGTGGCGGTGCCCTGGGTCACCGGGCTGGCCACCGGCTGCAGCAGCACGGCCACGCGCACCGGCTGCTCGCGGTAGCGGTCGTCGTAGAAATCGACCAGCGCGGCGTAGATGCCGCGGTCGGGGATGCGGCCGCGCCATACCGGCAGGTCGTCGAAGCCCGACACATGCTCACCCTGGAAGCCGGTGACGCGGTAGTACATGCGGCTGCGGTTGTCGGCCTCGAAGGCCTCCAGCGCGGCATAGGGCACCTGGGCCAGCAGGCGCGGTGCGCCTTCGGGGCCGGTGACGGTGAGCAGCTCGCCGATGGCCTTGGCCGATGCCAGCAGCGTGCGGTCGTAGGCGATGTCGGCCGAGTGCAGGGCCTGGCGGTAGATCGACGCGGTGTTGAGCGCCAGCAGCAGGCCCACCGGCAGCAAGATGCCCAGCAGCAGGCGCGCGCGCATCGACAGCCGCTGCAGCGCGCGGCCCGCGCGGGCGGCCAGCGGCTCGGCCGCGCTGCGCCCGGCCGCCACCGGTTCAGCCGGCGGCGGGGCTGGTGGCCGTGCTGCCGTCATCGGCCTTCAGCAGATAACCCAGGCCGCGCAGCGTGACGATGCGTGCGCCGGTGCGCGCCAGCTTCTTGCGCAGGCGGTAGGCCACCACCTCGATGGCGTCGGGCAGCACCTCGGGCTCGTCGGCAAACACCAGGGCCAGCAGCCGCTCCTTGGCCACGGCCTGGCCGGGCCGCGCCAGCAGCGCGCGCAGCAGCGCGGCCTCGCGCGGCGGCAGCTCCAGCGCCTCGCCGCGGTGGTAGACGGCGCCGCTGTCGCCATCGACCTGCAGGCCCATGAAGCTGCCGGGTCCGTCGGCCGGCGCGCCGCCGCGCCGTGCCAGCGCGCGCAGCCGCGCCTCGAGCTCGTCCAGGTCGAAGGGCTTGGGCAGGTAGTCGTCGGCGCCGGTGTTCAGGCCCAGCACGCGGTCGCCCACGGTGCCGCGGGCGGTGAGGATCAAGACCGGCGTGCGCAGCCCCTCGGCGCGCGCATCGGCCAGCACCTGCAGGCCGTCGCGGCCGGGCAGGCCGAGGTCGAGCAGCACCACGTCCGGGCAGCTGGCGCGCCAGCGCTCGAGCGCGCGCGCGCCGTCGCCGCAGCACAGCACCTGCACGCCGCCGCCGCGCTCCAGGCTGCGGCGCAGCGTGGCTTGCATGGCTTCGTGGTCTTCGATCAGCAGCACTTTCACGGCGCGCACCTTAGCAGCGCTTTGACGCTGCGGGCGGCCGAGCGCCCGGCTTGTGGGGCCATCGTGGTTTACCCGCAGGCTGTGGACAGCGGTTTGACAGCCTGGCTGTCGAGCATGCCGGCTGGCGCCAACAGCCGCTGGCCGCACGCGCCGCCATCACGACATCCGCAGGAGACAAGACCTTGAACCCCATGATCCCCTTTGCCCCCGCCCGCCGCACCTTGCGCCACGGTGCGCTGGCCGCGGCCGCCCTCGTCGCCCTGTCGGCACCTGCCTTCGCGCAGAGCAGCGTCACGGTGTTCGGCGTGCTCGACGTCGGCGTGCAGCAGCTCACCAACGGCAGCAAGCGCGTGAACCTGATGAGCATCGACGGCCTGCAGACCAGCCGTCTGGGCTTTCGCGGCACCGAAGACCTGGGTGACGGCATGAGCGCCGGCTTCCACCTCGAAGGCGCCCTGAGCCCCGACACCGGTGGCAGCAGCCTCGACTTCCGCCGGCGCTCGACCGTCAGCCTGGCCAAGAAGGGCGTGGGCGAGCTGCGCCTGGGCCGCGACTACACGCCCACCTTCTGGAGCATCAGCCGCTTCAACGCCTTCGGCACCAATGGCGTGGGCGCGGCCAGCAACCTGCTGTATGGCTTTGATGGCCTGTCGAGCAGCGCATCGACCGTGGTGCGGGCCAACAACTCGGTGGGCTACCACCTGCCCGACACCCTGGGTGGCGTGTACGGCCAGGCGATGTTCGCCTTTGGCGAAGGCAGCCCGGGCAAGTACGCCGGTGCGCGCATCGGCTATGCCAACAAGGAGCTCGACGTGGCTGCGGCCATCTCGAGCACCGAGAACAACGCCGCCGGCGACAACTTCAAGGTGGCCAACCTGGGCGGCAGCTACCGCTTCGGCAATGCCCGCGCCATGCTGCTGCTGCACCGCAGCGAGCAGACCACGCGCGAGCAGACCGGCTGGTCACTGGGGGGCACCTACACGATGGGGCAGACCACGCTGCGCGCCAGCTACACCCATGCCAACTTCAGCAACTCGGTGGGCAAGGTCGACTACAGCGGCAAGCAGCTGGCACTCGGCACGGTGTACGCCCTGTCCAAGCGCACCTCGCTGTATGCGACGATCTCGCGCGTGACCAACAGCGGCGCCGCCAAGTACGTGATCCCTGGCGGCAGCACGGTCACGGCAGGCCAGGGCTCGCGCGGCACCGAAGCCGGTATCTACCACTCGTTCTGATCGTTCCCTTTCATGCCATGTGAGCGGCCTTCGGGCCCCGCATGGCAGCCCACACGCAGGAGACACGGCATGCGCCGCAACGACTTCCTCAAGACCCTGCTGGCGCTCGGCGCGAGCGCCAGCCTGGCCACGCGCGCCGACGCGGCCGCGGCCAATCTGAAGATGATGATCCCGGCCAACCCCGGTGGCGGCTGGGACGGCACCGGCCGCGCACTCGGCAAGGCGCTGGTGGAAGCCGGCGCGGCGGCCACCGTGAACTACGAGAACAAGGGCGGCGCGGCCGGCGCCATCGGCCTGGCGCAGTTCGTCAACGCCAGCAAGGGCGACCCGAACGCGCTGATGGTGATGGGCGCCGTGATGGTGGGCGGCATCATCGCCGGCAAGCCGCCGGTGAACCTGTCGCAGGCCACGCCGATCGCGCGCCTGCTCAGCGAGTACCAGGTGTTCGTGGTGCCCGCCGCCTCGCCGCTGAAGTCGATGAAGGAAGTCGTCGAGCAGCTCAAGAAAGACCCCGGCAGCGTCAAGTGGGGTGGCGGTTCGCGTGGCTCCACCGAGCACATCGCCGCGGCCATGCTGGCGCGCGAGGTGGGCGTGGATGCCGGCAAGATCAACTACGTGGCCTTCCGGGGCGGCGGCGAGGCCGTGGCTGCGGTGCTGGGCGGCAACGTCACGGTGGGCGGCAGCGGCTACACCGAGTTCGGCGAGTACATCAAGGCCGGCAAGATGCGCCCGATCGCCGTGACCGCGCCCACCCGCCTGAAGGGCGTGGACGCCCCCACGCTCAAGGAGCTGGGCTTCAACGTCGAGATCGGCAACTGGCGCGGCATCTACGCCGCCCCGGGCATCACGCCCGAGCAGCGCAAGGCGCTCACCGAGATGATCCTCAAGGCCACCAAGAGCGCGGCCTGGGCGCAGGCGGTCGAGACCAACGGCTGGACGCCCGCGCTGATGACCGGCCCCGAGTTCGACAAGTTCGTCGACGACCAGTTCGCCGCGCTGCGCGCGGTGATGGTCAAGGCCGGCATGATCTGATGCGCAGCGGCAGCGCACATCCACGGCAGCTGGCAGTGAGTGCGGGCGTGCTCGCACTGGCCGCACTGCTGGCCGCCGGCGCCTCGCAGATCGGCGGCGACGCCGGCTACGGTGGCGTGGGCCCGGCCTTTCTGGCCTGGGCCGTGAGTGCGCTGCTGGGCGGCTGCGGCCTGCTGCTGCTGCGCGAGGCGCTCAGCGGCGGCTTTCGCGGCATGCCGGTCGATGACGAGGCGGATGACGCCGCCGACACCGCCGCGCCCGCGCCCGCCTACTGGCCGGGCTTTGCCTGGGTGAGCGCCGGCCTGCTGCTGAACGCGCTGCTGATCACGCGCATCGGCTTCATCCTCAGCTGTGCGCTGTGCTTTGCCCTGGCGGTGCGCGGCTTCAAGGGCGCGCAGGGCCGCGGCCGCCATGGTGCGGGCGCCTGGCTGCGCGACGGGCTGATCGGCATGGCCATCGCCGGGCCGGTGTTCTGGATGTTTTCCAAGGGCCTGGCGATCAGCCTGCCGGGCCTGACCAGCACCGGCTGGATCTGACGGAGTGGCGGTGATGGATCTCTGGAACCTGCTGATGCAGGGCTTTGCCACGGCCGGCACGCCGGTCAACCTGGCGTGGGCGCTGCTGGGCTGCACCATCGGCACGGCGGTGGGCGTGCTGCCGGGCATCGGCCCGTCCACCGCGGTGGCCATGCTGCTGCCGATCACGCTGAAGGTCGACCCGACGGCCTCGATGATCTTTTTTGCCGGCATCTACTACGGCGCGATGTACGGCGGCTCGACCACCTCGATCCTGATGAACACGCCCGGCGAGGCCGGCTCGCTGATCACCGCGATGGAGGGCAACAAGATGGCCCGCAGCGGCCGCGCCGGCGCGGCGCTGGCCACGGCGGCCATCGGCAGCTTCGTGGCCGGCAGCATCGCCACGGTGGTGGTCACGCTGTTTGCACCGCTGGTGGCCACGCACGCGGTCAAGCTGGGCCCGCCCGAGTACTTTTTGCTGATGGTGCTGGCCTTCTGCACCGTGAGTGCGGTGCTGGGGCAGAGCACGCTGCGCGGCCTGACCGCACTGGGCATCGGCCTGGCGATGGGCCTGGTGGGCCTGGACCAGATCTCGGGCCAGGCGCGCTACACGATGGGCGTGCCCGAGCTGATGGACGGCCTGGAGGTGGTGCTGATCGCGGTGGGCCTGTTTGCCGTGGCCGAGGCCCTGCATGCGGTGCTGTTTGAAGGCCGCGTGGTCGAGACCCAGAACGCGATGAGCCGCGTGCACATGAGCGCGCAGGAGTGGCGTCGCTCGTGGCCGGCCTGGCTGCGCGGCACCTTCATCGGCATCCCGTTCGGCACCATTCCGGCCGGCGGCAGCGAGATCCCCACCTTCCTGAGCTACGCCACCGAGAAGAAGCTGTCGAAGCACCAGGCCGAGTTTGGCAAGGGCGGCGCCATCGAGGGCGTGGCCGGGCCCGAGGCGGCCAACAACGCGGCCATCACGGCCACGCTGATCCCGCTGCTGACGCTGGGCATTCCCACCTCCAACACCACGGCGGTGCTGCTGGGGGCGTTCCAGAACTACGGCATCAACCCCGGGCCGCAGCTGTTTGACAGCAATGCCTCGCTGGTGTGGGCGCTGATCGCCAGCCTGTACATCGGCAACGTGATGCTGCTGGTGCTGAACCTGCCGCTGGTGGGCCTGTGGGTCAAGCTGCTCAAGCTGCCCAAGGCGCACCTGTACGCCGGCATCCTGATCTTTGCCACCGTGGGCGTGTACGGCATGCGCCAGAGCGCCTTTGATCTGGTGCTGCTGTACGCCATCGGCCTGCTGGGCCTGGTGCTGCGGCGCTTCGACTTTCCCACCGCGCCGGTGGTGGTGGGCATGATCCTGGGCCCGCTGGCCGAGGCCCAGATGCGCAACGCCGTGGCCATTGGCGAGGGCCGCTGGACGATCTTTCTGCAGCGCCCCGGCTCGCTGGCGCTGCTGCTGGTGATTGCCGCGGTGCTGGTGCTGCCGCGGCTGATGGCCTGGCGGCGACAGCGCCAGCAGCGCGAACTGGCGCACCAGGGCTGACGGACTGGGCTGCCCTCCCTTGTTCTAGGGGCGGACCTGTCATTGAAATCACGGATGTGCCGGCCCACCGGATGGCTAGTGTGCAGAGCTCCACGATCAGGAGATCTCCATGCAGCGCAGCGTCTGGCAGAGCGTACTGAACCTGCGGGCCCAACACCGGGACCAACACCCGGCCGAATACCGGGCCGAATACCGGGCCGGACACCGGCCTGGACACCGGGCCGCCCCCCGTGCAGACAACAAGCGGTGGCGAGGCTGGCCCCTGACGCCGGTGGCCCTGGCCAGCCTGGGGCTGGTGGCGGCCCTGCCGGCGCAAGCGCAGTTCAGCAGCAGTGGCGCGGTGCAGGTCTACCCCGCCCTGGCCGCCGTGCCCAGCGGGCCTGGCAACGCCGACTTGGGCAATGTGGGCCTGCAGGTGGGCCACAGTGCGCCGGGCAGCTTCAATGCGCTGGGCGGCAGCCAGTTGCGTGTGGGCACGCTGGCCATCGGCCCCAGCGGCAATGGCAGTGGCCACGGCACGGTGCTGATCGACGGCAGTGGCACCGTGGTGCGGCTGGTGGGTGACGGCTTCTCTGACGGCGTGATCAACCGGCTGGGCGTGGGTGAATGGGGCCACGGTGCGCTCACGGTCTCGGGCGGCGCGGTGCTCGATGGCCGCGCCGAGGCGGCCAGCTGCCTCGGCCAGTTCCACTACTGCAACAACTTCATCGGCAACGCCGCCGGCTCGACCGGGGTGTTCACGGTCAGCGGCGCGGGCTCGCAGGCCAGCTTTCTGCGCTTTTTCGGCGTGGGCGGTCTGGCGGTGTTCCATCCGCCGGTCGACAGCTTCACCTTTGGCACGCCAGGCGGCAGCACGCGTGGCACCGTGAACGTGCTGGCCGGCGGCACCCTGATCACCGACAACGCCCACCTCGGCCTGGCGCCGGGGGGCAGCAGCCCCACCGGCAGCGAGCGCAGCTTTGCCGAGGCCTCGATCCAGGGTGCGGGCTCGCTGTGGCGCGTGACCGGCGGCACGCTGGAGCCCGGCCAGTACGCGCGCTTCCTGACCGCGCAGCACACCAATGCCTCGGTCAGCGTCACCGTGGCCGCCGGCGGCGAGATCCGCATCGAGGGCGATGGCAACGCGTTCACGGCGATGAACCTGAGCTCCGGTGGCGGCCGCACCGACATGCTGGTGACCGGGGCGGGCTCGCGCGTGCACTTCCAGGGCATGTCGGGGGTGCTCAATGTCACCACCAGCACCGGCACGGCCTTCGTCGACATCCGCGACGGCGGCGTGATCGACGGCATGTTCTATGCCGCGGTCGGGCGCAGTGGCGGGGTGGCCTCGCTCACCATCGACGGCCATGGCAGTCTCATGCGGGTGGACGGCACGGCCACTGCGGCCGCCAACGGCAGCAGCAATGTCGCAGCCATGGACATCGGCCGCAATGGCGGCCGAGGCAGCGTGACCGTCGGCAACGGCGGCCGCCTCGAACTGCTGGCCAGCACCAGCACCACCGGCGGTTTGGGTTTCAGTCTGGGGCGTGATGCCAACTCCAGCGGCAGCCTGAACATCGGCGCCGGCGGCGTGGTGTTGCTGCGCAGCGAATCGTCGGCACCCGACAGCGCGGCCGAAACCTGGAACCCCTTCATGCGCGTCGGCCGCGACGGCAATGGCACGCTGGCCATCACAGATGGTGGCCAACTGCTGCTGCAGGGCGGCGCGGTGTCGACGCCGGCCAACCGGCGCAGCACCAGCCTGTACATCGGCGGCTCGGGCGAGTTCACGGTGGGCGGCAAGGGCGTGGCCACGGTGAGCGGCAGCGGCTCCGAGATCCGCCTGACCGGCACCGATGCCTTCATCGGCGTCGGCGTGGGGCCGCAGAGCACCGGCCAGCTCGCGGTGCGCCAGGGCGGTGCGGTGCACGGCCTGGGCATCGTCGTCGGCCGCGGCGCGGGTGTCGGTCTGCTGACGGCCGACAACGGCACCTTGTCGATGAGCGGGCAGCAAAGCGCGGGCTCGCAGTCGGGCGCCTTTCTGGTGGTGGCCGATGGCGGCGGCGTTGGCGTTGCCACGCTGGCCAACGCCAGCGTGATGACGCTGGCCAATGCCGGCACGGACGGCGCCGGCTTCACCATCGGCGGCTCCAGCTACTCGGCGGGGGGCGACGGCAGCCTCACGCTCAGCGGTGGCTCACGCCTCACCGTCACGGCCGGCGCCGGCCTGGCCGGTGGCACGGTGGGCCGCGACGGCAGCGGTTTGCTGCGCCTGCGCGGCGCCAGCCAGCTCGACCTGGGCGACGGCAACCTGTACGTGGGCCGGCTGGCCGGGGGCGACGGCACGGTGATCGCATCCGAGGGCTCCACGCTTACCGCCGGCTGGGTGGGTGTGGGCGCACGCAAGACCGACACCGGCCATGAGGACGGCGGCACCGGCACCGTGGTGCTGATCAACAGCCGCCTGCACGCGCAGCAGGTCGTCATCGGCACCCATGGCTTTCTGGGCGGCACCGGCACGATCAGCGGCGGGGTCACCCACCGCGGCACCCTGGCGCCGGGCAACTCGCCGGGCACGCTGGTCATCCAGGGCGGCTTCACCGCCGAGGCTGGCAGCCGCATGGTGCTCGAGATCGAGGGCGATGCCACGCAGGGCTTCCGCACCGACACCGTGGTGTTCGGCGCCGGGCAGCCGCTCGATCTGGACGGGCTGGCAATCGAGTTCCACTTTCTCGGCAGCACCGATCCCAACGCCTTTGCGGCCAGCGGTGGCTTCGAGGTCGAGAGCTTCCTGCGCCAGCAGGACGGGCAGGGCGGCTCGGCCGAGATTGCCGCTGCGGCCCTGGCGGGCGCCAGCTTCAGCGCCCAGTCGTCGACCTACGACATCCGCAACTTCAGCTTCGATGCGGTGCAGGGTGCGGTGTTCACCGCCAACCCGGTGCCCGAGCCCGGCAGCTGGGCCCTGCTGGCCGGCGGCCTGCTGGGCCTGGCCTTGCGCCTGCGGCGGCGCCTGCGCTGACTGGCGGGGCCGCGCCGTCAGTCGCTGGCGCCCTGGGCCAGGGCGCGCTGGCGCTGGGCCGCCAGCGCCTCGCCCGTGGGCCCGCTGTCGCTGCGGGTGGGCCAGCCCTGCAGATGGCGCTCGGCCAGATCGGCCAGCGCGGCCAGGCCGTCGGCGCGGGTGTTCAGGCAGGGGATGTAGGCAAAACGTTCGCCCCCGGCGGCCAGGAAGGCGTCGCGCACCTCCATGCCCACTTCCTCGAGGGTTTCGAGGTTGTCGGTGGCAAAACCGGGGCAGATCGCATCCAGCTGCCGGATGCCTTCGCGCGCCAGGCGCTGCACCGTGGGCTCGGTGTAGGGCTCCAGCCATTGCGCGCGGCCCAGCCGGCTCTGGAAGGTGACGATGTACCCGTCGGCCGACAGGCCCAGCGCCTGGGCCAGCAGCCGCGCCGTGACATGGCATTCGCAGTGGTACGGATCACCCAGCGCGAGGCTGCGCGCGGGCACGCCGTGAAAGCTCATCACCAGCTTCTGGCCGCGGCCGTGGGCGGCCCAATGCTCGCGCACGCTGGCCGCCAGCGCGGCGATGTGGGCCGGATCGTCGTGGTAGTGGTTGACGAAGCGCAGCTCGGGCACGCGGCGGCTGCGGCGGGCCCAGGCGCCCACCGCGTCGACCACGCTGCCGGTGGTGGCCGCGGCGTACTGCGGGTACAGCGGCAGCACCAGGATGCGGGTGGCGCCGGCCGCCTTCAGTGCATCCAGCTCGGCGGCGATGGCCGGTTGCCCGTAGCGCATGGCAAAGCGCACCAGCACGGTGTGGCCGCGGGCATCCAGCAGGGCCTGCAGGCCCTCGGCCTGGCCGCGGGTGCCCAGCAGCAGTGGCGAGCCATCGGCAGCCCAGATGCTGGCGTACTTGGCGGCCGACTTGGCCGGCCGCAGGCGCAGGATCACGCCGTGCAGGATCAGCCACCACAGCGGGCGTGGAATCTCCACCACCCGCGGGTCCCACAAGAACTCGGCCAGGTAGCGGCGCAGCGCGGCCGGCGTGGGCGCATCGGGCGTGCCCAGGTTGACCAGCAGCACGGCGCTGCGCTCGGGCTGGCCGTGGCGGTAGGCGGGTTCAGGGGCAAAGTTCATCGCGGCGCATTGTCCGGCATGCGCCGCCGCCGGCCGCTCAGCCGGCCGTGGCCAGCGCCTGCAGCGCGGCGCGCACCGCGCTGGCCGCCACCGGCTTGGCCCAGAACTCGGCAAAACCGGCCGCCGCGGCGCGTGCGCGGTCGTCGGGGTCGCTGTCGGCCGAGCACATGATGGTGTGGCGCGGGCGCACGCCCGGCAGGGCCAGCAGGCGCGGCAGCAGTTCGTGGCCGCTCAGGTCGGGCAGCCAGGCGTCGAGCACCAGCACGTCGGGCGGCCAGTCGGTGGCGATGGCCAGGGCCTCGGCCGCGTCTTCGGCCAGGCGCAGCGTGATGCCAGCCTCGCCGCGCAGCATCTCGGCAAACAGCAGGGCGCACAGCCGATCGTCCTCGACATACAGCACCCGCAGCGTGGCAGGCGTTTGCGGGCGGGCCATCGGCTCAGCCCGGCTGCGGCACGGTGTCGTAGAAGGCCAGCACCTCGAAGCGCACACATGGCGCGTTAGGGTCCTTGGGCGTGCCGCCCAGGCCGATGGTGCCGCTGCCATGCAGCATGCAGCGGCCGCGGCGCAGGCTCACCACGTCGTCGCTGCTGGCGAACTGCACATAGCTGCCGTTGTAGCTGAGGTCGGTGACCTGGAAGGCGCCGCCATGCCAGTCGATGCGGGCATGCGAGCGCGACACCCGCGAGTCGTCCACCCGGAACTGCGCCTGCGGGCTGCGGCCCAGCACGATGGGCATGCTGCCGCCATCAAACACCACCTCCAGCGGGCCCCAGCTCAGGCGCACCGCCTCGGGCTCGGCCGAGCTGGGCACCGGGCCGAACTGCGTGACCGGCATGTCCAGCCCGCGCCGGCCGCCAGCCACATGCACCTGCACCGGCTCGGCCCGGCCACGCAGGTGCATCCAGTCGAGCGAGCGAAAGCGCTTCTTCTGCTCGCCCGACAGGCCGGCCAGCACCTCGGCGGTGATCAGGGTCTCGTTGTCGCTGGCGTGGTCGAGCAGGCGCGCCGCCACGTTGACGGCATCGCCAAAGCAGTCGCCGCCCATCTCGACGATCTCGCCGCGCGCCAGCGCCACCTGCAGCTTCAGGCCCCGCAGGCCCGCCGACGCGCCACGCTCGCGGCCGCGGCTGACCAGCTGATCGAGCTCGTCGTGCATCAGCAAGGCCGACTGCAGCCCGGCCGCGGGGGTCTCGAACACCGCCATCAAGCCGTCGCCCAGGGTCTTGACCACCACGCCGCCGGCCGCCGGCACCGAGCGCGTGAGCGCCGCCACGGTGTGGGTGACCACCGAGGTGGCCTCGGCGTTGCCCAGCGTCTCGTAGAGCGCGGTGCTGCCGCGCAGGTCGGCAAAAAGTACGGTGCGCTCGGCAATGCGCGTCATGCGCCGCAGTTTAGCCGTGAACCTTGCCACACCCGGCCGGCGCAGCCCCCATGAAAAAGGCGCCCCGCGGGGCGCCTTGTCAGCACGGTCTGGCGGCTTGCCGCCCTGGCCGATCACAGCGGGTCCGGCGGGGGCCCGGGCCTGTGGCATTGCCGCAAGCCGCGGTGCCGCTGCGTCGCAGTCCACTGACGCGGACCACGGAGGCAGACCACGCCGCTGGCCCGCCTTACAGGTTGTCCAGATACGTGCGCAGCTTGTCCGAACGGCTCGGGTGCTTGAGCTTGCGGATGGCCTTGGCCTCGATCTGGCGGATGCGCTCGCGGGTCACGTCGAACTGCTTGCCCACTTCTTCCAGCGTGTGGTCGGTGGACATCTCGATGCCGAAGCGCATGCGCAGCACCTTGGCCTCGCGCGGCGTGAGCGAGTCGAGGATTTCCTTGACCACGTCGCGCAGGCCGGCCTGCATCGCGGCTTCCACCGGGGCCACGTTGTTGGTGTCCTCGATGAAGTCGCCCAGGTGGCTGTCGTCGTCGTCACCGATCGGCGTTTCCATGGAGATCGGCTCTTTGGCGATCTTCATGATCTTGCGGATCTTGTCCTCGGGCATCTCCATCTTCTCGGCCAGCGTCGGTGCATCGGGTTCGAAGCCGAACTCCTGCAGATGCTGGCGCGAGATGCGGTTCATCTTGTTGATCGTCTCGATCATGTGCACCGGGATGCGGATGGTGCGCGCCTGGTCGGCGATCGAGCGGGTGATGGCCTGGCGGATCCACCACGTGGCGTAGGTCGAGAACTTGTAGCCGCGGCGGTATTCGAACTTGTCCACCGCCTTCATCAGGCCGATGTTGCCCTCTTGGATCAGGTCGAGGAACTGCAGGCCGCGGTTGGTGTACTTCTTGGCGATCGAGATCACCAGGCGCAGGTTGGCCTCGATCATCTCCTTCTTGGCATCGCGGCTGGCCTTCTCGCCCGCGTTCATCTCGCGGTTGATCTCCTTCAGGTCGTCCAGCGGCACCACGGCCTGCTGCTGCAGGTCGATCAGCTTTTGCTGCAGTTCCTGCACGGCCGGCAGGTTGCGGCCGAGGATGGCGCTGAAGGGCTTGGCCGCGGCGATTTCCTTCTCGGCCCACTTCAGGTTCAGGATGTTGGGCGGGAAGGACTTGATGAACTGCTCTTGCGGCATGCCGCAGCGGTCGACCACGATCTTGCGGATCTCGCGCTCGAAGCGGCGCACGTCATCGACCTGCGAGCGCAGCACATCGCACAGCCGCTCGATGGTCTTGACCGTGAAGCGGATGGTCATCAGGTCGGCGGTGAGCTGGCCCTGGCACTTCACGTAGCCGGCCGAGCCGTAGCCGTCCTTCTCATACGCCGCGCGCATCTTCTCGAAGTGCTGGCGCACCAGACTGAAGCGCTCGAGCGCCTGGTTCTTCAGCTCCTCGAGCTTCTTGGTCAGGGCCTTGGAGCCGCCGGCGCCGTCGTCGTCGTCTTCTTCGTCGAATTCGTCGAAGTCTTCCTCGGCCACGTAGTCGTCGGCCTCGTCTTCGGCCACGAAGCCGTCGACCACCTCCGAGATCTGCATCGCACCGGCGCCGATCTTGTCGGCGTAGCCCAGGATCTCGGCAATCGTCTTGGGCGAGGCGCTGATGGCCTGCATCATCGACTGCAGGCCGCCCTCGATGCGCTTGGCGATCTCGATCTCGCCCTCGCGGGTGAGCAGTTCCACCGAGCCCATCTCGCGCATGTACATGCGCACCGGGTCGGTGGTGCGGCCGAACTCGCTGTCCACGGTGGACAGCGCGGCTTCGGCGGCTTCTTCGGCTTCTTCTTCCGTCGCGGTGGTG
This sequence comes from Aquabacterium sp. OR-4, assembly GCF_025290835.2. Lineage (NCBI taxonomy): Bacteria > Pseudomonadati > Pseudomonadota > Betaproteobacteria > Burkholderiales > Sphaerotilaceae > Pseudaquabacterium > Pseudaquabacterium prasiolae. Next base: position 2,180,324 of record NZ_JAOCQD020000001.1, on the reverse strand, counting down.
GTGCTGCCACCGGCGATCAGCAGCGTGGCGGCGTCAGGGGCCTGCTCGTAGACCGCGATGCCCATGTCGTTGAGCATGGACACGATGGCTTCGAGGATCTCGTTGTCCACCAGCTTCTCGGGCAGGTGGTCGTTGATTTCCTGGTGCGTGAGGAAGCCACGCGTCTTGCCCATCTTGATGAGGGTCTTGAGCTCCTGGCGGCGCTTGGCGACTTCCTCTTCGGTGAGCGTGGTCTCGTCCAGCCCGAACTCGCGCATCAGCGCGCGTTCCTTGGCCCGCGAGACCTTCATGCGCAGCGGCTTGGCCTTGGCCTCGGCCGCACCTTCTTCGGCCACCACCGCCTCGGGTTCGGCCTCGGCCTCGAACTCCACCTCGGCCTCGACCTCGAGGTCGATCAGGTCGTCCTCTTCGGCCTTCTTGGGCTCGACAGCCTTTGCGCCCTTGGCGGCGGCCTTGGCCGTCTTGGCTGCCGGCTTGGCCGGCTTGTCGGCCTTGGCCTCCGCCTTGTCGGCCTTGGGCGCGGCTGCCTTGGCCTTGGTGGCCTTGCCTGCCTCGGGCGCCAGCGGGGCGGCGGCCACGGCGGCAGCCTTGACGGCCTTGGCGGCCTTCACGGGCGCGGCATCGGCGTCGGCCTTGGGCTCGGGCTTCGCGGCGTCGGTCTTCTTGGCGTTCATGCAGTTCCTTGAGCGATGGTCTGACGGTTGGCTCCGGCCCCTCGCGGCCCCCACCGGCCCGCATGGGCAGGCCGCAACGCCGGCCGGCCGCACGGCGTGGCCGGCGTGGCAGCCATGTCCGGCCCGATGGGCAGACACGCCGCAACGCCCGCGCATGCCGGGCCGAAGCGTCGGTGCAGGGGAGCGAGGCTCGGTCGGGCAAGCTCGCGTGGACGTTTTTTGGGTGCAGCCCTGGCGGAAGAAGGTGGCCTGATGCGCAATGCGCGCCCGTTTCGCGGGTGGCCGGGTACCGGAGGTGCTGCCGTCACTCTTGCCGATTTAACCAATCGAGCATTATACCAGCCGTGCGCTGATTTCTGCTGGGCGAGGCCTGGTTTGGCGGTGGGGATGGGCTGTTGTTGGCCCGTGAGCCGTGAGCCGTGAGCCGTGAGCCGTGGCCGAATAACTGCGGGTTGGCGGGTGGGCAGGGCGACGGGGCAGCACGCCGACCTGTTGGCCGGTCAGCGGGCCAGCTGGCCGGCGGGTCAGCGCCGCGGGCTGCTGGCCGATGCGCCGGCTGCTGCGGGGGCGGCCTTGAGCTGCTTGGTCAGCTCGATCAGCTCGCGCCGGCGTTCGGTGGCGGCCTCGGAGAGCTCGCCCGATTCGATCAGCCACTCCAGCTCTTCGGCCACGGCGCGCTGGCGCAGGCGGCGCAGCACGCTGTCGAACAGCGCGGCGGGGTCTTCGTCGTCGTCGACCTCGTGAAAGCCGGTCATGCGGTCGAGCAGCGGCGCCAGCACGTCGGCATCGTCGCCGCGCCGCATCTCGTCGAGCAGCGCCGGCAGTGCGATGCCGCCGTGCTCGTGCACGGCTCGCTCCAGCGCGGCAAAGAAGCTGTTGTAGGGCGTGCCCTGGCCGGCGAGGAAGTCGTGCACCTCGCCCGACAGTTCGAGCCACAGGCCGGCATGCCGGGCCAGCAGCCAGGCGGCGCGGTCGAGCAGCGTGGCCGTTTGCGGCGGCGTGCGGCGGCCGCCCATGGCCGGCACGAAAGGGCGGTCGCGCCGCTTGCGCCAGCCGTCGCCACCGCTGCCGCCTTCGCCATCGCGCTCTTTCCAGCGCCGGCGGCCGCTGTCGGGCGGATTGCCGTCGCGGGCGTCGGCGGCGTCGCTGGGCCAGGGCGCGCCATCGTCGGCCGGCGCGCCGGAGGGGGCCGCTTCGCGCCGGGCCGGCTCGGCCCGCCCGGCGCGGCCCTGCGCGCGCCGCGACCAATGGGCCTGCAGCGACTCCACCGGCAGGCCGCCGCGCTGCGCCAGCTCGGCCACCAGTTGCTCGCGCAGCAGGCCCTCGGGCAGCAGGGCCACCAGCGGGCCGGCCTGGGTGAGCATCTTGCTGCGGCCTTCGGGCGTGGCCAGGTCGCAATCGGCGCCGGCATGGGCGATCAGCTGGGTGGACAGCGGCACCGCGCCGGCCAGTGCCTGCTCGAAGGCCTCGGGGCCGAGCTCGCGGATGTAGGAGTCGGGGTCGTGCTCGGTGGGCAGGAACAGGAAGCGGATGCTGCGCGTATCGCTGGCATGGGGCAGCGCGGCCTCGAGCGCGCGGGCCGCGGCGCGGCGGCCGGCGGCGTCGCCGTCAAAGCTGAAGACCACCGCCTCGGTGAAGCGAAACAGCTTGACCACATGCTCGGCGGTGCAGGCCGTGCCAAGGGTGGCCACGGCGTTGGCATAGCCCCACTGGGCCAGGGCCACCACGTCCATGTAGCCCTCGACCACCAGCGCGTAACCCTTGCTGCGCAGCGCCTGGCGCGCCTCGTACAGGCCGTAGAGCTCGCGGCCCTTGTGGAACACCGGGGTCTCGGGCGAGTTGAGGTACTTGGGCTCGCCCTGGTCGAGCACGCGGCCGCCGAAGCCGATGACCTCGCCCTTGACCGAGCGGATCGGGAACATGATGCGGTCGCGAAAGCGGTCGTAGCGCTTCTGGTCCTCGCCCTCGTCGCCGCTCACGATCACCAGGCCCGACTCGGTGAGCAGCGGGTCGTCGTAGCGGGCAAACACGCTGGCCAGCGTGCGCCAGCCGTCGGGCGCGTAGCCCAGGCCGAACTGCGCGGCGACCTGGCCGGTGAGGCCGCGGCGCTTGAGGTAGTCCACCGCGCGCGGATTGCTCTTGAGCGAGGTGCGGTAATGCGCGCCGGCCTTGGCCAGCACGTCGCTCAGCGAGGCGCGCTGCGCCTTCTCGGCCTGCTCGCGCTCGCGTTCGGCCGGCGTGCTGCGGTCGTCGGGCACGTTGACGCCGGTCTGCTGCGCCAGCTCGCGCACCGCGTCCATGAAGCCCAGGCCGCCCTGCTCGGTGAGAAAACGGATCGCGTCGCCATGCGCGCCGCAGCCAAAGCAGTGGTAGGTCTGGCGCGACGGGCTGACGATGAAGCTGGGAGACTTCTCGCCGTGAAACGGGCACAGGCCCTTGTGGTTGATGCCGGCCTTCTTGAGCTCGACATGGCGGCCCACCACCTCGACGATGTCGACGCGGGACAGCAGTTCCTGGATGAAGCCTTGGGGGAGCACCCGCCGAGTCTAGCGAAGCGCACGGCGGGCGCTGCGCGCTGCCGCGCGGGGCCCGGCTGGCCGCCGGCCGCCGCCGGGTGGTGCTCAGTCGCCGGCCGAGGCGCTGGGCGGTGGGCTGGCTGCCGTGGGCGCGGCCTCGCCAGTGGGCTCGTCCGGCAGCGGCGTGGTGGCGCTCAGCGCGAACAGGCCGCGCCATTCGCGCACCCATGGCGCCACTTCGGCGGCCGGCATCGGCGAGGCGATGCCCGAGCCCTGGCCGACGTCGCAGCCCATGTCCAGCAGCATGCGTGCCTGGGCCGGGGTTTCGACGCCTTCGGCGACCACCACGCAGTCGAAGGCGCGGGCCAGCGCGATCACGCCTTCGACGATGGCGCGGTCTTGCGCATCCGACAGCATGTGCTGCACGAACGAGCGGTCGATCTTGAGCACCTGCACCGGCAGGCGCTTGAGGTTGGTGAAGGTGGAGTAGGCGGTGCCGAAGTCGTCGAGCGCCCAGCGCACGCCGAGCGTGGCGCAGCGTGCCAGCAGCGAGGAGGTGAGGCCGATGTCGCCCAGCGCCGCCGACTCGAGCACCTCGAGCTCGAGCTTGGGGCCCAGCGGCTGGGCGTGGCGGGCCAGCAGCTCGGACAGGCGCTGCGCAAAGTCGGGCTCCTGCAGGTGGCGGGCCGAGATGTTGACGCTGACCGACAGGTCCAGGCCCTGGCGCTGCCAGACCTCGACCTGGTCGAGCGCCTGCGCCATCACCCAGTCGCCGACGCGGGCCGACAGGCCGGTGCGTTCGATCAGCGGCAGAAACTGCGCCGGCGGCACCACGCCGTTTTCGGGGTGGTTCCAGCGCAGCAGCGCTTCGGCGCCCAGCACCACGCCGCGGCGCAGGTCGACCTTGGGCTGGTAGTACAGCACCAGCTCGCCGCGGTCGAGCGCCTCCTGCACGCGGCCGATGGCCATGGCGCGCTCTTCGGCGCGGCGGCTGTGCTCGGGATCGAAGAACAGGTAGCCGTTGCGGCCCGACTGCTTGACGCCGTACATGGCGTGGTCGGCATGGCGCAGCAGGGTGTCGGCGTCGCTGGCGTCCAGCGGGTAGATGGTGGCGCCGACGCTGGCGGTCACCGCCTCGGGCAGCGCACCCGAGGCCAGCACCAGCGGCTGCGAGACCACGCGCAGCACGCGTTCGACCGCGGCACGCGCTTCGTCCAGCGTGCTGGCGCGCAGCAGCAGCACGAACTCGTCGCCGCCCAGGCGCGCTGCCGTGTCCGACCAGACCGTGCCGCGTGCCCGCAGCGCGCTGCGCATGCGATTGGCCAGCTCGGCCAGCAGCAGATCGCCGGTTTCGTGGCTGTGGCGCTCGTTGATCGTCTTGAAATGATCAACGTCGAGGTAGCACACCACCAGCAGGTAGCCGTCGCGGTCGGTGGCGGCCATGGCCTCGTCCAGCAGCTGGGTGAGGCGGGCGCGGTTGGGCAGGCGGGTGAGTTCGTCGAAGTGGGCCTGGCGCTCCAGTCGCTCGCGCTGCAGGCGCTGCTCGGTGACGTCGGACACCACCATCACGTGGTAGCGCAGCGCGCCGTCGGGGGCGTGCACCGTGCTGACGGTGACGTGCAGCGCGCAGGCCTCGCCGTTGCGGCGGCGCTCGACCACCTCGCCCACCCAGTGGCCCTGGCCGCGCAGCGCCGACCACAGGCTGGCCTGCTGCGGCCGGTTGAGCACATCGGCGGCGCCGGGGCGCAGCAGGCTGGGCACGGTGCCGATCAGCTCTTCGCGCGCAATGCCGGTGATGCGGTGGTAGGTGGGGTTGGCGTCGAGCACGCGCAGGTCGGCGTCGCAGACCACCAGACCTTCGTGCAGGTGCATGAAGACGTTGGACGACAGGTGCTCGCGCTCCTCGGCGCTGCGCCGTGCGCCGATGTCGGCCAGCGAGGCGATCACGCGCAGCGGCTCGCCGGCGCGGTCGCGCTCGGCCACGATCACGTGCACGTCGAACCAGCACCAGCCGTCGCGCACCCGCACCCGCGCCTCGCGGCGCAGGCCGGCGCCGGCGGGGGTGTCCACCGCGGCCAGCGCGCTTTTCAGGGCGTCGCGGTCTTCGGCATGCACCTGGCTGAGCCAGCGCTCCAGCGTGGCGGTCTGGCCGCCGCTGGGATCGGCCATCAGCGCGCGCCAGCGCGGCGAGCTGAAGTTGGCGCCGGTGCGCAGGTTCCAGTCGGCCACGCCCAGGTCGGAGCCGTCGAGCGCCAGTTGCCAGCGTTCTTCCAGCCGTGCCAGCTCGCCCAGTTGCACATGCGGCAACAGCACCAGCGCCGACAGCGCGGCAATCAGCACCCACAGCAGCAGCTGGCCCTGCGAGGTCGGCATGGCGGCAAACGGGCCCAGGCCGGCGGCGGTGCCGCCCAGCAGCGCCAGCGCCAGCAGCAGCACTGCGGCCGAGGCCGCGCCCAGGCCGGCCCGCATGGCCAGCCAGCACAGCAGCACCGGCGGCAGCAGCAACAGGGCCAGCGCTGCCGGGGCCAGCCCCGGCGGCAGCGCCAGGGCCGAGGCGGCGGCCAGCAGGGCCAGGCCCAGCAGCCCCAGGTTGCCGGCACGTCGGCCGGGCGCCAGCGCGCGCTCGAGGCTGCGGCGGCCCAGGGTGAGCAGGGGCACGCCGGCCACCACCACGCCCATGGCGTCGCCCACCCACCACAGCAGGCTGGCGCGCGGCAGTTCGAGCACGGTGATGCGGCCGGCCAGTGCCAGCCAGGCCGTGCCATTGGCGGCCGAGACCACCGTGCCGCCCAGCACGCCGGCCAAAATCAGCAAGGCCAGATCGCGCCGCTGCTCGAGCCGGGGGTTGAATCCGTTGCGCTGCAGCCAGCGCGCCGCCAGCCAGGGCCCGCCGGTGTTGCCCACGGCCACCAGCGCCGCCAGCCACCAGCTGGCGCCGGCCGACAGCGTGACCAGCCAGGCACCGAGGGCCAGCACCGGCAGGTACAGGCTGCCGCCACGCACCAGCACGGCCAGCGCCAGGCCGGCCGCTGGCCAGAACGCACTGATGAAGGGCGACAGGCCGGCCAGCGCCAGCCCGACCTGGCCTGCAGCCCAGTAGGCCGCCAGCACCACTGCGGCGCGCAGCGCCCAGCCCGACCAGCGCGGGGACGACATGGACGGTTCGGGCGCGGCCGGGATCAAGGCGGGTCTCGGGCGTGTGAGGCAGGGTGGACGGCAACACGGCGCAAGGGCCGTTGCCGCCACGGGCAGGGGGGTGGGGCGCCGTGCCGCAATGGCGCCCTTGCAGTGGGTTGGGCCTCAGATCACCGGTGGCGGTGGCCTGGGCCCGGTGCGATCAGGGCGTGATCGCGAAGTCTTCGAGCTTGGCGCCGGAGGCCAGGGCTGCCTTCAGCCACTTGGGCTGCAGGCCGCGGCCCGACCAGGTCTCGCCGGTGGCGCCGTTGCGGAACTTCGGGGCCACCTTGCCGCCGGCCTTGGGGCCCGGGGCGGCCGCGGCACGCACGGTGGGCGTCTTGCCGGTGAGGTCGGCGGCCGTCAGGCCATGCTCGGCCATCAAGGTCTTGACCTTGGCAATGGCCACCGAACGCTCTTCGCGCTGGGCGTCAGCGATTTTCTTTTCGATTTCAGCGCGTTGGGCGAGCAGATCCTGCAATGACGACATTTTTTCTCCGTTGGATTCGAGTGGAAACCGATACCGCCCGCATGGTACCCGCCGGGCAGGCGGTATGGGATTCTCGCAGATTCAATCGCTGAAAATCAATGTAAAGAGCTTGGTGCAAGTATTCGCGCCCGTTGCGACCCGTTCAGTCGGCGGGCGGCACATAACCGGTGGGTTGATCGACGCCGCCGCCAAAGAAAAACTGCTCCATTTGCCGGGCCAGATATTGGCGGGCGCGCTGGTCGGCCAGATTCAGGCGGTTCTCGTTGACCAGCATGGTCTGGTGGCGCATCCACAGCGCCCAGGCTTCCTTGCAGACGTTGTTGTAGAGGCGCTTGCCCAGCTCGCCGGGGTAGGGCGCGAAGTCGAGGCCCTCGCCTTCCTTCTTCAGGTGGACGCATTGCACGGTACGTGCCATTGAGTTATCTCCTCGTGGGTTATCGGTTGGCCGTTCAGGCCAGTTTCTTGACCAGCACCTGCGAGCGCCGGTCCCAGTTGTACTTGCGCTTGCGTGCCTCGGGCAGCCAATCGGGGTCGACCTGCACGAAGCCGCGCTTGATGAACCAGTGCATGGTGCGCGTGGTGAGCACGAAGATGCTGTCCAAACCCATGCCGCGGGCGCGCTGTTCAACCCGCTTGAGCAGGCGTTCGCCATCGCCCTGGCCCTGCACCGCCGGAGAAACGGTGAGGGCGGCCATTTCTGCCGTGCGTGATTCGGGATAGGGATACAGGGCCGCGCAGCCGAATATCACGCCGTCGTGTTCGATGACCGTGTAGTTGGCCAGATCGCGTTCGATCTCGGTGCGTTCGCGGCGCACCAGGGTGCCGTCGCGCTCGAAGGGCTCGATGACCTGCAGGATGCCGCCCACGTCGTCGGAGGTGGCTTCGCGCAGGCTCTCGAGCTTTTCGTCGACCACCATGGTGCCGATGCCGTCGTGGGTGAACACCTCTTGCAGGATGGCGCCATCCACGGCAAACGGCAGGATGTGCGAGCGCTCGACGCCGGCCTCGCAGGCCGCCACGCAGTGCTGCAGATAGAAGGCCAGATCTGTGGGCTGCTGTGCCCGCGGCAGCGTGGCCAGCAGGCGCTTGGCATCGGCCAGGGCCATCTCGGTGTCGATGGCGCTGTCGGGATCGTCGAGGTTCTCGCGGATGCCCGGCAGCTCGGTCAGGAACAGCAGCTTGTCGGCCTGCAGCGCCACGGCGGTGGCGGTGGCCACGTCTTCCATCGTGAGGTTGAAGGCCTCGCCGGTGGGCGAGAAGCCGAAGGGGCTGAGCAGCACGATGGCACCGATGTCGATGGCACGGCGGATCGACGCGGCATCGACCCGGCGCACCAGCCCCGAGTGCATGAAGTCGACGCCGTCGACGATGCCCACCGGCCGCGCGGTGAGGAAGTTGCCCGACACCAGGCGCACCGCGGCATTGGCCATCGGCGTGTTGGGCAGGCCCTGCGAAAACGCGGCCTCGATCTCGAAGCGCAGCTGGCCGGCCGCTTCTTGCGCGCAATCGAGGGTCAGGGCATCGGTGATGCGCTTGCCGTGCGAGTGGCGCGAGGCATGGCCCTTGAGCGCCAGCTGCTCGTTGACCTGCGGCCGAAAGCCATGCACCAGCACCAGCTTGATGCCCATGGCGTGCATGATCGACAGATCCTGCGCCAGCGATTCGAGCTTGCCGGCGGCGATCAGCTCGCCGGTGGCGGCCACCACGAAGGTCTTGCCGCGATAGGCGTGGATGTAGGGCGCCACCGCGCGAAACCACGGGACGAAGGTGTGCGGAAAAACCAGGCTCATCGGGCAGCATTCATGTTGCGGCGCGATTGTGCCGCAGGGGGTGAAGGCCCGCCGGGCTGTGGCCAGGGGCGCCCGGGCCGGGTCAGTCGCTGTGCATCACCACCAGCAGCGCACGCACCGGCAGCTTGCCGGCGTTGCGCAGCGCATGCGGCGTGTCGGCGGCATAGCGTGCGGTCTCGCCCTCGGTCAGCATGGCCTGGGCTTCGCCGGCCTGCAGCGTGAGCCGCCCGGCCAGCACGCTGACATGCTCTTGCGTGCCGGGCTCGTGCGCGTCGCTCACCAGCCCGGCGCCGGGCTGCAGCGTGAGCTCGTACCACTCGAAGCGGCCGGCCAGCGCCAGCGGGCCCAGGATGCGCAGCTCGCAACCGGGGTCGCGCCCGCGCAGCGTGGGCGTGTCGTGGGCGGCCACGGTGCTGATGGCCGGTGGCGCCGGGCGCGGCGCGGCCTCCAGCAGCTCGGACAGCGGCACGCCCAGCGCATTGGCCAGGCGCCACACCACGGCCACCGTGGGATTGGCCTGCGCGCGCTCGATCTGCGACAGCATGCTTTTCGACACGCCCGCGCGGCGCGACAGCTCGTCCAGCGACAAGGCCTGCTGCTCGCGCAGCGCGGCCAGCGCGGCGCCCACGCGGGGCGGCTCGGCCGGCGTGGCCGGGCCGGTGGGGGCCGGTGCGAGGGTGGCGCGTGGGGGCTTGGCCATGGGCTTGCTCTTGAAAGTTTCGTTCAGTATAGTGCACGAGTCGTTCGATAAAACGATCAATGTTCACCAGGCCGCCGGCCGGCCAACCGCCCTGCCGGCAGCCCCAGCCCCCACCACCAGGAGACCCCTGACGTGACTGCCGAGACCTTTCTTGCCCGCCTGCACCACGAGCTGCAGGCGCTGGATGCCGCCGGCCTGACCAAGACCGAGCGCGTGATCACCGGCCCGCAGGGCGCACAGGTGCGCCTGGCCGATGACCCGCAGGGCCAGCCGCTGATCAACCTGTGCGCCAACAACTACCTCGGCCTGTCGGCTCATCCGCAGGTGATGGCGGCTGCGCAGGCGGCCATCGACAGCCATGGCTTCGGCCTGAGCTCGGTGCGCTTCATCTGCGGCACGCAAGACATCCACAAGCAGCTCGAGCAGCGCATCGCGCGCTTTCTGGGCCTGGACGACGCCATCCTGTATGCGGCGGCCTTCGATGCCAACGGCGGGCTGTTCGAGCCGCTGCTGGGCGAGCAGGACGCCATCGTCAGCGATGCGCTGAACCATGCGTCCATCATCGACGGCATCCGCCTGTGCAAGGCCCAGCGCTACCGCTACCGCCATGACGACATGGCCGACCTGGCGGCGCAGCTGCAGGCCGCCCGCGCCGCCGGTGCCCGCGAGGTGCTGGTGTTCAGTGACGGCGTGTTCTCGATGGACGGCACCATCGCGCGGCTCGACGAGATGCGCACGCTGTGCGATGCGCATGGCGCCATCCTGGCCATCGACGAGTGCCATGCCACCGGCTTCATGGGCGCCACCGGCCGCGGCACGCACGAGCACCGCGGCCTGCTGGTCGACGGCCGCTCGCGGGTGGACCTCATCACCGGCACCTTCGGCAAGGCCCTGGGCGGCGCCAGCGGCGGCTTCACCGCCGGCCCCAGGGCGGTGATCGAGCTGCTGCGCCAGCGCTCGCGGCCGTATCTGTTCTCGAACACGCTGGCGCCAGCCATCGTGGGCGCCAGCCTGGCGGTGCTGGATTTGCTGGAAGCCTCGACCTCGCTGCGCGACACGCTGCACGCCAACACCGCGCACTTTCGCGCGGCCATCGCCGCGGCAGGCTTCGAGATCAAGCCGGGCACGCACCCCATCGTGCCGATCATGGTGTACGACGCGGTCAAGGCCCAGCAGCTGGCGGCGCGTCTGCGCGAGCTGGGCATGTATGTCACCGGCTTTTTCTACCCGGTGGTGCCGCAGGGCCAGGCGCGGGTGCGGGTGCAGGTGAGCGCGGCGCACACGGTGGCGCAACTCGACCGCGCCGTGGCCGCCTTTGCCCAGGCCGGGCGCGAGCTGGGGCTGCTGCCATGAGCCGCGCCGCCCGCAGCCTGCTGAACGGCGAGGTCTGAACATGGCCCGGCTGAAGATTCTCATCATCGGCGCCAATGGCCAGATCGGCACCGAGCTGGCCGAAGCCCTGGCCGCACGCCACGGCCACGACGCGGTGGTGACCAGCGATCTGGCACCCAGCGGTCGGGTGCCCGGCGTGGCCCACGAGGCGCTGGACTGCACCGATGCCGCCGCGCTGGCGGCCGTGGTCAAGCGCCATGGCGTCACGCAGATCTACCACCTGGCGGCGGCCTTGTCGGCCAGCGGCGAGCAGCATCCGCAATGGGCCTGGCACCTCAACATGACCGGCCTGCTCAATGTGCTGGAGCTGGCCCGCACCGCGCGGCTCGAACGCATCTTCTGGCCCAGCAGCATTGCGGCCTTCGGCCCCACCACGCCGGCTCTGGCCGAACAGGCCACGGTGATGGACCCCAGCACCGTGTACGGCATCAGCAAGCTGGCCGGCGAGCGCTGGTGCGCCTGGTACCACGCCAAGCACGGCGTGGACGTGCGCAGCCTGCGTTATCCCGGCATCATCAGCTGGAAGACGCCACCGGGCGGCGGCACCACCGACTGGGCGGTGGACATCTTCCACCAGGCCTTGAAGCAGGGCGCCTACGAAAGCTTTCTGCGCGCCGACACGGCGCTGCCCATGATGTACATGCCCGATGCCATCCGCGCCACGCTGATGTTGATGGACGCACCGGCCGATGCCATCCGCGAGCGGGGCAGCTACAACCTGTCGGCGTTCAGCCTGTCGCCTGCTGATGCGGCTTTGGCTTTGAAGCGGGCGCTGCCTTCTTTCGAGCTGTCTTGTGCGCCGGACTTCCGCCAGGCGATTGCGCAGAGCTGGCCGGCTGCGATTGACGACTCGGCAGCCCGGCGCGATTGGGGCTGGTCGCCTTCGTGGTCTCTGGATGCGATGGTGGGGGACATGCTGGCGAACTTGCGGCCTTTGGTCGTTGGCTGACGCCTTGTTGGGTTGTTGCGTTGTTGCGTTGCCGCTTGTTCGCTGGCGTGCAGATGGCAGAGCAAGGCAAGCCGTGCCCGCACGGTCTCCGCATGCGGTGAACGCCGGGCGCCAGCGCCCGGCGATGGGTGACCTGCCACGCTGTCTCGGGACGAGGACGGCGGGTGACCGCCCGGCCTAAGTGAAGGTGGAGCCGAGGTGCGGGAGCACCTTGGCGGGGGACTGAGCCCGGACACAAACCGTCCTGAGGACGGTTTGTGCCTGGCGAAGGCCAAGGGCCTCTGGCCCTTGGCATGGAGCCAGCCGGTTACCCGGCGGCCTTGGCCACGCGCAGCCGGCAGCGAGCGAGCAGCGAACGCCAAACGCTCAAGCCAAAGCAGACCGCAAAGCCTCCAGCAAACCATCCGGGTCCTCGGCCATCTGCGTGTGGCCCGTCGGCAGCATCACGGTGCGCGCCTTCAGCGCCGCACCGATCTCGCGCGTGACCTTGGGTGAGGTCATCTGGTCGCGCTCACCCAGCACGAAGGTGACCGGGCAGCGCACCAGCGCGGCAGCCTCCAGCCCATGGGCATAGCGGTCGCACACGCTGAAGTCGTGGTGGAACAGGTTCACCGCGCAGCCGGTGGCGTGGGGGCCGTTGAGGATGCGGCGCATCAGCGCCCGGTTGGCGCCGTGCAGCCACATGCCCGGGCCGGGGTACGAGGGCTTGGCGGCCAGCGTGCTGATCGAGAAGCTGTTGACCATGTCGATGGCCTTCAGCGGTGCGCTGGCGGCGGTGTCGAGCAGCGCCTGCGAGACCTTCATCGGGTAGGCCGTGCCCACCATCACCAGCCGGCTGATGCGCTGGGGCGCGCGCGCCGCGCACTCCAGCGCGATCAGCGAGCCCATGCTGTGGCCCACCACCGCCACCGGTGTGCCGGGCGCGGCGCCGGCGGCGTCCAGCAGCGCCAGCACCCAGTCGGCCAGCGACTGCACATCGGGCAGCACCGGCCCGGCACTGCGGCCATGGCCCGGCAGATCGACGGCCAGCGCGTTGTGGCCGTGGTGCGCGCACCAGCGGGCCAGCAGCGTCCAGGCGCTGTGGTCGTGCAGCGCACCGTGGACGAACACCACGCTGGGCCTGGCGGGATCGAAGGGCTTGCCGCCGGTGTAGGCGTAGGCGGCACGGTCGTTGACGGTGAGCTTCATGCGGCCTTCTCCGCCGCCTTCTCGGCCACCTTCAGCGCCTTCTTCAGGTCGTCGATCAGGTCGTCGGCATCTTCCAGGCCGATCGACAGCCGGATCGTGCCCGGGCCGATGCCGGCGCGCGCCAGCGCCGCGTCGTCCATGCGGAAGTGGGTGGTGCTGGCCGGGTGGATCACCAGGCTGCGGCAGTCGCCCACATTGGCCAGGTGCGAGAAGATCTTCAGCGCCTCGATGAAGGCGACGCCCTGCGCGCGGCTGCCCTTCAGGTCGAAGCTGAACACCGCGCCGCAGCCGCGCGGCAACAGTGCTTTCGCCAGCGCTTGGCTGGGGTGCGACGGCAGTTCGGGGTAGCCCACGCGCGCCACCATCGGGTGCCCGGCCAGCATCTGCACCACCTTGCGCGTGTTCTCGATGTGGCGCGCCATGCGCAGCGGCAGGGTTTCGATGCCCTGCAGGATCAGCCAGGCGGTGTGCGGGCTCATGCAGGCACCGAAGTCGCGCAGGCCCTCGCGGCGGGCGCGCAGCAAGAACGCGCCGACCGTGCTCTCCTCGCTGAACACCATGCCGTGAAAGCCGTCGTAGGGCTCGCTCAGCTCGGGAAAGCGCCCCGAGGCCGCCCAGTCGAACTGACCCGAATCCACCAGCACGCCGCCCACCACCGTGCCATGGCCCGACAGGAACTTGGTGGCCGAGTGAAACAGCAGGTCGGCGCCGTGGTCGAAGGGCTTCAGCAGCCAGGGCGGCGTGAAGGTGCTGTCCACCAGCAGCGGCAGGCCGTGTTCATGGGCCAGGGCGCTCACCGCCGGGATGTCCAGCACATCCAGCCCCGGGTTGCCCAGGGTCTCGCCAAACAGCAGCCGGGTCTCGGGGCGGATGGCGGCGCGCCAGGCGTCCAGGTCGCCCGGCGGCACGAAGCTGGTGGCGATGCCAAAGCGGCGCAGCGTGTAATCGAGCAGGTTGTGGCTGCCGCCATACAGGGCGGCCGAGGCCACGATGTGCTGGCCGGCGCCAGCCAGCGTGGCCACGGCCAGGTGCAGCGCGGCCTGGCCGCTGGCGGTGGCGATGGCGCCCACGCCGCCCTCCAGCGCCGCCACCCGCTCCTCGAGCACCGCATTGGTCGGGTTGCTGATGCGGCTGTAGACATGGCCCGAGCGCTCCATGTTGAACAGCGAGGCCGCATGCGCGCTGCTCTCGAACACGAAGCTGGTGCTCAGGTGGATGGGCACGGCCCGCGCACCGGTGGCCGGATCGGGCGTGGCGCCCGCATGCAGGGCCAGGGTGTCGAATCCAGGATCGCTGTAACCGGGCATGGCGGGTGCGGCGCGGCGCGCCGGGCAGGCTGTCGAGGCCCGGCATTGTGTGCTATGTTGCCCTACCCGCCGTCGGGGGAGACGGGCGGAATTCGCCAGGAGAGCCAAGCCATGAAAGTCAGCGACATCCTTCGGGTCAAGGGCAACACGCTGTTCACCGTGTCACCCGACCAGCCGCTGGCCGAGGCCGTCAAGGCCATGGCCGAACATGACATCGGCTCGCTGGTGGTGATGGCCTATGGCGACCTGGTGGGCATGCTCACCTTCCGCGAGGTGATCGCCGCGGTGGTGAAGAACAACGGCTCGGTCGGCTCGCTCACCGTGCGCACCGTGATGGACGACGCCCCGCTGACCTGCACGCCCGAGACCGAGATCGACGAGGTGCGCCGCATGATGCTGGGCCGCCATGCGCGCTACATGCCGGCACTCGACGGCCGCACGCTGATGGGCGTGGTCTCGTTCTACGACGTGGCCAAGGCCGTGGTCGACAGCCAGGATTTCGAGAACCGCATGCTCAAGGCCTACATCCGCGACTGGCCGGTCGAGGAAGACGGCGCGGCGGCCGAGTCCAAGCTCTGAGCCTGGGCTTGCCAGGCCGCCAAGCCTGGCAAGCCTGGCGCAAGACAAGGGGCGATGACCGCTGCGGGGCCTCGAGCCCATGCCCTGCGGCCCGGCCGCGCGCTTCTTGCGAGAATCACGGGTTCGGCGCTCCGGCCAGCGGGGCGCCGAACCCTTTGTCATTGATGTCGGCCCTCGCGCCGCCCGCTCCATGCCCGGCTCCACCTTCGGCGAACTGTTCCGCGTCACCAACTTCGGCGAAAGCCACGGCCCGGCCATCGGCTGCGTGATCGACGGCTGCCCGCCCGGCATGGCGCTGAGCGAGGCCGACATCCAGCCCGAGCTCGACCGCCGCCGCCCCGGCACCAGCCGCCATGTCACCCAGCGCAACGAGGCCGATGCGGTGGAGATCCTGAGCGGCGTGTACGAGGGCCGCACCACCGGCACGCCGATCTGCCTGCTGATCCGCAACACCGACCAGCGCAGCAAGGACTACGGCAACATCCTCGACACCTTCCGCCCCGGCCACGCCGACTACACCTACTGGCGCAAGTACGGCCTGCGCGATCCGCGCGGTGGCGGGCGCAGCTCGGCGCGCCTGACCGCGCCCACCGTGGCCGCCGGTGCGGTGGCCAAGAAGTGGTTGCTGGCGCAGTACGGCACCACCTTCACCGGCTGGATGAGCCAGCTGGGCGATGTGGCGATCCCGTTCGAGGACGAGGCCCAGATCCCGCTGAACGCCTTTTATGCGCCCAACGCCGGCATCGTGCCGGCACTCGAGGCCTACATGGACGCGCTGCGCAAGGACGGCGACAGCTGCGGCGCGCGCATCGAAGTGCGCGCCCGCCAGGTGCCGGTGGGCCTGGGCGAGCCGCTGTACGACAAGCTCGATGCCGACATCGCCTACGCGATGATGGGCCTCAACGCGGTGAAGGGGGTCGAGATCGGCGCCGGCTTCGCCAGCGTGGCCGAGCGTGGCAGCACACACGGCGATGCGCTGACCCCCAGCGGCTTTGCCGCCAACCGCGCCGGCGGCGTGCTGGGCGGCATCAGCACCGGGCAGGAGATCGTGGTCTCGATCGCCATCAAGCCCACCAGCTCGATCCGCACCGCGCGGCCGTCGATCGACCGCGCGCTGCAGGCCACCGAGGTGCAGACCTTCGGCCGCCACGACCCCTGCGTGGGCATCCGCGCCACGCCCATCGCCGAAAGCCTGCTGGCCCTGGTGCTGATGGACCATGCGCTGCGCCACCGCGCCCAGTGCGGCGACGTGCGGCTCGAGGTGCCGCCGATCGAGGGCCCGGGCGCGCCCGGCCCGGTGGTCTGACCGCGCCACCGGCTGCGCAAACCGGCGTGGTGCCCGAGCCCACGCCGGCCGCCACATCCGCCACGCTGCGCCGCTTCGGCCTGCTGTGGTTCACCTACTTTGCCGGCATCGGCCTGTTCAACACCTATGCGCCGCTGTGGTTCAAGGCGCTGGGCCTGTCGACGCTGGCCATCGGCGCCATGTCGGCCATGCAGGCCTGGACCCGGCTGCTTGCACCCTATGGCTGGAGCTGGATGGCCGACCACAGCGGCCAGCGCACCGGCCTGATCCGCTGGGCGGCCGCGGGCGCACTGGCCGCCACGCTGGGGCTGTGGGGCCTGACCGGTGCCAGCGGCCTGTGGCCCGTGCTGCTGCCCGGCACTGCCGCGGTGACGCTGGCCGTGGCGCTGCTGTTCGTGGCCAATGGCGGCGTGGTGCCGCTGGCCGAGGCGGCGCTGTCACAGCTGCTGGTCACCCGCCAGGGCCTGGACACCGCCCGCTACGGCCGCGTGCGGGTGTGGGGCTCGATCGGCTTCATCGTCTCGGTCAGCCTGGCCGGCGTGGCGCTGCAGGCCACCGGCACCGGCCTGTTTCCGCTGGCCGTGGCGCTGCTCAATGCCGCCTTGCTGCTGGCCGCGCTGCAGCTGCCCGCCGGGGCGCCGGCCCAGCGCCACGCCGCGCCGGTGCCGCCGGTGCTGCCGCTGCTGCGCCGGCCGACGGTGGCCTGGTTCTTTGCCTCGATCTTCTTCACCGTGCTGGCCCATGTGAGCCTGTACGCGTTCTTGTCGCTGTACCTGGATTCGCTGGGCTACCGCAAGGACGCGGTGGGCGCGCTGTGGGCGGTGGCGGTGGTCTGCGAGGTGGCCTTCTTTTTCACCCAGGGGCGCTGGAGCAGCCTGCTCACGCCGCATGGCTGGTTCAAGGCGGCGGCCGCGGTCTCGGTGCTGCGCTTTGGCGCGGTGGCGCTGGGTGGCAGCTCGGCGCTGGTGCTGGTGCTGGCCAAGGTGTCGCACGCGGTCACCTTTGCCGGCCACCATGGCGGCTGCATCGCGCTGCTGTCGCGCTACTTTCCTGATCGGCTGCGCGGCCGCGGCCAGGCGCTGTACACCGCGCTGGGCTACGGCCTGTCGGGCCTGGTGGGCGGCCTGGCCGGTGGCTGGCTGATCGAATACGCCGGGTACGCCGCGGTGTTCTGGGCCGCCGCCGCCAGCGCCGCGCTGGGCCTGCTGTGCGCGGTGCTGGCCGAGCGCGCCGATGCGCGCGAATCGGCTGCCGGCCGGGCGGGCGCGCCGGGCTGAGGCCGCCGCCGCCGGCTCAGCGCGTCACCGGCTGCTGGGCCACCTGGCGCACCCAGCCGGCAATGCCGTTGAGCGCCACCACGTCGCGTGCTCCACCCAGGCGGATGGCCTCGGCGGGCATGCCGAAGACCACGCAGCTGGCCTCGTCCTGCGCAGCGGTGACGGCGCCGGCCTCGCGCATCTCGCGCAGGCCGCGGGCGCCGTCGTCGCCCATGCCGGTCATCACCACGCCTATGGCGTTGCGCCCGGCGCACTGCGCCACCGAGCGGAAGAGCACGTCCACCGAAGGCCGGTGGTGGTTGATCAGCGGGCCGTCGCGCACCTCCACCACGTACTGCGCGCCGCTGCGCTTGAGCTGCATGTGCTTGCCGCCCGGGGCGATCAATACGCGGCCGTTGATGACGCGGTCGCCGTCCTTGGCCTCCAGCACCTCCAGCTCGAGCAGGCTGTTCAGCCGCGTTGCGAACGAGGCGGTGAAGCCGCTGGGCATGTGCTGCACGATGACCATGCCGGGGCAGGTGCGGTCGAGCTGGCGCAGCACCACCTCGATCGACTGCACGCCGCCGGTGGAGATGCCGATGGCCACCACGCGGTCGGTGGTCTCGGCCATGGCGCCATGCACCGCGGCTGCCGGCGCGCGCGCCGCGGCTGGCGTGCCGGGCGTGGCGGCCGAGCCGGCGGCGGGGGCCGCGGCCCCGGCCGGGCTGCGCGGCAGTGCGCGCAGGTTGGCGCGGGCCGCGGCGCGCACCGCATCCACCAGGCCGTTGCTGCGGTCGGACAGAAACTCGCGCAGGCCCAGCTTGGGCTTGGTGACGAAGCCCACCGCGCCGGCCGCCAGCGCCTGCATGGTGGTCTCGCAGCCGCGCTCGGTGAGCGTGGAGCACATCACCACCGGCGTGGGCCGCTCGGCCATGATCTTGCGCAGGAAGGTGATGCCGTCCATGCGCGGCATCTCCACATCCAGCACCACCACATCGGGCCATTTGGCGGCCAGCTTGGGCCAGGCGAAGACCGGGTCGGCCGCACTGCCCAGCACCTCGATGCCGCCGGCCTGCAGGGTCTCGGTGAGGTGCTTGCGCACCACGGCCGAATCGTCGATGACAAATGCGGTGACGGACATTGCCTTCACTCCTTGGCCGCGCGCTGGCCGCCGCGGCGTACCTGAACCTGGCCGCTGCGCAGGCACAGCGTGACTGCGCGCGGAATGTTGTCGCCCACGTCCACCTCGTGCAGGGTGAAGCCGTGCTGCTCGATCAGGGCCCAGCCGGCCTCGATGTTGCGCTCGCCGACGTTGAACTTGGCGCCCGCGGTGTCGGGCATGGTGTCGGCGCCGCCGTAGAGGTGGGCCTCGAACTCCTGCGGCGCGATGCCGTGGCGCTGCAGGGCATGCGCCATCAACGTCACCGCCTCGTCGCCGAAACGGCCCTCCAGCGCCATGCCCGGCGTGCGCCGCCGCGAGGGCAGCAGGTAGTGGCACATGGCGCCCAGGCGCTGGCGCGGATGCCACAGCACGATGGACACGCACGAGCCCAGCAGCGTGCGCAGCTGCGCCGCATGCCGGCCCACGTGCCACTGGCCGGGCAGCAGGGTCAGGTGCTCGCCCGGGCGGCCCGCCACCATGGCGGTGGTGCCGTCCGGTTCGCGGTGCAGGCTGGGCCGCGCGGGGCGGTGCAAGGGGCTCACCTGCAGCTCAGGCCAGGGCATACACCGCCGGTCGCAGGCTGCGCAGCCCCAGGGCCGGCGCGTTCAGTGACTCGGCGTGCCCGGTGTAGAGCATGCCGTCGGGCTTGAGCTTGGCCGCCACGCGCCGCACGATGGCCTCCTTGGTGGGCGGATCGAAGTAGATCAGCACGTTGCGCAGGAAGATCTGGTCGAACAGGCCGATGTCGGGCAGTGCCTCCATCAGGTTGGCGCAGCCGAAGGCCACGCGGTCGCGCAGCTCGCGCGCCACCAGCAGCTGGCCCTCGTGCTCGCCCTGGCCCTTGCGGCAAAAGCGCTTGAGGTAGACCGGCGGCATGTTGCGTGCGCGGTCCATCGGGTAGAGGCCACGGCAGGCGGTGTCGACCACCGCGGTGGACAGATCGGTGCCCACGATCTCCCAGCCGTCGATGCCGATCTTGTCGGCCAGCAGCATGGCGATGCTGTAGGCCTCCTCGCCCGAGGAGCTGGCCGCGCTCCACACCCGGAACACGCCCGCGCCCTTGGGCCGCGCCGCCAGGCGCTGGCTCAGGTGCTCGAAGTGCTCGGGCTCGCGGAAGAAGTAGGTCTCGTTGGTGGTGAGCTTGTCGACCACGCGCACCAGCTCGGCGGGGTCGTTCTCGCTGACCAGCAGCTCGACATAGCGGTCGAGGTCGCTCAGGCCGCGGGTCATGGCCAGCTTCTGCAGCCGGCCGGCCACCAGCGCGCGCTTGCCGTCGGTCAGGCGGATGCCGGAGACGCGGTGGAACAGCCCGCTCACCAGCTCGAAGGAACGGTTGGAGATCATCGCGTGCTTCCTGGTTGCGTCGGCCCGGCGCTCAGTGCAGGCCCTGGTGCGCGTCGATCAGCGCGGCCAGCGCGCCGGCTTCGAGCACCGCGTCGAGGTTGAGCTCGGCGGTGGTCTGGCCGCGCAGCCGGGCCATGCTGCGGATGAAGGCCGGATCGATGCGCGTGCCCAGGCGCGGCACCGATTCCAGCGCGTCGGGCAGGGCATCGAAGACCTCGTAGACCGCGTCCACCAGCATGCCCAGGCGCATCGCCGGCACCTCGGCATTGCCGCTGGTCTCGACGATCACCACGCAGCTGCGGCGGCCCACGGTGGACGGGTCCAGGCCCAGGCGGGCGCCCAGGTCGATGACCGGCACCACCGCGCCGCGCAGGTTCATCACGCCGCGCACGAAGCTCGGCATCAGGGGCAGGGGCGTGGTGCGCGCCACCTCCAGGATCTCGCGCACCGCGTCGATGCGCACCGCAAAACGTTCTTCACCCACCGCAAAGCGCAGCATCTGCACGGCGGGTGCGCCACTGCTGGCCGCGGCCGCGGCCGCAGCCGCGCTGGCGGTGGGGGTGTGGGTTGTTGCCTGCATGGCTTGGGCGTCCTGATGGCCGGGTGGGCAGGTTCAGAAGCGGCCGAAGGCGGCCTCGTCCACCGCTGCATGGCCGCTGGCACGCGACCAGCGCATGCCACCCTGGCCGCTGCTGCTGCGCGCGCTGGACTGCTCGGCCATGCGCGGTGCGGCCTGACGCACGCTCTCGCTGCGGCCGGCCGCGCGCGGCGCGTGGCCACCGCCGGCGTCGCCCTGCAGCTTGAAGAAGGCCATCATCTCCTGCAGCTGGGCGGCCTGGCCCGACAGCTCCTCGGCCGTGGCCGACAGCTCCTCGCTGGCCGAGGCGTTTTGCTGCGTGGCGCTGTTGAGGTGGCCCATGGCGTTGGTGATCTGGCCGATGCTGCCGCTTTGCTCGCCGCTGGCGGCCGAGATCTCCTGCACCAGCTCGCTGGTCTTGCCGATGGTGGGCACCATGCGGGTCAGCACGTCGCCGGCCTGCTCGGCCAGGCGCACCGAGCTGCCGGCCAGCTGGCCGATCTCCTGCGCCGCCACCTGGCTGCGCTCGGCCAGCTTGCGCACCTCGGCGGCCACCACGGCAAAGCCCTTGCCGTGCTCGCCGGCTCGCGCTGCCTCGATGGCCGCGTTGAGCGCCAGCAGGTTGGTCTGGTAGGCGATGTCGTCGATGATCGAGACCTTGGTGGCAATGCTCTTCATCGCCTCCACGGTGCGCGCCACGGCCTCGCCGCCTTCACCGGCCTCGCGGGCGGCCTTGGTGGCCATGCCGTCGGTGACGTTGGCGTTGTCGGCGTTCTGCTTGACCGAGCTGGCCATCTCCTGCAGCGAGGCGGTGGTCTCCTCCACGCTGGCGGCCTGCTCTGAGGCGCCCTGGCTGAGCGACTGCGAGGTGCTCGACACCTGGCCGGCGGCCGAGGTCAGGGCCAGTGCCGCGGCATTGACATCGGCCAGCGTGGACGACAGCCGGGCCAGCGTGGCGTTGAGCACCGCCTTGAGGTCGGCAAAGGCGCCCTGGTACTCGTTGGTCATGCCCAGCGAGATGTCGCCGCCTTCCATGCGCTGCAGCACGGCCTGCAGGTCCTGCACCGGGGCCACGATGGCGTCCAGCGTGCCATTGATGCCTTCGATGATGCGGCGGAAGCCACCGCCGTGGCGCGACGCGTCGGCGCGCGTGTCGAGCTTGCCGGCCACCGCCGCCTGCGACAGCATGGTGGTGTCGTCGATCAGCGCACGCAGGTTGCTGCGCACCTGCTCGATGGTGTTGTTGATGAACACCTTCTTGCCCGGCAGCTTCTCGAGCGGGGCATCGAAGTTGCCGCGGCCGAACTCGGCGATCACGCCCATGGCCAGCTTCTTCACGCCGATGTGGGCGGCCACCATGTCGTTGATGCCCTGGGCCATGGTGCTGAAGTCACCCTGGAAGCGCTGGGCGTTGACCACCACGTCGATCTCGCCACGGTCGTGCTCGACGGCCATGTGGTTCATCTCGGCGATCAGGCCCTTGAGGTTGCCGCGCACCGTCTCGATGGTGTCGTTGATGAAGGCCTTCTTGCCCGGCAGCTTTTCGAGCGGGGCGTCGAAGTTGCCGCGGCCGAACTCGGCGATCACGCCCATGGCCAGCTTCTTCACCGCGATGTGCGCAGCCACCATGTCGTTGACGCCGCAGGCCATGGTGCGGAAGTCGCCGTCGAAGCGCTGCGGGTCGATCACCACGTCGATGTCGCCACGCGCATGCTCGGCGCTCATGTGGGTCATCTCGGTGATCAGGCCCTTGAGGTTGCCACGCACCGTCTCGATGACGTCGTTGATGAAGGCCTTCTTGCCCGGCAGCTGGGGCATCGGCGCGTCGAAGTTGCCGCGGCCGAACTCGGCCACCACGCCCATGGCCAGCTTCTTGACGGCGATGTGCGCGGCCACCAGGTCGTTGATGCCCTGGGCGATGGCGCGGAAGTCGCCGTTGTAGCGCGGGGCATCGATCACCACGTCGATGTCGCCGCGGGCGTGCTCGTCGGTCATGCGGCCCATGTCGCGCTGCATGCCCTGCAGCGTGTCGAGCAGGCGGTTGAACTCGCGTGCACTGCCGGCCAGGGCCGGCGGCACGGCCGAGGCCTGGATGCGCACGTCAAGGCGGCCGGCGGCGGCCTCGGCCATGACACGCTCGAACGAATGCTCGATGCGTTGCTGTTCGGCCTGCGCGTCTTGCATGGCCTGGCGTTGGGTCTTGATCTGGAACATGGGAGGCTCCTGTCCGGTGCGCGATGCGCCGGGTGGTCGAGAGGGAAGACGGTCGGGGAGGGGAGGGGGCGCGAGAGCGGATCAGCCCGCCTGTCGGCTGGGCAGGCGGCGCATGCCGTGGCTCGGCCGCTCGGTGGCCAGGTTCAACAACGCAGGAACATCGAGGATCAGCGCAACTTCGCCGCTGCCCAGGATCGTGGTGCCCGCCAGGCCGCGGATGTTCTGAAACACCTGGCCCAGCGGTTTGATGACGGTCTGGTGCTCGCCGTGCAGGCGGTCGACCACCAGACCCACACGGGTGATGCCGTCATGCACCACCACGAGACTGCGCCGGCCGCCGGCGGGCGGCGTGTGGCGGTAGAAGCGGCCCAGGTCGACGAAGGGCAGCACCTCGCCGCGCAGGTCGAAGTGGCCGGCCACGCGGCCACCGGCGTCGTCGTCGGGTTCGCCCAGCTGGCGGCACTCGGTCGGCACCTCGATGCACTCGGCCACCAGCTCCAGCGGCATCACGTAGCTGACTCCGCCCACGCTGGTGAGAAAGCCGTCGATGATGGCCAGCGTGAGCGGCAGGCGGATCTGCATCGTGGTGCCGGCACCCTCGACGCTGCTGATGCGGATCTGCCCGCGCAGTGCCTCGATGTTGCGCTTGACCACGTCCATGCCGACGCCGCGGCCCGACAGGTTGGTCACCGCGGCGGCGGTGGAGAAGCCGGGCGCGAAGATCAGCTGGCAGATGGCGTCGTCGTCGAGCACCGCCTCGGGGGCCACCAGGCCGCGCTCCTGTGCCTTGGCCAGGATGCGCGCGCGGTTCAGGCCGCGGCCATCGTCGCGCACCTCGATGACGATCGAGCCCGATTCGTGGTTGGCATGCAGCACCAGGTGGCCCTGCGCCGGCTTGCCGGCGGCCAGGCGCTCCTCGGCGGTCTCGATGCCGTGGTCCATGCTGTTGCGCACCAGGTGCATCAGCGGGTCGGCGATGGTCTCGACCATGCTCTTGTCGAGCTCGGTCTCGCCGCCGGTGATCTGCAGCTCGACCTCCTTGCCCAGCTGCTTGCAGACATCGCGCACCACGCGGTTGAAGCGCGAGAAGGTTTCGCCGATGGGCACCATGCGCAGGCCCAGCGCGCCGTCACGCGCCTCCTGCACCAGGTCGTGGATGCGCAGCGCGGCTTCGGCAAAGTGCGGGCTCTGCTCGGTCTCGGCCACCAGCTGGGCGCCCGAGCTGGCGATCACCAGCTCGCCGATCAGGTCGATCAGGCGATCGAGCTTGTCGGCCCGCACGCGGATGAAGCGTGCCTCCTCGCCAGCGCCGACACGGCGGTCCTTGGTGGCCCCGCGGCGCTCGGCCTCGGCGTCGCGGCGGTCGGCCGCGGCGGGGTCGGCCGGCTCGGCGCGGCGCTCGATCTGCGGCGATGGCGCGGCCACCGCTGCAGCGCTGGCGCCGCCGGCGCCGGCCGCCGGTGCCGCGGTGCGCAGCGGCAGCGTCAGGCCCATGCCGGCCCACAGCGCCAGCAGGTCGGTGTGGGCATCGGGCGTGGGGGCGCGGCGCTCGAGCAGGGCGGCGTAGTCGGCCGGGCTGGCGTCGGGCGCCAGCAGGGCGATGTCGCAGTCGTCGGCGCAGAACGCGAACACGTCCTCGATGGCGCTGCGCGTGGCGCCGCTGTCGAGCCGGATCTCCACGCCCACATGGCAGGACTCGGGGTCGAGCTGGGCCAGCGGCGGAATGGCGTCGGCCAGCAGCTGGATGGCCTGCACGTGGCCCACCGTGTCGAGGTAGCGGATGAAGGACAGCGGGTCGAGGCCGTTGCGCAGCGCATCGCCGCCAAAGCGCAGCGACAGGTGCCAGACGCCCTCGGCGCCAATGGCCGCCTCGGCCTCGGCCGCGGCGGCCGGGCCGGCGGCGGCTGCCGCGGCGGCGGGCGCATCGGCGCCCTCGCGCAGCGCCCGCAGCTCGGCGCCCAGCGACTGGCTGGTGGCGGCCAGCGCCGGGTCTTGCGTGCCCGAGCGCACCTCGTCGAGCAGGCGCTCCATCTGGTCGCGGCTTTGCAGCAGCAGCGCGGTGACCCGCTCGTTGACCGCCAGCTCGCCCGAGCGCAGCGATTCGAGCAGCGTCTCGGCCTCGTGGGTGAAGGCCACCACCGCATCAAAGCCGAACAGGCCGGCGCTGCCCTTGATGGTGTGGGCGGCGCGGAAGGCGGCGTTCAGGTTCTCGCTGTCGGTGGGGTTGACCTCCATCACCAGCAGCGCGGTCTCGAACTGCGTCAGCATTTCCTGCGCTTCGTCGAGAAAACCCACCCGGGCCGCGGCGATGATCTCGTCGTCGTCGTTGCTGTGGCTCATGCGTCGCTCGCTCGGTCGGTGGGTGTGGAGGCGGCTGCCGCGCTGCCATCGGCCAGCGCCTGCAGACCGTACACGCGCAGCGCGTCGCGCACCGGGGCGCTGCAGGCGCCCAGGATGAGCGGCATGCCGCGTTCGGCCAGGCTGTGGCGGGTGGCCAGCAGCAGTTGCAGGCCGGCGCTGTCGAAGGACTCCAGCGCCGACAGGTCGAGCGCCAGGCCATCGGGGGCGGTGTCGAGTACCGCCTGCAGCTGGTCGCGCACGGCCGCGGCCTGCGCAATGGTGAGCTCGCCGCTCAGGCTGAGGGTGGCCGGCATGGCATCACACGCACAGGCGGTTGACGGCGTCCACCAGCTGCGAGGGCTGGAAGGGCTTGGTGATCCAGGCGCGCGCACCGGCCGCGCGGCCTTCGGCCTTCTTGGCCTCCTGGCTCTCGGTGGTGAGCATGATCACCGGCGTGAACTTGTGCGCCACGCTGGCCCGCACATGGCGCAGGAAGGACAGGCCGTCCATGTTGGGCATGTTCACGTCGCACACGATCAGGTTGATCTTGGCGCCGCCGAGCTTGCCGCAGGCGTCCTGGCCGTCGCAGGCCTCCACCACGGCGTAGCCCGCCTTCTGCAGCGCCAGCTTGACCACGGTGCGGAAGCTTCCGGAGTCGTCCACCACCATCACGGTCTTGCTCATGTCAGGGCTCCTTGGGTACAGGGATTTGTTGACTGGTTGATTGAGAGGGGTTGCGCACGCGGTGCGCGTGGCGGGGCATGGGCGTGGGGCTGCGGCATCAGAAGAACTCCACGCTGCTGTTCTGGTCGACCGCGGTGGTGCCGTGGTGGCTGCTGCGCATGTCTTCCATGGTGTAGCTCTCTTCCAGGCGGGCCAGCCAGTCGGGCGGCGAGGCCACCAGCGGGTCGCGCGCGCCTTGCAGGTGGGCGCTGGCCCGCGCCATGTCGTCGGTGACCGACTCGATCATCTGGCTCTGGCGGTCCTGCGACTGCATGCCCACCAGCACGCGCTCGAGCTCGCCCTGCAGCTGCCGGCCCACGCCCTGCAGGTTGCGCGTGGCGCGGGTGGCGTCGCCCAGGCTGTCGAGCAGCGCGGTGACCAGGCTGCGCGCGCCCTGCTCGATGCACAGGCGCAGCTCCTCGTCGTCGGCCTCGACGCGGCGGGCATCCAGCTGCATCGCGGTCAGGCGCTCCTGCAGCACGGTGACGTGGCGCGACAACCGGCTGCCGGCCTCGCGCGAGTTGCCGGCCAGCGTGCGCACCTCCTGCGCCACGGCCATGAAGCCGCCGCTGCTGGTGCCGGCGCGCGTGGCCTCGACCGAGGTGTTCAGCGCCAGCAGGTGCGTCGCGCGGCCGATGTTCTGCACATCGCGGGTCAGCATGGCCATCTCGGACAGTTCGCGCGAGAACTCGTTGAGCACGCCCTGCATCGCGGTCTTGGCCGCCATGGCCTTGCGCGCCACACTCAGCAGCTCGTCGAGCTGCGGGCGGTGCGTCTCCATCAGCTCGGCATGGGCGCCGAGCTCCAGCGTCGGCGCGTTGTCCGAGATCGACAGCGCCTCGTCGAGCTGGCCGGACACGCCGGCAAAGCTCTCCAGCATCTGCGTCATGCTGCGCTCGGAGTGGCTGCGCGCCGCCTCCAGGTTGCGCCGCCAGACCGGCAGGATCTGGGTGGCCAGGCGTGCGAATTCGCTGTCGTCCACGCCGCGGTGGCGGGCGGCCTCGGCGGCGGCCACCGGCCCGGCGCGCAGCGTGGCGCTGTGGGCCCGCCACAGCGCCCAGCCGGCCAGCAGCCACGAGGGCCCCGCGGCCCACCAGCCCACCGCGTGCAGCAGCAGCGCTGGCATCGCGGTGGCACAGGCCATGATCAAGGGCATGCGCAGGCTGCGCCAGCGTTCGGTCGCCGTGGGCGTGGCCACGGTGTCGGCAAAGGCTGTTTTGACGTACTGCTCGCTCGAGGACATCGGGCGTGGCTCCGGAACATTGCAGAAGCACCGGACAGGTGCAAGGCGGAGCGACAGCACGGGATACAGCCTGATTCCCGAGGTCACGGCCCGTTATCGACCGGCGTCCGGCGAAGTTGAGCGAGGCGTGTGGCGGCTGGGCCCGGCGGCCTGCGGCACCCCATTGAGCGCCGGTTCAAGTTGTCGCGGCGCCGGCCGAAATCTCCGCAGAGCTCCCCCACCCCCCGCCTGGTCGGGTGTGCCCGTTTGCTGTTGTCGGGCCGTGGCGATCACTGATCTCTTCTACGGAAACAACAGCCGATGTCTGTACGACCGCTCCCCTCATGGTCTGCGCTGGGCGCCTCGCTGCGGCAGTGTTTGCAGATGCCCGACTGGATGCGGTACCACGGCGTGTGGGGCCCCGGCGTGCGCCTGCTGCGCAACCAGCCGCTGCGCGTCAAGGCGCTGGTGGTCAGCGTGCTGGTGCTGGGCCTGCTGGGCACCATGCTGGCCCAGCTGCTGGCGCAGGCAGCCGCGTCCTGGCACACCGCCAGTGCCGCGGTGGCGGGTGTGGGCCATGTGCGCACGCTGGCCGTGCTGGAGCGCTCGGTGCGCGACCTTGCTCGCCTGACCCTGATGGCCGAAGCCGGTGCCGACTCGCGCACACTGGATGCCGCGTTCGAGCGCGAGGCCAGCGACATGGCTGCCGTGCAGCGCCTGCTGGCCGACGATGTGTTGACCGTGCCGGCCCTGGCCGCGCAGATGCAGGAGACGCTGCAGCGCCGCAACGAGGTCACGGCCCGCCGCAAGCATGCGGTGGCGGCCGCCCAGCCGGGCATGGCCGGCGCCCGCACCCAGGCGGTGCACGACTATGCGCAGGCCGTGCACACGCTGCGCTCGGCCTATGTGGCGCACTGGACGCCCAGCGTCGACGGCGACCCCGGCAGCCGGCTGTTGCGTGACGGCTTGATCAACCCGGCCTCCGACCTGACCCTGCGCGTGGCCTTCCTGCTCGAAAGCATGCTGCTGCACTGGCCGCAGGCACCGGGCAGCGGCCTGTCGCGCGAGGTGGCCGACCGCCTGGTCGAGGCGCGCACCGTGCTGGCCATTGCGCGGCCGCAGTTCCAGCGCGCCCGCGCCGTGCTGCCGGCGCAGGCGGCACTGCTGGACGAGCAGCTGCTGGTCATCGACCGCCTGCTCGATGCCACCGGCGCCGTGGCACGCAGCCGCCACGGCAGCGGCGACATGACGCTGGCCAGCTACCGCCAGCTGGGCCAGCTGGCGCTCAACGCCGGCGCCCACATCGACACCCTGGGCCTGGGCGAGATCGAGCACCGGCTGGTGGCGCGCGAGGCCGAGCTGCGCCGCCACCTGCTGGCCGAGTGGGTGGGCATCGGCGCCGGCATCTTGATCACGCTGTATGTGCTGGTGTGCCTGTACAAGGTGATGGTGGGCGGCCTGAAATTTCTGTGCGCGCAGGTCGACGAGCTGGGCCGCGGCAACCTGTCGATCCGCCCCACCGGACATGGCCGCGACGAGATCGGCCATGCCCTCAACACGCTGGGCCAGGCGGCCACCAAGATGTCGGCCATGTTCGAGGCCGTGACCCAGGGCGTGTCAGCCGTCTCGCATGCCTCGCGCGAGGTGGCCACCGGCAATGCCGGCCTGTCGGGCAGCTCGGGTGACATCCGCACCGCCATTGGCAACGTGGTCGGGCGCACCGAGAGCTTCACCGACGCGATGGACCAGTGCGGCGTGGCCGTCGAGCGGGTTTCGGGCCATGTGGGCACCATGCGCATCGAGGCCCAGCGCAGCCGCCGCACCATGGCCGAGCTGCAGACCCGCATGCGCTCGCTGCAGGGCAAGAGCCGCGAGATCGCGCAGGTGGTGGCCATGGTCGAAGCGGTGGCCTACCAGACCAAGCTGCTGGCGCTGAATGCTTCGGTCGAGGCCGCCCGTGCCGGCGCCGCCGGCAAGGGCTTTGCGGTGGTGGCGCAGGAGGTGCGCACGCTGGCCAACCGCAGCGAGGCGGCGGCCCAGCGCATCCGCCGCATCCTGGACGCCTCGATTGACGAGATCGAGGAGGGCAGCCGCATCACCGAGCGGGCGGGTGAGCATGTGGGCCGCACCGACCGCGAGATCGAGGCCGTGAACCTGATCGTCGGCGAGATCGTGACCATGGTGCGCAGCGGCCTGGGCCAGTCGCGCGAGGTGCTGCTGATCGCCCGCGATGTCGAGGGCACGGTGGGTGGCAATGCGCGCGTGGTGGCCCAGCTGTCCGACGCCTCGGCCGAGCTGCGCGACCAGGGCGACAGCCTGAAGCGCTCGATCCAGCATTTCGTGCTCGGCTGATGGCCGCGGCAGAAGGAAACATCATGACGTCCAATCGACGCGGCTCCCGTTTGCTGCGGCCCGGCGTGCGCTGGATGCGCCGCATGCGCCTGAGCGTCAAGCTGGGCCTTGCCGCCGCCCTGGTGGCGGTGCCGCTGGTGCTGCTGCTGGCCTTGCAGGTGATGGGCCAGTTCGAGGTGGCGCGCGTCGCGGCGTCCGAGCAGCAGGGCGTGCGCGTGGTCGGCCCGCTGCAGCGGGTGAGCGCCGCGCTGCACCAGTTGGCCGCGCTGCACCAGCGCCGCCAGTCTGGCGAGGCCGGCCTGGACGACGCCCGCACCCAGGCCCGCACCCGCCTGGGCGAGGCCGTGGCCGAGCTTGATCGCCAGGTGCAGGCCACCGGCCTGTTCGATGCCGCCACGCTGTGGCAGCCGCACCGCGACGGTCTGCGCCAGCTGGCCGCCGGCCAGGCCGGCGAAGCCACCGCCGCGGCGCAGGTGGCGGCCATGATGCAGATGCTGCAGATGGTGTCCGAGCGCTCGGGCCTGATCCTCGATCCCCAGGCCGACACCTACGAGCTGATGCTGATGGCCACGCAGCGCACCGCCGCCTGGGCGGGCAACGTGGCCGGCGTGCAGGCCCGCGCGGCGCTGCTGGCCACCACCGGCACCGAGCGCGCCGAGGCGCGCACCGGCACGCAGTGGGTGGTGCATGCGCTGGAGCGGCAGCTGGATGCCATGCGCGTGGAGGTGGAGGCACTGACCCGCGCTGGCGAGCCGCCGCCCGCCAGCTGGCAGCCCGGGCGCGCCAGCAGCGAGCGCCTGGCCGGCCTGGCCACCCAGGCCTTTGCCGAAGCGGCGCCGCCCGAGGCCAGGCCGGCCTTCCTGGCCGCCGCCGATGCCGCCATGGCCGACGCGCTGCGCGTGGGTGCCGAGGTGGCCCAGCGCCTGGACGGCCTGCTCGATGAGCGCGCCGCGCAGGCGCGCCGCAATGCGCTGCTGCTGTGCCTGCTGTGCCTGCTGGCGCTGGCGGCGGTGGCCTACCTGGGCATGGCCCTGGTGCAGTCCACGCTGCAGACCCTGTCGGTGCTGGACGCCGGCATGCGCGCCGTGGCCGACGGCGATCTGGCGCACACCGTCGATGTCAAGGGGGCCGACGAATTGGCCCAGGTGGGCCAGCGCGTCGAGCGCATGAGCGAGCGCCTGTCCTCGCTGGTGGCCGAGATCCGCAGCAGCGCGGTGCGCGTGGGCCAGGCCGGCCAGGCGGTGGCCGAAGACGGCCAGGCGCTGGCCCAGCGCACCGAGCGCCAGGCCAGCAGCCTGCGCGAATCGGTGGGTGCGGTCGACCGCCTGAGCCAGGAGGCCCGCGCCCACGCCGAGGCCGCGCAGACCCTGGATACGCTCACCAACCACCTGCGCGAGCATGTCGAGGCCGGCGGCCGGGCGATGGGCGAAACGGTGGAATCGGTGCGCACGCTGGAGGTCAGCGCCCGGCGCGTGGCCGAGATCAACGGCGTCATCGACGACATCGCCTTCCAGACCAATCTGCTGGCGCTGAACGCCTCGATCGAGGCGGCCAAGGCCGGCGAGGCCGGGCGCGGCTTCTCGGTGGTGGCCGCCGAGGTGCGCAAGCTGGCCCAGCGCTGCGCCGAGGCCGCGGCCGAGGTGCGCGAGCTGATCGAGCAGACCACCACCCAGGTGGGCGATGCCTCGGTGCGCATCCAGGAGGCCAGCGGCCTGCTCGACACCATGGCCGGCAGCGCGCAGGAGGTGTCGCAGCGCCTGCGCAGCATGGCCGAGGCCAGCGTCGAGCAGAGCCACGGGCTGGAGGCGGTGAGCCAGGGTGTGGCCGCGCTGGACGACATCACGCGCGAGAACGCGGTGGCGGTGGAGCGCTCGGCGCAGGCCGCCAAGACCTTGTCGAGCCAGGCCGAGGCGCTGCGCCTGGCGGTGTCGAGCATGCGCCTGCGCCAGGGCACGGCCGACGAGGCCCGCGAGATGGTCGAGCGCGCGCTGATGCACGCGCAGGAGGTGGGCGTGGAGGTGGCGATGCAGGTCTTCAACACCGCCGACGGGCCGTGGGTCGACCGCGACATGTTCCTGTTCGTGTTCGACCGCGGCAACCGCTACCGGGTGGCCGGCGGCCGTCCCGAGCTGCTGGGCAAGGTGATGCACGAGCTGCCGGGCATCAGCTTCGTGCAGGCCGAACACTTTCTCAAGGTGGCCTGGGAGGCCTTCGACGCCGGCTCGGGCTGGATCGAGTACGAGGGCCCGCACCCGCAGGACGGCCGCCCCACGGCCAAGACCGCCTTCGTGGCCGCGCTGAGCGACGACATGTTCATCGGCTGCGGCGTCTACCGCCAGGGCAGCCAGGCCGTCGGCGCCAGCACCCCGGCGGCCCTGACCACCGCCTGAGCCGCTGCGGCGCTGCGCCGGCAGTCCGGCGCAGCGCAACGGGCCGGCCTGCAGTTCATCGTTCCCCCCAAGCGCTTCGTCGCACCGCCCCTGGTTTTTGCGGGGGGCGCTCCTACACTGGCCCCGCTTCACGAGAGCGTGGACAGGACACACAGGAGGACAACACGATGCGCAAGCCCTGGTTGATCGGCATGGGGGGGGTGGTGGCGGTGGCCGCCGTGGTGGCCACCGTGGTGGCGGTGGGTCGCACCCAGGACGGTGCCGCCGCCAAGGCCGCCCAGGCCGCCAGCGGCCCCGGGGCGGCGGCGTCGGCGCCGCTCGTCTTCCGTGCCAACGAGGTGGTGCAGCCGGCGCTGGCCAGCCTGCCGCAGCGCATCGAGTTCAGCGGCCCGCTGGTGGCGCCCAACACCGCCGTGGTGCGGGCCAAGACGTCCGGCACCCTGGTCAGCCTGAGCGTGGCCGAGGGCTCGCGCGTGGCCGCCGGCCAGGCCATCGGCCGCATCGACCAGGCCGAGCTGGCCAGCCGCCTGGCCGAGCGCAGTGCCAACATCGATTCGGCCCGCGCCAGCCTGGCCCAGGCCGAGCGCACGCACGCCAGCAACGAGCGCCTGGCGGCGCAGAACTTCATCTCGCCGGTGGCGCTGGATCAGTCGCGCGCCACGCTCGACGCCGCCCGCGCCGCGCTGCAGGCCAACCAGGCTGCGCTGGAGACCACCCGCGTGGCCGGCCGCGATGCGGTGGTGGTGGCGCCGATTGCCGGCATCGTGGCCAAGCGCCAGGCCCTGCCGGGCGAAAAGCTGGCGATGGAGCAGCCGGTGGTGACCATCGTCGACCTGGCCCAGCTCGAGCTGGCCGGCAGCGTGGGCACGCACGAGGTCACGCGCCTGGTGCCGGGCATGGCGGTGCAGGTGCAGGTGGAAGGCGTGGCCGATCCGGTGGGGGCCAAGCTGGTGCGCATCGCGCCGGCGGCCGAGCCGGGCACACGCTCGATCGGTGTCACCGTGGCGCTGGCCAATCCCAAGGAGCTGCTGCGCGCCGGCCAGTACGCGATGGCCAGCGTGCTGCTGGCCGACGACCGCCAGCGCCTGCTGCTGCCGCTGGCCGCGGTGGGCAGCACCGCCGGCCAGGCCCATGTGTGGGTGATTGACGGCGGCAAGCTGCTGCGCCGCGCGGTCACGCTGGGCCAGCGCGACGAGGCCGGTGGCCGGGTTGAGTTGCTGGCCGGCCTGGACGCGCGCGCCCAGGTGCTGGCCAGCCGCTTTGACAACCTGCGCGAAGGCCAGCCGGCCCAGGTGGGGGCGGCCAGTGCCGGCCGCGCCGCGGCGGTGGCCTCGGCCGCAGCTTCCGGCCCGTCGGCCACCGCGCTGCGCTGAGCCGCGCCACGAGCAGGAGCCGTTATGTGGATCACCCGAGTGTCGATCGCGAACCCGGTGTTCGCGACCATGGTGATGGTGGCGCTGTGCGTGCTGGGCATGTTCTCGTACGTCCGTCTGGGCGTCGAGCAGATGCCCGACATCT
Organism: Aquabacterium sp. OR-4; assembly: GCF_025290835.2. Classification (NCBI taxonomy): domain Bacteria; kingdom Pseudomonadati; phylum Pseudomonadota; class Betaproteobacteria; order Burkholderiales; family Sphaerotilaceae; genus Pseudaquabacterium; species Pseudaquabacterium prasiolae. The sequence goes on along the minus strand of NZ_JAOCQD020000001.1, from coordinate 2,147,161 downwards.
CGCTGCCAGGCGCCTTCATCCAGCTGCAGTACCCCGGTGCCAGCCCCGAGGCGGTGGAACGCGAGATCACCAAGCCGATCGAGGAGGCGCTCAACAGCGTCACCGGCGTCAAGCGGGTGGTGTCGCGCAGCTACGAGGGCCGCAGCGAGACCAACGTCGAGTTCAACCTCAGCACCGACATGAACCGCGCCATGCAGGACGTGCGCGACCGCCTGTCGGCCATGCAGAGCGGCCTGCCCAAGGACGCCAAGGCGCCCACCATCGCGCGCTACAACAACGACAACAACCAGCCGGTGGTGGTGCTGGCGCTGCTGAGCGCCAGCCGCAGCGCGCGCGAGCTGTCGCTGATGGCCGAGCAGCAGGTTGAAAAGCGCCTGCAGCGGGTGGAGGGCGTGGCGCGGCTGGAGGTCTCGGGCCTGACGCTGCGCGAGGTGCGCATCGATCTGGACCCGGTGCGCCTGCGCGCCTATGCCGTCACGCCGGCCGAGGTGGCCACCGCGCTGCGCGAGGCCAATGCCGACCAGCCGGTGGGCCTGCTGAGTGACCGCACGCAGGACGCCATCCTGCGCGTCGAAGGCCGGGTGCGTGATCCGCGCCTGTTCGAGCAGATGGTGGTGGCCCACCGCAACGGCCTGGCGCTGCGCCTGGCCGATCTGGGCCAGCTGGTCGAGCGCGAGAAAGAGCCCGACTCGGTGGCCCGCATCAACGGCCAGCGCGCGGTCACCTTCAACGTCTTCAAGCAGCAGGACGCCAACATCGTGGTTGCCGGCGACGCCGTGAAGGCGGCCATGGAGGAGCTGAAGAAGACCCTGCCGCCCGACGTGGAGCTGCGCCTGATCTACGCCAACAGCGACTGGGTGAAAAAAAGCCTCGAGGGCCTGAAGCGCACGCTGGTGGAGGGCGCGCTGCTCACCGTGGCCATCGTGTTCCTGTTCCTGCACTCGTGGCGCAGCACCATCATCACCGGGCTGACGCTGCCGATCGCGGTGATCTCCAGCTTCATCGCGGTGTATGCCTTCGGCTTCACGCTGAACTTCATGACGATGATGGCGCTCTCCCTGTGCATCGGCCTGCTGATCGACGATGCCATCGTGGTGCGCGAGAACATCGTTCGCCACGTGAGCATGGGCAAGGACCACCACACCGCCGCGCGCGAGGGCACCGAGGAGATCGGCCTGGCGGTGATGGCCACCACCTTTGCCATCTGCGCGGTGTTTGTGCCGGTGGCCTTCATGGGCGGGGTGATCGGCAAGTTCTTCTACCCCTTCGGCATCACCGTGGCGGTGGCGGTGGCGGTGAGCCTGTTCGTCAGCTTCACGCTCGACCCCATGCTCAGCAGCGTGTGGCGCGATCCGCCCTCGGCCCGGATGAAGCACTGGCCGGTGGTGGGCCACCTGATCCGCGGCACCGACCGCATGATGGACGGCATGCACACGGTGTACGACCGGCTGATCCGCTGGGCCTTCTCGGCGCGCCGCTGGCGCCTGCCGCTGCCGGCCTGGGGCCGTGGCTTCGATGCCCAGAACCGGCGCGACAAGCAATCGCCGCGGCGCCTGCGCCGCGCCACCATCACGCCGCGCGGCGTGGTGATGGGCGTGGGCGTGCTGTCCTTCGTGGGCGCCATCGGCCTGGCGCCGCTGGTGGGCAGCGAGTTCATCCCCGAGGTCGACCAGGGCTTCACCCAGCTGGCACTGCGCATGCCCGAGGGCTCGAGCCTGGAGCGCGGCGATGCCAAGGTGCGCCAGGTCGAGGAGATCGTGCTGGCCATGCCCGAGGTGCAGTCGCTGTCCACCTGGGTGGGCGGCGCCGGCCAGCGCAACCAGGCCTGGCTGAACATCGCGCTGAAGGAGCGCAAGCAGCGCGAGCGCAGCCAGAAGCAGATCGAGGAGGCCATCCGCGCCAAGGTGGCCAACATCCCGGGCGTGGAGTCGGCACTGGGCTTCAACCGGCCGATCTACGTGGCCATCCTGGGCAGCGACCCCGAAGGCCTGGCCAAGGTGGCCACCGACTTTGCCGAGAAGGTCAAGAAGATTCCCGGCACGGTGGACGTGGAGGTGTCGGTGCGCCCCGGCATCCCGGCCTATGCGGTGCGGCTCAAGCCGGCCGCGGTGCGCGAGCTGGGGCTCACCGCGCCGCAGCTGGCCTCGAGCCTGCGCGCCTATGTCAACGGTGAAACCGCCACCTACTGGACCACGCCCGACGGCAACCAGGTGGACGTGGTGCTGCGCCTGAACCAGAGCCAGCGCGAGCGCGTGGAGCAGCTGCGCGGCCTGCCGGTGGCCTTTGCCAAGGACGGCACGCCGATCACGCTGGAATCGGTGGCCACCATCGAGCAGGTGTTCAACCCCGAGATCATCCGCCGCCAGAACCTGCAGCGCCGCGAGGCGGTGTTTGCCGGCGTGCAGGGCCGCACCTCGGGCGAGGTGGGCAACGACGTGCAAAAGCTGGTGAAGGACACCCAGCTGCCGCCGGGCTACAGCTTCGACGTGGGCGGCCAGACCAAGGAGCAGGAAGAGGCCTTTGCCGGCATGCTGGGCGCCATGGGCCTGGCGGTGATCTTCATCTACATCGTGCTGGCCAGCCAGTTCGGCAGCTTTGTGCAGCCCATCGCCATCATGGCCAGCCTGCCGCTGGCGATGATCGGCGTGATGCTGGCGCTGCTGCTGTGGCGCAGCACCTTGAACGTGTTCTCGATGATCGGCCTGGTGATGCTGATGGGCCTGGTGACCAAGAACGCCATCTTGCTGGTCGACTTTGCCAACCACGCCCGCAAGGCCGGTGCCACGGTGACCGAGGCGCTGCTGATGGCCGGCAACACGCGCATGCGGCCGATCATGATGACCACCTTCGCAATGGTCTTCGGCATGCTGCCGCTGGCGCTGGCGCTCGACGAGGGTGGCGAGCTGCAGGCGCCGATGGGCCGCGCCATCATCGGCGGCGTGATCACCAGCACCCTGCTCACGCTGGTGGTGGTGCCGGTGCTCTACAGCTACCTGGTGCGCGAGCGCAAGCCGGGCGGGGCGCCGGCCGCCGACGCCGCCGCGTCTGGCACATCACCCGATGCACCCGCGGCCCCGGTGCTGCCCGGCGCGGCACTGCCGCCCTTTGCCGCCGCCGACCGCGACTGACGCGCGCCAGGGCCCTGGGCGGGGTCCGGGCCCAGGCCCGGGCCCAAGCTGGCTCAGGCCGCGACGGTGGATTCGTGCCGGTACACGCCGCAGCCCACCACCTGGCGACTGTCGTAGCGCAGCACGTACGAGGCCTTGGGCTGCACCACGCCGGTCTGCGGGTTGACGATGTCGTACTCGATCCAGCCGCCCTCCTCGGGCACCGACCACAGGTCGGCCACGAACTTGTCGCCGTCGATGCCGGGGATCTCGTGGATGCGCTTGCCCTCGTTCTCGGGCTTGGCGCCGTGCAGCACGTAGCGGCCCTCGCGGTCGATCACCCACACGTAGAGGTCGCGGTCGACAAAACCCTGCTCGGCCGAGTGCAGCGCGCTGGACGCGCCGGCCAGGCCCTGGCCCTTGAGCAGCTCCATCGCCCGCAGCACCAGGGTGCGCGCCTCGTCGGCGCTGCCCTGGCGCAGCCGGATCGAGGCCACCGCGCCCGACAGGCGCTGCGCGCGGTCGACCAGCTCGTGCGAGGCCACGGTGGACACCTCGACCATGGCCGCGTTCTGGCGCGTGATCTCGTCGAGCGCGTTCACGCTGGACGACATCTCCTTCAGGTCGGCACTCTGGCGGGTGCTGGCATCGGCAATCGCGCGCAGCGCGTTCGACACCTCGCGCACGCCGCTGACCAGTGACTCCAGCGCATCGCCCACCTGGCGGGTGCGAACCACCGAGGCATCGACCTGCTCGGTCGAGCGGGCGATCAGCGTGCGCACCTCGCCGGCGGCGGCAGCCGAGCGCTGGGCCAGGCTGCGCACCTCGGACGCCACCACGGCAAAGCCGCGGCCGGCCTCGCCGGCGCGTGCGGCCTCGACCGCCGCATTCAGGGCCAGGATGTTGGTCTGGAAGGCGATGCCGTCGATGGTGCCGATGATCTCGCCCACGCGGCGCGAGCCGGCTTCCAGGTCGGCCATCGAGCCGATGGCCTGGTGCATGGCCTGGCCGCCACTCTCGGCCTGGGTGCGCAGGCGCTCGGTCAGCTCGCTGAGGCGGGTGGCCGACTGGGCGTTGCCGGCCACGGCCTCGCTGAGCTGGCCCACGGTGGACACGGCCTGGCGCAGGCTGGCGGCCTGCTCGTCGGTGCGGATGGCCAGCTGCTGGCTGCTCATCGACACCTGCTCGCCCGACATGCCCACCCGCACCGCGCTGCTGCGGATCTCGGCCACCATCGCCGACAGGCGGTTGTTCATGCGCTCGACCATGCCGCCGATCTGGCTCAGCTCGTCGCGGCCCTGGATCTCGATGTGGTGCGACAGGTCGCCCTCGGCCACGGTGTTCACACCCTGGTGCAGCGTGCGCAGCGCGCCGTGGAAGCTGACGTAGAAGGCCATCGCCAGGTAGGCCGTCAGGCCGATGCCCAGCGCTGCCACGCACAGCTGCAGCAGCGTGGCGCGCTTGATCCGGCTTTCGCGGTCCAGCAGGGCGGCCTGCAGTTCTTCCTCGGCCTCGGCGTTGAGCGCGCGGGTGCTGTCGATGGCGGCGGTGAGGGCATCGAAGTACGGGCCGGGTTCGCCTTCGATGGCCTCGGCACCGAAGACCTTGCGCAGGCGCTCGGCCACGACCTTGGATTCATCGCGGGCGCCGGCCCACTTGGCGGGCTCGGCATGGCCGGTGCGCACCAGGGCGCCGATGCTGAAGGCCACGTCCTCGAGCTGGCGCTGCACCGTGTCGGCCCGGCCGATCAGGGTGGCACGCTCGCCGGCACCGGCATCGCCGCGCGCCAGCACCGCCGCACCCTGGCCGCGGGCGGTGGCCAGGCCTTCGAGCCAGGGCACCATGCGCTGCACGCACAGGTCCATCAGGTAGTAGCTGGCCGCCTCGGGGTCGAGCAGCAGGCCCGAGCGCTCGCCCACATGCAGCACGGCCTGGCGCATGGCCTCGACCTGGGCGCTGTACTGGGCAAACACGGCGTCGCGGCGCAGGTCACCCGGGCCGGCCGCCAGCGTGCGCGCGGCGTCGCGGGCCTGGGCCCACTGCGGCGGCAGCTCGAAATCGTTGTTCTGCGCGTGCACGCGGTCGACCTTGTCGAGCGCCTCGCCCAGCGCCCGTGTGGCTTCGGGCAGGCGGCTGCGGGCGGTGGTGTCGCCCGAGAGTGCGCGCATGCTCAGGTCGCGCTGGGTCTGCACGGCGGTCACGGCGTCGATCATCGTCGTCACCACCCGTGCGCCGGCCAGCTCCAGGCGCACCACGGCCAGATCGGCGACGGCTCGCTGGCCGGCGTTGAGCAGGGTCAGCAACATCGGCGCGGCCAGCAGCAGGCCCATCAGGCCCATCTTGACCGGGATGTTCAGGCGCCGCATCAGCATCACGCCGGGGCGCAGGGGGGACATTCGCCAACGCTGGGCGCTTGAAGTCATGGCCGGTCTCCAAAGGTCTTGCGGATGCCGGGCAGAAGGCCGTCCAGCATCGCCACCATTTTGGCCACCGGCCACCGGCGCAATGCGCCGATCTGGTGCCTGAACCGGGCGCAAATGGCGCCTGCCTGCGCGGCGGGCGGCGCCAGCGCCGGGTGGGCCCGCTCAGCACTCGACGATGTTCACCGCCAGGCCGCCGCGCGCCGTTTCCTTGTACTTGGTGAGCATGTCGGCGCCGGTCTCGCGCATGGTCTTGATCACCTGGTCGAGGCTCACATGGTGGCTGCCATCGCCGCGCAGCGCCATGCGCGCGGCGTTGATGGCCTTGACCGCGGCAATCGCATTGCGCTCGATGCAGGGGATCTGCACCAGCCCGCCCACCGGATCGCAGGTCAGGCCCAGGTGGTGCTCCATGCCGATCTCGGCGGCGTTCTCCACCTGCTCGGGCGTGCCGCCCAGCACCGCGCACAAGGCGGCGGCGGCCATGCTGCAGGCCACGCCCACCTCGCCCTGGCAGCCCACCTCGGCGCCGCTGATGCTGGCGTTCTCCTTGTAGAGGATGCCGATGGCCGCAGCGGTGAGCAGAAAGTCGTGCACGCCCGCATCGGTGGCGCCATGCGTGAAGCGACGGTAGTAGTGCAGCACCGCCGGCACGATGCCGGCCGCGCCATTGGTGGGCGCGGTGACCACGCGGCCGCCGGCGGCGTTCTCCTCGTTGACCGCCAGTGCGTACAGGTTCACCCAGTCCAGCACCTGCAATGGATCTTTCAGCGCGGCATGCGGGTCGGCGGTGAGCTGGCGCTGCAGGTCGGCCGCGCGCCGCCGCACCTTGAAGCCGCCGGGCAGCACGCCCTCTGTTGAGCAGCCGCGCAGCACGCAGGCCTGCATCACCTGCCAGATGCGGTCCAGCCCGGCGTCGATCTCGGCATCGGGGCGCCAGTGGCGTTCATTGGCGCGCATCAGCCGGGCAATGGGCCAGCCGGTGGCCCGGCACAAGGCCAGCAGTTCGGCACCGCTGCGGAAGGGGTGGGGCAGCACCGTGGCGTCGGGCGCGATCACGCGCTGGCGCGAGCCGTCGGCCGCCACCTCGTCGCTGACCACGAAGCCGCCGCCCACCGAGTAGTAGCGCCGCGTGTCCAGCACTGCACCGGCCGCGTCGAAGGCGATGAACTCCATGCCGTTGGCATGAAAGGGCAGGCTCTTGCGCCGGTGGTAGACCAGATCGGTGCGCTCGTCGAAGCCCAGCGCGACACCCCAGGGCAGCGGCAGGCTGCTGCCGGCGCGCACGGCGGCCAGGCGCCCGGCCATGCCGTCCACAGCCACCGTGTCGGGCTCGTCGCCCATCAGGCCCAGCAAGACGGCGGGGCCGCTGCCATGGCCCTTGCCGGTGGCGCCGAGCGAGCCGTACAGCTGGCACTGCACACGCGCCAGCTGCGGCGCCAGGCCCAGCGCCTGCCAGCGCAGCACGGCCATGCGCGCGGCGCGCATGGGCCCCACCGTGTGGCTGCTGCTGGGGCCGATGCCGATCTTGAACAGGTCGAAGACCGAGAGGGCCATGGCGTGGCTCCGGCGAGGTGGCTCAGGCCGCGGTGTCGAGCTCGCTCAGCGGCACACAGTTGCAAAACAGGTTGCGGTCGCCGTAGACGTTGTCGATGCGGCCCACCGGCGACCAGTACTTGCTGGCCTTCAGGCTGGCCAGCGGCCAGGCCGCGTCTTCGCGGCGATAGGCGTGCGTCCACTCGCTGGCGCCCACCACGGCGGCAGTGTGCGGGGCGTGCTTGAGCGGGTTGTCGTCCTGCGGCCAGCCGCCGTTGTGCTGGCCGGCCTCGACCTTGGCGATCTCGCCGCGGATGGCGATCATCGCGTCGCAGAAGCGATCGAGCTCGGCCTTGGGTTCGCTTTCGGTGGGCTCCACCATCAGCGTGCCGGCCACCGGAAAGCTCAGCGTGGGGGCGTGGAAGCCGTAGTCGATCAGGCGCTTGGCCACGTCCTCGGCGCTGATGCCCGAGCTGTCCTTCAGCGGGCGCAGGTCCAGGATGCACTCGTGCGCCACGCCACCACCCTTCAGCGAGGGCACGTTGCTCGAGTAGTGGATGTCGTAGTGCCCGGCCAGGCGGGCGGCCACGTAGTTGGCCGACAGCACGGCGTTCTCGGTGGCGGCGGTCAGGCCGGCGGCGCCCATCATGCGGATGTACATCCAGCTGATCGGCAGCACCGCGGCATTGCCCAGCGGCGCAGCGCTCACCGCACCGGTGGACTGCTCACCGCCGATGCCACCCGTCTTGTGGGCCGGCAGGAAGGGCACCAGGTCATCAACCACGCACACCGGGCCCACGCCCGGGCCGCCACCGCCGTGCGGGATGCAGAAGGTCTTGTGCAGGTTCAGGTGGCTCACGTCGCCGCCAAACTCGCCCGGCGCGGCCAGGCCCACCAGCGCGTTCATGTTGGCGCCGTCCACGTACACCCGGCCGCCGTGGCGGTGCACCATGGCGCACAGGGTCTTGACCTGCGCGTCGTACACGCCGTAGGTGCTGGGGTAGGTGATCATCAGCGCGGCCAGCCGCTCGGCATGCTGGGCGCACTTGGCTTCCAGATCGGCCAGGTCGACCGCGCCGTTGGCATCGCACTTCACCACCACCACCTGCATGCCCACCATCTGGGCCGAGGCCGGGTTGGTGCCATGCGCCGATTCGGGAATCAGGCAGATGGTGCGCTGGTGCTCGCCACGGCTGCGGTGCCAGGCGCGGATGACCAGCAGGCCGGCGTATTCACCCTGCGAGCCGGCATTGGGCTGCAGGCTGATGCCGGCATAGCCGGTGGCCTCGCTCAGCCAGCGGCACAGCTGCTCGTTCAGCTCGGCATAACCCGTCAGCTGATCGGCCGGCGCAAAGGGGTGCACCTGCGCAAACTCGGGCCAGGTGATGGGGATCATCTCGCTGGTGGCGTTGAGCTTCATGGTGCACGAGCCCAGCGGGATCATGCTGCGGTCGAGCGCCAGGTCCTTGTCGGCCAGCTTGCGCAGGTAGCGCAGCATCTCGGTCTCGCTGTGGTGGGTGTTGAACACCGGGTGCGTGAGGTAGGCCGACTGGCGCTGCAGCGCGGCCGGCATCAGCGAGGGCGTGTCGGCCAGCGCCGCCACGCTGGGCAGGCTGCGGCTGTCGTCGCTGAAGATGCGCCACAGCAGGGCGATGTCGTCGCGCGTGGTGGTTTCATCCAGCGTCACGCAGATGTACTCGCCCCAGGCACGGCGCAGGTTGGCGCCCAGGCCCACGGCGCGGGCCATCAGGCGCTCGGTGTCGGCGCCGGTGTGCAGGCACAGCGTGTCGAAGGCACCGCGTTCGAGGTGGTGGGTCTGGGTCAGCGGCACGCCCAGCTCGCGCAGGCCGGCCACCAGGATGCCGAGGTAGCGCGCCACGCGCTGGGCGATGCGCTGCAGGCCCTCGGGGCCATGGTACACGGCGTACATGCTGGCCACCACGGCCGGCAGCACCTGGGCGGTGCAGATGTTGCTGGTGGCCTTCTCGCGGCGGATGTGCTGCTCGCGCGTCTGCAGCGCCAGGCGCATGGCCGGGGCGCCGTGGCTGTCGATGCTGACGCCCACCAGGCGGCCGGGCATGGCGCGCTTGAACTCGTCGCGGCAGGCCATGTAGGCGGCATGCGGGCCGCCGGCGCCCATCGGCATGCCGAAGCGCTGGGTGCTGCCCACGGCAATGTCGGCACCCATCTCGGCGGGCGGCTTGAGCACGGTCAGCGCCAGCAGGTCGGCCACCATGATGAAGGCCGCCTGCTTGCCGTGCACGGTGGCGGCATCGGCGCTCCAGTCGTGCAGCCAGCCGCTGCTGGCCGGGTATTGCACGATGGCGGCAAAGTAGTCGTCGCCGGCCAGTGCGGCGGCCCAGGCCTCGGCCGAATCGGCCTGCCTGAGCGTCAGGCCCAGCGGCTCGGCGCGGGTGGCCAGCACCTCCAGGACCTGCGGGTGCATGTCACCGGCCACCACCAGGGTGTTGCCCTTGGCGCGCACGCTGCGCTTGGCCAGGGTCATGGCCTCGGCGGCGGCGGTGGCCTCGTCCAGCATCGAGGCGTTGGCGATGGCCAGACCGGTGAGGTCGGTGACCATGGTCTGGAAGTTCAGCAGCGCCTCCAGCCGGCCCTGCGAGATCTCGGCCTGGTAAGGCGTGTAGGCGGTGTACCAGGCCGGGTTCTCGAGGATGTTGCGCAGGATGACGCCCGGCGTGTGCGTGCCGTGGTAACCGCAGCCGATGAAGCTCTTGAGCACCTGGTTCTTGGCCGCGATGGCGCGCAGCTCGGCCAGCGCCTGGGCCTCGCTGGCCGGCTCAGGCAGGTTCATCGGCCGGCTGCGCGCGATGGCGGCGGGCATCACCGCGGCAATCAGTGCGGCACGCGAGGCGGCGCCCACGGCGCTGAGCATCTGTGCCTGCTCGGCGGCGTCGGGCCCGATGTGGCGGGCGGCAAATTCGGCGGCATGGCGGGCATGCGGCGGCGCTGGTCGGCGCCAGGCGGGCGCCAACCGGGTTCAGGTCGGTCGGGGGCGGCAGTTCGGGCACGGCGGCGTGGGCGCGGCGCCCGTGGGCTCACAGCGTCTTGAGCAGCGCGTCGTAGGCCGGTGCGTCCAGCAGGGTGTCCAGCTGGGCCGGGGCGCTGACCCGCATCTTGAAGAACCAGCCTTCGCTCATCGGGTCGCGGTTGGCCAGGGCCGGGTCGGCGCGCAGCGCCTCGTTGACCTCGGTCACCTCGCCGTCGACCGGCATGTACAGGTCGGCCGCGGCCTTCACCGACTCAACCACGCCGGCCACATCGCCGCGGGCGTAGCTGCGGCCCACTTCGGGCAGGTCGACGAACACCACATCGCCCAGCGCGTCCTGCGCGTGCAGCGTGATGCCGACGATGGCGGCCTGCGGGTTCTCGATGTTGATCCATTCGTGCTCGGCGGTGAACTTGGTGCTCATGGGTGCGCTCTCGTGGGGCCAGGGATGGGGGGGAAAGGGGTGGAAAAAATCAGCCGCGGTGGTAGCGGTGCGGCGCAAAAGGCATGGGCGAAACGCGCATCGGCAGGCGCTTGCCGCGCACCTCGGCATACACCTCGTGGTGCAGGGCGCCGTGGTTGGCGGCCAGGTAGCCCATGGCGACCGGCTGGCCCACCGTGGGGCCCAGCGTGCCGCTGGTCACGCGGCCCAGCGGGTGGCCATCGGCATCGACCAGCGGCGCGCCTTCGCGCACTGGCACGCGTTCGAGGCCCACCAGGCCGACGCGGCGCACGCCCGGCGGGGTGCCGAATTGCGGGCCGATCACGTCGGCGCCGGGGTAGCCGCCCGCACGCGCGCCACCGGGGCGGCGCACTTTCTGGATGGCCCAGCCCAGGCCGGCCTCGACCGGCGTGGTGCGCTCGTCGATGTCGTGGCCGTACAGGCACAGGCCGGCTTCCAGGCGCAGCGTGTCGCGCGCACCCAGGCCGGCGGGCTTGACCTCGGGCAGCGCCAGCAGCGCCCGCGCCAGCGCCTCGGCCTGGCCGGCCGGCACGCTGATCTCGAAGCCATCCTCGCCGGTGTAGCCCGAGCGGGTGACGAAGCAGTCGGCACCGGCCAGCGTGAAGTCGCCGCCGCTCATGAAGGTGAGACTGTCCACCCCCTCGTTGAGCCGGCGCAGCGCCGTGGCCGCCAGCGGCCCCTGCAGCGCCAGCAGCGCGCGCTCGGGCAGCGGCAGCACCGTGCAGCGGTGGCCGATGTGGGTGATCAGGTGGCGGGTGTCGGCGTCCTTGCAGGCGGCGTTGACCACCACGAACAGGTGATCGTCGCGGCGCGTGACCATCAGATCGTCGAGCAGGCCGCCGGCGGCGTTGGTGAAAAACGCGTAGCGCTGCTTGCCGGGGCCCAGGTCGCAGATGTCTTGCGGCAGCAGGGTCTCGAGCGCGGCGGCGGCGTCGCTGCCCAGCAGCTTGAGCTGGCCCATGTGCGACACATCGAACAGCGCCGCCGACTCGCGGCACTGGCGGTGCTCGGCCAGGATGCCGGCGGGGTACTGCACCGGCATCGCGTAGCCGGCAAACGGCACCATCTTGGCACCGAGTTCCAGGTGCAGGGCGTTCAGCGGGGTGGCGAGCAGCGGGGCGCTGACAGCGGTGGGCGACGGTGCGGACACGGGGCGCATTCCTTCACGGCGAGGGGTTCCGGCACCCATCCGGAAGGCCGGATGGGAAAGACCCCTCGCTGTCCGCTTTACCTGAGAGATTGGCAGCCGCGTGGATGACGCCGACCGCTTGCCCCTTCGGTGGACGAACATCGACGCGCAACGCGCCGGCCCGCCTCTCTCCAGTGAGGAACGCCCCGCTCGCGCGGCGCGCCTGCCAGTCCTTTTGCCTGAGCGTTCGAGGGGGTGCCTCTGCGCCTTCGGCGGCCCCGGGTGGGGCTCTCTCCTGGCAGGGCGCCAGTGTAATGCACGAAATCACGGCCGGCACCCGCACGCGCTGCCCCTGCGCCCGGTGGATGGGCGCTGGCGGCCAAACCGGCGATGATGCGCGTCTTCGCAGCCGTAAGCAGTCGTTTCTCCATGTCGGCCCAGTTTCCCGTTGCCCGCTCGCCAGCGTCGCGCACCGCGGCCCATGCCCCAGCACAGCCCGGCGCGCGCGCGTCGCTGCTGGCGCTGTGGCGCAGCCTCGGGCGCGGGCGGCGCGTGCTGGTGGCCAGCGGCCTGGCGCTGCTGGCGCTCCTGCTGGCGCAGATCGTGGTGCAGGTGCTGCCGCTCGACCATTGGCTGGACCGCCGCCAGGACCTGCAGGCCGCACTGCTGGCGCCGCGCGCGCCGGCCGATGCGGCCCTGGTGGTGGATGTCGACGAAGACAGCGTGCGCCGCATGGGCGCCTGGCCGCTGCGCCGTGACGCCTACGTGCCGGCCGGCCGCTGGCTGCTGGACAACGGCGCCCGCGCGGTGGCCTTCGGCCTGATGCTGGTGGACGCCAAGGACGGTGACGAAAACTTTGCCAGCTGGCTGAACCACACCTCGGCACCGGTGCTGCTGGGCGCGCGAGCCGTGCCAGGCGAGGGCGACCGGCTGGGCATGCGCATGGCGCCGCCCGGCTGCCAGCCAGCCATGCAGGCGGGCTGGCAACTGCCACGCTGGGCCGAGGCCGGTTTGCCGGGGGCCTTGCCGGCGGCACGGCTGGGGGCGCTGTCGGTGCCGGTGGACGAAGACGGCGTTCTGCGCCACCTGCCGCTGTGGCAGCAGGCCGGCGATCTGAGCCTGCCCTTGTTGCCGATGGCCGTGTGGCAGGCGCTGCACCCGGCCCAGGCCGATGCCATGCGCTGCGGCCGGCGCGAGCAGCAGTGGCTGGTGCAGACCCCGGCCGGGCCGCTGTGGGCGCTCGACGACCAACAGCGCGTGCGACCCTGGCTGGCGCGTGCCGACAGTGCGCCGGCGCCGTTGTCGCTGTGGCGGGTGGATGCGGCGGCCGCCGGGCGCCTGCCGGCCGACGAGGCCCAGGCGCTGGCCCATGCCGTGCGTGGCCGCGTGGTGTTTCTCGGCGCCAGCGCCGCGCTGGGCGGCGAGGTGCTCACCGCGCAAGGCCTGCGCAGCGCCACCACCGCGCTGGCCGCGGTCTACGACGCGCTCGAGTACGACCACATGCTGCGGCCACCCGCGGCCGGCACCGACGCCGCGCTGCTGGCGCTGTGCCTGCTGCCCTGGCTGGCGATGGCGCTGCAGGGCTGGCGCGGCGGCCGGGCGCGTGCCTGGCCGGTGCTGGGCGCGGTGGCGGTGTCCCTGCTGCTGCTGCTGGTGGTCGACACCGCGCTGGTGCTGTGGCATGGCCAGCTCAGCCGCATCGGCGCGCCGCTGGCCACCTTGCTGGCGATGGCCGGTCTGGGCCTGTGGCATGCGCAGTTCGAGGCCGCGCGCGAGACGCGCCGCCTGCGCCTGCAGCGCGCCGAGCTGGAAGCCGCCAACCAGGTCAAGAGCGACTTCCTGGCGCACCTGAGCCACGAGATCCGCACGCCGCTGAACGCGCTGCTGGGGGCCGCCGAGATGCTGGCCCAGACCCGCCTCGACGTGCAGCAAAAGCGCCACGTGGCCCTGTTCAGCAGCGCCGGGCAGGATCTGCTGCATATGCTCAACGACCTGCTCGACCTGTCCAAGAGCGAAGCCGGTCTGCTGACCCTGACCCGCCACCCGTTCTCGCTGCCGCGCCTGGTGGCGCAGCAGGTGGCGCTGTTCGAGGCCCGGGCGCAGCAAAAGGGCCTGGTGCTCGATGTCGAGACCGACCCCGACCTGCCCGAGACGGTGATCGGCGACGCCATGCGCGTGGGCCAGGTGCTGCGCAATCTGCTGGGCAATGCGGTCAAGTTCACGCCGGCCGGCACGGTGACCCTGCTGGTGGGCTACGGGCGTGACCGCCAGCACCTGCGCTTCGAGGTGCGCGACACCGGCGTGGGCATCCCGGCCGACCGCATCCACCGCATCTTCACGCCCTATGTGCAGGCCGATCCGGCGCTGGCGCAGAACCTGGGCGGCACCGGCCTGGGCCTGGCCATCTGCAAGCGCCTGGCCGAGGCCATGGAGGGCGAGATCGGCGTGGTCAGCCGCGAGGGCATGGGCTCGTGCTTCCATGTCGAGCTGCCGCTGCCGCCCACCGCCGCGGCGCCCGAGGGGCCGCGCACCTCGCCGCAGGCCACCGATTCGGGCCCGCTGCCGGGCACCGCGATGGCGCGTGGTGGCCGCAGCGTGGTGTCGGTGCTGGCGGCCGACGACAGCCCGCACAACCTGATGCTGCTGCAGGCCTTTGTGGAAGGCTCGGGTTTTCGCATCGACGGCGTGCACGACGGTGGCAGTGCGGTGCGGCGCTTCGAGGCCGACAACTACCGCATCGTGCTGCTCGACCTGAACATGCCCGCGCTGTCGGGGCTGGAGGCGGTGCGTGCGATGCGTGCCTTCGAGCGCAAGCGCCACCGCAAGCCGGCGCTGATCGTGGCCGTCAGCGGCCAGAGCGATCCGTCTGACCTGGTGGCGGCCAAGGAGGCCGGCTTTGACGCCCACCTGGGCAAGCCCTATTCGCGCGCCCAGTTGCTGGCGCTGTTGAACCGGCCGCAGCCGCAGGACGACGGCCCCACCACCCGATCACCCGACAGCACGCTGGGCACCGACCCGCGGCTCAGCGCGCTCGATGCGCTGCCCGACAGCGACCTGCCCTCGGCCTTGCAGCGCCTGGGCGGCGTGCAGCTCTATGACCGGGTGCTCGAAGCGGCCTGCGAGCCGCTGCTGAAGTTCGAGCAGCGCCTCGAGCGCTCGATCGACGCAGTGCCCTGCGACATCGACCGTGCGCAGCGCCTGGCGCACGATCTCAAGTCGCTGGCCGCCACGCTGGGCCTGCCCGGACTGGCCGAAGAATCGGCCCTGCTCGAACGCGCGCTGCGCGACACCGTGTCGCCCGGCGAAGACCCCGCCGTGCGGCGCGCGCGCAGCGCCGTGGCCTCGCGCCTGGTGGGTGTGCGCGAGGTGCTGCTGGCCGGCGGCCTGCACGGCCTGTCGGCGCGCAGCCCGCTGCACTCCACCGACCCCGGCCTGCGCCGCTGAGGGCCGGGCATGGCGGCCGAGCTCGAGCCCGATCGCGAGCGCGAGCGCGAGCGCGAGCCCAAGCCTGAACCGGCCGCTGCCCCGCCCGCGCCCGCCGGGCCCGGTGACGGCCTGAGCGAAGCCGATCTGCGCCAGATCCTGCGGGGCGCCCGCAGCATTGCGGTGGTGGGCCTGTCGGCCGAGTGGCACCGGCCGAGCTTTTTTGCCGCCAGCTACATGCAAGGCAAGGGCTACCGCATCCTGCCGGTGAACCCGCGTTATGCCGGTGGCCAGGTACTGGGCATGCCCTGCGTGGCGCGGCTGGAAGAGCTGGCCGAGCCGGTGGACATCGTCGACGTGTTCCGCAAGACCGACGATGTGCTGCCGATTGCCCGCAGCGCCATTGCGCTGGGCGCCCGTTGCCTGTGGCAGCAGCTGGGTGTGGTCCATGCGCAGGCGCATGACGAAGCCCTTGCCGCCGGCCTGGCCAGCGTGATGAACCGCTGCGTGAAGATCGAACATGCGCGCCTGTTCGGCGGCTTGCATTGGGCCGGCGTGAACACCGGCGTGATCTCGGCGCGGCGGCCCGGCTGATGCGCGGCGCCGACCTGGCCCAACGAAGAACATGAGCGACCGCGTCTTTCGCCCCGAAACCCTGGCCATCCACGCCGGCCAGATTCCTGACCGCGAGACCGGCGCGCGGGCGCTGCCGATCTACCAGACCACCAGCTTCGTGTTCGATTCGGCCGAGCACGCGGCGGCGCTGTTCAATCTGCAGACCTTCGGCAACGTCTACTCGCGCCTGAGCAACCCCACGGTGGCCGCGCTGGAAGAGCGCGTGGCCGCGCTGGAAGGCGGGCGCGCCGCGGTGGCCAGCGCCTCGGGCATGGCCGCCGAGGCCATGGCGCTGATGACCCTGCTGCAGGCCGGCGACCATGTGGTGGCGGCCGGCGCGCTGTACGGCGGCTCGGTGACGATGCTGGCGGTGAGCCTGGCCAAGTTCGGCATCGAGACCAGCTTCGTCGAGGCCACCGACGCGGCCGCCTTTGCCGCGGCCATGCGGCCCAACACCCGGGCCGTGTTTGCCGAAAGCCTGGGCTACCCCAGCCTGGTGGTGCTGGACATTGCCGCGGTGGCCGACGTGGCCCATGCCCACGGCGTGCCGCTGATCATCGACAACACCGTGCCCAGCCCCTTTCTGTGCAACCCTCTGGCGCTGGGGGCCGACATCGTGGTGCATTCGGCCACCAAGTACCTGGCCGGCCATGGCACCACGCTGGGCGGCGTGGTGGTGGATGGCGGGCGCTTCGCCTGGGACAACGGCAAGTTTCCGGGCATGACCGATCCTTCACCCGGCTACCACGGCGTGAAGTTCTACGAGACCTTCGGCGACTTCGGCTTTGCCATGCGCTGCCGCATGGAGACGCTGCGCGTGTACGGCGCGGCGCTGAGCCCGATGAGCGCCTGGCAGATCCTGCAGGGTGTCGAGACGCTGCCGCTGCGCATGGAGCGGCACTGCCGCAATGCGCTGGCGGTGGCCCGGCACCTGCAGCGGCACCCGCGGGTGAGCTGGGTCAACTACCCCGGCCTGCCCGAGCACCCGCAGCATGCACTGGTGCAGCGTCAGATGCGCAGCCTGGACGGTGCGGCGGGCGCGCTGTCCGGCGCCTCGGGTCTGCTGGCCTTTGGCGTGGTGGGGGGCGCGGCGGCGGGTGAGCGCTTCATCGGCGCAGCGCGCTTCATGAGCCACCTGGCCAACATCGGCGACACGCGCACGCTGATCATCCACCCGGCCAGCACCACGCACCGCCAGCTCAGCCAAGCGCAGCAGCTGGCGGCCGGCGTGCGGCCCGACATGGTGCGCCTGTCGGTGGGCCTGGAGCATGTGGACGACATCCTGTGGGACATCGACCAGGCGCTGGCGGCCTCGGCCGGCTGAGAGGGTGTCCCCGCAATGAGAGCTTGTGAATGAAGCGGCTGCGCGGGCCCGCGTCAAGCGGGCATCTTCAGCACACCTGACTGGAGCAGCGCATCGATGCGCGCGCCGTCGAAACCCAGCTCCTGCAGGATCTGCCGGCCGTGCTCGCCCAGGCGCGCACCGCCGCTGGCCGGCGCCATCGGCTGGCCATCGAAGCGTGCACCGGCACGGGCCAGGCGCACGCGGCCGACATCGCCATGCTCGAGCGTGACCACGGCCTGGTTGTGCAGCACCTGCGGATCGGTGAGCACCTGCGGCCGCTCGTGGATCACGCCCATGGGCACACCATGCTGGCGGCACAGGGCTTCCAGCGTGGCGTTGTCGAACTGCAGAAACAGCGGCTCGAGCGTGGCGCGCAGCGCCTGGCCGTGGCGGTAGCGCAGCGGCAGGCTGGCAAAGCGCGGATCGTCGGCCAGCGCCGGCTGGCCCAGCACCGTGCACAGCGCGCGAAACTCGGCCGGCTGCGGCACCATGGTGGTGACATGGCCGTCGGCCGTCTTCCAGGGCCGCTGCGTGGCGCCGAACTCAGGAAAGGGCGCGGGCGGCTCGTCCATGAAGACATGGTTGTACATCGCGTCGGGCCACTGGAAGGCCAGCGTGGCGTCGAGCATCGCCACCTCCACCCGCGCGCCGCGGCCGCTGCGCTCGCGCTGCAGCAGCGCGGCGGTGATGGCCTGGGCCGCGGTGAGGGCGGTGACCTTGTCGCTCACCGTGCTGGCCAGCACCACCGGTGCGCCGGTGGCGTAGTCGCGCTGCGAGGCGGCCACGCTGCCGAGTGCCTGGATCACGGCGTCGTAGGCGCGGTCACCGGCGCGCGGGCCATCGGGCCCGAAGCCGGTGACCGACAGGTGCACCAGGCGGGCAAACCGCTCGGCCAGCATCGGCGGTGCCAGGCCCAGGCGCGCCATCACGCCGGGGCGGAAGTTCTCCACCAGCACGTCGGCGCGCTCGATCAGCGCCAGCAGGATCTCGCGTGCCTCGGGCGCCTTGAGGTCGAGCGCAATGCCGCGCTTGCCGCGGTTGGCGGTGATGAAGCTGGCCGAGAGGTCGCCCTTGGCCGGGCCGATGGCGCGGGTGGTGTCGCCCTCGGGCGACTCCACCTTGATGACCTCGGCACCCTGGTCGGCCAGCAGCGCCGTGGCCATCGGCCCGGCGAACACCGACGACAGGTCAATGATGCGGATACCAGCCAGCGGCTTCATCACATCCACCCCGGCCGGTTTGTCCATCACTTGCCGTACACCTTGCCGAAGCGCACCCAGGTCTTGCCGTCGAACTTCGACAGCTGTTCCTTCTCGACCGGGTAGAAGTCGTCCGGCCCGGTCTTGATCTCCACGCCGGGCAGCAGCATCGGCACGTTCTGCATGTTCAGGTTGGCGGCCTGGCGCATGACGTTCTCGCGCGTGAGGTTGTCGCCGCACTGGCGCAGCACCTGGGCCATGGTGAGCGCGTGGGTCCAGGCGGTGACGTTGAAGGCATTGCTCAGGTCGCCGCCGGGGTAGTACTTCTTCATCCAGTCGGTCCAGGCCTTGAAGTCGGCATCGTTGGCCCAGGCCGGGTCGGTGGGGTCTTTGAGGTACTGGGTGGTGATCAGGCCCACCGCGTTGTCCAGGCCGGCCGGCTTGAGCACCGAGCCCACCGAGGCCGACACGCTGTTGAGGTAGTGCGCGTCGAGCTTCCAGCCCACCTCGGGGATCTTCTTGATGGCCTGCGCCGCGAACTTGGGCGTGGTGATGTTGAAGAAGACGTTGGCGCCCGAGTTCTTCAGCGTCAGGATCTGGCTGTCGATGGTGGGATCGGTGACCTCGTAGCTGACCTTGGACACCACCATGCTGCCCTTGGCGCCCAGGCCCTCCTCGAAGCCCTTGAGGTAGTCTTTGCCGTAGTCGTCGTTCTGGTAGAGGATGGCCACCTTGGCGTTGGGCATGGTCTCCATCAGGTGCTGGGCATAGATGCGGCCCTCGCCGGTGTAGGCCGGCTGCCAGCCCATGGTCCAGGGAAAGTTCTTCGGGTCGCCCCACTTGGTGGCGCCGGTGGCCACGAACAGCTGCGGCACCTTCTTCTGGTTCATGTACTTGTGGATCGCGCTGTTGGGCGGTGTGCCCAGCGGCGCAAACACCAGCAGCACTTCTTCTTCCTCGACCAGCTTGCGCGCCTGCTCCACGGTCTTGGCCGGGTTGTAGCCGTCATCGACCGTGATGAACTTGACCTTGCGGCCGTTGATGCCGCCCTGGGCGTTGACCATGTCGAAGTAGGCGCCCATGGCCTTGCCGATCACGCCGTAGGCCGAGGCCGGGCCCGAGTACGGCATGATGTTGCCGATCTTGATCTCCTTGTCATCGGCGCCGGTGTCGTACTTCTTTTGCGCCAGCGCGGCGCTGCTGAACGCCGTGGCGGCAAGCACCACGGCGGTGGCCTGGATCACGAAGCTTCTGCGGGCGGATGTCATGGATCGAGTTCTCCTTTGCGGGGATCGGTCAGTGGGTGGCGGTGCGTACGTGCAGGCCATGTCTGCAGGTTCGCGCCGCCTTCATTGAAACGCGCCGGCAGCGGCACGCGCGACAGGGTCAACCCCGAGCCGGTGCCGGGCGCAGGCGCAGCCACAGCGTGCGCAGCAGGCCCATCACGCCGCTGGGCATCAGGTACATCAGCAGGATCAGCACGGCGCCGTAGATGGCCCACGGGGCCGACTTGGACAGCTCGTCGGCGATGTTGGGCACGAACTGGATGAAGGCCGCGCCAAAGATCGCCCCCGGGATCGACGCCAGCCCGCCCACCACCACGCCCACCAGGAAGGTGATCGACAGGAACACCGTGAAGCTGTCGGGCGAGACGAAGGCCACGCAGATCGCGCCCAGGCCGCCGGCCACGCCGGTGAAGGCCGCCGATACACCAAAGGCCATGCTCTTGAACAAGGGCAGGTTGATGCCCATGGCGGTGGCGGCGATCGGGTGGTCGCGGATGGCGATCAGCGCACGGCCGATGCGCCCGCGCAGCAGGTTCCAGGCGATCAGGAACATCAGCGCGGCCACCACCAGGGTGAAGAAGTACAGCCAGCGGTCGGCCGACAGCGGCTGGTCGAGAAAGCGCATCTCAAACGGTGCATCGGGCTTGTTCAGCACGATGCCCTGCACGCCACCGGTGTAGGTCTCGATCTTCTTGTACTTGAGCAGCTGCGGCACGGCCAGCGCAAAGGCAAAGGTGGCCAGCGCCAGGTAGTGGCCGCCCAGGCGCAGTGCCGGAAAACCCATCAGAAAGCCGAGCACGAAGCACACCACGGCCGAGATCGGCAGCGTGGCCCAGTAGGGCCAGCCGGCCATGCTCATCAGCATGGCGGCCACGTAGGCGCCCACGGCATAGAAGGCGCCATGGCCCAGCGAGATCTGGCCATTGAAGCCGGTGAGCAGGTTCAGCCCCAGCACCGCCACCGCGTACACCAGCACCAGGTTGAACTGGAACACGCGGTAGTTCTTGAACAGGAAGGGCAGCACCAGCAGGCCGGCGGCCAGCAGCAGCACCAGGGTGATCTTGAGGGTCTTGTTCATCGTGTGTCTCGCGTCGTGGTGCGGGCGGTCTCAGTGCCGCCGGGCCGCCCCAGGGGGCCGGGCACCCCTCGGGGGGCAGGAGCGTGGCGACGTGGGTTCTGCGTCAGACCCGGGTGACCACGTGCTTGCCGAACAGGCCGTTGGGCCGCAGCGTGAGCGTGCCGACGATCAGCACCAGCGCCACGCTGAGCTTCAGCTCGGTGCCGATCACGTAGGCGCCCAGCAGGTTCTCGAGCACGCCGACGATGAAGCCGCCCAGCACCGCTGCGCCGGGGTTGTCGATGCCGCCCAGCAGCGCGGCGGCAAAGCCGTAGAGCAGGATGCCGCTCATCATGTTGGGGTCGAGGTAGACCACCGGCGCCACCATCATGCCGGCCACCGCGCCGATGGCCGCTGCCAGGCCCCAGCCCATGGCCAGCATCCAGCTCACGCGGATGCCCACCAGCCGCGACGACTCGGGGTTCTGCGCCGCGGCGCGCATGGCCAGGCCCACCGGCGTGAAGCGGAAGAAGGCGTACAGCGCCGCCAGCACCGCCAGCATCACCAGGGCCGAGCCCATCTCGTGTGCGCTGAACAGCTTGTTGGCCAGCGGCCCCTTTTGCTCGAAGGGGCTGGGAAAGGACTTGATGGTGTGCTCGAAGATCCAGCCGGCCAGCGAGTTGAAGATCACCAGCAGGCCGATGAACACGATCACGTTGGTGAGCACCGGTGCCTTCTCGACCGGCCGCAGGATGATGCGCTGCACCGCCACGCCGGCCACGAAGCTGATGGCCACCGTGGCGAAGAACGCGCCCCAGTAGGGCCAGCCGGCCTGGATCAGCGCCCAGGCGATGAAGGTGGAGAACGTGGCCATCTCGCCCTGGGCGAAATTGATGTGGTGCGTGGCCTGGTAGATCATCACCAGGGCCAGGGCCACGCTGCCGTAGATGCAGCCGTTGGCCAGGCCCGAGGTGATCTGGTGGAGAAAGGCTTCCATGCGGGTCGGTACCTCTTGGAGATGTGCTCAATAGCCCAGATAGGCGCGGCGCACGGACTCGTCGCGCTTGATCTCGGCGGCCGGGCCCGACAGCGCCACCGTGCCGGTCTCCAGCAGGTAGGCGTGGTGGGCGAGGTCGAGCGCGAGGTTGGCGTTTTGTTCGACCACCAGCATGCTGACGCCGTCTTCCTCGTTGATGCGCCGCATGATGCGGAAGATCTCGGCCACGATCAGCGGGGCCAGGCCGAACGAGGGTTCGTCGAGCAGCAGCAGGCGCGGGCGCAGCATCAGTGCGCGGCTGATGGCCAGCATCTGCTGCTCGCCGCCCGACAGCGTGCCGGCCTGCTGGTGGCGGCGCTCGGCCAGGCGCGGAAAGCGCTGGTAGGCCTTGTCGATGTCGCCGGCCACCTCGTGGCGGTCACGCCGGGTGTAGGCGCCGAGCTTGAGGTTGTCTTCGACGCTCAGCGCCGTGAAGGTGCCGCGGCCATCGGGCACATGGGCCACGCCCATGCGCACCACGCTTTCGGTGCCCTTGCCGATCAGCGACTGGCCGTCGAGCGTGAGGCTGCCCGAGGTCTTGACCATCTGGCAGATGGCGCGCAGCGTGGTGGTCTTGCCGGCGCCGTTGGCGCCCAGGATGGCGGTGATCTGGCCCGGTTCGAGCGAGAAGTCGATGCCGAACAGCACCTGGGTGGCGCCGTAGCTGGCGCACAGTTTCTGGGCTTCGAGCAGCTTGGCGGCCATCACACGCTCTCCGCCGGTGCGCCGAGGTAGGCGGCAATGACGTCGGGGTGGCGCTGGATCTCGGCCGGCGTGCCCTCGGCGATCTTGCGGCCGAAGTTCAGCGCCACGATGTGGTCGGACACGCTCATCACCAGGCTCATGTGGTGCTCCACCAGCAGCACGGTCATCTTCAGGCGATCACGCACGTCGGTGATCAGGCGGCCAAGGTCGGCCAGCTCTTCGTGGTTGAGGCCGGCAGCGGGTTCGTCCAGCAGCAGCA
Source organism: Aquabacterium sp. OR-4 (assembly GCF_025290835.2). NCBI lineage: Bacteria > Pseudomonadati > Pseudomonadota > Betaproteobacteria > Burkholderiales > Sphaerotilaceae > Pseudaquabacterium > Pseudaquabacterium prasiolae. The sequence goes on along the minus strand of NZ_JAOCQD020000001.1, from coordinate 2,124,574 downwards.
GCTTGGGATCGGCGGCCAGCGCGCGGCCCATCTCCACCCGCTTTTGCGTGCCGAAGGGCAGATCGCCCGCCGGGCGGTCGGCCACGCTCGAGAGCTCGAGGTAATCCATGATCTCGTCGGCACGGCGGCGCAGCCGGGCCTCCTCACCACTGACCGAGGGCAGGCGCAGCGCGCTGGCGATGAAGCCCGCCGACGAGCGCGAGTGCGCGCCGATCATGATGTTGTCGCGCACCGGCAGGGTGCGGAACATGGCCAGGTTCTGGAAGGTGCGGCCCATGCCGAGCGCCGCGATGCGGTGCGTGGACATGGCCGTGATCGACTCGCCGTCGAAGCGGATGTCGCCGGCCTGGTAGGCATACAGCCGCGACAGGCAGTTGAACAAGGTGGTCTTGCCGGCGCCGTTGGGGCCGATCAAGCCGCAGACCTGGTGGCGCGTGACGTCGAAGCTCACGCCGTCGAGGGCGACGATGCCGCCGAAGCGCACGGTCACGTCTCGCACGCTGAGCAGGGGGGCACCGGTATCTGCCATCTGTGGGTGTTCCATCGTTGCAGAGGTCGGGCTGCGGCAGCCCGTCCGACGCCGCGTTTATAGGTGTCCGCCCCCCGCTGGCGATAGCGGGGCTTGCCCTGACACACGCGCGACATTCAGTCAGCTGGAAGGGGGGCTTCGTGTGCGACGATTGCCCGCACCGCCCATTGCAGGGGCGTTGACGCCGGTTGACGCCCATTGAAGGATTCACCCATGAGCATCTACGACCAGCATCTGGACAAGACCGCGGCCAACTTCGTGGCGCTGTCGCCGGTGAGCTTCGTCGAACGCAGCGCCGAGGTGTTTGGCGACCTGACATCCGTGCTGCACGGCCAGCGCCGCTACACCTGGGCCCAGACCCGCGAGCGCTCGGCGCGCCTGGCCGCGGCGCTGCGCGCGCTGGGCGTGCAGCGCATGCACACGGTCAGCGTGATGCTGCCCAACACCCCCGAGATGGTGGAGGCGCACTACGCCGTGCCGGCGCTGAACGCCGTACTCAACACCCTGAATACGCGGCTCGATGCCGCGCTGATCGCGTGGCAGATGGCCCATTGCGAGGCCACGGTGCTGATCACCGACCGCGAGTTCGCGCCGGTGATGGCCCCGGCGCTCAAGCTGCTGCGCGAGCAGCATGGCCGCACGCCCATCGTCATCGATGTCTGCGACAGCGAGTACACCGGCAGCGGCGATCGCCTGGGCACGCACGAGTACGAAGCCCTGCTGGCCGCCCACGCGCCGCTGGCCCGTCTGGACGGCCCGGCCGACGAGTGGGATGCCATTGCGGTGAGCTACACCTCGGGCACCACCGGCGATCCCAAGGGCGTGGTCACGCACCACCGCGGCGCCTACCTCAATGCCGTGGGCAACGCCGTCACCTGGACGATGAAGCAGTTCCCCACCTACCTGTGGACACTGCCGATGTTCCACTGCAATGGCTGGTGCTTTCCGTGGACGGTGGCCATGCAGGCCGGCACCCATGTGTGCCTGCGCCGCGTGGAGGCCAGGGCCATCCTCGAGGCGATGCGCCTGCATGGCGTGGACCATTACTGCGCCGCGCCCATCGTGCACAGCCTGATCTACAACGCCCCGCCCGAGCTGCTGGCCGGCCTGGGCGTCGCTGTCGATGCGGGCCGGGCGGTGAACAGGATTCGCGGCATGGTGGCCGGCGCCGCGCCACCGGCGGCCATGATCGAGGGCATGGCGCAGATCGGGTTCGACATCACGCATGTGTACGGCCTGACCGAGGTCTACGGGCCGGCCGGCGTGGCGGCCAAACGCGCATCGTGGGCGGCAGAAACCTTGAGCGAGCAGACCCGCCTCAACGGCCGCCAGGGCGTGCGCTATCCGCTGCAGGAAGGCATGACCGTGCTGCACCCCGAGACCCTGGCCGAGGTGCCGGCCGATGGCCAGACCATGGGCGAGATCATGTTCCGCGGCAACGTGGTGATGAAGGGCTACCTGAAGAACCCGGCCGCCACCGCGGCCTCGCTGGCCGGCGGCTGGTTCCACACCGGCGACCTGGCCGTGCTGGAGCCCGACCGCTACGTGAAGATCAAGGACCGCAGCAAGGACGTGATCATCTCGGGCGGCGAGAACATCAGCTCCATCGAGGTCGAGGACGCCCTCTACCGCCACGCCGCCGTGGCCGCCTGCGCGGTGGTGGCCCGGCCCGACCCCAAGTGGGGCGAAACCCCGGTGGCCTATGTCGAGCTGAAGGCCGGCGCATCGGTCACTGCCGAAGCCCTGGTGGCGCACTGCAAGGGCCTGCTGGCCGGCTACAAGGTGCCGCGCGAGATCCGCTTCGAGGAGATCCCCAAGACCTCCACCGGCAAGATCCAGAAGTTCCAGCTGCGCGAACGGGCCAGGTCCTCGTCCGCCATCGAATGACCCCCGGGAGACCCGCGATGCTGACCACCGACGAGCCGTTGCTGCTGCGCCATGACGATGACCAGGGCGTGATCACGCTGACGCTGAACCGGCCGCAGGCCTTCAACTCGCTCAGCGAGGCCATGCTGCTGGCGCTGCAGACCGAGCTGGATGCGGTGGCCGGCGAGGCGCGGGCGCGGGTGGTGGTGATCGCCGCCGCGGGCAAGGCCTTTTGCGCCGGGCACGATCTGAAGGAGATGCGAGCCGCGCCCTCGCAGGCCTACTACGAGGGCCTGTTTGCCCAGTGCGGCCGCGTGATGCTGAGCCTGCAGCGCCTGCCGGTGCCGGTGATCGCCCAGGTGCAGGGCATTGCCACCGCTGCCGGCTGCCAGCTGGTGGGCATGTGCGATCTGGCGGTGGCGGCCGACGACGCGCGGTTTGCGGTCAGCGGCGTCAACCTGGGCCTGTTCTGCGCCACGCCCAGCGTGGCGCTCAGCCGCAACCTGCCGCGCAAGCAGGCCTTCGAGATGCTGGTCACCGGCGCCTTCATCAGTGCTGCCCAGGCCTGCGAGCGCGGCCTGGTCAACCGTGTGGTGCCACCCGCGCAGCTGGCCGCCGAGGTGCAGGCGCTGGCGGCCAGCATCGTGGCCAAGCCGCGCGTGGCGCTGGCCATGGGCAAGGCCTTGTTCTATCGCCAGCTCGAAACCGGCATTGCCGCGGCCTACGACGACGCGGTCAAGACCATGGCCTGCAACATGATGGACGACAGCGCGCTCGAGGGCGTGCAGGCCTTCATCGACAAGCGCCAGCCCCGCTGGGGCTGAGCCTCGTGTGAACAGGCGCTAGGTGCTGGTGCCGACGCGCTGGCGCATCAGCCGGCCCTGCTCGCGCTTCCAGTCCTTGTCCTTCTGGTCGTCGCGCTTGTCATGCTGGGCCTTGCCCTTGGCCAGCGCGATCTCCACCTTCACCCGCCCGCCCTTGTAGTGCAGGTTCAACGGCACCAGCGTGAAGCCGCGTTGCTCGACCTTGCCGACCAGGCGGCGGATCTCCTGCTTGTGCATCAGCAGCTTCTTGGTGCGGTCGGGTTCGGGCACCACGTGGGTGGAGGCCGAGCGCAGCGCGTTGATGCGGCAGCCGATCAGGAACAGCTCGCCGTTCTTGATGACCACATAGCCGTCGGTGAGCTGCACCTGGCCGGCGCGGATGGCCTTGATCTCCCAGCCATCGAGCACCATGCCGGCCTCGTGCCGCTCTTCGATGTGGTAGTCGTAGCGGGCACGGCGGTTCTCGGCGATCGGCGCCGAGGGCTTCAGATCCTTGGGATTCACCCGAGGCTGGTCTTGGCGCGCGCTGGTGCGGTAGGGGGTGGGCAGGGACATGTTGGCCAATGAACAGGGCCGCGCGACTGTGGCGTCGGGCGGCCCCTAGAATTTGCCCCATTGTATGAAGCACGTGAAGAAGTCGGTTCTGTTGTGGTACTCGGCCAGCGAGATGTATGCGCTGGTGACCCAGGTGGAGGCCTATCCGGCCTTTTTGCCCTGGTGCGAGCGTGCCGATCTGCTGTCGCAGGACGCGCAGGGTCCCACCGTGCGTCTGCACCTGCAGTTTGCCGGCCTGCGCCATGCGTTCACCACGCGCAACATCCATGTGGCCGACCAGCGGGTGGACATGAAGCTGGTGGACGGCCCGTTTTCGCTGCTCGATGGCCAGTGGCGGTTTGCGCCGCTGGGCGCCGAGGGCCAGCCACCGGCCTGCAAGGTGGAGTTCGAGCTGACCTACGCCTTTGCCAACCGCGCCTTCGAGAGCGTGCTGAGCCCGGTGTTCGACAAGGTGGCCAACACCTTTGTCGATTCGTTCGTGCGCCGCGCCGAGCAGGTCTACGGTGAGCGCTGAGCCGGCCGTGCCGGTGGGCGGCGAGATCGGCGTGCTGCTGGTCCACGCCGCGGCGCCGCACGATGTCTGGCGCCTGGCGCTGCGCCTGCCGGCAGGCGCCACAGTGGCCGATGCGCTGCGCGCCAGCGGCTGGGCCGGGCGCCTGGGCGCTGACGGGTTGCTGGCGCTGGCCCTGAGCGTGTGGAACCGCGCGGCGCCGCTGGATGCGCCGCTGCGCGACGGCGACCGCATCGAGCTCAGCCGGGGGCTGACGGTCGATCCGAAGGAGGCGCGGCGCCTGCGCTACCGGCGCGATGGCCTGAAGCGGGCGCAGCGGCGCCTGAAGGCGGGCTGAGCGCGCGCCAGGCGCTGGCTTGGGCCGGGCGCTGGCACGGCCAAAGCCTGGGCTCAGCGGCAGTTGGCCTCGGCGGCGGCGCGGGCGCGCTGCAGGTCGGCGGCCCGCATGTTGTCGTCGATCACCACGCGCTCGCCCTGGGGCGTGATGCGCACCATGCGCTGGCCGCTGTCCAGCGTGGCGATCTGCTGGCGGGCCTGGCTGCAGTTCTCGGCGCGCAAGCGGGCCTGGCGCTCCTCGTCGGCGCGCTGCTGGTTGCGGCTGTCCTGCTCCTGCTTCTTGCGGCGCGCTTCCAGCTCGGGGTCCAGCGCCTGGCGTGCCGGCGCCGAGGCGGCCGGTGCGCTGGCCTCGGCGGCCGGTGCGGCCGGCTGGGCCTTGCCGTTGCGGCTGGGCGGGCGCTGCAGGATGTCCTTGTCGGGCACCTCGCGCGGCGGCGGCCGGTCGCTCACATGCACCTGGCCGCGGCTGTCCTTCCACTTGTACTGAGCCTGGGCCGCCGGGGCCAGCAGCGCCAAGCTCAGGGCCCCGAGCAGCAGCAGGGCAGGGCGGTGACGGGCAGGACTCACGGTGGGGCGCTCCTCTGGCGGGGCGGTGGCAGAACGGATGGCGCCGCAGTGTAGCGGCGGCCCCCGGCCGCAGGCACCGGGGAGAGCCCTGCCCGGCGCGCGCCGTGTGCGTTGCTGGACAGAACAGGGCTCCGCACGGGTGGCCAGTGGCCGGTGTGGCGCGGCTCCGTATAATCCGCTTTTGCGTCTGGAGCTTCTCCCATGCGCCTTCTCGGCAAAGCGCTCACCTTCGACGACGTGTTGTTGGTGCCGGCTTACTCTCAGGTGTTGCCCCGCGACACCAGTCTTGCGACCAACCTGTCGCGCAACATCCGCCTGAACCTGCCGCTGGTGTCGGCCGCGATGGACACCGTGACCGAGGCGCGCCTGGCGATCGCCATCGCCCAGGAGGGCGGCATCGGCATCGTGCACAAGAACCTCACGCCGCGCCAGCAGGCGGCCGAGGTGGCGCGGGTCAAGCGCTATGAATCGGGCGTGCTGCGCGACCCGATCACCATCAGCCCCGGCGTGCCGGTGCGCGAGGTGATCGCGCTGAGCCGCCAGCACGGCATCTCGGGCTTTCCGGTGGTGGAAGACGGCCGCGTGGTCGGCATCGTCACCGGCCGCGATCTGCGCTTTGAAACGCGCATGGACGCCCCGGTGCGCGAGATCATGACCCCGCGCGACCGCCTGATCGTCGTGAAGGAAGGCGCCACCATCGAGGATGGCAAGGCGCTGATGCACCAGCACAAGCTCGAGCGCGTGCTGGTCGTCAACGACGCCTTCGAGCTGCGCGGCCTGATGACGGTGAAGGACATCACCAAGCAGACCAGCTTTCCGAACGCCGCGCGCGATGCCCAGGGCAAGCTGCGCGTGGGCGCCGCGGTGGGCGTGGGCGAGGGCACCGAAGAGCGCGTCGAGCTGCTGGTGCGTGCCGGGGTCGATGCGCTGGTGGTCGACACCGCGCATGGCCACTCGGCCGGCGTGATCGAGCGTGTGCGCTGGGTCAAGAAGCACTACCCGCAGGTGGACGTGATCGGCGGCAACATCGCCACCGGCGCCGCGGCGCTGGCGCTGGTGGAAGCCGGCGCCGATGGCGTCAAGGTGGGCATCGGCCCGGGCAGCATCTGCACCACCCGCATCGTGGCGGGCGTGGGCGTGCCGCAGATCACCGCCATCGACAACGTGGCCACCGCGCTGCGCGGCAGCGGCGTGCCGCTGATCGCCGATGGCGGCATCCGCTACTCGGGCGACATCGCCAAGGCCGTGGCCGCCGGTGCCAGCACGGTGATGATGGGCGGCATGTTTGCCGGCACCGAAGAGTCGCCGGGCGAGGTGTTCCTGTTCCAGGGCCGCAGCTACAAGGGCTACCGCGGCATGGGCTCGATCGGCGCCATGAAGGCCGGCTCGGCCGACCGCTACTTCCAGGAAAACGACGAGACCACCAACCCGAACGCCGACAAGCTGGTGCCCGAGGGCATCGAAGGCCGGGTGCCCTACAAGGGCTCGATGATCTCCATCGTCTACCAGATGGCCGGCGGCCTGCGCGCCAGCATGGGCTACTGCGGTTGCGCCACGGTCGAGCAGATGCACGACCAGGCCGAGTTCGTCGAGATCACGGCCGCCGGCATCCGCGAAAGCCATGTGCACGACGTGCAGATCACCAAGGAAGCGCCGAACTACCGGGCGGAGTGAGCCAGGCCTGCAATGACTGAGCGCGAGAGCGGGCCGACCGCCGTACCCGGCGGGCGGGGGGCCAGCATGGCCTTCATCATGATCACGGTGCTGATCGACATGGTGTCGATCGGCCTGATCATCCCCGTGCTGCCGCTGGTGGTGGGCACCTTCACCAGCTCGCCCACCGAGCAGACCTGGTGGTACGGGGTGGTCACCATCACCTTCGGCCTGGCCAACTTCTTTGCCTCGCCGGTGCTCGGCGCGCTGAGCGACGCGTTTGGCCGGCGGCCGGTGCTGCTGTTGGGCTTCTCGGGCCTGGCGCTGAGCTTCTTCGTCACCGGCCTGGCCACGGCGCTGTGGATGCTGATCGCGGTGCGGGTGTTCTCGGGCGCCATGCAGGCCAATGCCGCGGTGGCCAGTGCCTATGTGGCCGACATCTCGGCGCCCGAGGAGCGTGCGCGCCGCTTCGGCATGCTGGGTGCGATGTTCGGCATCGGCTTCATCCTCGGGCCGGCCAGCGGCGGCCTGCTGGGCGCCATCGACATCCGGCTGCCGTTTTTTGCGGCCGGCACGCTGGCGGTGCTGAACTGGCTGTACGGCTGGTTCGTGCTGCCCGAATCGCTGCCGCCTGAAAAGCGCCAGCCCTTCGCCTGGCGCCGTGTGCACCCGTTCGCGGCCTTGTCGGGCCTGGCCCGGCTGGCCGATGTGGGTCCGCTGGTGTGGGTGGTGGCGCTGGCCGCGCTGGCGCAGTTCACGCTGCACACCAGCTGGGTGCTGTACACGCACTTCAAGTTCGGCTGGGGGCCGGCCGAGGTGGGCTGGTCGCTGTTCACCGTGGGTGCCATTGCCGCGCTGGTGCAGGGCTGGCTGCTCAAGCACATGCTGGTGCGCTTCTCGACCCGCGTGCTGGCCACGGTGGGCCTCACCGCCAGCGCCCTGAGCTACCTGGGCTTCGGCCTGGTGACCGAGGGCTGGATGATGTACGTGGTGATCGTGCTGGGCGGCATCCTCGGCGGTGGCGCGCAGGCGGCCATCCAGAGCCTGATCTCGAATGCCGCGCCGGCCCATGAGCAGGGCGCCACGGCCGGCTCGGTGGCCTCGCTGAACGGCCTGATGGCGGTGCTGGCGCCCATGGTGGCCACGCCGCTGCTGGGCGTGGTGTCGCACCTGCAGGCCGGCGACGTGCTGATGGGCCTGCCCTTCTTCTTCTGCGCTGCGCTGCAGGCCGTGGGTGCCACGGTGGCGTACCGCTTCTTCCGCCGCCGCGCGCTGCAGGCTGCCGCGGCTTCTGCCTGAAAGTGGCCGCCGGTGCGGCCTGAGAGCTTTGCCATGCAACACGACAAGATCCTGATCCTCGATTTCGGCTCGCAGGTCACCCAGCTCATCGCGCGCCGCGTGCGCGAAGCCCAGGTGTATTGCGAGATCCATCCGAACGACGTGTCGGACGAGTTCATCCGCAGCTATGGCGCCAAGGGCATCATCCTCAGCGGCAGCCATGCCAGCACCTACGAGGACCACGAGCTGCGCGCGCCGCAGGCCGTGTGGGACGCCGGTGTGCCGGTGCTGGGCATCTGCTACGGCATGTTCACGATGGCGGTGCAGCTGGGCGGCCAGGTGGAAGCCAGCGACCACCGCGAGTTCGGCTACGCCGAGGTGCGCGCGCACGGCCACACCGAGCTGCTGCAGGGCCTGCAGGACTTCAGCACGCCCGAAGGCCACGGCATGCTCAAGGTGTGGATGAGCCACGGCGACAAGGTGACCGCGCTGCCGCCGGGCTTCAAGCTGATGGCCAGCACGCCCAGCTGCCCGATCGCCGGCATGGCCGACGAGAGCCGGCGCTACTACGCGGTGCAGTTCCACCCCGAGGTCACGCACACGGTGCAGGGCGCCGAGCTGCTGACGCGCTTTGTGCGCGGCATCGCCGGCTGCCGCGGCGACTGGATCATGGGCAACTACATCGACGAGGCGGTGCAGAAGATCCGCCAGCAGGTGGGCGACGAGGAGGTGATCCTGGGTCTGTCGGGCGGCGTCGATTCGAGCGTGGCCGCGGCGCTGATCCACCGCGCCATCGGCGACCAACTGACCTGCGTGTTCGTCGATCACGGCCTGCTGCGCCTGAACGAGGGCGACATGGTGATGGAGATGTTTGCCGGCCGCCTGCATGCCAAGGTGATCCGCGTGGATGCCTCCGAGCTGTTTCTCGGCCAGCTGGCCGGCGTGAGCGACCCCGAGAAGAAGCGCAAGATCATCGGCGGCCTGTTTGTCGATGTCTTCAAGGCCGAGGCGGCCAAGCTCAAGGCCGGCGATGGCGGCCACCAGGGCGCCACCTTTTTGGCCCAGGGCACCATCTACCCCGACGTGGTGGAAAGCGGCGGCACCAAGACCAAGAAGGCCACCACCATCAAGAGCCACCACAACGTGGGTGGCCTGCCCGAGCAGCTGGGCCTGAAGCTGCTGGAGCCGCTGCGCGAGCTGTTCAAGGACGAGGTGCGCGAGCTGGGCGTGGCGCTGGGCCTGCCGCACGACATGGTCTACCGCCATCCGTTCCCTGGGCCGGGCCTGGGCGTGCGCATCCTGGGCGAGGTGAAGAAGGAGTACGCCGACCTGCTGCGCCGCGCTGACGCGATCTTCATCGAGGAACTGCGCTCGACCATCGAGCCGCTGTCGGGCAAGAGCTGGTACGAGCTCACATCCCAAGCCTTCACGGTGTTTCTGCCGGTCAAGAGCGTGGGCGTGATGGGCGACGGCCGCACCTACGAATGGGTGGTGTCGCTGCGCGCCGTGCAGACCAGCGACTTCATGACCGCCGACTGGGCCGAGCTGCCGTATGCGCTGTTGAAGAAGGTGAGCGGGCGCATCATCAACGAGGTGCGCGGCATCAACCGCGTGGCCTACGACGTGAGCAGCAAGCCGCCGGCCACCATCGAGTGGGAATGACGGGCGGGACAAAAAGTCGTTGAAAATCAATAGGATAAGTTCCCCTATTGATGACGCGGCCGCATCGTCAACGAGCGTCGAGACCTTCACCGTGCAGTATGGGTTGCGGCGGCGCGAGGCATTGAACGCCTACTCGATCGACCTCGGCATCTGTGGAAACCGCGGCCGTCGCTTTGTGCGCCGCGATGGTGGCAGCAGGGCAGAGCGTTTGGCTCGGCGGCACATTGAACAATTGTTCCTGCAGGGGGGGGGCCACTGCGGGGCCACTGCCGGACTCGACCCGTGCGAGTCGACCGGCCTGACGTTCCGAATGACTCCATTTCGGCATGACGACCCCATGCTGCGCGACGCCCACGGAACGGATGGCAATACGGCGGCTGGGCCACGTCCATAACCTGCTGGACGGACGAGGGCGTCGATGGATGCCGTGGCTGAAGCGGTCGCCAAAGGCACTCCAGCAGCGCTTCGTCAAGAGTTCGTGCAGCGCATCGGCGTCTGGCCCTCATCGAGGCGCACTGGCTCCGCAAGCCATGGGCGGTGTCAGAGCCGCAGCCTCATACTCACGCCTGGCGCGCCGACGGCGCGACGGTCTCGGCCAGGTACTGCACGAAGGCCCGCACCCGCGCCGAGAGGTGGCGGTTCTGCGGGTACAGCACATGGAACGGCCGCGACCGGCCTCCGTGGCCCTGCATCAACTCCACGAGCCGGCCCGCCTTCACAGCCTCGCGCGCCACGAAGTGGTAGATCTGGAACAGCCCGCCGCCCGCCGCGGCCCAGCCCACACCGGCCAGTACGTCCTCGTGCACGCGCTGGCGGCTCTTGAAGTTGAAGTCGATGTCCTCGCCTTCGGGCGTGCGCAGGATCCAGGGCATCGGCCGCCCGGTGCTGGGCACGACGAACTGGATCAGGTCGTGCTGCCGCAGTTCGTCCAGCGTCTTCGGCTTGCCGTGGCGCCGCAGGTAGGTCGGTGAGCCGAAGATGCCCACGGTGGCCTCCTCGAGCTTGCGCGAGACCAGGCGCGAGTCGCGTGGCTCACCCAGGCGGATGGCCAGGTCGTAGCCGTCCTCGACGAAGTCGACATTGCGGTTGGAGACATTGAGCTCGATGTCCACGCCGGGGTAAGCGGCCATGAAGCCCGGCAGCGCCGGCACCACGCGGTGGTGGCCGTAGACGGTGCCCACGCTCACGCGCACCAGCCCCTTGGGCTCGGCCTGCTGGCCGGTGAGGGCGCGCTCGGCCTCGGCGATCTGCTCCAGCGCCTGCTGGCACTGCGCGTGGTAGAGCTCGCCACCCGCGGTGAGCCGCACGCTGCGCGTGGTGCGGTTGAACAGCCGCACGCCCAGCCGCGCTTCGAGCCGTCCGATGGAGCGGCTCACCGAGGCCGGTGTCAGGCCCAGCGCCTCAGAAGCGCCGGTGAAGCTGCCGAGTTCGGCGGCCTTGCAGAAGAGTTCGATGCTGCCCAACTGCACGGGCTCAAAGGTGCGTGCCATTTGTTCATCCAGGTAATCAACATAGTTCCATGGCGCCAGTTTATTGGCAGGCGACGAATCAATACAGTTCTTTCCATCGCGCCGCTTGGCGCATTCACCGAAGAAAGGACTCTCCATGACTTCCCGCATCCTGATGATCGTCACCTCCAACGCCCGCATGGGTGCCACCGGCAAGCCCACCGGCCTGTGGGCCGAGGAGCTGGCGGTGCCGTACTACGCGCTCGCCGATGCCGGCGTCGAGGTGACGCTGGCCTCTCCGGCCGGTGGCCCCGCGCCCGTCGACCCGGGCAGCATCAAGCCGGTCGGCCAGAACGACCCGGTGGTCGAGCGCTTCCTGGCTGATACCGCCCTGCAGGCGCGCATCGCGGCGACGCCCAAGGCTTCGGAGTTCGACGGTGCCCAGTTCGACGCCATCTTCTTCCCGGGCGGCCACGGCACGATGTGGGATCTGCCGGTGGACGCTGGCGTGACCCGTGCCGTCGAGCGCGCCTTCGCGGCCAAGAAGCTGATCGCCTCGGTCTGCCACGGTGCTGCCGGCCTCGTGACGGCCAAGCGCCCCGATGGTCAATCCATCGTGAAGGACCTGCGCGTCAACTCGTTCACCGATGCCGAGGAGGTGGCCGTCGGTCTGGAGAAGGTGGTGCCCTTCATGCTGGAGACGCGCCTGCGTGAGCTGGGCGGCCGCTTCGAAGGCGCGGGCAACTGGCAAGCGTTCGCAGTCCGCGACGGCCAGCTGATCACGGGCCAGAACCCGCAGTCATCGCACCTGGTGGCGCAAGAGCTGCTCAAGGCGCTGAGGCAAGCATGAGCGCGAAGGACGCCACCATGATGCACAGCCCCCAGATCGGCACCGGCACCGGCATCGGCATCAGCGAGCAAGACCGCGTCGCCATCGCAGAAGGCCTGTCACGGCTTCTGGCGGACACGTACACGCTCTACCTGACCACGCACAACTTCCACTGGAACGTGACGGGTCCGATGTTCAGCAGCTTGCACGCGATGTTCCAGACCCAGTACACCGAGTTGTGGAATGCCGTCGATCCCATCGCTGAGCGAATCCGCGCACTGGGGGCCAAGGCGCCCGGCAGCTACGGGCAGTTCCAGGCGCTGACTTCGGTGCCCGACGCCCCGAGCCAGTCGCCCAAGGCGCTCGAGATGGTTCGCATCCTGATGCAAGGCCATGAAGCGGTGGCCCGCACCGCGCGCGGCATCTTCTCCGTGGTTGAGAAGGCCGGTGACCAGCCCAGCGCAGACCTGCTGACCCAGCGCCTGGACAGCCACGAGAAGACCGCGTGGATGCTGCGCAGTCTGCTCGAGACGTGAACTCGGGCTCGGCGTTCGCGCCGAGCCTCGGGTGATCGACTCAACCACGTGCCTCGGGTCACCAGCCGGACCGAGGCCGACACCAGCGATGACCGCCATGAAAGCACTGCTCCTGCTCAGACCCGGCGACGACCATGCGTTGACGCTGGCCGACGTACCCACGCCAAGCCCGGGCCCCGGCGAAGTCCGCCTGCGCGTGCGCGCCTCCAGCATCAACCCGGTGGACCACAAGTTCGCGCGCAGCGGGGCGGGCTTGACGCTGCCCCATGTCCTGGGCATTGATGCGGCCGGCGAAATCGACGCGCTCGGTCCGGGCGTCCATGATTGGAATCTGGGCGACCGCGTGATGGCGCTGACCAACCTGTACCGATGGGGCGGCTTTGCCGAGCAGGTCATCGTCGATGCGCGCGTCCTCAGCCGCTTGCCTGAGTCGTTGTCGTTCGAGCGGGCCGCCGCCATCCCGTGTGCAGGCCTGACGGCTTGGCAAGCGGTGCACCTGAAGTTGAATCTGCGGCCCGGCCAGACGGTCCTCGTTTCGGGTGCGGGCGGTGGTGTTGGCGGGTATGTTGTGCAGATGGCCCGGCAACAGGGTGCGCGCGTCATCGGCACCACGGCACGGTCGGGCGAGCGCGTTCGAGCGCTTGGCGCCGAGGCCGTCATCGACTATCGGCAAGGTGACGTGGCGGCGCAGGCCATGACCCTCACCCAGGGGCGGGGTGTGGATGCCGTGATCGACCTGGTATCGGCAGTGTCGGCCACGTCCTTGCTGCCGCTGCTGCGCCACAACGGGGCCATGGTGTGCGTGGTCGGTCGCCCCAAGGAGGCCGATCTGCCGGCCTGGGGCAAGGCCATTTCCCTGCATGACGTAGCCCTGGGCTTTGCGTACCAGCACGGGGACGGCGAGAGCCTGCACGACATCGGTCGCGCCGGCGAGACGGTGGCCGCGTGGGTGGCCGACGGGCGCCTGGACCCGCAGGTGACGCGTGTGATCTCGCTGGCCGAGACACCCGACGCGCTGCGAGACACCGGCGCCGGACTGAACCAGGGCAAGGTGGTGATCCGCCTCTGAGCAGGCTGTCGACACAGCCACCCCTGCCCACCAACACTTGGATTTTTCATGGCATTCCTCTTTGAACCCCTGCGCTTGAAGGACGTGGTCCTGCGCAACCGCATCGGCGTGCCCCCGATGTGCCAGTACATGGCCCAGGACGGCCTGGCCAACGACTGGCACCAGACCCACTACGCCGCACTGGCCCGCGGCGGTGCCGCGCTGGTGACGGTCGAGGTCACCGCGGTGTCGCCCGAAGGCAGGATCACGCCGGCTTGTCTGGGCCTGTGGAACGACGCCCAGGCCGAGCCCTTGGCGGCCATCGCACAGTCCATCCGCCAGGCCGGTGCCGTCCCCGGCATCCAGATCGGGCACGCGGGCCGCAAGGCCAGCGCCCATCGCCCCTGGGAAGGCGATGACCACATTCCCGCGGGTGACGCCACCGGCTGGCAGCCGATCTCGCCGTCGGCGATCGCCTTCGGTGCCCACCTTGACCGCGTGCCGCGGGCGATGAGCCTGGACGACATCCAGCGCGTGCAGCAGGACTTCGTGGCCGCGGCCCGCCGCGCGCGCGATGCCGGCTTCGAATGGCTGGAACTGCATTTCGCGCACGGCTACCTGGGCCAGAGCTTCTTCTCCACGCATGCCAACGCGCGTGACGATTCCTACGGCGGCAGCCTCGAGAACCGAAGCCGCTTCTTGCTGGACACGCTGCGCGCGGTGCGCCGCGTCTGGCCCGAGCGGCTGCCGCTGACCGCCCGCTTCGGTGTCATCGAGTACGACGGTGACGACGAACGCACCTTGGCCGAATCGATCACGCTGACCCGCCAGTTCAAGGCGGAAGGGCTGGACCTGCTCAGCGTCAGCGTCGGCTTCTCCACGCCGAAGGCGCAGGTGCCCTGGGGCCCTGGCTTCCTGGGCCCGGTGGCGGCCCGCATCGGCCGCGAGGCGAGCATTCCGGTGTCGTCGGCTTGGGGCTTCGAGGACCCGGCGGTGGCGGAAGCAGCCATCGCCCAGGGTCAGCTCGACCTGGCGCTCGTCGGCCGCGCCCACCTGGCGAACCCGCATTGGCCCTATGCCGCGGCGCAGGCGCTCGGCCAACCCCAGGCCGCCTGGGTGCTGCCGCCACCCTATGCCCACTGGCTCGAGCGCTACCGCCCCAGCGCTGGCCGGTGATCCCTCCCTTCATCACCCACGCCGCCATCGCCACACCCCGATGGCGCTCAACCCTCCCTCCTGAACCTTCGACGTCAACCTGCCATCATGAACCTTCGACAATTTGCCTCTTCGGCGGCTTGGAGCGCCGTCAGCCTGTTCGCGCTGCTCAGCGCCACGACCCTCGCGCTGGCGCAACCCGGCGCGCCCCTGCCCACCGTGGAGGTGCGCCACGCCTGGACGCGCACGCAGTGGGACTTCCCCACCCCATTGCAAGCCGATGCCTACAACGCCGCGCGGCTCTACACCAAGGCGCCGCTGTACGGCATCAAGGTCGATCGCCGGGGCCGTGTGTTCGCCAGCGTGGCCCGCATCTTGGACCCGCGCGTACCGGCCACGCTCAATCTCGTGGTGACGAAGAACGGCCAATCGGTGCTGCAGCCTTTCCCGACCTGGGAGGCCAACGACGCCACCCGGCCCGAAGGCTTGCGCAGCGTGCTCGGCTTCACCATCGACAGCCACAACCGCCTCTGGGCGCTGGACATGGGCTACACCGGCGGCGAGACGCGCGCCGCGGCGGGTGGCCAGAAGGTGGTGGTGTTCGACCTCGACAGCGGCCGCGAACTGCGGCGCTTTGCGCTGCCCGATGCCGTGGCCGATCCCGCCACGAGCTTCCTGAACGACATCGCCCTGGATGAGCGCCGTCAGGTGGCCTACCTCAGCGACAGCGGCAGCCGCGCCGAAGGCGGCGTCGCTGGCGGCATCATCGTGCTGGACCTGAAGACCGGCGCCGCCCGCCGCGTGCTCGACCGCTCGCCGCTGACGGGCGACGACCCGGAGCGCCCGTTGCAGGTCAATGGCGAGCCGGCCCTCCCCGGCGTGGCGCTCAAGGTCGGCGTCAACGGCATCGCGCTCAGTCCGGACGGCCAGCGCCTGTACTGGTCGATCACCACGGGCGATGCGGTCTACCGTGTCGAGACCCGGCACCTGCTCGATGGCGCGCTGCGCGACGCTGATATCGCCAAGCGGGTCACGGGCCCGATCCGGATCGGCGGTGGCTCGGACGGCATCGCGGTAGGTCGTGATGGCGCCGTCTACGCCACCAACGTGACGCTGAGCCGTGTGCAGCGCATCGACCCCCGCAGCCTGGCCGTGAGCACGGTGGCCGAAGGCCCCGAGTGGATCTGGCCCGATACGATGGCGTTCGACCATGAAGGCGCGCTCTGGGTCTCGACCAACCACCTCAACCATGCCTTCTCGGGCCGCATGGACTTCGACAAGGCCGAGCCCAACTTCCGCATCATGCGCATCCGCCTTGGAAGCAAACAGACCGCTCTTGGCAGGGCGGGCAATCCTGTGAACTGACAGAACGCCATGCTCCAGCTCTGCCGTATCCACCATGTCGCCATCATCTGCTCGGATATCGAGCGGTCGAAGGCCTTCTACGTGAACCTGCTGGGCTTGCGCGTGGTGGCCGAGCAACACCGCGTGGAACGCCAATCGCACAAGCTCGATCTGGCCATGCCGGATGGCAGCCAGATCGAATTGTTTTCGTTCCCGTCCCCACCCCCACGCCCATCGCGCCCGGAGGCGCAGGGGCTGCGGCACCTGGCGTTTGCCGTCGACGACGTGGCGCATGCCAAGGCCTGGCTCGAGTCGAAAGGGGTTGCGGTCGAGCCCGTACGCGTCGATGAATACACCAGTCGGCGCTTCACGTTCTTCGCTGATCCCGATGGACTGCCGCTCGAACTCTGCGAGTCGCACGTCGGGTCCACCACGAGCACGCGTTCGTCTGACTGGAGCTCCACGCCTCCCGCGCCGTGGCCCGATACCGCAGGTGGCCGCCTCATGTGGCGCAATTGCGATACACTGAATTGGTGAAGACGACCACCATCCCATCCATCCGCGTCGAGCCCGACTTTCGTGCCGAGGTAGAGGCGGTGCTGGCCGAAGGCGAGACCCTCACCCAGTTTGTCGAAGCCTCGATCCGCGCGACGGTCGAACGGCGTCGCATGCAGGCCGAGTTCATTGCGCGCGGGCTTCGCTCACGTGACAAGGCTCGGCGTACGGGTGACTATGTCGATGCCGACGTGGTGATCGACAACTTGCAACGCAAGCTCGACGCCGCGCGTTCGCGCCAGGCGAAGAAGGGGAAGTGACGTTCAAGGTTCGGCTGACCCGGGACGCCGTGGCGGACTTGGATCGGCTCTTCGACTTCCTGTTGGAGCGTGAGCTGTCCCGCGAGGGCGGCGATCTCACCTTGCCGACGCAGGCCATCGCGGCCTTGCGGTCCGGCATCGCCACGCTGAAGACGTCGCCGTTCACGTGCCGCAAGGCCGGGCAGAGTCCCTTCCTGCGGGAGCTGATCGTTCCGTTTGGACGATCGGGCTATGTGGCGTTGTTCGAGATCCAGGACGAGACCCACGTCGCCGTTCTTGCCGTGCGCCACCAACTCGAAGACGACTACCATTGACGCAGTCTTCTGCTTGTGTAGCGCTCGGGCAGGCACAGCGCCGATACCGTCACCCAGGCAGCGAATGCCGTCATCGGGTCGCGGAACAAGCGGGTCGATACCGTCAATGTCGTCTCGTTCGATCCCAAGCGATCCACGTGGCTGTACAAAGGCCGGCCCTGATGACCAAGGTCGACGAGACGAAGGCCTGGCATCGGCCAAAGCAGCGACGGTAAAGATGTCGGTATCTCGCTCGCGGCGGGCTAACCAAGCGCCCGATCTACCTACGAGCCGCTCCCTGCTGTTGACAACAGAGTGGGAATGATCTGAGCTGTTTTCAGCCCGCGCCGTGCGGGCTGGCTGTGACCGGATTCGCGAACATCGCGCCGGGCCAGCTGATGTTGACCTGAGGTCAAAGCCCGGCAGCACAGGCCCGGGGCTTCACAGACCAGATGCTGTCGGCCGGGCCGAGCCATGCGCGTCGTTGGGTCAAACGGGCCAAGCCTGCAAAGCACAGGCCGCCGGCCAGGGCCACGAGGTCGACGCCCAGGCTCACCGCGCTGCCGTGCGCCCACAGGCCCAGCTCAGGCTGCAGCCGGCCCAGCAGGCTGGTGGCCGGAATGGCCAGCGTGAAGGCGGCTGCCAGCCACAGCAGGTGGATGGCGGCGCGCGCGGCCCCGTGCCAGAAGCTCCAGCCCAGCGCGGCGAAAAACGCGCCGTAGTAGACCCACTGGTGCGCAACGGCCATGTTGTCCACATGGGCCTGCAGCCATTTGGCTGAGACGATGCTGAGCGAGAGGCCGCACACGCAGCCCAGGCACACACCCACGCAGGCATTGGCCATGCGCTGCACATGGCGCCGCTGTGCAGGCGGGGCATCGCTGTCTGATGCGCCTCGCGCGGGCTTGACGCGGCGAGATTCCACCCACAGCAGGTTGCCGCTGTAAAACAGCCAGGCGCCGGCCAGCCCCATCACGAAGTACATCCACTGCACGGGCGCCCCCCCGAAGGCGCCCATGTGCAGCGCGAACAGGCTGTGGATGACCAGCGCGGGTGCTTCCTGTCTGCCAGGCATGCGATCGCTGCTGGTGATCTTGCCGGTATAGGGGTCGACGCTCACGAAGCCGCCCCGGGGCCGCGGCATGACGCCCGCCGCGTCCTTGCCCCACACCCGGACTTCGGCGCTGGCTTCGCCAACCCGTCGGTACTGCAGGAAGCTCGGCTCGAACGACGGCGCAAAGGTCTTGACCGCGTCGACCAGCGACGCCGGCGGCACCATGCTGGCGGGGTCACGTTTGGCCGCGGCCTTGCCGGCTGCGCGCTCGCGTGGGCCGCCGGCCGGTTTGGCGCCTGCGTGGATGGTGCTGTCCTGCACCGCATAGATCGGGTCGTGGAAGGCAAACACGACGGCCGTCACCGCGATGACGATGTGGAACGGCAGGCTGACCACCCCCACCACGTTGTGCGTGTCGAGCCACATGCGCTTGAGGTTCTTGCCGATGCGCAGCGCGAACAGATCCTTGGCCAGCGAGGGCAGCAGGATCACCACGCCGGAGAACAAGGCCAGGGCGTACAGCGTGGCGAACACGCCCATGATCCAGCGGTTGGCGTCGTTGTCGACAGGCAGGCCGACCACCCGGTGCAGGTGGTCGATGAAGGTGGCCAGACGATGGCCCTGGAAGGGCTCCACCTGCGCCTGACCCTGAGCGTCCAGGCTGGCGATGTGGGTGACCGGGGCCGATGCGTTGTCCTCCCCATCACCCGGGCCTCGCACGCGCCAGGCCATCCGCGCCGGGATGTGCTCGGCGTCTTCGAGGTAGATCACGAAGCCCTTGGCCGCCGCCGGGGCGCGGGCCAGGGTCTGGGTGATCAGTTGCGGGGTATCGGCCAGCGGGGTGAGCGCTTGTTCCAGCCTGGGCGGCGCGGCCCAGCGGTTCAGCGGCTCTTTGAAAATGCCCAGCGCCCCGGCATAGAACGCGATGAACAAGGCCATCCCGCTGACGATGCTGACCCAGGTGTGCACCGACTTGTAGATGCGGACGTACTCGGTTTTCATGCCGGTTTCAAAGAAGGTCAGGCGCTGCGCAGCAGATGGAAAGCCGCCGTCAGCAAGGCTGCCGCGCCGCCCAGCCACAACCAGGCCCGCAGCCCGCTGGAGAAGAAGTAGACCGTGCCCAGCACGCCCAGCCAGATCGGGGGCACCAGCCAGTTCGCCAATTGGCGGCGCGCGCCGAAGGGCACGCCGTCGATGAGTTGGGCAAACACGCCACTGACGGCCAGGGCCAGCACGCCGCCCAGCAACAGCCCGGCGAGGGTCTTGGACCACCAGTCCCGTTGAATGGGCGGCGGCTTCTTGTCGGTCATCTCATGCATCCTTCGGCCGCTTCAGCAGACCCAGCAGGGCACCGGTGCATGGCAGCACCACGAAGCACAGCATCAGCGCGGTGTAGAGCAGCAGCGTGGCCGTCAGCGCCTGTCGCGCCTGGGCAAGACAAAGCCAGGCCATCACCCACAGGGCCACGCCGCCGGCCCGCGCCAGCCGCGCGGGCACTGGCTTGGCCAGCCAACGCTGGTTGGGCGAGGCCAGATAACAGGCCAGGCAACCCGCAAAGGCCAGCGCCAGTCCGATCAAGGTGCTTGTTTGCATGGCGCTGGCAGGCATGGTCAGAAGTCCAGCGTGGCCGAGACTGACACCACACGGCCCTGGCCCAGGTTCGCCACGGGTCGGGTGTCGCGGAACGAGCTCGAGTAGTAGTGGCGGTCCGATGCGTTGCTGACCGTCAGGCGGGTGGTCAGCTTCTTGCCGGCCACCTGCATGCTGTAGCGCGCGCCCAGATCCAGCACCGTCCAGCTCGGCAGGGTCATGACGTTGGCCGAATCCAGGTACTGGCTGCTGGTGGTGGTGACCTGGCCACTGAAGGTCAGGCCCGGCACCCAGGGGGTGTCCCATTCGGCACTGAGATTGCCTTGCCATTGCGGCACGCCGACAGCGTCCTTGCCGTCGTACTGCCCGCCTTGGGTGCGGGTTTGCACACCCTCGGTGTAGGCCACGCCGCCCAGGAGTCGGACATGGGGCATCACCGTGCCAAAGCTGTTCCATTCCAGTCCGCGCACGCGCTTCTCACCGTTGATCGTGGCGATCATGTTGGGGCGCACGCCGGTGGCGATCAGCATGGGCTGGGAAATCTGGAACAGGCTGACGGTGTGGGCAAAGCTGCCCAGGTTCCACTTGACCCCCAGCTCGTGTTGCGTGGACTTGTAGGGCTCGAAGGTGAAGTCCTGCACGTAGCCGGCAACCTGGGTCACCTGATCGCCCTTGCTCAGCGCTTGCACATGGTTGGCATACAGCGACAGGTGATCGCCCCAGGGCTTGACCACCACCCCCACCGACGGGGCCCACGCGCTCATGTCGTAGTCGGCGGTGACGGCGCCGGTCGCGCTGAAGCTGGTGGTCTCGATGCGCTGCCGGCGCATGGCCAGCGTCAGGTGCAGCTTGTCGTTCCAGGTGGACAGCGTGTCGGCCAGCGTCAGGCCCGACCACGTGGTCTGCGCGGTCTTGGGCGCGAACGTGGGCATGACCGGCATGTCGGCATAGGTCGGGTTGTAGATGTTCGTGCTGGCGATGGCCTTGGTGACGCTGGCCGACCGCGTCTCGTTTTCCAGGCGCGACACCTGCAGCACCAGGTCATGCAGCACCGGGCCGGTGGTCAAGCGCCCGCGCAGGCCGGCTTCTGTGCTCCGGTTGGTCTGGCTGCCCAGCGTGGCCCCGGTGGTCGTCGTGGTGCTGGTGCCACTGGCGGAGATGGCGTTGACGATCGAGCCGCCGGTGAAGCCTGCGTTCTTGGACTTCGACAGGCCGGTGGCGGCAAAGGCTGAAAAGCCCGGAAGAATGTCGTACTCGGCCCTGGCGATCACGGCATTGGATTCCAGCACGCCGTTGGCACTGGGAAACTGATTGATCGATGGGTCTGGGGCGGCCGGAACGACCGCGTTGGTCGGAAACTCGAACATCGCGCCGACGCCACCGGTGACGACTTCCTTGCTGGTGTACGCGTCGAGCGAGGCCTTCAGCGCCTTGCCCCGGTAGTCGAGCGCGACGGAGAAGGATTCGCGCCGCTCGTCCTGGCCCTGCAGGGTGGTTTCGCCATCGGCGAAGCGCCCGTTGATGCGCAGGCCCAGCGCCTTGTCCTCACCAAAACGGCGGCCGACATCGACGCTGGTGCCCAGCTGGCTGGCACTTTGCGCGTCAACGGTCACCCGGTTGATCGGTTCGTCGCTGGCGCGCTTGGGCACCATGTTGATGATGCCGCCCACCCCGCCGCTGGGGGCCATGCCGGTAAACAGCACGCCCGGGCCCTTCAGCAGTTCGACCCGTTCGAACATGTCGATGGCGCTGTTGCTGTTGCCGCTCATGCCGAACAGGCCGTCGATGGCGAAGTCACCGCGGCTGATGGTGAACCCGCGCACCTTGAAGTTCTCGTACTGGTGCCCGGTCGTCACCGAGTTGCGCACCGAGGGATCACTGGTCAGCACGTCGGCCACGGTGCGTGCGTGGCGGTTTTCCATCAGCTCGGCGGTGTAGCTGGTGATGTTGGCGGGGGTGTCCATCACGCTCTGGTTGCCCAGCACACCCATCCGCGCGCCCGTGGCGACCTGGCCGCCGGCAAAGGCCGCGGGCAGATCGCCTGGGCGCAGAACCGAGGCCACGACGCGCACCGTGGGCATTTCCTTCAAGGCGACGGCGCCCGCCGGCAGCTCTTTCACGATCACCGAGTGGCCCTCCACCGCGGCGGTCAGCCGGCTGCCGGCCAGCAGCCGATCCAGTGCCTGCTGCACCGTCAACGGCCCCGTCACCGCCGGCGCCTGCTTGCCCGCCACCAGCGCCGCCGGAAACGTCATCGCCAGGTTTGCCTGGCGCGCCAGCTCGTTGAGCGCCTGCCCCAGCGGCAGCGCCGGGATGGTGAGGGCGATGGGCGTGGCGACCGCCGTTGCCGTGCCGCTTTGGGCGTGGGCCAGCGGCGCATGGCCGGCCGCCATCGCCAAGGCCAGGAAGGCGGCCTGGGCCAGGGGTGCAGGGGTGAAGCGCTGGTGCAGCGGCATCGTTCGCATGGGTGAAAACTCCTCGGTCGGTGGCTGATTTGCCGGGCCGGCGCCTTGCGGACCGGCCCTGCCTCCCGAAGAAGACGCAGCACCCCTGCGGTTTCCTCATGTTGCGAATAAGAATTCTTCTTGATGTCTGCGGCGGCCGGTTTCGCCTCACTGCGCCACCACCTCCGTGACCTGGCCCCGGCGCACCAGGCGCACCGGCAGCACCTGCGGCAGGGTCTCGGCAAAGCGCTGCCACTGCGTGAGGCTGTAGCTGCCACCCACCGGCAAGGCAGCCACGGCGGGGTCGTGCACCACCAGCCCGGTGCGGCCGTAGCGCTCGAACTCGGCAATGGCCTGGGCCAGTGGGGTGTGGTCGAAGCCGAGGCGCCCGCTTCGCCAGGGGGCGATGGCATGGGCCGGCAGCGCGACGACCGGGCCCACCTGGCCCTGGGCGTTGGCCACCACCATCTGCCCAGCGCTCAGCTCGACGCGGTGCTTGGCCGGTGCCAGGGGCGCCGCAACGCCCGCCGGCGCTGCGGCGTCGCCACCGGCGGAATGCGGGTGTGCTTCAACGCGCACACGGCCCTCTTCCACTGCCACCACGGTCTGGCCTGCATCGAGCCCGGTGCCTGTATGCCGCACCGAAAAGCGGGTGCCGACGACCGTGATGCGAAGCGCGCCGGCGTACACATGGAAGGGGCGCTGCGGGTCGGCATGCACCGCAAACATGGCCTGACCGCTTTGCAGGTGCACTTCGCGCCGGTCGCGAAACAGGCGCACCTCGGCCCGGGTGGCGGTGTCGAGTTGCAGCGTGCTGCCGGCGGCCGGGGCGGTGTCGGCGGTGTCGGGCAGGGTGGCCTGCAGTTGTTGGCCGCGTTCGGTGGCGTAGGCCTGCGCGAACACAGGTTGCTGCTGCCAATGGCGCCACCCCAGCCAGGCACCGCACACGGTCGCAAATGCCATGGCCGCGGCGGCGCCATGGGGCACCAGCGGGCGCAGCCAAGCCAGCAGGCCGGGCAGGACGAAACCCCAGCCGGTGGTGAGGCCGCGTTGTGGCCGCCTGGGCCCGCTGGGCGCGAGCCCGGCCCGGGCGGCGGCCTCTTGCTCCGGCAGCCAGGCGCGCAGCTGCGCCACGTCGTCGCCAGGCAGCTGCTGCACTTCGCCGAAGGTGGCCTCCATGTCTTCAAGGGCCTGCGCGTGCTGCGGGTCGGCGTCCAGCCAGGCCTGCAATTCGGCTTCGCCTTCGGCACTGAGGCCGCTGCGCTTGCGCGTCACCCAGGTGGCGGCCGCCAGGTCCAGCGGATGCTGCGCCTGGGCGAAGGCTTCGAACTCGCGTTCGTCGGCGCCTTCTTCCGCCAGTCGGCCGGCGCTGGCGCCGGCTGGCGGGTCTTGCGCGATGGCATGGGCGCGATCAGCGCGCCAGGAAGGCGGGGTGGTGGGCATGGCGGTGCGGCAAACGGCTGGCTCTGGTCAATGTAGACGCACGAGGTGAGCCCAGCCTCACCCGGGCAGGCTCAGTCTGGCGCCTTGGCCTGCTGGCCGGTCAGGCCTTTCCGGCCTGGATTCGATTCGCCCTCGCCGCGCAGGCGGCGCTCACACAGCTTGCAGGCCACCATGGCGCGCACGATGTGCTTTTCCACCATGCTGGCTGAAATGCCCATGTGCTGGGCAATCTGGGCGTGGCTGCAGTCGTCGAAGACATGCAGCACGAAGGCTTCCCGACAGCGCGCGGGCAGGGCCTCGATGGTGGCCAGGTACGCGCGGATCACCTGCTGCGAGGCCAGCAGCTCTTCAGGCTGCAGGTGCCTGGGCGCCGGCGGGTGCTGGTCTTCTGGCAGGGCGTCCAGATCGCAGGACCGGCGCACCTCGTTGCGCCGGTGCTGGTCAATCACCAGGTTGCGGGCGACGCGGTAGAGCAGGGCGCGCATGTCCAGCACGGCCTGGCCCGACGACTGGGCTGACAGCACGCGCACAAAGCTTTCCTGGGCGATGTCGGCCGCGGTGTCGCGGTCGTTCACCTGGCGCGCCAGGAAGTTCAGCAGTTCGCGGTGGTAGCGCTCCAGCACAAGAAGACTCTGGAAGTGAAAGACGCACGCCCGGGCCTGGCCATGGCGACTGGCATCGGCCGGCCTGTGGCGCAAACGTAATAAGAATAAATCGCATTATCAATCAAGCCACTGCAGCCGCAACACGCCAGAACGCCAGCAAGAGGTCGGCGCGCTGCCGTTGGCCTGCAGCAGTGCGCATGCAAGCGGCGCGGGCGCGCCGGATCGCCGGGCTTGCCTGCGAACGGCACCCGCTGGTTGGCAATCGGGTGGGGATGGACCCCGGCGCGCGCTCAGCGCGCCAGCTGAACCCGCCGCTGCGGCCGTTTCAGCGTGGACTTGGCCTGGCCCTGAGGGCCGGCCAGCTGCACGTCGATGCGCTGCAGGCGCTGGAAGACCTCGAACAGGCCGATGTCCAGCTTGCGCAGGGCGGCCGGCTGGGCACAGCTGTAGGTGTAGCTGGCGTCCAGGTCGGCGTGCTCGCTGCCGGTGGCGGAGGCGGTGGCGCCCCTGGGCCGCGTGGGTTCATGGCCGGCCGGCACCAGCACCGGCGCGTTCACCTCGGCCCGGGCCAGCGTGCACTGCGCGGCGGCGTCGGGCGCGAACAGGGCCGGGCCCTGGCCGGGCGCGCGCAGGCGCGCCAGCAGCTCGCCGGCGGCCTTGCGCTCGGCCTCGTTGCGCGGTGCGCGCTCAAAACCCAGCAGGTTGTCCAGCGGCACCTCCAGCGCCACGCTGAGCTGCGCGCCGTCGATGGCCACGTCGAGCTTGAGCGTGCCGTGTTCGTGGGCCTTGCCAGCGGCCAGGGCCGGCTGGGTGGCCAGCATCGGCGCGATGAGCAGCGCCGCGGCCCATGGGTTCAGCAGGCGGTGGCTCATGGGGCAGGGCTGGCCGGCAGGGCGGCGCAATCGCTGCAGCGGCCGTACAGCACGAGTTCGTGGTCGTCCACCGTGAAGCCCGGTGGTGCCAGGCGTGCAAAGTCGCCCGGGCAGGCATGCACGTCGAACACCCGCTGACAATGGCGGCACTGGAAGTGGTGGTGGTGGCGGTGCCCCACCGGCTCGTAGCGCTGGTTCTCGCCGGGCAGGCTCACCACGGTGAGCTCGCCTTCCTCGACCAGCACCTTGAGGTTGCGGTAGACGGTGGCAATGCCCAGGCCCGGCGCCTCGTGCTGGGCGGCGTCGAGCACCTCGTGCGGCAGCAAGGGCCGCTCGGCACGGGAAATGGCCTCGCGGATGGCGCTGCGCTGGCGGGTGTTGCGTTCCATGCCGGCAGGTTACCGGATCTGGCGTGACGCTGTCCTGTCTGCGGCGCTTGCGTGCAGGTGCTTGCCGGTGGCGCCCAGCTGCAGCCGGTGCTCGGCCACATGCGCGGCCAGTGCGGCGTCGTGGGTGACCAGCAGCAGGGCCGTGCCCTCGGCGTCGAGCTGGGCCTGCAGCAGCTGCAGCACGTCGCGCTGGGTGATCGGGTCGAGCCGCGAGCTGGGCTCGTCGGCAAACAGCAAGGCCGGCTTCAGCAGCATCACGCGCAGCAGTGCCAGGCGCTGCAGCTCGCCGCCCGACACCGCCTGCGGCAGGCGCTGCAGCAGGGCGGCCGGCAGGCCCAGGCGCTCGCGCAGCGCGTGCAGGGCCGCGGCGGGCAGGCGGTGCAGGCGCAGAAAGTCGGCCAGGCCGGTGCCCAGCGTGATGTGCGGCGCAAAGGCCGCCAGCGGGTCCTGGTAGAGCTTTTGCAGGCCCAGGCGCGGCAGCTGCGGGGCGCGCAGCACCTGGCCCGCGCTGGGCCGCAGCAGGCCCAGTAGCACCTGGCCGAGCGAGGTCTTGCCGGCGCCGCTGGGGCCCTGGATGGCCCAGCGCTCGCCGGCCCGCACCGCCAGGTTGACGCCTTCAAACAGCTGCTGGCCGCCCCGCTGCAGCGCCAGGCCGTGCGCCTGCAGCAGCACCGGTCGGCCGGTGTCGGGCCGGGCCGCCGGGCGTGCGGCCCAGGTGGCGGGGTCGGCCGCCAGCAGGGCGCGGGTGTAGTCGTGCTGCGGCTGGCGCAGGCGCTCGCTGGCCGGGCCCTGCTCGATGACCTGGCTGCCACGCATCACCAGCAGCTGGCCGCCCAGGGCCCGCGCCACCGCCACGTCGTGGGTGATGGCCAGCACCGCGGCGCCGGCGGCCATGGCGGCTTGCAGCAGGGCCAGCACCTGGTCGCGGCGCTCGGTGTCGAGGCCCTTGGTGGGCTCGTCCACCACCAGCAGCGGCGTGCCGCCGGCCAGCGTGGCGGCCAGCGCCACGCGCTGGGCCATGCCGCCCGACAGCTGGTGCGGGTGGCGTTGCTGTGCCGCTGCGGGCAGGCCCAGGCGGGCGAGATCGGCCTGCGCCTGCTGGCGCGCGGCGGGCGCGGCCAGGCCGCGCAGCCAGCGGTACACCTCGGCCACCTGTGGCCAGGCGCGCATGCTGGGGTCGAGGGCGGCCGAGGGTTCCTGCGGCAGCAGGGCGATCTGCCGGCCCCAGGCGGCGCGGCGGGCGGCTTCGTCGTGCACACGGCCCTGCAGGCGCACCTCGCCGCTGGACCGCAGGCCCGCCGGCAGGCTGGCCATCAGCGCCTGCACCATCAGCGACTTGCCGCTGCCGCTTTCGCCCAGCACACACAGGGCCTGGCCGGCGCCCAGCTCGAAGCTCACGCCCTGCACCAGCGTGGCGGCCCCGGCGTGCACCGCCAGCTCACGCACCTGCAGTGCGGCGCTCACGGTGCATGCCCCCGGCGGGCCAGCAGCATGAAGCCGGCCGTGAGCAGCACCAGGGCCGATACCGGCGGCAGCAGCAGCCAGGGGGCTTCGCGCCAGTAGGGCAGCAGTTCGATCAGCATCAGGCCCAGCTCGGCGGTGGGTGGCTGCAGGCCCACGCCCACGAAGCCCAGGGTGGCCAGGGCCAGCACCGCGGCGGCGGCGCCAAAGGCCGCCAGCGTGAGCAGCACCGGGGCCAGCTCGGGCCACAGGTGGCGCCGCACGATGGCCAGCGGGCCGAAGCCGAGCAGGCGCGCGGCCTCCACCGGCGCGCCCTGCAGCACGCCGCGGCCCATCAAGCGCACCACGCGGAAAAATTCGACCCACAGCGCCAGCGCCAGCCCGGCATACAGCGGCCCGAAGTCGCCCGGCGAGATGGCCGCCACCAGCAGCACCAGCAGCAGGCCGGGCAAGGCCTGCACGGCATCGGCCAGCGTGGTGGCCAGGCGGTCGGGCCAGCCGCCGCGCCAGGCTGCGGCCAGGCCCAGCGCGCTGCCGGCCAGCGCGGCCATGGCCACGGTGGCCAGCGCCAGGCCCAGCGACAGGCGCAGCGCCAGCGCCAGCCGGGTGAACTGGTCGCGGCCCAGGTGGTCGGTGCCCAGCCAGTGCGCGGCCGAGGGCAGGGCGCGCACCGCGTCGAGCTGCTGCACGCGCGGGTCGTGCCCGCTCAGCCAGGGGCCCAGCACGGCCAGCAGCGCCAGCGCGCCAAGCAGGGCCAGGGCCAGCGGCCGGGCCAGACCGCGGCCGGACGCTGCGCACGCACGGGCCGGGGCGAGCGGCGGTGCGGGCGACAGGCCGTGCGGCGGGCCGGGTGTCTGGGAAGAGTCTGCCGGGTTCATTCAGCGGCCTCGTCGCGGCGGCGCGGGTCGAGGGCCAGGCAGGCGGCGTCGACCAGCGCGTTGAAGCCGACAAACAGCGCGCCCAGCAGCAGGGCGGTGCCCTGGATCATCGGCACGTCGCGGCCGAACACCGCATGCACCATCGCATGGCCCAGGCCGGGGCGGGCGAACAGGGTCTCGACGATGACCACGCCCTCCACCAGCAGCACGGCCTGCACGCCCAGCCAGGCCACCACCGGCAGCGCGGCATTGCGCAGACCATGGCGCCACAGCAGCACGGCGCCGGGCAGGCCCTTGCCCCGGCCGAAGGCCCAGTAGGCCGAGGCGGCCACCGCGGCCACCGCTTCGCGCACCACGCGCGCGGCGGTGGCGGCCAGCGGCAAGGCCAGGGTCAGTGCCGGCAGCAGCAGGCTGGCGGCGTCCCCATGGCCGGCGGCCGGCAGCACCGGCAGCTGCACCGCAAACAGCAGGATCAGCACCAGGCCCAGCGCAAAGGGCGGCAGGGCGCGCAGGGCCACGGCCAGCGCCAGGCTCAGGCGGTCGAGCCGGCCGCCGGGGCGCAGCCCGCAGGCCAGGCCCAGCGGCAGGCCCAGCAGGGCCACCAGCGCCAGCGTGGCAGCGGCCAGGCCCAGGCTGGGCAGCAGCTCGTGCAGCAGCTCGTGCCACACCGGCTCGCCGCTGACCACCGACACGCCCAGCCGGCCCTGCGCCAGATCGGCCAGCCAGCGGCCCAGCGCCGGCAGCCAGTGGCCATCCAGGCCCAGCTCGGCGCGCACGGCGGCGGCGGCGGCGCCGTCCACCAGGTCGTAGCCGTAGCGCGCGGCGGCGATGCGGTAGGCCGCATCGCCTGGCAGCGCGCGCATGATCAAAAAGCTGAAGACGCCCACCAGCAGGGCCACCAGGCCGGCCTGCAGCAGGCGCTGCGCCAGGCTGCGCTGCCAGCGCGTCATGCCCGGCCCCCGGGCCAGGGCATGCGGCTCAGGCGCCAGCTGCGCTCGAGCGGGTCGAGCGCCAGCTCGGCCAGCGCCGGGGCCAGCGCGGCCGACTGGCGATACCAGGCAATGGGGATCACCGGCAGCTCGTCGTGCAGCACGGCCATGGCCTGGGCGCGCAGGGCCGGGGCGTCGCCCTGGCCACGCGCCAGGCCGGTCAGTGCCTGCTGCAGCGCCGGGCTGTGCCAGCCCATCGCGCCCCAGTCGCCGCCCTGGCCGCCGGCTGCCTCACCGGCCCCGGCCCCGAAGTCCTGCAGCAGGGTGCCCAGCGGATCGGGCACCAGGGCGTAGTGGCGTGCGGCCAGCGCCAGCTCAAGGCTGCCGTCGCGGTGGCGCAGCGGCACCTCGCCCGAGTTGCCGATCAAGACCCGGCAGTCGATGCCGGTCTGGCGCAGCTGCTCCTGCACGGCGGTGGCCACCAGCGGCAGTTCGGGCCGGTCAGGAAAGCTGCGCAGCGTCAGGCGCAGGGTGTCGCCATCGCGCTGCAGCAGGCCGTCGCGCCCGCGCTGCCAGCCCAGCTCGGCCCACAGCCGCGCCGCGGCGGCCGGATCGAAGCGCAGCGGTGCCAGCCCCGGCTGGTGCCAGGCCGCCAGCGTGGGCGGCAGCAGCTGGGTGGCGGCCAGCTCGCCGTCGCGCAGCAGGCCGCGGGCGATGCCGCCGCGGTCGAGCGCCAGCGACAAGGCGCGCCGGGCGCGCGGGTCGCGCAGCCAGCGGTGGCCGGCGTTGAGCTTCATGATCAGCGTGCGCGGCACCGTCACCTGCGCCACGCGCAGGCGCGACAGGCGGCCCAGGCGCTGCAGGCTGGCGGGGTCGAGCGCCAGCGCCATGTCGGCCTGGCCGGCCTCGGCCATCAAGGCCCGGGTTTCGGCGCGCGACACGTTCAGGTAGTGCGCCTGTTGCACCGGCAGCCCGGGCTGCATGGCCTGCACCTGCACCTGCTGTGGCGGCGTCAGCGCATGGATGCGGTAGGGGCCGCTGCCGATGATCGTGCCCAGCCGGCCGTCAGCGCCGCGGCTGGCAGCGCCCAGCACCAGGGTGCTGCTGTGCGCCAGCAAGGCCGGCAGCAGCGCAAAGGGTTCGCGCAGGCGCAGCAGCAGCGCGTTGCCGGTGGCGCCGGCGGCGGGCTCGATGGCGGCCAGCGGTGCCAGGCGCAGCAGGCCGGGCTGCTGGTGGGCACGCTGCAGCACCTGGGCCACCTGGGCGGCGGTGACGGGCGTGCCATCGTGAAAACGCGCGCCCTCGCGCAGCCGAAAACGCCAGTGCAGGCCGTCGTCGGCCAGCGTCCAGGCGCTGGCCAGGCCGGGCTGCAGCCGGCCCTGGTCATCGGCTTCGACCAGGGTCTCGCAGACCTGCAGGCGGGTGAAGAAGTGGCCGGCGATGGCCGGCTCGAGCCCGGTGATCTCCCACGGCCCGACGATGCGCAGCGGCCGGCCGGCCGGCGCGGCCTGGGCGCCGGCCATCCGCGCCAGCGCCGGCCATCCGGGCAGGGCGGTCACAGCGGCCGCGGCGGCCAGCGCCGCACGCCGCGTGCAGGCGCCGGACGCCGCCGCAAGGGCCGGGTGAGCGCTCAAAAACGGGCCTGCACGCCCAGCGTGAGGTTGCGCGGCGTGCCCGGTGTGACCCACAGGCGGCTGTACGAGCTGGTCTCGTAGCGGGTGTCGGCCAGGTTGTCCACGTCGAGCGAAAAACGCAGCGCGGGCGTGGCCCGCCAGTAGGCCACCAGCTTGGCCGTGGTGTAGGCCGGCAGCATGAACGCGGCACTGCCGGCGCGCGCCTCGGCCGCGGTGTAGGCCTGGCCCACGCGGGCGCCCACATGGGTGAGGCCGCCGCCCAGGCCGAAACGGCCGCCGCCGGGCAGCAGGCCCTCGTAGACCGCCAGCGCGCTGGCGTTGAGCCGCGGCACGTTGAGCAGGCGGCCGCCGGGCTGCAGCGTCTGGTCCTTCTCGACCGTGGTGTCGTAGTGGCCCAGGCTGGCGCTCAGGCGCCAGTGGCCGCCGATCTGGCCGGCCAGGTCGAACTCGATGCCGCGGCTGCGCACCTCGCCGGCCACGGCGTTGTTGCCGCTGCCGTTGTTGTAGACCACGTTGCGCTTGCCGATGTCAAACAGCGCCAGCGTGGCGCCCAGGCGCTTGTTGGCCGCTTCCCACTTGGCACCCAGCTCGGCGGCGCGGCCCAGCTCGGGCGCGAAGGGCTGGCTGTTGACATCCACACCCGGGTTGGGCCGGAAGCTGCGCCCGGCGTTGGCAAACAGCGCCCAGCCGCGCGCCGGCAGCCAGGTGATGCCCAGGCGCCGGCTGGTCTCCTGCGGCTTCTGGCTGCTGCCGACGGCGCTGCTGCGGTTGAGCAGGTCCTGCGCCACGGTTTCGCTGCGCAGGCCGGCCACCAGGCGCCAGGTCGGGGCCAGCTGCACGGCATCCTGCAGCGTGAGGGCGCTGCCGCGCTGCGTTTCCAGCGTGTTGGTGATCAGCGTGGTGGGTGTCGGCTGGGCCTGGCCGTACACCGGCGCCAGCAGGTCGATGGCATAGCCGGCCGTGCCCGCCGCCGGGCGGTAGCGCAGCTGGCGCTGATCGAGCTCGAAGCGGTAGGCCTCGAGCCCGGCCAGCAGCTCGTGCTGCAGGCCGCCCAGGGCCAGGCGGCCGTGCAGCTCGGCCTGCAGCGCCAGATCGTCGGAGGCGTAGTCGCGCTCGCGGCGCTGGCGCGACAGCGTGCGGCCATCGCTGAGCAGCTCGTTGGGCTCGGTGGAGAAGCCGCGCAGCGTCGTCTCGCGCCACGACAGCGCGCCGCGCAGCCGCCAGTCGGCCGCCAGCTCATGCTGCAGCACCAGCTGGTGGCCCTGGTTGGTGACGGTCACGTCGCCATCGGCCGGCTCGCCCGGAAACTGCGTGCGCGGCACCGCGCCCAGCTGGCCCTGGATGGCCTGCACGCCGCGGTCCAGCGGCGTGGCGTGGCGCAGCCACTGGCCGCTGTAGTCCAGCGTGGTGGTGCTGGCCAGGCGCCAGCTGAAGGCCGGCGCCAGCACCTGGCGGCGGCTGTGCACGTGGGTGCGGAAGCTGCCCTTGTCTTCCACCGCCAGGTTCAGCCGGTAGGCCAGCTGCGGGCCCAGCGGGCCGGTGGTGTCGAGCGCCAGGCGGTAGGCATCCCAGCTGCCGGCGTAGAACTCGGCCGAGCCGGCGCGCTGCCACAGCGGCTTCTTGGTCACCAGGTTGACCGTGCCGCCGGGCTCGCTGGCGCCGTACAACGCGGCCACCGGGCCCTTCAGGAACTCGATGCGCTCCACATCGGCCAGGTCGCGCGGGGCGTTGAAGCCGCGGTTGGCGGCCAGGCCGTTGAGCAGCATGGCCATGCCCTGGTTCTCGTTGCCGGCCAGTCCGCGGATGGCGATGTTGTCCCACAGGCCGCCAAAGTTGTTCTGGCGCGAGACACCGCCCACGTAGTCGAGCACATCGTCCAGACGCACGGCGCCCAGGTCGTCGATGGCCTGGCGCGAGATCACGCGCAGGCTTTGCGGCTGCTCCAGCAACGGCAGGCTGCTCTTGCTGCCGTCCACCTGCCCGGCCTCGTAGGCGCCACCCTGGCGACGGCCCACCACCTCCACCGCGGCGGGCTCGGCCGGCGGGGTCTGGGCCTGGCTGCCCAGGCTGGCCAGGCAGGCCAGGCAGGCCAGGGTGATGGCGTGTCGACGCGGTGCGCGCATGCAATGTCTCCGGAGATCCCAACGTATGGGGTCGAAGTGTATTGCAATCGCGTTATCAATAACGACGTGCATCCCGCGGCGAGTCACGCAGGGTCGCCATGTGCCCGCGCGGCAGATTCTTCACAGCTTGTCAGCCGCGCCCAGCAGGTCGCGGCCCAGGGCCTCGGCCACCTCGATGCCGTCCACCCCCGCCGACATGATGCCGCCGGCATAGCCCGCGCCTTCGCCGGCCGGGTACAGGCCGCGGGTGTTCAGGCTCTGGAAGTCGTCGCGGCCGCGGTTGATGCGCAGCGGCGACGAGGTGCGCGTCTCCACGCCGGTGAGCACCGCATCGGCCATGTCAAAGCCGCGGATCTGGCGCGCAAAGGCCGGCAGGGCCTCGCGGATGGCCTGCAGCACATAGGGTGGCAGGCTGGGCCGCGCGGGGTCGTTCAGGTCAGTCAGCGTGACGCCGGGCGTGTAGCTGGGCAGCACGCTGCCGAAGCTGCGCGACACTGCCTCGCCGTGCCGGCCGGCCACGAAATCACCCACCAGCTCGCCGGGGGCGTGGTAGTTGCCGCCGCCCAGCTCGAAGGCGCGGCTCTCCCAGAAGCGCTGGAACGCAAAGCCGTCGAGCGGCGAGACCGGGCCGTCGCCGGCGCTCTGGCGGTAGTCTTCGGGGTCGATGTTGACCACGATGCCGGCGTTGGCGTTGCGCTCGTTGCGCGAGTACTGGCTCATGCCGTTGGTCACCACGCGGCCCGGCTCGGAGGTGGCGGCCACCACCGTGCCGCCCGGGCACATGCAGAAGCTGTACACCGCGCGGCCGTTGCTGGCGTGGTGCACCAGCTTGTAGTCGGCCGCGCCCAGCAGCGGGTTGCCGGCGGCCGGGCCCAGGCGGGCGCGGTCGATCAGGCCCTGCGGATGCTCGATGCGAAAGCCCACCGAGAAGGGCTTGGCCTGCATCGCCACGCCGTGGCCATGCAGCATGGTGAAGGTGTCGCGCGCGCTGTGGCCCACCGCCAGCACCAGGTGGCTGCAGGCCAGGCGGCTGCCGTCGGCCAGCACCACGCCGCGCAGCTGGCGCTGGCCGCTGGCGTCGGTGTCGATCTGCAGGTCGGTGACATGCTGGCGAAAGCGGATCTCGCCGCCCAGCGCCTCGATGTCGGCGCGCATCTTCTCGATCATGCCCACCAGGCGGAAGGTGCCGATGTGCGGCTTGCTGACCCAGGCGATCTCCTCGGGCGCACCGGCCTTGACGAACTCGGCCAGCACCTTGCGGGTGAGGTGGCGCGGATCGCTGATCTGGCTGTAGAGCTTGCCGTCGCTGAAGGTGCCGGCACCGCCCTCGCCGAACTGCACGTTCGATTCGGGATCGAGCTGGCCCTGGCGCCACAGCGCCCAGGTGTCCTTGGTGCGCTCGCGCACCGGCTTGCCGCGCTCCAGCACGATGGGCCGCAGGCCCATCTGCGCCAGGATCAACGCCGCGAACAGGCCGCAGGGCCCGAAGCCGATGACCACCGGCCGCGTCCGGGCGTGCGGCCCGGCAAAAAAGTCATCCGGCGCCTGGCCCACGAAGCGGTAGCGCATGTCGGGGCTGGGCCGCACATGCGGATCGCCGGCGCAGCGCGCCAGCACCTCGGCCTCGAGCGCCGGGCTGGCCAGGCGGCAGTCGACGGCGTAGATGAACTGGATGGCCGACTTCTTGCGCGCATCGGGGCTGCGCTTGTGCAGCGTGAGCTCGGCCAGGTCGGCGTCGGCAATGTTCAGGCGCTGCAGCAGGGCGCTGCGCAGCGCCTCGGGCGGATGCGCCAGCGGCAGCCGCAGTTCGGTGACTCGGATCATGCGAAGAATGTGGGCGAGGGTGGGGCGCGGGCAAGGCGCCAACATCGGCCGGCCGAGATTAGGCCACAGAAGGCCCGCCGCACGCGCTGCGCCAGCACCGCCGCCCGCCCGGGCCGGCCGGCCGCGGCAAGCAGCGACAATGCCCGCACGATGACGCCGCGCAACCCACCGCCCACCGCATGAGCCCCGCCGAAACCGACGAGTACGGCATGCGCCTGGCGCTGGACCAGGCGCTCAATGCCCAGCTGGCCGGCGAGGTGCCGGTGGGCGCGGTGCTGCTGCGCCGCAGCGACCGCGGCGTGCAGGTGGTGGCCACCGGCTACAACCGGCCGATCACCACCCACGACCCGACGGCCCATGCCGAGATCGTGGCGCTGCGCCATGCCGCGCAGCTGATGCAGAACTACCGCCTGCCCGACCTGGAGCTCTACGTCACGCTGGAGCCCTGCGCGATGTGCGCGATGGCCATGATGCACGCGCGGCTCAAGCGCGTGGTGTTCGGCGCGATCGATCCCAAGACCGGCGCCGCCGGCTCGGTGACCGACCTGTTCGCCGATGCCCGGCTGAACCACCACACCACGCTGGTGGGTGGCGTGCTGGCCGCGCCGGCCGGTGCGCTGCTGCGCCAGTTTTTTGCCGAGCGCCGCGCCCGCCAGCGCGCCGAACGCGATGCGCAGCGCGCCCTGGCGGTGGATGCCTCGCTGGCCGACAACAGCATCCCGGCCGGCGAGGCGCTGGAGCTCGACGGGCTGCTGCGCGGCGACACCAGCGGCCGCCCGCTGCACAAGCCGGGGCCTGAATCGACATGAACGATCTGCACATCCTGGCCCCGGCCGGCGTCGAGCTGCGCACGCCGGCGCTGAAGCTGGCGCGCCAGCGCCTGTCGGCCCTGGGCTACACCGTGACGCTGGACCCCAGCACCCGCGCGCGCCACCAGCGTTTTGCCGGTGACGACGCGGCGCGCCTGGCCGCGCTGTACCGCGTGGCCGACGCGGCGCCGTCGATCGCCATGGCCTGCCGCGGCGGCTACGGCATGACCCGCCTGCTCGACCAGATCGACTGGGCGCGCATCGGGCGCAGCATCGAGCGCGGCACGCGCTGGGTGGGCTACAGCGACCTCACCGCCTTGCAGCTGGGTCTGCTGGCCCACCTGGGTGCCAAGCCCGCGGCGCGCACCTGGCAGGGCCCGATGGCCGCCGACGACTTTGGCCGCGACGACACGCATGGCGGGCTCGACGACGTGACGCGCGACTGCTTTGCCGAGGCCATGTCGGGTGAGCTGGAGGCGGTGGGTTTTCGCACCGAGGCCGGCTTTGACGGGCTCGAGGCGCGCGGCACGCTGTGGGGCGGCAACCTGGCGATGGTGCTGTCGCTGCTGGGCACGCCGCACTGGCCGCGCATCAAGGGCGGCATCCTGTTTCTTGAAGACGTGAACGTGCACCCCTACGCC
Organism: Aquabacterium sp. OR-4; assembly: GCF_025290835.2. Lineage (NCBI taxonomy): Bacteria > Pseudomonadati > Pseudomonadota > Betaproteobacteria > Burkholderiales > Sphaerotilaceae > Pseudaquabacterium > Pseudaquabacterium prasiolae. The sequence continues at coordinate 2,088,629 of NZ_JAOCQD020000001.1, read as the reverse complement.
ATCGAGCGCGGCCTGCTGCAGCTGCACCAGGCCGGTGTGCTGGGTCAGCAAAAGGCGGTGCTGCTGGGGCGTTTCAACCAGTGGCGCGCCAGCGCGCTGGACCGCGGCTACACCCTCAAGACGGCCATCGCACGGCTGCGCAGCGAATGCCAGGTGCCGCTGCTCACCGGCCTGCCGTTCGGCCACCCGCCCGGCCCGGCCGTGGCCGGCGCAGTGAGCGAACCCAAGCTCACGCTGCCGGTGGGCGCCCGGGTGCAGCTGGTGGTGCAGGGCCGCGACGTGCTGGTGGGCTGGTAGGCAGGGCACCCGGCCCCGCGCATACACGGGGCCACCCGCCGGGCGGGTGGGCGGGCCGGCTTGGGGCGGCCCGGCGCTGGCCCGCTGGATGGGACACCCGGCCCCGCGGGTACACGGGGCCACCCGCCGGGCGGGTGGGCGGGCCGGCTTGGGGCGGCCCGGCGCTGGCCCGCTGGATGGGACACCCGGCCCCGCGGGTACGCGGGTGGGCGGCCTTTGCCACTTGTCTAGGGGAGTGCCCCGAATCCGGGGCAACCCGCGGCAGGGCTGGCCCGACACCTGCTTAGAATCTGCCTTGCGCCTCGATGGGGCCGGCCACAAGCTGGTTCTGTCGAGGCGCCATTGTTTTCGCTGGCTGCCCGATGACCGAACGGGCGCCGTTCAGGCCGCAGGCCGGGGTTCTATCCGACCCCGGTGCGCGCGGTGTGTCAGCAGGAGTATCCGCATGCGCGGAATGTCGATCGCTCGCTTGGCGGCGCTGGCCTGGCGCCGGGGTGCGGCCGCGGCCGCAGGGCTGGCCCGGGTGGCCGCCTCGGCGCTGCCCGCGCAGGCGCCGCGCACGCTGCTGCTGCCGGCCCTGGTGCTGGCTGGTGGCCTGGCCGGCTGCAACAACAGCCCATACCCGGTGAATGCCGAGCGCGAGAACACGCTGTTCTACTCGTTCGACGAGCGCTCGCCGCGCTACCTCGACCCCACCGCCTCGTACTCCAACCCCGAGAGCGCGTACACCTTCCAGATCTACGAGCCGGCCTACGGTTACCACTACCTGAAGCGCCCGTACACGCTGGAGCCCAAGGCGGTGCAAGCGGTGGTCACGCCGCGCTACATCGACAAGGCCGGCAACACGCTGCCCGACGACGCGCCGGCCGACCAGATCGCCGAGAGCGTGTATGAGCTGAAGGTCAAGCCCGGCATCCGCTACGCGCCGCACCCGGCCTTTGCCAAAGATGCGCAGGGCAAGTACCGCTACCACAGCGACCATGCGCTCACCCGGGCCGAGCTGGGCGACAAGCGCTCGCCGCTGGCCTTTGAGCACCAGGGCACGCGCGAGCTGGTGGCCGAGGACTTTGTCTTCGCGCTCAAGCGCCACGCCACCACCCGCATCGAGACGCCGGTGCTGGCCATCTTTGCCGACTACGTGATCGGCCTGCGCGACTATGCCGAGCTGGTCAAGCGCGAGGACGTCAAGCTGCTGGCCGGCCTGCCAGCCGACATGCAGGACAAGCCCTTTCTCGACTTCCGCCGCTGGCCGCTGGCCGGTGCCACGGTGGTTGACAAATACACCTGGCGCATCCGGCTGAAGGGCAAGTACCCGCAGTGGAGCTACTGGCTGGCCATGCCGTTCACCGCGCCGATGCCGTGGGAGGCCGACGCGTTCTACGCCCAGCCCGGCATGGCCGCCAACGGCCTGAGTCTGAACCAGTGGCCGGTGGGCACCGGCCCGTACATGATGACCGAGTTCGTGCGCGACCGGCGCCACGTGATGAAGCGCAACCCGCACTTCCGCGGCGAGCCCTATCCCTGCGAGGGCATGCCCGGTGACCGCGAGGCCGGCCTGCTGGCCGACTGCGGCAAGACCATGCCCTTCATCGACACGCTGTACGTCACCATCGAGAAGGAGAAGGTGCCGCGCAAGGAGAAGTTCAAGCAGGGCTACCTCGACGTGCCCGAGATCGAGCGGCCCGAGTGGGCGGTCGACTTCCGCGCCGATGCCGAAGACTCCGATGCCGTGAAGAAGCTGTTCGACCAGCGCGGCTTCGGCCTGGCGCTGTCGGTCGACGCCACCAACTGGTACCTCGGCTTCAACATGCTCGATCCGGTGGTGGGCCGCGGCGCCACGCCCGAACAGCAGGCCCGCAACCGCAAGCTGCGCCAGGCCATCGCCATTGCGGTCGACTGGGAAGAAGGCTATGGCCGCATCTTCAAGCACAAGGGCGGCGTGGCCGCGCACGGCCCGGTGCCGCCGGGCCTGTTCGGCTCACGCGAGGGGCAGCCCGGCTTCCACAACCCGGTGACCCATCGCTGGGTGGACGGCAAGGCCCAGCGCCGCCCGATCGACGAGGCCAGAAAGCTGCTGGCCGAGGCCGGCTACCCCGACGGCCGCGACGAGAAGACCGGCAAGCCGCTGGTGCTGAGCTACGACTTCCAGCGCGCGATCACGCCCGAGTTCAAGAGCGAGAACGACTGGATGGTCAAGCAGTTCGCCAAGCTCGGCGTGCAGCTCGAGATCCGCGCCACCGACTTCAACCAGTACCAGGACAAGACGCTCAAGGGCAAGCACCAGATCTTCTGGGGCGGCTGGCTGGCCGACTATCCCGATGCCGAGAACTTCCTGTTCCTGATGTACGGGCCGCTGGCGCGATCGAAGAGCCACGGCGACAACTACGCCAACTACGAGAACCCCGAGTACGACCAGCTCTACCGCCAGCTGCAGGCGCTGTCGGACGGCCCGGCCAAGCAGGCGGTGATCGACCAGATGGTCACGCTGGTGCAGCAGGACTCGCCCTGGTGCTTTGGCTACTTTCCCTGGGGCGGCCAGGCCTACCAGTCCTGGGTGCACAACGGCAAGCACAGCATCATGATCCGCGACATGGCCAAGTACTACCGCATCGACCCCGCGCAGCGCGCCCAGGCCCAGGCCGAGTGGAACGCGCCCACGCGCTGGCCGCTGGCGCTGCTGCTGGCCGGCGTGCTGGCCCTGGTGTGGGTGGCCCGCCGCGGCTACGCGGCCCGCGAGACCGCCACCGCCCGCCGCGCGCTGCCCGGCTCGCAGGGCGCCTGAGGAGAACCGCGCGATGTTCCGCTACATCCTGCGCCGCATCGGCTATGGCCTGCTGATCCTGCTGGGCGTCAACCTGCTGACCTTCTTCCTGTTCTTCACCGTCAACACGCCCGACGACATGGCGCGCCTGAACATCGGCGGCAAGCGGGTCACGCAAGAGCAGATCGACAAGTGGAAGGCCGAGCGCGGCTACGACCGGCCGCTGTACTTCAACGCCCAGGCCGAGGGCAGCGACAAGCTCACCCGCACCGTGCTGTGGGAGCGCTCGGTGTCGCTGCTGGCGCTCGACTTCGGGCGCAGCGATTCGGCGCGTTCGGTCGACATCGGCCACGAGATCAGGACGCGCATGGGCGTGAGCCTGCAGCTGGCGGTGCCGCTGTTCGCGCTGCAGCTTCTGGTGAGCATCAGCTTCTCGCTGCTGCTGGTGTTCTTTCGCCACTCGCGCATCGATTTCTGGGGCGTGGTGCTGTGCGTGCTGATGCTGTCGATCAGCAGCCTGTTCTACATCATCGTCGGCCAGTACCTGTTCTCGCGCGTGCTGCGCTGGGTGCCGATCTCGGGCTTTGCACCGGGGCTCGATGCGGTGCGGTTTCTGGCCCTGCCCATCGCGCTGAGCCTGCTGGCCCGCCTGGGCGGCGAGGCCCGGCTGTACCGCGCGATGTTTCTCGAGGAGATCGGCCGCGACTATGTGCGCACCGCCCGCGCCAAGGGCCTGACCGAGAGCGTGGTGCTGTTTCGCCACGTGCTGCGCAATGCGCTGGTGCCCATCATCACCAGCGCCGGGGCCTACCTGCCCTATGTGTTCATGGGCAGCCTGGTGTTCGAAAGCTTCTTCGGCATTCCGGGCCTCGGCGCCTTCGTCATCGAGGCCATCAGCGGCCAGGATTTCGCCATCGTGCGCTCGATGGTGTTTCTGGGCGCGGCGCTTTACATCGCCAGCAATGCCTTGATCGACATCGCCTACACCTGGGTCGATCCGCGGGTGCGGCTGTCATGAGCCGGCGGGCGATGGCATTTGCGGCCACCCCCGCGGCGGCTGCCGGGGCCTGCACACCGGACGAGGGGCATTGACTGCCATGGGATTCAAGTTCGTCATCCTGGCCACCGACCTGGCCCTGTGGGCCCTGTTCGCGGCGATTGCCGGTTATGCCTGGCGCGTGGCGCACCACGACACGCTGCGCGCCACCTGGCTGAAGGTGCTGCGTGACCCGGCCGCCTTGAGCGCGGCGCTGGTGCTGGGCCTGTTCGTGCTGCTCACGCTGGCCGACAGCGTGCACCTGCGCCGCGTGCTGCCGGCCAAGCCGGGCCAGCCCGCCGGCACGGTGTTCTACGACACGCGCACCGAGTCCTTGCTGGATGTGCTGCTGGCGCGCCAGCTGGCCATGCGCGAGAGCACCTACTCCGAGCCGCTGGCGGCGCATGCCCTGACCAAGCAGAACATCCTGCGCGACGGACAGAGCGTGCGCGACTACCCGCGCCTGGCCCATGGCGGCGCCCACCTGGCCAACCCGGCCACCGAGCGCCTGCCCGACATCGCACGGCGCGCGGCCACCGGCGCGGCCGCCGGCCTGCTGCTGGCGGCGCTGGGCGGCCTGGGCCTGGCCTGGGCGGTGCGGCGCCAGCATGGCGGCACTGGCGCGGCCTGGCGCGCAATGCTGGCCGACCGCACCGATCTGCCGCTGCGCGCGCTGTGGCTCACCTTGCTGGTGGTGTGCCTGCTGGGCGGTGCGGTGCTGGCGCTGATGGGCCACTACCATGTGTTCGGCACCGACCGCACCGGCAACGACGTGCTGGTGCAGACGCTCAAGAGCGTGCGCACCGCCTTCGTCATCGGCCTGCTCAGCACCGTGGCCACGCTGCCGATCGCCGTCACGCTGGGCATCCTGGCGGGCTGGTACCGCGGCTGGGTGGACGAGCTGGTGCAGTACCTCTACACCCTGCTCAGCTCGGTGCCCAATGTGCTGCTGATCGCCGCTTGCGTGCTGATGGTGCAGGTGGCGCTCGACAAGCACCCCGAGTGGCTGGACACCGGCGCCGAGCGCGCCGACGTCAAGGTGTTCCTGCTGTGCGTGATCCTGGGCGTGACCGGCTGGGCCACGCTGTGCCGCCTGGTGCGCGCCGAGACCCTGAAGCTGCGCGAGCTCGAGTTCGTGCAGGCCGCCACCGCCTTTGGCGTGGCGCCGGCCCGCATCATGAGCCGCCACATCCTGCCCAACGTGGTGCACCTGGTGCTGATCACCACCGTGCTCAGCTTCAGCGACCTGATCCTCTACGAAGCCGTGCTCACCTACGTGGGCGTGGGCGTCGATCCCAGCACCAGCAGCTTCGGCGGCATGATCAACCTGGCCCGCAGCGAGATGAGCCGCGACCCGGTGGTGTGGTGGAGCTTTGCCGCCGCCTTCACCTTCATGGTGGCGCTGGTGCTCTCGGCCAACCTGTTTGCCGACGGCGTGCGCGACGCGTTCGATCCCCGTGCCCGCGCCCTGCGCCCGCGCCTTGGCCTGCGCAAGGCCACCGGAACCTGAGCCCATGCTGACCATCGACCAGCTCCACGTCGCCCTCGATGCCGAAAGCGGCATCGTGCGCGCCATCGACGGGCTCAGCCTGGCCATGCGCCGTGGCGAGACCTTTGCCCTGGTGGGCGAATCGGGTTGCGGCAAGAGCATGACCGCGCTGGCCCTGCTGCGCCTGCTGCCCGAGAGCGGCGCCGTCACCGCCGGCGAGATCCGCCTGGCCGGTGCCCAGGGCGGTGGCATGCAAGACCTGCTGGGCCTGCCCGAGGCCGCGATGCGCCGGGTGCGCGGCGGCCGCGTGGGCATGATCTTCCAAGAGCCCGGCACCAGCCTGAACCCGGTGCTGACCGTGGGCACCCAGATGGCCGAGGCCATCGAGGCGCACACCGGGCTGCGCGGCGCCGCGGTGCGCACCAAGGCCATCGACTGGCTGCGGCGGGTGGGCATCCCCGAGCCCGAACGCCGCATCGACGACTACCCCTTCCGCATGAGCGGCGGCCAGAAGCAGCGCGTGATGATCGCCATGACGCTGGCCTGCGAGCCCGACTTTCTGGTGGCCGACGAGCCGACCACCGCGCTCGACGTGACGATCCAGAAGCAGATCCTCGACCTGCTCAAGGACCTGCAGCGCGAGCAGGGCATGGGCCTGCTGCTGATCACCCACGACCTGGCCGTGGTGGCCGGCATGGCCCACCATGTGGCGCTGATGTACGCCGGCCAGATCATCGAGGTGGCGCCGGCGGCACAGTTTTTTGCCCAGCCGCAGCACCCCTATGCGCTGGCCCTGCTGCAGGCCCTGCCCGACGCCCAGCGGCGCGGCGAGCCGCTGGCCGCCATCCCCGGCACCGTGCCGCTGCTGACCCAGGCCTTCGCCGGCTGCCGCTTCGCGCCGCGCTGTGCCCATGCCCAGCCGCGTTGCAGCAGCGAGCAGCCACAACTGCAGGCCGGCCCCGCGGCCGCAGGCCAGGTGCGCTGCCTGCTGCTGGCGCCCGATGCCCAGGGCCGGGTGCCCGGCCTGGGCCCGGCCCAGCGGCCGCTCCTCACCGAGCTGGCGGTACGCCCGCCCGCCAGCGCGGCATCCAGCGTGCCAGCCGGCGCGCCGCAGGGTACGCCGCACAGCTTGACCGACTCTGCCGCACCGGCAGCGGTGGCCGCCGCCGCCAATGCACAAGCCGAAGCCGCCGGCACATCGCCCCTGCTGCAGGTGCGCGATCTGCACGTCAGCTTCCAGCTTGGCAAGGGCTTGCTGCAACGCGCTGCGCCGCAGTTTCACGCCGTGCGTGGCGTCAGCTTCGAGGTGCCGGCCGGCCGCACGCTGGCCCTGGTGGGCGAATCGGGCTGCGGCAAAACGACCACCGGCAAGGCCATCGTGCAGCTGCTGCGCGGCCAGGCCCTGGTGCGCGGCGAGGCCCTGCTGCAGGGCCGCAACCTGTTCGACCTGAGCGGCGCCGCACTGCGCGAGGCGCGCAAGGCGGTGCAGATCATCTTCCAGGACCCGTTCTCGTCGCTGAACCCGCGGCTGCGCGTGCTCGACATCCTGGAAGAGGGCATCGGCGCCCTGCAGCCCGAGATGCCGGCCGAGCAGCGCCGCCAGCGTGTGACCACCATTGCCGAGCAGGTGGGCCTGCGGCGCGAGGCGCTGGCGCGCTTTCCGCACGAGTTCTCTGGCGGCCAGCGCCAGCGCATCGCCATCGCCCGCGCCCTGGCCCTGAGCCCGCGCCTGATCGTCTGCGACGAGCCCACCTCGGCACTCGATGTCTCGGTGCAGGCGCAGATCCTCAACCTGCTGCGCGAACTGCAGCGCGAGCTGGGCGTGAGCTACCTGTTCATCACCCACAACATCGGCGTGGTCGAGTACATCGCCGACCACATCGCGGTGATGCAGGCGGGCCGCATCGTCGAGCAGGGCTCCTGCGCCGACGTGCTTGAACGGCCGCAGCATGCCTACACCCAGGCCTTGCTGGCCGCGGTGCCGCGCATTTAGGTGGCGTGGGGGGCCAGCCGTCGAGCAGGTGTTGGCGGGCCGCTACAACCCCATCTGGACGCGGGGCTGTGTTTTCCCGAGTTCGACGCCGTTCTATGCCCAGCATTGGGGCGGACACACAGGCATCGGCAAGTTAAATGGCCTGGAAATGACCGACGATGCCGGCCGTAAAACAATATTTGCACCGTTCTAGGATGTAAACACCGTGTTTCGCACTTTTTTGGATTTGTAGTGCAGTAGACGTCATTCCTTCACACTGGCGGGTCTGTGCAGTGCCCACCGACAGGTCTACAGACTTGGCGATGTAGGGGATTGCACAAGCGAGGAAATCAACTCTTCCAGTCATTGCAGAGGAATCCGAATGTTCAAGAAGTCCAAACTTTCGCTGGCTGCGGCCGTGGCCGTGTCTGGTGTTGCGCTGCTCCCGCAGGCGTTGTTCGCGCAAGAGGCGGCACAGCGCGTGGAGATCACTGGTTCGAGCATCAAGCGGATCAATGCCGAGGGCGCGCTCCCGGTGCAGGTGATCAACGCAGAGCAGATCCAGCGATCAGGCGCCACGTCGGTGGCGGATCTCATCCAGAAGCTGCCTGCCATGCAGGGCTTCTCCATTGCCGACACGGCCGTCGGCAGCAACTCGGGTGGCATCGTCACGGCGAGCATCCATGACATCGGCGAGGACTACACCCTGGTGCTGCTGAACGGTCGACGCATTGCGCCTACTGGTTCGGGCAGCCGCATCAATCTGAACTCGATTCCGATGAGCGCCATTGAGCGAATCGAGGTGCTGACCGACGGCGCCTCTGCGCTGTACGGCTCAGACGCCATTGCCGGTGTGGTGAACTTCGTTCTCAAGCGCAACCAGCAAGGTGGCAACGTGACGGTGCGTACCGAGAAGCCTCTGGAAGGCGGCGGCGAATCCACCAATGCGAGCGTGACCTACGGCTTCGGCAATCTGGACAAGGATCGCTTCAGCCTGGTGGCGACCTACCGTCACGACCAGAACGAAGCGATCAAGGCCACCCAGCGCGACTTTGGCGCAACGGCCTATCTGCCGTTCGAGTACAACGGCAAAAAGTACATCTACGACCGCACCAGCACGTCGGCCGTGCCGGCCAACGCCACGGTGACCTTCAAGCGGCTCACCGGCGAGACGACCACCCTGCCCACCTACGCGTTCAATCCGTACCAGAAGGCCAACGGCAAGTGCGCGCCGATGAACTTCTACAGCCTGAACAATGCCGTGTCGGCCACGTCGGTGACCGAGAACTGCGCGTTCGATTTTGTGGCCACCATTGAGGCGTATCCGGAGTCGGCGCGCGATTCGTTCTTCGTCAGTGGCCAGTTCAAGATCAACGACAAGTTCTCGCTGTTCAGCGATGTGGCCTACACCCGCCTGGACCTGACGGCGCGCATCGCGCCCAACCCTGTGCCGGTTCCGGTCACGGTGGGTTCGGCGCAGTACAACACCTATGTCGCGCCCTACCTGAGCGCGGACCAGTTGGCGCATGTCAATACGGTCACGGCGGCCTACCGCGCCTCTGACTTCGGTACGCGCGACTCGCAGACGCTGACCGACGGCAAGCACTTCGTTCTGGGTGTTGATGGCGAGGTGGGGACCTGGTCGCTCAATTCGGCCTTTACGTGGTCGCAGAACGCCCTGGACGAGCGCTACGTGGGCGGCTACTTCAAGACGGCCGAGTTCAATTCGCTGCGCACCAGCGGCAAGATCGATCCGTTCGTGGAGGCGGGAAAGCAATCGGCCGAGACCCTGAAGCTGATTCAGGACTCGATCTTCAATGGCTCGATCCGCACCGCGTCGACCACCCTGACCGGCCTGGACATGCGTGCATCCAGCGAGATCTTCAAGCTGCCGGCCGGCGCTGTGAGTCTGGGTCTGGGCGCCGATCACCGCAACTACCACTACAAGCAGTCGCCGTCGTCCGCTGCGGTCAACGGCGAGATCTACAACTTTGCCGCGCCGCCGGCGTACGACATGGAGCGCACGGAGTCCGGCGCGTTCGCCGAACTGCTGGTTCCGGTGATCAAGGGGCTGGAGCTGACGGGGGCACTGCGCTATGACCACATCAGTGCCATCAACAGCAGCGGTAAGACTGTCGGCAAGGCCATGAGCGCATCGACCTACAAGCTGGCTGCGCGCTACCAGCATTCGTCGTCGCTGCTGTTCCGTGGGTCGTACGGCTCAGGCTTCAAGGCACCGTCGATGCTCGACATCGCGCAGCCCCTGGTGAGCAACGGCGTGACCGCAGCCTCCTACGATTGCCCGTTCCCCACCAGCGATTACTGCAAGCCGGGCAAGCTGCAATACAGCCAGATGAGCGGTGGCAATGCGCAGTTGCGTCCTGAGAAGTCGACCCAGGGCACGCTTGGCATCCGCTTCGAGCCCACCAGCGACTTCAGCGTCGGTGCTGACTACTGGCAGGTGAAGCTGAAGGACGCGGTGACTGCCGTGTCGGCCAACCAGGCCTTTGGCAGCCCGGGCAAGTACAGCGATCTGTTCATGCTGTATTCCACCCCGGCCGAGGCCCTGCAGAACCAGCAGTACTGGGCCTTCATCAGTGCGTCCACCAACATTGGTCAGCAGATCAACAAGGGCGTTGACTGGGATGTGTCGACCCGGATGAAAACCGCAATGGGTCGCCTGACGCTGGGACTGTCGGGTACCTACCTCATCCAGTCCTCGTACACCCGTCCGGGCACCAGCAACGAGTTCATCGACAACATGAGCCACTATGGTGAGAACGCGGAGGTGTCCTTCCGCAACATCGGCCGCGCCACGGTCACGCTGGATACGGGGCGGTTCTCCCACACGCTGACCGCCAAGTACCGCTCGGGCTACGCCGACCAGAATCAACTGGTTCGTGACGTGGCAAGCAACACCAACGTTCGTGTCTCGATGCAGATCGGCGACTACACCACGTTCGATTGGCAGACTGTGTTCCAGGCCACCAAGGCGCTGGAGTTCCGGGCAGGCGTCAAGAACCTGTTGAATAAGAAGCCGCCGTTGACTCTGCGAGATTCGTCGGGGCACCAGGTCGGTTTCGACCCGCGTTACGCCGACCCGATCCTGCGCTCGGTTTACCTGCAAGGTTCCTACAACTTCTGATCTGTCAAAGTCCGTTGCAAGCAAAGGGGCCGCACTGCGGCCCCTATTTTCATTTCGTTTCGTCGCGTGAGTTCGACGGTGGGCGATGTGCAGTGAGCGTCTGGCCGTCCCATCTTGACGAGTGGACTGGCCCCGTTGCTATGGCCTGGGCTTGACCGCCCCGACGAAGGCAACACACTCCACCAGGTTGAGCGCGCCCAGCATGAGGTACTTCTCCGCCTCGGTGCGAACGCCCATCAGGTCGTGTTCGTCGAGCCAGCCGTATACGAAGGCCAGCAGGTAGCGCTCGGCATGTTCAGTGTGGAACTGTTCGACGACCTTGGTCGCCAGTTCCTGCGGCAAGCCTTCGTTGAAGCGCGCACGGGCCGTCAGGCGCTGCAGGCAGCCGTCCTGGATGTCCTCGGTGATCAGCGGCCACTGGTGCCCGCTGAGCTTCATCGCCTGGAAGGTGACCAACAGGACGTGCAGCGCCACCTCCAGCTGCGACATGTCCGCCCCCATGCCCGGCAGCGCCAGGATCGAGGCGAGCATGTTGGGCTGCTGGGCGTAGATCTCGTCGGCCAGGCGCACCTTCTGGTCGTGGCTCATGCGGCGCACGGCGACGTCGGCCTCGATCACCACCCACTGCGCGAGCCGTCCCATCAACTTCAACTTCAGTCAGGCCGGCCGCCAGCGATGCGGCAGCAGTTCGTCCAGCCGGTGGCTGGGGTGCAGGTGGATGCGCGCCAGCACGTCGCGCAGGTAGGCCCACGGATCCAGGCCATTGAGCTTGGCCGACTGAACCAGGCTCATCACCACCGCCGCGCGCTGCCCGGCCAGCGCGCTGCCGGCGAACAGCCAGTTCTTGGCGCCCAGCTTCCACGGCTTGATCTGCCGCTCGATGAGGTTGTTGTCGATGGCCACCGCCCCGTCGTCCAGGTGCAGCGTGAGCGCCTTCCAGGCGTTCAGGCTGTAGTCGATGGCCTCGGCGATCTTGGTGCCGTCCGGCACCTGCGTGCGCTGCAGCTTCAGCCACACCTCGAACTCCTCCCACAGCGGCCGGCTGAAGCCCTGACGTGCGTGCCGACGCTCCTCGCAGCCCATCTCGGCGAAGGCGGCCTCGGCCCGGTAGATTCGGCTCCAGCGCAGCATCGCCTCGGTGGCCACCACGCTGGCACTGTGGCCGCCGCGGCTGAGTTCCTCGAAGCGGCGCCGGGCATGCGCGGCGCAGGCCGCTGCCTTGCGCTGCGGGTAGACCTTGGCATCGAGTACGCCGTTGTAGCCGGCGTACTGATCGGTGATCAGGGTGCCGTTCCACACTGGCTCAGGCGATGGCGGCCCCTTGCCGCCCAGGAAGGCCACCGGGTATTGCGCCCCGCGTCCCAGGCAGAACTCGTAGATCACGCCCGGGTGCGGATCGTGGTGGCTGCGCGCCCAGGCCCAGACGTAGACCTTCTTCGTCTTGCCTGCGCCCGGGTCCAGCAGCGGCAGCGGCGTCTCGTCGGCGTGCAGCACCGTGCAGCTGAGGATGAAGCGCCGCTGCAACTCGAACAGCGGCTCCAGCGATACGCCACCGGCGCCGCCCCAGGATGCCAGCGTCGAGCGCGGCGTGTGCACGCCCGAACGTGCGTTGATCGGCGCCTGCCGGTAGTACGGCAGGTGGTCGACGAAGCGGCTGATCAGCGTGTGCGCCACCAAGCCCGCAGCCGGGATGCCACCGTCGACCACGTCCGGCTCGGCCGGCTCCTGGTGCAGTTGCTGGCAGCACTTGCAGGCCCACTTGCCGTAGATGTGCCGGTGCACGAAGAACTTCGCCGGGATGATGTCCAGCTTCTCGCTGACGTCCTCGCCGATGCGCTGCATCGGCCGGCCGCAGTCGGTGTTTGGGCAGGTGGTGTCCTCGGGCTCGTGGCGGTGCTCGACGCGCTCCAGGTGCTCGGGCAGTGCCCGGCGACGGGGCTTGCGGGGTGGCGCCTTCGGGGCCTTGGGTGTCTCGGGCAAGCCGCGCTGCAACTCGGCCAGCTTCGCCCTCAGGCTGGCCTCGTCCTCGGCCATGACTTCAGCGAACAGCAGCCGCTGTGCGGCCGTCATCGACTCGGTCTTGGCGTCGAACTTCCAGCGCTTGAGCCGCGCGAGCTCGAAGTTGAGCTTGTCGATCTTGACTCGGGCCAGCGCAATCTCGCGCTCGCGCCGGGCCAGCTCATGCGCATCGGCCTGGGCCTGCTGCTTCAATCGCTCAATCAGTGCGGCCACCTCGGCCGGCAGGCTCGTCACATCGATGGCGTCGGCAGATTCACCCGGCATGCGCAGCATGGTGCCGCGCCTGCCGCCACGGCACCATTGGCACTTGTGCTGTCAACGGCCCCCGGCCGTCGTATTGCTCGATCAGCAGCGGCGTATGGTGGCCAGTTCGCCCAGGCGCTGCCAGGGCAGGCCCAGCGTCAGCGCCTCGAACTGCTGCGTGCTGAGCTGCAACGCGCAAGCTGCCGAGCCCGCCTCGGCCGTGTGCCTGACGAAGCGGCCAGCATGCAGCCGGCGCGTGGCGCACCACACGCCGAAGCCGTCGTGCACGAGCAGCTTGAGCCGGCTTGCGCGCGCATTGGCGAAGAGGTAGCCGTGGTGCGCGCGCGCCTCGCCCAGCGTGTTGACCACCACTGTCAGCAGCCGGTCGGCACCGGCACGCATGTCCTGCGGCTGGGTGCACAACCACAGCGTGTCGATACGGATCAACGCAGCCACTCCCGCAGCCAAGCCCCGCACTCGCTGGCGGCCTGGCCGGGCCAGATGATGCTCACGGTGGTCGCGCCACGGCGCAGCTCGATGCGGATGTCCGGCAGCGCGCCGGCCGTGCTCGGCGGCAGCGGCAGCGCGATGAACTGCGGGGCTGGAGTCGCAGCATTCGCGTCCTGTGCGGCCGCTGCAACCCGTTCCTGCCGGCGCCAGGCATGCACCATGTTCGCGTTCAGACCGTGCGACTGCGCCACACTGGCCACCGATGCGCCGGGCTGCTCGCATTCCGCCAGCACCTGTTGCCTCAGCGCGGGGGGATGCTGGCGCACCTTCTTGCGTGTCGAGTGTTCCATCGTGTCCATGACAGAGTTGTCGTGGACACGAGACTGGCGCGACGATCGCTGTCGTTCAAGATGGGATGGCTAGCCGCTCACGATGTGCATGCAGGCGCGCCGCTTCACATGGCCGACCCATGTTCCGTCAGGTGCAACCGTTGCTCTGTCACAGTGGCTTCGGCGTCGTCGCCCTGGGCAGGGTCATGTGCTGGCTGCTTCGCTCCGTGCGGGTCGTTCGTTGCTATTCACCAACGCCTGATGCCGCAAGAATAGAGAGTTCCCCCTAGTCACTGGCTCGGTGGCGGGTCAACGGAGCACGTCGACAAGGTGTTTGGTTCGGCCTGATTTCCATGGTGGTGCCAAGCTGGATGCGTCGTGCACTGAGATCGGGCGCTCGAGCTTCGAGCCGCTACGTAGTGACTTTCCCGAGGCTGGTTCGAGCGAAACGATGAACCAGAATGGGTTCACATGTTTTCGCTACCGGTTCACCTCGGGTTCACAAAACCCGCGCGCGACCGGGCGATTCACGGTCCATCCAGCCTTTGCAAATTTTGCGACAGAGGAGCACTCATGTTCAAACAATCCATCCTGACTCGAAGCCTGGTTGCCGCTTTCGGCAGCGGCCTGGCCCTGTTCGGCGCGTCTGCGCTGGCCCAAGAGACACAGCGCGTCGAAATCACCGGTTCGGCCATCAAGCGCATTGACGCCGAGACCTCTGTGCCCGTTTCTGTCATCAAGATGGAGACGCTGAAGGCGCAAGGCGTTACCAGCATCGAGCAGATCATGTCCTCGATCAGCGCGGTGCAGATGACCCAGAGCTCGAGCCAGCAGGTAGGCGCTGGCACCGGCGGTGCTGCCTTTGCCGACGTGCGAGGCATTGGTGCGAGCAAGACCTTGGTGCTGTTGAACGGCCGCCGCATCGCGAACAACGCGATCGACGGCGCGGCGGTCGACCTGAACATGATCCCGTTTGCCGCGCTCGATCGCGTTGAAGTGCTGCGTGACGGCGCCTCGTCGCTGTACGGCACCGACGCCATCGGTGGCGTGATCAACTTCATCACCCGCAAGGATCACGCGGGTGGCAGCATTACCCTCGGTGTGGATCGTCCGCAAAGCAAGGGCGGCAACGCTGAATCCGCAAACGTCGGTTTTGGATTTGGCGACCTGTCGAAGAATGGCTTCAATGTCTTCGGCTTCATTGACGTGGCGCGCACCCAGCCCATCGCGGGTGATGAGCGGCCGTTCAATGCGCGCTTCCCCGGTGGTCTGTCGCCGACGCCCTTCCCGGCCAACTACTACCAAGATGGCTCGGTCACGGGCAACCCTGCGGCACCGGATTGCAATGATCCCAGTTACCTGGTGCAGGCGGGCGACGGCACCTCGTGCTTCATTGCAACGTCGAAGTTCGTCGACTACACGGCCAAGACCGAGCGCAAGTCGGCCATGCTTCGCGGATCGCTGGCACTCGGTAGCGATCACACCCTGGCGATGGAGTGGTTCGGCACCCAGAACAAGGCGACAACCCGCATCGCGCCGGTGCCGTACGGCACCTTGTGGATGAATCGCACCAACGCCGATGGTTCGTTGAACCCGTACTACCCGGGCAACGGCACGGTGGCCTCGAACATCACGCTAGACCCGAATTACACGGTCGCGAACATGAACCCGCGCACCGGCGTTGTGCTGCGTCCGGGCTTCATCATCGTCAAATGGCGTGCCTTGGCTGGTGGTCAGCGCACCAACATCTCCACCAATGACCAGCAGCGTCTGCTGGCCAGTTTGGATGGCACCTTCGCCAACTGGGATTACCAGACGGGCGTGAGTTACAACGAGAACAAGATCAAGGAGGACGTCACCGGCTACAGCGATGGCAACGCCATCGCAAAGGCCATGGCTGATGGCTTGATCAACCCCTTCGGTGCGCAGTCGGCGGCCGGTGCAGCAGCCATCCAGGCGGCGCTGCTGGGTGGCAACCTGCAAAACCACAAGGGCAAGGTGACCACTGTCGACGCCAAGGCCAGCCGCGAGTTGGGCGACTGGCTGGGCAGCGGCCGCAAGGTGGCGCTGGCAATCGGCGCTGAGGCACGGAAGGAAGATTTTCTGTCCGCCTCCAATCCGCCAGTGGCTGAAAAGCTGGTGGCCAGCACCGGTGTTGATCCGACGGCAGTTTCAGCCGGAAGCCGGAATGTCACCGCGCTTTTTGCCGAAATCAACATCCCGTTGCTCAAGACGTTGGACGTGACTTTGGCAGGTCGCTACGACAACTACAGCGATTTCGGCAGCACCACCAACCCGAAGGTCGGTATCCGCTTCCAGCCGACCAAGGAACTGTTGATTCGTGGCAGTGCCTCCACAGGTTTCCGCGCGCCGTCGCTGTATGAACTGAATGCCTCGCAGTCGTACACCAACACGGGTACGGTCAGTGATCCGATCAACTGCCCGGACGGCAAGACCGCGATCAGCGGCAAGTCGACCGCGCTGAACTGCAAAGTGCAGTTCCAGCGTCTGACGGGTGGCAACACGAACCTCAAGCCGGAGAAGTCGAAGAACATGACCTTCGGCTTGGTGTTCGAACCCACCGCGAACTTCTCGGTCGGGGCCGATCTGTGGTGGGTTCGCCTGCAGGACACGATCGCGGCGTTGTCCGAAACCACCGTGCTCGGGGACGCAGCCACGTTTGCCCAGTACATCAAGCGCAATTCAACGGGTGACCTGTCGATCGATGGCTTTTCCTGCCCTGGTGCAACCTGTGGTTACCTGGATCTGCGTCAGCAGAACCTCGGCGGGACCAACACCAACGGCGTTGACATCAGTGCCAGCCTGAAGCTCAACCTTGGCGCGTCGGGTAACCTGAATCTCGGCTTGAATGGCACCTACGTTACCAAGTACGAGTACCAGGATTTCGCCAAGGGCCCGTGGAACCAGAA
The DNA here is from genome assembly GCF_025290835.2 of Aquabacterium sp. OR-4. Taxonomy (NCBI): domain Bacteria; kingdom Pseudomonadati; phylum Pseudomonadota; class Betaproteobacteria; order Burkholderiales; family Sphaerotilaceae; genus Pseudaquabacterium; species Pseudaquabacterium prasiolae. The sequence continues at coordinate 2,071,958 of NZ_JAOCQD020000001.1, read as the reverse complement.
CGTGGGCGTTTACGTCGGCCTGGCCCCCATCTTCCGTTTGCAGCACACGGCCACGGCCCGTTGGGCGGTGGGTAACTTCACTCTTGGTGGTGCAGCGCACTACAAGAGTGGCTACGTGGATCAGGACCCGTCCAATACGGTCAATGCGTATGCGACGCTTGATCTGTTCATGGGTTGGAAGCCGATGAAGGGCCTGGATCTCACGATTGGCGTGAACAACGCGACGGATCGTGAGCCGCCGTACTCGAATCAGGGTGAGGTCTTCCAGGCCAACTATGACCCGCGTTTCGCCGACCCCACCGGCCGCAAGTACTACGCTCGCGCAAGCTATTCGTTCTGATGACGCAGGCAGGTGGGCGACGCCCACCTGCTCTGCTTCTCAACACTGTGGCGCAGCGGGCGCTGCAAAAAAGCCCCGGCTTGCCGGGGCTCGTGGCGTGGCCATCAACTGAGGTTCAAGCCATGTCAGCCCCATGGCCTCACTTCGGCGCCAACCGTATCGCCCCATCCAGCCGGATCACCTCGCCGTTGAGCATGTCGTTCTCGACGATGCTCTTGACCAGCTTGGCGTAGTCGGCCGGGGCGCCCAGGCGGCTGGGGAAGGGCACGCCGGCGGCCAGGGCGTCCTGTACGGCCTGGGGCATCGAGAACAGCATCGGGGTGCCGAAGATGCCCGGGGCGATGGTCATCACGCGGATGCCGTTGCGGGCCAGGTCGCGGGCGATCGGCAGGGTCATGCCGACCACGCCGCCCTTGCTGGCGGCGTAGGCGGCCTGGCCGATCTGGCCGTCGTAGGCGGCCACGCTGGCGGTGTTGATGATCACGCCGCGCTCGCCGGTGGGCTCGGGCGCGTTGGCGCACATGGCCTCGGCGGCCAGGCGGATCATGTTGAAGCTGCCGATCAGGTTGACCGTGATGGTCTTGGTGAAGGTGTCGAGCGGGTGCGCGCCGTCCTTGCCCACGGTCTTCACGGCCGGTGCGATGCCGGCGCAGTTGACCAGGCCCATGAACTGGCCGCCCGGTGTGGCCAGCGCCTGGGCGGCCGCCACGGCGGCACGGCCGTCGGCCTCCTGGCTGACGTCGCAGCGCACGAAGGCGGCGTTGCCCGCGCCCAGCTCGGCGGCCAGGGCCTGGCCCTTGTCGGCCTGCAGGTCGGCGATGACCACCCTGGCGCCTTCGCGCACCAGCATGCGCACCGTGCCTTCGCCCAACCCCGACGCGCCGCCGGTGACGATGAAACTCTTGCCTGCGATGTCCATTCGGTTGCTCCTTGCGGGTGATGTTGGTTGACGTTGACGTTAACGTCAATCAGCGGATGCAAAAAAGCCGCCCGCAGGCGGCTGGTGGCAGGTGTGGCGCTCAGGCCTGCAGTGCGGCCAGGGCGCGGGCGGTGATCTCGTCAACCTCGCCCAGGCCGCTGATCTTGCTGTAGCGCGGTGCGATGGCGTCGCCGCTGGCGGCCCAGCCCGAGTAGTAGTCGACCAGCGGGCGGGTCTGGCTGTGATAGACATCGAGGCGCTTGCGCACGGTTTCCTCGCGGTCGTCGTCGCGCTGGATCAGGTCTTCACCGGTGGCGTCGTCCTTGCCGGCCACCTTGGGCGGGTTGAACACCACGTGGTAGGTGCGGCCCGAGGCCGGGTGCATGCGGCGGCCGCTCATGCGCTCGATGATCGAGCTGTCGGGCACATCGATCTCGAGCACCGCGTCCAGGCGCACGCCGGCGGCCTTCATGGCGTCGGCCTGCGGGATGGTGCGCGGGAAGCCGTCGAACAGAAAGCCCTTGGCGCAGTCGGCTTGGGCGATGCGCTCCTTGACCAGGCCGATGATGATGTCGTCGCTGACCAGACCGCCGGCGTCCATCACCTTCTTGGCGGCCACACCGAGCTCAGTGCCGGCCTTGACCGCGGCGCGCAGCATGTCGCCGGTGGAGATCTGGGGGATGCCGAACTTCTGGCAGATGTAGTTGGCTTGGGTGCCCTTGCCTGCGCCAGGCGGGCCCAACAGGATCAGTCTCATCCGTGCCTCGGGAGTCTTTGTGGAAGATTCAGGCGCGCGGCGGATGCGATCTTGCGGCCCTACCGCCGGGATCGGTGCGCCGTGCAATCGATGTTGAGAATATCACGCGCCCCCCTGCACGAAGCTGACGCGGCGCCCCGGGGAAGACACGGGGTAGCGCGGCTGGCCACAGCCTGTTCTGCGCCATCGCGCCACGCCGGATGCCCCGCTGGGGCCACACCGGCGCGTCAGGCGCGGCCGCTGCTCAAGCCTCGAACAGTGCGCGCACGCGGGCCAGGTCGTCCGGGGTGTCGACGCCGGGGCCGGGGCGCTCGGTGCTGACATGCACCGCGATGCGTTCGCCATGCCACAGCACGCGCAGCTGCTCGAGCGACTCCAGCGTTTCGAGCGGCGCCACCGGCAGCTGCGGAAAGCGGCGCAGAAAGCGGGCGCGGTAGGCATACAGGCCCACATGGCGCAGCGGTGCTGGCAGGCCCGGCGCGGCGGGCAGGGCGCTGTCCGGGCCCAGGCCGTTGGCAAAGCCGTCACGCCACCAGCCGATGGGTGCGCGCGAGAAGTACAGCGCACGCTGCTGCGCGTCGAGCACCACCTTCACCACATTGGGATTGATGAACTCGGCGCTGTCGTCGATGGCATGGGCCACGGTGGCCATCACGCAGTCGGGCCGGCTGTCGAGCAGGTCTGCGCAGGCATCGATCATGGCCGGTGCGATCAAGGGCTCGTCGCCCTGCACATTGACCACCCGGGCGTCGCCGTCCAGGCCCAGCTGCTCGCAGGCCTCGGCCAGGCGGTCGCTGCCGCTGGGATGGTCGCTGCGGGTCAGCACGGCGGCCACGCCGTGCTCGGTGCAGGCTGCCACGATGCGGGCGTCGTCGGCCGCCACCACCACCTGCGTGGCCTGGCTGCGGCGCGCGGCCTGGGCCACGCGCACCACCATCGGCACGCCGCCCAGGCTGGCCAGGGGCTTGTCGGGCAGTCGGGTGCTGGCCAGGCGGGCCGGGATCAGGACGGTGAAGCTCATCGGGAGATTGGGTTCAGGCGCGGCAGGCGGGTGGCGCAGCTGCGCCGGTGCGTGCGGGATGGCAAGTGCCGCAGCGGAGCGGGCAGCGGGGGAGGGGCTGGTTCAGCCCAGGCGGGGCAGGGCCGTGGCGGCCGGCGGCTCGCCGTCGAGCACGCGCGCTTCGGATTCCAGCATCACCGGTATGCCGTCACGCACGGCAAAGGCCAGGCGGTCGGCCGGGCATTGCAGCTCGTGGGCCAGGCCGGCCTCGCTGCGGGTGAGCTGCAGCGGGCCCTTGCACACGGGGCAGACCAGCAGGTCGATCAGGCGGTGATCCAGGCTCATCGGGATGGGGCAGAAGAGGGTTGGGGCGCCGCGGCGGCCGCCCGCGCCGGGCGCAGGCGGGTGCACAGCGTGCGCAGGGCGGCATCGAAACCGGCGTCAGGCTGGAAGTCTAGCGCCGCCACCCACACGCGGGCCTGGCCGGTGCGGCCGGGGCGCAGCTTGACCGCGTCCTTCTCGGTGACGATCACGTCCAGCTCGGCATCGGCATCCCAGGGCAGGGGGTCGAAGCCATGGTGGTCGGCCAGCGGCAGCCGGGTGATCTGCAGGCCACGCGCCTGCAGCATGGCAAAAAAGGGCTCGGGCCGGGCCAGGCCGGCCGCCGCCAGCACCGGGCGGCCGCGCAGCTGCATCCAGCCATCGGCTGTGGGCGTGCGGCGTGCCGTCGCGTCGTCGGGGCCCTGCCACCAGTCGGCCAGCGGCCGCAAGCTGCCCAGCTGGCGTTGGCCGCAACTGCCGGGCAGTGCCGTGCTGGGCCGCGGCGCGGTGTACAGCACGGCCGCATGTGCCGGCAGCACGGGCGGCACCGCCTGGCGCAGCGGGCCGGCGGGCAGCAGCAGGCCGTTGCCGGCGCCGCGTTCGTCAAACACCCACAGTTCGGCCTGGCGTGCCAGGCGGTGGTGCTGCAGGCCGTCGTCGGCCACCAGCAGATCCAGCTCGGGGTGGGCCGCGCACAGCGCCTGCGCCGCGGCCACGCGGTCGGCCCCCACCATCACTGGCACACCGCTGCGCAGATGGATCAGCAACGGCTCGTCGCCCACGGCGGCGGCCGGGCTGTCGCGCTGCACCTCGCGCAGGGCGGTGTCGCGGCGGCCGTAGCCGCGCGACACCACGCCCGGCGTGAAGCCCAGCGCGCGCAGCCTGGGCAGCAGGGCCAGCACGGTGGGGGTCTTGCCGGCGCCGCCGGTGATCAGGTTGCCCACCACCAGCACCGGCACCGGGGCGTGGCGGGCCTGGCGCCGGCCGTGCCAGCGGTGCAGGGCGGCCAGCGCGCCGTACAGGACCGACAGCGGCTGCAGCAGGCGCGCGGCCAGCGTGGGTTGCGGCTGCACCCACAGGCGCATCAGCGCCGCGGCCAGGCGCATGGGCCGGCCTCGGCTCAGCGGGCGCCGCCGTCGGCGGGCAGCTGGGTGGCGAAGGTCAGGCGTGGCAGGCCGGCCCGGCGCGCGGCGTCGAGCACGCCGATCACGCTCTGGTGCGCGGCCAGCGCGTCGGCCGAGACGATGACGATGGCCTGCGCGCCATCGGCGCCGGCGGCACTGCGCAGTGCGGCGGCCAGGGTCTCGATGTTGCGGCCATCCACCGGCTGGCGGTTGATGGTGTAGCGGCCATCGGCGCTGACGCTCACCAGCACCTCGCCCGGGCGGTCCTTCAGCTGCTCGGCGGCGGCCACCGGCAGGTTGATCTGCAGCTCGGAGTAGCGGCTGTAGGTGGTGGTGAGCATCAGGAAGATGATCACCACCAGCAGCACGTCGATGAACGGGATCAGGTTGATCTCCGGCTCTTCGGGGCCCGAGCGTCCGCGGCGGAAGTTCATGCCTGCTGCCTTGCTGTGCCGGCCGGGCTCATTTGCCGGCCGGCGCCTGGCGCACGGCAAAACGCATCAGCTGCGGCACCATGCGCTCGGCGGCGAGCTCGAGGCCCAGCAAGTGGCGGTCGATCAGGCCGCGGAAGTAGCGGTAGAACATCAGCGCCGGGATGGCGATGATCAGGCCGAAGGCGGTGTTGTACAGCGCGATGGAGATGCCCTGCGCCAGCGTGGCCGGGTTGCCCACGCCGCTGGCCGGCTGCGAGCCGAAGATCTCGATCATGCCCACCACCGTGCCCAGCAGGCCCAGCAACGGCGCGGCCGCGGCAATGGTGCCCAGCGTGTTGAGGTAGCGCTCGAGCTGGTGGGCGGCGGCGCGGCCGGCAGTCTCGAAGGCCTGGCGCAGCGCGGCCTCGCTGATGCGCGGCTCGGCAATCACCGCCCGCAGGCCCGACGCCAGCACCATGCCCAGCAGCGAGTTTTCGGCCAGCTTGCCCACCACGTCCATCGACGGCAGGCTGGTGCGGCTGACGGCCATCACCTCGTCCAGCAGGGTGGGCGGCATGATGCGGCGGGCGCGCAGGCTCACCATCCGCTCGATGACCAGGGCCAGGCCCACGATCGAACACAGGATCAGGGGCCAGATCGGCCAACCGGCGGCTTGGATGATCGACAGCAAGAAGAGGCCTTTGCAGTGGTGACGGGGGCAGGTGGGCAAACGCGGCGCCGGGCCGGGCCAGCGCCTGCAGGCACCTGCGCAGCAAAGCCAGTGGCGGCAGACACCTGCGCGGCGAATTATGGCTTGGCCGGCAGCGGGGGGCCTGGTCAGCCGTTGTCGGGTGTTGCCGATCGGGCTGCGACAATCCACCGCTTCTGTGGACAAGTTTGTGGGCAACCGGTTGGGCGGGCCGCCAAGCCCTTGAAACCACGTGCTTCGGCTTAGATTGCTGTTTTTTTGTGCAGGTAAAAATGCTGGTGAATCAATCACTTGCACGAAAGAGTCATTTTCGTGACGGTGCGGTGGCGGCTGCGGCGCGCTGCGCACCGGGGGCCGCGGGCTGTGGAATTCATGCGCGCGGCTCATGGTTTGCCGCAGCCCGGGAGCGCTGCTGATGGCCGCGCTGGGCGGCGGCGGCCCCCGTGCCTGGAGCGTTGGCGCGCTGCTGCTGGCGGTGTCGGATGCGCTGCAGGCCCGTCTGGGTGCCGTGGCGGTGCGTGGCGAGCTGTCGGGCTTTACCCGCGCGGCCAGCGGCCATTGCTACTTCACGCTCAAGGACAGCGAGGGCAACGCGGCCGCGCTGCGCTGTGCGATGTTTCGCCGGGCCGCCGGCCTGCTGGATTTTTCGCCAGCCGACGGCCAGCAGGTCGAGTTGCGCGGCCGCATCACGGTGTACGAGCCGCGCGGCGAGCTGCAGTGCGTGGTCGAGTCGCTGCAGCGCCTGGGCGCCGGCTCGCTGTACGAGCTGTTCCTGAAGCTCAAAGGCCGGCTCGAGGCGGCCGGGCTGTTTGATGCCGCGCGCAAGCGGCCCTTGCCGCCCTATCCGCGCACGCTGGGTGTGGTCACCTCGCTGGGGGCGGCGGCGCTGCACGACGTGCTCACCGCCATCGCCCGCCGCGCGCCGCAGCTGCGGGTGATCGTCTACCCCAGCCTGGTGCAAGGGCCCGAGGCCCCGGCGCAGCTGGCCCGCGCCATCGCGCTGGCCGGCCAGCGCGCCGAGGTCGATGCGCTGATCGTGTGCCGCGGCGGCGGCTCGCTGGAAGACCTGTGGGCCTTCAACGACGAGGCCGTGGTGCGCGCCATCGCCGCCAGCCCGCTGCCGGTGGTGTGCGGCGTGGGCCACGAGACCGACACCACGCTGGCCGAGCTGGCGGCCGATCTGCGTGCGCCCACGCCCACCGCGGCGGCCGAGCTGGCCACGCCGGTGCGTGCCGACGAACTGCAGCGCCTGCAGGCCTTGCAGCAGCGCCTGCAGCGCGCCGCGCACCGCCGGCTCGACACCCAGGCCCAGCGCCTGGACCGGCTGGCGCTGCAGATGGGCCGGCCGGCGCGCCTGCTGGCGCGGCAGGGTGCGCGGCTCGATGCCCTGGCGCAGCGGCGTGGCGCCGCCCTGGCGCTGGGGCTCGAGCGTGCCCGGCGCACGCTGGCGCAGCTGTCGCCCCGCCTGGCCCAGGCCACACAGGCCCAGCAGCACCGCCACGGTGAGCAGCTGGCACGGCTGGCGCTGCGCCTGGCAGCGGTCGATCCGCACCAGGTGCTGTCGCGCGGCTACGCCTGGCTGACCGACGGCGCCGGCCGGCCGGTGACCCTGGCCGCCGGCCTGACGCCCGGTGTGCAGCTGGCTGCGCAATGGGCCGATGGCCGTGCCGAGGTGGCCGTGCTGGGCGTGACGCTGGGGCCGGCCGATGCCGGCGCGGCGGCGGCTGGGCCGGCGGCTGGACCGGCTGTGGGCCCGGCCGCCTCGCCCGACGACGGCAGCAGCGGCCGCGCCGCGCGCCCCGGCCGGCGCAAGCGCTAAACCGAGGGCGCGAGCAGGTTTGGTGGGCGCTGCCTACAATCGTGCGCAGCATCCGCTCCCGTTCAACCCCGGCGCATCCCGCGCCGTACAGACGCAAGGACTCCTGCCATGAACTTCACCCTCCCGGCCCTGCCGTACGCCCCCGACGCCCTGGCGCCGCACATGTCGGCCGAGACCTTTGAATACCACCACGGCAAGCACCACCAGGCCTACGTCACCAACCTGAACAACCTGGTGGGCGGCACCGAGTTCGCCGGCCTGTCGATCGAGGAAGTGGTCAAGAAGAGCAGCGGCCCGATCTTCAACAACGCCGCCCAGGTGTGGAACCACACCTTCTTCTGGAACTGTCTGAAGCCGGCCGGCGGCGGCGAGCCCTCGGGCGCCCTGGCAGCGGCCATCAATGCCAAGTGGGGCAGCTACACCGCCTTCAAGGAAGCCTTCACCAAGAGCGCGGTGGGCAACTTCGGCTCGGGCTGGACCTGGCTGGTGAAGAAGCCCGACGGCTCGGTGGACATCGTCAACACCAGCAATGCCGCCACGCCGCTGACCGGCGCCGACAAGCCGCTGCTGACCATCGACGTGTGGGAGCACGCCTACTACGTGGACTACCGCAACGCGCGCCCGAAGTTCGTCGAGACCTTCCTCAACAGCCTGGTGAACTGGTCGTTCGCCGAAGCGAATTTCTGATCCCGCCCCGAAGCGGCCGCGCTGCGGCCGCTGGGTGAAGGCCCGCGGTCGGCGGGCACCGTGACTTGAATGCAAGGGCCGCCCGGCCATGCCGGTGCGGCCCTTGCTGCTTGCGGGCGGCGCTACCATCGCGGCACTATGAGGATCTTGCTGGTCGAAGACGATGCGGCGCTCAGCCTGGGCATCAGCCGGGCCTTCGAGCGTGAGGGCTGGCGCGTGGACATGCTCAGCGATGGCCAGCAGGCGCTGGCCGCGGGCCTGGAGGCACCCTACGACGCCGCGGTGCTCGACCTCGGCCTGCCGCGGCGCGATGGCATGGAGGTGCTGCGCCACTGGCGCGCGCGCGGTGCCAGTCTGCCGGTGCTGCTGCTGACCGCCCGCGATGAACTGGGCGACCGCGTGCAGGGCCTGGACGCCGGCGCCGACGACTACCTGACCAAGCCCTTCGACCTGCCCGAGCTGGTGGCGCGCCTGCGCGCCCTCAAGCGCCGCGCCGACGGGCGCCTGCACGAGAGCCTGGTGGTCGGCCCCTTGCGGCTGGACCTGGCCCACCGCGAGCTCACCTGCCGCGGCGAGCGCGTGCACCTGAGCCCGCGCGAACTGGCGCTGACCCAGCTGCTGATGCAGCGCGCCGGCCGCGTGGTGCCCAAGGACAGCATCGTGCAGGCCTTGTCAAGCTGGGAGTCGGACTTCAGCGAGAACTCGGTCGAGGTGTATGTGCACCGCCTGCGCAAGCGCTTCGGCGAGCTGGGCGTGGTGATCAAGACCGTGCGCGGCTTCGGCTACGTGATGGAGCTGGCCGAAGCCGACGACGGCGACGCGGCCAGTGCCGCCGCGCCACCGGGCTGAGATGGCGCCGCCATGTCGCTGCGCTGCGGCCCCCGCGGCTTCGCACGAGGCCGCCGCGCGCCCCTGCGGCGCTCAGCCCCTCGGGGCGGCCCGGCGGGGCTGAGGGGCTGAGGGGCTGAAATTCCGGTGACTGGGCACACTGCCAATCCGCGCCGCCACGGCCCCAGCCTGCGCCGGCAGCTGCTGCAGCCGCTGGTCTGGGTGTGGGGCCTGGGCCTGGCGGTGGCCGTGGTGGGCGCGCTGTGGCTGGCGCGCACCGCCACCAACCGCGCGTTCGACCGCGGCCTGCAGGACGAGGTGAGCGCGCTGGCCTCGCGCGTGGTGTGGAGCGAGCGCGGCCCGCTGCTCGACCTGACCCGCCAGGCCATGGAGCTGATCACCTGGGACCAGGCCGACCGCAATGCCTTTGCGCTGGTTGACCTGGACGGCAACGCCCTGGCCGGCAGCGCCGAGGTGCCGGTGCCGCATGCGCCGATGCGGCGCGAGGCGCGTGGCCAGCCCCTGCTGTTTGACGACGAGATGCAGGGCCACGCGGTGCGCGGCGCGGTGTTCTCGATCATGTCGCCGATGCTCGACCGCATGGTCACGGTGATCGTCGTCGAGACCACGCAGCGCCGGGCCGAGACCGTGCGCGAGCTGCAGATCAGCATGCTGCTGCCGGCCGCGGCGATGGGCTCGCTCACCTTCGGTCTGCTGGGCTGGGGCATCCGCCGCGGCCTGCAGCCGCTGCGCGATGTGGCCGCCGAGGTCAGCGCCCGCGGTCCGCAGGACTGGCAGCCGCTGTCGCTGATGCGCGTGCCGGCCGAGGCGGTGCCGCTGATCGAGCGCATCAACCGCCTGCTGGACGATGTGCAGCAGTCGGTGGCGGTGCAGCGGCGCTTCATTGCCGACGCTGCGCACCAGCTGCGCACGCCGGTCTCGGGCATGCGCGTGCTGCTGCAGGCGCTGGAGCAGGAGATGGCGGCGCTGCCGCTGCCCGCGGCCGATGCCGGCTGGCGGCCGATCCTGCAGCAGCTGCGCGGCAGCAGCGACCGCATGGCGCGCCTGATCGGCCAGCTGCTGAGCCTGGCGCGGGCCGAGTCCACGCTGACCATCGATGCCGACCTGGTCAGCCACGACATCCTGCCCACCGTGCGCGAGGCCTGCGAGCCGCTGGTGCTGCGCGCGCTGGCCGCCGAGCGGCAGATTGCGCTCGAGGTGCTGGCCGCGCCGGGCCAGGCCGAGCCGTCCAGCGTGGTGGCGCGCATGCACCCGCTGTGGCTGGGCGAGGTGCTGGTGAACCTGCTCGACAACGCGCTGCGTTATGGCGGCCAGCACATCGTGGTGCGGGTGCGCGCCGGCACCGTGGTGCAGGGCGGCGGCGCCGAGGTGATCGTCGAGGACGACGGCCCGGGCGTGCCGCCCGACCAGCTGCCGCGGCTGTTCGAGCCCTTCTGGCGCGGCGAGCGGGCCGACCTGCGCAACGACGGCGGCACCGGCCTGGGCCTGGCCATCGCGCGCGAGATCGTCACCCGCCTGGGCGGCACGCTCGAGGCCGCCAGCCGGCCGCAGGTGGCCGGCATGCGCCTGACGATCCGCCTGCAGGGCTGAATCAGGCTGAAGCGGGTGCGCCCACGGCGGGCGCGCTGGCGGCCTGCCTAGCGCGCGCCGCCCTGAAACGGCGCGCCACCCAGCTTGAAGCCGGCCTGGATGCCGCGCTTGGCAAACCAGCCCTGGTTCATCTCCAGCACATAGCGCACCGGCTTGGCCGAGCAGTGCGAGTTCTCGTCGAAGGGCTTCATGTCGGCCAGGTTGACGATGGTGCCGTCGTCGGCCAGAAAGGCGATGGTCAGCGGCGTGGGCGTGTTGCGCATCCAGAAGCACTGCGGCGCCGCCGCCTCGAAGACGAACAGCATGCCCTCGTGCTGCGCCAGGTCGCGGCGGTACATCAGGCCCATCTGGCGCTGCTCGTTGGTCAGCGCCACCTCGGCGCGGATGGCATGCATGCCGGCACTCAGCGGCACCGCCTGCAGGCGCTGCGGTGCCGGCTGGGCCAGGGCCGCGGCACAGGCGGTCAGCCAGGCCAGCAGTGCCGGGCCCCAGACGCCTGTCTTGACATAGATCATGAACGAACCTCGGGGGAACCACTAGATTAGCGTCACGCGCCAAAGGGCCCGCCGGTCGCTTTCTGTGGCCGGCCAGCCTGCTGGCGCGGCGCCATTTCACCATGACCCATCCGCCCACCGCTGCCGCCCTGCCGTCCGATCCGGTGCCGCGGCGCGTGCCGGAAGGGCCGGGCCACAGCGGTGCCGCCAGGGCCTGCGCAGCCGGCCGCGCGGCCGACGACGGCTTGGCGGTGCTCGACGATCCGGTCGAGCAGCGGCGCTTCACGCGCTACCTGGCCGCGGCCGATGGCCAGGCGCAGGCCGAATCGGCGCTGCGCATCACCGGCATGCACTGCGCGGCCTGCGCCGCCCTGATCGAACAGGCGCTGGCCGGCGTTGACGGCGTGCTCGAGGCCAGCGTCAGCGCCGCCGGCGAGCGTGCGCGGGTGCGCTGGGTGCCCGGCCGCACCAGCGTGGCGGCCATCGTGCGGGCCATCCGCGCCGCGGGCTACGACGCCGCGCCCGATGCCGCGCTGGCCGCACGCGAGCAGCGCACCCAGGAGCACCGGCAGGCCATCTGGCGGCTGTTCGTGGCCGCCTTCTGCGCCATGCAGGTGATGATGATGGCCACGCCCAGCTATGTGGCCCAGGGCGATGACCTGGCGCCCGACCTGCGCCAGCTGCTCAACTGGGGCAGCTGGCTGCTCAGCCTGCCGGTGCTGGTGTTTGCGGCCGGGCCGTTTTTTCAGGGGGCCTGGCGCAGCCTGCGGGCACGGCGCATCGGCATGGATGTGCCGGTGTCGCTGGGCCTGGCGGTCACCTTCGTTGCCAGCACCGGCGCCACCTTCGACCCGCAGGGCATCTTCGGGCACGAGGTGTACTTCGATTCGCTGACCATGTTCGTCAGCTTCCTGCTTGGCGGCCGCCTGCTTGAAACCCGCGCCCGCCACCGCGTGGCCCAGGTGCTCGAGGCCGCGCTGCAGGGCATGCCCGAAACCGCCGAGCGCCTGCGCGCCGACGGCCAGTCTGAGACCGTGAGCGTGCAGCGCCTGGCGGTGGGCGACGAGGTGCGGGTGCCGGTGGGCCAGGCCTTTCCGGGCGACGGCCTGGTGCTGGAAGGCGACACCCGCGCCGACGAGTCGCTGCTCACCGGCGAAAGCGTGCCGGTGCCCAAGCCCTGCGGCGCCGCCGTGGTGGCCGGCAGCCTGAACCTGGGCGCACCGGTGCGCGTGCGCCTGCTGGGTGTGGGCGAAGACACCCGGCTGGCCGGCATCGTGGCGCTGATGCGCGATGCCATGAGCCAGCGCCCGGCCCTGGCGCGTGCGGCCGACCGCTGGGCCGGGCCATTCCTGTGGCTGGTGCTGGTGCTGGCGGCCGGCGCGGCCGCGGTGTGGAGCGTGATCGATCCGTCGCGCGCGGTGTGGGTGGCGGTGTCGGTGCTGATCGTCACCTGCCCCTGTGCGCTGAGCCTGGCCGCGCCGGCGGCCATGCTGTCGGCCGCCAGCGCCCTGGCCCGGCGCGGCCTGCTGCTGCAGCGCCTGGACGCGCTGGAGGCGCTGACCCGCGTGAGCCGCCTGTACATGGACAAGACCGGCACGGTCACCGAGGCCGAGCTGCAGCTGCAGTCGGTGCACCTCGAAGCCGTGCCGCAGCAGCCGGGCGTGGCCCGGGCCGCCGATGCCGCCGATGCCGCCAATGCCGCCAATGCCGCAGACAACGCCGATGCAGCCAGCCTGCAGGCGCGTGCCGCGGCGCTGGCCGGCTGGTCGGCGCACCCGCTGTCGCGGGCCCTGGTGGCGGCCACGGCGGCCGCACCGGCCGCGCCGGTGGCCACGGCCTGGCAGGCGGTGCAGGAGCTGCCGGGCCAGGGCTTGCAGGCGCTGGACGCGCAGGGGCGCTGCTGGCGCCTGGGCTCGCGCCAGTTCGTTGCGGCTGACGCTGCAGCGGTTCGCGCAGCACCGGCTGGGCACGCGATCGAAGCCGCCCAGGCCGCGGCCCAGACCGATGCGGTGCAGGGCGCCGAGGTGTGCTTCGGCCATGGTGGCCATGTGCTGGCGGTGTTTGGCTTCGATGAGGCGCTGCGCGCCGATGCCGTCCAGGCCGTGGCCGCGCTGCGCGCCGACGGCGTGGCCGTGGTGCTGCTGTCGGGCGATCAGCCGGCGCGCGCCCGGCGCATGGCCGAGCGGCTGGCGGTGGACGCCGTGATCGGCGGCGCCACGCCCGAGGCCAAACTGGCCGAGGTGGCGCGTGCCCAGGCCCAGGGCCTGACGGTGGCGATGATCGGTGACGGCATCAACGATGCGCCGGTGCTGGCGCGCGCCGATGTCTCGTTTGCGATGGGGCAGGGCGCACTGGTGGCGCGGGCCCAGGCCGATGCGGTGGTGGCCTCGGGCCGGCTGGCCGATGTGGCGCTGGCCCGGCGCCTGGCCCGGCGCACGCTGGCCGTGGTGCGCCAGAACATCCTGTGGGCCGTGGCCTACAACCTGACCTGCATTCCGTTGGCGCTGGCCGGCTGGCTGCCACCCTGGGCCGCCGGCCTGGGCATGGCGCTGAGCTCGCTGCTGGTGATCGCCAACGCCCTGCGCCTGGCGCGCTGAAACGGGCCGCTGCGGCGATGGACATCCTCTACCTGCTGATTCCGCTGTCGGCCGTGCTGGTGCTGGCCATCATCGCGATGTTCGGCTGGGCCGTGCACCGCGGGCAATTCGACGATCTCGAGCGCGAAGGCGAGCGCATCCTGGCCAACGATCCTGAGGCGGTTGACACGGATCAATTGCCGTCTAGGGGTCAGCCCGAACAATCCCCTGATCGTCAGTCTGGTCATTCTTGAATCCTGGAAGGAGGAGTCAATGGCAAGTAACTCCACAACAACAGCCGCACCGGTCTACAGCGACGGCGTGGTGCGGGCATTCGCACTCGTCTCCGTGGTCTACGGCATCGTGGGCATGCTGGTCGGCGTGATCATCGCCGCCCAGCTCGCGTGGCCCGAGCTCAACATGGGCATCCCGTACCTCAGTTACGGGCGGCTGCGGCCGCTGCACACCAATGCGGTGATCTTCGCGTTCGGTGGCTGCGTGCTGTTTGCCACCAGCTACCACGTGGTGCAGCGCACTTGCCAGACCCGGCTGTTCCTACCCTCGCTGGCGTGGTTCACCTTTGCACTGTGGAACCTGGTCATCGTGGCCGCGGTGATCACGCTGCCGCTGGGCTTCACCAGCGGCAAGGAGTACGCCGAGCTCGAATGGCCCATCGACATCACCATCGCGGTGTGCTGGGTGTCGTATGCGGTGGTGTTCTTCGGCACCGTGGGCACGCGCAAGGTGCGCCACATCTACGTGGCCAACTGGTTCTTCGGCGCCTTCATCATCGCCGTGGCCCTGCTGCACATCGTCAACTCGGCGGCCGTGCCGGTGAGCCTGACCAAGAGCTACAGCGCCTACGCCGGCGTGCAGGACGCCATGGTGCAGTGGTGGTACGGCCACAACGCGGTGGGCTTCTTCCTGACCGCGGGCTTCCTGGGGATGATGTACTACTACATCCCCAAGCAGGCTGGCCGGCCGGTGTACAGCTACCGCCTGTCGATCGTGCACTTCTGGGCGCTGATCTTCACCTACATGTGGGCGGGCCCGCACCACCTGCACTACACCGCGCTGCCCGACTGGGCGCAGTCGATCGGCATGATCTTCTCGCTGGTGCTGCTGGCGCCCAGCTGGGGCGGCATGATCAACGGCATCATGACCCTCTCGGGTGCCTGGCACAAGCTGCGTGACGACCCGATCCTGAAGTTCCTGATCGTGAGCCTGTCGTTCTACGGCATGAGCACCTTCGAGGGGCCGATGATGTCGATCAAGACCGTCAACGCGCTCAGCCACTACACCGACTGGACGGTGGGCCACGTGCACTCGGGTGCGCTGGGCTGGGTGGGCCTGATCTCGATCGGCTCGTTGTACCACCTGATTCCGCGCATGTTCGGCAAGAAGCAGATGTACAGCACCAAGGCCATCGAGCTGCACTTTTGGGTGGCCACCATCGGCATCGTGCTGTACATCGCCGCGATGTGGATCGCCGGGGTGATGCAGGGCCTGATGTGGCGCGCGGTCAACCCCGACGGCACGCTGGTGTACAGCTTCGTCGAGAGCGTGAAGGCCACCTACCCGTTCTACGTGATCCGTGTCGGCGGCGGTCTGCTGTACCTCGGCGGCATGGTCATCATGCTCTGGAACGTGATCAAGACGGTGCAGACCGGGCAGGCCGTTGCGGCACCGATCCCGCTGGTGGCGGCCCACGCCTGAGCACAAGGAGAACAAGATCATGGCAACCCATGCACCCAGTGGTCACGAGAAGATCGAGACCAGCAACTTCCTGATGATCGTGCTGATCCTGCTCACCGTGGCGGTGGGCGGGCTGGTGGAGATCGTGCCGCTGTTCTTCCAGCGCTCGACCACCCAGCCGGTGGAGGGCCTGAAGCCCTACACCGCGCTGCAGCTGGCCGGCCGTGACATCTATCTGCGCGAGGGCTGCTACAACTGCCACTCGCAGATGATCCGTCCGTTCCGCGCCGAGACGCTGCGCTACGGCCCGTACTCGGTGGCCGGCGAGTTCGTCTACGACCATCCCTTCCAGTGGGGCAGCAAGCGCACCGGGCCCGACCTGCACCGCGTGGGCGGCAAGTACAGCGACGAGTGGCACCGCATCCACCTGGTCAATCCGCGCGACGTGGTGCCCGAGTCGAACATGCCGGCCTACCCGTGGCTGAGCGCGGCCACGGTCGACGCCGCCGGCATGGCGCCGCGCATGAAGGCGCTGCGCGTGGTGGGCGTGCCCTACACCGACGACGAGATCGCCAAGTCGGCCGACGACGTCAAGGGCAAGACCGAGATGGAGGCGCTGATCGCCTACCTGCAGGTCATGGGCACCGCCCGCAAGTGACATCCACCGGACGCAAACCATGGAACTGATCGTTCTGCGCAGCGCGGTGACGCTGTTCTCGTTTCTCGTCTTCCTGGGCATCGTGGTCTGGGCCTGGAAGGGCCGGCGCCGCGAGGCCTTTGATGCGGCGGCGCAGCTGCCCTTCATCGACGATGAACCCTCGGGCGCCGCGCAGCGTTCTCAAGGAGCCAAGCAATGAGCGACTTCATCAGTGGGGGCTGGGCGGTGTTCGTGTCCGTCGCCACCATCCTCTCCCTGGTCTTCTGCATTGTGGTGCTGGTGATCGCCAGCAAGCGCAAGCCGATGGCCGACGACAACAGCACCGGGCACATCTGGGACGAAGACCTCAAGGAGATGAACAACCCGCTGCCGCGCTGGTGGATGTGGCTGTTCGTGATCACCGTGGTCTTTGCCGCGGCCTACCTCACCTTCTACCCGGGCCTGGGCACCAACCCCGGCACCTTCAAGTGGAGCAGTGCCGGCCAGTGGGAAACCGAGCAGCAGAAGGCCCACGCCGCCATGGCGCCGGTGTACGACAAGTTCAAGGCCATGCCGGCAGCCGAGCTGGCCAAGGACGCGCAGGCCCTGGGCATTGGCGAGCGCCTGTTCGTCAACAACTGCGCCCAGTGCCACGGCTCTGACGCACGTGGCAGCAAGGGGTTCCCGAACCTGGCCGACAGCGACTGGCTGGGCGGCACCGGCCCCGAGTACATCGCCAAGACCATTGCCGCCGGCCGCCAGGGCATGATGCCGCCGATGGCCGCCGCCGTGGGCACGCCCGAAGACGTCAAGAACGTCGCCAACTATGTGCTCAGCCTGTCGGGCAGCCCGCACAACAACGTGGCGGCGCAGCTCGGCAAGGCCAAGTACGCGGCCTGCGCTGCCTGCCATGGCGGCGACGGCAAGGGCAACCAAGCCCTGGGCGCGCCCAACCTCAGCGACAAGGTGTGGCTGCATGGCTGGGGCGAGGAGGCCATCGTGCACATCGTGGGCGCCGGCAAGACCAATGTGATGCCGGCCTTCGACAAGCGGCTGACGCCCGAGCAGATCCATGTGCTCTCGGCCTATGTCTGGAACCTGTCGCAAGGCACCGCCGTGGCGGTCAAGTAAGGCCTGACGCCAGCCCATGAGCGAGACCACCGGCACCACGGCCAGCGCAGGCGCAACGCTGGCCGAAGACAGCTCCACGGCGGTGGTCTCGCTGTACCAGAAGCAGCGCAAGATCTACCCGCGCGCCGTCAGCGGCCTGTTCATGCGCTGGCGCTGGGGCCTGGTCTGGTTCACCCAGCTGCTGTTCTACGGCCTGCCCTGGCTGAGCTGGAACGCACGCCAGTTCGTGCTGTTCGATCTGGGCGCGCGGCGCTTCTACATCGGGCCGCTGGTGCTCTATCCGCAGGACTTCATCTTCCTGACGGCGATCCTGATCATCTCGGCCTATGCGCTGTTCCTGTTCACCGCGGTGGCCGGGCGCCTGTGGTGCGGCTATGCCTGCCCGCAGACGGTGTACACCGAGATCTTCATGTGGGTGGAGCACAAGATCGAGGGTGACCGCATCGCCCGCATGCGCCTCGACGACGGGCCCTGGAACTTCAACAAGCTCTGGCGCAAGAGCGCCAAGCAGATCGCCTGGGTGGTGATCGGGCTGTGGACCGGCTTCACCTTCGTCGGCTACTTCACCCCCATCCACACGCTGCTGGGCTCGGCGGCCACGCTGGGCCTGGGGCCCTGGGAATGGTTCTGGGTGCTGTTCTACGGCTTTGCCACCTATGGCAATGCCGGCTTCATGCGCGAGCAGGTGTGCAAGTACATGTGCCCCTACGCGCGCTTCCAGAGCGCGATGTTCGACAAGGACACGCTGATCATCAGCTACGACAGCGAGCGCGGTGATCCACGCGGCTCGCGCAGCAAGAAGGCCGATCCGCGCAAGCTGGGCCTGGGCGACTGCGTCGACTGCGGCCTGTGCGTGCAGGTCTGCCCCACCGGCATCGACATCCGCAAGGGCCTGCAGTACGAGTGCATCGGCTGCGCCGCCTGCGTGGACGTGTGCGACGAGGTCATGGGCAAGATGGGTTATGCCAAGGGCCTGGTGCGCTTTGACACCCAGAATGGCCTGGCCCAGCACCTGAGCCGCGGGCAGAAGCTGCGCCGCATCTTCCGCCCGCGGGTGCTGGTCTACACCGCCATCCTGGGGCTGGTGGTGCTGGCGCTGCTGGCGGCGCTGGCGCTGCGCCACCCGTTCCGCGTGGACGTGGTGCGCGACCGCGCCACGCTGGCCCGCATGGTCGAGGACGGCCGCATCGAGAACGTCTACCGCTTGCAGATCATGAACGCCACCGAGCAGCCGCAACGCCTGAGACTGGCGGTGCAGGGCCTGCCGGGCATCACGCTGGGCGCCGTGCCCGAGCTGCACCTGGCCTCGGCCGAGGCGCGCTGGGTCACGGTGTCGGTGCAGGTGCCCGCCGAGGCCGCGCAACAGGCCGGGCCGGGCGCCCACCCGATCCACTTCGAGATCGGCCTGATCGAGGCCGACCGCCGCGGTGCCGACGCGAGCGGTGCCGCCCTCAGCGAAAAATCCACCTTTGTCGTGCCGCGCTGACGCGGCCACCGGAGACCGAGCATGAACGCATCGAACCCAGGCCACCCCGCAGGCACCGCGCCCACGCCCTGGTGGCGCATCGGCATGGTGTGGCTGGTGCTTGGCGGCCCCGCCGCCGTGGTGGTGGCCAGCATCTTCACCGCCGTGGTGGCCTACCGCGGCGCCGACGAGGTGCTGGTCGAGACCCCCTCGGCGCGCACGGCGCCGGTGCAGCCCACCGGCAACATGCCGGCAGTACAGGCCCGCAACCATGCCGCCACCGCGGCGCCGCGCTGAAGCGCGCGCCAGAGAAGCCCATGTCCACCGGGCGCTTCACCCTGCGGGCCCTGGCCGTGCTGTGGCCGGCCTTCCTGATGGCCGGCGTGCTGGAGATGCTGGTGTTCGCGCTGGTCGATCCGGCCACGCTGCACTGGTTTGGCGGGGCCCCGGTCGAGCTGGCACCAGCGGGCGTCTACACGCTGGCGTTTTTCGTGTTCTGGGGTGTCATCGCCACGGCAGGCGCGCTGACGCAGCTGCTGCACCAGACGGCCGATGAGCTGAACCAGGCCGAATCCGGCCCCGGCCGCCCGCGCTGGCCGGCCTGAGCAGCCGGCCGCAGTGCCTCAGCAGGCGGCGCCGTTGACCAGGCTTTGCAGCATGTCCTGGTCGATGATGCGGATCTGCCGCTGCTTGACCTCGAGAATGCCGTCGTCCTGGAACTTGCTGAAGGTGCGGCTCACCGTCTCGAGCTTCAGGCCCAGGTAGCTGCCGATCTCTTCGCGCGTCATGCGCAGGATCAGCGCCGAGGCCGAAAAGCCACGCGCCTTCAGGCGCTGGGTCAGGTTCAGCAAGAAGGCCGCCAGACGTTCCTCGGCGCGCATGCTGCCCAGCAGCAGCATCACACCATGGTCGCGCACGATCTCGCGGCTCATGATCTTGTGGAACTGGTGCTGCAGCTCGTTGAACTCGCGCGACAGGTCTTCGAGCTGGCGGTAGGGGATCACGCAGACCTGCGAATCCTCCAGCGCCACCGCATCGCAGGTGTGGTTGTCGGTGCTGATGCCGTCCAGCCCCAGCAACTCGCCGGCCATCTGGAAGCCGGTGACCTGGTCGCGCCCGTCCTCCGACGACACGCAGGTCTTGAAAAAACCGGTGCGCACCGCGTAGAGCGACTGGAACTCGTCGCCGGCCCGAAACAGCATGTCGCCCCGCTCAACGGTGCGGCGCGTGGCCACCAGGGTGTCAAGGCGCTCGAGGTTTTCGCGCGTCAGCCCCACCGGCAAGCACAGCTCACGCAGGTTGCAGCTGGAGCAGGCCACCTTGAAGGCATCGGGGCGGACCCGGTTGGCGTCGGCAGCGGCGTTCATGTCAGGCATTGTCAATGCGTCTCCGCGGTTGTTCTGGCGCAAGGTCCAGTGTCTGTGCCCTGGGGTCGTCTGACCGGGCGCAAGCATGGGATCATTGTTTTCCCCCGGCGTAAAGCGCGACTTGAGCCAGATCAAGGCCCGGTTCGGGCGCTTGGGCACAGTGCGGATCATGGATCAATCCGCCATCGACCAGGTGCCTGTGCTCACCGAAGCCATGCTGCGCCGACTGGACCGCCCCGGTCCACGCTACACGTCCTATCCCACCGCCGACCGCTTTGTCGAGGCCTTTGGTGCCGAGGCTTATGTCGGTGCGCTCGCGCAGCGCGCGTCGGGCGCCACCGTGGGCGGGGTGCCACCGCTGTCGCTGTACCTGCACATCCCGTTCTGCGAATCGGTGTGCTACTACTGCGCCTGCAACAAGGTCATCACCAAGCACCATGAGCGCGCGGCCGAGTACCTGGAGGTGCTGGCCCAGGAGGTGGCGCTGAACGTGGCCGTGCTCGGCCGCGGCCAGGCGGTGTCGCAGCTGCACCTGGGCGGCGGCACCCCCACCTTCCTGAGCGACGACGAACTCACCGGCCTGATGGCCATGCTGCGCGAGAACTTTCGCATCGCGCCGGGCGCCGAGGTGTCGATCGAGGTCGATCCACGCACCGCCTCGCCCGAGCGGCTGCGGCACTTCGCGGCGCTCGGTTTCAACCGGCTGAGCTTCGGTGTGCAGGATTTCGACGCCGCGGTGCAGCAGGCGGTGCACCGGGTGCAGCCCTTCGAATCGGTGCGAGAGCTGATGCGCGCGGCGCGCGAGATCGGCTTCGAGTCGATCAATGCCGACCTGATCTACGGCCTGCCCAAGCAGACCCCCGAGTCCTTCACCCGCACCGTGTCGCAGATCGCCGAACTGCGCCCCGACCGCATCGCGCTGTACTCGTACGCCCACCTGCCGCAGCGCTTCAAGCCGCAGCGGCGCATCGTGGTCGAGCAGTTGCCGCCGCCCGAGCACCGCGTGGCCATGCTGGGCGGTGCGATTGCCGGCTTCATCGGCCACGGTTACGCCTACATCGGCATGGACCACTTCGCACTGCCCACCGACGCACTGGCGGCCGCCAAGCGGCAGGGCCGGCTGCACCGCAACTTCCAGGGCTACAGCACCCAGCCCGATTGCGACCTGATCGGCCTGGGCGTGTCGTCGATCGGCCGCATGGGCGCCACCTACAGCCAGAACGCCAAGACGCTGGACGAGTACTACGACGCGGTGCGCCAGGGCCAGTTTCCGATCGTGCGCGGCTTGGCGCTCACCCGCGACGACCTGGTGCGCCGCGCCGTGGTGATGGCCCTGATGTGCCAGGGGCGGGTGGAGTTCGAGTCGATCGAGCTGGCCCACCTGATCTCGATGCGCGAGTACTTCCGCGCCGAACTCGACGAACTCACCGAGTTGCAGGAGATGGGCCTGGTGGCGCTGGAACCCGGGGCGGTGCAGGTCACCGCCACCGGCTGGTTCTTCGTGCGTGCGGTGGCCATGGTGTTCGACAAGCACCTGCGCGCCGACAAGGTGCGCGAGCGCTTCTCGCGCATCATCTAGCCACCGTGGCTGCGCACGCTGCCGGCGTTGATCGAGGGCCCGCCGCGTCCCGCCCGCTGGCCACCGCATGAACCAGGCCTTGCTGCTCAGCGCGCTGCTGATGGGCCTGGCCGGCACGCCGCACTGCCTGGCCATGTGTGGTGCCGCCTGCGGGGCGGCGGGCGGTGTCGGTCGCGGCTTGCTGCCGTTTCACCTCGGCCGGGCCCTGGCCTATGCGGCGGCCGGTGCGGTGGCGGCGGCCAGTGTCGGCAGCCTGGCGGCACTGGGCCAGGCCGTGTCCGCGCTGCGGCCCTTGTGGACGCTGGTGCATGTGGCCGCACTGGGCCTGGGCCTGTTTCTGCTGTGGCGGGGCCTGCAGCCAGCCTGGATGGAGCGCCTGGGCACGGCACGCGGGCCGGCGGCGGTGTCACACCGTGGCGGCACCTGGCAGGTGCTGCGCTTGCCGGCGCAACGCCTGGGCGCCGGCCTGGCCTGGGTGGCCTGGCCCTGCGGCCTGCTGCAATCGGCACTGCTGGTGGCGGCGCTGGCCAACACCGCCTGGCAGGGCGCGATGGTGATGGCCGTGTTTGCCATGGCCTCGGCGCTGGGCCTGGTGCTGGGCCCGGCCCTGTGGTGGCGGCTGTCGGGCGGCCGCGCGCTGCGCTGGCTGACGCCCACGGCGGCTGTGCGGCTGGCCGGTGCCTCGCTGGCGCTGGCCTCGGCCTGGGCGCTGGGCCACGGCCTGTGGCTGAAGGTGGCCGCCTGGTGTCTGAGCTGATCGGGTGCGGTCACGCCACACCATGAAAAACGCCCGGTCGAGACCGGGCGTTCAGGGTTTCAGACGGTGGCCGTTGCCGGCCACCGGGTCTGGCACCAGATTACTTCTTGGCCGAAGCGGCGGCAGCCGGCTTCTCAGCCTTGGGAGCAGCGGCCTTGTCAGCCTTGGCAGCCGAAGCGGCGGCGGCGGGCTTCTCAGCCTTCTTCTCTTCCTTCTTGGCTTCGGTAGCGTAGGCACCGGCGGTGGCGAAAGCGGCGGCGATCAGGGCGGCCAGGAGCTTGTTCATTTTTCAGTCCTTTCGAAAGTTTGAAAATGCCGCCCTTCGATGGGGCAGCCAGCACGTAACGCATCCCGCAGTCAGTCGGTTGACAGCCCGGGTGTCCTAGAATTTGACGTTCTCTCAACCGAGCGCAGCGCGCGGAGCCACAAGCACATGTACCAGCACATCAAGGTGCCCGAGGGCGGGCAGAAGATCACGGTCAATGCGGATTTCTCCCTGAACGTCCCTGACCAGCCGATCATTCCTTACATCGAGGGTGATGGCACCGGCATGGACATCACCCCGGTGATGCTGAAGGTGGTGGATGCCGCAGTCGCCAAGAGCTACGGCGGCAAGCGCAAGATCCACTGGATGGAAGTCTTCGCCGGTGAAAAGTCGACCAAGGTCTACGGCCCCGATGTCTGGCTGCCGCAAGAAACCCTGGACGTGGTGCGCGAGTACGTCGTCTCGATCAAGGGCCCGCTGACCACCCCGGTGGGCGGCGGCATCCGCAGCCTGAACGTGGCGCTGCGCCAGGAACTCGACCTGTACGTCTGCCTGCGCCCGATCCAGTACTTCAAGGGCGTGCCCAGCCCGGTGAAGGAGCCCGAGAAGACCAACATGGTCATCTTCCGCGAGAACTCGGAAGACATCTACGCCGGCATCGAGTACGAGGCCGAGACCGACAAGGCCAAGAAGCTGATCAAGTTCCTGATCGAGGAAATGGGCGTCAAGAAGATCCGTTTCCCCGACACCTCGGGCATCGGCATCAAGCCGGTCAGCCGCGAAGGCACCGAGCGCCTGGTGCGCAAGGCCATCCAGTACGCCATCGACAACGACAAGCCCAGCGTGACCATCGTGCACAAGGGCAACATCATGAAGTTCACCGAAGGTGGCTTCCGTGACTGGTCGTACGGCCTGGCCCAGCGCGAGTTCGGTGCCGAGCTGATCGACGGCGGCCCGTGGTGCAAGTTCAAGAATCCCAAGACGGGCAAGGACATCATCGTCAAGGATTCGATTGCCGACGCGTTCCTGCAACAGATCCTGCTGCGCCCGGCCGAATACTCGGTGATCGCCACGCTGAACCTGAACGGCGACTATGTCTCCGACGCGCTGGCGGCCCAGGTGGGTGGTATCGGCATTGCGCCGGGCGCCAACCTGTCGGATTCGGTGGCCATGTTCGAAGCCACCCACGGCACCGCGCCCAAGTACGCCGGCAAGGATTACGTGAATCCGGGCTCGGAAATCCTGTCGGCCGAAATGATGCTGCGCCACATGGGCTGGACCGAGGCGGCCGACCTGATCATCGCGTCGATGGAACGCTCGATTGCCAGCAAGAAGGTCACCTATGACTTCGCCCGCTTGATGGACGGCGCCACCCAGGTGTCGTGCTCGGGCTTCGGTCAGGTCATGATCGACCACATGTAAGCGTGCGCAGGGCTCCGCTGCTGGAGCCCGCCCCACGTCAAGCCCCCGTGAGCGCCCTGCGCACGGGGGCTTTTTCACGCCTGGCGGATGCAGCGAGGTGGGCGCCAGAAGCGACAAAGGCCCGCGCGTGCGGGCCCGTGTCAAAAGCAAGCCAAACGGGCTGCTGTGCGCCCGGCGACGCTCAGGCCGTGACTTCCTGTGCCACCACCGTGCGGATGTTGCGCGCCAGATTGCCCTTCGGGCCCTCGACCAGTTCAAAACTGACCTTGCTGCCTTGCTTCAGCGTGCGAAACCCGTCCATCTCGATGGCCGAAAAATGCGCAAAAACGTCTGAACCGCCAGTATCGGGCTCAATGAATCCAAAACCCTTGGCGTCGTTGAACCACTTGACCGTGCCTGTTGCCATCAACCGCTCCTCAATACACCCACAACATGAGGGTGAAGAGATTGTCTGGATTGATGCAAAAAGCCGTCTAGCGGGAGCCCTAGGCGAAGCGTGATCGCACTTTCCCCACAAACTGTGCGGGTTAGGCGATGGCCGGTGCCGTTGCGCTTGGCCGGATTGGGCACGCTGATGGCCGGGCACGGCATCTGCTCGGTCTGGCATGAGCGGGCTCCGGCTGGCGCTTTTCGCGACTTGCGAACGCGCCATCTGGCGCAACATGGCTGACAGAACGACGGCCTTTCGTGCGACTCAGTAGAATGATTTCATGCCCCAGGACGAACCGCCCATTCCACCGCTTCAGCCCCCCATCACCCCCCGGCGGGACGATGCTGGCGCCGTGGTGGCAGAGCGGAAATCCGCGCGCACCAAGCCGCCGCGGATGTATCAGGTGGTGCTGCTCAACGATGATTTCACGCCGATGGAGTTCGTCGTGATGGTCTTGCAGCAATACTTCAAGCTGGAACTGGAAGCGGCCACGCTGATCATGCTGAAGATCCACCACGAGGGTCGTGGGGTCTGCGGCGTCTTCAGCAAGGACGTTGCCGCCACAAAGGTTGAACTCGTGCTTGCCGCGGCGCGCCGCGCCGGGCATCCGCTGCAGTGCATTATGGAGGCCGCATGATTGCGCAAGAACTGGAAGTCAGCCTGCACATGGCGTTCGTTGAGGCGCGCCAGCAGCGCCACGAGTTCATCACGGTCGAGCACCTGCTGCTCGCCCTGCTGGACAACCCGTCGGCTGCCGATGTGCTCAAGGCCTGCGCGGCCAATCTCGACGACCTGCGCAAGAGCCTGACCACCTTCATCAAGGAAAACACGCCCACGGTCGGTGGCACCGAAGAGGTGGACACCCAGCCCACGCTGGGTTTCCAGCGTGTGATCCAGCGGGCGATCATGCACGTGCAGAGCACCGGCTCGGGCAAGAAGGAAGTCACCGGCGCCAACGTGCTGGTGGCGATCTTCGGCGAGAAGGACTCGCACGCCGTGTACTACCTGCACCAGCAGGGGGTGACGCGCCTCGATGTGGTGAACTACATCGCCCACGGCATCAAGAAGAGCGAGCCCCCCGAACCGGCCAAGCCCAGCGAACCGGGGCAGGAGGCCGAGAAGGAAGAGGCGGCTGAAGGCGGTGGCAAGGGCTCGCCGCTGGAGCAGTTCACGCAGAACCTGAACCAGATGGCCCGCGACGGCAAGATCGATCCGCTGATCGGTCGCGAGTCCGAGGTTGAGCGCGTGATCCAGGTGCTGTGCCGCCGGCGCAAGAACAACCCGCTGCTGGTGGGCGAGGCCGGTGTGGGCAAGACAGCCATTGCCGAGGGTCTGGCCTGGCGCATCACGCAGGGCGACGTGCCCGACGTGCTGGCGCAAAGCAATGTTTACTCGCTGGACATGGGCGCCTTGCTGGCCGGCACCAAGTACCGCGGTGACTTCGAGCAGCGCCTGAAGGGCGTGCTCAAGCAGCTGAAGGACAACCCGCACGCGGTGCTGTTCATCGACGAGATCCACACGCTGATCGGTGCCGGCGCCGCTTCGGGCGGCACGCTGGACGCCAGCAACCTGCTCAAGCCCGCGCTCAGCAACGGCCAGATGAAGTGCATCGGCGCCACCACTTTCACCGAGTACCGTGGCATCTTCGAAAAGGATGCGGCGCTGTCGCGGCGCTTCCAGAAGGTGGACGTGGTCGAGCCTTCGGTCGAGCAGACGGTCGAGATCCTCAAGGGCCTGAAGAGCCGTTTCGAGGAGCACCACAGCGTCAAGTACGCGCTGGGCGCGTTGCAGGCCGCAGCCGAGCTGTCGGCCAAGTACATCAATGACCGCCACCTGCCGGACAAGGCCATCGACGTGATCGACGAGGCCGGTGCCGCACAGCGCATCCTGCCCAAGAGCAAGCAGAAGAAGACCATCACGCGCAACGAGGTCGAGGAGATCGTCGCGAAGATCGCACGCATCCCGCCGGCCAGCGTGTCGAGTGACGACCGCGACAAGCTCAAGAGCCTGGAGCGCGATCTCAAGAGCGTGGTGTTCGGCCAGGACAAGTCGATCGAGGCCCTGTCGGCCGCGATCAAGATGGCACGCTCCGGCCTGGGCAAGCCCGACAAGCCGATCGGCGCTTTCTTGTTCAGCGGCCCCACCGGCGTGGGCAAGACCGAGGTGGCCAAGCAGCTGGCCTACATCCTGGGCATCGAGCTGATCCGCTTCGACATGTCCGAGTACATGGAGCGCCATGCGGTCAGCCGCCTGATCGGCGCGCCCCCGGGCTATGTGGGCTTTGACCAGGGCGGTCTGCTGACCGAGGCCGTGACCAAGAAGCCGCACTGCGTGCTGCTGCTCGACGAGATCGAGAAGGCGCACCCGGACGTCTTCAACGTGCTGCTGCAGGTGATGGACCACGGCACGCTGACCGACAACAACGGCCGCAAGTCCGACTTCCGCAACGTGATCATCATCATGACCACCAACGCGGGCGCCGAGACCATGAACAAGTCGACCATCGGTTTCACCACCAAGCGCGAGCTGGGTGATGAGATGGGTGACATCAAGCGGCTGTTCACGCCCGAGTTCCGCAACCGGCTCGACGCCATCGTCAGCTTCCGCGCGCTGGACGAAGAGATCATCCTGCGGGTGGTCGACAAGTTCCTGCTGCAGCTTGAAAGCCAGCTGGCCGAGAAGAAGGTCGACGTCACCTTCACCGACACGCTGCGCAAGCACCTGGGCGCCAAGGGCTTTGATCCGCTGATGGGCGCACGCCCGATGCAGCGCCTGATCCAGGACTTGATCCGTCGTGCCCTGGCCGACGAACTGCTGTTCGGCCGCCTGGTCGATGGTGGCCGCCTGACGGTTGATCTCGACGACAAGGGCGAGGTGACGCTGGACATCCAGCCGCTGAAGAAGACCGACAAGGGCGACAAGACCAAGTCGGAGGCCGCGCCGGTCTGAGGCCGGCGCCGCGGCAGCCTGTGCGTCAAACCCCGCCGAAGGCGGCGGGGTCTTGCCGGAAGTAGCGCGCCAGCAGCCCGTACAAGTCGGGGTGCTCGGCGCGCATGTCATTGGGCGTGACGAAAAAGCTCTCGGACGCCACGGCGAAGAACTCGTCCACACCCGTGGCGCCATAGGGGTCGAGCAGGGTGTCCTGCCCGGTCTCCACCTGCGCGCAGAACTGCTCGTAGGCGGCGTCGATCACGGTGATCCAGGCCTCGCGTTCGGCGCTGCTGCCAAGCGGCGGCACGCCGTCGGCCTCGCCATCGCCCATGTCGAGCACATGGGCGAACTCGTGGATCACCACGTTGTAGCCCCAGTCGGCCGACTCGCCCGATTCGGCCACATCGCGCCAGCTCAGCATCACCGGGCCGCCCTGCATGGCCTCGCCGGTGAGCACCTCGTGGTACTCGTGCACGATGCCGTCCTCGTCGACATGGCTGCGCGGCGCCACCACCTCGTCGGCATGCACCACGATGCCCACAAAACTGTCGTAGGGCGCCAGGCCGAAGCGCAGCACCGGCAGGCAGGCCTGGGCGGCAATGCACACGGCCATGTCGTCGCTGATGGCCAGACCGGCGATGCCGGTGAACTCCTTGGCATCGAGAAACAGGCTGGTGAGCCGTCGCAGTTCGGCCAGGTCGGCGGCCGGGCGGCGGGCCAGGAAGGGCAGGCGGGCCAGCGTCAGGTCCCACACCGCATCGGGCACGGCGCGGCGGTTCAGGGCACGCTGCTCACGGTGCGCGCGCCAGCGCTCCAGCCAGGCCTTCATGCGCCCAGGTCGAGGGTGTGCAGGCCGTCGCGCGTGAGCCGCAGGATGCGGGCGCGCGGGGCCGGGCCATGGTCGAAGTCCCAGTCGCCCAGCACATGGCGCACGCCACCGCCAGGCAGCGCATGGCGGCCCGGGCGGTGGGTGTGGCCGTGGATCAGGGCGGTCGCATCGGCCGCTGCCAGCCACTGTGCGGCGGCGGGGTGGTCCACCTCGCCCCAGTCGGCGGCTGTCTGGCTGGCCTGACGCGCCGCACTGGCGTCGCGCATCGCACGCGCCTGGGCCTGACGTTCGGCCAGTGGCTGGCCCAGAAAGCCGGCCTGCCAGCTGGCGCCGCGCACCAGGGTGCGAAAGCGCTGGTACTCGGTGTCGGCCAGGCACAAGGCGTCGCCGTGGCTCAGCAGCCAGCGCTGGCCCCAGGCCTGCAACACGGTGGGGTCAGCCAGGCGCTGCATGCCGGCTTCGGCCAGCAGGGCGTCGCCCACCAGAAAATCGCGGTTGCCGGGCAGAAAAGCCAGCACGCGCCGGGCGCTGGCCTGCTGCAGCACGGCCAGGCATTGCGCCTCGAAGCCGCTGTGGCGGGCGTCGTCGCCCACCCACACCTCGAACAGGTCGCCCAGCATCAGCACCGCCTGGGCCGGCGTGTGCAGCAGATGATCGCGCCAGGCCGCGAAGGTGCGCGGCATGTCGGCGTGCAGGTGCACGTCCGACAGCAGATCGATGGCCGTCCAGGCCGGATCGGCCGCCCACACCGGCCAGGTCTCGGGCAGAGCCACCGGCGTGGTGCCGCTCACCTGCGATGTCAGGCCGTCACTTCCACGGCCTTGAGGATCAGCACGTCTTCCTTCGGCACGTCGTCGTGGAAGCCCTGGCGGCCGGTGGCCACCTTCTCGATGGCGTCCACCACCTCGATGCCGCCCACCACCTTGCCGAACACGGCATAGCCCCAGCCCTGCGGCGACTCGCTCTTGAAGTTGAGGAAGTCGTTGTGGGTGGCGTTGATGAAGAACTGCGCGCTGGCCGAATGCGGCGCATTGGTGCGCGCCATGGCCAGCGTGTACTTGTCGTTCTTCAGGCCGTTGTTGGCCTCGTTCTGGATCGGCTCCTGCGTGGGCTTTTGCTTCAGGCCGGGCTCGAAGCCGCCGCCCTGGATCATGAAGCCCTTGATGACGCGGTGGAAGATGGTGCCGTCGTAGTGGCCGGCGTTCACGTAGGCCAGGAAGTTGGCCACGGTGGCCGGCGCCTTCACGTCGTCGAGTTCGATGCGCACGGTGCCTGCGCTGGTGGTCATTTCAACGGTCTTGGTCATGTCATTTCTCCGAGAGGATGGTGGCTTGCTTGATCAGGATGGGGGTGCTGGGCACGTTCTGGTGGCCGCCCTTGTTGCCCACCGGAACGGCCCGGATGCGGTCGACGACATCCATGCCTTCGACGACCTTGCCGAACACCGCGTAGCCGCCGCCGTAGCTGTCCAGGCGCTGGTTGTCGGCCACGTTGATGAAGAACTGCGCGGTGGCCGAATCGGGCACGCCGGTGCGTGCCATGGCCACCGTGCCGCGCAGGTTGGACAGGCCGTTGCCGGCCTCCAGCGGGATGGGCGGGCGGGTGGACTTCTCGCCCATGTCGGGCGCCATGCCGCCGCCCTGGACCATGAAGCCGTCGATCACGCGGTGGAAGATGGTGCCGCTGTAGTGGCCGGCCTTGGTGTACTGCACGAAGTTGGCCACGGTCTTGGGCGCCTTCGCGGCATCGAGCTCCAGCACGATGTCGCCCATCGAGGTGCTCAGGCGGACCTTCTGGGCCCAGGCAGGTGCGGCCAGCAACAGGGCGGCGCTCAGGGTAAGGGTGAGTCGTTTCATCGGTGGCGGTGGGTCACGGGGGGCAGTTCAGCGCGGCTGGCCGGCCGCAGCGGGCAGGCTGCGCGCCAGGTCGCGGGCAAGTTGCAGCTTGCGCTGCAGCGCGGGTTCGGGGCGGGCGGCATCGGCCGCGGCGGCATAGGCACGCGCGGCCAGGCGCACGTACACGTCGCCCAGGTTCTCGTGGGCCGCGCGGTAGGCGGGGTCGAGCTGCAGGGCGGTTTCGAGCGCGGCGCGCGCGGCGTCCAGCCGGCCGGCTGCGGCGTGCAGCACGGCCAGGTTGTTGTGCGGCTCGGGCAGGTCAGGAAACTCCTGGGTCAGGCGCTCGAAGGTGGCTGCGGCCTGGCTCGACTGCCCGCCTTCGGCCAGCAGCACGCCTTGCAGAAAGCGCAGCGCCGCATCGCCCGGGCGCGCCGCCAGCGCAGTGTTCAGGCGCTGCAGCGCCTGCGCCGGGTCGCCATGGCGGTACTGCTGCTCGATGGCGCGGGCGTCGGCCGGGCCTTCAGTGGCCTGGGCGGCCGGGCTGAGCAGTGCGGCCAGCAGGGGCATGGCCAGCGCAGCGCAAGCCACGGACCATGCACGGTGCGGCCACCGGCTGCGGCTGGGCACGGCGACGTCGGCGGTGGTTGACTTGGGCAAGGCGGAAGGCGGCACGCGTGGGGGAGGGGAGATGCGGGTGGGGCAGGGCGCCGGCCGGGTGGCGCGGGCAAAGCAGCAGTGGCGGGCCGGGGCAGCGCCGCTATACTGATTTGATTGTATCGACCGCCCTGGCCGGGTGGTGCCAGCGGCGCAACAGGTGCCGCAGCCGCGGGCAGCGTGCCGGCGGGGCAACCAGGCCGCGGCAGC
Source organism: Aquabacterium sp. OR-4 (assembly GCF_025290835.2). NCBI lineage: Bacteria > Pseudomonadati > Pseudomonadota > Betaproteobacteria > Burkholderiales > Sphaerotilaceae > Pseudaquabacterium > Pseudaquabacterium prasiolae. The sequence continues at coordinate 2,041,153 of NZ_JAOCQD020000001.1, read as the reverse complement.
TGTCTCCCACCACCTTTCTTGCAGCGCAGCGCGTGCCTTTTTCAGGGCCCGCCTGCGCCCGCTGGCCGATGTCCCTGCGCCTGTACAACACCCTGAGCCGTCGGCTCGAGCCTTTCGCCCCCCTGCAGCCGGGCCATGCCAGCATGTACGTGTGCGGCATGACCATCTATGACCTGTGCCACATGGGTCATCTGCGCATGATGATGGCGTTTGATGTGGTCTACCGCTGGCTGCGCGCCAGCGGCCTGCAGGTGACCTATGTGCGCAACATCACCGACATCGACGACAAGATCATCCGGCGCGCGCTGGAGCGCGGCATCACCATCCGCGCGCTGACCGACGAGATGACCGCCGCGATGCACCAGGATTTCGCTGCGGTGGGCGTGCTGCCGCCCACACACGAGCCGCGGGCCACCGAGTACGTGCCGCAGATGCTGTCGCTGATCCGCACGCTGGAGGGCAAGGGCCTGGCCTACCGGGCCGGCAATGGCGATGTGAACTACGCCGTGCGCAGCTTCGACGGCTACGGCAAGCTCTCGGGCAAGAGCCTCGACGACCTGCGCGCCGGCGAGCGCGTGGCGGTCGACGATGGCAAGCACGATCCGCTGGATTTCGTGCTGTGGAAGGCCGCCAAGGCCGAGGAGCCGGCCGACGCCAAGTTCGACGGCGAAGGCTATGGCCCGGGCCGGCCGGGCTGGCACATCGAGTGCTCGGCGATGAGCTGCGCGCTGCTGGGCGAGCGCTTTGACATCCACGGCGGCGGCATGGATCTGCAGTTTCCGCACCACGAGAACGAGATCGCGCAAAGCGAGGGCGCGTTCGGCCACCAGCATGTCAACGCCTGGATGCACAACGGCTTCCTGAATGTCGACAACGAGAAGATGTCCAAGAGCCTGGGCAACTTCTTCACCATCCGCGATGTGCTGGCCAATTACGACGGCGAGACGCTGCGCTTTTTCATGCTGCGCACGCATTACCGCAGCCCGTTCAACTTCAGCGACGGCCTGCTGGACGAGGCGCGCACCGCGCTGCGCCGGCTTTACACCGCGCTCGATGCGGTGAGCCTGCCCGCCGAGAACATCGCCATCGACTGGGCCCAGCCGCAGGCCGCGGCCTTTCGTGCGGCGATGGACGAAGACTTCAACACGCCGCAGGCGCTGGCGCAGCTGTTCGAGCTGGCCGGTGAAGTCAACCGCAGCCGTTCGCCCGAGGCGGCGGCGCTGCTGCGGGCCCTGGGCGGCGTGCTGGGCATCTTGCAGCAGGCGCCCAAGGCCTACCTGCAGGGCGGGGCCTCGCCGGCGGCGCAAGATCAAGGCGCACGCATCGAGGCGGCCATCGCCGCGCGTGCGGCGGCCAAGGCGGCCCGAAACTTTGCCGAGGCCGACCGCATCCGCGATGCGCTGCTGGCCGAGGGCATCGTGCTCAAGGATTCGGCACAGGGCACCACCTGGGTGCGGACCTGAACGTGCCCAAGACCCCTGCCGCGCCAGCGGCGGCCTCGGCCGCCGCGCCCGAAGGTTTTACCCCGGCCTACTGGGACGACGCCTGCCGCCACCTGGCCAAGCGCGACCGGGTGATGAAGAAGCTGATCCCGCAGTTTGGCGAGGCCCGTCTGCAGAGCCGGGGCGATGCCTTCATCACGCTGGCGCGGTCCATCGTCGGCCAGCAGATCTCGGTGAAGGCCGCGCAATCGGTGTGGGAGCGTTTCGTGGCCGCGGCAGGCGGCCCGGTGGCGCAGCTTTCGCCCACCGCGGTGCTGGCGCTCGACACTCCCGCGCTGCGCGGCGCCGGCCTGTCGGCGCGCAAGGCCGAGTACCTGTGCGACCTGGCCCGTCACTTCGACGCCGGCCAGGTGCATGTGGCGCAGTGGCAGCAGATGGATGACGAGGCCATCATCGACGAACTGGTGGCCATTCGCGGCATCGGCCGCTGGACGGCCGAGATGTTCCTGATCTTCCACCTGATGCGGCCCAACGTGATGCCGCTCGACGACGTGGGCCTGATCAAGGGCATCTCGCTGAGCTACTTCAGTGGCGAGCCCGTGTCGCGTGCCGAGGCGCGCGAGGTGGGCGAGGCCTGGGCCCCGTACCGATCGGTGGCCACCTGGTACCTGTGGCGCAGCCTCGACCCGCTGCCGGTAGACTACTGACCTGTACCGCAACGGCGGTTTGATCCACCCACCCGACCCCGCGGATGAGCAAACGACACTTCCTCGAATTCGAGCAACCGATCGCCGAACTCGAGACCAAGATCGAAGAACTGCGCTACGTGCAGTCTGAATCGGCGGTTGACATCTCCGACGAGATTGAACGGCTCGACAAGAAGAGCCAGCAACTCGCCAAGGAGATCTACAGCAACCTGTCGCCCTGGCAGGTGACGCAGATTGCCCGCCACCCGCAGCGCCCGTACACGCTGGACTACGTGAACGAGCTGTTCACCGATTTCCAGGAGATGCACGGCGACCGCCACTATGCCGACGACCTGTCCATCGTCGGTGGCCTGGCGCGCTTCAACGGCCAGGCCTGCATGGTCATCGGCAACCAGAAGGGCCGCGACACCAAGGAGCGCGCCGCGCGCAACTTCGGCATGCCGCGCCCCGAGGGCTACCGCAAGGCGCTGCGCCTGATGAAGCTGGCCGAGAAGTTCGGCCTGCCGGTGTTCACCTTCGTCGACACCCCCGGCGCCTACCCCGGCATCGGCGCCGAAGAGCGTGGCCAGAGCGAGGCCATCGGCCGCAACATCTTCGAGATGGCGCAGCTCGAGGTGCCCATCGTCACCACCATCATCGGTGAAGGCGGCTCGGGCGGCGCGCTGGCCATCAGCGTGGCCGACCAGCTGCTGATGTTGCAGTTTGCGGTGTACTCGGTGATCTCGCCCGAAGGCTGCGCCAGCATCCTGTGGAAGACCTCCGAGCGCGCCAGCGATGCCGCCGAGGCCCTGGGCATCACCGCGCACCGGCTCAAGGCCCTGGGCCTGATCGACAAGGTGATCAGCGAGCCGGTGGGCGGCGCGCACCGCGATGTGCGCCAGATGGCCTCGCAGCTCAAGCGTGGTCTGGCCGAGGCGCTGCGCCAGGTGTCCGACCTCAAGACCAAAGAGCTGCTGCAGCGTCGCTACGACCGCCTGCAGGCCTACGGCCGCTACAGCGACACCAAGGAGCGCTGACCGCGCAGCGCATGGCCCGCCGGCCTGCGACTTCGCCGCCTGATGCCGGTGCCGTGCCCGCAACCCGGCGCGGCAGCCCGCCTGGCGTGCTGGCCGTGGCCTACAGCGGCGGGCGCGACTCGTTGGCGTTGCTGCACTGTGCCTGCCGCGTGGCCTCGGCGCTGGGGCTGCAGGTGGTGGCACTGCACATCCACCATGGCTTGCTGCCGCAGGCCGATGCCTGGCTGCGCCAGGCGCAGCAGCGCTGCCGGCGCTGGCAGGCGCTGGGCTGGCCGCTGAGCCTGCGCTGGGCACGCCTGCAAGGTGCCCCGGCGCCGGGGCAGAGCATCGAGGCCTGGGCGCGTGCCGGCCGACATGCCGCGCTGCAGCGCCTGGCCGGCGAGGCCGGCGCCACTTTGCTGCTGCTGGCCCAGCATCGGCGCGACCAGGCCGAGACGGTGCTGTTGCAGGCCTTGCGCGGTGGTGGCCCGGCCGGGCTGGCGGCCATGCCGCCGGCGGCGCTGCGCCATGGCCTGGTGTGGGCCCGGCCCTGGCTGGCCCAGCCGCGCCAGGCCATCGAGGCCTATGTGCAGCGCCACCGGCTGCGGCCGGTGGACGATCCGTCCAACAACGACCTGAACCTGGCCCGCAATCGCCTGCGGGCCCGGGTCTGGCCGGCCTTGAGCGCGGCCTTTCCCGAGGCCGAGGCGGCGCTGGCCTTGTCGGCCCGCCGTGCGCACGAGGCCGATGCGGCGCTGGCCGAACTGGCGCAGATGGATCTGGCCACCTGCGCCCTGGCCAGCGACGCAGCCGCAGGCACTGCGCTGCAGGTGGCCGCCTGGCGCAGCTTGTCAGCCGCCCGGCAGGCCAATGCGCTGCGGGTCTGGCTGGGCCGGCAGGCCGGCCAGGGTGCGGCCGAAGCACTGCTGCAACGCCTGCTGCTTGAACTGCCCGGCGCGGCATCGTCCACATCCGGGCGTGCCACCCGATCCACTGGCCGTTGGCCGGCTGGTGGTGGGGCCGAGCTGCGGCTCTACCGCGGCCTGCTGCACTGGCATGCGATGGCCGCCGCGGCCGCCACGGCAGCCGTGGAGCCCGTGGCGCTCGGGGATCAGGTGATCGACCTGTCGCAGCCGGGGCACTGGCCGGTGCCGGCCTGGCGCGGCCGCTTCGAGGTGAGCCAAGATGCCCAGGGCGTGCCGGCCGACGAACTGCGCCATGCCTGTCTGCGCGCCCGCGCCGGGGGCGAGCAGTTCCAGCGCACCGCGGGTGGTTTGCCGCGCAGCCTGAAAAAGCAGTACCAGGCGGCCGGCGTGCCGGCCGACCAGCGGCAGGGGCCGCTGCTGTGGGGCGCCGGCGCGCTTTTGTATGTGCCGGGCCTGGGCATGGACGCCCGGGCGCTGGCCCGGCCGGCGCTGCTGCGCTGCCGCGTGCAGTGGCGCGCCGACCCGTGCTGAACGGGCTGTTGCAGCGCAGCAGATAGAATGGCGGGTTGCGCACCGGGGCCGCGCAGCCCCGATCCGCCGCCTGTGGGGCCAGCTGGCCATGCGGGCCATGCCGCCGGTGCCCCGTGCCCGCGTGGCGCGGATCGGGCACCGATGGCGCCCCACCTGCTCTCTGGCTTTGCAGCAACCATGGCATTGATCGTTCACAAGTACGGCGGCACATCGATGGGCTCCACCGAGCGCATCCGCAACGTCGCCAAGCGCGTGGCCAAATGGGCCCGTGCCGGCCACCAGATGGTGGTCGTTCCGTCCGCGATGAGCGGTGAAACCAACCGCCTGCTCGGCCTGGCCAAGGATTTGCAGCCCGGCGCGCTGGACGACGCCGCGATGCGCGAGCTGGATGCCATTGCGGCCACCGGCGAGCAGGTGTCGGTGGGCCTGCTGGCGCTGGCGCTGCAGGCCGAAGGCCAGCCGGCCGTGAGCTATGGCGGCTGGCAGGTGCCGATCAAGACCAATTCGGTGTTCACCAAGGCGCGCATCGAGTCGATCGACGACGCCCGCGTGCGCGCCGATCTGGCCGCCGGCAAGGTGGTCATCATCACCGGCTTCCAGGGCGTGGACCCCGAAGGCCATGTCACCACGCTGGGCCGTGGCGGCAGTGACACCTCGGCGGTGGCCGTGGCGGCGGCGATGAAGGCCGACGAATGCCTGATCTACACCGATGTGGACGGCGTCTACACCACCGATCCACGCGTGGTGCCCGAGGCCCAGCGCCTGACCACGATCAGCTTCGAGGAAATGCTCGAACTGGCCAGCCAGGGCAGCAAGGTGCTGCAGATCCGTTCGGTCGAGTTCGCCGGCAAGTACCGCGTGCCGCTGCGCGTGCTGTCGAGCTTCACGCCCTGGGACATCGCCATCGACGAAGAGGCGAAGTCGGGCACCCTGATCACTTTCGAGGAAGACGAGAAGATGGAACAAGCCGTCGTGTCGGGCATCGCGTTCAACCGTGACGAGGCCAAGATCACCGTGGTGGGCGTGCCCGACAAGCCGGGCATCGCGTACCAGATCCTCGGTGCCGTGGCCGAGGCCAACATCGATGTGGACGTGATCGTGCAGAACGTGTCGCACGACGGCCGCACCGACTTCAGCTTCACCGTGCATCGCAACGACTATGCACGCACGATGGATCTGCTGAAGAACACCGTGCAGCCGGCCACCGGCGCGTTGAACCTGATCGGCGATGCCAAGATCTGCAAGGTGTCGATCGTGGGCATCGGCATGAAGAGCCATGTGGGCGTGGCCAGCACCATGTTCAAGGCGCTGTCCGACGACGGCATCAACATCCAGATGATCACCACCAGCGAGATCAAGACCTCGGTGGTGATCGCCGAGAAGTACATGGAGCTGGCCGTGCGCGCGCTGCACCGTGCCTTCGGCCTGGACGCGGCCGAGACGCCGGCGGCCTGAACTGCACCGCCGGACGCGGCCTTGTCGGCGTTTTGACAGGGCTGCGCAGCCCGGGAACCGACCCATGGCTGTGCTACAGTCACGGTCTTCGCCGGAGACGTGACCGAGTGGCCGAAGGTGCTCCCCTGCTAAGGGAGTATGCGCGCTAAAACGTGCATCGAGGGTTCGAATCCCTCCGTCTCCGCCAGCAAGAACATCGACTCAGATCGATCGCTGGCCCGGCAAATCATTCAAGGCCCTGCATGCAAGTGCAGGGCCTTTTTGTTGTGCCCTGTTGTTGCGCACTTTTTTTCGCGCTCTTTTGTTGCGCCTGGGTCTGCCCCTGGCACCTTGCCCGGCCCGGCACCATGCTCAGGCCTGCAGCAGGCCCCACTGCAGCGCCACCAGGGTCAGCTCGCTCTGGTTGGACACGCCCAGCTTCTGCTTGACCTTGTAGAGGTGGGTGCCCACGGTGCTGGCCGAGATCTTCAGCGCCTCGGCGATCTGCGCCACGTTCTGGCCGCGCGCCAGCTGGATGAACACCGAGAACTCGCGCTCGCTCAGGGCCTGGGCCGGGCTGGTGTCGCCGCGGATCTGGGCCAGCGCCAGCACGCGCGCCGTGGCGGCGTCCACATAGGGCTGGCCGGCGGCCACGGCGCGTACCGCCGCGATCAGAGCCTCGGGCGCACCGCGCTTGCTCAGGTAGCCCAGTGCGCCGGCGCGCAATGCGCGCTGCGGATGGGCCGTGTCTTCGTGCGCCGACAGCACCAGCACGCGGGCCTGCGGCTCCACCGCCAGCAGGCGGCGCAAGGCCTCGAGGCCGCCCATGCCCGGCATCGATAGATCGAGCACCACCACGTCGGGCTGGTGCTTCTGCCAGGCCGGCACCAGGCCGTCGCCGTTGTCGAGCTCGGCCAGCACCTGCATCTGCGCATCGGCCAGCAGCATGCGAAAACCCATGCGCACCAGCGCATGGTCGTCGACGAGGATCACGCGGGTCATGCGGCGGGCGGTTGGGTGGAGGGGGATGGACGGGTGGGTGGGCGGCCGCTCGGCGGCCGGCGCGGGCAGGGCGGCCGCGCTGGCCTGCGGCGGCAGCTGCATGCGCAGGCGCGCACCCTGCACGGCGCCAGGCTGCAACTGCAGCGTGCCGCCGAGCGCCTGCGCGCGCTCGGCCAGCCAGTGCAGGCCGTGGTGACCGTGATGCCCGTGATGGCCATGGGTTTGGGCACCTGTCGCGTGGTGTGCGGCCGGCAGGCCCAGGCCGTTGTCGCTCACTTCCAGCGTCAGGCCATCCGGGCCCGATTGCAGGGCCACCACCACCGCGCTGGCCTGGCCATGGCGCAGCGCATTGGTCAGGCCTTCTTGTGCGGCGCGGTACAGGGCCAGGGCCGGCTCGGGGGCGATGGCCAGGTCCGACAGCGCCAGCTCGAGCTGCAGGGCCAGCGCGGGATGGGCGCGGCGCGTGCGTTCGGCCAGATCGGCCAGCGCCTCGGCCAGGCCGAAACGGTCGAGCACCAGCGGCGTCAGCCGCGGGATCATGCCGTGCATGGCGTCGTACAGGCGCGAGGCCTCGTCGGCAATCAGCTGCGCCGCCTGGGCGCTGCCCGGGTCGACGGTGGCGCTGCGTTGCGCGATCGACAAGGCCATGCTGCGCATCGCGGTGACGCTCTGGCCCAGCTCGTCATGCAGCTCGCGGGCGATGTGCTTGCGCTCGGCCTCGATGTGCTGCTCCATCCAGCGGGTGAGCGCTCGGTGGTCCTGCAGCTGGCGCTCGGCCAGCACGGCGCGCTTCTCGGTCTCGATGTGCTGGTGCAGCTGGGCCGTCATGCGATTGAAGGCCTGGCCGATGGCGGCTGCCTCCTGGCCGGGCAGCGGCGGCAGCACCACATCCAGACGGCCGCCCTGCAGGCTGTCGAGCGCCTGCACGATCTGCCCGAATGGCCGCACCGCGCTGGCCACGCCCCAGGCCACCAGGCCGTTCACCACCACCAGCAGGGCCAGCGCACCGCCGCCCATCCAGGCCAGTTCGTCCCAGGCATCGAGCACGGCGCGCGAGGCATTGGCATGCACTTCCATGCGGCCGTCTGGAAACTGGAAGGCGCGCATCGTCGGCGGCGGGCTGATCAGGCGGCTGAACCAGGCCGGCGCGTCGCGGCCGGGCTTGTAGGGCGAGGGCGGCGAGCGGTAGAGCTCGCGGTTGGCGGCGTCGTACAGCAGGATGTCGTTGCTGCGCACGCGGCCCACGCCCTGCAGAAAGCTCAGCATCGCCGGAGTGCCCTGGGCGGCATAACGCCAGGCGGTGCGGTCCAGCAGCTGGGCGGCCACCCGCGTGGCGGCGGCTGTTTCCTCGTTGACGCTGTCGCGTGCCGCGCGCAGCTCCAGCCCGATCATCGTGGCCACGAACAGCAGGGTCAGGGCGCCGACGATGAGGTTGATCTTCAGGCGCAGGGTCATGTTGCGGCCGCATCGGCGCAGGGCAAGACGTCGGGCCAGGCCTGGTGCTGCGCCCAGTGGTCGAGCGCAATGCGCTGCAGCCCGGCCATGGCCGGATGCAGCGGGCCGTGGCCCGCGCCACGCGCCCAGGCCAGTGGCGGCGGCGGCCGGCCCGGGCGCGTCAGCGCTTGCTGCAGGGCCAGGGCGCCGGCCGGCGGGCAGATGGCATCGTCGTCGGCATGCAGCAGCAGCGTGGGCACCTCGGGCACCCGGGCGGCGCGCTGCAGCAACGTGGGGCTCAGGTCGCAGCCGCGGGCCAGATGGTGGGCCTGGACGCGGTAGCGCTGGCGCAGCGCGGGCAACTGGGCGGGTTCCAGCAGCGGCTGCGGGCCCTGGCCGGCGCGCAGGGCTTCCCAATGCAGCCAGGCGAGGGCAGCGCGGTTTTGCTCGGGCAGCGCGGCGTGCTGGAACAGGCGGTTCAAAGCGGCGGGCAGGTGCTGCGGTTCGGCCGTGCCGGCCGCATCGGCCAGCGCCTGCCAGGCGGCCTGGGCGGTCGGGCCGCCGGCAACAGGGCCGGCCGCGGGGTGAGGCGGCAGGCTGGCGAGATCGAAGAAGGCCGCGATGTCGTCGGGTCGGCCCAGGAAACTGGCGCGCAGCAGCAGGCCGGCCACGGCCTCGGGCAGGTCGGCGGCATGCGCCACCGCCAGCGTGGCGCCCCAGCTGCCCCCCACCACCAGCCAGCGTGGCCGGCCCAGGTGGCGGTGCAGCGCGCGCAGGTCGGCCAGCAGCTCGGGCAGGGTGTTGCGGGCCGTGTCGCCCGGTGGCGTGCTGAGGCCGCAGCCGCGCTGGTCAGGCGCAATGATGTGGAAGTGCCGCCCATCGAACGGCCGCCGCAGCGCCGGCGACTGCCCCGTGCCCGGGCCGCCGTGCAGCAGCAGCACCGGCAGGCCACCGGGCGTGCCGGCATGGGCGATGTGCATGCGCTGGCCATCGGCCAGGGCCAGCCACTCGGTGTGGAACAGCGGCGGCTCGCCGGCCGGCGGCATGGGCAGGGGCGCTTGGGAAAGGGACGGCGGCGCGGGCACGGCGGCATGGTATCGGCTGGGTCTGGTGCGCCCCCCGGCAAACACCCGCAGCCAGGCTCATGATTTTCATGAGCCGCAAATCATGGCCCCGGGGCTGGCCGGCCCGGCCGTGCCGCGCGACCATGGATTCCCGAGGCAGCACCTGCCTCCGCAGCCGCCACCGGGTGGCCGCGCAACCCTGGAAGGAGACCTCTGATGACCTGGACCACCCCGACCGCCACCGACATCCGTTTCGGCTTCGAAATCACGATGTACATCGCCGCGCGCTGAGCGCTGCGCGGTTGCCGCTGCACCGCCATGGCAGTGCAGCGGCATTGGCCTGAACCTGGTTCTTTCGCTGTCGCGACGCATCGCCGCGCTGTCTACCGATGCAGATCACTCTTCTGGGCACCGCCGCCGGCGGCGGCTTTCCGCAGTGGAACTGCGCCTGCCGCAACTGCGCCGGCCTGCGCGCCGGCACGCTGCGGGCCACGCCGCGCACGCAGTCGTCCATCTTTGTGCAGGCCGATGCCGGCGGGCCCGGCCTGCTGGTCAATGCCTCGCCCGACATCCTCACGCAGATCCAGCGCCAGCCGGTGCTGTGGCCCAAGTCGGGCCAGCGGCCCGAGGCCCTGGTGGCCGGGCTGCGCGACACGCCGATCGCCGGCGTGCTGTTGTGCGATGGCCAGGTGGATCACACCACCGGCCTGCTGATGCTGCGCGAGCGCGGCCGGCCGCTGCCGCTGTGGTGCACCGACCCGGTGGCCGAGGATCTGAGCCAGGGCTTTCCGCTGTTTGGCGTGCTGGGCCACTACTGTGGCGTCCAGCGCCACGCCATCCCGCTGGACGGGCGCAGCTTCGCCATCGACCGGCTTGACGGCCTGCGCATCCGCGCGCTGGCGCTCGACAGCAAGGCCGCACCCTATTCACCGCACCGTGACGCACCGGTGCCCGGCGACAACATCGGCCTGCTGTTCACCGACACCCGCAGCCAGCGCAGCGCCTTTTATGCGCCTGGTCTGGGCCAGATTTCGCCGGCCGTGGCCGACGCCGCCGGCAGCGCGCAGCTGGTGATGGTGGACGGCACCTTCTGGACCGACGACGAGATGCCGGCGCTTGGCATCAGCCGCAAGACCGCACGCGAGATCGGCCACCTGCCGCAGATGGATGCAGCCGACGGCACGCCCGGCATGCTGCGCTGGCTGGGCACGCTGCCGGCAGCCAGCACCCGGCTGCTGCTGCACATCAACAACACCAACCCCATCCTCGACGAAGACTCGCCGCAGCGTGCCACGCTGGCGGCCCACGGCGTCACCGTGGGCGAGGACGGCATGCAGTTCAGCCTGTGAGAGGCCACGCATTGTGACCAGCCCCAGCCAGACCCCCAACCACACCGCCAACCACACCGCCAGCCACACCCTGGCGCAACCGGCCTGGAACCGCGCCGAGTTCGAGCAGCAGCTGCGCGAACGTGGCCGCGCCTATCACATCCACCACGCGTTCAACGTGATGCTCAACACCGGCCGGGCCACGCCCGAGCAGGTGCGCGGCTGGGTGGCCAACCGCTTTGCCTACCAGGCGGCGATTCCGCTCAAGGACGCGGCCATCCTCAGCAACTGCCCGGTGCAGGCGGTGCGCCGCGAGTGGGTGCAGCGCATCCTCGACCACGACGGCTTCGAGATCGGCGGCGTTCGCGACCCCGGCGGCATCGAAGCCTGGCTGCGCCTGGCCGAAGCAGTGGGGCTGAGCCGCGACGAAGTGCTGGACGGCCGCCATGTGCTGCCCGGCGTGCGCTTTGCGGTCGACCACTACGTGCACTTCGCGCGCAGCGCGCCGTGGCAGGAGGCGGTGTGCTCGTCGCTCACCGAGCTGTTTGCGCCCGAGATCCACAAGCAGCGCCTGGCCACCTGGCCCGAGCACTACCCCTGGATCGCACCCGAGGGGCTGGGCTACTTTCGCAACCGCATCAGCCAGGCCCGGCGCGACGTGGAGCAGGGCCTGCAGGTGACGCTGGACTTCTTTGTCACCCGCGCGCAGCAGGAGCGGGCACTGCAGGTGCTGCAGATGAAGCTCGACATCCTGTGGGCCATGAACGACGCCATGGCCCTGCGCTACGGCACCAACGGCGTGCAGGGGGCCATGGCATGAACCCGGTGCAGCAAGCCGCCACGTTGTCGTGCGTGCCGCGCATCGGCGCGGGCTTTCGCCTGCAGTGGGAGCCGGCGCAGAACGCCCATGTGCTGCTCTATCCCGAAGGCCTGGTGAAGCTCAACGGCAGCGCCGGCGAGATCCTCACCCGATGCGACGGTGCGCGCAGCGTGGCCGAGTTGGTGGCGCTGCTGGAAGCCGCCTTCAGCGCCCAGGGCCTGGCGCCCGACGTGCTGGCCTTTCTGGACATGGCGCGCGCCCAGGGCTGGATCAGCCTGGCGCGGGCCTGAGGCGGCGCGGCCATGAGCTGCCCTCCCGGCCCCGGCCCGGCCAGTGCGGCGGTGTCCGCAGGCACGGCCACGGTCCATGCCCCCGGCCCGCCGCTGTGGCTGCTGGCCGAGCTGACCTACCGCTGCCCGCTGCACTGCGTGTTTTGCTACAACCCGGTCGACTATGCCGCCCATGCCGACGAGCTGGGCACCGACGACTGGCTGCGCGTGCTGCGCGAAGGCCGTGAGCTGGGCGCGGTGCAGTGCGGCTTCTCGGGCGGCGAGCCCTTGCTGCGCGACGATCTGGAGCTGCTGATCGCCGAAGCGCGGCGCCTGGGCTACTACACCAACCTGCTGACCAGCGGCGTGGGCCTGACCGAGGCCCGCGCCGCCGCGCTGAAGGCGGCCGGGCTCGATCATGTGCAGCTGTCGTTCCAGGACAGCACGCGCGAGATGAACGACTTTCTCTCGCACACCAAGACCTTTGCCCTGAAGCAGAAGGTGGCCGGCCTGCTGCGCGCGCAGGGCTGGCCGATGGTGATGAACGTGGTCATCCACCGGCTCAACATCGACCACATCGACCGCATCATCGCGATGGCCGCCGACTGCGGTGCCGAGTACCTGGAACTGGCCAACACCCAGTACTACAGCTGGGCCCTGCTCAACCGCGACCAGCTGCTGCCCACCCAGGCCCAGCTAACGCGGGCCGAAGCCATCACCAACGAGTGGCGCGCCCGGCTGGGCGAGCGCATGCGCATCTTCTTCGTGGCGCCTGATTACCACGAGGGCCGCGCCAAGCGCTGCGTCAACGGCTGGGGCAGCACCTTGCTCACCGTCACGCCCGATGGCACGGCCTTGCCCTGCCACACCGCGCGCATGCTGCCGGGCGCGGATTTTCCGAATGTGCGCAGCCACTCGATGGGCGAGATCTGGCTGCAATCCGAGGGCTTCAACCGCTACCGCGGCACGGCCTGGATGAAGGAGCCCTGCCGCAGCTGCGAGCACAAGGAACAAGACCTGGGCGGCTGCCGCTGCCAGGCCTGGCTGCTGGCGCAGGATGCGGCTGCGGCCGATCCGGTGTGCGTGCACAGCCCGCAGCACGAGGTGGTGCGCGCGGCCGTGGCGCAGGCCGAGGCACGCGCCGTGCGGCCGCCAGGCGAGCAGCTACTGGTGTTTCGCAGTCGCGAAGAATCGCTGCGCCTGCAGGCTGCTGCCTTGCCCATCGGGCCTTGAATCGGGCCTTGAGGCGGCCGCCGCGCGCGCGGCTCAGGTCTCTTGCTGCTCGTCGTCGGCCGGCGGTTCGGCGTCGGGATGCCAGTGGCCCATGCGCTCGGCCTTGGTCTGCAGGTAGGCGCGGTTGTGGCGGTTGGAGGGCGTGCGCAGCGGCACACGCTCGCTCACCTCGATGCCCAGCGCCTGCAGTGCCGTCACCTTGGCCGGGTTGTTGGTGAGCAGCTTTACCCGCTGCACGCCCAGCTTGCCCAGCAGCGTGGCGGCCACCGCGTAGTCGCGCGCGTCATCGGGCAGGCCCAGCAGGCGGTTGGCTTCCACCGTGTCGGCGCCGGCCTGCTGCAGCGCATAGGCGCGGATCTTGTTGACCAGGCCGATGCCGCGACCCTCCTGCCGCAGGTACAGCAGCACGCCGCGGCCCTCGGTGGCGATGGCGCGCAGGCCGCCTTGCAGCTGCGGGCCGCAATCGCACTTCAGGCTGAACAGCGCGTCGCCGGTCAGGCATTCGCTGTGCACGCGGGTGAGCACCGGCGCGCCGTCGGCGATGCTGCCCATCGACAGGGCGGCATGTTCGTGGCCGGTGGCGGCATCCACCAGGCCATGCAGCTCGAACTCGCCCCAGGCCGTGGGCAGGCGGCAGCTCACCAGTTCACCGGCCGGCAGCGGGCCCTGGGCACGCAGCGGTTCGAACAGATGGCCAGGCAGGGGTTGCAGGGCGGCGGGGGCGAGCTTGGCAGTCATCGACAGGGGCATCGGCACCGCGGGCACCGGGCCTGCGGCACGGTCGCGGTGATCAGGAACAGGTGGCGATTGTCGGTGATCGCCCGCCGGGCCGCTGTTCACCTGCGCGACGCCCCAGCGTGCAGCGGTTTTAAAGCCGGCAAGCCGCTAAGGATGCTGGGCCCGGCCGGCTGCGGCGGCCAGGCCGCGGCCCAGCAGCAGCGCGATCAGCCAGCCGGCCAGCGCGCCGAGGCCGTCGGCCACCAGATCGGCCAGTTCGCCCTGACGCCCGGGCACGACGCTCTGGACGAGCTCGATCAACGCGCCATAGGCCAGCAGCGCGCCCAGCCCCGGCGCCATGCCGCCGCACCGCGAACGGCTGGTGCAAAAGGCGAGGGCGGCAAAGGCGGCGGCATGGTTGAGCTTGTCCCAGCCCAGGTTGGCGCTGGGCGGCGGCATCGGGTTCAGTGCCAGCCACGACACCAGCAGCAGCAGCGCGCACAGCAGGCTGCGCCAGAGCGGCGTGGCGTTCCAGAGCCTGAGCAGCGGGGGCACAAACATGCGGGGCGATCCGGCCGGCGTGGCGATGGGCAGATGCAGGGAAGGGGGCAGGTGCGCCGCAGCGGCCGGCGGAAAACAGGGGATAACGGCCGGCGGCACAAAGACGAAGGGCCCTGCAAGTGCAGGGCCCTTCAAGAAAAAAGTGGTGCCGGTGAAGAGAGTCGAACTCCCGACCTTCGCATTACGAATGCGCTGCTCTACCAACTGAGCTACACCGGCACGACAGCCCGCGAGTATAGCCTGAGTTCGGTGCCTGGCCCGGGTTTCGGGCGCTGATTTGACGGTGGGCCTTGGCGCCCTCCGGTGGCCTGGGCGGCCCGCCCGGGCGCGTGTACCCGGGCCGCGGCAACGCCGGGCAGGCGGCCTCAGGCCCTGTGGCACACTCGCGCGCTTTCGCGTCGACGTCGGCCCCGCAGCCGGGGCCCGCCCCCATCTTGGACAAGATTCTTCTGCAGATTGCGGCCGAACTGAAGGTCGCCCCGCGGCAAGTGAATGCCGCGGTCGAATTGCTCGACGGCGGGGCCACCGTGCCCTTCATCGCCCGCTACCGCAAGGAGGCCACCGAAGGCCTAGACGACATCCAGCTGCGCGAGCTGGAAGCGCGGCTTTCTTATCTGCGCGAGCTGGAAGACCGGCGCGCCGCGGTGCTCAAGAGCATTGCCGAGCAGGGCAAGCTGACGCCCGAGCTGCAGGCCGCCATCGAGGCGGCGCCCACCAAGCAGGAACTGGAAGACCTGTACCTGCCCTACAAGCAAAAGCGCCGCACCAAGGGCATGATTGCCCGCGAGGCCGGCATCGAGCCGCTGGCCGACCGGCTGTTTGCCGACCCCACGCTCGATCCGCATGCCGAGGCGGCGGCCTTCATCGCCGCCCATCCGGGCGGTGCCCCAGGCTTGGCCGAGGCCGGTTTCGCCGATGCCTTCGCGGTGCTCGATGGTGTGCGCGACATCCTCTCCGAGCGCTGGGCCGAAGATGCCGCGCTGGTGGGCAAGCTGCGCGAATGGCTGTGGGAAGAAGGCCTGTTCCAGAGCAAGCTGGCGGATGGCAAGGACCCGAACCACCCCGACCACTCGAAGTTTCGCGACTACTTCGAGTACGACGAGCCGATCAAGACCGTGCCCAGCCACCGTGCGCTGGCGGTGTTTCGCGGCCGCACGCTGGAGATCCTGGACGCCAAGCTGCTGCTCGATGAAGAGCTGGTGCCGGGCAAGCCCGGCCTGGCCGAGGGCCGCATCGCCATCCACCTGGGCTGGAGCCATGCCAAGCGCGCCGCCGACGAGTTGATCCGCAAGAGCATCGCCTGGACCTGGAAGGTCAAGCTCAGCCTGAGCCTGGAGCGCGACCTGTTCAGCCGCCTGCGCGAGGCCGCCGAGGCCACCGCGATCAAGGTGTTTGCCGAGAACCTGCGCGATCTGCTGCTGGCCGCGCCGGCCGGCAAGCGCGTGGTGATGGGTCTGGACCCCGGCATCCGCACCGGCGTGAAGGTGGCCGTGGTCAGCGACACCGGCAAGGTGCTGGCCACGCACACCGTCTACCCGCACGAGCCGCGCTGCGACTGGGAAGGCAGCCTGCACACCCTGGGCCGCCTGGTGGCCCAGCATGGCGTGAACCTGATCGCCATCGGCAATGGCACGGCCAGCCGCGAGACCGACAAGCTGGCCGCCGACCTGATCAAGCGCGTGAAGGACCTGGCGCCCGACATGGCCATCGAGAAGGTGGTGGTCAGCGAGGCCGGCGCCTCGGTCTACTCGGCCAGTGAATTTGCCAGCAAGGAGCTGCCCGATCTGGACGTGAGCCTGCGCGGCGCGGTGAGCATTGCCCGCCGCCTGCAGGACCCGCTGGCCGAGCTGGTGAAGATCGAGCCCAAGAGCATCGGCGTGGGCCAGTACCAGCACGACGTGAACCAGAGCGAGCTGGCCCGCACGCTGGACGCCGTGGTGGAAGACTGCGTCAACAAGGTCGGCGTCGATCTCAACACCGCCTCGGCGCCGCTGCTGGCCAAGGTGTCGGGCCTGAGCCCGGCGGTGGCCGCCAGCATCGTGCGCTGGCGCGATGCCAACGGCGCTTTCCGCAACCGCCAGCAATTGCTGGATGTGAGCGGCCTGGGCCCCAAGACCTTCGAGCAGGCGGCGGGCTTTCTGCGCATCCGCGGTGGCGACAACCCGCTCGACCTGACCGGCGTGCACCCCGAGACCTATCCGGTGGTGCAGCGCCTGCTCGACAAGCTGGCGCGGCCGGTGGCCGAGGTGATGGGCAAGAGCGACGTGATCCGCACGCTCAAGCCCGAGCTGTTTGTCGACGAGAAGTTCGGCGCCATCACCGTGAAGGACATCTTCACCGAGCTCGAGAAGCCCGGCCGCGATCCGCGCCCCGACTTCAAGGTGGCACGCTTCAACGACGGCGTCGAGGACATCAAGGACCTGCAGCCCGGCATGACGCTGGAGGGCACGGTGAGCAATGTGGCGCAGTTCGGCGCCTTCGTCGACCTGGGCGTGCACCAGGACGGCCTGGTGCATGTGAGCCAGCTGGCCAACAGGTTCGTCAACGATGCGCGCGAGATCGTCAAGACCGGCGACATCGTCAAGGTCAAGGTGCTCGAGGTTGACCTGGCACGCGGCCGCATCTCGCTGACCATGAAGCTCGACGCGCAGGCGCCCAAGGGCGGCCCGGGCGCTGCGCGTGGCGACAACAGCTACCGGCCGGCCGGGCGCGACCAGCGCGCGGGCGGCGGTGGCCGCGGCGCGCCGCAACCCTCGGCACAGGGCGCGATGGCTGCGGCCTTTGCCAAGCTGCAGCCCAAACGCTGAGCCCGCCGTGACGCTGCGCCGGCCGCTGTGCTGGGCCTGGCTGGCCGCTGCCGGGCCGCTGTGGGCCCAGGCGGTGCTGCCGGGCAGCGCAGCGGCGCCGGCTGCGGCCCCGGCCTCGGCCCCGGGCAGGGCAGCTTCGGCCCCGACCGCCACCGCCACCGCCACCGCCACCGCCACCGCCACCGCCACCGCGGCCAAGGCGGCCTCGGTGCCCAGCGGCCAGCAGGTGGTGATCGAGGGCCGCACCGACGATGCCGCGCTGCGCCGCCGCCAGGCCACCGTGGCCGGCTCGGTGATCGGCCGCGAGGAGCTCGAGGCCTTTGGCGACAGCTCGGTGGTTGATGTGCTGCAGCGCGCCGCCGGCGTGAGCATGGACGGCGACACGCCGCGCCTGCGCGGCCTGGGCGCGGGCTACACGCAGATCCTGCTGAACGGCGAGCCGGCGCCGCCCGGCTTCTCGCTGGACACGCTGGCGCCCAGCGAGATCGAGCGCATCGAGATCGTCAAGGGCCCCACGGCCGAGTTCGGCGGCGCGGCCGGCACCATCAACGTGATCCTGCGCAGCCCGCCGCGCCAGCAGCAGCGCGAGTGGCGCGGTGCGCTCGGCTACCGCATGGCGCAGCCGCAGGGCTCGAGCGGGTTTCACTGGGGCGACCGCTTCGGTGCGCTGGGCGTGTTCTTGCCGGTCAATGTGTACAGCTGGGCCAATGGCGCCGAGGTCTGGCAGGCGCGAGTCTCGCGCGCCAGCGATGGCACGGTGGCGCGCCAGCAGGTGCAGGGCTGGGACCACTGGCTGGGCCGCGGCCTGAACCTCGGCCCGCGTGTGGACTGGAAGCTCAGCGACACCGACACCCTGCAGTGGCAGGCCTTCGTGCAGCGCAACTGGCATGACAACCAGGGTGAGCGGCAAACGCGCAGCCTGGAAGGGCCGGCGCCCGGCCTGGCCGACGACCGCTCGGCCAGCTGGGGCGGCTGGCGCATGGCACGCAGCCAGGTGCAGTGGGTGCGCAAGCAGGTTGATGGCGAACGCCTGGAACTCAAGGCCAGCCTGCAGGGCAGCCGCTGGACCGGCACCGGCCGCGCCCAGGGCCACACGCCGGCCGGCGCCGAGGGCACGCTGCGCAGCTGGGACGGCAACCACCGCGAGCGCAGCCACACGCTGGGCCTGCGCTGGCGCAAGCCCTGGGCCGAGAGCCACACGCTGGCGCTGGGCGCCGATCACGACGAGCGCCAGCGCCACGAGCTGAACCGCCGCTTCGACAACGGTGCCGAGCAGCTCACCGGCGCGATCGGCGTGCCCTTCGAGGCGCAGATCCGCAAGCAGGTGCTGTTTGCGCAGGATGAGTGGGCCATCGGCGACGACTCGTCGCTCAACGCCGGCCTGCGTGCCGAATCGCTGTCGCAGCAGCTGTCCAGCCCCAGCCGCCGCGAGCACAACCGCCACAGCACGCTGGCGCCCACGCTGCAATGGCGTCTGGCGCTCGACCCCAAGGGCCGCGATGTGCTGCGCGCCGGCCTGGCCCGCACCGTGCGCGCGCCCGATTTGGGCCTGCTGCTGCCGCGCTACAGCCTGAACGGCGCCTACGACCGCGACACCGCCAACACCCCGATCGCCGCCGACTCGGCCGGCAACCCGCAGCTGCAGCCCGAGCGGGTGTGGGCGCTCGACCTGAGCCTGGAGCATTACCTGCCCGGCGACGGCGTGTTCAGCGTCAGTGGCTTCCATCGCCAGGTGCAGAACCTCATTCGCCGCCGCATCGGGCTGGAGACGGTGGCCGAGGCCAGCGTGCCGCGCTGGGTGTCGCGGCCGATCAACCTGGGCGCGGCGCGCAGCTCGGGCCTGGAGCTCGAGCTCAAGGGCCAGGCCGCGCCGTGGTTCGGGGTCTGGTGGCCTCAGGCGCCCAAGACCTTGCAGCTGCGCGCGGCGCTGTCGGTGTACCGCTCCAGCGTGGAGCAGATCGACGATCCCGATGCGCGGCTCGAGGGCCAGCCGCCCTGGCAGGCCACGCTGGGCCTGGACTGGCGCGAGCTGTGGCCAGGCTGGAGCCTTGGCGCCAGCCTGGCCCACACGCCGGCCTATGGCACCGCGCAAACCGATCGCCAGCATGTCTGGCGCGGCCAGGCGCAGCGCCTGGATGCCTACCTGCTGTGGCGCATCGAGCGCGGCACCAGCCTGCGCCTGGCGGTCCACAACCTGCTGGCGCCCGACAGCCTGGCGCGCAACAGCGTCACCGACCTGGACGGTTTTGCGGCCGGCGCCGAAACGCGACGCAGCATGCCGGCGCAGTTCAACGCGAGCTTTCAGTGGCGGTTCTGAGCGTCAGCCCCGGGCCGCGCGCGCTGCGCGTGTTTGCCGGCCCGCGCGCCCTGCAGCATTTGCGCGCGCAGGGCCTGCGGCCGCACGATGTGCGCGTGATCCCGGCCGCGGCCGGCGGCCCCAAGGGCCTGATCCTGGGCCCGCTCGACCGTTGGCTGTTCGGCCACTGGCTGGCCGGCAGCACGCACACGCTGCACCTGCTGGGGGCCTCGATCGGTGCCTGGCGCATGGCCGCGGCGGCCCAGCCCGACGCCGATGCCGCGCTGGCCCAGCTGAGCGAGGACTACATCGGCCAGACCTACGAGCACGCCCCCGGCCAGCTGCCCTCGGCGGCGGTGGTCAGCCGCGTGTTCGGCGCCAACCTGGCGGCGCGCTTTGCGGCCGGCGGGCCGGGGCCGCTCGAGCATCCCACGCGGCGGCTGCATGTGTTCACCAGCCGAGGCAAGGGCCTGCTGCACCGCGAGGGGCGCTGGTGCACGCCGGCAGGCTATCTGGCCGCCTATGCCGCCAACCTGGTCAGCCGCCGCGCCATGGGGCGCTGGCTGGAGCGTGTGGTGTTTGCCGATCCGCGCGATGCCTTGCCCTTTGCGCTGCACGACTACCCGGCGCACCAGGTGGCGCTGCGGCCCGACAACCTGGCCACGGCCATCCAAGCCAGCTGCTCGATCCCGTTCTGGCTCGAGGCCGTGCAAGACGTGCCCGGCGGCCCGCCCGGCGCCTACTGGGACGGCGGCATCACCGACTACCACCTGCACCTCGACTACGCCTCGATGGCCGAGGGCCTGGTGCTGTACCCGCACTTCCAGCGCACGCTGGTGCCCGGCTGGCTGGACA
This sequence comes from Aquabacterium sp. OR-4, assembly GCF_025290835.2. Lineage (NCBI taxonomy): Bacteria > Pseudomonadati > Pseudomonadota > Betaproteobacteria > Burkholderiales > Sphaerotilaceae > Pseudaquabacterium > Pseudaquabacterium prasiolae. The sequence continues at coordinate 2,020,732 of NZ_JAOCQD020000001.1, read as the reverse complement.
AATCGCTCCGCCACCGCCACCGCGCCAGCCCGTGGCTGGACAACGTGATCGTGCTGGCGCCCGATCCGGCCTGGATCGCCCGCTTGCCGGGCGGCAAGCTGCCCGACCGCGGCGACTTCAAGCGCTTTGCCTCCGACGAGCCCGAGCGCATGCGGCGCTGGCGCCAGGCCGTGGCCGCCGCACAGCAGCTGGCCGACGAGGCCGCACTGTGGGCCGCCGACCCGGCGCGCGACGCGCTGCCGCTGTAGCCGGCCCTGGCCGCCGGCCGGCCTGAGCCCGGCGCCGCGCCGACGCGTTGGGCACCGGCACCCTCATCGTTTCAACCGCGCCTGCATCCAGCGGCGCCAGGCTTGCGTAAGCCTGGGGGAGACCTGAGCAGCGGATTTCATTTTTAGCACTTAAAGGGTTTGTCCGCATGCTCGGCGGCGTGGCGGGGCCGATATCGGCATACGCCGGCCGTGTTGTTTGTTGTGGTGGTCTCGCGAGTCCCCCGTCCAACGACCCAGGAGCCCAATCCGTGAATTCGTTCCTCGCCTCCAGCCGCCTGCGGCATGCCACGCGTCCCGTCCTGTCAGCCTGCGCCGCCGCGGTGGCGCTGCTGGCCGCCGTGCCCAGCTGGTCGTCCAGCCACCGCGAGGCGCCGGGCATCACCGCCACGCCCAAGGTCGATGCCGCCGACTTCTACCTGTTCAACAGCTACGAAAGCGGCCGCAGCGAGTTCGTCACGCTGATCGCCAACTACCTGCCGCTGCAGGACCCGTATGGCGGCCCGAACTACTTCTCGCTCGACGCCAATGCGCTGTATGAGATCCACGTCGACAACAACGGCGACGGCAAGGAAGACATCAGCTTCCAGTTCCGCTTCAAGAACACGCTCAAGGGCACCACGCTGGCCATCGGCGGCAAGAACGTGGCCATCCCGCTGGTGCAGGCCGGTGCCGTGACGGCCCCCGGCGCTGCCACGCTGAACCTGCAGGAAAGCTTCAGCATCGACGTGGTGCGCGGCGACCGCCGCAGCGGCACGCGCGCGGCCGTCACCGCCAGCGGTGGCGGCACCAGCTTCGCCAAGCCGGTCGACAACATCGGCAGCAAGACCCTGCCCGACTACGCGGCCTACGCCGCGCAGCATGTGCACAGCATCAACATCCCGGGCTGCAGCGTGGCGGGCAAGGTCTTCGTGGGCCAGCGCAAGGACCCGTTCGCGGTGAACCTGGGCACGGTGTTCGATCTGGTCAACGCACCGCTGTCGGTGATCACCAACCCGGCGCTGATCAATGCCGCGCCCAACACCATCGACGACAAGAACGTCACCACGCTGGCGCTCGAGGTGCCCAAGGCCTGCCTGCTGGCCGGCACCGAGACGGTGATCGGCGGCTGGACCAGCGCCAGCCTGCGCCAGTCGCAGCTGCTCAACCCCCTGCCCAAGGCCGGCCACCAGACCCAGGCCGTGGTGGGCGGCGCCTGGGTGCAGGTGTCGCGCCTGGGCATGCCCCTGGTCAACGAGGTGGTGATCGGCCTGCCCGACAAGAACCGCTTCAACGCCAGCAAGCCCAAGGACGACGCGCAGTTTCTCGACTACGTGACCCACCCCACGCTGCCCAAGCTGCTGGAGATTGCGCTGGGCATCGACGGCACCTCGCCCACCAACTTTCCGCGCAACGACCTGGTCACCACCTTCCTCACCGGCATTCCCGGCGTCAACCAGCCCAAGGGCGTGGTGCCCTCCGAGATGCTGCGCCTGAACACCGCGATCGCCGCCGTGCCCTTTGCGCAGCAGAACCGCCTGGGCGTGGTGGGCGAGATCCTGCGCGTCGGCGGGCCGGCCAACCTGGCCCAGGCCGTCGATCTGGCCGGATTTCCCAATGGCCGCCGGCCCAAGGACGACGTGGTCGACATCGCGCTGGTGGCGGTGATGGGCGGCCTGTGCGTGGCCAATGGCGATGGCGATGCGCTCAAGTTCGGCGCCGCCTGCAAGCCATCGGCCGTGCCGCTGGGCGCCACCGCGTTCAGCCTGCACGACGCGGTCGACCAGGCGGTGGTGCCGCTGATGAGCAGCTTCCCCTACCTCGCCACCCCCCTGGGCGGCACGCGCTGAACCCGCCGGAGCCGATGATGAGACAAGCAAGCTCGATGGCCGCGCCGCTGGCGCGCCCCCAGGCGGCCCTGTGGCCGGCCCTGCTGCTGGGCGCCGCCCTGCTGGCCGGCTGCGGCGGCGGCGACAGTGGCAGCAGCGCCGAAGCGCCCAAGGCCGACCCGCTGGCCGCCGTGCCCGGCAGCGCCAGCCAGACCACCCAGGGCGCGGTGGACTACCAGCTCGCACTGGCCCAGGCCAGCAGCGACACGCGCGAGCCACTGGACGTCAGCACCGTCACGCTGGCCAGCTCGGACACCGACGAACCCAAGTCGGTGGATTGATGCGGCCGCGCAGCGCGCCCTGGCGCCGCGGCGCCAGTCCGGCGCGGCGGGCCGCCAGGCTGGCCGCCTGGCTGGGCCGGCTGGCCCTGGCGGGTGCCTGCGCGGGGCTGCCTGTGGCCCAGGCTGGCCAGCCGGTGCTGCCCAGCCACGACGGCCAGGTGCTCGAGCGCCTGCCGGCGCGCATGGCGCTGGGCGCCAGCCGTGATGCGCAGGCCGCCCGCGCCGACGCCCGCCAACTCCTGGAGCAGGCCCGGGCGCTGGGCGATCCCCGCCCGGCCGGTCAGGCGCTGGCCAGGCTGGCGCCCTGGCGCCACGACGCCGGCGCGCCACCGGCCCTGCTGGTCACGCTGGCCGAGGTGGAGCAGTACCTGCACCGCTTTGACGACGCCGTGCGCCGGCTCGACGGCGTGCTGCAGCGCGATCCGGCGCAGCCGCAGGCCTGGCTGATGTTGGCCGCCCTGCACCGCGTGCAAGGCCGGCTGGCCGACGCCGAGCGTGCCTGCCAGGCGCTGCAGGCCTTGCGCGCCCAACCCTGGGCGGCGGCTTGCGCTGCCGAAGGGCAGGGCCTGCGCGGCGAGTTCGACGCCGCGCGCGAGCGCTTCAACGGCCTGTTGCAGCGCAGCAGTGATGCCGGCACCCGCGGCTGGCTCTACACCTCGCTGGCCGAGCTGGAGCAGCGCGCCGCCCGCCCCGAGGCTGCCGACTCTGCCTGGCAGCAGGCCGTGGCGACCGATGGAGCGCTGTACGCCCGCATCGGCCGAGCCGACTTCCTGCTGGATCAGGGCCGCGCCGCCGAGGCCTGGGATCTGCTGCGCGATGCGCCCGATGCCGACGGCGTGCTGCTGCGCCGCGCCATCGCCGCCCAGCGCAGCGGCCGGCCCGAGGCCGCGCGGCTGGCGCGCACGGTGCGCGAGCGCCAGGCGCAGGCCGATCAACGCCCCGGCGGCAACGGCCACGAGCGTGAACGCAGCCTGCAGTTGCTGGCGCTCGAGCGCCAGCCCTGTGCGGCCTGGCAGGCGGCACAGCGCAACGTGGCACTGCAGCGCGAAGCCATCGACCTGCTGCTGCTGCACCGTGCCGCCCAGGCCTGCGGCCGGGCCGAGGCCCTGGCCGAGGCGCGCGCCACCGCGCAGCGCACCGGCCTGGTCGATCTGCGGCGCGAGGCGCTGTGACACACGCTGTCGCCATGTTCTGGCGCTGGCTGGGCCTGCTCGGCCTGCTGTGCCCGCTGGCCGCGCCGGCCCACCAGGCCAGCGACGCCTATCTGCAGGTGCAGGCCGGCGCCGAGCGCAGCAGCCTGCGCGCCGATGTGGCGCTGCGCGATCTGGACCTGCTGCTGCCCACGCTGGACGCCGACGGCGACCGCCAGCTCACCTGGGCCGAGGTGCGCCGCGCCCAGCCGCTGATCGCCGCCACCGTGCTGGGCGCGCTGCAGCTCGGTGACTGCCGCTTTCAACCGCTGGCCGGCGAGCAGGCGCTGGAGCGCCGGGCCGATGGCGTGTATGCCGTCGTGCGCGCCGATGCCGCCTGCCGGGTGGCGGCCGGCACCCCGGCGCGCTGGCACCTGCTGGCCGGCATCGACGACACCCACCGCGCGCTGCTGCGCCTGAACCTGGCCGAGGCCGGCGCGCCGCACCTGCGCGTGCTGGTGCCCAGCCCGGCACCGCGCCCGGGCGAAGCGCTGTCAACCGGCCCGGGCCAGGCGGCGGATGCGGCCGGTCCATCCGATCCGGCCACGCGCGCCAGCCAGGCGGCCGTTGGCGCCACTGGCTCCTCGTTGGTGTCGGGCGTGGCATCGGCATCGGCATCCTTGGTCAACCCCGTCGTGCCCGCCACCGTCGTCGCCGGCCCGGCCAGCGCCGCCGTGCCGACGCAGCCGCCGGCCGCCGAGCATGCGTCCTTCATCGTCGAAGGCGCGGTGCACCTGCTCAACGGCTGGGATCACCTGCTGTTTCTGGTGTGCTTGTTGCTGCCCGCAGTGCTGCAGCGTGGCGGTGCAGATCGTTCTGGTGGTGCCGGCGGTGCAGATCGTTCAGCTGCTGCCAGCGCGGCCGCCAGCAGCGCCAGCCACGGCTGGCGTCCGGTGGCCGATCTGCGCGGTGCCGTGGGGCCGGTGCTGCGCACCATCACGCTGTTCACGCTGGCCCACTCGATCACGCTGGCCTTGTCGGCGCTGGGGCGCTGGCAGCCGCTGCCCTGGCTGATCGAGCCGGCCATCGCACTCACCATCCTGGTGGCGGCGGTGGACAACCTGCGCCCGCGCCTGTGGCGCTGGCGCGATGCGCTGACCTTCGGCTTCGGCCTGGTGCATGGCTTCGGATTTGCCGGCGTGCTGGCCGAGCTCGACCTGCCCGGCGCCACCTTCGGCTGGGCGCTGCTGCAGTTCAACCTGGGGCTCGAGGCCGGCCAGCTGGCCGTGGTGGCACTGCTGCTGCCCTTGCTGATGACCTGGCGCGTGCGCGCGATGTACGTGCCCGCCGTGCTGCGTGGCGGCTCGGGCGTGGCGGCCGCGGTGGCCGCGTTCTGGTTCGTCGAGCGCTGCCTGGGCGCAGCGGCCCTGGTGTGAGGCGGCATGCGCCCGGCGCAGCCGGCGCCGGCTGCGTGCCGGCGCGGCGCGGCGCGGCGAAATGGCCCGATCGGCGGCCGCAGTTCGGCGCCTGCCGCATGGCCGCCGCCACGGCGTTGCGCCGTACAATCGCGCGCAGTTCATCCGAACCACCCCCGAAACACCCTGAACAAGAGCGAGAAAGGCACCTGGTTGTGACACCGCGAACTCAAATCGCCACCGTCACCGGCCCCTGAGCCGGCCGCGCCGTCACGCCTGTTCGACCCTTTCTCCCTGAACAACGACAAGCGCGGCTCACCACCGCGCTTTTTTGTTGCCCGCACGCCTGCCCATTTCCGGAGCCTTTTGCCATGGTCACGATCACGCTTCCCGACGGTTCGAAACGCGAGTACCCGCAGCCGGTCACCGTGGCCGAGGTGGCCGCGTCCATCGGCGCCGGGCTGGCCAAGGCGGCGCTCGGCGGCAAGATCGACGGCCGGCTGGTCGACACCAGCCACCGCATCGACGCCGACGCCGCGCTGGCCATCGTCACCGAGCGCGACGCCGACGGCCTGGAGCTGATCCGCCACTCCACCGCCCACCTGCTGGCCTATGCGGTCAAGGAGCTGTTCCCCGAAGCCCAGGTCACCATCGGCCCGGTCATCGAGCACGGCTTCTACTACGACTTCTCGTACAAGCGCCCGTTCACGCCCGACGACCTGGCCGCCATCGAGAAGAAGATGGCCGACCTGGCCAAGAAGGACGAGCCGGTGCAGCGCCGCGTGCTGCCGCGCGACGAGGCCGTGGCGTATTTCAAGTCGCTCAACGAGCACTACAAGGCCGAGATCATCGGCAGCATCCCGGCCGGCGAGGACGTGAGCCTGTACCGCGAGGGCAGCTTTGAAGACCTCTGCCGCGGCCCGCACGTGCCCAGCACCGGCAAGCTCAAGCACTTCAAGCTGATGAAGGTGGCCGGCGCCTACTGGCGCGGCGACCATCGCAACGAGATGCTGCAGCGCGTCTACGGCACCGCCTGGGCCACCAAGGACGACCTGCAGAAGTACCTCACGATGCTGGAAGAGGCCGAGAAGCGCGACCACCGCCGTCTCGGCCGCGAGCTCGACCTGTTCCACATCGACGAGCACAGCCCCGGCACGGTGTTCTGGCACCCCAAGGGCTGGACGGTGTGGCAGGGCGTCGAGCAGTACATGCGCCAGGTCTACCGCGACAACGGCTACCTGGAGGTCAAGGGCCCGCAGATCCTCGACCAGGGCTTGTGGGAGAAGACCGGCCACTGGGACAAGTACCGCGAGAACATGTTCGTCACCGAGAGCGAGAAGCGCGACTACGCGCTCAAGCCGATGAACTGCCCGGGCCACATCCTGATCTACAAGCAGGGCATCAAGAGCTACCGCGACCTGCCGCTGCGCTTTGGCGAGTTTGGCCAGTGCCACCGCAACGAGCCCACCGGTGGCCTGCACGGCATCATGCGCGTGCGCGCCTTCACCCAGGACGACGGCCACATCTTCTGCACCGAAGACCAGATCCAGGCCGAGGTGGTGGCCTTCACCACGCTGTTGCAGCGCGTGTACAAGGACTTCGGCTTCAGCGACATCATCTACAAGCTGTCCACCCGGCCCGACAAGCGCATCGGCACCGAGGAAAGCTGGGACCGCGCCGAGGCCGCGCTGGCCGAGGGCCTCAAGGCTTCGGGCTGCGACTTCGAGTACCTGCCGGGCGAGGGTGCCTTCTACGGCCCGAAGATTGAATACACGTTGAAAGATGCGCTGGGCCGCCCCTGGCAATGCGGCACGATCCAGGTCGATCCGAACCTGCCCGAACGGCTGGACGCAGAGTTCGTGGGCGAGGATGGAGCCCGCCATCGACCCATCATGCTGCACCGCGCCATCGTGGGCAGCCTCGAGCGTTTCATCGGTATTCTGATCGAGCAGCATGCTGGCGCATTGCCTGCCTGGCTGGCTCCAGTGCAGGTGGTGGTGGCCAGCATCACCGACGCGCAAGCCGAATACGTTGCAGACGTCGTGAAAACGCTGCAAAAACAAGGAGTTAGAGTTCAGGCCGATTTGCGCAACGAGAAGATCACGTATAAAATCCGCGAGCATTCGTTGCAAAAGGCCCCGTACATCCTCGTCGCAGGTGACAAGGAGAAGGCAAGTGGGGCCGTTGCTGTGCGCGCCCGGGGCAACCAAGACCTCGGCGTCATGTCGGTGGCCGACTTCGCTGCGAAGCTCGCCGCCGACATCGCCGCCAAGGTTTGACGTCCAGCCTACAGGCGCGCACTTTTTGCGTTGATTTCCGCCCGTTGCTTGCCTTGGGGCATGGATCCACGTTGATCCGAAGGGGTTTGCACCATCGCTACGTTTCTTGATCGCCGGATGCCCAATGTCGAGCGCAAGCATCGACTCAACCGCGAAATCATGGCGCCCATGGTCCGTCTGAACGGGGTCAACAACGAGCCGCTTGGCATCGTCCCGATCATGGATGCGCTGCGCCTGGCCGGCGAGGCCGATGTCGACCTGGTCGAGATCGCTGCCACCGCCGATCCCCCGGTGTGCCGGTTGATGGACTACGGCAAGTTCAAGTACCAGGAGCAGAAGAAGGCGGCCGAGGCCAAGTCGAAGCAGAAGGTCATCGAGGTCAAGGAAGTCAAGTTCCGGCCCGGTACCGACGACGGCGACTACAACATCAAGATGCGCAATCTGCGTCGATTCATCGCCGAGGACGGCGACAAGGGCAAGGTCACCTTGCGCTTTCGCGGCCGCGAGATCACGCACCAGGACCTGGGCATGAAGATGCTCGAGCGCATTCGCGAAGAACTGGCCGATGTGGCCGTGGTTGAGCACATGCCCAAGCTCGAAGGTCGCCAGATGATCATGGTGCTGGCGCCCCGCAAGAAGCAGTGAGCGCCGCGGCGGTGTGCCGCGCGTTTGGCGAGAGAACAGGTTTCACGAATTCCCCGCGCTGGTTTGGTCACCAGCGCACCCTTGGGGAACAGCTGCTGCAGGCAGTACAAGCGTCGCGCCACAACGGGCGGCCGCCTGCAGGAGCAACTTAGAAGGAGCAGTCATGCCCAAAATGAAGACCAAGAGCAGCGCGAAGAAGCGTTTTCGCGTCCGTCCGGGTGGCACCGTCAAGCGCGGTCAGGCGTTCAAGCGCCACATCCTCACGAAGAAGAGCACGACCCGCAAGCGTCAGCTGCGCGGTGCCGTGAACGTGCACGAGACCAACATGGGGCACATGGCACAAATGCTGCCCTTTGCCGGCCTCTGATCTTCTGACGGACTGAAAAGGAGCTACTCATGCCTCGCGTCAAACGTGGTGTAACCGCACGCGCCCGCCACAAGAAGATCCTGGCTCTTGCCAAGGGTTTCCGTGGTCGCCGCAAGAACGTCTTCCGCATCGCCAAGCAGGCGGTGATGAAGGCGGGCCAATATGCCTACCGTGACCGCCGCACCCGCAAGCGCGTCTTCCGCCGTCTGTGGATTGCCCGTATCAACGCCGCCGCGCGTGGTCTGGGCATCACCTACAGCAAGTTCATGGCCGGCCTGAAAAAGGCGTCGATCGAGATCGACCGCAAGGTTCTCGCCGACATGGCTGTCAACGACCCGGCTGCCTTTGGCAGCATCGTTGCCAAGGTGAAGGCCCAGCTCGCCTGATCACGGTTGCATGCCCCGTGCGCGGCTCGCGTGTGGGGCGTCGCCGACATCAGCTTCGAAGGCCGTCACCTAGCGACGGCCTTTTTTGTTTTCTGAAGTTTCTCCATGAACGATCTCGACGAACTGGTGGCGCAGGCCGGCCGCGATTTCGCCGCCGCGGCCGCGCCCGCTGCGCTGGAAGATGCCAAGGCCCGCTTCCTCGGCAAGTCTGGCCAGCTGACCGAGCTACTCAAGGGCATGGCCGCGCTGCCGCACGAAGAGAAGAAGACCCGCGGCGCCGAGATCAACCAGGCCAAGCAGGCCATCGAGGCGGCGCTGGCCGCACGCCGCCAGGCGCTGGCCGATGCCGAACTCGAGGCGCAGCTGAAAGCCGAGGCGCTGGATGTGACCCTGCCCGGCCGCCAGCGGGGCGCCGGCGGTCTGCACCCGGTGTCGCGCACGCTCGAGCGCATGGAGGGCATCTTCGGCTCGATGGGTTTCGAGGTGGCCGACGGCCCCGAAATCGAGACCGACTGGATGAGCTTCACGGCCTTGAACAACCCGGAGAACCATCCGGCGCGGTCGATGCAGGACACCTTCTACGTCGACATGAAGGACGCTGAAGGCCGCTGGTACAACCTGCGCCCGCACACCAGCCCGATGCAGGTGCGCTATGCGCGGGCCCATGCCGCAAAGTACGCGGCCGAGCTGGCGGCCGGCCAGGCCATGCCCGAGATCCGCGTCATCGCACCGGGCCGCACCTACCGGGTCGACAGCGACGCCACGCACTCGCCGATGTTCCACCAATGCGAAGGCCTGTGGATCGGCGCCAACGTGAGCTTCAAGGATCTGAAGTCGGTGTTGACCGACTTTTTCCGCCGCTTCTTCGAGAGCGACGACCTGGTGCTGCGCTTTCGGCCGTCGTTCTTTCCGTTCACCGAGCCTTCGGCCGAGGTCGACATCGCCTTCGAGTCCGGGCCGCTCAAGGGCAAGTGGCTCGAGGTGGGCGGTTGCGGCCAGGTGCATCCGAACGTGGTGCGCAACTTCGGCCTGGATGCCGAGCAGTGGATCGGCTTCGCCTTCGGTCTGGGCCCTGACCGGCTGACCATGCTGCGTTACGGCGTGAACGACCTGCGCCAGTTCTACGACGGCGACCTGCGCTTTCTGAGCCAGTTCCGCTGAACGGCCCCGCCGTCGCCTTGAACCGAACGAATTTTCGCGAGTTGCACGATGCAGTTTCCTGAATCCTGGTTGCGCGAGTTCTGCAACCCCCCGCTCGATACCGCGCAGCTGGCCGAGCTGCTCACCATGTCGGGCATGGAAGTGGAAGACATGCGCCCGGTGGCGCCACCGTTCACGGGCGTGGTGGTGGCCGAGATCGTCGAGGCCGATCAGCACCCCAATGCCGACCGCCTGCGCGTGTGCCGGGTGGATGCCGGTGTGCACAGCAAGGACGGGCCGCTGCAGATCGTCTGCGGCGCGCCGAACGCCCGCGTGGGCATCAAGGTGCCACTGGCGCTGGTGGGTGCCGAGCTGCCGCCCACCGAGGACGGCGGCGCGCCGTTCGCCATCAAGCTGGGCAAGCTGCGCGGCGTGGAAAGCGCCGGCATGCTGTGCTCGGCGCGTGAACTCAAGCTGAGCGACGACCACGGCGGCCTGCTGGAGCTGGCCGCCGATGCGCCGCTGGGCGCCGACATCCGCGGCCACCTGAAGCTCGACGACACGGTGTTCACGCTCAAGCTCACGCCCAATCTGGCGCACGGCCTGTCGGTGTATGGCATCGCGCGCGAGTTGGCGGCCCTCACCGGCGCGCCGCTGCGCACACCCGAATTTGCGCCAGCGGCAGTGGCCCACGCCGACGTGCTGCCGGTGCAGGTGCAGGCGCCCGATCTGTGTGGCCGCTTCTCGGGCCGCATCGTGCGCGGCGTCAACACCCAGGCCAAGACGCCGGCCTGGATGATCGAGCGCCTGGCGCGCTGCGGCCAGCGGCCGGTGAGCCCGCTGGTCGACATCTCGAACTACGTGATGTTCGAGTACGGCCGGCCCTCGCATATTTTTGACCTCGACAAAATCCACCAGAAACTGGTGGTGCGCTGGGGTGTCGAGGGCGAGACGCTGAAGCTGCTGAACGGCAACACCGTGACGCTGGACACGACGGTGGGCGTGATTGCCGATGCGCAGGCGGTCGAGTCACTGGCCGGCATCATGGGTGGCGACGCCACTGCCGTGAGCGACGAGACGAAGAACATCTACATCGAGGCCGCGTTCTGGTGGCCGCAGGCGGTGGCGGGGCGCTCGCGCCGCTACAACTTCTCGACCGATGCCGGTCACCGCTTCGAGCGGGGTGTCGATCCGGCGCAGACGGTGGCCCACATCGAGCACATCACGCGCCTGGTGCAGCAGGTGTGCGGCGGCGATGCCGGCCCGATGGACGACCAGACACTGAGCCTGCCTGCGCGCGCCCCGGTCACGCTGCGCGTCGAGCGCGCGGCCAAGGTCATCGGCATGCCGGTCACGCAGGCGCAGTGCGCCGACGTGTTCCGCCGCCTGGGGCTCGAATTTTCCGAGGCGCCGGGCAGCCTGGTGGTCACGCCGCCGAGCTGGCGCTTCGACCTGGCGATCGAGGAAGACCTGATCGAGGAGGTGATCCGCGTCATCGGCTACAACGCGCTGCCGGCCACGCCGCCGCTGGCGCCGGTGACAGCGCACCTGCGCACCGAGGCGCAGCGCAGCCGCCATGCCGTGCGCCACAGTCTGGCCGCGCTGGGCTACCAGGAGACGATCAACTTCAGCTTCGTGGAAGCGCGCTGGGAGCATGAGCTGGCCGGCAATGCCGACCCGATCCGCGTGCTCAACCCGATTGCCGCACCGCTGGCGGTGATGCGCTCCAGCCTGATCGGCAGCCTGGTGCAGGTATTGCGCCACAACCTGGCGCGCAAGGCGCCGCGGGTGCGCGTGTTCGAGCTGGGTCGTGTGGCCCTGCGCGATGCCGGCGTGGCCGACAGCGACACCACGGTGGCCGGTGTGCACCAGCCGATGCATGTGGCGGGCCTGGCCTACGGGCCGGCCGAGATCACCCAATGGGGCGTGGCCGAGCGTGCGGCCGACTTCTTCGATCTGAAGGGGGATGTCGAGGCCTTGCTGGCGCCCGGCCCGGTGCGCTTCGAGCCGGCGAGCCATCCGGCGCTGCACCCGGGCCGCAGCGCGCGCGTGCTGCTCGATGGCCAGGCCATCGGCGTGATCGGCGAGCTGCATCCCAAGTGGCGCCAGGCCTACGAGCTGCCGCAGGCGCCGCTGCTGTTCGAGCTGAGCCTGGACGCCGTGCAGCAGCGTGTGGTGCCGGTGGGCCAGCCGATTGCACGGCATCAGGCGGCGCTGCGCGACCTGGCCCTGGTGGTGGGCGAGCAGGCCAGCCACGACGCGCTGCTGGGCGCCTTGCGCGCCGATCCGTCGGGCCTGGTGCAGACGGTCACGCTGTTTGACGTCTACCGCCCGGCCAAACCGGTGACCGACATCGCGGCCGGCGAGCGCAGCATGGCCGTGCGCATCGAACTGCTGGATGCCGAGGCCACGCTGACCGATGAGCGCATCGATGCCGCCGTGGCCGCAGCGGTGGAACGCGCCACCCAGGCCGTGGGCGCCCGCCTGCGGGCCTGAAGCCCGATCAGAAAACACGCCTGTCGTACCGAGGACAACACCATATGAATACCGAGGACACGAAGCCCGACCGCGTGATCCTGCCGTCGTTGGAGACGCCCACGCTGACCAAGGCCGAACTGGCCGAGCTGCTGTTCGAGCGCCTGGGCCTGAACAAGCGCGAATCGAAGGACATGGTCGAGGCCTTCTTCGAAATCGTGCACCAGACCCTGGTGGACGGCAGCGACGTCAAGCTCTCCGGCTTTGGCAACTTCAACATCCGGCGCAAGGCGCCGCGCCCGGGGCGCAATCCGCGCACCGGCGAGGCGATCCCGATCAAGGCGCGCAACGTGGTGACGTTCCATGCCAGCCACAAGCTCAAGGCGATCGTGCAAGGCGACACCCCGCTGGGTGAAGAGTTCGAGTAGAGTCTGAGCTCGCTCGCTCACCGCCTTGATTCATATGGAGAATTCGCTCCCCGCGATTCCCGCCAAGCGCTACTTCACCATTGGTGAGGTCAGTGAGTTGTGCGGCGTCAAGCCATATGTGCTGCGCTACTGGGAGCAGGAGTTCACCCAGCTCAAGCCGATGAAGCGGCGCGGCAACCGGCGCTACTACCAGCATCACGAGGTGCTGCTGATCCGCCGCATCCGCGACCTGCTCTACGACCAGGGTTTCACGATAAGCGGCGCGCGCAACCAGCTCGGCGAACTGGCCGCGGCCGCGCGTGCCGTGGGTGTGACCGGTCTGCCGCCCAGCCTCGACGACATCGATGGCCCGGACGACGGCGCCGTGCTGGGCGTTGACGGCCTGCCCGCCGGCGCCGATGTGCATGCGTTTGCCGACGAGGCCATGCCGCTGCCCGAGGTGCGTGAACTCGCGCCGTCGCAGCTGCGCGCTGAGCTGATGTCGATTCGTGCGTTGCTGGCCGTCTGAACGGCTGATTTTCTGTCTATAATGCGAGGCTTCGTCGGGGTGTAGCGCAGCCTGGTAGCGCACTTGCATGGGGTGCAAGGGGTCGCGAGTTCGAATCCCGCCACCCCGACCAAAGAACGGCAGAGCCTGGTGTCCACAAGACACCAGGCTTTTTGCTTTTCAGCGGCTGTGGCGCGGCTTTGGGCTTTGCGCCGTGTTGTCGCCGGTCTGTGCCAGCCTCTCATTTCGGGGACATCCTCTCAGCCCGGACGAGGCATGAAAAAAGCCAGCCCGGGGGCTGGCTTGGCTGGGGCACCACGCCATGCGCGATGGCGCCGGTGCTCAGGCGCTCACTGCGAGGCCGCCGAGGCTGGCACCGACGCCGCAGACGCCGCGGCCGGTGCGGTGACGGCCGCGGGTGCCGTGGCGTGGTTGTCGGCGGCCTTGGTGCTGGCCGACATCGGCAGCAGCGGCACGATCAGCAGGGCCACGATGTTGATGATCTTGATCAGCGGGTTGACGGCCGGTCCGGCGGTGTCCTTGTAGGGATCGCCCACGGTGTCGCCGGTGACGGCCGACTTGTGCGCATCGCCGCCCTTCTTGTGCAGCACGCCGGCTTCGTCCTTGAAGCCTTCTTCGATCAGCTTCTTGGCGTTGTCCCAGGCGCCGCCGCCGGTGCACATCGAGATGGCCACGAACAGGCCGGTGACGATGGTGCCCATCAGCAGGCCACCCAGCGCGGCCGGGCCCAGCAGCATGCCCACCAGGATGGGCACTGCCACCGGCAGCAGCGAGGGCACCACCATCTCCTTGATGGCGGCGGTGGTGAGCATGTCGACCGCCGCGCCGTAGTTGGGCTTGCGCTTGCCGGCCATGATCTGTCCGTCCTGGAACTGCTTGCGCACCTCCACCACCACGGCGCCGGCGGCGCGGCCCACCGCCTCCATCGCCATGGCGCCGAACAGGTAGGGGATCAGGCCGCCGATGAACAGGCCGATGATCACCATGTGGTCGCTCAAGTCGAACGACACGTGCATGCCGCGCGCCTCGAGTGCATGGGTGTAGTCGGCAAACAGCACCAGGGCGGCCAGGCCGGCCGAGCCGATGGCATAGCCCTTGGTGACTGCCTTGGTGGTGTTGCCCACGGCGTCCAGCGGGTCGGTGATGTCGCGCACGCTGGCCGGCAGCTCGGCCATCTCGGCAATGCCGCCGGCGTTGTCGGTGATCGGGCCGTAGGCGTCGAGCGCCACCACGATGCCGGCCATGCTGAGCATGGCGGTGGCGGCGATGGCGATGCCGTACAGGCCGGCCAGCTGGAAGGACGCGACGATGGCCATGCAGACCATGATCACCGGCCAGGCGGTGGACTTCATGCTCACGCCCAGGCCGGCGATCACGTTGGTGCCGTGGCCGGTGGTGCTGGCCTGCGCCACATGCTGCACCGGCTTGTACTGGGTGCCGGTGTAGTACTCGGTCACCCACACCAGGCCGGCGGTGAGCAGTAGACCCACGGCGCAGGAGCCGATCATGCGCATCTGCGTGCCGGCGCCCAGGGCGTCGGGCGGCATCACCAGGTAGGTGACGCCGATGAAGGCGATGAACGACAGCACGCCGGCGACGATGAGGCCCTTGTAGAGCGCCGGCATCACGTTCTTCATGCCGGGGCTGGCCTTCACCACGCTGCAGCCGACGATGCTGGCGATGATCGACACACCGCCCAGCAGCAGCGGGTAGACCACCGCGGCCATCGGCGCCGCGGTGACCATCAGCGCGCCGAGCGCCATGGTGGCGATCAGGGTCACGGCATAGGTCTCGAACAGGTCGGCGGCCATGCCGGCGCAGTCGCCCACGTTGTCGCCCACATTGTCTGCAATCACCGCCGGGTTGCGCGGGTCGTCCTCGGGGATGCCGGCCTCGACCTTGCCCACCAGATCGGCGCCCACGTCGGCGCCCTTGGTGAAGATGCCGCCACCCAGGCGGGCAAAGATCGAGATCAGGCTCGAGCCGAAGGCCAGGCCCAGCAGCGGCTTGAGCACGGTGGACAGGCTCTTGTCGTTGGCCGCCGTGCCGTTGCCGGTGATGTAGAGGAAGAAGGCGCCCACACCCAGCAGGCCCAGGCCCACCACCAGCATGCCGGTGATGGCGCCGCCCTTGAACGCGACATTCAGCGCCGGGCCGATGCCGCGGGTGGCGGCCTGCGCGGTGCGCACATTGGCCTTGACCGACACGTTCATGCCGATGAAGCCGCAGGCGCCCGACAGCACTGCACCGAGCACGAAGCCGGCCGCCGTGGTGCCGTCAAGGAACCAGCCGATCAGCACTGCGAGCACCAGGCCCACGATGCCGATGGTGCGGTACTGCCGCGCAAGGTACGCGGCCGCACCTTGCTGGATCGCCTCGGCGATTTCCTGCATGCGGGCGTTGCCCGCGTCCTGTTTCAGGATCCAGCCCCGCTGGATGAAGCCATAAGCCACGGCGATGACGCCGAACAAGAGCGCGATGTAGAGCGCCTGCATGGTGGAAATCAAGGTTTCTCCTTCCTCGTTGATTCAGGCCCTGTGATTTGCGCCGCGGATTTGTTTGGCACCGGTTCAACCGGCCATGGCAGCGGTCGCCAATTCAATGTAAGGGAAGCGTCATCCATCCGACCCCGTGTTTTCCTGCGGTAACGCAAGGCGGGTGTTGCGGGGTGTGTGGTGCGGGCGTCAGGGCGGGGTCATGCGGCATCCGTAGAATCGGGGTTTCCCCGAAAACCGCACCGGCACTGCCGCAACGAGCACCACCATGAGCCTGCACAACGTGACCCCCGGCGCCAAGGCGCCCGACGAGTTCAACGTGATCATCGAGATCCCGATGAACGGCGACCCGATCAAGTACGAGGTCGACCATGAATCCGGCGCCCTGTTCGTCGATCGTTTCATGAGCACCTCGATGCACTACCCGTGCAACTACGGCTACATCCCCAACACGCTGGCCGACGATGGCGATCCGGTCGATGTGCTGGTGATCACGCCGGTGCCGCTGATCCCGGGCGTGGTGGTCACCTGCCGTCCGCTGGGCATGCTGAAGATGGACGACGAGGCGGGCGGCGACAACAAGCTGCTGGCCGTGCCCATCGACAAGATCCTGTCGGTCTACAGCCAGTGGAAGAAGCCTGAAGACCTGAACCCGCTGCGCCTGAAGACCATCCAGCACTTCTTCGAGCACTACAAGGATCTCGAAGTGGGCAAGTGGGTCAAGGTGGTGGGCTGGGAAGGCACCGACGCCGCCAAGGCCGAGGTGTCCGAAGGCATGAAGCGCTGGGCCGTCGAAGGCAAGAAGTAAGCACGGCCTGCCCGGTGCCGCGCTGCGGCGCGGCCAGGCACAAGGATCAACGGGCCCTGCGGGGCCCGTTGTCATTGGCGCAGCGCACCGGGCTGGGGCCTGGGCTACAGCGCCTTGCTCACCAGCTTGAAGTCCGGGTCTTCCGGGAAGCTGCGCGTGGCAAAGCCCAGGCTGGTCATCAGGCGCAGCATGTTGGGGTTGTTGGCCAGCACCAGGCCGTCGATCTCGGCCAGGCCCTTGGCGCGGGCAAAGTCCATGATGCTGAGCATCAGCCGCGAGCCCAGGCCCTGGCCCTTGTAGGCGTCGCTCACCACCAGCGAGAACTCGCAACTCGTCTGGTCGGGGTTGGTGATGTAGCGTGACACGCCGATGATCTGCTCGCGCTCGACAAACTCGCCGTCTGCGCCGGCCTCGCGGCTGCGGTGCACGGCCACCAGGGCCATCTCGCGGTCGTAGTCGATCAGCGTGTAGCGGGCCAGCATGCGCGCCGGCAGCTCCTGGATGGCGCTGGCAAAGCGGAAGTAGCGGCTTTCTTCCGACAGGCTGCGCACAAAGGCCTGCAGCATGTCGGCGTCGTCGGGCCGCACCGGGCGGATGGTGTACAGGCCGCCGCCCTTCATCGGCCACTCGCGCTCGTAGGCGCTGGGGTAGGGCAGGATGGCCAGGTGGGTGTACTCGCCCACGCTGGGCTGGGCATGGTCGATCACCACGCGGGCATCCACGGCCACCGCACCGCTCTCGTCGACGATGATCGGGTTGATGTCCATCTCGCGCAGCTGCGGCAGCTGGCAGACCATCTCCGACACCCGCAGCAGCACCTGCTCGATGGCGTCCAGATCGGCCGCCGGGTGGCCGCGCCACTCGCCCAGCATGGCCGCCACGCGCGAGCGCTCGATCAGCCGCCGCGCCAGAAACTGGTTCAGCGGCGGCAGCTCCATCGCGCGGTCGGCGATCAGCTCGATCATGGTGCCGCCGGCGCCGAAGGTGATCACCGGGCCGAAGGGGTCGTCGGTGGTCAGGCCGATGTAGATCTCGCGGCCACGGCGCTTGGCGGCCATGGGCTGGATGGTCACGCCGTTGATGCGGGCCGCGGGCAGTGCACGCTTCACCGCGGCCAGCATGTCGTTGTAGGTGTCGCGCACCTGGGTGGCGGTGCTCACGTTCAGCGCCACGCCCTGCACATCGCTCTTGTGGCTGATGTCGGGCGAATCGATCTTCAGCGCCACCGGGTAGCCCAGCTGGCTGGCGATCAGCATGGCCTCGTTGGCGCTGCGCGCCAGCATCGTGCGCGTGACCGGGATGTGGAAGGCGGCCAGCAACGCCTTGCTTTCCATTTCGGTGAGCACCTTGCGGCGCTCGGCCAGCACGCCCTCGATCAGCAGGCGCGCGCCTTCGGTGTCGGGCTGGTTCAGCGCCGACAGCGGCGGCGGCGTCTGCTGCAGCAGCTGCTGGTTCTGGTAGAAGCTGGCGATGTTGCCGAAGGCGTCCACCGCCGCCTCGGGGGTGCGGAAGTTGGGGATGGCGGCGGCGTTGAGCACCTCGCGTGCCTCGCGCACCGACTCGTCGCCCATCCAGCAGGCCAGGACCGGCTTGGCCACCGGGCGAAACACCTCGACGATGGCCCGTGCCACCGCGGCCGCATCGCTGTCGGGTTTGGGGCTCAGGATCACCAGCACGCCGTCGATGCCGCGGTCCTTGCCGCAGGCCTGCACGGCGGCCTTGAAATGCTCGGGGCGGGCGTCTTCACCCAGGTCGACCAGCGACTGCAGCGTGGCCCCGTCGGGCAGCAGCGGCGCCAGACCCACGCGCGTGGCGTCGCTGAAGGCCGCCACCTCGATGCCGATCTCGTTGGCCCAGTCGGCGGCCAGCACGCCGGGGCCGCCGCCATTGGTGATGATGGCCATGCGCTTGCCTACCGGGCGGTAGCGCGAGGCCAGGCACTTGGCGGCCGAGAACAGCTGCGTGAACACCCGCACCCGCACCGCACCGGCACGCCGCAGCGCCGACTCGAACACGTCGTCCGAGCCGACGATGGCCGCCGAGTGGGTCAGCGCGGCATGCGAGCCGGCCGGCTTGCGCCCGGCCTTCATCACCACCACCGGCTTGACGAAGGCCGCGGCGCGCAGCGCGCTCATGAAGCGCCGCGCGTGGCGGATGCCTTCCATGTAGACCAGGATGCTCTGCGTGCTGGCGTCGTTGGCCAGAAAGTCGAGCACCTGCGGCAGGTCGACCGCGGTGTTCGGGCCCAGCGACACCACGGCCGAGAAGCCCACGCCGTTGCGGCCGGCCCAGTCGATGATCGACGAGGTGAGCGCGCCCGACTGCGACACCAGCGCCAGCGGCCCCGGCGTGGCCAGCGGCCCGGCCGCCGCGGCGTTGAGCTTCAGGTGCGGGCGCTGAAAGCCCAGGCTGTTGGGCCCCAGCAGGTGCACGCCATGGCGCTTGGCAATGGCCAGCAGGTCGCTGCACTGCGTGGCCGACATGCCGGCGCCCAGCACCAGGGCCGCGCGGCAGCGGATGCGGCCGGTCACCTCCAGCGCGGCGGCCACCTGATCGGCCGGCAGCGCGATCAGCGCCAGATCGGCACGCGAGTGCGCCAGATCGGCCAGCGTGCCGGTCATCGAGATGTCGAGAAAGGTGATCGGCCCGCTGAAGCCGTGGCTTTGCAGTTCAGCCAGCAGGGCACGGGCGTGGGCGGTCTGCTGTGCCGGCTGGTCGGGATCGCCGGCAAACACCACGATGGATTCGGGCGAGAACAGCGGGGTGAGGTAATGCTTGTCCATGAACGCGGCAAGGCGCGCGGGGCGCCTGATCAGGGTTTGTCCGAGCATAGGCCCGGCCAGCGGCCGCCCCGGCGCCCAAGGCCTCGGTGCTTGCCCTGCATCAAGCGCCAGGGTGGCGGAACGGGCTGTGTTCGTGCAGTTCGTCGATGTAGGCGGCGATGCCTTCGCCCTCCTGCGCCAGGTAGTCGGCCACCGCACGGTTGAACTCGGGGTGCGCCAGCCAGTGCGCCGAGCGCGTGGGCGCCGGCATCAGGCCGCGCGCCATCTTGTGCTCGCCCTGCGCGCCGCCCTCGAAGCGCGTGTAGCCGTTGGCCAGGCACCAGGCCAGCGGCTGGTAGTAACAGGCCTCGAAGTGCAGGCAGGGGATGTACTCGGTGGCGCCCCAGTAGCGGCCGAAGGCCGCGCCGCGGGCCTCGTCCAGCGCCACCAGCGAGGCGGCGATCGGCGTGCCGCCATCACCACCGCGCCGCGCCACAAACAGCAGCCAGTGGGCTGGCATGGCACGGCCCATGGCACGAAAGAACTCAAGGTTCAGGTAGGGCTTGGAGTGGTGCAGCCGGTAGGTGCCGGTATAGCAGCCGTGAAAGAAGCGCCACAGCTCGTCGCTGATCTCGTGGCCGCGGTGGGCCGTGAACGTGACACCGGCCTCGGCCACGCGCCGGCGCTCTTGCTGGATCTTCTTGCGCTTCTCGCGCGCCAGGCTGGCCAGGAAGGCCTCGAAGTCGGGCCATGGCGCAACGGCCTGCTGCTGCCAGTGGAACTGCACGCCCTGGCGCACCAGGCCCGCGGCGTCGGCCACCGCGCCTGATTCAGCCTCGGGGTGAAACAGCACATGCAGGCCCGAGGCCTTCTCGTGCGCGGCCACGGCCTGCAGGCCTTGCAGCAGGGCGCCGCGCGCGGCTGCGTCGGTGGCCAGCAGCCGGCTGCCAGGCACCGGAGTGAAGGGCACGGCCACCAGCAGCTTGGGGTAGTAGCGCAGGCCGTGGCGATGGTAGGCATCGGCCCAGGCCCAGTCGAACACGTACTCGCCGTACGAGTGGGTCTTCAGATAGGCCGGCGCGGCGGCCACCAGCGCGCCGTGGCGCGTGACGGTGACAAAGCGCGGCGCCCAGCCGGTGCTGGCCACCGCGCAGCCGCTGGCATGCAGCGCCGCCAGGTAGGCGTGGCGCATGAAGGGCGTGGGCTGGGCCTGGGCCGCCAGCAGCGTGTCCCAGGCCATGGCGTCGAGCGCCGACGGATCGTCATGCACGCGGATAACATGGTCGTCCTGCCCCGCGATGGCGCCCTGTGCGGCGCTGCTCGGATGGGGGCTGCCACTGCCTTCGGTCAACAAATGTCCACTCCTTCTGCCGTGCCCGCCGTTCGTGTGGCGCTGGCCCAGATCAATGCCACCGTGGGCGACCTGCCGGGCAACGCCCGCCGCCTTGCCGAGGCCGCCCGCCAGGCCCATGCGGCCGGTGCCGCGTTGCTGCTGGCGCCTGAACTGTCGCTCACTGGATATCCCCCTGAAGACCTGCTGCTGCGTCCGGCCTTCATGCAGGCCTGTGCGCGTGAACTGGCGGCACTGGCCGCTGAACTGGCGCCGCTCAAAGGCCTCAGCGTGGTGGTGGGCCACCCGCACCAGTCCGGCGAGCAAGGTGACGAGCGCTCGCGCTCGCATGCCGTGCAGCGGCGCTTCAATGCCGCCAGCGTATTGGCCGATGGCCGCGTGCAGGCCACCTATTGCAAGCGCGAACTGCCCAACTACCAAGTGTTCGACGAACGGCGCTACTTTGCCTCAGGACGCGACGCAGGGCAGGGCGCGGTGGTATTCGAGTCCGGCGGCCGGCGCTTCGGCCTGCTGATCTGCGAAGACGCCTGGTTCGACGAACCCGCGGCCAGCGCCCGTGCGGCCGGTGCCGAGGTGCTGTGCGTGCTCAACGCCTCGCCCTTCCACCTCGACAAACCCGACGAGCGCGAGCAGCGCATGGCCCAGCGTGTGCGCGACACCGGCCTGCCGCTGCTGTACGCCCACCTGGTGGGCGGCCAGGACGAGGTGGTGTTCGACGGCGCCTCGTTCGCACTCGATGCCCAGGGCCAGGTGGCGGCGCGTGCGGCCTTTTTTGCCGAGGACCTGCTGCTGGTTGACCTGGCCGCCGACGGCAGTGCCAGCGGCACGCTGGCGCCGGTGCCCGAGATCGAGGCCCAGGCCTGGGCTGCGCTGGTCACCGGCGTGCGCGACTACATCGGCAAGAACGGTTTTCCGGGCGCCCTCATCGGCCTGTCGGGCGGCGTCGATTCGGCCCTGGTGCTGGCCGTGGCCGTCGAGGCGCTGGGTGCCGAGCGGGTGCGCACGGTGATGATGCCTTCGCCCTACACGGCCGACATTTCGTGGATCGACGCGCGCGACATGGCCGCGCGCCTGGGCGTGCGCTACGACGAAATCGCCATCGCGCCGATGTTCGACGCCTTCCGCGCCAGCCTCGCGGCCGAGTTTGCCGGCCGGCCCGAAGACGCCACCGAAGAGAACATCCAGGCCCGCATCCGCGGCACGCTGCTGATGGCGCTGAGCAACAAGTTCGGGTCGATCGTGCTCACCACCGGCAACAAGAGCGAGATGGCCACCGGCTACTGCACGCTGTACGGCGACATGGCCGGCGGCTTTGCGGTGATCAAGGACGTGGCCAAGACCCTGGTCTACCGCATCTGCGCCTGGAAGAACGCCCAGCCCACCGTGCGTGCCGACGGCAGCACCGGCCCGGTGATCCCCGAGCGCATCCTTACCCGCGCGCCCTCGGCCGAACTGCGCCCCGACCAGACCGACCAGGACAGCCTGCCGCCCTACGAGGTGCTCGACGCCATCCTGGCGCGCTACATGGAAGAAGACCAGTCGATCGAGCAGATCGTGGCCGCGGGCTTTGCGCCGGCCGATGTCGAGCGTGTCACCCGGCTCATCAAGATCAATGAGTACAAGCGCCGCCAGGCGCCGGTGGGCATCCGCATCACCCACCGCGCCTTCGGCCGAGACTGGCGCTATCCCATCACGTCGAAGTTCCGCGCTTGATCGCGGGCACGTTTAAACTCGTCACAGTTCTCGCCCTATTTGTCTGGAGCCCGCCATGAAGCAGATCACCGCCATCATCAAGCCTTTCAAGCTCGAGGAGGTGCGCGAATCGCTGGCTGACGTGGGCGTGTCCGGCCTCACCGTCACCGAGGTCAAGGGCTTCGGTCGCCAGAAGGGCCACACCGAGCTGTACCGCGGCGCCGAGTACGTGGTCGACTTTCTGCCCAAGGTGAAGGTCGAGGTGGTGGTCAAGGACAGCGATGTCGACCGCTGTGTCGAGGCCATCGTCAAGGCCGCCAAGACCGGCAAGATCGGCGACGGCAAGATCTTCGTCACCCCGGTCGAGCAGGTGGTGCGCATCCGCACCGGCGAGACCGACGAATCGGCCGTCTGATCCGGCAGCCGCCTGGCCGGCCGCCACCGACCAACGGGCCCCGCGGGGCCCGTTTTTCATGGCTGCGCGGCGGCGCTCAGATGCGTTCGAGCGTGTCGTCGCCGCGGTGGCTGCGCTGCGCCAGCAGCCTGTCAAGCAGGCTGTCGATGTCGCCCGCCTGGCTCAGCATCGCCATCTGCCCGTCGTCCATGAAGCCCTCGGTCACCGCGTGCCGCAAGAAGGCCAGCAGCGGGTTCCAGTAGTCCTCGGCGCCCAGCAGGCCGATGGGGCAGTCGTGGTAGCGCAGGTTGCGCCAGGTCCACACCTCGAACAACTCCTCGAAGGTGCCGATGCCGCCGGGCATGGCGATGAAGGCATCGGCGCGCTCGGCCATCAGCTGCTTGCGCTGGTGCATGGTCTGCACCACATGCAGCTCGTGCAGGCCGGCATGGCCCACCTCCAGCCGCATCAGCGACTCCGGGATCACGCCCACCACGCGGCCGCCGGCGGCCAGTGTGGCGTCGGCCACCGCACCCATCAGCCCGGCACGACCTCCGCCGTACACCAGCTGCCAGCCGCGCTGGCCGATGGCTTGGCCCAGCGCCTGTGCCAGCGCCAGGTAGGCCGGGTGGGCGCCGGGGCGCGAGCCGCAGTAGACGCAGACGCTGAACGGGGCGGGCGAGGGTGTGGACATGGCAGCAGGCGCAAGCAAGGTGCAGCGTGACGAGCGCGCCATCAGGCCAGGCGCCCGCCACGCGGGGGAGGGATCGAACCCCGGAGTGTGGCTCAGCCGGCCAGCAACAGCCGGTGCGTCAGCGCCGCCAGCCACACGCCACCGCACCACAGCAGCGACAGGAACACCGCCGCGCTGCCGTAGTCCTTGGCGCGCTTGCTCAGCGGATGCAGCTCGAACGAGATGCGATCCACCGTGGCCTCGATGGCCGAGTTCAGCAGCTCGACGATCAGCACCATCAAGACCGAGCCCAGCAGCAGCGCACGCTCGATCCAGTCGGTGCCCAGCCAGAAGGCCGCCGGCAGCAGCAGCAGGCCCAGCAGGGCCTCCTGACGGAACGCGCTTTCATGGCGCAGCGCGCTGCCGAAACCCTGCATCGAGTACACAAACGCATGGGCCACGCGCGACAGCCCGGTGCGCTGCTTGTGCGGGTTGGTGCCGGGTGCGGCCGGCGCGGCGGGCGCCGGAGCCGGCGAATCCTTGACCGGGGTCACGCGACTGGCTGCGAGCCGGTGGACGGGCTGACAGCGCCTGGCCGGGCCGGGCGCCAGTCGATCACCCGGGTGCCGCACACCGCGTCGTGCCAGTACTGGCCGTCGGGCCGCAAGAAGGCCAGTGCGGCGTAGCCCAGCACGCCGGCCAGCAGCATGCCAAAGCTCACCCCGCCGCCGTGCAGGCCCGACAGCCACAGCGCCAGCAACGCAGGCACGAACCACAGCCAGCTCAGCAGGTAGCGGGTCAGCGCGCGCAGCAGGCCCAGTGGCGCGCCCTGGGCATCTACCAGGCGCAGGTGCCAGGCCTTCATGGCCACCGTCTGGCCGCCATGCGTCCAGAACCAGACGAAGTACAGGCCCAGCACGGCAAACACGAACAGCTGCAGGCCCACGCGGCCCTGCAGCGCATGGCGTTGCTGGGTCAGGCTGCCGTAGACCAGCCCGGCCATCATCAGCACGCCAAACAGCAGCACGCCCTCGTAGACGAAGGCCGCCAGACGGCGCCGCAGCGCGGGCGCGCGCAAGCCGGGCAGAGGCACGGCCGGGCCGGCCGCATCGGGCGGTGCAGTGGCGCTCACCGGCTGGCGGCTCAGGGTTGGCCGGTGCTGCCCGGCACCGAGGCCGCCGCCTGCGGCCCGGTCTTGGGCAGCAGGGTGCTGCGATCCACCTGGCTGGCCCGCGCGGCGATCTTGGGTTGACCGGGTTGCTGATGCGCAGGCGGCGTGGGCGTCTTGGTCATCAGCGTGGTCGTGGCGCCGGGCTTGGCCTGCACGACGGTCGGGGCCACCGGCTTGACCAGCGGCGCCGAGGCCGGCGCGCGCGGCGGCACCAGGTTCTGCTTGGGTTGCGCTACGTCAAGCGCCTGTGCCGCAGCGGGCACCGGGCGGGCACGCTCGGTGGCGGCGGGGCTGGAGCGGTCGGCCAGGGCCTTGCGCTGCTCGGGCGGCAGGGCCTGGTAGGCCTCCCAGCGCGCCTGCTTTTCCTCGCGCGGAATCTGCTTGGTTTCCTGGAAGCTCAGGCGCGCCTGGGTGCGTTCGGCTGGCGACAGCCGGGTCCAGTCGGCCATGCGGGCCTGCACGCGCTGCTGCTCGTCGGCCGGGATCTTCGGGAAGCGCGCCGCCACCTCGAGCCACTTGGCCTTGTGCGCCGGGCCGATGCCGGCCCAGTCGCGGGCCAAAGGCGCCAGCGCGGCGCGCTGCTGCGCACTGAGGCTGGCCCAGGACGGGCCCTCGGCCACCGGCGCTGCCGTGCCCGGCCTGGCCGTTGCGGCCGGCTGGGTCGCCGGGGCGATCGAAGTCACCGGGGCCGCAGGGGCCACCGGAGCCGGTGCCTGGGCCTGCACCTGCAGTGCGGCCAGACCCATCAGGCCGGCGCACACGCTGCGCAACAGCGCTTGGCGCGGGAAGGGGGAAGGCGGGGGCTCAAGGCGGGGCCGTGGGGCGGTGAGGCCGGGGCCTCAGGGCAGCTCGGCGCCGCGCAGGAACTCGACGAAACCGGGGTCGCCATACGCGCCGGGCGGCAGTTCGTCGGCCAGCAGCGCGCTGTCGATCTCGGCCGCGGCGTGGATCTGCTCGGTGTCGTGGTGGTGCTCGATGAACACCAGGCCCACCAGCAGCAACATCAAGGGCAGCACCGAGGCCATGCGCAACCACACCGGCGTCGGGCTGCCCAGCGCAGCGCTGCGGCCGGATGCCACCACCAGCGGCGCAGCCACCGCCGCGGCGACCGTGGCCCGGTGCTGCCGCGCGGTCGCGATGGCGCGTTCACGCGCGAAGCGCAAGCGCTCGGACACGTCGTGCGGCAGCTCTTCGGCGCCCCGGCTGAGGTGCGACGTCAGGCGCAGGGCCACCTGGCCCTGCAGGCCTTCGGCGGCGGGCCGCGGCGCCGGCGGAGAAAAAGTCTGGTTGATGTCGTTCACGGCGCGATTCCCTTTGTCCGAAGTGCTTTCGCCAAGGCATGCACGGCTCTGGAGCAGTGTGTCTTGACGCTGCCTTCGGAACAGCCCATGACGGCCGCCGTCTCGGCGGTGTCGAGCTCCTCCCAGTAACGCAGCAGGAAGGCTTCTCGTTGACGCGCCGGAAGCTCGGCCACTTCGTGTTCGATGGCAAGCAGGATCTGGGCCCGTGACACCGAATCGGCGGCGCTCTCGGCGCCGAGCATGCCGTCGGCGGTTTCCAGGCTTTCGAGCAGGTCGAAGTCGTCGGAATCGCCGTCGCCTTCGAAGTCGGACATGTTCTGCATCACCGCATTGCGCACGCGCAGGCGGCGGAACCAGTCCATCGTGGCGTTCGACAGGATGCGCTGGAACAGCAGCGGCAACTCGGCCAGCGGCCGGTCGGCGTACTTCTCGGCCAGGCGGATCATCGCGTCCTGCACGATGTCGAGCGCGGCGTCTTCGTCACGCACGGTGTACACCGTGCGCTTGAAGGCCCGTTTCTCGACGCTCTTGAGGAAATCCGAGAGTTCTTTGTCGCTCGCCAAGGTTCACCCGGCCCCCGGTGCGGAGGCGGCCAAAACGGCGCGGATTATGTCACCCGCAGATCGCTGCACCCGGGCAGGCCGCGGTGGGGGCGGGCGCTGATGCAATAATGCTGCTTCGCACAAAGCGATCTGGGTCTCAAGCCGGCCCGCCGACCCCGGCGGGCGAGTTGTTTTTGATCGCGCAGGTTCCGAGTCCGCCTCACGAGGGCGCGAGAAGGGGCACCGATGGTTTTTCGTCAGAGAAATTCACAAAGGTTCGAAATGGACATGTCTGCCGCGGAAGTCAAGCGCGCCACCTCGTTGTCGGCGCAACCGCAAAATTCTCCCTCCTCCTCCCAGCACCCCGAGATCAATGGCTCGGAAATCCTGGTGCGCTGCCTGCAGGCAGAAAACGTCAAGTTCATGTGGGGCTACCCTGGCGGGTCGGTGCTCTACATCTACGACGCGCTGTACAAGCAGGACACCATCCAGCACGTGCTGGTACGCCATGAGCAGGCCGCCGTGCATGCCGCCGATGGCTATGCGCGCGCCACCGGTGAAGTGGGTGTGGCCCTGGTCACCAGCGGCCCGGGCGTGACGAATGCCGTGACCGGCATTGCCACCGCGTACATGGACTCGATCCCGATGGTGGTGATCACCGGCCAGGTGCCGACGCCGGCGATCGGGCTGGATGCCTTCCAGGAGTGCGATACGGTGGGCATCACGCGCCCGATCGTCAAGCACAACTTCCTGGTCAAGGACGTGCGCGACCTGGCCAGCACGATGAAGAAGGCCTTCCACATCGCGCGCACCGGTCGTCCGGGCCCGGTGGTGGTCGACATCCCGAAGGACGTGTCGCTCAAGACCACGCCCTTCCACTACCCCGAGCGCGTGGAAATGCGCTCGTACAACCCGGTGAAGAAGGGCCATGGCGGCCAGATCCGCAAGGCCATGCAGCTGCTGCTGGCGGCCAAGCGGCCCTACATCTACACCGGTGGCGGCGTGATCCTGGGCAATGCGGCGGCCGAGCTGCGCGAGCTGGCCGATCTGCTGGGCTTCCCCTGCACCAACACGCTGATGGGCCTGGGCGCCACGCCGGCCAGCGACCCCAAGTTTCTGGGCATGCTGGGCATGCACGGCACCTACGAAGCCAACATGACCATGCAGCACTGCGATGTGCTGCTGGCCGTGGGCGCGCGCTTCGACGACCGCGTGATCGGCAACCCGAAGCACTTTGCCTCGGTCGAGCGCAAGATCATCCACGTGGACATCGACCCGTCGTCGATCTCCAAGCGCGTCAAGGTCGACATCCCGATCGTGGGCGACACCAAGGATGTGCTGCAGGAGATGATCGCGCACATCCGCGAGACCCAGGCCAAGCCCGACAACCAGGCGCTGGCCGCGTGGTGGAAGCAGATCAACGACTGGCGCAAGCGCGAGTGCCTGGCCTACAAGAAGAGCGACGAGGTCATCAAGCCGCAGTACGTGGTGGAGACCCTGGCGCGCCTGACCAAGGGCAGCGATGTCTACGTCACCAGCGACGTGGGCCAGCACCAGATGTGGGCGGCGCAGTTCTTCCCGTTCGAGGAGCCGCGGCGCTGGATCAACAGCGGTGGCCTGGGCACCATGGGCGTGGGCCTGCCCTATGCCATGGGCATCAAGCTGGCCAAGCCCGACAGTGATGTGTTCTGCATCACCGGCGAAGGCTCGATCCAGATGTGCATCCAGGAACTCAGCACCTGCCAGCAGTACAAGACGCCGGTCAAGGTGATCGCGCTGAACAACCGCTACCTCGGCATGGTGCGCCAGTGGCAGGAGCTCGACTACGGGGGCCGCTACTCGCACAGCTACATGGACGCGCTGCCCGACTTCGTCAAGCTCGCCGAGGCCTATGGCCACGTGGGCCTGAAGATCGAGAAGCCGTCGGATGTGGAGCCGGCGCTCAAGGAGATGATCCGCCTGAAGGATCGCACGGTGTTCCTCGATGTGCGCACCGATCCGACCGAGAACGTCTGGCCGATGGTGCAGGCGGGCAAGGGCATCACCGAGATGCTGCTGGGCTCGGAAGACCTGTGACCGCCTGAGGGCCGCCGGGCGCCTGCCGTTACCGCGGCCGGCGCGGCAGGCGGCCCGCACGGCGGGCACGGCTTTCGCAGCCGATTTCTCCAACGCTTTTTGACGGTGCGGCCAAGGGCCGGCGCTTACCGGCGCCGTCTTGAAGAACCGCGCTGCAAGGACGAACCATGAAACACATCATTGCCGTGCTGCTCGAGAACGAGCCTGGCGCGCTGTCGCGCGTGGTGGCGCTGTTCTCCGCCCGCGGCTACAACATCGAGAGCCTGACGGTGGCGCCGACGGAAGACCCGTCGCTGTCGCGCATGACCATCGTCACCACCGGCTCCGACGAGGTGATCGAGCAGATCACCAAGCACCTGAATCGCCTGATCGAGGTGGTGAAGGTGGTCGATCTGACCGAAGGCAGCTTCACCGAGCGCGAGCTCATGCTGATCAAGGTGCGCGCGGTGGGCAAGGAGCGCGAGGAGATGAAGCGCATGGCCGACATCTTTCGCGGCCGCATCATCGACGTCACCGAAAAGAGCTACACGATCGAGCTGACCGGCGATGCCGGCAAGCTCGACGCTTTCATCGAGGCCATCGACCGCACGGCGATCCTCGAAACCGTGCGCACCGGCACCAGCGGGATCGGTCGCGGCGAACGCATCCTGCGTGTCTAACCAACCCATCCCGCAAGAACAACTGGAGAACCCCATGAAGGTCTACTACGACAAGGACGCCGATCTGAGCCTGATCAAGGGCAAGAACGTCACTATCATCGGCTACGGCTCGCAGGGCCACGCCCATGCGCAGAACCTGAACGACAGCGGCGTGAAGGTCACCGTCGGTCTGCGCAAGGGCGGCGCCAGCTGGGCCAAGGCCGAAAAGGCCGGCCTGAAGGTGGCCGAGATCGCCGACGCGGTGAAGAGCGCCGACGTGGTCATGATCCTGCTGCCCGACGAGCAGATCGCCAGCGTCTACAACGCCGACGTGCACGCCAACATCAAGCCTGGCGCCTCGCTGGCCTTCGCGCACGGCTTCAACGTGCACTACGGCCAGGTCGTGCCCCGCGACGACATCGACGTGTGGATGGTGGCGCCCAAGGCCCCCGGCCACACCGTGCGCAACACCTACAGCCAGGGTGGCGGCGTGCCGCACCTGATCGCCGTGCATGCCGACAAGACCGGCAAGGCGCGTGACCTGGCGCTGAGCTATGCCGCGGCCAACGGTGGCGGCAAGGCCGGCATCATCGAGACCAACTTCCGCGAAGAGACCGAGACCGACCTGTTCGGCGAGCAGGCCGTGCTGTGCGGCGGCACGGTCGAGCTGATCAAGGCTGGTTTCGAGACGCTGGTGGAAGCCGGCTACGCGCCCGAGATGGCCTATTTCGAGTGCCTGCACGAGCTCAAGCTGATCGTCGACCTGATCTACGAAGGCGGCATCGCGAACATGAACTACTCGATCTCCAACAACGCCGAGTACGGCGAGTACGTCACCGGCCCGCGCGTCGTGACCGAGGAGACCAAGAAGGCCATGAAGCAGTGCCTGAAGGACATCCAGACCGGCGAATACGCCAAGTCCTTCATCCTCGAGAACAAGGCCGGCGCACCCACGCTGATCAGCCGCCGCCGCCTGACCGAAGAGCACCAGATCGAGCAGGTGGGCGAGAAGCTGCGCGCCATGATGCCCTGGATCAAGGCCAACAAGCTGGTGGACAAGAGCCGCAACTGATCGCGCCTCGTGCCATCGAAAAGGGCCGCCTCGTGCGGCCCTTTTTCATGCCGACCCCTGCGTTATGCTCCCGACCATGACCGATCCCCAGGACAGCGCGCTCGAGCCGCACGATGGCGCCGACGCCGCTGACAACCCGCCCGAGGCGCCGCCGCGCCCGCGCCGCAAGGGCATCTATGTGCTGCCCAATCTGTTCACGCTGGCCGCCCTGTTTGGTGGCTTCTATGCCGTGGTGATGGCGATGAACGGCCGCTTCTCCGATGCGGCCATCGGCATCTTCTGCGCCATGGTGCTCGACAGCCTGGACGGCCGCGTGGCGCGCATGACCAACACGCAGAGCGCCTTCGGCGAGCAGATGGACAGCCTGTCGGACATGGTCAGCTTCGGCGCCGCGCCGGCGCTGATCGTCTACGAATGGGCGCTCAAGGGCCTGGGCAAGGCCGGCTGGGCGGCGGCCTTCGTCTACTGCTCCTGCGCGGCACTGCGCCTGGCCCGCTTCAACACCAACATCGGCGTGGTCGACAAGCGCTTCTTCCAGGGGCTGCCCAGCCCGGCTGCGGCCGCGCTGGTGATCGGCTTCATCTGGATCATGGACGACGCCGGCTTTCGCGAGGGCGTGAAGGACATCCCCTGGCTGGTGTGGTGCACCTGGACGCTCACCATCTACGCCGGCCTGACCATGGTCACCAACGTGCCCTTCTACAGCTTCAAGGATTTCGGGTTGAAGAAGTCGGTGCCCTTCGTCACCCTGGTGGCCATCGCGCTGGGCATGGCGCTGATCAGCCAGCACGTGCCGGGCATGCTGTTCGGCCTGTTCATGCTGTATGGCCTGTCGGGCTATGCGATGTACGTGTACCGCCGCATGAAGGGCAAGCATGTGAGCGTGATCGCCACCTCCACCGACGAGCCCGACGAGAAGGGCCTGCACCACTGAGCGTGCCGCTGGCCAGGGTTTCTGGCCAGGCCGGCGGCGCCAGGCCCGTGCTACATTCAGCCCCCATGTCGACGAACCCCAAGCGCATTGCGCTGCAGCTACTAGGCGTGCCTCTGGCGCGCTGATCGTCCACGACCCGGTTTCACACTACCCCTTTCCCGGACAAACGGCCCGCCAGCAACGCTGCAGCGGGCCGTTTGTTTTTCTGGGTTCATCCCGCCCACCGCTGCGGTGACATCACCACCCCCGATGGAGCGATTCCGATGACCCTGCTCGCCAACCCCGCCGCCAAGTACCGCGCTTTCGCACCGGTGCACCTGCGTGACCGCACCTGGCCCGATGCCGTGCTGAGCCGCGCGCCGCTGTGGCTGTCGACCGACCTGCGCGACGGCAACCAGGCGCTGATCGAGCCGATGGACGGCGAGCGCAAGCTGCGCATGTTCGAGATGCTGGTGAAGATCGGCTTCAAGCAGATCGAGGTGGGCTTTCCGTCGGCCTCGCAGACCGAGTTCGATTTCGTGCGCCGCCTGATCGACGAGCACCGCATCCCTGACGATGTGACGATCCAGGTGCTGACCCCCGCGCGCGACGAGCTGATCCGGCGCAGCTTCGAGGCGCTGCAGGGCGCGCCGCGGGCGATTCTTCACCTCTACAACGCCATCGCGCCGGTGATGCGCCGCGTGGTCTTCGGGCTCAGCGAGGACGGCGTGGTCGATCTGGCCGTGCAGCATGCGCAGCGGGTGAAGGAGCTGGCCGCCGCCCAGCCCGACACCGACTGGACCTTCCAGTACTCGCCCGAGACCTTCTCGGATGCCGAGCTGCCGTTTGCCAGGCGGGTGGTCGACGCGGTCACCGCCGTGTGGCAGCCCACGCCCGAGCGGCCCTGCATCATCAACCTGCCCACCACCATCGAGCACAGCACGCCCAACATCTTTGCCGACATGGTGGAGTGGATGCACCGCCACATCGCGCGGCGCGAGGCGGTGATCCTGTCGGTTCATCCGCACAACGACCGCGGCACCGGCGTGGCCACGGCCGAGTTCGCGCTGATGGCCGGGGCCGACCGCATGGAAGGCTGCCTGTTCGGCAACGGCGAGCGCACCGGCAATGTCGATCTGGTGAACCTGGCGCTGAACCTCTACACCCAGGGCGTGCATCCGGGCCTCGACTTCAGCGACATCGATGCCATCCGCCGCACGGTAGAGCATTGCAACCAGCTGCCGGTGCATCCGCGTCACCCCTATGCCGGCGACCTGGTCTACACCTCGTTCTCGGGCTCGCACCAGGACGCCATCAAGAAGGCCTTCGCCGCGCGGCGCGAGGGCGATGTCTGGGACATGCCCTATCTGCCGATCGACCCGAAGGACCTGGGCCGCAGCTACGAGGCGGTGATCCGGGTCAACAGCCAGTCGGGCAAGGGCGGCATCGCCTACCTGATGGACGCCGAGTACGGCCTGGCGCTGCCGCGGCGCCTGCAGATCGAGTTTGCGTCGGCGGTGCAGGCGGTGATGGACGACCAGGGCCGCGAGCTCAGCGCGGCCGATCTCTGGCAGCTGCTGGCCCAGACCTACCGCCTGGGCGAGCAAGAGATCGGCATCGACCATCTGCACATCGACGACCGGCCCGACGGCCATTGCCGGCTGAGCCTGCGCCTGCGCCTGCAGGGCCGGGTTGTGGCACTGCAGGGCGAGGGCCGCGGCCCGGTGGACGCGCTGGTGCAGGCCTTGCGCGCCGTCACCGGCGTGGCCATCGAGGTGCTCGACCTGCACGAGCACGCCGTCACCGGCGGGCCGCTGGCCGCCGGGCAGGGCGCGCAGGCGCAGGCCGCGGCCTACCTGGAATTGCGCATCGCCGATACTCGCACGCTGTTCGGCGTGGGGCTCGATGCCAGCATCGTCACCGCGTCGATGAAGGCCGTGCTCAGCGGCCTGCTGCGCGCAGACATTGCCATCGCGCCGCGCCGCGAAGCGGCTTTCAACGACTGAACACCGATACAACGACAAGGAGCCACCACCATGTCCGACCAACTCATCATCTTCGACACCACCTTGCGCGATGGCGAGCAGTCGCCCGGCGCCTCGATGACCAAGGACGAGAAGCTGCGCATCGCGCGCCAGCTCGAGCGCCTGCGCGTCGATGTGATCGAGGCTGGCTTTGCCGCCTCGAGCAACGGCGACTTCGAGGCCGTCAAGGCGATTGCCAGCCACATCAAGGACAGCACCGTGTGCTCGCTGGCGCGCGCCAATGACCGCGACATCGGCCGCGCCGCCGAGGCGCTGCAGGGGGCCGCGCGCTCGCGCATCCACACCTTCATCGCCACCAGTGAACTGCACATGGAGAAAAAGCTGCGCATGACGCGCGACCAGGTCTTCGAGCAGGCCAGGCTGGCGGTGCGCTTTGCCCGCAACCTGTGCGGCGATGTCGAGTTCAGCCCCGAAGACGGCTACCGCAGCGACCCCGACTTTCTGTGCCGGGTGCTCGAGGCGGTGATTGCCGAGGGCGCCACCACCATCAACGTGCCCGACACCGTGGGCTACGCGGTGCCCGAGCTGTACGGCAACTTCATCAAGACGCTGCGCGAGCGCGTGCCCAACAGCGACAAGGCGATCTGGAGCGTGCACTGCCACAACGACCTGGGCATGGCGGTGGCCAACTCGCTGGCCGGGGTGAAGATCGGCGGCGCACGCCAGATTGAATGCACCATCAACGGCCTGGGCGAGCGGGCCGGCAACACCAGCCTCGAAGAAGTGGTGATGGCGGTGAAGACCCGGCGCGACTACTTCGGCCTGAGCGTGGGCATCGACACCGCGCAGATCGTGCCGGCCAGCCGCATGGTGAGCCAGACCACGGGCTTCGTGGTGCAGCCCAACAAGGCCGTGGTGGGCGCCAATGCCTTTGCCCATGCCTCGGGCATCCACCAGGACGGCGTGCTGAAGGCGCGCGACACCTACGAGATCATGCGCGCCGAAGACGTGGGCTGGAGCGCCAACAAGATCGTGCTGGGCAAGCTGAGCGGCCGCAACGCGTTCAAGCAGCGCTTGCAGGAGCTGGGCATCGAGCTCGAAAGCGAGAGCGAGACCAATGCCGCCTTCGCCCGATTCAAGGATCTGGCCGACCGCAAGGCCGAGATCTTTGACGAGGACATCCTGGCGCTGGTGGGCGACGAAAGCGTCACCCGCGAGCAGGAGCACTACCGCCTGGTGTCGCTGCAGCAAAGCTCCGAGACCGGCGAGCGGCCGCAGGCCAGCGTGGTGTTTGCGGCCGGTGAGGTGGAGCAGCGCGCCAGCAGCGACGGCAACGGCCCGGTGGACGCCAGCCTGAAGGCGATTGAAAGCCGCGTGCAGAGTGGCGCCGAAATGCTGCTCTATTCGGTCAATGCGATCACCAGCGGCTCGACAGAATCGCAGGGCGAAGTGACCGTGCGCCTGCAACTGGGTGGTCGCGTGGTCAACGGCGTGGGGGCCGATCCCGACATCGTGGTCGCGTCGGCCAAGGCCTATCTGGCGGCCCTGAACAAGCTGCATGCCAACACCGACCGGGTGGCCGCGCAAGGTTGAATGCGGCACAGCTGAACGCTCTTTAAGAAACGCACGCAAGCTTTTGATCTTGCGTGTGTTTCCGGCCTAACCTACACTCGCCACGCACGACCAATACCGATTATTCCGTTGGGCTCCACCCCCTTGAACATGAAGCTTCCCCTGCCGTCGTTGCTGCTCGCCCTTCTGGTGGCCGTTTCAGTGGCTGCGCCGGCCAGTGCGCGTGAGTCGTCGCGCAAGCCTGCCGCCAAGCCGGCCAGCAGCGCAGCGGCCAAGGCCAAGCGCTCGTTCAAGGCCGAGGTCAAGCCCGAGCCCCGGTTGCGCGCCAAGGCCGCTGGCAAGCTGGCCGGCGGCAAGGGCCTGCGCCGGGCCGCGGTGCTGGGCGCGGCGGGCGTTGCGGCGGTGGCTGCGGCCGAGCCGCTGCGCGCGTCGTTCGGCCAGATGCAGGGCCTGCATGCCAACAACGACCCGCTCGAGCTGAAGTCCAGCGTGGCCCTGGTGATCGACCAGGACACCAACGAGGTGCTGTTCAGCAAGAACCCCGACGCGGTGCTGCCGATCGCCTCGATCACCAAGCTGATGACCGCCCTGGTGGTGGTGGAAGCGCGGCAGTCGCTCGACGAGGTGCTCACCGTCACCCAGGACGACATCGACACCGAGAAGGGCAGCCGCTCGCGCCTGGCCGTGGGCACCCAGCTCACCCGCCGCGAGATGCTGCACCTGGCGCTGATGTCGTCCGAGAACCGCGCCGCCAACACGCTGGGCCGCCATTACCCGGGTGGCCTGGTGGCGGCCGTGGCCGCCATGAACCGCCGTGCCGACAGCCTGGGCATGCGCGACACCCAGTTTGCCGAGCCCACCGGGCTGTCCAGCCGCAACCAGTCGAGCGCACAGGATCTGGCCAAGCTGGTGCGCGAAGCCCACCACGTGCCGCTGCTGCGCGAGTTCTCCACCTCGCAGGAAACCCAGGTGGCCGTGGGCAAGCGCGTGATGCAGTTCCACACCACCAACGGCCTGGTGCGCAGCCCCAACTGGGACATCGGCCTGCAGAAGACCGGCTACATCTCCGAGGCCGGCCGCTGCCTGGTGATGCAGGCCCAGCTGGCCGGGCGCAAGCTGATCATGGTGCTGCTGGATTCGGCCGGCAAGTACTCGCGCATCGGCGATGCCGAGCGCCTGCGCCGCTGGCTCGACAACGCGCCCATTGCGGTGGGTGGCGCGCGCCGGCCGGTGTCCTGATTCAGCGCCCGGGCGGCCAAGGCCCGATGGCCGCTTGGCCCATTCGACCGACGGCCGCCTTGTGCGGCCGTTGTGCTGTCGGGCTGGCCCGTTCTCTCAGCCGCGAAAGCCCAGGGCCGACGAGATCTGCGCGGCCGTGGCCTTGACCCGCTCGGCCCAGCCCTCCTCGATGCGGTCGGCCGGGGCCGACACCGACAGCCCGGCCACCAGCCGGCCCTGGTCATCGAAAATGCCGGCGGCGATGCAGCGCACGCCCAGCTCGAGCTCTTCATCGTCGCGCGAGACGCCGGTCTGGCGCAGCTGCGCCAGCTCGCGCTCGAGCCGGCCGATCTCGGTGATGCTGTTGCGGGTGTGGCCGGCCAGGCCGGTGCGGGTGGCATAGCCGCGCACGCGCTGCGGGTCGTCGTGCGCCAGGAACAGCTTGCCCACCGATGTGAGGTGCAGCGGCGCGCGCCCGCCCACCGCGCGCACCACCTGCATGCCCGAGCGTTCGCTGTAGGTGCGCTCGATGTAGACGATCTCGTCGCCCTGGCGCACCGACAGATTCACCGGCTGGTGGGTGAGCTTGTGCAGCTCGCGCATCGGCGCCAGCGCGGCGTCGCGCACGTCGAGCCGCGCCTTCACCAGGTTGCCCATCTCGAGCAGGCGCATGCCCAGGCGGTAGCTGCCGGCCTCGGGGCGGTCGACATAGCGGCCGATGGCCAGGTCGTTGAGGATGCGGTGCGCGGTGGACGGGTGCAGGCCGGTGCGCTCGCTCAGTTCTTTCAGCGACACCGGATCCTGGTGTGCAGCCAGCACGTCGAGCAGCGAGAACATGCGCTCGATCACCTGGATCGCGGGCGTCTGACCTTCTTTCTTCGTGCTCATGGGGGTCTCGGAGAGTTGCCCTCATTTTTGCATGGCGAAACCCTGCGTGCCGGCGCTCAGCACAGCTGCCGCGCCGCTGCCAGGCCGGCGCGCACCGCAGCTTCCAGCGTGGCCGGGTAGGGGCCCTGCACATAGTCGCCGGCCGCCACCAGGCCGGGCGCCACCGCGGCCGGTGGCCGCTGCAGGCCGGGCGTGCAGGCAAAGGTGGCGCGCCGCTCGGCCGCGATGGCGCGCTGCACCTGGGCCTGCGGGCCACTGAAGGCCCCGGGGAAGGCCAGGCGCGCCTGGGCCAGCACGGCCGCGCCGGTGGCCGACAGGCCGTGCGCCACCCACGGCGCGGCGCCACTGACGACAAAGGCGAACTCGCCGGGCGCCAGCCCCAGCGCGCCCAGATCGAACACGAACTGCGCCGGCGCCTGGGCATCGGCGGCCAGCGCCAGCATCGGCTGCGGCAATTGCAGGCCGGCCTGGTGCAGCCACACGGTGATGATCGGCTCATGCGGCAGCGCCGCGGCGGCGGCCGACCACGGTGGCGCCAGCGTGGCGCACAGGCGGGCCGCCTCGGTGCTGTTGCAGGCCAGCACCACGCCATCAAAGGCCTCGCCGTCCACCTGCCAGCCGGCGCCATCGGCCGCCAGCGCCTGCACGCGCCGGCCCAGGTGCAGCGTGGCGCCCTGGGCCTGCAGCCAGGCCAGCGCCGGCGTGGGCAACAGGGCCGACAAGGGCGCGCGCGGCAGCAGCAGATCGGCCCCGCCGGGCCCCGAGAACAGCGCGTCGCGCAGCACGCGCAAGAACACCGTGGCGCTGGCCTGGGCCATTGGCGTGTTCAGCGCGGCCACGCACAGCGGCTCGATCAGGTCGTGCTGGATGCTGGCCGGCAGGCCGCGGCACAGCGCCGACACGCTGGTGCCCGGCGCGCAGCGAAAGCCGCGCAGCAGCCAGCCGCCGGCGGCGCGCAGCAGGGCCAGGCGTGCGGCCAGCGGCCAGCCGCGCGCGGCCAGCACGCCGCGCACAAAGGCCGGCACCGGCGCGCCGGCCGGCAGGCGCAGGCCGTGCCCGTCGGGCGTGCACAGCGCCAGCGGGCCGCGCCACAGCAGGCGCTCGGGGTCGGCACCCACCCGGCGCATCAGCGCCAGGGTGTCGGTGTAGGCGCCGATCAGGATGTGCTGGCCGTTGTCGCGCGGGGTGGTGCCGGCCTGCGCTGCGGCGCCGGCCGCACTGCGCGCGCGGCCACCGGCGGCCGGGGCCATCTCGTACAGCGTGACCTGCGCGCCGCGTGTGCGGGCTTCTACCGCGGCAGCCAGGCCGGCCCAGCCGGCGCCCACCACGGCCACGCGGCGGCAGGGCGGCCGGCGTTTTGGCGCAGGCACTGCCGCCGCTTGGGTTTCAGCGGCCACGCCAGTGCGTGAGCATCGCGATCCACAGCTTGCGCAGCGGGGTCAGCGAGGTGCGCTGGTGCAGCACCTGGAACTGGTCGGCCTCGATCTCGCGCAGCAGGGTGCGGTAGATGTTGGCCATCATCAGGCCCGGTTTCTGCGCCTGGCGGTCGGCAGCCGGCAGCAGGGCCAGCGCGTCGTCGTAGCAGCGGTGGGCGCGCTCGGCCTGAAAGCGCATCAGCGCGGTGAACCGCTCGCTGTAGCCCCAGGGCGAATCGCGCTTGAGCAGCTCGTGCGCCTTGACGTCGAACTGCTGCAGCTCGCTCATCGGCAGGTAGATGCGGCCGCGGCGAGCATCGTCGCCGACGTCGCGGATGATGTTGGTGAGCTGCAGCGCCAGGCCCAGGCGGTGCGCGTACTCGATGGTCACCGCTTCGGTGTGGCCGAAGATGCGCGCGGCCACCTCGCCCACCACGCCGGCCACCAGGTGGCAGTAGCGGCGCAGGCCGGCAAAGTCGAGGTAGCGGGTCTGGGTGAGGTCCATCTCGCAGCCCTCGATCACCGCGTTCAGGTGTTCGGCGCGGATGTCGTAGCCGGCCACCAGCGGCATCAGCGCCTGCATCACCGGGTGGCTGGGCTGGCCGGCAAAGGCCCGCGCCACCTCCTGGCGCCACCAGGCCAGCTTGGTGGCGGCCACGCCGGGGTCGCTGACCTCGTCGACCACGTCATCCACCTCACGGCAGAAGGCGTAGAAGGCGGTGATCGCGGCGCGGCGCGGCGGTGGCAGGAACAAGAACGCGTAGTAGAACGACGAGCCGCTGGCGGCGGCCTTGTCCTGCACATACTGCTGCGGCGTGGTGGTGGCGGGCGTGTTCACCGGGCGGTCACTCCCGCGGCGGGCGGCGTGGCCTGCATGCGCCAGGCGCGCCACAGCAGCAGCGGGCCATCCAGCGGGCCCAGCACCGGACGCTGGTTCAGGCAACGAAACTGCATGGCCTCGATTTTCTCCAGGATGCGCAGCCCGCCCTGCACCACGAGCCGCAATTCCCAACCCAGGCGGCCCGGCACGCGCAGCGCCAGCGGCGCGCCCTGGTGCATCAGCGTGCCGGCCCAGGTGCACAGCTCGCGCCACAAGGCCTGGCTTTGCGGCGTGTGGCGGCCGGCCGCGGCCAGCTGGGCCAGGTCGTCCAGGCGCAGGCCGTGGCGCTGCGCATCGGCCTCGGGCACGTAGTGGCGGCCGCGCGGCAGGTCGCGGCTGGGGTCTTGCCAGAAGTTGATCAGCTGCAGCGCGGTGCAGATGGCGTCCGATTGCGCCAGCGAGCGCGCGTCGTGCACGCCGGCCAGGTGCAGCATCAGCCGGCCCACCGGGTTGGCCGAATGGCGGCAGTAGTCGAGCAGGGCGGTGCGGTCGGGGTAGCGCGGGTTGTGGGTGTCGCGCTCGAAGGCGCTGAGCAGGTCGTTCAGCGGAGCCAGCGGCAGCCGGTGGCGGGCCATGGCCTCGGCCAGCGGGTTGAACACCGCCGGCCAGTCGGCGGCCTGGGTGGTGCCCAGCGCGGCCCGGTGCAGGGCTGCGCGGTAGCGGGCCAGCTCGCTGCGGCGCTGGGCGGCCGGGGCATCGCCCTCGTCGGCCATGTCATCGGCGCTGCGCGCGAAGTGGTAGATGGCCACCACCGCGCCGCGCATGGCCGGCGGGCACAGCCAGCTGGCGACCGGAAAGTTTTCGTAATGATTGACGCTCACCCGTCGGATTGTCCGCTGCCGGCGGCCTTGCTTGCCGGCCGCCTTCGGGTTTGACACAGGTCAGTTGGGGCTCGTACATTACTGACCGGTCAGTCATTAATGCGATGTGTGCGCCAAGTGCATGTCGACCAAGCAATGCCCCACGCCCTGCGCCCCTTGCTGCTCGCCCTTGTCACCCTGCCGCTGTTGTGGGCCTGCAGCCCGCCGCCGCCGGCCGACGCCCCGCTGCGCGCGGTGCGCACCATGACCGTGCAGCCGGGTCAGGCCGGGCTGACGCACGACTACGCGGCCGAGATCCGCGCGCGCACCGAGTCGCGGCTGGGCTTCCAGGTGGGTGGCAAGCTGGTCGAGCGCATGGTCAACCTGGGCGACCAGGTGGCCGCCGGCCGCGCGCTGGCGCGCATCGACACCCGTGACCTGGCACTGGGCCAGCAGGCCGCCAGGGCCTCGGTGCAGGCGGCCCAGGTGCAGGTGGACCTGAACCAGGCCGACTACCAGCGCTACAAGGAGCTGCGCGACAAGGGCTTCATCAGCGGTGCCGAGCTCGAGCGCCGCGAAACCACGCTGAAGGCCAGCCGCGCCGCGCTGGAGCAGGCGCGCGCCCAGGCCGGCGTGCAGGACAACCAGGCCGGCTACGCCGTGCTGACGGCCGGCGCCGCCGGCGTGGTCACCAGCGTGGATGCCGAACCCGGCGCCGTGCTGGCCGCCGGCACCAGCGTGCTGCGGCTGGCCCACGACGGGCCGCGCGACGCGGTGTTCAGCGTGCCCGAAGACCGCGTGGACAGCGTGCGTGCGCTGCTGGGCAAGGCCGGCGCGCTGGCGCTCAAGCCCTGGGGGGCGGCCGACAAGCCGCTGCCGGCCACGGTGCGCGAGGTGTCGGCGGCGGCCGATCCGGCCACGCGCACCTTTCTGGTCAAGGCCGACATCGGCAGCGCCGCGCTGCGCCTGGGCCAGACGGCCACGGTGGCGATTGCCGCGCCGCTGGGCAGCGCGGTGATCAAGCTGCCGCTGCAGGCCTTGTTCGAGCGCGGCGGCAAGCCGATGGTCTGGCGCGTCGACCGCGCCAGCATGGTGGTGCAGGCCCGCCCGGTGACGGTGGCCGGCGCCGAGGGCAACCTGGTGCTCATCGGCCAGGGTCTGGCGGCCGGAGAGTCGGTGGTCACGGCCGGCGTGCACACGCTCAACGAGGGCCAGAAGGTGCGCTGGTACCAGGAGCCCGCGGCCGCCGCAGCCCCGGCCACCGCCCATGCGATTGCCGCAGCTTCGGCACCCGCGGCATCCGTGGCCGCCTCGGGCACCCGCTGACGCGCCCGCACCGCCACAGGCTGCCGACATGAACACCACGCCGACCGCGGGCACCGAGCCCGCCCGCTTCAACATCTCGCGCTGGGCGCTGGAGCATCCCGACCTCACCCGCTACCTGCTGGTGGTGATGCTGCTGCTGGGCTTTGCCGCTTACTTCCAGCTGGGCCAGGACGAAGACCCGCCGTTCACCTTCCGGACCATGGTGGTGCAGGCCTACTGGCCCGGGGCCACCGCGCAGCAGGTGGCCGAGCAGGTCACCGACAAGATCGAGCGCACGCTGCAGGAGGTGCCGCATGCCGACATCATCCGCAGCTACACCAAGCCTGGTGAATCGCTGACGCTGCTGAACGTGAAGGACAGCGCGCCGCCCAAGGAGGTGAGCAACACCTGGTACCAGGTGCGCAAACGCATCGGCGACATGCGCAGCACGCTGCCGCAGGGCGTCATCGGGCCGGTGTTCAACGACGACTTCGGCGATGTCTACGGCTCGATCTTCGCGCTGTCGGCCGATGGCTTCTCGAACGAGGAGCTGCGCGTCTTCGCCGAGAGCCTGCGCTCGCAGCTGCTGCAGGTGCCCGACGTGGCCAAGGTCGAGCTGTTCGGCGTGCAGGCCGAAAAGATTTTCATCGAGATCCCCGGCAAGCGCCTGGCCCAGCTGGGCCTGGACATGAATGCCGTCCTGGCCCAGCTGGCCGCGCAAAACGCGGTGGAAGGCGCCGGCCTGCTCGACGCCGGCAGCCAGAACCTGCAGGTGCGCGTGGCCGGCGCCTTTGGTTCGGTGGCCGAGCTGCAGCGCTTTCCGATCCGCGGCGTGAACGCCGCCACCGGCCAGGCCAGCACCCTCCGGCTCGGCGACATTGCCGAGATCCGCCGCGCCACCATCGACCCGCCGGCGGTGAAGGTGCGCCACCAGGGCAAGCCGGTGATCGCGCTCGGCGTGTCGATGGCCAAGGGCGGTGACATCGTGGCCCTGGGCAAGGCCTTGCGGGCGCGGGCCGAGGCCATTCGCGCCGACCTGCCGGCCGGCATCACGCTCGAGCAGGTGCAGGACCAGCCCAGCGCCGTGACGCGCTCGGTCAGCGAGTTCATCCGCGTGCTGGTCGAGGCCGTGGTGGTGGTGCTGGCGGTCAGCTTCATCAGCCTGGGCCTGCACACCAAGCCGCTGCGCATCGACGTGCGCCCCGGCCTGGTGGTGGGCATCACCATCCCGCTGGTGCTGGCCATCACCTTCGTCACCATGTACTACTGGGGCGTGGGCCTGCACAAGATCTCGCTGGGCTCGCTGATCATCGCGCTGGGCCTGCTGGTGGACGACGCCATCATTGCGGTCGAGATGATGGTGCGCAAGATGGAGGAGGGCTACGACAAGCTGCGCGCCGCCACCTTTGCCTACGAGGTGACCAGCATGCCCATGCTGACCGGCACGCTGATCACCGCGGCCGGCTTCCTGCCCATCGGCCTGGCCAAGTCGACCACCGGCGAATACACCTTCGCGATCTTTGCCGTCACCTCGGCCGCGCTGGTGATCTCGTGGCTGGTGTCGGTGTACTTCGTGCCCTACCTCGGGGCCTGGCTGCTGAAGGTCAAGCCGCAGGTCGACGGCGAGGCCCACGAGCTTTTCGACACGCCCTTCTACAACCGCTTCAGGCGCCTGGTGAACGCCTGCGTCCGGCACCGCTGGATCACGCTGCTCATCACCGTGGCGCTGTTCGGCGCCGGCATCGTGGGCATGGGCAAGGTGCAGCAGCAGTTCTTCCCCGATTCAAGCCGGCCGGAGATCCTGGTCGACCTGTGGCTGCCCGAAGGCAGCACGCAGCGCGAGACCGAAGGCGTGGCGCGCCGCTTCGAGGCCCGCATGCAGGCCGAGCCGGCGATGGAATCGGTGACCACCTGGGTGGGCAGCGGCGTGCCGCGTTTCTACCTGCCGCTGGAGCAGCTGTTTCCGCAGACCAACGTGGCCCAGCTGATCCTGCTGCCCAAGGACCTGGCGGCGCGCGAGCAACTGCGCAAGACCCTGCCAGCCCTGCTGGCGGCCGAGTTTCCCGAGGTGCGGGCGCGGGTCAAGCTGCTGCCCAACGGCCCGCCGGTGGCCTACCCGGTGCAGTTTCGGGTGATGGGCCCCGATGCGGTGCAGGTGCGGCGCTATGCCGACCAGGTGCGCAGCGTGCTTGCGGCGCATCCGTCGATGCGCGGCGTCAACGACAACTGGAACGAGTCGATCAAGGCCATCCGGCTCGACATCGACCAGGACAAGGCCCGCGCGCTGGGCGTCACCAGCCAGTCGATCGCGCAGGGCTCCAAGGCGGTGTTCTCGGGTGCCACCGTGGGCCAGTACCGCGAAGGCGACAAGCTGGTCGACATCGTGCTGCGCCAGCCGGCCGACGAGCGCAACGCCATCACCGACCTGGGCAATGCCTATGTGCCCACGGCCAGCGGCAAGGCCGTGCCGCTGACCCAGGTGGCGCAGATCGGCTTCGCCTTCGAGCCCGGCGTGATGTGGCGCGAGAACCGCCGCTACGCCATCACCGTGCAGGGCGACGTGATCG
This sequence comes from Aquabacterium sp. OR-4, assembly GCF_025290835.2. Taxonomy (NCBI): domain Bacteria; kingdom Pseudomonadati; phylum Pseudomonadota; class Betaproteobacteria; order Burkholderiales; family Sphaerotilaceae; genus Pseudaquabacterium; species Pseudaquabacterium prasiolae. The sequence goes on along the minus strand of NZ_JAOCQD020000001.1, from coordinate 1,977,026 downwards.
AGGGCGTGCAGGGCCCCACGGTCACCAAGGTGGTGTGGCCGCAGCTGGCCGAGCTGCGCAAGCAGATGCCGCCCGAGTACGAGGTGCGCATCGCCGGCACGCAAGAAGAAAGCAGCAAGGGCCAGGGTTCCATCGCCGCCGGCCTGCCGGTGATGCTGTTCATCATCTTCACGCTGCTGATGCTGCAGCTGCACAGCTTCTCGCGCGCCATGCTGGTGTTCCTGACCGGACCGCTGGGCATTGCCGGCGTGGCCGGCGCGCTGATGCTGTTCGACCGGCCCTTCGGCTTTGTGGCGCTGCTGGGCGTGATCGCGCTCAGCGGCATGATCATGCGCAACTCGGTGATCCTGATCGACCAGATCGAGCACGACCGTGCCCGCGGCGTGCCGGCCTGGCATGCCGTGGTCGAGGCCGCGGTGCGGCGCTTCCGGCCCATCGTGCTGACGGCCGCGGCCGCGGTGCTGGCCATGATCCCGCTCACCCGCAGCGTGTTCTGGGGGCCGATGGCGGTGGCCATCATGGGCGGCCTGATCGTCGCCACGGCGCTCACGCTGCTGGCCTTGCCGGCCATGTATGCGGCCTGGTTCCGGGTGCGGCAGCCGGTGCCCGGCCATGCGCCGGTATCCGCTGCGCTGCCGCCCGGCTAGAATCGCCGGTTTACCGGATCGCCCGGGAGGTCGGCTTCGCCAGTTTGTATGGCTGGAGCCGGTTTCCCTCGTACGTTTTGACCGGTGCCTCGGCAGCCCTCGCGGGTTGCCCGGGCAGCGGCGAAGAGACAACCCGCGCGGGTGGCGAAATCGGTAGACGCACCAGGTTTAGGTCCTGACGCCTTCACGGGCGTGCCGGTTCGAGTCCGGCCCCGCGCACCAGAAACGATTCATTTGCGAGTCTCCACCATGGCTGTCACTGTAGAAACCCTCGAAAAGCTCGAACGTCGCATCACCCTGACGATTCCGGCCGATTCGCTCAACACCGAAGTCGAGTCGCGGCTGAAGAAGCTCTCGCGCACCGTCAAGGCCGACGGCTTCCGCCCGGGCAAGGTGCCGATGTCGGTGGTGGCCCAGCGCTACGGCTGGTCGGTGCAGAACGAGGTCATGAACGACCAGCTCGGCCGTGCCTTCGCCAGCGCCGCCAACGAAGCCCAGCTGCGCGTGGCCGGCACGCCGCGCGTCACGCCCAAGGAAGACGCGCCCGAAGGCCAGCTGGCCTTTGACGCCACCTTCGAGGTCTACCCCGAGGTCAAGCTCGGCGAGCTGTCGGCCGTGGAAGTCGAGCGGGTCACCAGCGAGGTGACCGACGCCGCGATCGACCGCACCGTCGACATCCTGCGCAAGCAGCGCCGCACCTTCGCGCAGCGTCCGGCTGCCGAAGGCGCCGCCGAAGGCGATCGCGTGACCATCGACTTCGAAGGCAAGATCGACGGCGAGCCCTTCGATGGCGGCAAGGCCGAGGGCTTCCAGTTCCTGATCGGCGAAGGCCAGATGCTCGAGCAGTTCGACAAGGCCGTGCGCGGCATGAAGGTCGGCGAGAGCAAGACCTTCCCGCTGCAGTTCCCCGAGGATTACCACGGCAAGGACGTGGCCGGCAAGGAAGCCGACTTCCTGGTCACCACCAAGAAGATCGAAGCCCAGAACCTGCCCGAGGTGGACGAGGCCTTCATCAAGAGCCTGGGCCTGGAAGACGGCACGGTCGACGCGCTGCGCGCCGACGTGAAGAAGAACCTCGAGCGCGAGGTCAAGTTCCGCGTGCTGGCGCGCAACAAGTCGGCGGCCATGGACGCGCTGGTCAAGGTGGCCGAGCTCGACCTGCCCAAGGCCCTGATCGACAGCGAGCTCGAGCGCCTGGTGGCCTCGGCCCGTGAAGACCTGAAGCAGCGCGGCATGAAGGACGCCGACAAGGCGCCGATCCCCACCGAGATCTTCACGCCGCAGGCCGAGCGCCGCGTGCGCCTGGGTCTGGTGGTGGCCGAACTGGTCAAGTCGAACAACCTGCAGGCCAAGCCCGAGCAACTGCAGGCCCACATCGAAGAGCTGTCGCAGAGCTACGAGAAGCCGACTGAAGTGGTGCGCTGGTACCTCAGCGACCGCCAGCGCATGGCCGAGGTCGAGGCCGTGGTGATCGAGAACAACGTGGCCGAGCACGTGCTGGCCAATGCCAAGGTGGTCGAAAAGGCGCTGCCCTTCGACGAGCTGATGACGGCCTGATCCAGGCGCTGCCGCGGTCCGGCTGGCCCTGTGCCACACCGGATCCCGGCCCGACGGGGCGAACGACTAGCAGGGTCGTCGCCCCGTTTTTCATCGCCTGCAGCCCTTTCGCATGCGGGTCATAATCGACGCAGACCGTTTTTCGAGGACTTTCATGAGCGCATTGGAGACGCAAGCCCTGGGCCTGGTGCCCATGGTGATCGAGCAGTCGGGCCGGGGTGAGCGTGCTTACGACATCTACAGCCGCCTGCTGCGTGAGCGCATCGTGTTCCTGGTGGGCCCGGTGAACGACGCCACGGCCAATGTCGTGGTGGCGCAGTTGCTCTTCCTGGAGAGCGAGAACCCCGACAAGGACATCTTCCTGTACATCAACAGCCCGGGCGGCAGCGTCTCGGCCGGCCTGTCGATCTACGACACGATGAACTTCATCAAGCCCGATGTCTCCACGCTGTGCATCGGCATGGCGGCCAGCATGGGCGCCTTCCTGCTGTCGGCCGGCGCCAAGGGCAAGCGCGTGTCGCTGCCCAACAGCAAGATCATGATCCACCAGCCGCTGGGCGGCGCCCAGGGCCAGGCCACCGACATCGAGATCCATGCCCGCGAGATCCTCAAGACCCGCGAGCAGCTCAACAAGATCCTGGCCGAGCGCACCGGCCAGCCGCTTGAAAAGATCCAGGCCGACACCGAGCGCGACTACTTCATGTCGGCCGATGACGCCAAGAGTTATGGCCTGATCGACCAGGTGATCGCCCAGCGCGGCTGACCGGCCGCGCCTTATCATCGGCTCGCGGCTTCCGCAATCCTCCCGCCCTCTCTCCGCACACGATTACCCACCATGGCCGAAAAGAAGGGCGCCTCAGGCGAAAAAGTCCTGTACTGCAGCTTCTGCGGTAAGAGCCAGCACGAGGTCAAGAAGCTCATCGCCGGCCCGTCGGTGTTCATCTGCGACGAGTGCATCGAGCTTTGCAACGACATCATCCGTGACGAGGCTCCGGCCGAAGGCGCGGCAGCCAAGCCCGGCAAGAGCGAACTGCCGGTGCCGGCCGAGATCAAGAGCACGCTCGACAACTACGTCATCGGCCAGGATGCGGCCAAGCGCACGCTGTCTGTGGCGGTGTACAACCACTACAAGCGGCTCAAGCACATCGGCAGCGGCAAGGACGAGGTCGAGCTCACCAAGAGCAACATCCTGCTGATCGGGCCCACCGGCTCGGGCAAGACGCTGCTGGCCCAGACCCTGGCCCGCCTGCTCAACGTGCCCTTCGTGATCGCCGACGCCACCACGCTGACCGAAGCCGGCTACGTGGGCGAGGACGTCGAAAACATCATCCAGAAGCTGCTGCAGAACTGCAACTACGACGTCGAGCGCGCGCAGCGCGGCATCGTCTACATCGACGAGATCGACAAGATCAGCCGCAAGGCCGACAACCCCAGCATCACCCGCGATGTCTCGGGCGAGGGCGTGCAGCAGGCCCTGCTGAAGCTGGTGGAAGGCACGATGGCCAGCGTGCCGCCGCAGGGCGGGCGCAAACATCCCAATCAAGACTTCCTGCAGATCGACACGACCAACATCCTGTTCATCTGCGGCGGCGCCTTTGACGGCCTGGAAAAGGTCATCCAGAACCGCACCGAGAAGTCGAGCATCGGCTTCTCGGCCAGCGTGCACAGCAAGACCGAGAAGCGTGCGGCCGATCTGTTCCGTTCAGCCGAGCCGGAAGACATCATCAAGTTCGGCCTGATCCCCGAGTTGGTCGGCCGCCTGCCGGTGGTGGCCACGCTGGGCGAGCTGACCGAGGACGCCATGGTGCAGATCCTCACCGAGCCCAAGAACGCGCTGGTCAAGCAGTACCAGAAGCTGTTCTCGATGGATGGTGTCGAGCTCGAGATCCGCCACTCCGCGCTCAGCGCCATCGCGCGCAAGGCGCTCAAGCGCAAGACCGGGGCGCGCGGTCTGCGCTCCATCATGGAACACGTGCTGATCGACACGATGTTCGATCTGCCAACGCTGGACGGCGTGGCCAAGGTGGTGATCGACGAGCACATCGTCGAGGAAGGCGCCAAGCCGCTGCTGGTCTATCGCGAACACAAGGCCAGCGCCTGAAAGCGGGGGCGCTTTGCTGCTGCGCCCACCGATCTCGGTTCTGTGCTGCTCGCCGTACGGGTGTACGGCTGTGCTGCTCGAACCGACCTCGGCGGGCTCACGACGCAATTCGCTCCCCGCTTTCTGTGACGAAGCCATCCGAGGCTTGCGTTTGACCTGTTCACTTGCATTCCCCTGCTCGGGCCCCATGTCGGTCTGAGAAAGAGAGGTCTCCCATGTCAGGACATCCTGTTCTCCCCCCTGAACCGATCACGCTGCCGCTGCTGCCGCTGCGTGATGTGGTCGTGTTCCCGCACATGGTCATCCCGTTGTTCGTCGGGCGTCCCAAGTCGATCAAGGCGCTCGAGGCCGCGATGGAGGCCGGCCGCCAGATCATGCTGGTGGCGCAGAAGGCCGCCGGCAAGGACGAGCCCAAGCCCGAGGACATGTTCGAGATCGGCTGCATCTCCAGCATCCTGCAGATGCTGAAGCTGCCCGACGGCACCGTGAAGGTGTTGGTTGAAGGCGTGCAGCGCGCCGAAACCCGCGAGATCCACGACGGTGCCGAGCACTTCACCGCCGAGGTGGTGCCGGTGCAGCCCTCGGCCGAGACCAGCCCCGAGGTCGAGGCCCTGCGCCGCGCCGTGACGCAGCAGTTCGACCAGTACGTCAAGCTGAACAAGAAGATCCCGCCCGAGATCCTCACCAGCATTGCCGGCATCGATGATCCGGGCCGCCTGGCCGACACCATTGCCGCGCACCTGCCGCTCAAGCTCGAAGCCAAGCAGTCGGTGCTCGACCTGTTCACCGTCGCCAAGCGCCTTGAGAAGCTGCTCGAGCTGCTGGAGCACGAGGTCGACATCCTGCAGGTGGAAAAGCGCATCCGTGGCCGCGTCAAGCGCCAGATGGAGAAGAGCCAGCGCGAGTACTACCTGAACGAGCAGGTCAAGGCCATCCAGAAGGAACTGGGCGATGGCGAAGAGGGCGCTGACCTCGAAGACCTTGAGAAGAAGATCAAGGCCGCGCGCATGCCCAAGGATGCGCGCAAGAAGGCCGAGGGCGAGCTGAAGAAGCTCAAGCTGATGTCGCCGATGTCGGCCGAGGCCACGGTGGTGCGCAACTACATCGACACCCTCGTCAACCTGCCCTGGGCCAAGAAGAGCAAGATCAAGCACGACCTGCCGCATGCGGAGGATGTGCTCAACGAAGACCACGCCGGCCTCGAGAAGGTCAAGGAACGCATCCTCGAGTACCTCGCGGTGCAGCAGCGAGTCGACAAGGTCAAGGCGCCCATCCTGTGCCTGGTGGGCCCCCCGGGCGTGGGCAAGACCTCGCTCGGCCAGAGCGTGGCGCGTGCCACCGGACGCAAGTTCGTGCGCATGGCGCTGGGCGGCGTGCGCGACGAGGCCGAGATCCGTGGCCACCGCCGCACCTACATCGGCTCGATGCCGGGCAAGGTGCTGCAGAGCCTGACCAAGGTGGGCGTGCGCAATCCGCTGTTCCTGCTCGACGAGATCGACAAGCTGGGCATGGATTTCCGCGGCGACCCGTCGTCGGCCCTGCTGGAGGTGCTCGATCCCGAGCAGAACCACACCTTCAGCGACCATTACGTCGAGGTTGATTTCGACCTGTCGGACGTGATGTTCGTGGCCACCAGCAACTCGCTGAACATCCCGCCGGCCCTGCTCGACCGCATGGAAGTGATCCGCCTGTCGGGTTACACCGAGGACGAGAAGGTCAACATCGCCCAGGTCTACCTGCTGCCCAAGCAGCGGCAGAACAACGGCGTGAAGGACGAGGAGCTCGAGGTCACCGAGGCCGCCATCCGCGGCGTGATCCGCTACTACACCCGCGAAGCCGGCGTGCGCTCGCTCGAGCGCGAGATCAGCAAGATCTGCCGCAAGACCGTCAAGGGTCTGCAGCTCAAGCAGTACCCGGGCAAGGTGGTGGTCAACGACGAGAACCTGAACGACTTCCTGGGCGTGCGCAAGTTCGACTTCGGTCGCGCCGAGAAGAAGAACCAGGTGGGTCAGGTGGTGGGTCTGGCCTGGACCGAGGTGGGCGGCGATCTGCTGACCATCGAGGCCGCGGTGATGCCCGGCAAGGGCGGCATCATCCGCACCGGTTCGCTGGGCGACGTGATGAAGGAGTCGGTCGAGGCGGCCCGCACCGTGGTGCGCAGCCGCGCCGCGCGGCTGGGCATCAAGGACGAGCTGTTCGAGAAGCGCGACATCCACATCCACGTGCCCGACGGCGCTACGCCCAAGGACGGCCCCAGCGCAGGCATTGCGATGACCACCGCCTTCGTCTCGGCACTCACCGGCATCCCGGTGAAGGCCGATGTGGCGATGACCGGCGAGATCACGCTGCGTGGCGAGGTCACGGCCATCGGCGGCCTGAAGGAGAAGCTGCTGGCGGCCCACCGCGGCGGCATCAAGACGGTGCTGATCCCGGAAGAGAACGTCAAGGACCTGCAGGACATCCCCGAGAACGTCAAGAACAGCCTCGACATCATGCCGGTGCGCTGGATCGACCGGGTGATCGAACTGGCGCTCGAGTCGATTCCGAGCGCGCTGCCCGAAGACGAGGCCGCGGCCGCGCCGAAGGTGGACGCACCCAAGCCCGAGGTGGCGGGTGGTGCGGTGGGCGTCGACGGCCTGCCGCACTGAGCTTGGCTGGCACCGGCGCCGTGCGATTTTTTTCGCGCAGCGCTTGTGCGGCAGGCTTTGGTCTGTATAGAATGCGAGCTTCGCTGAACAGCAATGCGACGCGAAGCAGTTGAAACGCACGATCACCAAGCGTTTCAGCCATGCGGGAGTAGCTCAGTTGGTAGAGCGCAACCTTGCCAAGGTTGAGGTCGCGAGTTCGAGCCTCGTCTCCCGCTCCAGGTTCTTGAAAACGGGAAGCCCAGGCTTCCCGTTTTTGTCAGAATGGTCAGCGCGGCCTGCGCTTCTGGCGCACCCCGCTCCGCACTGAACATCGGCGCGATAGCAAAGCGGTTATGCAACGGATTGCAAATCCGTCTAGTCCGGTTCGACTCCGGATCGCGCCTCCAGTCCAATCGAAGCCCCGCCGATGCGGGGCTTCGTCGTTCTGGGCTGTGCTTCACGATGCGTCGTTGCCGCGCGCACCGGTTACAGCTTGCTTGCAAACTTGAACCGGCCTGCGCGCAGGAATCCGCGCGTGCCCGCCGTTCGGCGCGGTGGTGTCTTGGCCCGCGGCCGGTGCGTCGCTACAGTGCGCCGCAACCCTTCCCGCAAACCATGCGAAAGCGTGGGACGCAAAGCCTCCGGCCTAACGCCGTGATCCGACGATCACGGCCACGGTAGCGGGGCTGCCGGCCGATGTTCATTGGCTGGCCTCGATCGAACCGAGGCATGTTTCCATGACTGTTTCTTCTGTGCATCCGCACCGGCGGATCTCGCTGGCGCTCGCCTGTTCGGCGCTGATGGCCGCCGCGCCTGCGGCGCTGGCCTTCCAGGGGGCGGCCAGTGTCGCCGAGCAGGATGGGCCGGGCACCGACCGGCTGATCATCAAGTACAGCAAGGCCAGCGGCCTGATGCCCAGCACGCGTGGCAAGCAGCTGGCCGACAACGCCGGCCGTCGCCATGGCGTGCAGCTGAACCATTGGCGCCAGACGGCTGCCGGCGCGCAGGTGTTCAAGCTGAGTCGCCGCATGGGCCATGTCGAGGCCGAATCGCTGGCGGCCAGTCTGCGCTCGGCCGATGCCACGATCGAGTACGCCGAGCCCGACCGCCTGCTGCAGCCGCTGTTCGTGCCCAACGATGCGCTGTACAGCCAGCAATGGGCCTTGTTCGATGCCACCGGCGGCGTGCGCGCGCCCGCGGCCTGGGACCGCGCCACCGGCGCGGGCGTGACCGTGGCAGTGATCGACACCGGTGTGCGCCCGCACGTCGATCTGGCGCCCAACCTGCTGTCGGGTTATGACTTCATCACCGACACCCTGGTGTCGGCCGATGGCAACGGCCGCGATGCCGACGCGCAGGACCCTGGCGATGCGGTGGCCGCCGGCTTCTGCGGCACCGGCACGGCGGCCTCGCGCAGCTCGTGGCATGGCACGCACGTGGCCGGCATCGTGGCGGCGGCGGCCGGCAATGCGGCCGGCGTGGCGGGCGTGGCCTTCAACGCCCGGGTGCTGCCGCTGCGCACGCTGGGGCGTTGCGGCGGCTACACCTCGGACATTGCCGACGCCATCGCCTGGGCGGTGGGCACGCCGGTGGCCGGCCTGCCGAACAACGGCACGCCGGCGCGGGTGATCAACCTGTCGCTGGGCGGCATCGGTGGCTGCGGCACCACGACCCAGAACGCCATCAACACCGCGCGCGCCGCCGGGGCGGTGGTGGTGGTGGCCGCGGGCAACAGCGCCATCGATGCCACCCGTGCCACGCCGGCCAATTGCAGCGGTGTGGTGGTGGTGGCGGCCACCGGCAAGAGCGGCGGCAAGGCCTCGTACTCGAACTACGGCAGCAATGTGAGCCTCGCGGCACCCGGTGGTGACAGCGCGGGCGGCATCTTGTCGACGCTGAACACCGGCACCTCGGTGCCGGCCGCCGACAGTTACGCCGCCTACATGGGCACCTCGATGGCCACACCGGTGGTCAGCGGTGTGGCCGCGCTGATGCTCAGCGCCAATCCGAAGCTCACGCCCGACCAGGTGGCCAGCCTGCTCAAGAGCACGGCGCGCGCGTTTCCGGCCACGTGCAGCGGTTGTGGCGCGGGCATCGTGGATGCGTCGGCCGCGGTGGCGGCCGCGGTGGGGGCCCCCACCGTCACGCCGGTGCCGGTGGTGACTGTGGCCACGCTCAAGGAAGTGGAGCCGAACAACACGCTGGCCACAGCCCAGGTGGTGGCCAGCCTGCCGGTCAATGTGAGCGGCAGCGTGGCCAGCAATTCCGACCTCGACCACTACCGGGTCACGCTGGCCGCGGGCCAGTCGATCACCGCCACGCTGACCGCCGGCAGCAATTCGGGCTTCGGCCTGGCGGCGCTGAGCAGCAGCGGCCAGACGATCTACAGCGCCACCGGCGTGGTTGGCCGCAGCCAGCAGGTGACCATCCGCAACAGCGGCAGCAGCGCCACCACGCTGGTGCTGCGGGTGCTGCGCAGCACCGGCACCACCGGGGCCTACGCCTTGGCACTGAAGAACTGATGCTTCAGGCTGCCGGGCCGCCTGCCCGGGCGGCCGGCGGCCCAAAACGACAACGGCGGCCCGCGGGCCGCCGTTGTGCTTTGCAGGGCCGCCGCGGCCATTGCCGCAGCGTCTGCCGCTGCTGGGGCTTACTTCAGCGCGTCGCTCAGGCGGGCGATGATCTGGCGCGCGGCGTCGCCGGTTTCGGCTTCGCCGGCGCTGGTCAGCACGCTCACCCGGCTGGCATTGCCTTCGGACTTGACCAGCACGCGGTAGCGCACCGGCTTGGCTTCGGCGCCGCCGCCAAACAGCTTGGCAAAGAAGTTGGGCTCTTCGCGGCCGGCGAACTTGGGGTCGATGTAGCGCACGAAGTAGACGCCGGCGCTGCGGTCGCGGTCTTCCACGCTGAAGCCGCTGCGGTCGAGCGCCAGGCCCACCTGACGCCAGGCGCGGTCGAAGCCCTCGGGCAGGGTGATCGCGGTCTCGGTGCCTGCCGAAGGCGCGGGCCGGGCGCCGGCGGGCGGCGCGGCCGGCGTGGCGGGGGCGGTCTTGGCCGCGGCCACCTGGGTGGCCTCGTCCTTGCCGCCCAGGCGCAGCATCATGCGGTTGAGAAACTCGGCCTCGAGGTCGCGGTCCTGGGCCCGCGGGCGCCAGGCGGTCTGGCCTTCGCGGGCCTCGAGGTAGACCTCCTCCAGGCCGCGGTGGGTGAGGTAGACCTCGCTGCCGCCTTCGGCGCTGCGCTCGATGCGGACGCGGAAACGGTCGCGCGTGCCTGTGTCGTACAGGTTCTCGAGCACGCGGCCCAGGGTGCGGCGCACCAGATCCTGCGGCAGCTTGGCGCGGTTTTCAGCCCAGTCGGTTTCAAGAATGCCCAGCTGTGCGTCGTCGACCACCAGCGTGAAGCCGCGTTCCTGCCAGAAGCTGCGCAGCAGCGGCAGCACCTTCTCGGGCGCCTGGCCGGTGGCCAGCCAGCGCTCGCTGCCCTGGCGCACCAGGCGCACATCGCCCACCGCGGCCGGTGCCACGGCGGGGGTGCCCGGCGCGGCGGTGGTGCCGGCAGCAGGCGCGGTGCCGGCCGGCTGGCGCATGGCGGCGGCGCTGACCACACCGCCTTGCGGCTGGTAGCGGCCGTCGCGGGCCAGCTGGGTGAGGTCGGGCGGAATGTCCAGCGGCTGGGTCTTGGCGCTCTGCGAGCGGTAGTCCACCTTGTTGTCGCCACCGAGCGAGAGCGAGCCATCCAGCGTCGAGCAACCGGCAAGCGCCCAAGCCAGCGCCAGGGTGGCGCAGCGCAGCGGGGTGACGGCAAAGGGGGCATTCACGTGGCAGGTCTCCTGGGGCGATTCGGCGCATTGCGGCGCCGGCAGAACCGCGCGGCGCGCGGTGGAAGAAGTAGGGTGCGGCATGCGGCCGGGGCGCGTCACAGCAGGCCGGCGTCGCGCAGCGCGGCGTCAACCAGGCCCTGGCCGGCCGGCGTGAGCGGCGTGATCGGCAGGCGCACCACGGTGTTGCCCAGGCCCAGCCGCGACAGCGCGTACTTGGTGGGCGCCGGGCTCGGCTCGCAGAACAGCTGCTTGTGCAGCGACAGCAGGCGCAGGTGGATCTCGCGCGCCTTTTGCACCTCGCCGCCGATGGCCGCCATGCACAGCTGGTGCATCAGCCGCGGCGCCACGTTGGCGGTGACGCTGACGTTGCCGTGGCCGCCCAGCAGCATCAGGGCCACGGCGGTGCCGTCGTCGCCCGAGTAAATCGAGAAGCCGGCCGGGGCGTGCTTGATCAGCTGCGCGGCGCGCTCGATGTTGCCGGTGGCTTCCTTGATGCCGATGATGCCGGGCACGCTGGCCAGGCGCAGTGCGGTCTCGGGCGCCATGTCGGCCACGGTGCGGCCGGGCACGTTGTAGAGCACCACCGGCAGATCCACCGCCTCGGCGATGGCCTTGAAGTGCTGGTAGATGCCTTCCTGCGACGGCTTGTTGTAGTAGGGCACGACCTGCAGAGTGCAGTCGGCGCCCACGTCCTTGCTGAAGCGGGTGAGCTCGATGGCCTCGCGCGTGCTGTTGGCACCGGCGCCGGCCATGATGGGCACGCGGCCCGCGGCATGCGACACCGCCACGCGGATGATCTCGCAATGCTCTTGCACCGAGACGGTGGGCGACTCGCCGGTGGTGCCGACGACGCCGATGCAATCGGTGCCTTCGGCGATGTGCCAGTCGATCAGGCGGCGCAGGCCGGGGTAGTCGACGCTGCCGTCTTCATGGAACGGCGTGACGAGCGCGACGATGCTGCCAACAATGGGTCTCATGCGGATTCCTCGAGAACGGGCGATTTTAGCCGGCCGGGCGGGGGCTTCCGGCCCGACCGACCCGGGTTTGTGCCAGGGCCCGCGCCCGCGGGTGGCGCTGGCGCGCGGGTCGGCGGGTGTTCAGGCGGCTGGAGCCTGCAGGGCGTGGCGTTCAGGGGCCGCGGCGGGCGCGGCGTCGGCGCTGGGGGTTGCGGCGTCGCTGGTGGCGGTTGCGGCGTCGCCGGTGGCGGTTGCTGCGTCGCTGGTGGCGTGTGCGGCGTCGCCCGTGGCGGTTGCGGCCATGGAGGCCCGGGCCACGATGCGCTGCACAAAGCGCGGCGGGCCGTCGAGGAAGCCATCTTCGTAGGCCACGGTGCGCAGCGCGCTGCAGCGTTCGAGCAGTTCGCCGGGCTGCAGCAGAAAGTCGGGCCGCGAGGGCTTGCCCACCGTCTCGTTGCCGGCGGCGAAGGTTTCATACACCAGCCAGCCGCCCGGGGCCAGCGCGGCCAGGATCTGCGGCCACAGCGGGCGCCAGAGGTAGTTGGTGACCAGCACCAGATCAAACCGCCGGCCGGCCAGCGGCCAGGGGCCATTCTCGATGTCGGCCAGCAGGCATTCGGCCGCCGCGCCCAGATCGGCCAGCCCGGCCAGCGCCGCGGCGTCGCGGTCCACGCCGGTGCAGCGCAGGCCGCGGCCGGCCAGCCAGCGCAGGTGGCGGCCGCTGCCGCAGGCCAGGTCGAGCGCGCTGGCGCCGGCGCCGGGCAGCAGGTGGGCCCAGCGCAGCAGCCAGGGCGATGGGGCCGGGCTGGCGTGCGGGCGCGGAAGTGGCGTGAGGGGCGTGGCGGGCGTGAGGCGCGCGGGGGGCGTGAGGGGCGCCTCGGGCGCGCGGGAGCGGGTCATGCCTAGAAACACGACCACAGCTGGTTGGCCAGATCCACCGCCAGGTGCGGGTTCTGGTAGGCCAGCAAGACGGTGGCCAGCAGCAGGCCGGCAACAAACCACAGGGCCAGGCGTGTCATGCGTCGCATCGCGGTTGCGGGTGGGATGGGGCGGAAGGAAGGGGGCGGGCGAAGACGCTGCGGGGGGCGTGCAGCGTGGTGCGTGGTATGCGGTACGCGTTGCAGGGTGACGGGTGCCGGGTCGGCCGGGCGGCTGCTCAAGCCGCGGCCGGCTGGGGCGTGCGCGCAATGGCGGTTTCACGCACCGGCAGGTTGGCCAGCGCGGCCAGCACGCCCAGCACCACGGCGATCCACCACACGATGTCGTAGCTGCCGGTGGCGTCGTACAGCTTGCCACCCAGCCAGACGCCCAGGAACGAGCCTACCTGGTGGCTGAAGAACACGAAGCCGCCCAGCATCGACAGGTACTGCACGCCGAAGATCTGCGCGATCACCGCATTGGTGGGCGGCACGGTGGACAGCCACAGAAAGCCGATCGCGCTGGCGAACAGGTACACCGACCACGGCGACAGCGGCGCCCACAGGAACAGCACGATGACCACCGAGCGCAGCGCATAGATGGCGGCCAGGATGTGCCGCTTGGCCAGGGTCTGGCCCAGCGTGCCGGCGGTGTAGGTGCCGAACACGTTGAACAGGCCGATCAGCATCAGCGCGGTGGTGGCCACCGACGGGTCGAGGCCATGGTCCTTCAGGTAGCTGGGCATGTGCACGCCGATGAACACCACCTGGAAGCCGCAGACGAAATAGCCGGCCATCAGCCAGCGAAAGCTCGGGTAGGCAAAGGCCTCGCGCAGCGCCGCGCCCACGCTCTGCTGCTGCGCCACGGCCTGGCGCGGCGGCTCCTTCAGGCCGCGGGCCAGCGGCAGCATCAGCAGGGCCAGCGCGCCCAGCACGAACAGCGCCTGCTGCCAGCCCACGCCGCGGATCAGCCCGCTTTCCACCGGCACCATCAGGAACTGGCCGAACGAGCCGGCGGCGGCGGTGATGCCCATGGCCCAGCTGCGCTGGTCGGCCGGCACGTTGCGGCCGATCACGCCGTAGACGATGGCGTAGGTGCAGCCGGCCTGGGCCGTGCCCACCAGCAGGCCGGCGGCGCCGGTGAACGCCAGGCCGCTGGTGGCCAGGGCCATCAGCACCAGGCCGGCGGCGTACATCGCCGCCGCGGCCAGCAACACGCGGTAGGCGCCGAAGCGGTCGGCCAGCAGGCCGGCCACCGGGCCGGCCACGCCCCAGGCGATGTTCTGCACCGCCATGGCAAACGAGAAGGTCTCGCGCGTCCAGCCGCGGTCCATGGTGATGGGTTGCAGCCACAGGCCGAAACCATGGCGGATGCCCATGCTGAGGGTGACGATGGCCGCGCCGCAGATCAGCACCTGGGCCATCGACAAGCTGGGTGGCGTGGCGGCGCCGCGGGCCGCTGGGTTCGGTTCTGACATGCGGCCACTGTACCGACAAGTGCCCGGGCCCTGCTGTGCGGGGGTGATGGCGGACCGCCGGCCCGGGCACAGCGCACCCGCACCATCCGCGCACCGGCCAGGCCTCCCCCCTGGCCCGGCCGCTTGTGCCCAAGGGCAGCGAGGCGGTGCACAGGATGCCGGCCATGGAAGTGGGCCGCCCCCTGGGCCGTGGGCGGCAGGCCCGCCGCGGTGCCTAGAATCCCGAGCCATGGCAACCCCACCCAAACAAGGCAGTTACGGCGAAGCCTCGATCCGCGTGCTGAAGGGCCTCGAGCCCGTCAAGCAGCGGCCGGGCATGTACACCCGCACCGACAACCCCCTGCACATCGTGCAGGAGGTGATCGACAACGCCGCCGACGAGGCGCTGGCCGGCTACGGCAAGCGCATCGCCGTCACGCTGCACACCGACGGCTCGGTGAGCGTGGACGACGACGGCCGCGGCATCCCCTTCGGCCTGCACCCTGAAGAAGGCGTGCCGGTGGTCGAGATCGTGTTCACCCGCCTGCACGCCGGCGGCAAGTTCGACAAGGGCGCCGGCGGCGCCTACAGCTTCTCGGGCGGCCTGCACGGCGTGGGCGTGAGCGTGACCAACGCGCTGGCCAGGCGCCTGCAGGTGACCGTGTGGCGCGAGGGCCAGGTGGCCACGCTGGCCTTCAGCGGTGGCGACGTGATCGAACCGCTGGTGGTGCGCAAGGCCAACCCGGGCGAGCGCAAGCAGGGCACCCGCGTGCAGGTGTGGCCCGATGCCAAGTACTTCGAGGCGGCCGAGCTGCCGCGCAACGAGCTGACCCACCTGCTGCGCAGCAAGGCGGTGCTGATGCCCGGTGCCACGGTGACGCTCACCACCGAGAAGCCCGGCGACCGCGAGGCCGAGGTGCAGACCTGGCTCTACAAGGGCGGCCTGCGCGACTACCTCAGCCAGGGCCTGGCGGCCGACCCGGTGATTCCGCTGTTCGAGGGCGAGGCCTATGCCTCGGGCAACGAGAGCGAGAACTTTGCCGAAGGCGAGGGCGCGGCCTGGTGCGTGGCCTTCACCGAGGAAGGCGGCACGCTGCGCGAAAGCTATGTGAACCTGATTCCCACGGTGGCCGGCGGCACGCACGAGAGCGGCTTGAAGGATGGCCTGTTCGGTGCCATCAAGGCCTTCATCGAGCTGCACAGCCTGCTGCCCAAGGGCGTGAAGCTGATGCCCGACGACGTGTTCAGCCGCGCCAGCTTCGTGCTCAGCGCCAAGGTGCTCGACCCGCAGTTCCAGGGCCAGACCAAGGAGCGTCTGAACAGCCGCGACGCGCTGCGCCTGGTCAGCAGCTTCACCCGTTCGCCGCTCGAGCTGTGGCTGAACCAGCATGTCGACCATGGCAAGAAGCTGGCCGAGCTGGTGATCAAGCAGGCGCAGACCCGCCAGCGCGCCGGCCAGAAGGTGGAAAAGCGCAAGGGCTCCGGCGTGGCCGTGCTGCCCGGCAAGCTGACCGACTGCGAAAGCCGCGACACCAGCCTGAACGAGGTGTTTCTGGTGGAGGGCGACTCCGCCGGCGGCTCGGCCAAGATGGGCCGCGACAAGGAAACGCAGGCCGTGCTGCCGCTGCGCGGCAAGGTGCTCAACGCCTGGGAGGTCGAGCGCGACCTGCTGTTCAAGAACAACGAGATCCACGACATCTCGGTGGCCATCGGCATCGATCCGCACGGCCCCAATGACACGCCCGATTTCTCGGGCCTGCGCTACGGCAAGGTGTGCATCCTGAGCGATGCCGACGTGGACGGCTCGCACATCCAGGTGCTGCTGCTCACGCTGTTCTTCCGCCACTTTCCCAAGCTGATCGAGCGCGGCCATGTCTACATCGCCAAGCCGCCGCTGTTTCGCATCGACGCCCCGGCGCGCGGCAAGAAGCCGGCGGCCAAGATCTATGCGCTCGACCAGGGCGAGCAGGACGCCACGCTCGACAAGCTGCGCAAGGAAGGCGCCCGCGAGGGCAGCTGGAGCATCAGCCGCTTCAAGGGCCTGGGCGAAATGAGCGCCGAGCAGCTGTGGGAAACCACGCTCAACCCCGACACCCGCCGCCTGCTGCCGGTGGCCTGGGGTGTGCTGAGCTTTGACGAGACCGTGGGCTCGTTCAACAAGCTGATGGGCAAGGGCGAGGCCGCGGCGCGGCGCGAGCTGATGGAGATCAACGGCGACGCGGTCGAGATCGACATCTGAGGCACGGCCGCCGCGCGACGCGGCGGGCCGCCTGCCGGGCGCCGTGCCCGGCCCCGGCGCTCAGACCGAGATGCCGACCACCGCGTCGATCACATAGCCGGCACTGAGGCTGCCGCTCACCGTGGCCATCTGGCTGGTGACGCCGTCACTGAAGACGTTGTCGCTGGCCAGGCTCACGCCGTTCAGCGCGGTGAGGCTGCTGCTGTAGCCGCTGGCCGAGCCATACACGGTGCGGCACGCGTCCTCGGGGATCGCGATCTGCGAGACCTTGGTCCAGTCGCCCACGCTGCCGGCGTCGATGGCCGCCGTCTCGCTGGGGTAGACCTCGTAGTGGATGTGCGGCCAGCGGCCGCTGTAGGCACCCGGAAAGATGGTGGTGAAGCTGACCTCGCCGTTGGCGTCGGTCACCTGCACGCCGCGCAGGTAGTTCTGACCGGTGTGGCCGCTGGAGTACAGCGAGTAGTTGCCGTCGCGGGTGCAGTGCCACACATAGATGGCGTAACCGGCCAGGTTGGCGCAGCCGCTGTTGGCATTGACCAGCTTGATCTTGAGCGTGGCCACCACACCGGCGGCGGTACCGCTGGCGCTGGCCACGCTGGTGCGGATGTCGCTGCGCACGATGCCCGACAAGGCCAGCGCATTGAGCCGCTGGCTTGAGGCCAGCGTGCCGTCGGCCGGGTAGGGCCCGTTGGTCTCGGTGGGCACCGCGGTGCACGAGGACACGGTGGTCGAGCCGCTGCCGGTGGTGGTGCCGCTGCCGGTGGTGCTGCCAAAACCCGCGGTGCCGGCGTCGCCACCGCCACCGCCGCATCCGGCCAGGGCCATCGGGCCGGCCGACAAGGCCACGCCGGCCGACAGCCAGCGCAGCAGGCGGCGGCGCTCGGGGCTGGCGTCGAGCATGCGCTCCAGATCGGTGGAAAGTACGTGGCGTCGTGCTGCGTTCATGGGGTTGCCTCCTGTGTCCGGCGTCCAGCCGGGATCCTGCCCAATGCCGTGCGCATTGGGCCGCGGCCAGGTTTCGCGCGCTGTGCGTGCAGGTAAATCTGTGTGTCGGCCGGCGCGCCTGGGGTGGCGCCGGCTGCTGCGCCAGTGCCCGGGCGGCGGGCCGGCCGCGTGGCCGGCCGGGCGTGCCGACAATGACACAATGCCCGCAGCACCCGGCACCGCCGCTGGCGGCGGCGGTCGGCCCTGCGGGCCCATGCCGGCGCTGCGGCGCGCCGGCCCCGCCGCCTGACAGCCTGCACGCGGCGTGCCTGGCTGGCCCGGTGCCGGCTTTCGAACCACTTGTCCTGACAGCAACGGCTCCCCCGGCGGCGGGTGCCGCCAGCCGCGACCCATGTCCTCAGACCAACTCTCCCTGCTCAACACCCCGCCCGGCGAACCGGGTGATGCCATCACGCTGGCGCATTACGCCGAGCGGGCCTACCTCGAATACGCGCTCAGCGTGGTCAAGGGCCGCGCCCTGCCCGATGTGTGCGACGGTGCCAAGCCAGTGCAGCGGCGCATCCTGTACTCGATGCAGCGCATGGGCCTGGGCTGGGGCGCCGCCGCCGGTGGACCCAAGCCGGTGAAGAGCGCGCGCGTGGTGGGCGATGTGCTGGGCCGTTTTCACCCGCACGGCGACCAGGCCGCCTACGACGCCCTGGTGCGCATGGCGCAGGATTTTTCGCTGCGCTACCCGCTGATCGACGGCCAGGGCAACTTCGGCAGCCGCGACGGCGATGGCGCGGCGGCCATGCGCTACACCGAGGCACGGCTGTCGCCGATCTCGCGCCTGCTGCTCGACGAGATCGACGAAGGCACGGTCGATTTCGTGCCCAACTACGACGGCAGCTTCGAGGAGCCCTCGCTGCTGCCCGCGCGCCTGCCCTTCGTGCTGCTCAACGGCGCCTCGGGCATTGCCGTGGGCATGGCCACCGAGGTGCCCAGCCACAACCTGCGCGAGGTCTCGGCCGCCGTGGTGGCGATGATCCGCAACGACCTGCTCAGCGACGACGAGCTGTACACGCTGATCCCCGGCCCCGACTACCCGGGCGGCGGCCAGATCATCAGCCCCGAGGCCGACATCCGCGAGGCCTACCGCGGCGGCCGTGGCAGCCTGAAGGTGCGCGCGCGCTGGAAGATCGAGGACCTGGCGCGCGGCCAGTGGCAGCTGGTGGTCACCGAGCTGCCGCCGGGCGTCAGCACGCAGAAGGTGCTGGAAGAGATCGAGGAGCTCACCAACCCCAAGGTCAAGAGCGGCAAGAAGGCCTTGACCCAGGACCAGACCCAGCTGCGCCAGAGCGTGCTGAGCGTGCTGGACGCCGTGCGCGACGAATCGGGCAAGGACGCCCCCGTGCGCCTGGTGCTCGAGCCCAAGAGCCGCGCCGTCGAGCAAGGCGAGCTGATCACCACGCTGCTGGCCCACACCAGCCTCGAGACCAGCAGCTCGATCAACCTCACGATGATCGGCCGCGACGGCCGGCCGGTGCAAAAGGGGCTGCGGCAGATCCTCACCGAGTGGATCGACTTCCGCCAGGTCACGGTGGCGCGGCGCACCCGCCACCGGCTGGACAAGGTGCTCGACCGCATCCACGTGCTCGAAGGCCGGCACCTGGTGCTGCTGCACATCGACGAGGTGATCCGCATCATCCGCGAGAGCGACGAGCCCAAGCCGGCGCTGATCGCGCGTTTCGGGCTCAGCGAGCGGCAGGCCGAGGACATTCTCGACATCCGCCTGCGCCAGCTGGCGCGGCTGGAGTTCATCAAGATCGAGCAGGAGCTGGCCACGCTGCGCGACGAGCAGGCCCGGCTGGAAGAGATCCTGAACAGCCCGGCCGCGCTCAAGCGCCTGCTGATCAAGGAGATCGAGGCCGACACCAGGGCCCATGGCGACGATCGCCGCACGCTGATCCAGGCCGAGAAGCGCGCGGTGGCCGAGATCAAGGTGGCCGACGAGCCGGTGACCGTGGTCGTCAGCCAGAAGGGCTGGGTGCGTGCGCTCAAGGGCCATGAGGTCGATGGCGCCACGCTGCAGTTCAAGGCCGGGGACGCCTTGTGCGCCACCTTTGCCTGCCGCAGCGTGGACACGCTGCTGGTCTTTGGCACGCCCTCGGGCGGCGATGGCCGGGTGTACTCGGTGGCCGCGTCCAGCCTGCCCGGCGGCCGTGGCGATGGCGTGCCGATCACCACGCTGATCGATCTGGCCCCTGGCACGCAGCCGGCGCACTACTTTGCCGGCGCGGCCGAGACCACGCTGCTGCTGGCCAACAGCGGCGGCTACGGCCTGCTGGCCAAGGTGAGCGACATGCAGGGCCGCAACCGCGCCGGCAAGGCCTTCCTGACGCTGGGCGACGCCGACCAGCTGCTGCCACCCGCGGTGGTGCTGCCGGCGCACCGCCAGGTGGCCACGCTGGCGCAAGATGGCCGGCTGCTGGTGTTTGCGCTGGATGAGCTGAAGCTGCAGCCCAACGGCGGCAAGGGCCTCACGCTGATGGACGTGGATGCGCAGTGCCCGCTGATCGCCGCCGCCACGGTGGGCGAGGTGGTCACGGTGCTGGGCCAGGGCCGCGGCGGCAAGGCCAAGGACGAGGTGCTGCGGCCGGCGGCGCTGGCCGCCTACCTGGGCAAGCGCGCGCGCAAGGGCAAGAAGATCGACGGGTTCGTCAAGCCGCAGCGCGTGGCGTGAGCGTGCCGGCCGGCCCTGGCGCACAGGCGGGCCCCGGCGCCGGCCCAGGCAACGCCGCCGTTGCCGCCGCGCTGCGCCCGCTGTGGCGCCAGCCCGATTTCATGCGCCTGTGGACGGCCCAGGTGGTGGCCAACCTGGGCGGCCAGGCCAGCGGCATTGCCTATCCGCTGCTGGTGCTGGCGCTCACCGGTTCGCCGCAGCAGGCCAGCTGGGTGGTGGTGCTGCACATGCTGCCCTTCTTGCTGCTGAGCCTGCCGGTGGGCGCGCTGGTCGACCGCTGGGACCGGCGCCGCCTGATGCTGCTGTGCCTGGCCGGACGCGTGCTGGCGGTGGCCAGCCTGGCCCTGGCCCTGGCGCTCGACCGGCTGGGCCTGCCGCACCTGTACGCCGTGGCCATGCTGGAAGGGCTGTTCCACGTCTTCGTCAACATCGCCGGCACCGCGGCCTTGCCGCGCGTGGTGACACCCGGGCAACTGCCGGCGGCCACGGCGCAGAACCAGGCCGGCTATGGCGCCGCCGCCGTGCTGGGGCCGGCGGTGGGTGCGGCGCTGTACCAGGGTGTCGGCCGGGCCGCGCCCTTCGGGCTGGACGTGCTGTGCCACGGTCTGGCCTGGTGGTCGGTGTGGCGCCTGCGCACCCCGCTTGCGCTGGCCACGCGCAGCCCGCCGCGGCGCCTGCGCACCGAGGTGGCCGAGGGCCTGCGCTGGCTGTGGCGCGAGCGCCTGGTGCGCGACATGGCCTTGATCACCTGCGTGGTCAACGGCGTGCAGGCCGCGGTGCCGCTGCTGCTGATCGTGCTGGCCCACCAGCATGGCGCCAGCGATGCGCAGGTGGGCTGGATGCTGTCATGCGGCGGCGTTGGCGCGGTGCTGGGGGCCGTGGCGGGGCCCTGGGTGCAGCGGCGGGTGCAGTTCGGGCCGGCGGTCATCGGCCTGCTGTGCGTCGAGGCCGCGGTGTTTCCGCTCTACGCCCTGGGCACCGGGGTGTGGAGCCTGGGCCTGGTGTATGGCGTGATCATGTTCTGCGCCCCGATCTACAACGTGGTGCAGTTCAGCCACCGGCTGGCGATGATTCCGGACGGGTTGCAGGGCCGCGTCAACAGCAGCTTCCGGCTGGTGGCGATGGGCCTGATCCCGGTGGGCGCGGCGGCCTGCGGCTGGCTGCTGGAGCACCGCGACACCGGCACCGCGCTGGCCGTGTTCAGCACGGTCTGGGCAGCGGCCGCGCTGGCCGCGGTGATCGACCCCGCCGTGCGGCGGGCGCGCCGCCACGGCGACTGACACCGATCACACGCCACGCAGCCCAACACCCGTGCGGCGCCTCGCGCAGGGCCGCCAGGTGCCTGCGCGGCAGGGGCAGCCGCAGCGGGTCAGCGCCGCGGGCCGCTGAACAGCCGCCCGGCCGCGCGGTCGCGCAGCGCGCGGGCCCAGGCGGGCAAGGCGGGCAGCGGTGGCAGGGGCGGCAGCGGTGGCAGCGGTGTAAGTGGGCCAAAGGCCGGCGGCCGGCCGGTGAGCTGCGCGGTGATCGCGGTCTTGATCACCGCCGCCAGCGGCGGCACATGCTCGGCGGCCCCCAGCACGGCGCGGCGCGCCAGCCGCGCGGGGCCGCGCGCGTCGGTGAACAGGCCGACGATGGCATTGGTGCCCAGGTACACCGGGCGGGTGACGCGGCGGTGCTCGGCCTCGTAGGGCTGCAGCACCGCCAGCTGGCCGATGTCGCGGCCGGCGCGGTGCGCTGCGGCCAGCTGGCGCGCCAGCACCTGCACACCGTAGAGGCCGAAATTCCAGCCATGTGCGGTGACCGGGTGCATGCCCACTGCGGCATCGCCCAGCAGTGCAAAACGCTCGGCCACGAACTGCTGCGCATACACGCCCACCAGCGGGTAGTGGTGGCGCGGCCCGGCGGCCTGCAGCGCGCCCAGGCGGCCGCCGCTCTGGCCGTGGATGCGCGCGGCAAAGGCCGCATCGTCCAGCGCCAGCCAGGCGGGGGCCTGGTCGCTGGGCACGGTGACCACCGCCGAGCACTGGCGGCCGTTCATCGGCAGCAGGGCCAGCGTGTTGTCGTAGCCAAAACACTCCCAGGCCGTGGCCTGGTGATCGCGTTCGTGCTGCACCCGGCCCACCACCACGCTGCGGCCGAAATCGCGCATGGCCGCGCCAATGCCGGCCAGGCGCCGGGTGCCTGAAAAGCGGCTGTCGGCGGCCACCACCAGCGGCGCGTGCAGCGTGCTGCCGTCGGCCAGGCTCACGCGGGCCAGCGGGCCGCTGCGATCCAGCGCGGTGACGCGCGCCTCGCAGCGCAGCCGCACCGCCGGGCGGGCCAGGGCGGCTTCATAGGCGGCGCGGCGGATGCAGTGGTTGGGCACCAGCCAGCCCAGCGGCTCGCCTTGGCCGCTGGCAAAACGCAGCGGGCCGGTGCTGTGGCCGGCAGTGTTGCCGTCCAGCACCGCCGCCTGCTGCAGCGGGGCCATGCAGTCGGCCGGCAGGCGTGCCCACTGGCCCAGCGCGTGCATCACATCGCGCGCGCGGTGGGTGAGGGCGATGTCGCGGCCGTCCTCGGCCGGCTCGGCCACGGCGGCCAGCGCCTGCTGCTCGAGCAGCCAGGGGCGCAGGCCGGCATCGGCCAGGGCGGTGGCCAGGGCCAGGCCGGCGGGGCCGGCGCCAACGATCAGCACATCGGCATCGGCGGCCGGGTCAGTGGGGGTGGGCATGGCGGCCATGCTGCCCGAGTGGCGCCCGGGCCGGCTTGACCGGGGTCAGCCGAAGAAGCTGTGGCGCCGCAGCAGCTGCAGCGCCGCCACCGCCAGCAGGCCGAACAGGCCCAGGCTCCAGAACTCGTAGGCCAGGCCCAGCAGCGGCGCCGAGGCATCGGCGCAGTTGGCGGTGGCCGAGAACAGCAGCGGCAGCTGCCGGTCGAGCGTGCTCAGCTCCATGATGCGGTCGGCCAGCGTCAGGTTGCACGAGGCGCTCTTGCTGGCCACGAAGTGCTGCCACAGCGCCGCGGCCATGCCGCAGGCGGCCAGCAGCAACACCAGCACGCCGGTGCTGCGCCGGCCGGCGGGTGCCCGCACCACCACCAGGCCCAACACGGCCACCACACCGATGGCCACGAAGATCAGGCGCTGCAGCACGCACCAGGGGCAGGGCTGCATGCCCCAGGCCACCTGGGTGAACAAGGCCGCGCCCACGGCGCCAAAGCTGGCCAGCGCGGCCGCCAGCAGCAGCCGCGCCGGGCGAACCGCCGGGCTCACTTCAGCTCGGCGATGAGTTCGATCTCGACGCAGGCGCCCAGCGGGATCTGCGCCACGCCAAAGGCGCTGCGGGCATGCGCGCCGGCCGCGCCGAACACCTGGCCGATCAGCTCCGACGCGCCATTGGTCACCAGGTGCTGCTCGGTGAACGTGGGCGTGCTGTTGACCAGGCTCATCAGCTTGACGATGCGCGCCACCTGGTTGAGGTCGCCCACCGCTGCATGCAGCGTGCCCAGCAGGTCGATGGCCACCGCGCGCGCTGCGGCCTGGCCCTCGGCGGTGGCGATGCCGGCGCCCAGCTGGCCCACCCAGGGCTTGCCGTCCTTCTTGGCAATGTGTCCCGAGAGGAACACCAGCTTGCCGGTTTGCACGAAGGGCACATAGGCGGCGGCGGGCACGGCCACCGGCGGCAGCGTGATGCCCAGTTGCGAGAGCGTGTCGTAGACGGACATGGCGGGGTCAGGCGGGTTGGAGAACAGACAACGGGCCATCCTACACTGGGCCCCATGGCCAAGCCTGCGCCCCCCGGCGGCGCCGCGGGCCTGGCCAGCTGGCAGGTGGCTTTGCCGGGCCTGGCCTGGCTGGGCGGCGTGGCGCTGCAGTTGCAGCAGGCAGCGTTGTGGCCGCAGCCCGGCCTGCGGTGGGCGCTGGCCATCGCGCTGGCCCTGGTGGTGCTGGCGGGCCTGGCCTGGCGCCACTGGCCGCAGCGGGCCGCGGTGGCCTGGGGCCTGCTGTGTCTGGGCGTGGCGGGCCTGGCCTTTGCCGGCACGGCGCTGCGCGCGGCCGACCGGCTGGCCGAGCGGCTCGACCCGGCGCTCGAAGGTCTGGATCTGATCGTCACCGGCGTGGTGGCGGTCATGCCGCAGCAGGACGCCGCGGGCGCACGCTTTGCCTTCGAGGTGGAGCAGGCCTGGCACCGCGGCCGGCCGGTGCGCCTGCCTGCGCGGCTGACCCTGGGCTGGTGGTCGGGCTTTGACGAGAGCGCCTGGTTCGACGAGCCGCGCGCCGCGCTGCAGGCCGGCCAGCGCTGGCGCCTGCCGCTGCGCCTGAAGGCCCTGCACGGCGCGATGAACCCGCACGGCTTTGACGTGGAGCTGTGGTGGTTCGAGCAGGGCCTGGGGGCCAATGGCAGCGTGCGGGTGCAGCGCGGCGGGCCGCCGGCGCAGCTGCTGGCCGAGACCGGCGCGCACCCGGTGGAACGCCTGCGCGGCCAGCTGCGCGACGCCATCCGCCGCCAGGTGCCCGATGGCCGCGTGGCCGGCGTGCTGGCGGCATTGGTGGTGGGCGACCAGGCGGCCATCGAGCGCGCCGACTGGGAGCTGTTTCGCGCCACCGGCATTGCCCACCTGGTATCGATCTCGGGCGTGCACGTCACGATGCTGGCCTGGCTGGCCGCGGCCGGCGTGGCCTGGCTGTGGCGGCGCTGGCCGCGCGGCATGCTGGCCGTGCCGCTGCCGGTGGCGGCGCGCTGGGGCGGGCTGCTGCTGGCCACGGCCTATGCGCTGCTGGCCGGCTGGGGCGTGCCGGCCCAGCGCACCGTGCTGATGCTGGCCATGGCCGCGGCGCTGCGCAGCACCGGTGTGCGCTGGCCCTGGCTGCTGGTGCTGCTGCTGGCGGCGGTGGTTGTCACCCTGGCCGACCCCTGGGCGCTGCTGCAGGCCGGCTTCTGGCTGAGCTTTGCCGCGGTGGCGCTGCTGCTGCTGTCGGAGCCGGTCACGCGCGGCCTGCACCGGCCGCGCGACGCGGCGGCTTTGCCCGACACCCGACGCACACGCCTGCACCGGCTGGGCGGGCGCCTGGGCGCGGCGCTGGCGGCGCATGGTCGCGCCCAGCTGGTGGCCACGCTGGGGCTGGCGCCGCTGTCGCTGGTGTTTTTTGGCCAGGTGTCGCTGGTGGGCTGGGTGGCCAACCTGGTGGCCATTCCGCTGGTCACCCTGCTGATCACGCCCTTGGCACTGGCCGGCGTGCTGCTGCCGCCGCTGTGGAGCCTGACCGGCGCCCTGGTGCAGGCCGGTGTGGCCGGCCTGGGCTGGCTGGCCAGCGCCCCGGTGGCCCAGTGGACCACCGCGGTCGCACCGGCCTGGGCCGTGGCCAGCGGCCTGGCCGGCGCGCTGCTGGGCGTGCTGCCGCTGCCCTGGCGTCTGCGCGGCCTGGCCCTGCCGCTGGTGCTGCCGCTGCTGTGGCCGGCTAGCGAGCGGCCGGTGCCCGGGCAGATGCAGATCCTGGTGGCCGATGTGGGTCAGGGCACGGCGGTGCTGGTGCGCACGCACGCGCACCTGCTGGTCTATGACACCGGCCCGCAGATCAGCCGCGACAGCGATGCTGGCCAGCGCGTGCTGCTGCCGCTGCTGCGCGCGCGTGGCGAGCGCCACATCGACCGCCTGATGCTGAGCCACCGCGACGCCGACCATGTGGGCGGCGCCGCCACGCTGCTGGACGCGCTGCCGGTGGCCGATGTGTGGAGCTCGCTGCCCGACGAGCACCCGCTGCGCGCCCGGCCGCTGCC
Organism: Aquabacterium sp. OR-4; assembly: GCF_025290835.2. Taxonomy (NCBI): domain Bacteria; kingdom Pseudomonadati; phylum Pseudomonadota; class Betaproteobacteria; order Burkholderiales; family Sphaerotilaceae; genus Pseudaquabacterium; species Pseudaquabacterium prasiolae. The sequence goes on along the minus strand of NZ_JAOCQD020000001.1, from coordinate 1,951,279 downwards.
GCACACCCGCTGCCAGGCCGGCCTGGGCTGGGTGTGGGACGGCGTGCAGTTCGCGCTGCTGCACCCCACGCCGGCCGACTACGCCAGCGCCGTGAAGCCCAACGCCGTGTCGTGCGTGCTGCGCATCACCGATGCCAGCGGCCGCAGCGCGCTGCTCACCGGCGACATCGAAGCGCAACAAGAGGCGGCGATGCTGCAGCGCCTGCCACCCGCCGCGCTGGCCAGCCAGGTGCTGCTGGTGCCGCACCACGGCAGCCGCACCTCGTCCACCGCCGCGCTGCTGGACGCCGTGGCACCACGTTGGGCCGTGGTGCAGGCCGCTTACCGCAGCCGTTTTGGCCATCCGGCACCCGAGGTGCTGGCCCGATATGCCGATCGCCGCATTGAAGTGGTGCGAACCGATCAATGTGGTGCGTGGAAGTGGCAGGATGGTGCGGTGGAGTGCACTCGTGAAGTGCGGCGCCGCTACTGGCATTGGCAGCCATCAGCGCCGCTCGTGGAAACCCTGGTTCGATAGTTGCTAAATCCCCCTCGTCAGGAGCCCCCAACGCATGAAACCCGCATTCGACGAGATGCATGAAGGCGCCGGCACCGTCCGCGCCCATTACGGCGGTTTCGACCGCTGGCTGGCCGAGCAACCCGCCGATCGCATGGCGGCACGGCGCGAAGAGGCCGAGATGATCTTCCGACGTGTCGGGATCACCTTCGCGGTCTATGGCGCCAAGGACGAGGACGGCGCCGGCACCGAGCGGCTGATCCCGTTCGACCTGATCCCGCGCATCATCCCGGCCGACGAGTGGCAGCGCATGCAGCAAGGCCTGGTGCAGCGCGTCACGGCGCTCAACCGCTTCCTGCACGACGTCTACCACGGGCAGGAGATCCTCAAGGCCGGGCTGATCCCCGCCGACGAGATCACCCGCAACGCGCAGTTCCGGCCCGAGATGATGGGCGTGGACGTGCCGCGCCAGATCTACTCGGCGATTGCCGGCATCGACATCGTGCGCGCCGCGCAACCCGATGGCAGCGGCACCTACTACGTGCTGGAAGACAACCTGCGCGTGCCCTCGGGCGTGAGCTACATGCTCGAGAACCGCAAGATGATGATGCGGCTGTTTCCCGAGCTGTTTGGCCGGCACCGCATCGCCCCGGTGGCGCACTACCCCGACCTGCTGCTCGAAACCCTGCGCGAGGTGGCGCCGCCAGCGGTGAACGAGCCCACCGTGGTGGTGCTCACGCCCGGCATGTACAACAGCGCCTACTTCGAGCACGCGTTCCTGGCCCAGCAGATGGGTGTGGAGCTGGTGGAGGGGCAAGACCTGTTCATGCGCGACGGCTTCGTCTACATGCGCACCACGCAAGGCCCCAAGCGCGTGGACGTGATCTACCGGCGGGTGGACGACGATTTTCTCGACCCCCGCGCGTTCCGCCCCGACAGCACGCTGGGCTGCGCCGGCCTGCTCGAGGCCTACCAGGCCGGCAACGTGACGCTGGCCAACGCCATCGGTACCGGCGTGGCCGACGACAAGAGCATCTACAGCTACGTGCCGCAGATGGTCGAGTTCTACCTCGGCGAGAAGCCCATCCTGCAGAACGTGCCCACCTGGCGCTGCCGCGAGCCCGAGTCGCTGAAGTACGTGCTGGCCCACCTGCCCGAGCTGGTGGTCAAAGAGGTGCACGGCGCCGGCGGCTACGGCATGCTGGTCGGCCCCGCTGCCAGCCAGGCCGAGATCGAGGCCTTCCGCGCGGCGCTGGTGGCCAACCCCTCGAACTACATCGCGCAGCCGACGCTGGCGCTGTCGAGCTGCCCCACCTTCGTCGAGAGCGGCATCGCGCCGCGCCACATCGACCTGCGGCCCTTCGTGCTGTCGGGCAAGACGGTGCAGATGGTGCCCGGCGGCCTGACCCGCGTGGCGCTGAAGGAGGGCTCGCTGGTGGTCAACAGCAGCCAGGGCGGCGGCACAAAAGACACATGGGTTTTGGAGGCTTGAGCATGCTGTCGAGAACCGCTGACCACCTGTTCTGGATGGCCCGCTACATGGAGCGGGCCGAGAACACCGCACGCATGCTGGACGTGCACTACCAGACCTCGCTGCTGCCGCAGCACAACCACCGCGCCGAACTGGGCTGGGCCGGTGTGCTGGGCATCTCGGAGCTGACCCACGCCTTCCACCAGAAGCATGCCGAGGTCAATGCCGCCAATGTGCTGGACTTCATGGTGCGCGACGCCGGCAACCCGTCCAGCATCGTGGCCTGCCTGCAGGCGGCGCGCGAGAACGCCCGGGCCGTGCGTGGCGCGCTGACCACCGAGCTGTGGGAAACCACCAACCAGACCTGGCTCGAGTTTCAGCGCGTGCTGCGCGACCCCAGCTTCGAGCGCGACCCCTCGGCCTTGTTCGAGTGGGTCAAGTTCCGCTCGCACCTCAGCCGCGGCGTCACGGTGGGCACCATGCTGCAGGACGAGGCGCTGCACTTCATCCGCATCGGCACCTTCCTGGAGCGCGGCGACAACACCGCGCGCCTGGTGGATGTGAAGTTCCATGCGCTGGCGCGCGACTACTTCGGCAACTGGGGCGACGACGATGCGCCCGAGGTCGACTTCTACCACTGGAGCGCGATATTGCGCTCGGTGAGCGGCTTCGAGATCTACCGCAAGGTCTACCGCAACGTCATCCGCCCCGACAAGGTGGCCGAGCTGCTGATCCTGCGCCCCGACATGCCGCGTTCGCTGGCAGCCTGCATGGACGAGGTGGTGGCCAACGTCGACAAGGTGGCCAACGAGCAGAGCACCGAGACCCGGCGCCGTGCCGGCCGCCTGCGCGCCGACCTGCAGTTCGCCCGCATTGACGAGATCCTGGCCACCGGGCTGCACGCCTTCCTGACCCAGTACCTCGACCGCATCAACGACATCGGTGGCGGCATCAGCCGCGACTTCCTTCTTCCAACCTGAGTTCTCGATGAGCGCACCCAACACATCGTCGAAGCGGGGCGGGCCGAGCGCCGGGCCGCTCCCAAGCCGGCCCGCCATCCCCCCGGGGGATCGACCGGCGTATTCGCCGGGCGAGGGGTACACATGAGCATCCATGTCGCGCTGAACCATGTCACGCACTACCGCTACGACCGCCGGGTGAGCCTGTCGCCGCAGGTGGTGCGCCTGCGCCCGGCACCGCACTGCCGCACGCCGATCCTGAGCTACTCGCTCAAGGTCGAGCCGGTTGATCACTTCGTCAACTGGCAGCAGGACCCGTTCTCCAACCACCTGGCGCGCCTGGTGTTTCCGGGCCAGACCAGCGAGTTCAAGGTCACCGTCGATCTGGTGGCCGAGATGTCGGTCTACAGCCCGTTCGACTTCTTCCTGGAGCCGGGGGCCGAGAACTATCCCTTCGCCTACAGCGAGGTGCTGGCGCAGGAGCTGGCGCCCTACCTGGCGGTGGGCGAGGCCACGCCGGCCATGGCCGCCTTTCTGGCCACCATCGACCGCAGCGAGGTGCGCACGGTCGACTTTCTGGTGGCGCTGAACCAGCGCCTGCAAAAGGACATCCGCTACCTGATCCGCATGGAGCCGGGCGTGCAGACGCCCGACGAAACCCTCACCAAGGCCAGCGGCTCCTGCCGCGACACCGGCTGGCTGATGGTGCAGGCGCTGCGCCACCTGGGCCTGGCCGCGCGCTTCGTCTCGGGCTACCTGATCCAGTTGAAGCCCGATGTGAAGGCGCTCGACGGCCCCAGCGGCACCGAGATCGACTTCACCGATCTGCACGCCTGGTGCGAGGTGTTCCTGCCCGGCGCCGGCTGGATCGGCTTCGACCCCACCTCGGGCCTGCTGGCCGGCGAGGGTCACATCCCGGTGGCCTGCACGCCGGTGCCCAGCAGTGCGGCGCCGATCAGCGGCGCGGTCGACGAGTGCGAGGTGAGCTTCGAGCACCACATGCAGATCACGCGCATCTACGAGTCGCCGCGCGTGACCCAGCCCTACACCGAGGCCCAGTGGGCCGAGGTGCTGGCCCTCGGCGAGGTGGTGGACGCCACGCTCAAGGCCGGCGACGTGCGCCTGACCATGGGCGGCGAGCCCACCTTCGTCAGCGTGGACGACCGCGACGGCGCCGAGTGGAACACCGATGCGCTGGGCCCCACCAAGCGCATGCTGGCGCAAGACCTCACGCAGCGCCTGCGCGCGCACTATGCGCAGGGCGGCTTCCTGCACTTCGGCCAGGGCAAGTGGTATCCGGGCGAGCAGCTGCCGCGCTGGGCGCTCAGCATCTGCTGGCGCAGCGATGGCCAGCCCTGCTGGCAAGACCCCGCGCTGTTTGCCGACGAGCGTGGCGACCACCACTACACCCAGGCCGACGCGCAGGCCTTCATGCAGGCGCTGACCCGCCGCCTGGGCGTGTCGGCCGAGCATGTGCAGCCCGGCTACGAGGACACCTGGTACTTCCTGTGGCGCGAGCGCCGCCTGCCGGTCAATGTCGACCCCTTCGATGCCCGGCTCGATGACGAGATGGAGCGCGTGCGCCTGCGCCGCGTGTTCGGCCAGGGCCTCGACCAGGTGGTGGGCTATGCGCTGCCGCTGCGGCGTGCCGAGGGCGGCGCGGCACTGGCCGGTGCGCGCTGGGAGACCGGCGCCTGGTTCTTCCGCGACGAGCGCATGTACCTGTACCCGGGCGATTCGCCGATGGGCTACCGCCTGCCGCTCGATTCACTGCCGTGGGTCAGCGGCACGGATTACCCGTACCACATCGAGCACGACCCGTTCGCGCCGCGCGACGCACTGCCGTCGGCAGCCGCCATCCGCAGCCAGTACGCCGCGCATGTGGTGGGCGGCGGTTTTGCCGAGGGCGGCGTGGTGGCGGTGCAGGGGCAGGGCCATAGCGGTGCCGGCGCCCTGCCGGTGGGCGGTGCGGCCACCGCACCCGGGGCGGCGGCGCTGGCCGCCGGCCGTGGCCCGGGCGATGCGGCCGGCACGGCCGTTGACCTGGGTCGCTCGCCCGGCCGCTTCGAGTCGGCCTCGTGGATCGTGCGCACGGCGCTGGTGGTCGAGGTGCGCGATCCGGCGCGCGTCAACGGCCCCAAGGTCGAGGCGGCGGCGCTGGCCAGCGGCCAGCAGCGTGGCGTGCTGTATGTCTTCATGCCGCCGCTGCAGCGCCTGGAAGACTATCTCGAGCTGCTGGCCGCGGTGGAGGCCACGGCGCTGGACCGCGGCGTCAAGCTGGTGCTCGAAGGCTACCCGCCGCCGCGCGATCCGCGCCTGAAGCTGCTGCAGGTCACGCCCGATCCCGGCGTGATCGAGGTCAACATCCACCCGGCGCACGACTGGAAAGAGCTGGTCGAGCACACCGAGTTCCTGTACGAAGCGGCCTGGCAGACCCGCCTGTCGAGCGAGAAGTTCATGCTCGACGGCCGCCACACCGGCACCGGCGGCGGCAACCACATCGTGCTGGGCGGCGCGCGGCCCGAGGATTCGCCCTTTTTGCGCCGGCCCGATGTGCTGGCCTCGCTGCTGGCCTGCTGGCACAACCACCCCAGCTTGAGCTACCTGTTCTCGGGCCTGTTCATCGGCCCCACCAGCCAGGCACCGCGGGTGGACGAGGCGCGCAACGACCAGCTCTACGAGCTGGAGATCGCGCTCGGCGAGATCGAGCGCAACAAGGCCGTCTATGGCCCGAGGGCCGCCGGGCCGTCCCAAGGCCCGAGCGCCCCCGCGGGGGGCAGCTCGCCGGCAGGCGGGCGTGGGGGCTCGGGGTTCATGCCGCCCTGGCTGGTGGACCGCACGCTGCGCAACATCCTGGTGGACGTGACCGGCAACACCCACCGCAGCGAGTTCTGCATCGACAAGCTCTACTCGCCCGACAGCGCCACCGGCCGCCTGGGCCTGCTGGAGCTGCGCGCCTTCGAGATGCCGCCGCATGCGCGCATGAGCGTGGCCCAGCAGCTGCTGCTGCGCGCGCTGGTGGCGCGCTTCTGGGTCGAGCCCTTCCGCGCGCCGCTGGTGCGCTGGGGCACGGCGCTGCACGACCGCTTCCTGCTGCCCACCTTCCAGTGGATGGACTTCGAGGACGTGCTCGACGAGCTGCGCCAGGCCGGCTTCGACTTCAAGCCGGAATGGTTCGCGCCGCACTTCGAGTTCCGCTTCCCCAAGATCGGCGGCCATGTGGCGCGCGGCGTGCAGCTGCAGCTGCGCACCGCGCTCGAGCCCTGGCATGTGATGGGCGAGGAGGGCGCCACCGGCGGCACGGTGCGCTATGTCGATTCGTCGGTCGAGCGGCTCGAGCTCAAGGCCAGTGGCCTGACCGATCCGCGCCACGTGGTCACGGTCAACGGCGTGACCGTGCCGCTGCAGCCCACCGGCCGGGCCGGCGAGTATGTGTGCGGCATCCGCTACCGCGCCTGGCAGCCGCCGAGTGCGCTGCACCCCACCATCGGAGTCGATGCGCCGCTGACCTTCGACCTGGTCGACCGCTGGAGCCAGCGCTCGCTGGGCGGCTGCCAGTACCACGTGGCCCATCCGGGCGGGCGCAGCTACGACAGCTTCCCGGTCAACGCCTACGAGGCCGAGAGCCGGCGCCTGGCGCGCTTCTTCAACATCGGCCACACCCCCGGCACGATGCGCGTGGGCCCGGCCGAGCACAGCCTGGAGTTCCCCTTCACGCTGGACCTGCGCACCGCGCGATGAGCCCGGCCGCGCCCGGGTGCTGGCCACCGGGGGCGGGCGGCAAGGCATGATCGGGCCATGTCCGAAGCCCAGCCGTCGCCCGATGCCGCCGTGAGCCCACCCGAGCGCAACCGCAGCGCGCTGGCCACGCTGGTGCGCCGCGCCAGCGCCGGCGCCTGGGACGAGTGGCGCGCCGCCGGCCCGGGCCACAGCAGCAACGTGCCGGTGGCGCACTGGCAGCGCTTCGTCGAAACCCTGGGGCCGGCCGGCTGGGCCGACCTGGCCGTGCGCCACCACCGCGTGGGGCAACGCGTGCAGGAGGACGGCGCCACCTACAACGTCTACGCCGACGGCGACGAGGTCGCACGGCCCTGGCCGCTGGCGCTGCTGCCCTTCATCGTGGGCGCCGACGACTGGGCGCAGATTGAGCGCGGCGTGGTGCAGCGCGCGCGCCTGCTCGAAGCCACCATGGCCGATCTCTACGGCCCGCAGCAGTTGCTGCGCGACGCGCTGCTGCCGGCCTCGCTGATCTACGCCCATCCGCAGTACCTGCGCCCGGCGCGCGGCCTGCAGCCGGCCGGCGACCAGTGGCTGCACCTGGTGGCCTTCGACCTGATGCGCGGCCCCTCGGGGCGCTTCAGCCTGCTGGCGCAGCGCGCGCAGGCGCCCTCGGGCCTGGGCTATCTGCTCGAGAACCGGCTGCTGATTCCGCCGCAGTTCCGCGAGCAGTTTGCCGAGCTCAATGTGCAGCGCGTGGCGGCCAGCTTTCGTGCGCTGCTCGATGGCCTGCTGCGTGCCAGCCCGGCCGGCGCGCGCAGCCGCATCGTGCTGCTGACGCCCGGGCCGCTGAACGAAACCTACTTCGAGCAGGCCTTCCTGGCCCGCTACCTGGGTGTCACCCTGGTCGAGGGCGGCGACCTCACGGTGCGTGGCCAGCACCTGTTCCTCAAGACCATGCATGGCCTGGAGCCGGTGCATGTGGTGCTGCGCCGGGTGGACGACGTGTTCCTCGATCCGCTCGAGCTGCGCGCCGATTCGGCGCTGGGCGTGCCGGGCCTGATGCAGGCCCTGCGTGCCGGCACCGTGGTGCTGGCCAATGCGCCCGGCGCCGGCGTGCTGGAAAGCCCGGGCCTGGCGGCCTTCTGGCCCGGCGTGGCCGAGCGCCTGCTCGACGAGCGGCTGGTGCTGCCGGCCGCCACCAGCTGGTGGTGCGGCGAGGGCACGGTGTGGGCCGAGCAGCGCGAGCACCTGGCCGACTACGTGGTCGCCCCCACCTTCCCCGACAGCGGCTTCGGCCCGGCCGTGGCCGGGGCGCTCACGCCCGAAGAGCGCGCGCGCCTGGCTGCGCGCATCGACGCCAACCCCGCCGCCTACACGCTGCAGGCCCGCGTGCGCCTGTCGGAGGCGCCGGTGTGGGCCGGTGGCGAGATCCAGCCGCGCGCGGCGGTGCTGCGCGTGTTTGCGGTGGCCGATGGCACCGGTGGCTGGCGGGTGCTGTCTGGCGGGCTCACCCGCGTGGCCGGCGGCGCACCGGCCGGGGGTGTGGCCGGTGGTGCGTCCGATCCCTGGCTCAGCATGCAGCACGGCAGCGCCAGTGCCGACACCTGGGTCATCACCCGCGGCGCGGTCGACGACAGCACCCTGCTGCCACGCCCGCTCAGCGCGGCCGACCTGCAGGGCTGGCACCGCAGCGTCACCAGCCGCGCCGCCGAGAACCTGTTCTGGCTGGGCCGCTACACCGAGCGCGCCGAGAACACGGTGCGCCTGGCGCGCCTGGTGCTCGAGGCCCTGCCGGGCGCCAGCGCGCCGGCGCTGCGCCTGCTGGGCGATCTGGCGGTGTGGCATGGCCTGGTGCCGCCGGGCGTGCCCTCGCCGCAGCAGTCACCGCGGGTGTTCGAGCGGGCGCTGCTGGCCGGCCTGCGCGGCGAGGCCGGCGCCGGCGGCGTTGGCCACAACCTGCGCCGCCTGCGCCACTGTGCCCTGGCGCTGCGCGAGCGCCTGTCGCCCGAGCACTGGCGCCTGATCCACGAGGTCGACCGCCACTTCGACCAGCACCTGGGCCATGCGCTGGCCGGCCGCGAGGGCCGGGCTCTGGTGCCCGATGTGCAGGGCGTGCTGGCCCGCGCCGCCACGCACCTGTCGGCCATCACCGGCGCACAGACCGACCGCATGACCCGCGACGACGGCTGGCGCCTGCTCAGCGTGGGCCGCCAGATCGAGCGCCTGGACATGCTGGCCCATGCGCTGGCGCTGGGCTTCGAGCTCCGCGTGCACGAGCCCGACGACGGTTTTGCGCTGCTGCTGGGCCTGTTCGACAGCCTGATCACCTACCGCGCGCAGTTCCAGGCGCGGCGCGAGGTGCTGCCGCTGCTGCACCTGCTGGTCTTCGACACCGACAACCCGCGCTCGCTGGCCTGGGTGGCGCGCACCATGCGCGACCGCCTGCGCAAACTGGCGCGCGGCATCGACGCCGACTGGGCCTTCGCCGTCACGGCCGACTTTCCGCAGCCCGCCAGCTGGGATCTGGCAGCCTGCGGCGAAGCCGATGCCGACGGCGGCCATGCCAAGCTGGTGGCCGCGCTGCGCCAGTGCTGCAGCGCGGCGCGTGCGCTGTCCGACGAGATCGGCCGGCACCTGTTCGTGCACGTGGCCTCGTCACCCGAGCACCGGGTGTGGCAATGAGCCCGCCCACAGCGCCCGAGGGCGCGGCGCCAGAGCCCTTGCCCGATGACCAGACCCGGGCCGACGAGGCCAGGTCAGACGCGGCCGTGGCCGACGAGGCCTTGGGCGGATTGACCGAATCCGCAATGGCCCCGGCCGCCGACGCGCCTGAACAAGGCCCACCCGATGCCGGCCCAGCCGATGAAGGCGAGCCGCCCGATGAAGGCGCGGCGGCCCTGGCCGATGCGGCCATGGACACCGCGCCGGTGTGCCTGGCCGTCGAGCACGACACCCGCTACCGCTACGACACGCCGGTGGAGGTGGCGCTGCACAGCGCCCACCTGCGCCCGCGCGACACCGAGGTGCAGCGGGTGCTCGACTGGCAGCTCGACATCGAGCCGCCGCCCGACGGCGCAGTGCAGCAAAGCCTGGACGCCTTCGGCAACTGGCGCCATGGCTTCGGCCACGCGCAGGTGCACGCCACGCTGCTGGTGCGCTCGAGCTTTCGCGTGTGCCTGCACCCGCCACGGCCCTGGCGCGCCGCCGACAGCCTGCCCTGCGAGGCCGTGGTGCGCGCGCTGCTGTACGCCGCGGGCGAGCAGCAGCCCGAGGCGGTGGAGTACATGCTGGCCTCGCGCTTTGCGCCGCACGATGCCCGCCTGGCGGCCTTTGCGGCCGACCTGTTCACGCCGCAGCGCCCGCTGCTCGAGGCCGCGCTGGCGTTGATGCACCGCGTGCACCAGCGCATGCGCTACCGGCCACTGAGCACCGATGTGGCCACCGATGCGCCCAGCGCGCTGGCCCGCGGCGAGGGCGTGTGCCAGGATTTCGCCCACCTGATGATCGGCGCGATGCGCTCGCTGGGCCTGGCCGCGCGGTATGTCAGCGGCTACCTGCTCACCCATCCACCCGAGGGCCAGCCGCGCCTGGTGGGGGCCGATGCCAGCCACGCGTGGGTGGCCGTGTGGTGCCCGCGCCAGGGCTGGGTGGCACTCGACCCCACCAACAACTGCCGCGTCGGCACCGACCATGTCACGCTGGCCTGGGGCCGCGACTATGGCGATGTGGCACCGCTGCGCGGCGTGATCCGCGGCGGCGGCAGCACGCCACCCGACGTGGCCGTGACCGTGATGCCGCTGCCGGCGGCGGCCGCCGGGGCCTGAGCAGGCCCGAAAAGCACAACGCGGTGGCACCGCTTCCGCAGTGCCACCGCGTGGCCTGGGGGGCGGGCGCCCGCGGGCACCCGCCAACGCTGGCGAATTACTTCTTGGTGGCTTCGCCGACCGGCAGCGTGCCAGCCTTCTCGGCGGCCGCGGCTTCCTTCTTGACTTCGGCGCGGGCCTTGGTCGACTTGGGCTTCTCGACGGCGCCAGCGCCCTCACCCTTGGGGGCGGTGCCAGCCTTCTCGGCGGCCGCGGCTTCCTTCTTCACCTCGGCGCGGGCCTTGGTCGACTTGGCCGCGTCCTTGGCGCCAGCGTCTTCACCCTTGGGCAGCGTGCCGGCCTTCTCGGCAGCAGCGGCTTCCTTCTTGACTTCAGCGCGGGCCTTCGGCGCTTCCTGGGCCATGGCGGCCTGGCTGGCGAACACGGCGGCGATGACGGCGGACAGGGTGATCAGCGATTTCTTCATGGCTTCTTCCTCAAACTGTGGTTTCGAACTGTGGACATGCCACCGATGCCGGGACGATCCCGGCGGGCTCGCCGTGACTGTCACGTCGAACACTGCTTGCAGCAACGCGCGCCAGGCGCTGGCCGTTGACCCGGGTGCCGATCACGCGGATCGTTGGGCCCGTCGCCACCACAGCAGCCCATGAATTATGCCCGCCGGCCCTTCGGCGACCGGCGCTGTCGCGCTGGCGCAACGGCGGCAAAGCCCGGGCTTCAGCGGCCCTTGATGCCCAGCAAGTCGATCTCGAAGTGCAGCGTCGCATCGGGCGGAATCACGCCGCCGGCGCCGCGGCTGCCGTAGGCGATGGCCGGCGGGCAGGTGAGCTTGGCCTTGCCGCCCACCTTCATGCGCTGCACGCCTTCGGTCCAGCACGGGATCACGCGGTTCAGCGCAAACTCGGCCGGCTGGCCGCGGCTGTGCGAGCTGTCGAACTCCTTGCCGTCGGGGAAGGTGCCGCGGTAGTGCACCCTGACCATGTCGGTGGCGGCAGGGCTGGCGCCGCTGCCTTCCTTGAGCGTGTGCATCACCAGACCGGTCTGCGTGGTCACGGTGCTGCCGTTGGTGCTGGTGGCGGCGGGCGCGGCGGCCGGCGTCGGTGCCTGGGCATGGGCCGGGGCCGGGGCCGCGCCGAGCAGCGTGCTCAGGGCCGCGAGGCACAGGGTGGCGGGCAGGATGCGGGAAGTCATGGTCATGGTCATGGCATAGGGCTCCATCGTCGGGGCCGGCCGGAGGGCCGGCCGTGGCGGGCGCGATCATCGCATCGCCCGGCCTGCGCTCGGCACCGCACCGCACCGCATGCCGGCGCCGGCCACCGCCCGGGCCACGCCGATGCGGCGGCGGCCGGCGGATACACTTGCCGGTGGCGTTCGGCCGTGACGGATTTCCGTGACGTCCGGCGCGTTGTTTCATCTGCCCTTGCATCGCCTGCGCCTTGCCTGGCGCACCACTCCCGCCCCATGCCCTCTGCCGCCCCGGCCAAAGCTGCGTTCGACCTGAAGAGCACCGCCTGGACGCTCACCGCGCTGCGTCTGCAGACGGCCGACGTGGCCGAACTCACCCAGGCGCTGGACGCGCGCTTCGCCGACACGCCGGGTCTGTTCGACGACGACCCGGTGGTCATCGACCTGAGCCCGCTGCGCGACAGCGGCGCCCGCATCGATTTCGCCGCGCTGCTGCCGGCCATCCGCCGCCACCGCCTGGTGCCCATCGCGGTGCAGGGCGGCAGCGCGGCGCAAACCCGCGCGGCACGCGCCGCCGGCCTGGCCGAGGCGCTGGACGCCGCGCCGCACGGTGCCGCCGAGCTGCCCACCATGCACCAGGAGGTGCAGGTGCGCGAGGTGGTGCGTGAAGTGGTGCGCGAGGTCGAGGTGCTCAAGAAGGTGGAGGTGCTGCGCGAGGTGCCCGCCGCCACCGGCGCGCCGACCATGGTGCTCGACAAGCCGCTGCGCTCGGGCCAGCGCGTCTATGCCCGCGGTGGCGATCTGGTGGTGCTGGCGGTGGTGAGCTTCGGTGCCGAGGTCATTGCCGACGGCCACATCCATGTCTACGCGCCGCTGCGCGGCCGGGCCATTGCCGGCGCGCGCGGCGACACCACGGCGCGCATCTTCAGCACCTGCCTCGAGCCGCAGCTGGTGTCCATCGCCGGCATCTACCGCACCATCGAGACGCCGCTGGCGCCGGCGGTGTGGGCCAAGCCCGCGGTGGTGCGCCTGGACGGCGAGCGCATCCAGGTCGACCCCCTTTCGGTCTGAGCCCGGCCATCACGCCGGCCGCCTGACCCTCACCACAGACTTTCACGCACAAGGAACACCACCCGATGGCCAAGATCATCGTCGTCACCTCCGGCAAGGGCGGGGTGGGCAAGACCACCACCAGCGCCAGCTTTGCATCGGCGCTGGCACTGAAGGGCTTCAAGACGGCGGTGATCGACTTCGACGTCGGCCTGCGCAACCTCGACCTGATCATGGGCTGCGAGCGCCGCGTGGTCTACGACCTGATCAACGTGATCCAGGGCGAGGCCAACCTCAGCCAGGCGCTGATCAAGGACAAGCACTGCGACAACCTGTTCGTGCTGGCCGCCAGCCAGACGCGCGACAAGGACGCGCTCACCCAGGAAGGCGTGGAGAAGGTGCTCAACGACCTGGGCACCCAGGGCTTTGACTACATCATCTGCGACTCGCCGGCCGGCATCGAGACCGGTGCGCTGATGGCCATGCACTTTGCCGACGAGGCCCTGGTGGTCACCAACCCCGAGGTCTCGTCGGTGCGCGACTCCGACCGCATCCTGGGCATCCTGGGCAGCAAGACCAAGCGCGCCATCGAGGGCGGCGAGCCGGTGAAGGAGCATCTGCTGATCACCCGCTACAACCCCAACCGCGTGCTCGACGGCCAGATGCTGTCGCTGCAGGACGTGCAGGAGATCCTGCGCATCCCGCTGATCGGCGTGATCCCCGAGAGCCACAGCGTGCTCGACGCCAGCAACCAGGGCACGCCGGCCGTGCACCTGAAGGGCAGCGACGTGAGCGAGGCCTACCTCGACGTGGTGGCGCGCTTCATGGGCGAGGAGCGCCCATTGCGCTTCACCGAGGCCGAGAAGCCCGGCTTCTTCAAGCGTCTGTTCGGCGGGAGGTGAGCGGCATGTCGTTCCTGTCCTTCCTGCTCGGCGAGAAGAAGAAGTCGGCCAGCGTCGCCAAGGAGCGCCTGCAGATCATCCTGGCGCACGAGCGCTCGGGTCTGGGCCGGCGCCCCGACTACCTGGCCGATCTGCAGAAAGACCTGGTGGCGGTGATCAGCAAGTACGTGCAGATCTCGCCCGATGACATCAAGGTGAGCCTGGAGCGCCAGGACAACCTCGAGGTGCTCGAAGTCAAGATCGAGCTGCCCGACGGCGCGAAATAGGCTGCAGGCCACGGTGACGCGCCGCGCCGCCATCGGCCCGCGCCGCAAAACAACGCTGAACGCCTCACACAGTGGCGGTGACCGGCTGCACCGTGCTGCGTGAGACGGCCGCCAGCGCGCCGGCCGTGGCCGGGTCGGCGGCCGGGTCGGTGGCCTCTTGCGCCTCATCCGCCCCTTCGGCGGGCAGCCAGCGCAGCACGGCGGCGTACAGCATCTCGGGCTCCACCGGCTTGGCCACGCGGCCGTTCATGCCGGCGGCCAGGCAGGCCTGGGTGGATTCGTCGAGTGCATTGGCGGTCATGGCCAGGATCGGTGTGTGGGTGCCGGCCGGCAGTGCGCGGATCTGGCGCGTGGCGGCCAGGCCATCGAGCACCGGCATCTGCATGTCCATCAGGATCAGGTCGTAGCGCTGGCGCTGCACCTGCAGCACGGCCGCGGCGCCGTCGTCGACCACGTCCACCGTCACCCCGGCGGCCTGCAGCAGGGCCACGCCGACCTCCTGGTTCACCGCGTTGTCCTCGGCCAGCAGCACGCGCACGCCCTGGCGCTGGCGCAGCCGGCGTTCGGCCTCGCCGGCGGCCGGTGTGGCGATGGGCAGCAGCGCGGCGCCGCCGGGCGGTGGCGCCGACCACAGCTGCGCCGGGGCCGGCAGCGCTGCGGCCAGGCTGGGCGCCGGGGCCGGGGCGGCCACCCCCAGCGGCAACTCGATCCAGAAGCGGCTGCCACGACCAGGGGTGCTGTACACGCCCACGTCGCCACCCATCAGCCGGGCCAGCCGGCGCGCAATGGCCAGGCCCAGGCCGGTGCCGCCTGCGGGCATGGCGGCCGCACCCTGCTCGAAAGGCTGGAACAGGCGCTGCTGCTGCGCCGCGTCGAGCCCGGGGCCGGTGTCCACCACGCCCAGGCGCACCACGCTGCGCTGGGCATCCTGGTAGACGGTGTGGCCCTCCAGGCGCACCTGGCCGATCTCGGTGAACTTGACCGCATTGCCGACGAAGTTCAGCAGCACCTGGCGCAGCCGAGTGGCGTCACCCATGCAGCGCGCGGGCAGCGGCTGCAGGTCGATCACCAGCGCCAGGCCCTTGCGCGCGGCGGTATCGGCCTGCATGTCGTGCACCTGCTGGATCACCTGGTGCAGCGCGAACGCGGCGTGCTCGCACTGCATCTTGCCGGCCTCGATCTTGGAGAAGTCGAGCACGTCGTCCACCAGCGCCAGCAGGTGCATGCTGGCGGCCTGCAGGCGGTCGAGCTGCGGCTGGCGCGCGTCGCCCGGCTGGCCGCTGCGCGACAGCAGGTGGCTCATGCCGACGATGGCGTTGAGCGGCGTGCGGATCTCGTGGCTCATGCTGGCCAGGAACTCGCTCTTGGCCTGGCTGGCGCGCTCGGACGCCTGGCGTGCAGCACCAAGCTCGGCATTGGCCAGGCGCAGCGCGGCCGTGCGCTCGACCAGCAGCGCCTCGAGGTGGTGGCGGTGCTGGGCCAGCTCGAGCGCGCTGTGCTGGCGCTCGGTGATGTCGTCCACCACCACGATGCGGTGGCTGATGGCGCCGGCGCGGTCGTGCAGCGCATGCAGGCTGAGCCAGGCGGTGTAGTCGCGGCCGTCGGCGCTGCGCAGCGCCAGCTCGCCCGACCAGTCGTGCCGGGTCTGCAGCTGGGCCGTCAGCCGGGCTTGCACGCCCTCGGCCAGGCCCTGGCCCAGCAGCTCGAGCACCGGGCGGCCGGGCGCCTGATCGGGGCGCTGGCCGGTGAGGGTCTCGAAGGCCGGGTTGACGGTGAGCACGCGGCCATCGGCGCCGCACACCACGATGGCCTGGGCGCTCTTGTCGATCACCCGGCCGGCCAGGCGCAGCTCGAGGTTGCGCTGCTGCAGGTCGTGCACCAGCGCCACCAGCGAGCGCGCGTAACGCGCCACCTCGCCCTGGCCGGGCGGCACCGGGATCGGGGAATCGAGCGCGCCCAGCCGCGCCTGCTCGGCGGCATGGCCCACCCGGCGCAGGGGTTCGAGCAGGCGTCCGAGCACGGTCCACAGCAGGGCCGCAAACAGCAGTGCGCACAGCACGCCCAGGCCCAGCATCACCGCCGCCAGGCGCTGCGCGGGGGCGAACACCTGGGCCTCGTCGGCACTGGCCACCAGGCGCCAGCCCAGGCCGGGAAAGCGGCCATGGCCCTGGCCCGCCACCACCATGCCCAGCAGCGGGCGGCCCAGGCGGTCGGTGTAGCGCAGGGCCTGTGGCTGGCTGGCCGCGGCGGCCAGGGCCTGCGCGGCGGTCTGCAGCCCGGTGCTCGTGTTGCCGGCTGGCGCCGAGGCCGCGGCCAGGGCCACGAAGGGCGTGCCCAGCGGCCCGCCCACCAGCAGCTGGCCCTGGTGGTTGGTGATGAGCAGCTCCACCCGGTCGGCGGCCAGGCGCTCGGTCAGCCGACCGTGCAGCTGGGCGGCCCAGTCGAGGCTCAGGTGGGCGGCCAGCACGCCCTGGCTCAGGCCACCGGGCCCGCGCACCGGCGTGGCCAGGTCGAGCAGCCGCAGCGGCGCGGCGCCCGGGCGGGGCGGTGGCAGCAACCGGGCCAGCAGCATGGCCTCGTGGGCATCGCCGAAGTGCAGGCCGCGCAGGCCTTGCGCAAACCAGTCGCGGTGCGCCACGTTGGCGCCCTCGAGCATGCCGCCGGTGGCGGCCAGCACCAGGCCCTGGGCATCGGTCAGGCCGATCCAGGCCAGCTCGGGGTGGCTGCGCTGCACGGCCTCGAGCAGCTGGCGGCGCTGCTCGGGGCTGGCGGTGGGGTTGCGCAGGGCCTCCAGCTCGGCCAGCATCGTGAGCTCGCCGGCGCGGGCATCGAGGTCTTGGGCCAGTTGCGAGGCCAGGCTGCGGGCGGTGTTGGCCAGCAGGCGCTGCTGGTCGGTCTCGATCTGCCGCTCGTTGAGCAGGCTGGCCGACTGGCTGAGCGTCAGCGCCGCCACCAGGCCCATCAGGCCGATCACTGCGGTGAGCTTCAAGCGCAGGCTGGCGGACGAGAACATGCGACGACACCACTCCCAACGGCCCGCGCGCTGCCGCCGCGTTGTCGTTGCCCCGGTGGACGCTGTGGTTCCGGATTAGCGGTGCGGCCGCTGAGCGGCAAGGCTCGGGGTCATTCTGGGCGCCGCCATGACCGGCTGTCCATGCGCGTCAGGGCCCAGTCGAGCATCCCTTACAGACGGTGTCGAACCGTTCCGTCGTGACACTGCCGACTCGGTCACACGCCGGCTGTTGGGCGGCGCTCAGGCCGCGTCGAACAGCGGTTGCAGCTGGTCTTCCCACCCTTCAAGCTCGTCGGCGCCGACGGCCAGCCAGTCGAGCGCGGTGCCGGCATGGTCGTGCCAGTCGCGGTCGGGCGGCATCTGCTCGGCGCGGCGCATCAGGTGCTCGGCCACCAGGCCGGCCGCCACCAGGGTGTGCACCTCGTTGTCGGCGCCGCCATCGCCCAGGTGGGCCAGCTCGTGGTGCAGGCGCACCGAGGCCACCAGGGTGGGCGAGAAGCGCCACAGCTTGCACACCAGCGCACCGGTCACGGCGTGGTCGGTGCGGTGGTTGGCGTTTTCGGTGGCCAGGCCGCTGCGGTCGTGGCGCATGTCGGCCTCCATCAGCGTGGCGCTGTAGCCGCGCACGCACTGCAGCAGCACCGGCAGGCCGACATGGCAGAACAGGCCGTGGGCATGCGCCACATCCACCGGCAGGCCCGGCAGCTGGCGGGCGATGAAGGCCATGGCCACCGCGCGGCGGCGCGAGCGCTCCCAGAAGCGGTCGAGCTGGGCATTGCGCACCGGCAGCGCCTTGGCCACCAGGAACTCGGTCATCGACCGGGCGGTCTCGTCGAGGCCCAGCAGGGTCATGGCCTGGCCGACGGTGGACACCGCATGGCCGTTGCCGTGCACCGGGCTGTTGGCCAGGCGGATCAGCGCGGCCGACATGGCCACGTCGTGCGAGGCGATGTGCGCCACCTCGCCCAGATCGGGCTCGCGCGGGGCCAGCGCGTCCTTCAGCCGCAGCAGCAGCGTGGGGCAGGGCGGGATCGTGATGTGCTGCAGCGGACCGCTGCGGCGCGCGCGGTCGATCTCGTCCTGCACGGCGGCGGTGGTGGCGCGAGGCGCAGCGGTGGCGGCAGGGGGGCTCATGGCGTCCAGGTTCGGGCTTGGTCGGCTTATCGGCCGCGGCCGCGCAAACTGAAGCGCTGACCTGCGCGGGCCCCTGGCCGCCCTGGATGCCCAGGCCGCGCCGGACGCCCAGGCCGGGCCGGACGCTCTGGGCGCCCTGGACGGGCCGCTCGCGGGCCCACAACCGGTCAGCCGGCCGGGCCGGGCGCAGCGGGCGCGGCGGGTGAGCTGGTGCTGCCTGCAGCGCTGGACGCACTGCCGGCTTGCGACGGCCCGGCCGCGGCACGGGCATCGTCGCGGCACTGCTGCTGCAGGGCGGCCCAGCCGGCCGCGCCCAGGCGACGCAGCGTGTCGATGTTGGTCTCGTAGATCGTCTCGGCCTCGGGGAAGGCCTCGACGGCGCGGTCGATGCTGCTCTCGCGGATCAGGTGCAGCGTGGGCCAGGGCGAGCGGTTGGTGGCATGCGAGATGTCGTCTTCCGGCGCATCGGCAAAGCGGTAGTCGGGATGGAAGCTGGCCACCTGCAGCACGCCGTCGAGGCCCAGCGCGCTGACGGCGGCATCGGCCACGTCGAGAAAGTCGTTGTAGTCGTCGAAGGCCTGCAGCACCTGCGGATGCACCAGCACCGTGGTCTCGATCGTGTCCACCGGCGTTTCGGCCAGGCGCTGCAGCTCGGTGATCAGCACCTCGGCCAGGGCGTCGGTGTCGGTGGCGCCGGTGTGCACGTAGCGGATCAGGCCCTTGGTCTGCACCGCCTTGGCAAAGGGGCACAGGTTCAGGCCGATCACCGCCCGGTCGATCCAGGCGCGGGTTTCGGCCAGCACGCGTGCGGCATCGGGCGGCGTGTTGCTTGGCGTGTCGGTTGGTGCGTCGGCGGGCTGGGCCGGCAAGGCAGAGGGCGTGATGGGCATGGCGGTGCGGCGGCGAGGGGGCTGGGCTTCGGTGGCGGTGCGGGCGGGCGGTGCGGGCGGCGAGGCGCGGGGTGGCGCGGGGTGGCCGCGCTGGCCCGGCAGCCGGTGCGGCCCGGCATTGTGCGGCTCCCTAGTTCGAGGCACCTGTGAGTGAATGTGCAGGCAACGCGGCCTGTACAACGCGCCTGCGGGTGGCGGGGTGCTGCGCGCAGGCGTGGCCCGGCACCGGCGCGGGCGCGGCAGCCAGACAGCCGGTGCAAGGGAGACGGGCCACATGTTCACCAGACCTTCATCGACGATGGCGGGCGCCAGGCCCGGGGCACACCGCGCCGCGGCCCTGGCCGTGCTGCTGCTGCTGGCCAGCGCCGGCGCACAGGCGGCCAGCCTGGACGAGGCCACCGCGGGCGATTTTTCAGGCAACTGGCTGAACCCCACCGACTGGGCGCTCACCTGGGGCGTTGATGGCAGCAACCTGCTCAGCGGCAGCGTGGGCAACTCGGTGGCCGCCGGGGTCGACCGCGACTACATCAGCTTCACCGTGCCGGCGGGCCATGTGCTGGGCGCCTTGCGCGTGGGCCTGGCCACCACGGTGGGCAACAACGGCTCGTTCCTGGGGCTGGGCGCCGGCCGCGGCATCGCCATCGACCCGACCCTGGGCCCGGGCAGCGCCGCCGGCCTGCTGGGCTACCGCATCTACGGGCTGGCCGACCGCGGCAGCGACATCCTGGACGACCTGGCCGTGCCGCTGAACGGCAGCAGCGGCTTCAGCCCGCCGCTGGGCGCCGGCAGCTACACGCTGTGGGTGCAGGAGACGGCGCGCGCCGGCCCCTATGCCTACCAGTTCGAGCTGCAGCTGAACGCGGTGCCCGAGCCCTCGGCGCCGGCCATGCTGGCGGCCGGCCTGCTGGCGCTGGGCCTGCTGCGCCGGCACCGGCAGGGGCGTTAACAAGGGCGTTAGCAAGGGCGCAGGCAAGGGCGCCGAGGCCCGCCCGGCGAGCCGCCACCCGCCCGCCCGGCCACCTGGCCCGCCCGCGCGCCGCCCCGTGCGGCGGCGCGTGGCGGCGCGCGGCGCGCACAGTGCCTACACTGCGCGCCCATGATTCTTCTCGCGCCCATGGAAGGGCTGCTCGACCACAGCCTGCGCGATGCGCTCACCCGAGTGGGTGGCATCGACCGCTGCGTCACCGAGTTCATCCGCGTCACCGACCGGCTGCTGCCCGACCGCGTGTTCCTGCGCGTGATGCCCGAGCTGTTGAGCGGCAGCCGCACGGCGGCCGGTGTGCCGGTGCGCGCGCAGCTGCTGGGCAGCGAGCCGGCGGTGCTGGCCGACAACGCCGCGCGCCTGGCCGAACTGGGCGCCGAGGGCGTGGACCTGAACTTCGGCTGCCCGGCCAAGTGCGTGAACCGCCACCGCGGCGGCGCGGTGCTGCTCGACGAGCCCGAGCTGGTGGGTGAGATCGTGGCCACGGTGCGCCGCGCCGTGCCCGCTGGCGTGCCGGTGTCGGCCAAGATGCGCCTGGGCAACCGCGACGAGGACACCATGCTCGATGTGGCTCGCGCCATCGCCGCGGCCGGTGCCAGCGAGCTGGTGGTGCATGGCCGCACCAAGCTGCAGGGCTACAAGCCGCCGGCCTACTGGGACCGCATCGCCCACATCCGCGCCGCCGTGCCGGGCCTGCCGGTGGTGGCCAATGGCGAGATCTGGAGCGTGGCTGACGCGCTGCGCTGCCGCGCCGAATCGGGCGGCCAGGCGCTGATGCTGGGCCGCGGCATGGTGGCCGACCCCGGCCTGGCGCTGGCCATCCGCCATGGCGCCGAGCAGGCGCCCGACTGGGCGGCGGTGCCGCCGCTGCTGTGGCGCTACTGGCAGCGCGTGGCCCTGCATGTGGATGCGCGCCACCGCGCCGGCCGCATCAAGCAGTGGCTGAACCTGCTGCGGCGGCGCTTTCCGCAGGCGCAGGCGCTGTACGAGCGCATCCGCACGGTCAACGACACGCGCGAGGTCGAGGCCTTGCTGTTCGCTGCTGACGCCTAGAAACGGGGCTGAAGCCGGCCCCGGCTTGCCCGCCTCGCACGCAAGCCGGCAGCCGCCGCGGATCGGCCTGGGCGCTACTTGCCCCAGCTGTCCTTCAGCGTGGTGATGCGGTTGAACACCGGCGCGCCGGCCTGGTGATCCTTGCGGTCGGTGACGAAGTAGCCGTGGCGCTCGAACTGCAAGCGCGTGTCGGCCGGCGCCACGGCCAGCGAGGGCTCGACATAGCCGGTGACCACGGTCTTGCTGGCCGGGTTGAGGGCGTCGAGGTAGTTGCCGTCGCCGGCATCGGGCTGGGCCAGCGTGAACAGGCGGTCGAACAGGCGCAGCTCGGCGGCGATGCCGTCGTGCCGGCCCACCCACGTGATGGTGCCCTTGACCTTGACCGCATCGGCGCCGGGCGTGCCGCTCTTGGTGTCGGGCACCACGCTGGCCAGCACGCGGGTGACGCGGCCATCGGCGTCCTTCTCGCAGCCGGTGCACTCGACCACCATGCCGTACTTCAGCCGCACCTTGTTGCCCGGTGTGGTGACGCCCGCCGCGTCGCTGCGCGGCGGATAGAGCCGGAAGAAGCCCTTGGGCGGCACTTCGGCAAAGTCGTCGCGGTCGATCCACAGCTCGGGGCCGAGCGAGAAGCTGCGCTGGCCCAGCTCGGGCAGCTGCGGATGGGCCGGCGCGCCGCAGGGCTCGCGGTGCTCGGCGCCGTACAGCTCGGCCCAGTTGGTCAGGGTGAGCGGCAGCGGGTCGATCACGGCCATCGCGCGGGCGGCCTGGCCTTCCAGGTCGGCGCGCAGGGTGCCTTCGAGCACGCTGTAGTCGATCCAGATGTTGGACTTGCTGGCGCCGGTGTCCTCGGCCATCTTGCGGATGGCGGCCGGCGTGTAGCCGCGCCGGCGCAGGCCGGCCAGCGTGGGCATGCGCGGGTCGTCCCAGCCCTGCACATGGCCGTCGTCGACCAGGGCCTTGAGCTTGCGCTTGCTGGTGACCACATAGGTCAGGTTGAGCCGGCCGAACTCGTGCTGCTTGGGCGCCGGGGCGTTCAGCAGGCCGGGCAGCTGGCGGCCATCGGCCAGCGTGGCGGGCTCGCTCAGCCGCGCCAGCAGCCAGTCGTAGAACGGGCGCTGGTCTTCGAACTCGAGGGTGCAGATCGAGTGGGTGATGTTCTCCAGCGCGTCCTCGATCGGGTGCGCATAGGTGTACATCGGGTAGATGCACCACTGATCGCCGGTGGCGTGGTGGTGCGCGTGCTTGATGCGGTAGAGGGCCGGATCGCGCAGGTTGATGTTGGGCGAGGCCATGTCGATGCGGGCGCGCAGCACCATGGCGCCGTCGGCATGCTTGCCGTCGCGCATCTCGCGAAAGCGCGCCAGGTTCTCGGCCACGCTGCGGCTGCGGAACGGGCTGTCGGTGCCGGGCGTGGTGAAGTCGCCGCGGTTGGCGCGCATGGCCTCGGGCGTCTGCTCGTCCACATAGGCCAGGCCGCGCTCGATCAGGCGCTCGGCGGCGCGGTACATGAAGTCGAAGTAGCCGCTGGCCCAGTACAGGTGCTCGGTGCCCTGGAAGTTCCAGTCCCAGCCCAGCCACCGGACCATCTCGATGATCGCGTCGACGTACTCCTGCTCCTCCTTCTCGGGGTTGGTGTCGTCAAAGCGCAGGTGGCACACGCCGCCGTGGTCGCGCGCCAGGCCGAAGTTCAGGCAGATGCTCTTGGCATGGCCGATGTGCAGGTAGCCGTTGGGCTCGGGCGGGAAGCGCAGGCGCACGGCCGCGGGGTCGGCCGGGCCGGCCTGGTGGTGGGCCGCGTCACCCGGCGTGCCGCCCCATTGCCGCTGGGCGTAGACGCCGTCCTGCAGCTCGCGCTCGATCAGGGTGCGCAGGAAGTTGGCGGGCTTGGGGGCACTGTCGGTGGCGGACATCGGTCGGGACCAGGGCAAAACCCTGATTCTAGGAGCCGGTGCCGCCTACATGCCCTTGAACAGGTGGGCGTACAGCCGGCTGGCGCTGAGCTTCTCGGTCCGGCCCCGCAGCGTGAGCAGCAGCTTGCCGCTGTCTTCGCGCTGCGCGGTGGTGATGGCGGTGGCGCGCACCACCAGGCTGCGGTGCACCTGCCAGAACTGCGCCGCGTCGAGCTGCGGCAGCAGTTCGCGCAGCGACAGGCGGATCAGGTGCTCGCGTTCGGCGGTCACCACGCGCAGGTACTTGTCGGCGGCCTCGAAGTACAGCACCTCGTCCACCGGCACCAGGTGCACGGTGCTGCCGACGCCGGCCTGGATGACGCTCAGCCGCGGCTGGCTGCCGGCGGCCGGTGCCGTGGCACCGAGCAGGGCGCGCAGTTGCTGCAGGGCCTGCTCGAGCCCCGCGGCGGCCGGCGCGGTGGCGTCGGCGCCGGCCGTTCCAGCGGCTGTGCCCGCAGCCGTGCCTGCGGCGGTGGCTGGGCCCGGCGCCGCCTCGGCGGCCAGCCGCTGCTGCAGCCGCTGCACGCAGGCCGCCAGGCGCTGTGGCTGCACCGGCTTGACCAGGTAATCGACCGCCTGGGCCTCGAAGGCCGCCAGCGCGTACTGGTCGTAGGCGGTGACGAACACCAGCAGCGGAAACGGCGCCACGCCCGGGCCGGCGGCCGGCCATTCCTCGGCCAGCGCCTGCGCGGCCTCGAGCCCGCTGAGGCCGGGCATGCGGATGTCGAGAAAGCACAGCCGGGGCTGCTCGCTCAGGGCCTGCTGCACCGCAGCGGCGCCGTCGCCCACCGCGGGCAGCAGCCGCAGTTCGGGCCACAGGCGCGCCAGCTCGGCCTGCAGGCCGGCGGCCAGCAGCGGTTCGTCTTCGGCGATCAGGGCGGTGACAGGCATGGCAAGGCGTGGCGTGGCGGAAGTTTGGCGAGGGTGGCCGGCGTCGTGCCAGTGGCCAGATGGGCAGATGGGCAGCTGGGCGGGTTGGCGGGTGGGCCTCTCAGCCGGGCGCGGGCCAGGGCAGCAGCACCGTGGCATCGGTGCCGCCATCGGCGCCCGGGCCCAGCGTGAACTGGGCCGCGTCGCCAAACAGGCTGGCCAGGCGCTCGCGCACCTGGCCGGTGCCGAAGCCGGTGCCGGCGGTGGCCGCGGGCTGCTCGCTGGCGGGCAGGCCGGCGCCGTTGTCGCTGACCCGCAGGCACAGGCGCGGGCCCTGCGGCGTGTGGATGCGCGTGGCGCTGACGCGGATGCAGCCGCCGGCCAGGTGCGGCTCCAGGCCGTGCTGGATGGCGTTTTCGACCAGCGGCTGCAGCAGCAGCGGTGGCACCGGCAGCGGGCGCAGCTCGGCCGGCAGATCGAGCTGCACGCTCAGCCGCGGGCCCATGCGGATGGCCATCAGCGCCAGGTAGTCGTCCACGCGCTCGAACTCGGCCGCCAGCGCATGGCGGTCGGCCCGCGAGGCGTTCAGCGTGGCGCGCAGGTAGGCGATCAGGTGGTCGAGCATGGCCTGGGCGCGCTCGGCGTCCAGGCCGATCAGGACGCGCAGGTTGGCCAGGGTGTTGAACAGCATGTGCGGCTCGAGCTGCGAGCGCAGCAGCTTGAGCTGGGTTTCGCTGGCCAGGCGCTGGGCGGCCTCGGCGGCGGCCTGCTGCCGCGCCGCGCGCTCACGCTGGTAGAAAAACAGCGTGGCGCCCACGGCGGCCAGCAGGCTCATCAGCACCGGCTGCAGGCTTCTGAACGACTTGTGCAGCGACAGGCCGGTGACCGCATCGCCGGCCAGCGTGCCCAGCGCATAACCGGCTGCCGTGCCGGCCAGCACGCAGAACACGATGCCGGCCTTGCCGGGCCAGCCGGTGTCGCGCGGGTCGAGGGCGGGCCACTGCGCGATCATCAGCTTGCGGCCGCCGTCGATGAACAGCCAGCACAGCATGCCGATGCAGTTGGCGTACACCGCGATGTGCCAGAGCTCGCCCTTGCTGCCCGGCATCAGCCACATCATGGCGGTGACGAACTGGCACAGGCACAGGTTGACCAGGCCGCGCCGGGCCAGCCGCAGCCACCACGGGCCCGGGTCGGCGACGCTGCTGCGGCTGGGCAGCTCGGGTTGGGGCGTCTTGGGCGGGGTGCTGGGGGTCGGCATCGGTGGCGTCACGGGGGCCAGGTCATCGGTGGCGGATTGTCGGGTGCGGCGGCGCGCGTCAGAACGCCATCGAGGCCGCCAGCAAGGCGTTGCGCCGCGTCGGCAGTTGGGCCAGCAGCGCGCTGCCGGGGCCGCCGTACTGGCGCCAGCTGGCGTTCAGGCGCAGGCGGTCGCCCTGCCACTGCAGCCCGGCGGTGACGATGCGGCCCCGGTCGGCCGGCTGCCACAGGGTGTCGAGCGTCAGTTGCCAGGGGCCGGGCTGCCAGGCCAGGCGCACGAACAGGTTGTCGCGGCGCAGGCTGGCGGCGTCAAAGGGCGAGGCCTGCCAGGCCAGGTTGCCGGCGGCGCCGGCCAGCGCCTCGGCCGGCAGGCCCGGGCGTGTGGCCCAGGCGGCCAGGGCCTGGTTGCGGTTGGCCCAGGCATCCCAGGCGGCATCGGGCAGCGCGCTGCCGTCGTGCCAGGCTTCGACCATCAGGCTTTGCTGCAGCTCGCCGGTCCACTGGCCGCCGATCAGCCACTGCCTGGCGCGGCCCAGCGTGGCCCGCTGCCAGGGGTTGTGGCGCAGCAGCGCATCGGGCGCGGCCGCGGCCTGGCGCCAGCCGTCGTGGCGCTGCAGCAGGCGGGCCGAGGCGTGCAGCTCCAGCGCGTCGGTGGCCACCCAGGCGGCGGCGGCGCCCAGGCTGCTGCCGGTGTGGCGGCCCTGGCGGGCCAGGGCGTGCAGGTCCCAGCTGCCCTGGCGGCCATACCAGCGTGCGGCCAGTGCACTTTCGCGGCCACCGCGCTGCTGCTCGGGGGCGACGTTCCAGCGCTGCGGGTTGGCCCAGACGAAGGACCACGCGGTGTCGGCGCCAAAGTGCTCGGCCATCAGCAGCGGCCGGCCCTCGGGGGTCTGGCCAAACTGGGTGCGGCGCTCTTCTTGCTGCACCACGTCGTTGGGGCGAAAGCCGTAGCCCACGTCCCAGCCCAGCACCTTCTTGCCGGCCGCCAGCTGCCAGGCGCCCAGGTCGAGGCTGGCCTGCAGCTCGTTGACCCGGCTGTGCCCGCGCGCGCTGCGCTGGCGCCGCCACTCATGCGCCAGCAAGGCGTTGGCCTGCAGGGCCAGGCCGTGGCCACCCAGGCGGCCGCGCAGCGCATGGCGCAGTTCGGCCTGCAGCGCCAGGCCATCGGTCACCGGCGCGGCGGTGCCGGGGGCCAGGGCCTGGGCGGTGGCCAGCGGGCCGTGGCCGCCGGGCGTGCGGCCATCGGCGCGAAGCGTGATCTCGGCGGCGCTGTCGGGGTGGTGGGCCACCGGCGCCTCGCTGGCCAGGGCCGGCAGCGTGCCGGCGCACAGCGCCAGGCCCAGCAGGCACGGTGAGCGGCGGCTCATTCGAGAGCCGGGTTCTTGGCCAGGAACATCGGGTTGAGCCAGGTCTCGGGCACCTGGCGGTTGGCACGCGAGAGGTAGCGCACGCGGGTCTCCTTGTGGTTGCTGAGCTGGTCGCGCAGCACCATCTCGCTCACCTGCGTGGGCGCCGCGGTGACGGATGCCGGCTGGTCCATCACGAAGCGCGCCTGCTTGGCCAGCTTGTCGCTCTGCACATAGAGGTCGGCCGCCACCGGCTCGTGGCGCGCCTTGCCGATCCACAGCGTGATGCGCTGGTAGCTCACGCCCTTGCGCGTGGCGTTCAGCGCCAGCTGCAGGCAGGGCTTCTTGTCGTCGGGCGCCGGGCAGCGGCCTTCGGCCGCCAGCTGGCCGGCATAGTCGTCGGCCCAGCTCAGGGTGGCGATGTCGCCGGTGGAGGCATCGCCCAGCAGCTTTTGCGAGGGCGTGATGCGCACCGGGCGCTGGCTGCCGGGCAGCAGCAGCCAGAAGTCGTCGCCCAGCATCAGCACCTTCTGGCCGGCCTCGGCCGGCGAGCGCATCAGCACCAGGCTTTTGCGGCCGGGCTGCACGAACACGGTGTAGCGCCGTTCCTTGTCGGCCGTGCCGTCGCGCTGGAAGGTGTTGACCTGGGTCTCGACCTGCAGCGCGTCGCCGCCGCCGCGGTAGCGGTCGGCAGCCTTCAGCAGCGTGGCCACGTCGGGGCTGGCCAGGGCCGGGGCCATGGCCAGGGCGGCCAGGCTGAGTGAGAGGGTTTGCTTCATGGTGGGGCCCGATCAGGTGTGTGCCAGGGCGTCGACGATGGGCCTGGCCACGGTGCGGCGTGCCACCAGTGCCGAGGCCAGGGTGGCCAGCAGCAGCATGGCGGCCAGCGTCAGGGCGTAGAGCGGGCCGTCGAAGGCGATCTGCAGCGGGTAGCCGCTGCTGCGGCCGGGCGGTGGCGGCATCTGCACCGGAAACACCAGCAGCGCCACGGTGATGCCCAGCGAGACCAGCACGCCGGCCAGGGCGCCCATGCCGCCCAGCAGCAGGCCTTCCAGCGCAAAGCTGCGCACCAGCTGGCCGGGCAGGGTGCCCAGCGCCCGCAGGGTGCCGATCTCGCGCGTGCGCTCGATCACCGCCATGGCCATGGCATTGGTGACCACGAAGACCACGATCACGCCGATGATCAGACCCAGCGCACCGAAGATGCGGTTGTAGAGGTCTTTCACGCTGCGGTAGAAGGTGGCCTGGTCGACCCAGGTCTGCACCGCCAGCTGCGGCAGCCGGGCACGCAGCCGGGCCTGGGTGGCATCGGTGGCGTCCATCCGGTTGAGAAACACGCCCAGGCTCGACACGCGCTGGGTCACCAGCAGCTTCTGGGCGGTGGCCACATCGGTGTAGACCAGGCGCTTGTCCATCTCGGGGATGCCGGTGGACACCACGCCGGTGACGGTGACATCCAGCGCATTGAGCGCCCCCTCGGTGGTGCTGGCCAGCAGCGTGAGGCTGCTGCCCGGCGTGGCCTTGAGGCTGCGTGCCAGCGCCTCGCCCAGCATCACGTGCAGGCGCTGGTCGGAGCTGAGCACCTTGCCGGCCTTGACCTGGAGGAACGGCCCCTTAATCGCGAACTCGGCATCGGGGTCGATGCCGGTGGCCATCATCACCGTGCTCTTGTCGCCATTGCTGATCAGGCCCGAGAACTCGACGCGCGGCAAGACCTGGCGCACCGCGTCGTCGACCAGCAGCTGCTGCTTGAGCGCCTCGGCGCCGTCCAGGCCGTGCTGCAGCGGCGTGTCTTCATCGCGGCTGAACTGCTCGGCGCGGGCCACGATCAGGTGGCCGGTGGCGCGCGCCGACATCTCGGCCAGGCCGCGGTAGGTGAACAGCGCAAAGCCGCCGGCCAGCAAGATGGCCGCCGTGCCGAGTGCCGCGATGCTGACCGTCACGGCCGATCGCCGCGGGTTGCGCAGCGTGTTGTGCCACGCGAACTTCAACCATTTCATGCGGCTTCCCCTTCCAGGATGCGGCCATCCAGCAGGCGGATGCGGCGGTCGCAGCGCGCCAGCAGGCGCTCGTCGTGGGTGGCGATCAGAAACGCGGCCCGGTGGCGGTGGCCCTGCTCGCGCATCAGGTCGAGCACCTGGTCGGCAGTGCGTGAATCGAGGTTGGCGGTGGGCTCGTCGGCAATCACCAGCGCCGGGCGCTTGACCAGGGCACGGGCAATCGCCACCCGCTGGCGCTGGCCGCCCGAGAGCGCATCGGGCCGGTGGTGCCCATGCGCGTGCAGGCCCACGGCCTCGAGCATCTCGGCCACGCGCTGGCGGCGCTCGGGCGCCGGCAGGCCGGCGATGAACAGCGGGTAGTCGACGTTCTCGGCCACGGTCATCACCGGCACCAGGTTGAAGCTCTGGAAGACGAAGCCGATGGCGTCGCGGCGCAGCAGCGTGGCGGCGGTCTCGTCCAGCGATCCGGCGTCCACCGCACCCTGCGGGCCATGCAGGGTCACCGTGCCGGCATCGGCGCGGTCCACCAGCCCGGCCAGGTTCAGGATGGTGCTCTTGCCGCTGCCCGAGGGGCCGGTGAGCGCCAGCATCTCGCCCGGCGCCACGTCCAGATCCACGCCCTGCAGCGCCGGCACCACATGGGCGCCCAGGCGGTAGGTCTTGTGCACGCCGCGCAGGCACAGCACGGTGCCTGCCGGGCGAGCCTGCGCGCTTTGCGCTGCGGGATTGGCGCCTGGGGGTGGCGCGGCGCGGCTCATGCCTGCTCCCGGTGGCACGGGCGCGCGGCGTGTGGGGCCCGGCGCATCACAGCGCCTGCAGCCGGCTGCGTGCCACGGCGGCCTGCGGCGTGCTGCTGGCGGCGGCCTTCTCGTACCACTGGCGGGCCAGGGCGGGCTGCTGGTCGGTGGCGGCCTGCTGGCCGGCACGCAGCCACACGGTGGCCTTGAACGGCGCCGGCGAGGGTTCGAACAGCGGGCTCTTGAGCACATCGTCCAGCAGCTTGTGGCCGCGCTCGCCGCGGTTGAACATGCCCGGCATCGCCAGAAAGGTGTTGGCCGCGGTGAACTTGACCAGCAGCACCGCCGGCACGCCCAGGTGGCTGGGCGCATCGTGCGCCGGGCCGAGCTGGGCCAGCGCCTTGTCGACCAGCGCCAGGCCGTCCTCGGCATGGCCCATCTTCTTCCACGGCAGCAAGGTGGTGGTGGCGCGCATCGAGGTGCTGGCGCCGGCATAGGCGCGCAGCACCGGGTCGGTGGGGGCGGCCGCCAGCAGCTTGTTGAACTGCGCGGTGGCGGCCTCGATCGCCGCCTCGTCACCGGGCTTGGCGGCGCTGAAGCGGGCAAAGGCCGCGGCAAAGCCGCCGTCGCTGTCTGCGGGTGTGGGTGTGGTGGCCGCGGCGGTGGTCGCGCCTGTGGTGCCGGCCGTCTGCTGCGCCTGGACGCAGACCGTGGCGCTGATCAGTACCGCGCCCGAGGCCAGCGCCACCAGCGAGGTGGCGGCAAGGCTCAGCAAGGCGCGGCGCGGGCTTGAATCGGTGTTGCTGCTGCTGCGGTTGGTCGGCATGTTCGGCTCCCTGGGGTTGGATGACATGCCGGCATGGTGTCGGCCCCGGCAGGCCGGCGCAGCCGGGCTGCGACGAAAAGCCGCTGCGCGTCGCGAAGCGTTGCCGGGGGGCGGGGAGCGGTGCGGGGCGGGGCGGGGCAATCCGAGCCGAGGCGGCCGGGTGAGGCCGGATGCGGCCGGGTGCGGCCGGCCAGGCACCGGCGCGCGCCTCAGGCGCCGTGCAGCAGCAGATCGAGGTTCTGCACCGCCGCGCCGGCCGCGCCCTTGCCCAGGTTGTCGAACACCGCCGCCAGCAGCACCTGGCCGTGGGCCGGGTTGGCCAGCACGGCCAGGCGCAGGTCGTCGCTGCCGTTCAGCGCCGTGGGGTCGAGATGCGCCAGCGCCGCGGCTTCGGCCGGCGGCAGCACCTGCACCCGCGGCGTGGCCGCGTAGCGGGCCTGCAAGGCCGCGTGCAGCGCGGCCACCGTGGTGCCGGCGGGCAGCAGGCGCAGGTGCAGCGGCACGGTCAGCACGATGCCCTGGCGAAAGGCGCCATAGGCCGGCACGAAAAACGGCCGCTCGCGCAGGCCGGCATGCTGCTGGATCTCGGCCACATGCTTGTGCGCCAAGGCCAGGCCGTACAGCTGGAACGGCGGCGGCGCGGGCTCACCGGCCGCCGGCGCCTCATGCGCCTCGATGCCCGCCCGGCCGCGGCCCGAGTAGCCCGACACGGCATGGATGCTCACCGGGTGGTCGGCCGGCAGCAGCCCGGCATCCACCAGCGGCCGCAGCAGGGCCAGCGCGCCGGTGGGGTAGCAGCCGGGGTTGCTGATGCGCGGCGAGGCGGCAATGCGCGCGGCCTGGCCGGGGCACAGCTCGGGCAGGCCGTAGGTCCAGCCGGGGTCGGTGCGGTGCGCCGAGCTGGCGTCGATCAGGCGCACACCGGGCCGGCGCACCCAGGCGGCGGCCTCGCGCGCGGCGTCGTCGGGCAGGCACAGGATGGCGATGTCGCAGTCGTTCAGGGCCTGGGCGCGCCGTTCGGGCTGCTTGCGCTCGGCCTCGGGCAGGCTCAGCAGGCGCAGGTCACGCCTGCCGGCCAGGCGGGCGCGGATCTGCAGACCGGTGGTGCCCTGGTCACCGTCGATGAACACAAGAGGCGGCATGGGGTGGAGTGGCTTGAATGGCAGAAGCCGCCATGCTCGCGAGCCCGCTTGCATCAGACAAGTTGAATCTTGCAAACTCGAGATTCAGACTTCATGAATCAACAGCCATGCGCGAATTCAACCTCGACCGCCTGCGCACCCTGGTGACGGTGGCCGAACTGGGCAGCTTTGCCGCCGCCGCCCAGGCCCTGCACCTGGCGCCACCCACCGTCACGCTGCATGTGGCCGAGCTGGAGGGCCGCCTGGGCGCGCCGCTGCTGCGCCGCGGCCGGCCGTCGGTAACGCCCACCGGCGCCGGCGCGCTGCTGATCGAGCATGCCCGCCGCCTGCTGGACAGCGCCGATGCCGCGCTGGATGCCGTGCGCCGCCACATTGCCGGCCACGCCGGCCGCGTGCGCCTGGGCGCCAGCACCGGCGCCATCGCCCAGCTGCTGCCGCAGGCGCTGCAGGCCCTGGCCGCCACGCACCCGGGCATCGACGTGCAGGTGCAGGTGCTGACCTCGGCCGAAACCCTGGCACGCCTGGCCAGCGGCGGGCTGGACCTGGGCATCGTGGCGCTGCCGCAGCCGCCCGGCGCCGGCCTGCAGATCGAGCCCTGGCGGCAAGACCCGGTGCTGGCCGTGTTGCCCGCCGCCTGGGATGCGCCCGATCCGGTCACGCCCGGCTGGCTGGCCGCGCAGCCGCTGGTGCTCAATGACGGCAGCACCCACCTCTCGCGCCTGTGCACCGAATGGTTTGCGCAAGCCGGCCAGCGGCCGCAGCCGCGCATTGCGCTGAACTACAACGACGCCATCCGCAGCCTGGTGGCGGCGGGCTATGGCGCTTCGCTGCTGCCGGCCGATGGCGGCGCGCCGCCGGGCAATGCGCCGGCTGATCCGCGCCTGCAACTGCGTGCCCTGCAGCCAGCGCTGTGGCGCCCGCTGGGCCTGGCCTGGCGGGCCGACGACGATGGCGACGGCCTGGTGGCGCAGGTGCTCAGTGCGCTGCGTCAGTTGCCGACGGCGGCGGGGCTGCCTGACGCTGCGGCTTGACGGCGCAGCGGGATGGGTAGACGGGCTGGCGGACGGGCGGACGGGCGTTGCCTGGGGCCATGCAGCGCGTTCAACCGCCCCAGGTGCACGCACGCTGGCGTTTCCTCAGAGTCGACGATGCCAGGCAGGCAGCCGCTGCTTCATGCTGGCGCCTCCCGCGATGAAGCAGACAGGAGACGGCACATGCACAAGTTCGGGCGTTGTTCGATGGCATGGGGCCTGGCCGGCCTGGCGGCCACGGCCGTGGCGCAGACCGAACTCGAGGCCTGCAAGCGCGTGGTCGACGCTCAGGAGCGGCTGGGCTGCTACGACCGCGCCCTGGGCTTCGAGGCCGGCACGGTGGCGCAGCCCTTGCGCGATGCCGACATCCAGGCCGAGTTCCACAAACGCCGCAAGAGCGGCAGTGCGGCGGCTGAGCAGGTCCTGTTCGTCCGCTCAAGCACCACCATCTCGGCCGACAACGGCGATCCGGCCGAGGTCGCCCTGGGGCGTAGCGCAGGCCGCACCACCGGCACGGCCAAGGCGGCCATTCTCTGGGTGCCCTACGGCAAGCTGGGCGTGCTCGACACCGAAGAGGTCAAGGGCATGAAGCCCTACCTGGCGCTGGGCTTCGAGAGCGACTCCACCCAGATGGCGCGGGTCGACCAGGTGGCCACCCAGACGTTCCGGCTGGGTGGCCGATCGGTGCTCAAGGCAAGGCAGAAGCTGCAGACCGGCGGTGCCCTGGCCTATGAACTGGCCTTGCGGCTGCAGAACAACGATGTCACGGACACGCGCACCGCGTCCATCGAGGTGCCGGTCGACATGAACTACCACTGGCTTGTGGCCAACGAAGCCCTGCGCATCCGCCTGCGCGACCGGTGGGTGTTTGGCAGCCTCGCGCCCTATGTCGATCACAGCTCACGGCGGGCGCCCGGCCAGCCGGCGTCGGTGCACGGGCTGGATGTGCGTCTGGGCCTGGCGGCCTTGGTGCCCGAGCTGCCGGAATCGATGCAGGTGCTGAACCGCTTGCGCCCGCACCTGTTGCAGTGGCAGTCCGAGCATGTGAGGCAATTCAACGGTGCGCAGCCGCGCAGCACGAAGCACAGCCTGTCGACCTCATGGGTCATCCACCGCAGCCATAACGGGCAGCAGGGCATCAAGCTTGAGCGGGTGGTGGGCCGCAACTTCCGTGACGGCGAGGAAGCCGATGTGGCCAGAACCGCGGTCAAGCTGACCGCCAAATACTGACCCGGCGCGCGCGGGTGCCGCTGGCCGTCGAGTGCCGCCTCAGCGCCGCCGCCCGCCGCCCAGCAGCGAGCCCAGCACGCCGCGCACGATCTCGCGGCCCACGGCCGAGCCGATGCTGCGCATGGCCGAGCCGGCGGCGGCCTCGGCCAGGCCGGGGCGGCGGCCGCCGCGCGGGCCGGTGCTGCCAAAGAGCACATCCTTCAGCCCGTCCATCAGCCCGCCACCGGCGGCGCCGGCCGCCTCCTGCGCCGCGCCGCGGGCGGCGTCGGCCGCACCGCCGCGCATCGCGGCTGCGGCCTCATCGGCCATGCTGCGCCCGCCGGTGGCGGCAGCGGCGGTATCCGCGCTGCTCACTGCGCGGCCCTTGAGCTTCTCGTAGGCCGATTCGCGGTCCACCAGCTTCTCGTACACGCCGGCCACCAGCGAGCCCTGCAGCAGCGCCTGGCGCTGCGCTGGCGTGATCGGGCCGATCTGGCTGCCCGGCGGCAGCACATACACGCGCTCGGTCACGCTGGGCCGGCCCTTGGCGTCGAGCAGGCTCACCAGGGCCTCGCCCACGCCCAGCTCGGTGATCGCGGTGGCGATGTCCAGGCCAGGGTTGGCGCGCATGGTTTCGGCGGCGCTCTTCACCGCCTTCTGGTCGCGCGGGGTGAAGGCGCGCAGCGCATGCTGCACGCGGTTGCCCAGCTGGCCCAGCACGGTGTCGGGGATGTCCAGCGGGTTCTGGGTGACGAAGTACACCCCCACGCCCTTGCTGCGCACCAGGCGCACCACCAGCTCGATGCGTTCCACCAGCGCGGCCGGCGCGTCCTTGAACAGCAGGTGCGCTTCATCAAAGAAGAACACCAGCTTGGGCTTCTCGAGGTCGCCCACCTCGGGCAGGGTTTCGAACAGCTCGCTCAGCAGCCACAGCAAGAAGGTGGCGTACAGCCGCGGCGCGTTCATCAGCTTGTCGGCCGAGAGGATGTTGATGACGCCCTGGCCGGAGGTCGGTGCCGCCGGGCCGCCCCAAGGCGCCGACGCGCCCCCTTGGGGGGCAGGAGCCGCAGGCGACGTGGGGGCCGGTGTCACCGTTTGCATGAAGTCGGCGATGTCGAGCATGGGTTCGCCGAAGAACTTGTCGCCGCCCTGCTGCTCGATCTGCAGCAGGCCGCGCTGGATGGCGCCGATGCTGGCCGCCGAGACATTGCCGTACTCGGTGGTGAACTGGCTGGCGTTGTCGCCCACATGCTGCAGCATGGCGCGCAGATCCTTCAGGTCCAGCAGCAGCAGGCCCTGGTCGTCGGCGATCTTGAACACCATGTTCAACACGCCGGCCTGGGTGTCGTTGAGGTTGAGCATGCGCGCCAGCAGCAGCGGCCCGAAGTCGCTGATGGTGGCGCGCACCGGGTGGCCCTGCTCGCCGAACACGTCCCACAGCGTGGTGGGGCAGGCCAGCGGGGTGGGCGTGGCCAGGCCGCGCTCGGCGAGGATCTGCGCCAGTTTGGGGCTCACGCTGCCGGCCTGGCTGATGCCGGTGAGATCGCCCTTCACATCGGCCATGAACACCGGCACGCCGATCTTGCTGAAGTTCTCGGCCAGGGTTTGCAGCGTGATGGTCTTGCCGGTGCCGGTGGCGCCGGTGATCAGGCCGTGGCGGTTGGCCAGCGCGGGCAGCAGGTGGCACTCGGCAACGCCGTGCTGGGCGACGAGGATCGGCTCTGACATGGATGGCACTCCGGGCGAAAACAGGGGGGGTCGCCTGGCAGTTTAGGGGCATTCAATGCCAGCTCTGGCCCAGGGCACGGCCCGCCAGCACGGCGGTGAGCGCGAAGGCCGAACACCAGGCCAGCGCCGCGCCCGGGCCATGAAATGCCGGCAGGTGCAGCAGCGAGACCGCCGGCACCAGCAGGCCCAGCAGCAGCAGGCCCTGCAGGCCGTGGCGACGGGTGCGGCGGCGGCGCTCGTGCGCCAGCAGCGCCGCCGCGGCGCCCCAAGGCGCCAGCAGCACCGCATAGGGCAGGGCGGTGGTGGCGGGCAGCTTCCACGGCCAGCCGGCGGCCGCCAGGCCGGGTGCCGCGCCAAGCAGCAGCACCAGCGCCAGCGCCAGCGCGGCCAGCGCCAGCAGGCCGCGGTGTGGCCGCTCGGCCGGCGCCTGCAGCATGCGGTCGCGCCACAGCAGTGCGCCGGCATGGGCCACGATCAGCAGGCCGGCCGCCGGCAGCAGCCAGAGCCTGCCCGGCCCGGCCGCACTGGCTTTGGCCAGGCCGGCTGCGGCTGCGGTTGCGGCTGTGGCTGCGGTTGCGGTTGCGGCTGCGGTTGCGGTTGCGGGTGCGGGTGCGGGTGCGGGTGCGGGTGCGGGTGCCGCTGACGTTGCGGCCGACGTTGCGGCTGCGGCATCACCCGTTGCGGCCAGCGGCAGGGCCGCCAGCTGCGCGCACCAGACCGGCCAGCCGCCCAGCAGCACCAGCGCGGCGGCCGCCGACATCAGCAAGGGGATGCGCAGCGCCGCGCGGTCGTGCTCGGTGGCGGCGCGCAGCCAGGTGTAGGCCAGCGCCAGCTGCATGGCGCCCAGGCAGCGCGCGTGCAGCGGCGGCAGTGGCCAGGGCAGGGCCTGGGCCGCCAGCGCCGGCCAGCCCAGGGCCAGCAGGCCGCCGGCCAGCAGCAAGGCGCCCAGCAGCGCAAAGTGCAGGCGGTGGGGCCAGCCGGGGTCGGTGTCCAGGCGTCCGCCAGGCGGGGGCATCGGGTGCATGGCGCCACTGTGCCGGGCAGGGTGGCGGCCGTCGCGTGACGCGGGCCCCGGCCGGCAGGCCCGGGGGTGCCGCACCGGGTGGGCGCGCGGGACGCCGGTCCCGTCCGCCACAGCATCTTTGCACTGGATGCAAGACTGTATTGCTGGGATTTGTACGCGTGCTTTGGCTGTCAGAATTTGGGCCAACGCCGCTGCCACGGCACCCCAGGCGCGAACCGATGTCCGCTCTCAGCCAGAAGATCCGCTTCCTGCGCAGCCACGACGGCACGCGGCTGGCGTATGCCAGCAGCGGTCAGGGCCCCACGGTGATCAAGGCCGCCACCTGGCTGTCGCACCTCGAGCACGACTGGGACAGCCCGGTGTGGCGCCATGTGCTGCATGCACTGTCCGAGCGTTACCGCCTGCTGCGTTATGACGAGCGCGGCTGCGGCCTGTCGGACTGGCAGGTGGCCGATCTGGGCTTCGAGCACTGGGTCAGCGATCTGGAGGCGGTGGCCGACCAGTCGGGCGCCGAGCGTTTTGCGCTGCTGGGCATCTCGCAGGGGGCGTCGATCGCCATCGCCTACGCGGTGCGCCATCCCGAGCGGGTGACCCACCTGATCCTGCAGGGCGGCTACGCGCGCGGCCGGCTGGTGCGCAGCCACACGCGTGAGCAGGCTGAAGAGGCCGAGATGATGTGCCGCCTGGCCGAGCTGGGCTGGGGCCGTGCCGATCCGTCGTTCCGCCAGTTCTTCACCACCCAGTTCATCCCCGACGGCCTGCCCGAGCAGCATGCCTGGTTCAACGAGCTTGAGCGCCTGTCCACCTCGCCGGCCAATGCGGCGCGCTTCATGCGGGCCTTCAACACCATCGATGTCACGGCCCTGCTGCCGCGGGTGCGCTGCCCCACGCTGGTGCTGCACAGCCGCCACGACCTGCGCGTGCCCTTTGATGAAGGCCGGCTGCTGGCCACGCAGATTCCGGGCGCCTCGCTGCTCACCATCGACAGCCGCAACCACCTGCTGCTGGCCGACGAGCCGGGCTGGGCCCGCGCGCTGGAGGAGATCGACGCCTTCCTGCCCGGCCTGGGCCGCGCGCCGGTGGACGGCCCGATCGGCGCGCTCACGCCGCGCCTGCGCGAGCTGCTGGAGCTGCTGGCCCAGGGCCGCGACAACGCGCAGATCGCCGCCTCGCTGGGCCTGTCGGAGAAGACGGTTCGCAACCAGGTGTCGGTGCTGTTCGACCGGCTGCAGGTGGAGAATCGGGCGATGGCCATCGTCACCGCCCGCAACCACGGCTTCGGCCTGGCGCGCGCCTGAGGGCGCGCGATGCCCGGCCGCAGCAACCGGCGCCTGCCCGAGGCCGCCGCACCGCCGCGGCAGCGCGCGCCCGCCCTGCGCGCCGACGGCGCCACCGGCCGCACCCGGCCCGATCTGGCGACGCTGCAAACCCTGGTGGCGGTGATCGACAGCGGCGGCTTCACCGAGGCCGCGCGGCGTCTGGGCATCTCGGCCTCGATGGCCAGCCGGCGCGTGGCGGCGCTGGAGGCCGGGTTGCAGGTCACGCTGATGCACCGCAGCACCCGCGGCATGTCGCTGACCCTGGCTGGCGAGCGTTTTGTGCAGCGCTGCCGCGAGCTGCTGCAGGGCCTGGAGCTGGCCTGCGACGAGCTGCGCGGCCCCGATGACGAGGTCAGCGGCCAGGTGCGCATCACCGCGCCACAGTCGCTCGGCGCGGCCATCCTGGCGCCGGTGCTGGCCCGGCTGATGCGCGAGCACCCGGGGCTGGACGTGGACGTGCTGCTCGACGACCGCCGCATCGATCTGGTGGGCGGCGCGGTGGACCTGGCCTTGCGCGCCGGGCCGCTGCCCGAATCCCAGCACATCGCGCGCCGGCTCACCGTGGTGCGTGGCAGCCTGGTGGCCAGCCCGGCCTATCTGGCGCAGCACGGCACACCGCACCAGGTGGCCGATCTGGCCCGCCATGTGGCGCTCACCCACAGCGAGCTGGGCCCGCGCGGCCTGTGGGATCTGGGCCAGGACGTGGCACCGCGCCAGCGCGTGCGCGCCAACAGCTTTGACATGCTGTATGCGCTGGCCCTGGCGGGCAGCGGCATCGCGCCGCTGCCGCCGTTCCAGGGCCGCCAGGCGCTGGCCGATGGCCGGCTGGTGGCGGTGCTGCCGCAGATCACGCTGCCGGGCATCACGCTGTGGGCCGTGGCGCCGCCGGCCACGCGCTTGTCGGGCCGGGTGAAGTGCGTGATGGACGCGCTGGCCGACTATGCCGAGCGGCCGGCCGCGTGCTGGGGCGAGCCGGCTTGAAGCCGGGCATGAACCCGCTGTGCGGGCACATGGCGGCCCTGCGCAACTCGCCGTACGGGTGTACGGCTGCGTTGCTCGCACCGCCCTGAGCCCGCTCGCGACGGTTCAAGCATGGCGTGTGCGCTTTGGCTCGCACGGCTCAAGGCTGCGCCAGTTCGCCAAGCCGGTCCCGGCGGGTTGCGGCGGGCGCCTCGGCGTCGGGGAGGGCGGCGGCGGGCAAGGGCCGGCGGCCACGGATCAGGTCAGCCGCGCGCTCGGCCAGCATCACCGTGGGCGCGTTGGTGTTGCCGCCGGGAATGGCCGGCATCACCGAGGCATCCACCACCCGCAGGCCGTGCAGGCCGTGCACGCGCAGCGCGGCATCCACCACCGCCATCGGCTCTTGCGCCAGCGGGCCCATCGCGCAGCTGCCCACCGGGTGGTAGACGGTGTCGCTGCGTGCGCGCAGCAGTGCGCGGATGGCGGGGTCGCCCTCGGCCAGGGTGCTGGGCAGCGCGCGTGTCACCTCGCTGGCCAGCGCCGGCTGGGCCATCAGGCGCCGGGTGAGCTGCCAGCCGAGCACCATGTCGTCCAGGTCGCGCGGGTCGGTGTAGAAGCCCGCGTCGATCAGCGGCGCGTCCAGCGCGCTGGGCGATTGCAGCGCCACGCGGCCGCGGCTGCGCGGGCGCAGCAGCGACACATGGCACGAGAAGCCGTGGTGCAGGTTGAGCTTGCGCGCGTGGTCCTCGACGATGGCGGTGACGAACAGCAGCTGGAAATCCGGCGCCACCGATTGCGGGTGCTTGCGGATGAAGCCCGCGCCCTCGGCAAAGTTGCTGGTCAGCATGCCGCGGCGCTCGCGCCGGTAGCGGCCGATCTCGCGCAGCAGCCGGGCGCCGCCGGCGGGCGAGACGCCGGCCAGATCGGTGGTGGGCGCGCGGTAGCCGAAGATGTAGTCAACATGGTCCTGCAGGTTGCGGCCCACGCCCGGCAGCGCGTGCTGCAGCGTCACCCCCCAGGGCGCCAGCGCCTCGGGTGCGCCAATGCCCGAGCACAGCAGCAGCTGCGGCGACTGCAGCGCGCCGGCGCTGACGATGACCTCGGCCGTCGCCCGGCAGGCCAGCGCGCGGCCGCCGCGGCGCGGCCCCTGCTGCAGCAGCGCGCCGATGCAGCGCCGTCCGTCCAGCAGCAGCCGCGTGGCCTGCGTGCCGGTGAGCACCTGCAGGTTGGGGCGCTTCATCACCGGCTCGAGGTAGGCGCGGAAGCTGCTGCAGCGCTGGCCGTTGCGCTGCGTCACCTGCACCGTGCCGAAGCCTTCCTGCTCGGCGCCGTTGAAGTCGTGGTTCAGGCGATAACCCGCCTGGCGGGCGGCCAGCAGCCAGCGCGCCAGAAAGGGGTTGTCGGTGCGCAGGTCCGACACGCTGAGCGGCCCGTCCTGGCCATGCCAGGGCGCACCGTGGCGGGCATTGCCCTCGGCGCGCCGAAAGTAGGGCAGCACCTCGGCCCAGCCCCAGCCGGGGTTGCCGCGGGCGGCCCAGCCGTCGTAGTCGCTCGGGTGGCCGCGCATGTAGACCATGGCATTGATGGCCGAGCTGCCGCCCAGCGCGCGCCCGCGCGGCTGGTAGCCGCGGCGGCCGTCCAGCCCGGCCTGCGGCACGGTCTCGAAGCCCCAGTTGTTGATCTGCGTGGGCAGCATGGCCACCAGCGCGGCGGGGGTGTCGATCAGCAGACCGCGGCCGTCGCCGCCGGCCTCGACCAGCAGCACGCGGCACGATGGGTCTTCGCTCAGGCGCGCGGCCAGCACGCAGCCGGCCGAGCCGCCGCCCAGGATCACGTAGTCGGCCTCCAGCACGGTGTCGGGGCTGGTATCGGCCAGCGGGGCCTTGGGTTGGGTCAGGTGGGTCATGTCGGGATCACCTCGTGAGGTACAGGGCCGTGGTGGCGGCGGGGGGGCTCAGCGCGGCGTGGCGCTGGCGTCGCGGCCCACGGCGCGCAGGCGCTTGACGAAGGCCATCAGCGGCGGCCGCTCGCGCACCAGCGGGCCGCTGGTCACCGCGCGCAGCAGAAAGCTGAGCTGGCCGAACAGCGCAAAGTCGGCCAGGCGCGGCTGCTCGTCGATCAGCCAGGGGCCGGGCTGCAGCAGCGCGGCGGCATGGTCGAGCTGGCGCTGCAGTTCGCCCAGCAGGCGCTCAGGCGGCTTGCGGCCGGTGCCCTGGCCCCGCACCTGGGCGGCAATGCGCCGGCGGTAGATCTGGTAGCCCAGCCGGCCCAGCGGGCCGCGGCCGAACAGCTGCGGCACCAGGCCGGCGGTGGCCGGATCGAGCCACAGGAAGTGCAGGCCCAGAAAGTACAGCGCCTCGTCGGCCCACTCTTCCAGCGCATGGTTCAGCGCCGCCAGGCGCGCATCGGCGGGCACCAGCGCGGGCTCGGGGTACAGCGCCTCCAGGGCCAGCGCGATGTCGGTGGAATCGGTGACGAAGCGGGCATCGATCTGCAGCGCCGGCACCTTGCCCAGGCCGCGGCGCTGCAGCGTCCACCAGTGCGCCGGCGCCAGCGGATCGACCGCCTCGAACACCAGGCCCTTGTGGCGCAGCATGGCGCGCACCTTGACGCAGAAGGGCGAGCTGGGAAAGTCCCAGAAGCTCAGGCGCTCGCGCTGCTGTGCGGCGCGCCAGGCCACCGCCGGCGGGCTGTCGGCACGCAGGCCGAAGGCCAGCGGCGCCAGCTGCCGGCGCGCCGGGTCGCGGATGAAGCCGAACTCGGCGTCGATGGTCGAGCTGTGCTCGGCGGCGGCGGCGACGGCGGCGGGCCCGGCCGAGCTGGCCGAGCTGGACGGGCTGGACGGGTGCAGGGTCTGGGCGTTCACGGGCTTGTCTCCAGGGGATGGGTTGAGGGTGTCAGCCGCGGCGGCGCGAGGGCGCGCGCAGCAGGGCCAGCCAGGCCAGGCCGCCGCTCATCAGCAGCCAGTGCGCGGGCTCGGGCACCGCGCTGACCGACAGCACGCCCTGGCTGAATACCTCGCTGCGGTCCCAGCGCAGGCCGGCGGCCAATACCGGCAGGTGGTTCAGGTCCAGCGTGCCCTGCACCGCGCCGCCCCAGTCGAACAGGTCAAAGCGGTCGCCGGCCTGCACCTGCAGGCCCTCGGCCATGGCCAGCACCAGGCGCGTGCCGCCGCTGAAGCGCACCTCGCCGTCGAAGGCCAGCTGGTCGTGGCCCTGCGTGCTGAGCTTCAGCGTCAGCTCGCCGCCGGCAAAGCGGGCGTTGGCCAGGCGCGTGTGCAGCACCTGCTCGCCCAGGCCGAAGCCATTGCCGAACAGCAGCTGGCCCGGCCGGCTGCCCTGCACGATGCTGCCGCTGCCGTCGACCCGCGCGT
Source organism: Aquabacterium sp. OR-4 (assembly GCF_025290835.2). Classification (NCBI taxonomy): domain Bacteria; kingdom Pseudomonadati; phylum Pseudomonadota; class Betaproteobacteria; order Burkholderiales; family Sphaerotilaceae; genus Pseudaquabacterium; species Pseudaquabacterium prasiolae. The sequence goes on along the minus strand of NZ_JAOCQD020000001.1, from coordinate 1,909,557 downwards.
TGAACTGCAGCGTCGAGTTGCCGTCGACGAAGAAGCCGCCGTCGTTGCGCACCGGGCCGTCGAACACCGCCAGGCCACCGTCGGTGACGTTCACCTGGCCGCCGGCCGCGTTGACGAAGCTGCCCTGCACCTGCAGCACCGACGCGCTGATGTCCACCTGGCCGGCATTGCGCTGCTGGTGGCCTTCCAGCAGCAGCTGCGCGCCCGGCCGGGTGCTGAGCTGGCCGCTGGCTTCGTTGTGCAGGCTGGCGGCCAGGCGCGACTGCGCCTGCACCGCCACCACCAGGCCGCGGTTGACCAGCGGGCCGCCCTGCACCTCGAGATCGCTCACCAGGAGGCTGCCGCCCGGCGTGCTGCCTGCGGTGCCGAACACCGTCACCGCGCCCACCAGGGTGCCGGTGCCGCTGATGCGGCCGCCATCGCGCACGCTGATGCCGTCCAGCGCCTGCAGGCGCACGCGGTGCGGCTCCAGCCCGCCGCTCGAGCGCAGGTCCAGCGTGGCCGAGCCGTCGCGGCTGGCGGTGTTGGCAAACATGCCCACGCGCAGCGACTTCACCACGCCGTCGCTGCCGACCTTGGCGCGCGTGGAGGCCGGCACGCCCGGGCCGGCGGTGACGATCACCGTGTCGAGCAGGCGGCTGGGCGCCAGGTCCAGCTCGCTGTCGTCGCGGGTGCCGGGGGCGTTGTCGATCCAGCCGCGCGGGTTGAAGAAGCCCTCGTCGGCGTTGACGAAATACAGCGTGCCCTTGGGCGTGAGCAGCGAGGCGCCGGTGGCGCGGTTGACCAGCACCTGGCCGTCGCGGTTGATGGCCACCGCGCGGCCTTCGCCCAGGCTGCGCATGCGGCCGCGCTCGCTCCAGACGAAGGCCCCATCGACGGGCTGGCCGGCCGGCGCGGCCAGCGGCCTGAAGCTGCCCACGGCCAGGCCGATGTCGTTCACCCCCAGCGCCTGCGCGCTCTGCAGGCCGAAACCGGCGCCGTCGCTCAGGTCGAGCAGGGCGCCGTCCTGGCGCCACATCACGGCCCGGCCCTGGCTGCTGCCGACGATGTCGCCGCGCTGGTTGATGGCCTGGGCGATGGACGGCTGCGCCGCGCCGCCCAGCCGCGGCAGGATGCGCAGGCCCTGGGCGTCGAACACGAAGGCATCGCCCTTGCCGGGCACCGCGCCCAGCTGGCCCACCACCTGGCGCGAGAAATTGGCATCGGCGACGGTGAAAAACTGATTGCCGCTGGCGGTGGCCAGCACCGTGCTGGCACCGCCTTCGGCCAGGCGCCGCAGCTGCTTGTCCTGCACGCCGGCGCCCACCGCGGCGCCATCGGCGCCCATGGCCACCGAGCTCACCTTCGCCGGGCCCAGCGCCACCGGCGCCGCGGCCTGGCCGTTGGCGCCGATCTGCCAGCGCACGGCCTGCTGGTTGGGCGAGATCGACGGCGAATTGCCGGTGCGGCCGAACACGTGGCCGAAGTCGTCGATGTCGACGGCCGTCATGGTGGCGCCGTTCAGCCGCGGCAGCACACGCAGCGTGCCGTCGATGAAGCTGAAGGCCTCACCCGAGGCCAGGCGGCCCACGACATCGCCGCGGGCATTGATGGCAGTGCCGATGGCCGGGCCCAGCGCATCCAGGCGCTGCTCGGTGAAGCTGATCTGGGCGCGGGCCGGCGTGGCGGCGGCGCCCAGGGCCAGGGCCATGACCAGGGCGGGACCTGCGGCCTGGCAGATGCCGCGCAGCCTGGGGCTGGGGCGGGAATGAACGCTGGAACGGGCGCTGCTCAGGCGCAGCGCTGGCGGGTGGCGGAGCGGTTTCATCGCGGAACACCGGGTGCTGTGGAGATGCGCTCAGTGTTCCGGCGCCGGGCGCCCGGGTGAGAGGGACATCGGTCCTGCCGCCCGGCGGCCGGGCGTGGCCGCACCCGCCTGCGGGGGACGGCCGTCCCGGGCTTTGGCCTGCCGACGACGCCCACCGCCTAAAATGCGCTGTTTTCTTCCGCGGCGCCGGCCGCAAACAGGAGCGAGTACCCCATGGCAGGCCATTCCAAATGGGCCAACATCCAGCACCGCAAAGGCCGCCAGGACGAAAAGCGCGGCAAGGTCTGGACCCGCATCATTCGCGAAATCACCGTGGCAGCCCGCCAGGGCGGCGCTGACGTGACCGCCAATCCGCGCCTGCGCCTGGCCATCGACAAGGCCAAGGCCGCCAACATGCCGGCCGATCGCATCAAGTACAACGTCGACAAGGCCTCGGGCAACCTCGAAGGCGTGAACTACGAAGAAATCCGCTACGAGGGCTACGGCATCGGCGGCGCGGCGATCATCGTCGACACCATGACCGACAACCGCGTGCGCACCGTGGCCGAGGTGCGCCATGCCTTCAGCAAGTACGGCGGCAACCTGGGCACCGAGGGCTCGGTGGCCTTCCAGTTCAAGCACTGCGGCCAGCTGGTGTTTGCGCCCGGCACCTCGGAAGACAAGGTGATGGAGGTGGCGCTCGAATCGGGCGCCGAGGATGTGGTCAGCGACGACGACGGTGCCATCGAGGTGATCACCTCGCCCACCGATTTCGAGGCGGTGAAAAACGCGCTCGAGGCCGCCGGCCTGGTGGCCGACATGGCCGAGGTGACCATGCGCGCCGAGAACACCATCGCCATCGCGGGTGAAGACGCGCTGCGCATGCAGAAGCTGCTGGACGTGATTGAAGACCTGGACGACGTGCAAAACGTCTACCACAACGCCGAACTGGCAGAGTGAGCGCGAGATGAAGGTGTTGGTGATCGGCGGCGGTGGCCGTGAACATGCGCTGGCCTGGAAGCTGGCGCAAAGCCCGCGGGTGCAGCAGGTGTACGTGGCGCCCGGCAATGGCGGCACGGCGCGCGACGCGCAGCTCAAGAACGTGGCCATCACCGACCCGCAGGCGCTGGCCGACTTTGCCGCGGCCGAGAAGATCGGCCTCACCGTGGTGGGCCCCGAGGCGCCCTTGTCGCAGGGCGTGGTCGACATCTTCCGCGCCCGCGGCCTGCGCATCTTCGGCCCCAGCAAGGCCGCGGCGCAGCTGGAGTCGAGCAAGGCCTTCGCCAAGGACTTCATGGCGCGGCACAAGATCCCCACCGCCCACTACGCCACCTTCACCGATGTGGCCGCGGCCCATGCCCATGTCGACCAGGTGGGCGCGCCCATCGTGGTCAAGGCCGACGGTCTGGCCGCCGGCAAGGGCGTGGTGGTGGCCATGACGCTGCAGGAGGCGCACGAGGCCATCGACTTCATGCTGCTGGACAACAGCCTGGGCGTGCAGCACAACGACGGTGGCGCACGCGTGGTGATCGAGGAGTTCCTCGAGGGCGAGGAAGCCAGCTTCATCGTGCTGGTGGACGGCAAGCATGTGCTGGCCCTGGCCAGCAGCCAGGACCACAAGCGCCTGGGCGACGGCGACACCGGCCCCAACACCGGCGGCATGGGCGCCTACAGCCCGGCACCGGTGGTCACGCCCAATGTGCACGCCAAGGCCATGCACGAGATCATCGGCCCCACGGTGGCCGGCATGGCGCGCGACGGCATCCCGTTCACCGGCTTCCTGTATGCCGGGCTGATGATCGACGCCAAGGGCAATCCCAAGACGCTGGAGTTCAACACCCGCATGGGCGACCCCGAGACCCAGCCGATCCTGATGCGCCTGAAGAGCGATCTGGTCGAGGTGCTGCTGCACGCCACCGACGGCACGCTCGACAAGGTGTCGCTCGAATGGGACCGCCGCATCGCGCTGGGTGTGGTGATGGCCGCCGCCGGCTACCCGCTGCAGCCGCGCAAGGGCGACGCCATCACCGGCCTGGGCGCCGACACGCCCGATGCGGTGGTGTTCCACGCCGGCACCGCACTCGACGACGACGGCACGGTGCGCGTCACCGGCGGCCGCGTGCTGTGCGTCACCGCGCTGGGCGAATCGGCCAAGCTGGCACAGCAGGCGGCCTATGACGCGATGGCCGGCATTGCCTTTGACGGCATGCAGTACCGCCGCGACATCGGCCACCGCGCCGTCAAGCGCTGACGCCGCCGTGAGCATGGACACCGCGGCCGTTCGCGCCTACCTGCTCGGCCTGCAGCAGCGCATCGTCAGCACGATGGCCGCGCTGGATGGCAAGGCCTTCATCACCGACGCCTGGACGCGCGAGCCCGGCGGCCGCCTGCAGGGCGACGGCAAGACCCAGCTGGTGGAAGAGGGCGGCCTGCTCGAGCGCGGCGGCTGCAACTTCAGTCATGTGCGGGGCGGCCAGCTGCCGCCATCGGCCACCGCGCACCGGCCCGAACTGGCCGGCGCGCCGTTCGAGGCCATGGGCGTGAGCCTGGTGTTCCATCCACGCAACCCGCATGTGCCCACGGTGCACATGAACGTGCGCATGTTTGCGGCCCTGCCCGAAGGCCGCGAGCCGGTGGTGTGGTTCGGCGGCGGCATGGACCTCACCCCCTACTACGGGCACGAGGACGACGCGGCGCACTTCCACCGCAGCTGCCGCGACGCGCTGGCGCCCTTTGGCGCCGAGCTGTACCCGCGCTTCAAGACCTGGTGCGACGAGTATTTCTTTCTGAAGCACCGCAACGAGCCGCGAGGCATCGGCGGCATCTTCTTCGACGATTTCAGCTTCACGGTGGAGCAGGGCGGTTTCGAGCGCAGCTTCGAGATGCTGCGCGCCGTGGGCGATGCCTTCCTGGGCGCCTATGTGCCCATCGTCGAACGCCGCCGCGACACGCCTTACAGCGAGGCGCAGCGCGACTTCCAGGCCTGGCGGCGCGGCCGCTATGTCGAGTTCAACCTGGTGTTCGACCGCGGCACGCTGTTCGGCCTGCAGTCGGGCGGCCGCACCGAGAGCATCCTGATGTCGATGCCGCCCGTGGTGCGCTGGCGCTACGACTGGCAGCCCGTGCCGGGCACGCCGGAGGCGCGGCTGTTCAGCGATTTCCTGCGCCCGCGCGACTGGGCCGGCCATGGCGCCAACGGGGTGCCCGCGGCTTGAGCCAGCCCCGCCGCATCGGCTTGCTGGGAGGCAGTTTCGACCCACCGCATCTGGCCCACCGCGCGCTGGGCCGGGCCGCGCGCGATCAGCTGGCGCTTGACGAGCTGCGCTGGCTGCCCGCCGGAGCGCCCTGGCAGAAGGCCGGCCAGGTGCTGGCCGCACCGGCCCACCGCGCTGCCATGCTGGCCGCGCTGCTGGCCGAAGACGGCGCCGATGACGGTTTCAACCGCATCGATGCGCGCGAGCTGCAGCGCGACGGCCCCACTTACACCATTGACACCGTGCGCGCCCTGCAGGCCGAAACCCCCGGCGCCGAGTGGTTCCTGATCCTGGGGCAAGACCAGTACGCCCGTTTCGACACCTGGCGCGACTGGCCCGAACTGCTGCAGCGCCTGACCCTGGCTGTGGCCGCCCGCAACGGCCAGGCCCCCCAGGCACCGGCCGCACTGGCCGCCGTGCCGCACCGCTGCACCCGCCTCGATCTGCCACCGCTGGCCATTTCGGCCAGCGTGGTGCGGGCCCGCCTGGCCGCCGGCTTGGCCGTGGCCGATCTGGTGGGCGCAAGCGTGGCAGGCTATATTGACCAACAACGGCCCTATCCTGGGCCGACAAACCAGGGCTGAAGCCGCTGACGCGGCCACAACAAGCCCAGACAGGCACTGAATGGACATTCGCAAGCTGCAACGCGCCATCTTCGACGGACTCGAAGACGTCAAGGCGCAGGACATCGTGGTGTTCAACACCGAACACCTGTCGCCCTTGTTCGAGCGCGTGATCATCGCCTCGGGCACCAGCAACCGGCAGACCAAGGCCCTGGCGGCCAGCGTGCGCGACGCGGTCAAGACCGGCGGCATGCCCATCGTCGCCACCGAGGGCGAGGACAACGGCGAGTGGATCATCGTTGACTGCGGTGCCGCCGTGGTGCACGTGATGCAGCCGGCCATTCGCGAGTACTACCGCCTCGAGGAGATCTGGGGCGGCAAGCCGGTGAAGATGAAGACCGGCGGCCCGGCCAAGGGCCTGGTGAAGGCCTCCGAGCCCGACGACGAGCCCGAGGAGGCGCCCGCCACCAAGCGCGCACCCGCCAAGAAATCCGCGGCCAAGAAGGCGGTTGCCGCCCGGCCGGCCGCTGCCCCGGCCAAGAAGGCGCCGGCCCGCAAGACCGCGGCCGGCAGCGCCACGCCGGCCAGCAAGAAGGCCGCCGCCCAGCGCGCCATCAACCGCACGCCGGCCGAGCAGACCGTGGTGGTCAAGCGCCCCGGCGCCAAGAAGGTGGCCGCCAAGACCACGGCCAGCCGCCCCGCCGCGCCGCCGGCACGCAAGGCTGCCAAGCCGCGCGGCTGATAGCGCCCCGGGGCCCCCGCAGAACGCCGCGCCGCCATGCGCCTGGTGCTGGCCGCCGTGGGCCACAAGCCCCCGGCCTGGGCCGAGACGGCCTACGAGGACTACGCCAAGCGCTTTCCGCCCGAGCTGCGGCTGGAGCTCAAGGCGGTGAAGGCCGAGCCGCGCACCAGCGGCAAGACCGCGCCGCAGATGATGGCCGCCGAAGCCCTGCGCCTGGAGGCGGCGATTCCCAAGGGCGCGCGCCGCGTCATCCTCGATGAACGCGGCGCACGCCTGACCACCGTTCAACTGGCCGAGCGCCTGCGCGCCTGGCTGGGCGAGGGGCGCGATGTGGCCCTGCTGGTGGGCGGGCCCGACGGGCTCGACCCGGCCCTCAAGGCCAGCGCCGACGAGACGCTGCGCATCTCCGATCTCACCCTGCCGCATGCCATGGTGCGCGTGCTGCTGGCCGAGGCGCTGTACCGCGCCTGGAGCGTCACCGCCGGCCACCCCTATCACCGCGAGTGAGCGCCACGATGCCCGCCCCCGATTTCATCTACCTGGCATCGCAAAGCCCGCGCCGCCGCCAGCTGCTTGATCAACTGGGCGTGCGGCACGAGCTGCTGCTGGCCGATGCCGACGAAGACGCCGAGGCGCTGGAAGCCGTGTCGCCCGGCGAGGCGCCGGCGGCCTATGTGCAGCGCGTCACCGCCTTGAAGCTGAAGGCGGCGCAGGCCCGCGCCCGGCGCCGCGGCCTGCCGCCGGCGCCCATCCTGTGCGCCGACACCACGGTGGCGCTGGGCCGCCGCATCCTGGGCAAGCCGGCCGATGCGGCCGAAGCCAGCGCCATGCTCACCGCGCTGTCGGGCCGGACGCACAAGGTGCACACCGCCGTGGCCGTGGCGCCGGCGCCCGGCGCGCGGCGGGTGCTGGCCGCGCTGTCATCCAGCAGCGTGCGTTTCGCACCCTTGCCGGCGGCCGCCATCGCGGCCTATGTGGCCAGCGGCGAGCCCTTCGGCAAGGCTGGCGCCTATGCCATCCAGAGCGCCTGGGCCGGGCGCATCGAGGCCATCGGCGGCAGCTACACCGGTATCATGGGTTTGCCGCTGTACGAGACGGCCGAGTTGCTGAGACAACTGCGCATCGCGTGCTGAGGGCCGGCTCGACCGGGACGCGCGCTGGTGCCTGACCCAGAACCAGAACACCGAGCGCCATGCACGACATCCTGATCAACTGGGCTCCGCAAGAGACCCGCGTCGCCGTCGTCGAGAACGGCGCAGTGCAAGAGCTGCACATCGAGCGCACGCTGGAGCGTGGCCTGGTCGGCAACATCTACCTTGGCAAGGTGGCGCGGGTGCTGCCCGGCATGCAGAGCGCCTTCATCGAAGTGGGGCTCGAGCGCGCGGCCTTTCTGCACGTGGCCGATCTGCACGGCGGCGGCCACCAGCATGGCCACCCGGCGCGCAGCGACGTGGCCGTGCCGGTGCCCATCGAGCGCCAGGTGTTCGAGGGCCAGACCCTGATGGTGCAGGTGATCAAGGACCCGATCGGCACCAAGGGAGCGCGCCTGTCCACGCAGATCAGCATTGCCGGGCGCATGCTGGTGTTTCTGCCGCAGGACACGCACATCGGCATCAGCCAGAAGATCGGCTCGCACGAGACGCGCGAGCAGCTGCGCACCCGCATGCAGCGCCTCACCGCCACCACCGATGGCACGGGCACCGGCGGTTTCATCCTGCGCACCAACGCCGAAGACGCCTCGGACGCCGAACTGGCCGACGACATCGCCTACCTGCGCAAGACCTGGAACGCGATCCGCGCGCTGGGCGTGTCCAAGCCCACCGGCACGCTGCTGCACGAAGACCTGAACCTGGCCGAACGCGTGCTGCGCGACCTGACCAACGAGGCCACGCAATCGGTGCGCATCGACAGCAAGCTGCAGTTTGATGCGCTCAAGGCCTTTGGCGAAACCTTCACGCCCGGCAGCACCGCCAAGCTGGATCTCTACAAGGGCGAGCGCCCGATCTTCGACCTGTTCGGCATCGAGGAGGAGATCGCCCGCGCGCTGGCCCGCCGCGTGGATCTCAAGAGTGGCGGCTACCTGATCATCGACCAGACCGAGGCCCTGACCACGGTGGACGTGAACACCGGCGGCTTTGTCGGCGCGCGCAACTTCGACGACACCATCTTCAAGACCAACCTCGAGGCGGCCGGTGCCATCGCGCGCCAGCTGCGGCTGCGCAACCTGGGCGGCATCATCATTGTCGACTTCATCGACATGGTGCGCGACGAGCACCAGCAGGCCGTGCTGGCCGAGTTTCGCAAGCAGCTGGGCAAGGACCGCACCAAGACCACGGTGAGTGGCTTCACCCAGCTGGGCCTGGTGGAGATGACGCGCAAGCGCACCCGCGAAAGCCTGGCCCACATGCTGTGCCAGCCCTGCCCAACCTGCGAAGGACGCGGCCAGGTCAAGACCGCGCGCAGCGTGTGCTACGACATCCTGCGCGAGATCTTGCGCGAGGCGCGGCAGTTCAACCCGAAGGAGTTTCGGGTGGTGGCCAGCGCGGCCGTGGTGGAGATGCTGCTCGACGAAGAAAGCCAGCACCTGGCCGGCCTGAGCGACTTCATCGGCAAGCCGGTGTCGCTGAGCACCGAACCCAGCTTCAGCCCGGAGCAGTACGACATCGTGTTGATGTAGGCCGGGCCTGCGGCGGCGGCGGCAGTGACGATGCCCCGCGGCGGCAAGGAACCAAGAAAAAAGGCTTGCAGTGTTGCCACTGCAAGCCTTTGATCGTCTTCGGTTTTTTGGCTCCCCGACCTGGGCTCGAACCAGGGACCTACGGATTAACAGTCCGGCGCTCTACCGACTGAGCTATCGGGGAACTGAGCCTCGCAGTATAGCCAGTTTTTTCAGGCTGTGTCAAAAATTCAGGTGGGCACTGGCATGAAAAGTTCGCGGGGCCAGGGGGTAGAGGTAGGCGTGGCCGTACTGGAAGGGGGCTTCCTTCCAGGCGCGTCGGTTGGCCAGGTTGTCGACGCCGGCGCGCCAGACCAGGCTGGTGCCCGCGCCCAGGCGCTGGCTGTAGCGGGCGCCGAGGTCGATGCGGGTCCAGCCCGGTGTGGCGATCTGCTCCTTGGGCAGCACCTGGCGCCGGCCTTCATGGGTGATGAAGCCGAGCAGGGCCAGGGCGGGCAGTGCGGGTACCTGCCAGGCGGCCTGGGCCTTCAGGCTGAGGGCCGGCACATTGGTCGGCTGCTTGCCGTTGGCCTGGCTGTCGGCCGAGCCTTCGCGCCGGGCGTGCAAGGCCATGGCGCTGCCACGCAGGGCCCAGGGGCCGCTGCGCCACTCGGCCTCGGCTTCCAGGCCCTGGTGGCGTGCCGCACCGTCGGCGGCGCGTCGGCAGGGCGCGCTGCTGCTGCAGCCGTCAACAGGCACGCCGGTGGCGGCCAGCAGGTCGCTCCACACCGGGCGGCGGATGTCGAAGGCCGCCACGCGCCAGTCGAGCGAGCGGCTGCTTGATTTGTAGCCGGCCTCGAGCTGCCGGCTCTTCAGTGCGGGCAGGGCCTGTCCGGCATTGGCGTAGCGGGCGCGGTTGGGCACCACCTCGCTTTCCATGCCCTGGCCCCAGCTGAGGTAGGCACTGCTGCCCGTGCCCAGCTGCCGGCTGAGGCCCAGCCAGGGCGTGCTGAGGCTTTGCGCGTAGGCGGTGGGCCGCGGGTCGTCGGGGTGGGTGTAGCGGCTTTCGCGGTGCAGGCGGCTGTGGCGCAGGCCGGCCCAGGCGGTCAGCGTATCGCTGAGGGTCAGGCTGTCCTGCAGGTGCAGTTCCACCGTGCGCTCGCGGCGGTTGGTGCTGTCGTCGGTCAGGCTGGGGTCGGGGTCCAGAGCCTCGTCTTGGTAGATGCTGCCCACGCCCACCCAGTTGTAGGCCTGGCGTCCCAGGCGGGTGGCGTAGCGTGTGAACAGCAGGCCCAGGTTGAACTGGTGCTGCAGGCTGCCGGTGGCGGCACGGCCCTGCAGCGAGAGGTCGAAGGCGTCGCTGGTGCGGCGTTCGTTCTCGCTGCGAAAGTCGTAGAGATCGAAGCTGCCGTCGGCGCAGTAGCGGCTGTAGTCTTCGGCCGCGCTGCAGCCAAAGGGGAACGCGATGCGGTCGTCGCTGTCCAGGCGCTGGCGCATGCCGTGGGCCACCAGCTGCACATCGGCGCTCAGCGGCTGGCTGATGCGGACCGAGCCGATGCGGCCGTCCATCACCACCGGCAGGCTCCAGGGCTGGCGGTTGAGGTTCAGGCGCGGGTCGATGCTGTCGGCGCTGGGCAGGCGGTCGCCCAGCAGGCTGAAGCCGGGCGTGCTGGGCTGGCTCTGGCGGCTGAGCTCGAGCTCGGCCTCGATCAGCGTGCCGCCGCTCAGGCGCAGATCACCTGCGGCGGCCCACAGCCAGCGGTGGCCCTGGGCGTTGTGGGTGCTGGGGTCGAGCCGGGAGGCACTGGCGTTGATGCGCCAGCCCAGCTCGCCCTGGGCGCCGGCCCGGTCGCCGATGTCGATGGCGGCGCCCAGCGTGCCGTCTTGCTGCCAGCCCAGCATGGCGCTGCGCTGTGCGACCTTGGGGCGTTTGACCGTCAGGTTGAGCAGGCCGCCCGGCGCGCTGGTGCCGGCCTGCAGGCCGCTGGCGCCCTTGAGCAGCTCCAGCGCCTGCTTGTTGTCCAGGCCGATCACCGTTTCGGCGTTGATCGGCAGGCCGTCGCGGCGGTAGTTGAAGCGGTTGTCCAGCGTGAAGCCGCGCACGGCCAGCTGGTTCCAGTAGCCGGGTGCGTTGTAGGCGTCGGTGGCGCCGGCGTCCAGCCGGGTGAGGTCACCCAGGCCGGTGATGGCGGCGTCGGCCAGCTGATCGGTGCGGATCACCGTGGCCGAGATCGGCAGGCGCCACAGCGGCACGTCGCCAAAGCCCGAGACGCCCACCGCCTGGGCAGCGCTCGCGCGGCCGCTGATGGTGATGCGGGCGGGTTCCTCCTGCGCATGGCCAGCGCCGCTGGCCAGCGCGCACAGCGTGGCGGCGGCCAGTGCAAGAGGATGAAGAGCACCACGTTTGCGGTGGTGCGGAGACTGGATGGATGCCATCGTGATGCCTTTGCAGCAATCACGGGACCACGAACACTGGCTGGCGCGCCCGACGCGAGAGACGACAGGAAGCAGGGCGCGCTGCGGCAGGTCGCTTCCCGTACGCGAGGATTACCTCGATCAGGTTCAAAGGGACTCTCTCAGTCGCCCTGTCCGTCCGGTGAAGAACGGGCAGGGCAACACCCCTAGCGAATGCGCTGGCGGCCGCGCGGGCCGGTCAGCGCCGTGGATTATGTCGCGGCCGTGAAGCGCGGCGCCGCTGACGGCCGGGTGCCGCCTGCGGCGTGGCCATCAGCGTGGCGGCGACGCCACGCCCAGCAGCTGGTGCAGGCGCGGGCTGGTGGTGGTGTACTGCAGGTGCACCGGCTGGCCCGGGCGCACATGGGCCGCCGCGGCAAAGGCCGCCAGCGTGGCCTCGTGAAAGCCGCACAGCAGCAGCTTGCGTTTGCCGGGGTAGGTGATGATGTCGCCCACCGCAAAGATGCCTGGCGCCTGGGTCTGGAAGCCGGCGGTTTCTACCACCAGCTGCTTGCGCTCGAGCTGCAGGCCCCAGTGGCTGATCGGGCCCAGGCGTGGGCTCAGGCCCATGCGGATCAGCAGGGCATCGAGCGGCAGCCGAACGCTGCCGCCCTCGGGCGTGGCCAGGTCCAGCGCCAGCAGGCGGCCTGCCGCGTCTTCCAGCAGCGCGCTGGGCTGGCCGGCCACGAAATGCAGCGCGCCCTGCGCGCGCAAGGCCTGAAAGCGGGCCACGGTGGCTTCATCGGCGCGAAAGGCATCGCGCCGGTGCACCAGGGTGACGCGGGCCGGGCCCTGGCTGGCCGCCTCGGCCAGCGCAATGGCCTGCTCGAGTGCGGCATCTTCGTCGCCCAGGATCACCACCTGGCGGCCGGCCACGCTGGCTGCGTCGTCCAGCTGATAGGCGGCCTGGCTGCCGAGGTGCCGGTCGAGCCCGTCGAGCGTGATGCTGCGCGGCACGAAGGCCCCGGCGCCCGCGGCGATGAACACCACGCGGGCCAGGAAGCTGGTGCCGTGGTCGGTGGTGGCACGCCAGCGGCCATCGGCCTCGCGCTGCAGCGTGGCCAGCAGCTGGCCCAGGTGCAGCCCGGGCGCAAACGGCGCGGCCTGACGCATCAGCTGATCCACCAGGGCGCGCCCGGTGGTCACCGGGATGCCCGGCACGTCGTAGATCGGCTTGTCGGCGTAAAGCTCGGTGCACTGGCCGCCCACCTGGGGCAGGGTGTCGACCAGCTGGGCGCGCAGCTCGAGCAGACCCAGCTCGAACACCGCGAACAGGCCCACCGGGCCGGCGCCGATGACCAGGGCATCGGTCTCGATCGGGGCGGTGGGCTGGGTCATGTCAACGCGCTCTTGAAGCCTGGGGCCGGCGCCCGGGGCGCCGCGGGGCTTACTTGATCAGCTCGCCCAGCTTGTTCTTGCGGTCTTTCCATTCATCGGCGTCGGGCAGCGAGGCCTTGCGCTTGGTGATGCTGGGCCAACCCTTGGCCAGATCGGCGTTCAGCGCGATGTACTGCTGCTGGTCGCCCGGCACGTCCTCTTCGGGCAGGATAGCGTTGACCGGGCACTCGGGAATGCACACGGCGCAGTCAATGCACTCGTCCGGGTCGATGACGAGGAAGTTCGGGCCTTCGCGGAAGCAGTCCACCGGGCAGACATCGACGCAGTCGGTGTACTTGCAACGGATGCATGCTTCGGTGACGACGTGGGTCATGGTGTGGAGTGCTCTGAAGGCTGAGGGGTGATGCTGGATGAGCCGGCGGTTGCGCGGCGGCCATCGCTGGCTGCCCGCCCGGAGGCGAAACGCGGATTTTAGGGGGCTGGGTCGGCTGCCGTGTCTTGAGGGGGCGCAAGGCCTGGCAAGTCGGCCGCTGGCGCTGCGGCCTCGGCCAGCACCGGTGCGGCGCCGGCGCCCACGGTCACCACCGCCGGACGCCCGGCGTGGGTGGCTGCGGCCTCGGCCAGCGTGGCCACGGTGTGCTGGGTGAGCAGGGCGTCGGGCCAGCCGGCGCGCGACATCACGCTGACCGGCTCGGCATCGGCCCAGCCGGCTTCGCGCAGCCGGGCCGACAGTTCGGCCAGCTGGCGCCCGGCCATGTAGAAAACCTCGGTGTCGGCGGTGCGTGTGGCCTGCAGCCGGCCCAGGTGGGTCATGGCGGTGGTGAGGCTCACGCTGCGGCCGCTGCCGCGGCGGGTGAGGGGCCGGCCGGCCTGCGCCGCCGCGGCCAGCGCCGAGGTCACGCCGGGCACCACCTCGCAGGCATGGCCGGCGGCCTGCAGCGCCTGCAGCTCTTCTTCAAGCCGGCCGAAGATGCTGGGGTCTCCGCCCTTGAGCCGCACCACGCCGCCGCCGGGCGCATGGCGCAGCAGCAGGGCATTGATGTTGGCCTGCAGCTCGGCGTAATCGAAGCCGCGCTTGCCCACGGCTATCCACTCGGCCGCGGGCGCCAGGTCGCGCAGCGCCGGGTCGGTCAGGGCATCGAACAGCACCACGCGCGCGGCGGCCAGGCGCTGCGCGCCGCGCACGGTGATCAGGTCGGCCGCGCCCGGGCCGGCACCGATGAACACCACGGCCGGAAGGGTGGAGGGGGTCATGCCAGGCAGTCCATGGGGCGGGTGCTGCCGCGGCCTCAGGCGTGCACCGCCGCCTTCACCAGCAGGGCACCGCTGGTGCGGTTGCTGGTGGGGTCGACGACGATCAGCGCGCCGCCCACGCGGTTGCTGGCGTAGCTTTCCACCGGCAGCGGCTGCTGCAGCTCGATGGTGACCTCGCCGATGTCGTTGACGTTGAGCTCGTGCGCGTCGGTGGGCGTCAGGCTGTGGATGTCGAAACGGTGGTCGATGTGGGCGATGCGTGCCTGGCACCAGCGGTTGCCGTGGCGCACCCAGTACTTGCGGCCGGGCACGGCGGGTTCGGTGTCCAGCCAGCACAGCGTGGCGCTGAAGCGCTGCGTGGCCTGGAAGCCGGCCGGGCTGCCGATCCAGTCGCCGCGCGAGATGTCGAGCTGGCGGTCCAGCACGATGCCGGCCGATTCGCCGGCCTGCGCGCTGGCCACCGAGCTGCCGGCGCGGCGCACTTCGGCCACCACGGCGCCCTGGCCGCTGGGAAACACCTGCACCGCATCACCGGCCTTGACGCTGCCATGGGCGATGCGGCCCCAGAACACGCGGCTCTGGTGGCCGGTGCCCTTGGCGGCATCGGCCTCTTCGGCGTCGTCGCGCGCCACGTACTGCACCGGCTGCAGCAGCGCGCCCTGCGGCGTCTCCTGCGTGGTGGGCAGGCTTTCCAGCAGCTGCAGCAGGCTGGGGCCGGCGTACCAGGGCGCGTCCAGCGGCAGCGTGACGTTGTCGCCGCGCAGCGCGCTCACCGGAATGATGCCGGCCACCGTGATGCCGGCCTCGGCCGCAAAGGCCTCGAGCGAGCCCTTCACCGCGGCAAAGGCCTCGGCGGCGTCGTCGCCCACGGCGTCGAGCTTGTTCACCGCGAACACGATGCTGGGCACGCGCAGCAGGTTGGCCAGCAGGGTGTGGCGACGGGTTTGCGGCAGCAGCGGCACCGGCGACGCACGCCAGTCGATCTTGGTGATGTCCACCAGCACCACGGCGGCATCGCTGCCGGCGGCGGCGGTGACCATGTTGCGGGTGTACTGCTCATGGCCGGGCGCGTCGGCAATGATGAACTTGCGCGTCTTGGTGGCGAAGTAGCGGTAGGCCACATCGATGGTGATGCCCTGCTCGCGCTCGGCCTCCAGGCCGTCGGTGAGCAGGCTCAGGTCGATGGGCTCGCCGGCGGCGCGCTTGGCCAGGGTGTCGAGCTGGTCGGCCAGGATGGCCTGGCTCTCGAACAGCAGGCGGCCGATCAGCGTGCTCTTGCCGTCATCCACGCTGCCGGCGGTGAGGAAGCGCAGGGCGCGGTGATCCGCGCCCTTCAGGGTCTCGCGGTGGTCGGTGTTATTCACAGCGGTGTCGCTCATGATCAGAAATAGCCCTCTTTCTTGCGGCGTTCCATGCTGGCATCGCTGGTGCGGTCGTCCATGCGCGTGGCGCCGCGCTCGCTCACCGTCACGGTGAGGGTTTCGGCCACGATGTCGGCGGCGGTTTGCGCGCCGCTTTCCACCGGGCAGGTGCAGGTCATGTCGCCCACGGTGCGAAAGCGCACGGTGGCGGTTTCCACCGTCTCGCCGGCCTCGGGCGGGGTCACGTCGGTCAGCGGCACCAGCAGGCCCTTGCGGCGGATCACCTGGCGCTGGTGGGCGTAGTACAGCTCGGGCAGCGGGATGTTCTCGCGGGCGATGTACAGCCACACGTCCAGCTCGGTCCAGTTGCTGATCGGGAAGCTGCGGAAGTGCTCGCCGGGGCGGTGGCGGGTGTTGAACAGCGTCCACAGCTCGGGCCGCTGCTCCTTGGGCTGCCATTGGCCGAAGCTGTCGCGGTGGCTGAAGATGCGCTCTTTCGCGCGTGCCTTTTCTTCATCGCGCCGGGCCCCGCCGATCATGCAGTCGAAGCGGTTCTCTTCGATGGTTTCGAGCAGGGTCACGGTCTGGTGGCCGTTGCGCGATTCCAGCGGATGCGCCAGGCGGATGGTGCCCTTCTTGATGCTGTCTTCGAGGTGGCCCACCACCAGGCGGTCACCCAGCTCGGCCACGCGGGCGTCGCGGAAGGCCGTGACTTCGGGGAAGTTGTGGCCGGTGTCCACATGCACCAGCGGAAAGGGCAGTTTGCCGGCAAAGCGCGGCCGCTCGCCCGGTGCGCTGATCTTGCGCTTGAAGGCCTTCTCGGCCAGGTGCAGCACCACGCAGCTGTCCTTGCCGCTGGAAAACAGCAGGCCCGGGCGCTCGAACGAGGCGGCCACCTCGCGCAGGATGAAGATCGCCTCTTCCTCCAGCCAATCGAGGTGGCGGTGGTCGAGTTCGGGCAGCAGGGTGTCGAGGTTCACGGCGGCATTCATGGGCGCGCTCCGATCAGGCTGGATACCGCGGGTGCGGCGTCATCGTGTTTCACATGCAGGCCGCATTCTTTGGCGCCGTCCTGCTCCCACCACCAGCGGCCGGAGCGGAAGTCTTCACCCACCGCGATGGCGCGGGTGCAGGGCGCACAGCCGATGCTGGGCATGAACTGGTCGTGCAGCGGGTTGTAGGGCACCTGGTGCAGCTTCACGTAGTGCCACACATCGGCCCAGGTCCAGTCGGCCAGCGGGTTGAGCTTGGTGCGGCCGGCATCGTCCGGCTCGCTGAAGGGCACCTCGCCCCGGGCGTTGCTCTGCTCGCGGCGCAGGCCGGTGATCCAGGCCGTGCGGCCGGCCAGCATGCGGCCCAGCGGCTCCATCTTGCGCACGCCGCAGCAGGCCTTGCGCAGATCCAGGCTCTGGTACATGGCGTCGGTGCCATGGTTCTTGACGAACTGGATCACCGCCTCGGCCTGCGGCGCAAACACCTGCACCGGCAGGCCGTAGTGGGTAGTGATGCGCCCGATCAGCGCCACGGTCTCGGCGTGCAGCGCGCCGGTTTCCAGCGTGGCCAGCGCAATGGGCAGCTGGTGGCGGGCGATCAGGTCGGTGACGACCATGTCCTCCACACCCAGGCTGGTGGACTGCACGATGCCGGCGCCATGCGTGGCGGCGGCCTCGGTCAGCACCTGCAGCGCGTGGGCGACGCGCTCGTCAAAACCCGCCGTGGCGCGGGCGTACAGGGCGATGGCACTCATGGTGGGGCCCTTTCCTCAGATGCCCTGGCCGGCACATTGCGCGGCCTGGTCGGCCTGGCGTTGCGCCAGTTCGGCCGCCACATCGCGTCCAAAGGCGGGTGCGGGCTGCTGCACATCGCCCTGGTAGTGGCCGGCAAAGAAGCCCAGCGCGCGTTCGGCCGCGTCGCGCGACTGGTCGGCGCGCATCTGCACCGCGTCAAACCCGGTGCGGGCCAGCAGCGGCAGCATGTCGACCAGCACGTCGCCGGTGGCGCGCACCTCGCCGGCAAAGCGGTAGCGGCTGCGCAGCAGGCGGGCCTGGGTGTAGGCACGGCCATCGACCCACTTCGGAAAGTGCAGCGCCACCAGGGCCAGGCGCGGCAGGTCGGGCACCAGGGTCTCGATGTCGACGGTGTTGACCAGGCTCACGCCGGTGGGCAGGCCGGCCGGCCAGGTGTCGCGCACGGCATGCCACTGCTCCAGTGTGAGCAGGCGGTGGGCGGCCGGGGCGGGGTGGGGCTGCGGGCCGTCTTCGCCGAGTGCGGCATGCCAGGCGTCGGTGGCGGGGGTGATGAACTTCATGGCGGGTTCTCCGGGGGCGCGCGGCCTGGGGTCAGGCCTGGACCGCGGTGGCCTGGCGCTGGGCGTCGGCCGCGGTCTTGAACGGGGGCAGGCCGATGCGGCGCACCGTCTCGACAAAGCGCTCGGCGCCCTGGCGCTGGGCCAGGTAGGTCTCGATCACGGCCTCGATCACATCGGGCACCTCGTCGGCCGCAAAGCTGGGGCCGATCACCTTGCCGGGCACGGATGTGCCGCTGATCGTGCTGCCGTCCGAGCCGCCCAGCGAGACCTGGTACCACTCCTTGCCGTCCTTGTCGACGCCGAGGATGCCGATGTGGCCGCTGTGGTGGTGGCCGCAGCTGTTGATGCAGCCGCTGATGTGCAGATCGATGTCGCCGATGTCGAACACGCGGTCGAGGTCGTCGAAGCGCTCGGTGATGGCCGCGGCCACCGGGATGCTGCGCGCATTGGCCAGCGCGCAGAAGTCACCGCCCGGGCAGTTGATCATGTCGGTCAGCAGGCCGATGTTGGGCGTGGCAAAGCCCAGCGCCTTGGCCTGCAGGTACAGCGCGGCCAGATCGGATTGCTTGACCCAGGGCAGCAGCAGGTTCTGGTCGTGCGTGACGCGCAGCTCGCCCAGGCTGAAGGCCTCGGCCAGCGCGGCGGCGGCGTCCATCTGGTCGGAGGTGGCATCGCCCGGCGGCAGACCGGCGCGCTTGAGCGACAGCGTCACCGCGCTCCAGCCCGGCACCTGGTGGGCGTGCACATTGCGCTGGTGCCAGCGCTGCACGGCCAGCGGCGCATCGGCGGCCAGCGCCACCGCGGGCAGCGGCTGCACGGCGGCGGGGCGTGCAAAGCCGGCCGCCACGCGCTCGAACTCGGCCTGCGGAATCAGGTGCAGGCTGCCGCCCACGTCTTCGGCCAGGATGCGCTCGAACTCGGCGTCCACCTGATCGAAGTACTTCTGGCCCTCGGCCTTGACCAGGATCTTGATGCGCGCCTTGTAGGCGTTGTCGCGGCGGCCGTAGCGGTTGTAGACGCGCACCACGGCCTCGAGGTAGCACAGGATCTGGTTCCAGGGCAGGAACTCGCGGATCACCGTGCCGGTGATCGGCGTGCGGCCCATGCCGCCGCCCACCAGCACCTGGAAGCCCACCTCGCCGGCGGCGTTTTTCTTCAGCTGCAGGCCCACGTCGTGCCACGCGATGGCCGCGCGGTCTTCGGCGGCGCCCGACACCGCGATCTTGAACTTGCGCGGCAGGAACGCGAACTCGGGGTGCAGCGTGCTCCACTGGCGCATCAGCTCGCAGTAGGGGCGCGGGTCAACCAGTTCGTCGGCGGCCACGCCGGCCAGCGCGTCGCTGGTGATGTTGCGGATGCAGTTGCCGCTGGTCTGGATGCCGTGCATGTCCACCGCGGCCAGCAGGTCCATCGCGTCGGCAGCCTGGGTCAGCGGAATCCAGTTGAACTGCAGGTTCTGGCGCGTGGTGAAGTGGCCGAAGCCGCGGTCGAGCTCGCGGCCGATCTTCGCCAGCTGGCGCAGCTGGGCGGCGCTCAGCTCGCCATAGGGCACGGCCACGCGCAGCATCGGCGCATGGCGCTGCACATACCAGCCGTTCTGCAGACGCAGGGCCTTGAAGTCGTCGTCGGGCAACTGGCCGGCCAGATGGCGGCTGAGCTGGTCGCGAAACTGCGCGGCGCGGGCGCGCACGAACTGGCGGTCGAATTCGGTGTACTGGTACATGGCGCGGTGGCGAATGGGGCTGGGGCGGGGCTGCGAAGGGGGCGCGCGGCGTGACGGAACTTTAGGCGAGAGCGCGGGCCAGGTTGTACAGGCTGATGCACGAAATCACCGTGCCCACCAGCAACAGCAGGGTACGGGTGTTCAGGCGCCGGGTGAGCAGGGCGGCCAGCGGCGCGGCAAACAGGCCACCCACCACCAGGCCGGCCACGGTGGGCCACGGCGCCTCGTCCACCAGCATGGCAAACACGCCGGCCGACACGAAGGTGAGAAAAAACTCGGCCAGGTTGACCGAACCGATGGTGGTGCGCGGATCGTGGCCGGTGCCCACCAGCGTGGTGGTGACCACCGGGCCCCAGCCGCCGCCGCCCACGGCATCGACAAAACCGCCCAGCAGGCCCAGCTTGGCCACGTGGCGCGGCGCCTCGTGGGTCTGGCGGATGCGCTTGAACACCTTGCTGATCACGTACAGGCCCATCAGCAGCAGGTAGGCCGAGACAAAGGGCTTGATCACCCGCGCATCCACGCTGGAGACCACCCAGGCGCCGCTGATGGCGCCCACCATGCCCGGCACCAGCAGGCGCAGAAACAGCTGGCGGTTCACATTGCCCAGCCGGATGTGCGAGACACCCGACACCCCGGTGGTGAACACCTCGGCAATGTGCACGCTGGCGCTGGCCACCGCCGGCGAGGCGCCAGTGGCCAGCAGAAAGCTGGTGCTGGTGATGCCGTAGGCCATGCCCAGCGCGCCATCGACCGTCTGCGCCAGCAGGCCCACGCCCACCGCCCACCAGAAGCTCGGGCTGTCCAGCGTCTGCATCACCATCTGCAGGCCGGTCTGGCCATTGGCATGCGGGCCGAACAGCTGCGTGGCCAGCGCCGCGATGCAGCCCATCAGCAGGAACACCACCGACCACATCGCCATGCGCAGCACCGGGTGCCGGGCCGATTCGGCCAGTTCGTGCTCCACCGGTGGCAGGCCCAGCGCCCGGTGCTCGGCGTTGACCTGGTTGTCGGTGTAGTCGATGTCGCGAATCTTCATGGGGCGGCGGCCACCGGGCCGCGGATGCTGCAGTGCGTCAAATCAGGTCTGGCGAAGGACGCGACTGTAGTCAGGCTTCATATATATCCAAACGACATTCTTGTTAGCTCCACATTCCGCATGAGCATATGCAGCCAGCAAGCAGGGCCGGCCGCTGCCTAGAATCAGCGCCCATGCACCGCCGACTTTTCATGCGCGCGGGCCTGGGCGTGGCCACGGCCGCCGGGCTTGCGGCCTGCCAGACCCCCGCCCCCATGCCGCCCAACGGCCCGTCCGGACCCGCCGCGTCGGCGCCGCGCGTGCCGCAGCCGCCCCGCATCGGCCTGGCGCTGGGCGGCGGCGCGGCGCGCGGCTTTGCCCACATCGGCGTGATCCAGGTGCTGGAGGAGGCGGGCATCAAGCCCGACCTGGTCACCGGCACCTCGGCCGGCAGCCTGGTGGCGGCGATGTACGCCTCGGGCAAGAGCGGCGCCGAACTGGCGCGACTGGCGCTGGCGATGGACGAATCGGCCATCACCGACTGGAGCTTTCCGGGCCGCGGCCTGATTCGCGGCGAGGCGCTGGCGCGCTATGTGCGCGAGCAATGCGGCAACCGGCTGATCGAGCAGCTGCCGCTGCCGCTGGGCATCGTGGCCACCGACCTCGACTCGGGCGACGCAGTGCTGTTTCGCCGCGGCGACACCGGCGCCGCGGTGCGCGCCTCGAGCGCGGTGCCGGCGGTGTTCCAGCCGGTGAAGATCGGCACGCGCGAGTACGTGGACGGCGGCCTGGTGTCGCCGGTGCCGGTGCGTTTTGCGCGCGAGATGGGCGCGCAGCTGGTGCTGGCGGTCGACATCTCCACCCCGCCCGACGGCGCCGCCACCGGCGACGCGTTCAAGCTGCTGCTGCAGACCTTTGCGATCATGGGCCGCAGCATCAACCAGTACGAGCTGCGCGAGGCCGACCTGGTGCTCAAGCCCGCGCTGGCCGGCGTGTCGAGCGCCGATTTCAGCGCCCGCAAGCGCGCCATCGACGCCGGCCGCACGGCCGCCCAGGCCCTGCTGCCAGCGCTGCGGCTGAAGATCGTGGCGCTGACCCGCTGACCGGCAGACTGGATCTGGCCACGCGCATGCCGGCGAACACTCCGCACCGCCGGGTGTCGGCCGTCAGCGCCGGCCCGGCCACGGCTGCCGCCGCTGCGCCGGCTGCAACGGCCGCGGCCAGGCCGCTGAACCGCCGCACGCTGCTGGCCCTGGCACTGGCCGAGGCTGGTGGCCTCACGCTGCTGCCGCCCACCTGCCTGGCGGCCGAGGCCCTGGTGCCGGTGGGCAATGTCACCGGCCTGTTCAGCGTGATGGTGGCCCGGGTGCAGGTGCCGCGCTCGGCCCACCAGGTGGCCCGGGCGCTGGCCGACTGGCCTGGTACCGTGGCCGTGGGCGGCGGCCGCTACAGCATGGGCGGGCAGGTGGCCGCGGCCGGCGGGCTGCACCTGGACATGCGGGCCATGAACGCCCTGGTGTGGCTGCGGCCTGACCAGCGCAGCGTGCGGGTGCAGGCCGGCATGCGCTGGCGCGAGCTGCAAGACCACCTCGACCCACTGGGCCTGGCGGTCAAGACCATGCAGAGCTTCAGCAACTTCACCGTGGGCGGCTCGGTGTCGGTCAATGTGCATGGCCGCTATGTGGGCCACGGGCCGATCGGCCACTCGGTGCGCGCGCTGCAGCTGGTGCTGGCCGATGGCCAGGTGGTCGAGGCCTCGCCGGGCGAGCGCGCCGAGCTGTTCCGTGCCGCCATCGGTGGCTACGGCGCGGTGGGCGTGATCACCGAGGTCGAGCTTGACCTGGCCGAGAACCGGCGCATCACGCGCGAGGTGCGCACGCTGGCGCTGGCCGACTACGCCGGGTTTTTTGCCCGCGAGGTGCTGGCCGATCCGGACGCCGTGCTGCACAACGCCGACCTGCTGCCGCCCGATTTCGAGCAACCGGTGGCCATCACGTGGCGGCGTGCGCCGGCCGACATGCCGCTGACCGAAGCCGCGCGCCTGGTGCCGGTGGGCCAGGCCTACGGGCTGGAGCGGCAGGTGGTCCGCGCCGTGACCGAGTGGCCGGGCGGCGCGACGCTGCACCGCCAGGTGCTGCACCCGCTGCTGACCCGTGGGCCTGCCGTGAAGTGGCTCAACCACGAGGCCAGCCGCGACGTGGCCCAGCTCGAGCCGGCCTCGCGCGAGCACAGCACCTATGTGCTGCAGGAGTACTTCGTGCCGCCGGCGCAGTGGCTGCCCTTTGTGCGGGCCATGGCCGGCGTGCTGCGCCGGCACCGCGTGCGGGCGCTCAACATCTCGATCCGCCATTCGCCGGCCGACCGGGTGTCGCTGCTGCCCTGGGCGCCGCAGGCGGTGTTCTCGCTGGTGCTGTACTACAAGCAGCGCACCGATGCCGCGGCCATCGAGGCCGTGGCGCGCTGGACCCGCGAGCTGGTGGACCAGGTGCTGGCCCACGGCGGGCGCTGGTATCTGCCCTACCAGTTGCACGCCACGCGCGCACAGTTCGAGCGGGCTTATCCCGAGGTGGCGGCGTTGCGGCGGGTCAAGCGCAGCGTCGACCCGGCCGGGCGCCTGGGCAACGAGCTGTGGCGCCGCTATCTGTGACCACGGGCCGGGCGTGCAGCCTGCAGCGCCCAGAAAAAAGCCCGATGGCGAACCATCGGGCTTGAAGGTACCCAGAAAACGGGTTTCGAAAGGTACCGAGGAGACAACCTTCCACGGATGCCCTGGCTTCGCAGCCCAGGCACCGGTGTGAGCCAGGACGCGGCAGGAAAGTTCCGCGCGTCCTGGCGCGATCTGCTGGCGATCAGGCGGCGCGCTTGGCGGTCTTGGCGGCGGCTTGCGAAGCCTTCACCGCGGTGCTGGTCACGGCGTTGAAGTTGGCTTCCACGATGTCGGCGGCCTGCTTGGCGGCCTTCTGGGCGCTTTCGTAGGCGTTGTTGGCGGCGGTCATGGCCGACTTCACCAGCGTGGCGGCGTTCTCGGTGCCGGCGGGGGCGTTCTTGATCGCGGCATCCACGGCGCCGGCAAAGCTCTTCTGCAGCTCGGCAAACTGGGCTTCGGCGGTCTTGCTCACTTCGGCGCTGGTGGCGGCGGCGATGTCGTACAGGTGGCGGCTGTAGGCGGCGGCCTTTTCGGCGCTGGGCTGCAGCAGGCTGGCTTGCAGGGCCAGCAGCTCTTGCGCGTCCTTGGCGCTCAGCGCGGCCTTGGCGGTTTCTTGCGTTTCGGCCAGCGTCGCCTTGGCCACTTGCAGATTCAGTTCAACCAGCTTTTCCACGCCTTCGAAGGCCTTGCTGGTCAGACCGAACAGGGTCTCGAGGTTGGCCTTGCTGGCGGCGGCAACTTGCTCGGGGGTCAGATAGGACATGGTGTGCTCCGGGGGTGGTTGAAGGAATCTGCAGGTTTGCTGCACTGCAACATGGACTGAAGTATATGCACCGCATCGGGGATTTCAAGGGGTTCATGTTGCGCTGCAGCAAAAAACCTAGGGGTTGATGCCTAGCGGCAGAATGCGCTCGACCATGCAGGTGTTCAGCAACCACCGTTTCGCGATCGGCCTGCCGCCGGGGCACCGCTTTCCGATGCCCAAGTACGAGCTGCTGCGCAACGCGGTGCAGGCGGTCTGCCCGGATCTGGCCATCACCGAGGCCGGGCCGGCCAGCGACGGCGAGCTGGCCCTGGTGCACACGCCGGCCTACATCGAGGCCGTCGTGCGGGGCACGCTGCCGGCCGCGGCGCAGCGCGAGATCGGCTTTCCGTGGAGCGAGCGCATGGTCGAGCGCAGCCGGCGCTCGGTGGGCGCCACGGTGGCCGCGGCACGTGCCGCGCTGGCCCAGCCTGGTGGTGGCGTGGCCTGCCATCTGGCCGGTGGCACCCACCATGCCTATGCCGACAAGGGCAGCGGCTACTGCGTGTTCAATGATGTGGCGGTGGCCGCGCGGCTGATGCAGGCCGAGGTCTTTCGCCGCAGCCGCCACCGCGACCGCACGCTGCGGGTGTGGGTGATCGACCTCGATGTGCACCAGGGCAATGGCACGGCGGCGATCTTTCGCGACGACCCCAGCGTGTTCACGCTGTCGCTGCATGGCGCCAGGAACTTTCCGTTCCGCAAGGAGCCGGGCGACCTGGATGTGGATCTGCCCGATGGCTGCGCCGACGCCGAGTACCTGGCCGCGCTGGACACCGCACTCGACCAGGCCTGGGCGCGGCTGGCCGCCGCCGGCACGCCCGGCCTGGCCTTCTACCTGGCCGGTGCCGACCCCCACGAGGGCGACCGCCTGGGCCGCCTCAAGCTCAGCGATGCCGGCCTGGCCGAGCGCGACCGCCGGGTGTTCGACTTTCTGCGCGCGCGCCGCGTGCCGGTGGCCGTGACCATGGCCGGCGGCTACGGCCGCGACATCGCCACCACGGTGGCGGTGCAGCTGCGCACCGTGCAGCTGGCGCAGGCGGCGTGGCAGGCCTGGCAGGCGTTGCAGCCATCGCAATCGGCGCCGTCCTTGCAAGGCGGGTCGCCGGGGTGAAAGCCCGGCGCGCGCGGGCACGCGACAATGCGGGCCGCTGCAATCGTCATACCAACTCACCCCCTGTGGATTCCAAGGCCCCGCCGATGAGCGCCAAACCCCAACCCGGCCTGCGCGAGCACTACCCGCACCTGTCGGCCATCACCACCCGGTGGATGGACAACGATGTGTACGGCCATGTCAACAACGTGCAGTACTACAGCTTCTTCGACACGGTGGTGAACCGCTACCTGATCGAGGCTGGCGCGCTGGACATCCACGCGGGCAGCACCATCGGCCTGGTGGTCGAGACCCATTGCAACTACTTCGCGCCGCTGGCCTTTCCGCAGGACGTGCAGGCCGGGCTGCGGGTGGCGCATGTCGGTTCGTCGAGCGTGCGCTACGAGGTGGGCCTGTTTGCGCCCGGCGAGCCGCTGGCCGCCGCGCAAGGGCATTTCGTGCATGTGTATGTCGACCGCGCAACGCGCCGGCCGGTCAAGCTGCCGCCGGCCCTGCTGCAGGCGCTGGCGCCGCTGCAGTGGAGCGCGGCTTGAAGCGCGCCGCACGATGCGCCGCGCTGGCGCTGGCGGCGCTGGCGCCCTGGGCCCAGGCCGCCGAGCTGGATGGTCGTGCGCTCAGCAGCGCCGGCGGCGCCTGGTGGGCGCTGCCGTTCGCCGGCATGCTGCTGTCGATTGCGCTGCTGCCGCTGCTGGCGCCGCACTTCTGGCACCGCCACTTCGGCAAGGTGGCGCTGGGCTGGGCGCTGGCCTTCGCGCTGCCCAGCGTGCTGGCCCACGGCGCGGCCGCCACCGGCGGCGTGCTGCTGCACATGCTGTGGGCCGAGTACATCCCGTTCATCGTGCTGCTGACCGCGCTGTTCACGGTGTCGGGCGGCATCTATGTGCGCGGCAACCTGCATGGCAGCCCGGCGCTCAACACCGGCCTGCTGGCGCTCGGCGCGGTGCTGGCCAGCATCATGGGCACCACCGGTGCGTCGATGCTGCTGATCCGCCCGCTGATCCGCGCCAACGACAACCGCCGGCACACGGTGCACATCTGGGTGTTCTTCATCTTCATCGTCAGCAACATCGGCGGCTCGCTCACGCCGCTGGGTGATCCGCCGCTGTTCCTGGGCTTTCTGCAGGGCGTGAGCTTCTTCTGGACGCTCAAGACCCTGCTGCCCGAGACCCTGTTCTGCGTGGCCGTGCTGCTGGCGCTGTTCTGGCTGATCGACCGCCACTGGTACGGCAAGGAAGGCGTGCTGCCGCGCGACCCCACGCCCGACGACCACCGCTTCGGCCTGGATGGCGGCATCAACCTGCTGCTGCTGGCCGGCGTGGTGGGCCTGGTGCTGCTGAGCGGCACCTGGAAGCCCGGCATCGTGCTGCAGCTGCCCGGCGCCGATGTGGCGTTGCAGAACCTGCTACGCGATGCGGCCCTGGTGGGCGTGACCCTGGCCTCGATCGCCCTCACGCCACGTGCCGCGCGCGAGGCCAACCAGTTCGGCTGGGGCCCGATGCAGGAGGTGGCCAAGCTGTTCATCGGCATCTTCGTCACCATGCTGCCGGTGCTGGCCATGCTGCGCGCCGGCCACGACGGCGCTTTTGCCGCGGTGCTGCGCGCGGTCACCGGGCCCGATGGCCAGCCGCTGCCCTGGGCCTACTTCTGGGCCTCGGGCCTGCTGTCGTCCTTTCTGGACAACGCGCCCACCTACCTGGTGTTCTTCAACCTGGCCGGCGGCGATGTGCAGCAGCTGATGGGGCCGCTGGCGGCCACGCTGGCGGCCATCTCGGCCGGCTCGGTGTTCATGGGTGCCAACAGCTACATCGGCAACGCGCCCAACTTCATGGTCAAGGCCATCGTCGAGGACCGCGGGCTGCGCATGCCCAGCTTCTTCGGCTACATGGGCTGGAGCTTCGGCATCCTGGTGCCGCTGTTCGTCGTGGTCACCTTCATCTGGATGCGCTGAAACTTCATGAGCCCCACCGCCAAGCCGCGACTGCTGGTTGCCATTCCGATGTTTGCCGAGGTGCTGGCCGCGCTGGCCGAGCACTTCGAGATCGATGCCGCCGGCGAGCACCCGATCGAAGACCCGGCCGAGCTGGCCCGCCGCGCCCATGGCTGCCAGGCGCTGCTGGTGGCCGGCATGCCGCGCATCGACGCCGCGCTGCTCGACGCCTGTCCGGGCCTGCGCGCCGTGTGCAGCATGGCCGTGGGCTACAACAACATCGACCTGCCGGCCTGCACCGCGCGCGGCGTGCTGGTGAGCAATGCGCCCGACGTGCTCACCGAGACCACCGCCGACTTCGGCTTTGCGCTGATGATGGCCACCGCGCGCCGCATCGCCGAGAGCGAGCACTACCTGCGTGCCGGGCAGTGGACGCAGTGGCGCTACGACCTGTTTGCCGGCAGCGATGTGCATGGCGCCACGCTGGGCATCCTGGGCATGGGTCGCATCGGCCAGGCCATCGCGCGGCGCGGCGCGCTGGGCTTTGG
This sequence comes from Aquabacterium sp. OR-4, assembly GCF_025290835.2. Taxonomy (NCBI): domain Bacteria; kingdom Pseudomonadati; phylum Pseudomonadota; class Betaproteobacteria; order Burkholderiales; family Sphaerotilaceae; genus Pseudaquabacterium; species Pseudaquabacterium prasiolae. The sequence goes on along the minus strand of NZ_JAOCQD020000001.1, from coordinate 1,882,062 downwards.
CATGCCGGTGATCTATCACAACCGCAGCCGGCTGGCCCCCGAGGCCGAGGCGCCGCTGGGCGCGCGCTGGGTCAGCAAGGACGACCTGCTGCGCCAGGCCGACCACCTGGTGCTGGTGCTGCCGTACAGCGCCATCAGCCACCACGCCATCGGCGCGGCCGAGCTGGCGCTGATGAGGCCCGGCGCCACCCTGACCAACATCGCCCGCGGCGGTGTGGTGGACGACGCCGCGCTGGCCCAGGCCCTGCGCGAGCGCCGCATCGCCGCGGCCGGGCTCGATGTGTTCGAGGGCGAGCCGGCGGTGCACCCCGATCTGCTGGGCGTGCCCAACGTGGTGCTCACCCCGCACATCGCCAGCGCCAGCCTGCCCACCCGCCGCGCGATGGCCGATCTGGCCCTGCGCAACCTGCGCGCGGTGTTCGGCATCGGCCACGAGGCCGGCCGGCCGCCCACCGCACTGAACCCCGAGCTGCTGGCGCAGCGCTGAGCGGGCGCACTGGTGGCGCAGCGCTGACCGGCGCGCTGGTGGCGCAGCGCTGAGCGGGCGCGCTGGTGGCGCAGCGCTGAGCGGGCGCGCTGGTGGCGCAGCGCTGAGCAGGCGCGCTGCTGGCGCAGCGCTGAGCAGGCGCGCTGGTGTCGGCCTGATCAGCCGGGCAGGCCCGGCAGCGCCGGCTCGTCCGACGGCCGTGCCGGCGTGCGTGCCAGGTTCATCACCCAGCAGGCCAGCGTGAAGTAGCCCACCAGCGTGGCCAGCTCCACCGTGCCGGCGCTGCCGAACTGCGCCACGGCACGGGCATAGGTGGCGTCGCTGGCGCCATGCTGGCGCATCAGCTCGTGGGCCAGGTCGAGGGCCGCGGCTTCGTCGGCGGCCAGGCCATCGCGGGCGGCATCGGGGCGGGCGCCATCGCGCAGCGCGTCGATCACGGCGGCGGCCACGCCGGCGCGGCGGGCCAGCGCGGCATGCAGCTGCCACTCGAACTGGTTGTGCGTGTGGCGGGCCACGGCGCAGATCAGCAGCTCGCGCACCCGGTCGGGCAGGCTGCCGCGAAAGCGCAGTACCTCGCCCAGCGCGCCCACCGGCTCGGCCAGCGCCGGCGCATGCAGCAATGGCACGAAGGGGCCGAACACGCCAGCGCGCGGGCCGTCGATCAGCGCCTGGGCGATGCGGCGTTGCTCGTCGCTCCAGGCGGCGGGCTCGGGCAGCGGCAGGCGCTCGGTGGCCTGCGGGCCGAAGCCCTGGGTCAAGTCAGCGGGCAGATGGGGCATGGCGGGTCTCGGTGGCGGAAGGTTCGGGCAGGCCGCGCCACAGCCAGCCGGCCGTGGCGGCCAGCAGCAGGGCGGCGGTGGCGCTGGTGATCTCGAGCGGGCCCCAGCCTTGCCACTGCACGCCGTCCAGCAGGCGCACCTGCACCGGGCCGAGGATCTGGCCCAGCGCAAAGGCCGAGGTCATGCGGCCCAGCAGCGGCGTGGGGTTGGCAGGCAGCCATTGGCGCGCCAGCTGCATGGCCGCCATGGTGGCCACCATGAAGCTGCCGCCCACCAGCAGCGCCGCCGCGGCAATGGCCGCGCCCGAGCGGCTGGCCAGCGGCAGCGCCACGCCCACGGCCATGGCCAGCTGGCACAGCGCCCACAGGCCCTGGCGCGGCCAGTGGCTGGCCAGGCGGGCCGAGGCCACGATCGACAGCGCAGCGGCCAGGCCGAACACCGGCCAGGCCAGGCCGAACCAGAACGGGTCGTCGACCAGTGCACGCGCCATCGCCGGCAAGAACGTGGCCGGCACGATGTAGCCGAAGCCGAAACTGCCGTAGCAGAACACCAGCGGGCCCCAGCCGCTGGGGCGTGGGGTGGGCGCCGCGGGTGGTGCGGACACGGCGGAGGCTGTGGACGTTGTGGACGTTGTGGACGCCGCGGACGCCGCGGACGCCGCGGACGCCGCGGGCGCCACGCCTGATGCAGGCGCTGTGGCCGGCTCGGCGGCCGCCGATGGCCCGGGCGGGGCGGCCGGCGCGCACGGCCGGCGCCGCAGCAGCCAGGCCATCACCGCCACCAGCAGCGCCGCCATGCCGGCCAGCACCAGCCACAGCGGCGCGGCCGGCCAGCGGCCCAGCGCCCAGATCAGCAGGCCGCTGGCGCTGATGCCGCCGCCCACGCCGGCAAACACCCAGCCGCCCATTGGCGCAGCGCCGCGCGCCGCCAGCGCGGTGAGCGCCCAGCCGGTGGTGGCCACCAGGGTCCAGGCGCTGGTGATGCCGGCCGCCAGGCGCAGCAGGTGCCACAGGCCGGCCGGCACCTGGGGCAGGGCCATCGCGGCACTGAGCAGCACCACGCCCAGCAGGCTCAGCAGCACCAGCGGCGGGGGCTGGCCACCGGCCGGCGCGGGTGCGGCCCAGCGCGGCTGGCGGGCCAGCCAGGCCTGCAGCGGCGCCGCGCTGAGCGCGCCCAGCAGGTAGCCCAGGTAGTTGGCCGCGGCCAGTTCGGCGGCCAGCGCGGCATCGGCCAGGCCATCGCGCATCATCAGCGGCAGCATCGGCGTGAAGGCGAAGCGGCCGATGCCCATGGCCACCGCCAGGGCCAGCAGGCCGACCCAGGCAATGGCCCGTGGCGACGGGGCGGGCGATGGGGCGGCCCAGGGCGTGGCCGGGCGGGGTGCCGGGGCCGGGGGGCGCGTGGGGCTCATGCACTGCTGTCCATGGGCCTGGATTCAACCGCAGACCGCCTTGTTGCACAAATGAATAATCAAGAACTACCATTCTCTCCATGAGAATTCTGGATCTGGAGACGCTGGAGATCTTTCGCAGCGTGGTGCGGCAGGGGGGTGTGGTGCGCGCGGCCCAGGCGCTCAACCGTGTGCCGTCCAACGTGACCACCCGGCTCAAGCAGCTGGAAGAGCGGCTGGGCGTGGCGCTGTTTCGCCGCCAGGGCCGCGGCCTGGTGCTCACCGCCGATGGCGAGCGCCTGCGCGGCCATGCCGAGCGCCTGCTGCAGCTGGCCGACGAGGCCGAGCAGGCCATGCGCGACGGCGCGGCGCAAGGCCCGCTGCGCCTGGGCTCGCTGGAGAGCGCGGCCGGCAGCCGCCTGCCGGCGCTGCTGTCGGCCTACCACCGCGCCCAGCCGCAGGTGCGGGTCGATCTGCAGACCGGCACCACCGGCGCGCTGCTGCAGCGCCTGGCGGCCTGGGAGGTCGAGGCGGCCTTCGTCTCCGAACCCTTCAGCGCCGCGGGCTGCCAGGCGCGGCCGTTTTTTGACGAGGAGCTGGTGCTGATCACCGCGCTGGGCCATGCGCCGGTGGCGCGGCCGGCCGATCTGGGCGACTTCACGCTGATCGCCTTTGCCCATGGCTGCTCGTACCGCCAGCGCCTGCAGGAATGGCTGGGCGCCGGCCAGGTGCTGCCGGCGCGCACGCTGGACATGAGCAGCTACCCGGCCATCATCGCCTGCGTGGCCGCGGGCACCGGCTGCGCGGTGGTGCCGGTGTCGGTGCTGCAGTCGCAGCGCGCCGGCGAGCTGGTGCAGCAGCATGCGCTGCCGGCGCGTTATCGCCGCAACCGCACGCACCTGGTCTGGCAGGGCACGCCGTCGCCGGCGCTGGCGGCGCTGATCGCGCTGCTGGATGACGCCAAGGTGACGCCCGCCCTCCGGCCCAACCCGCGCTTGACGGGGCCGGGTGTGCCGCGCTGAAACGTTGCCCGGCGGCTGCAGCGGGTATGTCCCGAATCGGTGGGCGGCGGCTGCGGGTGACCATCGATGCGAGCCCGGGCCTGCCACAGGCCTGGCGATCGACAGCACCCTGGAGGAGACCCCGCATGAGCACGCGTCTGAAGATCAATGGCCGGGCCGTCGAGGTGCAGGCCGAGTCCGACACCCCGCTGCTGTGGGTGATCCGCGACGAGATCGGCCTCACCGGCACCAAGTTCGGCTGCGGCGCCAAGCTGTGCGGCGCCTGCACCGTGCTCCTCGATGGCGAGCCGATCCGCTCGTGCTCGACGCCGCTGTCGCGCTGCGCCGACCGCTCGGTGGCCACGGTGGAGGGCCTGTCGCGCAACAACAGCCATCCGCTGCAGAAGGCCTGGATCCGCCACGACGTGCCGCAGTGCGGCTACTGCCAGAGCGGCCAGCTGATGAGCGCCGCGGCCCTGCTGGCGCGCAACAAGAACCCCAGCGATGGCGAGATCGACGAGGCCATGAAGGGCAACGTCTGCCGTTGCGGCACCTATGTGCGCGTGCGAGCGGCCATCAAGACCGCCGCGGCCGACATGCGCGGCCGCAAGGCCTGATCGCCACCTGCCACTCTGGAGCACAAGATGAGCGTACCAACCAAGGGTTTGGCCAAGGTCTCGCGCCGCGGCTTCGTGCAGGGCTCGGCGGCCATGAGCGGCGGCATGCTGGTGGGCTTCACACTGCCCGGCGCCATGCTGGGCGGCGCGGCGCAGGCCGCGGCCATGGTGCACACGCCCAATGCCTGGGTGCACATCGCCGATGACAACACCATCACGCTGATGTCGGCGCGCGCCGAGATGGGGCAGGGCGTCTACACCTCGATGCCGATGCTGATCGCCGAGGAGCTGAACGTCGATGTGCACCAGGTCAAGGTGGCCTTTGCGCCGCCCGGCAAGGTGTACGGCAATGCGCTGATCTTCGGCCTGCAGCTCACCGGCGGCAGCACCTCGGTGCGCGAAGGCTGGCAGAAGCTGCGCCTGGCCGGCGCCCAGGTGCGCGAGATGCTGGTGGCCGCCGCGGCGCAGAAGTGGGGCGTTGACGCGGCCACGCTGAAGGCCGAGAACGCCATGGTGCTCGGGCCCAAGGGCCGCAAGGCCAGCTACGGCCAGCTGGCCGAGGCGGCGTCGCGCCTGCCGGTGCCCGAGAACGTGGCCATCAAGGACGCCAGCCAGTTCCGCGTGGTCGGCAAAGCCCTCACCCGGCTCGACACGCCGGCCAAGGTCAGTGGCAGCGCCCGCTTCGGCATCGACGTCAAGCTGCCCGGCATGGTGTACGCCACGCTGGCCCAGTGCCCCGTGCAGGGCGGCAAGCTCAAGAGCTTTGATGCCAGCCAGGCCAGGCGCCTGCCCGGCGTGATCGACGTGGTGCAGATCCCTGATGGCGTGGCCGTGGTGGCCGACAGCTACTGGCGCGCCGTGAAGGCCCGCGAGACGCTGCAGCTGAGCTGGGACGACGGCCCGAACGCCCAGCTCGACACCGCGGCGATGGTGGCCGGCACCCGCGCCGCGCTGGACAGCGGCACACCGATCCCGCTGAAGAAGGTGGGCGACGCGGCCGGTGTGATCGCCGCGGCCGCCAAGGTGGTGCGCGCCGAGTACCTGACGCACAACGTTGCGCATGCGCCGATGGAGCCGATGAACTTCACCGCGCACTTCCAGGGCGACCGCATCCGCCTGATCGGGCCCACGCAATGGCCCGACAACGCCCAGGGCACGGTGGCCAAGGTGCTGGGCATCAAGCCCGAGAACGTGGCGGTGGAGAACACCTTCCTGGGCGGCGCCTTCGGCCGGCGCATCGACATCGACTACATCCTGCAGGCCGCGCTGATCAGCAAGGCGGTGAACCGGCCGGTCAAGCTGGTGTGGAGCCGTGAGGACGACATGCAGCACGACTACTACCGCCCGCTGGCCGTGCACCGCCTGGCGGCCGCGGTGGGCGCCGATGGCAAGCCCACCGCGCAGACCTGGCGCGTGGCCTCGCAGTCGATCACCGGCCGCGTGTTCGGCCTGCCCCCTGAGGCCCCGGACGCCCTGATGACTGAGGCCGCGGTGGCGCTGTACGAGGTGCCGGCGGTGCAGCACGATGTGGTCAAGCACGATGCCGGCCTGCGCGTGGGCTACTGGCGCGCGGTCAGCCACAACATGAACGCCTTCGCCAACGAGAGCTTCATCGACGAGCTGGCCGCCGCCGCCGGCCAGGACCCGGTGGCCTACCGGCTGGCCCTGCTCGAGGCCCATCCGCGCGCGGTGGCCGTGCTCAAGGCCGCGGCCGCCAAGGGCGGCTGGGGCCAGCCGGCGCCGGCCGGCCGTGCCCGTGGCGTGGCGGTGATGGAGGGCTACGACAGCCATGTGGCGCAGGTCGTCGAGATCTCGATGAAAGACGGCGCGCCGTGGGTGCACAAGGTCAGCGTGGTGGCCGACGTGGGCCAGATGGTCAACCCCGACACGGTGCTGGCGCAGATCCAGTCGAGCGTGGTGTTCGGCCTGTCGGCCGTGCTGTGGGGCGAGATCACGGTCGACAAGGGCCGCGTGCAGCAGTTCAACTTCGACAGCTTCCGCGTGATGCGCAACCACGAGGCGCCGCAGATCGACGTCACCCTGCTCAGCAGCCCGGCCAAGCCCGGCGGCATTGGCGAGCCGGTCACCGCGCTGCAGGCGCCATCGGTGGCCAATGCCATCGCGGCGCTCACCGGCAAGCGGGTGCGGCGCACGCCGTTTCTGCCGCAGTACCTGGCGCAGGCCTGAGAGGGTGTCCCCGAAATGAGAGGCTGAGGCCGACCGCGCAGCCGGCGGCAGGGGCGGGCGCTCGGCCGGGCCGCGTGCTTCAGCCTTGACCGGCGCCCCGCGGGGCGCCTTCTTCATGGGCCCTGCGCTGCCACAATCGCCGCATGCCCGAATGGACCGTGCCGGCGCTGCTGGCGCTCAACCTGCTGCTGCTGGTGCTGTTGCTGCTGCGCCGCCAGCCCCCCGATGCCGGCCTGCAGGCGCAGTTGCAGCGGCTGGACAGCTGGCAGAACCAGCAGCCCGCGCAGCAGCAGGCCCTGCGCACCGAGCTGGCCGACCACAGCCGCCAGCTGCGCCAGGAACTGGGCACCACGCTGGCCTTGCAGCAGCAGACCCTGCTGGCCCAAAGCGGCGATGTGGCGCGCACCCAGAACGAGCAGATCGACGCCTTCCGCGGCCAGCTGGCGGCCTTTGGCGCCACGCTGGCTGAGCAGCTGCGCGCACTCGGCGAGGCCAACGAGCGCCGGCTGAGCGAGGTGCGCCAGACCGTCGGCCTCAACCTGGCCGAGGTGCGCGGCACGGTCGACCAGCGCCTGGCCGCGCTGCACGAGGGCAACGAGCGCAAGCTCGAGCAGATGCGCGCCACGGTCGACGAGAAGCTGCACGCCACCCTCGAGCTGCGCCTGGGCCAGAGCTTCCAGCAGGTGAGCCAGCGGCTCGAGCAGGTGCACCAGGGCCTGGGCGAGATGCGCACGCTGGCGCGCGATGTGGGCTCGCTCAACCGCGTGCTGGGCAATGTGAAGACCCGCGGCATCGTCGGCGAGGTGCAGCTGGCCGGCCTGCTGGAGCAGGTGTTCACGCCCGAGCAGTACGCGGCCAATGTCGAGACCGTGCCGGGCAGCGGCGCACGCGTGGAGTTCGCCATCCGCCTGCCGGGCCGCGGTGGCGCCGACGGGCAGGGCAGCGCGCCGCTGTGGCTGCCTATCGATGCCAAGTTTCCGCGCGAGGACCACGAGCGCCTGCTCGACGCCCAGGACCGCGCCGACGCGCCGGCGGTGGAGGCCGCGGCGCGCGCCATCGAGGCGCGGCTCAAGCTCGAGGCGCGCAGCATCCGCGAAAAGTACGTGGCCGCACCGCACACCACCGACTTCGCCATCCTCTTCGTGCCCACCGAGGGCCTGTACGCCGAGGCCCTGCGCCGGCCGGGCCTGGTGCAGGCGCTGCAGAGCGAGCACCGCATCACGCTGGCCGGGCCGACCACGCTGCTGGCCATGCTCAACAGCCTGCAGATGGGCTTTCGCACGCTGGCGCTCGAGCGTCGCAGCGCCGAGGTGTGGGCGGTGCTGGGCGCGGTGAAGACCGAGTTCGGCAAGTTCGGCGAGGTGCTGGCCAAGACCCGCAAGAAGCTCGACGAGGCCAGCCAGACCATCGACGCCGCCGCCGTGCGCACCCGGGCCATGGCACGCAAGCTCGAGCGCGTGGAGGCCCTGCCCGAGCACGACGCCCAGCGCCTGTTGGCGACCGAAGCGACCGAAGCGGCCGAAGCGGCAGCCTCCCCGGCGCCTGACGCGCCACCGGCGGACGACCGCGCGGCCGACAGCGCCCTGGCCCAGGCCGGCGCGGCCCGACCCGCCGCGCGCGGGGAGCCGGCTTGAGCACCACGCCGCGAACACCGCCCACGCCGCCCACGCCGGCCACACCGGCCACACCGGCCACACCGGCCACACCGCCCACGCCGGCCACACCGCCCACGCCGCGTGCAACGGGCCAGCGGCCGGGTGAGCGCATGCCCTCGTTCTGGGTGCTGATCGGGGCCCTGATCGGCCTGCACGCCAGCATGGCCGCCGGCCGGGTGGCGGCCAGCCTGTACCTGCTCCAGCACGGTCATCCCGAGTGGATGGTGGGCGTGTTGCTGAGCCTGTACGCGGTGGCACCGATCGGCCTGAGCCTGTGGGCCGGCCGCCTGGCCGACCGCCATGGCCTGCACCGGCCGATGGGCGTGGCCGTGCTGATGGCCCTGCTGGGCGCCGGCGTGATGCTGGCCAGCCAGCACCTGGCGGCGCTGGCGCTCGGCGCGCTGCTCACCGGCGGCGCCCTCAGCGTGGGCGCGGTCGGCATCCAGCGCGAGGCCGGCCAGCTGGCCGACGCGCCGGCCCAGCTCAAGCGCGTGTTCGCCTGGGTGGCGCTGGGGCCGGCCTTGAGCAATGCCTTGTCGCCGGTGCTGGCCGGGTTGCTGATCGACCACGTGGGCTACCGCGCTGCGTTTGGTTTTGCGCTGGCCATGCCGGCGCTGGCCTGGGCCCTCACGCTGCGCCTGCCGCGGCGCAGCGCGGCCCATGCCGAGGCGGCGCGGCAGGCCGCCCGCGACCGGCGGCCCGATGCCTGGGGCCTGCTGCGCCTGCCGGCGCTGCGCAGCCTGCTGCTGCTCAACGTGGTGCTGGCCGCCTGCTGGGACGCGCACATGTTTGCGGTGCCGGTGGTGGGCCACGCACGCGGGCTCAGCGCCAGCGGCATCGGCTTGGTGCTGGGCGCCTTTGCCGCGGCGGCCACGGTGGTGCGGCTGGCCATCTCGGCCTTTGGCGCGCGGCTGGAAGAGCGCGCGATGCTGCGCGCGGCCATGGTGCTGGCCACCGCGGTGCTGGCGGCCTACGCCTGGCTGCCGGGTGCAGCGGGCATGGCCACCGGCTCGGCCCTGCTGGGCCTGGCGCTGGGCGCGGTGCAGCCCACCATCCTGGCCCTGCTGCACCAGGTGACGCCGCGTGAGCGCCATGGCGAGGCGCTGGGCGTGCGCATGCTGTGCACCAACGCGGCCACGCTGAGCATGCCGGCCGGTTTTGGCCTGCTGGCCGGCGCCACCGCGGCGGCAGCGCCGATGTGGCTGATGGCCGCCTTGCTGCTGCTGAGCTTTCCAACGCTGCAGCGCCTGTCGGCGGGCCTGCCCGCCGAGCACGGCTTGACGGATGCCGGCCCCGACCCCGACCCCGGCGATGGCAGCCCAGGCGCTGCCGGCAAACCCTAGAAGCGGATGTTGGGCGTCGGGCCGGGGTTCTCGGCCGGCGGAGGTGGCGGTGGCGTTGGCGCGGCGGCCGGTGCTGCCGGCTCGGCCCCCCGCGGTGCCAGCGGGCTGGCGGCGGCCCAGCGCCAGCTGGGCGGCAGCGCCGAGCTGGCCGGGTAGCCGGCCAGGTCGAGCGTGGACAGCCAGTCGCTCTCGAGCCAGCCGCGCAGCACCTGGCTGCCGATGCGCACGCTGGGCACGGTGAGCGCGCCGCTGAGCTGCTGCAGTGCCTGCTGGTCGGCGTCACTGACCACGCTGCGCTCGCTGTAGGGCACGCCGCGCCGCTGCAGCATCTGGCGCGCGCTGTCGCAGGGCGCGCAGTCGGCGGCGGTGATCAGCGTGACCGGAAAACGCGCCACCGGCTGGCGCAGCGCCTGCGGCAGGCTGGCCAGATTGGCCGGCGCGCCATCGGTCGCGCTGACCGCGCCGCTTTGGCGGATGCTCAGCACCCGGTTGCCCGCGGCGGTGGGCGGCCGGTCGGTGTAGGTCACGCGGCCATCGGGGCCGATCACCTTGTACTGGGCCAGGGCTGGCCAGGCCGCCGTGGCGGCCAGGGCCACAAGCAGGGCGGCGCGCAGCGCTGGGCGGTGCATCATCGCCGGCCCCGGCGTCACGCCATGCCCTGGTGGCGCAGCAGGGCGTCGATGCTCGGCTCGCGGCCGCGGAAGGCCTTGAAGCTGGCCATCGCCGGGCGGGCGCCGCCGGCCTCGAGCACCTCGCGGCGGAAGCGCCGGCCGACCTCGGGGTTGAACACGCCGGCCTCCTCGAAGGCGGCATAGGCGTCGGCCGACAGCACCTCGGCCCACTTGTAGCTGTAGTAGCCGGCCGAGTAGCCCCCGGCAAAGATGTGGCTGAAGCTGTGCTGGAAGCGGTTGAAGGGCGGCGGCGGCAGCACCGCCACCTCGGCGCGCACCTCGTCCATGATGGCCTGCACGCGGCCCGGTGCGTCGGCCTCGGTGTGGATGCGCATGTCGAACAGCGAGAACTCGATCTGGCGCAGCGTCTGCAGCCCACTCTGGAAGTTCTTGGCCGCCAGCATCTTGTCGAACAGCGCGCGCGGCAGCGGCTCGCCGGTGTCGGCATGGGCGGTCAGGCGCGAGATCACCTCCCACTCCCAGCAGAAGTTCTCCATGAACTGGCTGGGCAGCTCGACCGCATCCCACTCGACGCCGGAGATGCCGGCCACCGACAGCTCGTCCACCTGGGTGAGCAGGTGGTGCAGGCCGTGGCCGAACTCGTGGAACAGCGTGATCACGTCGTCGTGGCTCAGCGTGGCCGGCTTGTCGGCCATCGGCGCACCGAAGTTGCACACCAGGTGAGCGACCGGCGTCTGCACCGCGCCCGCGGCGCCGGCCCCTGCACCGGCGGGTGCAACGGCGGGTGCACTGGCGGCTGCACTGGCGGCTGCATCCGGGCGGGCCCAGCGGCTGCGCTCGCCGTCCATCCAGGCACCGGGGCGCTTGCCGGTGCGCGCGTACGGGTCGAGGTAGAAGCGGCCCACCAGCTGCGGCGCGCTGTCACCGGCGGCTGGGTTGCGGCGCTCGATGCGGTAGAAGCGCACGCCCTCGTGCCACACCGGCGCCGGCTCGGGCTGGATATGGACCTCGAACAGCGTCTCGATGATGTGGAACAGGCCCTCCATCACCTTGGGCTCGGTGAAGTACTGCTTCACCGCCTGCTCGCTGAAGGCGTAGCGCGCTTCCTTGAGCTTCTCGCTCACATAGCTCAGGTCCCAGGGCTGCAGATCGGCCAGTCCCAGTTGCTCGGCGGCAAAGCCGCGCAGCTCGGCCAGGTCGCGCTCGGCATGCGGGCGCGCACGGCGGGCCAGGTCTTGCAGAAACTGGCGCACCTGGGCCGGCGACTCGGCCATCTTGGGCACCAGCGACAGCGAGGCGTAGTCGGGCTGGCCCAGCAGCGCCGCTTCTTCCGCGCGCAGGCGCAGCAGCTCGTCCATCACCGGCCCGTTGTCGCGCTCGGCGGGGCCGAACTCGCTGGCGCGGGTGACATAGGCGCGGTACAGCGTCTCGCGCAGCGCGCGGTCGTCGGCGTACTGCATCACCGGCAGATACACCGGCATGTGCAGCGTGAGCTTGTGCTGGCCGGCGCCGGCTTCGCCTGCGGCCTCAGCGGTTTGCTGCTGCACGTCGGCCGGCACGCCGGCCAGGCGGGCCGTGGGCACCAGCAGGCTGAAACCGTCGGTGGCATCGAGCACATGCTCGGAGAAGGCCTGGCCCAGCTCGGCCAGCCGCTCCTGGATGGCGGCGAAGCGCGCCTTGGCCTCGCCCTGCAGCTCGGCGCCCGAGAGCACGAAGTCGCGCAGCGCATGGGCCAGGGCCTGGCGGCGCGCCGGGCTCAGGCTTGCGGCGCCGGGGCCGTTGGCAATGGCCTTGTAGCGGGCGTACAGGCGTTCATCAGCGCCCAGCCGGGTGTGGAACTCGGTCACACGCCCCAGGTTGGCGTTGTAGGCCTCGCGCAGCTCGGGCGTGTTGGCCACCGCGTTGAGGTGGCCCACCAGGCCCCAGGCGCGCGACAGGCGCTCGAGCGGCACATCGAGCAAGGCCGACAGGCGGTCGTAGTCGGTGGGGCCGTCGGCGGCCACGGCGCGCTCGAGCGCGGCCTCGGCGTCGCGCAGCAGCTCGTCGAGCGCCGGGCTCACATGCTCGGGTCGAAACTCGGTGTAGGCGGGCAGGTCGGCGGGGCTGAGCAGCGGATTGGTCATGGCAGCAGGTTCAGTGCAACAGCAAGATGATGGGGCCGGTGGCGTGCGGGTCAAGGGCCGAACAGGCGCCAAACAGGTGCCAAACGCGGCTTGAACCCGTGCCGATCATGGGGCGGATCGGCCCACCGTGCAGCAAGTTCCGGGCGCAGCCGGTGCTGGCGGCGGTGTCAGGCCTGCGCCGCGGCCACGCGCTCGGCCGATTCGAGCGTGTTGACCAGCAGCATGGTGATGGTCATCGGGCCCACGCCGCCGGGCACCGGCGTGATCCAGCCGGCCACCGGGCTGACGCCGGCAAAGTCGACATCGCCGCAGAGCTTGCCTTCGTCGTTGCGGTTCATGCCCACGTCGATGACGATGGCGCCGGGCTTCACCATCTCGGCGGTGAGCGTGTTGCGCCGGCCCACCGCGGCCACCACCACATCGGCCTGGCGGGTGTGCACGGCCAGGTCGGGCGTGGCGCTGTGGCAGACGGTCACCGTGGCGTTGGCCTGCAGCAGCAGCAGGGCCATCGGCTTGCCCACCGTGTTGCTGCGGCCGATGACCACCGCATGCTTGCCGCGCAGATCGACGCCGGTGCTTTCGATCAGCTTCATGCAGCCGTAGGGCGTGCAGGCGCGAAAGCCCGGCAGGCCGCTGGCCAGGCTGCCGGCGGAGTGGATCGAGAAGCCGTCGACATCCTTCTCGTCGGCGATGGTCTCGATCACGCGCTGCGGGTTGATGTGCCGGGGCAGCGGCATCTGCACCAGGATGCCGTGGATGGCGGGGTCGGCGTTCAGCGCCTCGATGCGCGCCAGCAGCTCGGCTTCGGGCAGGCTGGCGTCGTACTTCTCGAGCACCGAGTGCAGGCCGCTCTCGGCGCAGGCCTTGACCTTGTTGCGCACGTACACGGCCGAGGCCGGGTCTTCACCCACCAGGATCACGGCCAGGCCGGGCTTCACGCCACGGGCAGTGAGGGCGGTGGCGCGGGCGGCCACTTCGGCGCGGATTTGTTGCGACAGCGCGGTGCCGCTGATCAGTTGGGCGGTGGTCATGACAGCCCCTCGTCCGACGAGTACGTCGGCCAGCCCTGCAGGCCGCGCCGGGCCTCGTGGCCCAGCCCTTCGCCCGGCGCAGCCCCCGTGGGGATGGCGGGCCGGCCTGGGAGCGGCCCGGCGCTCGGCCCGCTCGCGTCTAAGTGCAGTGGATTCATCGCGAGGTCTCCAAAAAGCACCAAGGCCGCTGGGAGCAGCGGCCTTGTCGAAAAAAGGTGAGAACGGGCGTGCCGGGCTCAGGCCTTGGCGGCGGCCGCCGAGTTGGCGCCGAGCGCGATCTTCAGCAGATCGGCCACGGTGTTGGCGTTGAGCTTTTCCATGATGTTGGCGCGGTGCGCCTCCACCGTCTTGATGCTGATGCCCAGGTCGTCGGCGATCTGCTTGTTCAGGCGGCCGGCCACGATGCGCTCGAGCACCTGGGCCTCGCGCGTGGTCAGGCGGCTGAGCAGGGCGTCGCGGCTGGCCTGCTCTTGGTGGTGGGTGAAGGCGCTGCGCGCCTGGTCGAGCATGCGCTCCACCAGGCCGAGCAGGTCGTCTTCCTTGAAGGGCTTTTCGATGAAGTCCATCGCGCCCTTCTTCATGGTGGTGACGGCCATCGGCACGTCGCCATGGCCGGTGATGAACACCACCGGCAGCGGGCTCTTGCGCTCGAGCAGTCGATCCTGCAGCTCGAGGCCGCTCATGCCGTCCATGCGGATGTCGGCGATCAGGCAGGCCACTTCACGCGGGTCGAAGCGCGAGAGGAAGCTCTCCGCCGAATCGAAGCACTTGACGCGGTAGTCCTTGCCCTCGAGCAACCATTGCAGCGAGTCGCGCACGGCCTCGTCATCATCGACGACATAGACGGTGCCCTTCTTGGGAATCAGGCTCATGAGGATGTCTTGGCAGCAGTGCTCGAACCGGCGTCGGGCGCCGTGCCATCGGAGGATGGCGCCAGCGGTGTCTCCTCGATCCGCGCGGTGGTTTCGACGGGCAGGGTGAAGGCGAACCGGCACCCCGAGACGTTCGGCCCATTGTAGAGGTTCTGTGCCTTGATCCGGCCGCGGTGCGACTCGATGATCGAGCGGCACAGGCTCAGGCCGATGCCCATGCCTTCGGCCTTGGTCGAGAAGAAGGCCTCGTACAGCCGGGCGATCACTTCCTCGGGCAGGCCGGGGCCCATGTCGGTGACGGCAAACTCGATCACGCCGCCCTCGTCGGGCGTATGGCGCGGCACCACGCGCAGCTCGATGTGGCGGCGCGCGGCAGGCAGGCTGGCGCTGTCGATGGCCTCGGCGGCGTTTTTCAGCAAGTTCAGCAGCACCTGCTCGATCAGGATCGGGTCGCACTTGAGCACCGGCAGGCGCTGCGCCACGTAGTGGTGGATCTGCACGTTGCGCCGGCGCATCTCGATCGAGGCCAGCTCGACCGCGTCCTCGACGATGTCCTTGGCATGGGCGGGCACGCGCTGCGGCTCGCTCTTTTTCACGAAGGCGCGGATGCGGTGGATGATCTGGCCGGCGCGCTCGGCCTGGCGCGCGGTCTTTTGCAGCGCGGCGATCAGGCCTTCGTTGTCGATCGAGCTGGACTTCACGCGCGAGACCATGCCGTTGCAGTAGTTGTTGATCGCGGTGAGCGGCTGGTTCAGCTCGTGGGCCACGCTGCTGGCCATCTCGCCCATGGTGATCAGGCGGCTCGACACCTGGGCCTTCTCGGCTTGCTGGGCGGCCAGCTCCTCGGCGCGGCGGCGCGCGGTGACGTCGGTGGCGATCAGCATCTGCGCCAGGCGGCCGTCGGTCCATTGCAGGTAACGGCTGCGCACATCGAACCACTTGTCCAGCGCCGGGGCGTAGATCTCGCGCGGGTCGGTGCCCAGGCCGGCCAGCTCTTGCGCGGGCAGGCCGCTGTAGCCGTCCACGTCCTCCAGCTCGGCCTGCGGCGGCTGGTTGGCCGAGCCGCTGGCCAGCAGGCCGTGGCCACGCGCATCGGCGCCAAACCACAGCCGGTAGCTGCGGTTGGCAAACAGCAGTTCGCCCTGCTGCACGCTGAGCACCGACACCGCCGCCTCCAGGCCTTCGAGCACCGTGGTGAAGCGTTCGTGGCTGGCCGAGAGCTGGTCGCGGATGCGCTTGGCTTCGGTGATGTTGGTCATGCTGGTCATCCAGCCGGTCTGGTGGCCACGGGCATCCACCAGCGGCGAGACGTACATGCGCGCGTCGAACAGCGAGCCGTTCTTGCGCGCCACCTTGACCTCGATGCCGCCGGCCGGGCTGCGGCCCTGCAATTGCTGCTGCAGCAGGCGGTGGTTCTCGTCCACGCGGTCGTGCGGCCAGTAGGGGTAGGGCGGCAGGCGGCCGATCAGCTCGGCCTCGGTGAAGCCGGTCATCGCGCAGAAGGCGGGGTTGACGTAGGTGACGCGGCCTTCGCGGTCGATGGCGCGCATGCCGGTGAGCATGGAGTTCTCCATCGCCCGGCGGAAGTTGGTTTCCTGCACCAGCGCGTCCTGGATCTGGCCGCGGCGGCGCATGTGGCGCCAGGTGCCCAGCAGCATCCACACGGTCAGGATGGACAGCGCCACCACCAGCCAGAACAGCGCGTTGCCGATCAGGCCCACCGAGGTGCGGTAGCCAGTGGCGCGCAGCAGCAGGCCGTTGGCGGCCGGCGCCAGCGGCACCTCGTGCACGATGGACGCGCGCTGCTGCGCGCGGCCGGGCATCGGTGTCACGGTGCTGGCCAGCACGGCGTGGTGCTCGTCGATCACCGCCACCGCGTGCCGGCGCGTCACCTCGCTGGGCACGAAGTGGCGCATCAGCACGTCGATGGAGTAGTCGGCCACCAGCGCGCCGGCAAAGTGGCCGCGCGCCAGCATCGGCACATGCACCTGGAACACCAGGGTGCCGTTGCGATCCTTGAAGGGGCGCGAGTACATCGGCTGGCGCAGGTCGCGCGCGGCGATGAAGGCCCAGTCGCTCTCGCTGCGCAGTGCCTCGCGCAGCTCGGCGCCGGGCGGGCGGGCGCCGGCGCGGGGCGCGCCGTCGTCGCGCTCGCCGGCGCTCTCGAAGCGTGCGCGCGGGCGCTGGTCGGCGCCCAGCCAGGACAGGCGGGTGATCTCGGGCCGGTCGCTGCTCAGGCTGCCGGCCTGCTGGCTGAACTCGGCCGGGTCGAGCTCGCGCGTGGCGAACTCGCGCGCCAGCCGCACCAGCTGCTCCTGGTCTTCGATCAGGCGCAGGCGGATCTGCTGCTGGGCGATCTCGGCATCGCGCTTGACGGTTTCGGTCTCGCGCTCGATTTCCTCGTTGCGCAGGTACCAGAAGGCCGAAATGATGGCCGCCAGGAACAGCAGCACCGAGGCCAGCGGCGCCAGCGTGGCCAGGCGGTCCTGCCGGGCCGGTGATTGGCGGCGCCACCAGCGGCCCAGCGGGCGGCGGGCCAGGGTGCCCAGACCATGGGCGCCGGAGTCTTGGGAAGGGGCGGACATGGCGGTGATTATCCCGGCGCCCGCCCGCGGCACCGGGCGTGCCGGGGCCGCCAGCGCCGGCGCACGGGCCTGGCAGGCCGTGCCGCTCTCCAGGTGAATTGCATAATACGAAACGCATTCACGCCATTTGGAAATCAACCGAAGTTGTGCCACACTGCGCGCCGTTCGCGCCGAACCACACGCAAATAGGAGACAAGCGATGTCCGCCCAGCCCGACAAGAACTCTGCCGCCGCCCTCGACACCGACGCTCAGGAAACCCGCGAGTGGCTGGACGCGCTGACCGCGGTGATCAATGCCGAAGGCCCTGACCGCGCCCACTACCTGCTGGAGCAGCTGCTTGAAGAAGCGCGCCAGCACGGCGCCGACATGCCGTTCTCGGCCAACACCGGCTACGTCAACACCATCGAGCCCGATCAGGAAGAGCGTTGCCCCGGCAACATCGAAATCGAGGAGCGCCTGCGCGCCTACATGCGCTGGAACGCCATGGCCATGGTGGTCAAGGCCAATCGCCACAACCCGCCCGATGGCGGCGACCTGGGCGGCCACATCGGCTCGTTTGCGTCGCTGGCGCACATGTTCGGTGCCGGCTTCAACCACTTCTGGCATGCCGAGAGCAAGGACCACGGCGGCGACTGCATCTACATCCAGGGCCATGTGGCGCCCGGCGTGTATGCCCGCGCCTACCTGGAAGGCCGGCTGACCGAGGAGCAGCTGCTGCACTTCCGGCAAGAGGTGGACGGCAAGGGCCTGTCGAGCTACCCGCATCCCAAGCTGATGCCCGAGTTCTGGCAGTTCCCCACGGTGAGCATGGGCCTGGGCCCGCTGATGGCCATCTACCAGGCGCGCTTTCTCAAGTACCTGCATGCGCGCGGCATTGCCGACACCGCCAACCGCAAGGTCTGGGTGTTCTGCGGCGACGGCGAGATGGACGAGGTGGAGAGCCTGGGTGCCATCGGCCTGGCGGCGCGCGAGAAGCTCGACAACCTGGTGTTCGTCATCAACTGCAACCTGCAGCGCCTGGACGGCCCGGTGCGCGGCAACGGCAAGATCATCCAGGAGCTGGAGAGCGAGTTCCGCGGCGCGGGCTGGAACGTGCTGAAGCTGATCTGGGGCAGCGACTGGGACCCGCTGCTGGCGCGCGACAAGGACGGTGCGCTGCGCAAGGTGATGATGGAGACGCTGGACGGCGACTACCAGGCCTTCAAGGCCAATGATGGCGCCTTCGTGCGCAAGCACTTCTTCGGCCGCGACCCCAAGACGCTGGAGATGGTGGCCAAGATGAGCGACGCCGACATCTGGGCGCTGCGCCGCGGCGGCCATGATCCGCAGAAGGTGTACGCCGCCTATGCGGCCGCGGTCAAGCACCAGGGCCAGCCCACGGTGCTGCTGATCAAGACCGTCAAGGGCTTCGGCATGGGCAAGGTGGGCGAGGGCAAGAACACCGTGCACCAGACCAAGAAGCTCACCGACGACGACATCCGCGCCTTCCGCGACCGCTTCAACATCCCCATTCCCGACAGCGAGCTGCCCAAGCTGCCGTTCTACAAGCCGGCCGACGACACGCCCGAGATGCGCTACCTGCACGAGCGCCGCCAGGCGCTCGGCGGTTACCTGCCGCACCGCCGCACCAAGGCCGAAGAGCACTTCACCGTGCCCTCGCTCGAAACCTTCAAGGCCGTGCTCGAGCCCACCGCCGAAGGCCGCGAGATCAGCACCACCCAGGCCTACGTGCGCTTTCTCACCCAGCTGCTGCGTGACCAGGCGCTGGGCCCGCGCGTGGTGCCCATCCTGGTGGACGAGGCGCGCACCTTCGGCATGGAAGGCCTGTTCCGCCAGGTCGGCATCTACAACCCCGCAGGTCAGCAGTACACCCCGGTCGACAAGGACCAGGTGATGTACTACCGCGAGGACAAGGCCGGCCAGATCCTGCAGGAAGGCATCAACGAAGCCGGCGGCATGGCCAGCTGGATTGCCGCAGCCACCAGCTACAGCACCAGCAACCGCATCATGGTGCCGTTCTACGTGTACTACTCGATGTTCGGCTTCCAGCGCATCGGCGACCTGGCCTGGGCGGCGGGCGACATGCAGGCGCGCGGCTTCCTGCTGGGCGGCACCAGCGGCCGCACCACGCTCAACGGCGAAGGCCTGCAGCATGAAGATGGCCACAGCCACATCCTGGCCGGCACCATTCCCAACTGCGTGAGCTACGACCCGACCTTCGCGCACGAGGTGGCGGTGATCATGCAGCACGGCCTCAAGCGCATGGTGGAGAAGCAGGAGAACGTCTTCTACTACCTCACGCTGCTCAACGAGAACTACCCGATGCCCGGCCTGGTGGCCGGCACCGAGGAGCAGATCATCAAGGGCATGTACCTGCTGCAGGACGCGCCCACCGTGGCCGGCCAGCCGGCGGTGAACCTGCTGGGCTCGGGCACCATCCTGCGCGAGAGCATGGCCGCCAAGCAGCTGCTGGCCACCGACTGGGGCGTGGCCGCCAAGGTGTGGAGCTGCCCCAGCTTCAACGAGCTGGCCCGCGACGGTGCCGATGCCGAGCGCCACAACCTGCTGCACCCCACCGACGCGCCGCGCCTGCCCTTCATCGCCCGCCAACTGGCCGGCCACGCCGGCCCGGTGGTGGCCAGCACCGACTACATGCGCAGCTATGCCGAGCAGGTGCGCGCCTACCTGCCCAAGGGCACGGGCTTCAAGGTGCTGGGCACCGACGGCTTCGGCCGCAGCGACTTCCGCAGCAAGCTGCGCGAGCACTTCGAGGTCAACCGCCACTACATCGTGGTGGCCGCGCTGAAGGCCCTGGCCGACGACGGCGTGCTGCCGCTGGCCAAGGTGGCCGAGGCGATCCAGAAGTACGGCATCAAGGCCGACAAGATCAACCCGCTGTACGCCTGATCACAGCCACCAGACCTCGGAGACAAGCACTATGGCAATCGTGGAAGTCAAGGTCCCGGACATCGGCGACTTCAAGGACGTGGCGGTGATCGAACTGCTGGTCAAGCCCGGTGACACCGTGGCGGTGGACCAGAGCCTGATCACCGTGGAGAGCGACAAGGCCTCGATGGAGATTCCGTCCAGCCATGCCGGCGTGGTGAAGGAGCTCAGGGTGGCCATCGGCGACACCGTGAACCAGGGCACGTTGCTGCTGATGCTGGAGGCGGCCGGCGGCGCCGCTGCGGCGCCCGCACCCGCACCGGCCCCGGCCCCGGCCGTGGCAGCCCCGGTGGCGGCGGTGGCCGCCGCTGCGGCGCCGGCGCCGGCCGCGGCCGCCCCCGCCGCATCGGGCGGCGTGGTCGAGGTGCTGGTGCCCGACATCGGCGACTTCGACGAAGTGGCGGTGATCGAGGTGATGGTCAAGCCGGGCGACACCATCAAGCTCGAGCAGAGCCTGATCACGGTCGAGTCCGACAAGGCCTCGATGGAGATCCCCAGCAGCCACGCCGGCGTGCTGAAGGCGCTGCGCGTGACGCTGGGCGACAAGGTTCGCAAGGGCTCGCTGGTGGCCCTGGTGGAAGTGGCCGGCGTTGCCGCCGCCCCCGCCGCCCCCGCCACCCCCGCCGCGGCGGCGCCGGTGGCTGCGGCCGCGGCCGCTCCGGCGGCCAGCCCGGCCGCCGCACCCCCGGCCAGCGTGGCAGCCCCGGCTGCGGCGGTGGCGGCTGTGCCGGCGCACCAGCCTGGCGGCGCCCCCACCGGCCAGCTGCCGCATGCCTCGCCGACGATCCGCCGGCTGGCACGTGAGCTGGGTGTGCCGCTGGCCGAGGTGGCCGGCAGCGGACCCAAGGGCCGCATCACGCAGGGCGACGTGCAGGGCTTCGTCAAGAACGTGATGGCCGGCGCGGTGATGACCGCGGCGCAAAAGGCCAAGGCCCCGGCGCCCGCCGCTGCGGCCGGCGGCGAGGGCGCGTTCCCGGGCCTGCTGCCCTGGCCCAAGGTCGACTTTGCCAAGTTCGGCCCGGTCGAGCGCAAGGACCTGTCGCGCATCAAGAAGATCAGCGGCGCCAACCTGCACCGCAACTGGGTGGTGATTCCGCATGTCACCAACCACGACGATGCCGACATCACCGATCTCGAAGCCTTCCGCGTTCAATTGAACAAGGAGAACGAGAAGAGCGGCGTCAAGGTCACGATGCTGGCCTTCATGATCAAGGCCGCCGTGGCCGCGCTGAAGAAGTTCCCCGAGTTCAATGCCAGCCTGGACGGCGACGGCAGCCTGGTGCTGAAGAACTACTTCCACATCGGCTTTGCCGCCGACACACCCAACGGCCTGGTGGTGCCGGTGATCAAGGATGCCGACAAGAAGGGCATCTTCCAGATCAGCACCGAGATGGGCGAGCTGGCCAAGAAGGCGCGCGACGGCAAGCTGGGCCCGGCCGACATGAGCGGCGGCTGCTTCAGCATCAGCAGCCTGGGCGGCATTGGCGGGCGCTACTTCACGCCCATCATCAATGCGCCCGAGGTGGCCATCATGGGCGTGTGCAAGAGCGCCATCGAGCCCAAGTGGGACGGCAAGCAGTTCGCGCCGCGCCTGATGCTGCCGCTGAGCCTGAGCTGGGACCACCGCGTGATCGACGGTGCCGCGGCAGCGCGCTTCAACGTCTACTTCGCCTCGCTGCTGGCCGACTTCCGCCGCATCGCGCTGTAAGGCCGGCGCGAGATGACCACCATCTGTGTGGCCCGCAAGGGCGGCCAGGTGGCCATCGCGGCCGACGCGCTGGTCACCTTTGGCGACACGCGCCTGGCCCATGGCTACGAGGCCAACGACAAGCTGTTTCGCATCGGCGACTCGTGGATCGGCATGGCCGGCACCACCGCGCACTTTCCCGTGCTGCGGCGGGCGCTGGGCACGCTGCCGGCCGACGAGCTCAAGCTGCACTCGCGCGACGAGGTGTTCGACACCTTCCTGAAGCTGCACCCCAAGCTGAAGGAGCACTTCTTCCTGAACACCAAGGAAGACGATGCCGACCCCTACGAGAGCAGCCAGTTCACGATCCTGATCGCCAATGCGCGCGGCATCTTCGGCGTCTACTCGTACCGCGAGGTGTTCGAGTTCGACCGCTTCTGGGCCATCGGCTCGGGCCGGGCGTTTGCGCTGGGGGCCATGCAGGCCAGCTTCGAACGGGTGCGCTCGGCGCGTGAACTGGTGGAGACCGGCGTGCGCGCCGGCTGTGAATTCGACAAGAACTCGGCGGGTCCGGTGCGGACCCACACGCTGAAACTGAAAGGCTGACAACACCATGGCCCTCATTGACGTGACCGTGCCGGACATCGGCGACTTCAAGGACGTGGCGGTGATCGAGATCCTGGTCAAGCCGGGCGACACCGTGCGCGCCGAGCAAAGCCTCGTCACCGTGGAAAGCGACAAGGCCTCGATGGAGATCCCCTGCAGCCACGCCGGCGTGGTGCAGGCGCTCAAGATCAAGATGGGCGACACGGTGAACCAGGGCTCGGTGCTGCTGAGCCTTGAGGTGGCCGAAGGCGCCGCTGCGGCGCCGGCCCCGGCTGCTGCACCTGCTGCTGTACCTGCACCCGCCCCGGCACCGGTGGCCGCTGCGCCGGCGCCGGCCGCCACGCCCGCGCCGCAGGCCGCCAGCTACACCGGCAGTGCCGATCTGGAGTGCGATCTGCTGGTGCTGGGCGCCGGCCCCGGCGGCTACTCGGCCGCCTTCCGCGCGGCCGACCTGGGCCTCAAGACCGTGCTGGTCGAGCGTTTTCCCACGCTGGGCGGCGTGTGCCTGAACGTGGGCTGCATCCCCAGCAAGGCGCTGCTGCACGTGGCCGCGGTGATGGACGAGGTCAGGCACTTCGCCGACCTGGGCGTCGAATTCGCCGATCCCAAGGTGGATCTCGGCAAGCTGCTGGCGCACAAGAACAAGGTGGTGGGCAAGCTCACCGGCGGCCTGGCGGCCATGGCCAAGATGCGCAAGGTGACGGTGGTGCAGGGCAACGGCACCTTCGCCGATCCGCACCACCTGAGTGTGCAGGTGGGCGAGGGCGCCGAGGCCAAGACCCAGACCATCCGCTTCAAGAGCGCCATCATCGCCGCCGGCTCCGAGGCCGTGAAGCTGCCCTTCCTGCCCGACGATCCGCGCATCGTCACCAGCACCGGCGCGCTGCAGCTGCGCCAGCAGCCCCAGCGCATGCTGGTCATCGGCGGCGGCATCATCGGCCTGGAGATGGGCACGGTGTACTCCACGCTGGGCGCCAGGCTGGATGTGGTGGAAATGCTCGACGGCCTGATGCAGGGCGCCGACCGTGATCTGGTCAAGGTGTGGCAGAAGATGAACGCCGACCGCTTCGACAAGATCATGCTGAAGACCAAGACCGTGGGCGCCAGCGCCGGGCCCGAGGGCATCACGGTGCAGTTCGAGGGCCTGGACGGCAGCAAGAGCGAGGCCACCTACGACCTGGTGCTGCAGGCCGTGGGCCGCACGCCCAACGGCAGGAAGCTGGGCGCCGAGAAGGCCGGCGTGGTGGTGGGCGAGCGCGGCTTCATCCCGGTGGATGCGCAGATGCGCACCAACGTGCCGCACATCTACGCCATTGGCGACATCGTCGGCCAGCCGATGCTGGCGCACAAGGCGGTGCACGAGGCGCATGTGGCCGCCGAAGTGGCCGCTGGTAACAGCAAGGCCCAGTTCGACGCCCGCGTGATTCCCAGCGTGGCCTACACCGACCCCGAGGTGGCCTGGGTGGGCCTGACCGAGGATGAAGCCAAGGCCAAGGGCATCAAGGTCAAGAAGGGCCTGTTCCCGTGGACGGCCTCGGGCCGCGCCATTGCCAACGGCCGCGACGAAGGCTTCACCAAGCTGCTGTTCGACGACTCGCCCGAGGCCCATGGCCACGGCCGCATCCTGGGCGGCGGCATCGTCGGCACGCATGCCGGCGACATGGTCGGCGAGATCGCGCTGGCCATCGAGATGGGCGCCGACGCGGTGGACATCGGCAAGACCATCCACCCGCACCCCACGCTGGGCGAAAGCATCGGCATGGCCGCCGAGGTGGCCCACGGCAGCTGCACCGACCTGCCGCCGCAGCGGCGCTGAGCCGCGGCAGCCGGCGCTCTGCCGGGCGCCGCGCCGAGCGGCGGCAAAGTCCCAGCGTTCAAGTTGGCGCCGGGCGGGACGAAAACCTGACAGAGCCTGTCCGGCCCCGGCACCCTTGCCCGGGCGGGCGGAGCATGGCCCCACTGTCGCCCGCCCTCGGATGCTGTCTGCCGATTCACCTCCACTGCCGCTGCTGCCCGCCTGGTCCGAAGCCCGGTCTGGCGGCCGCATGCCGGCCTGGGCCCAGCGCCATCGCCGGCTGCTGATGGCGCTGGCGGTGCCGCTGCTGGCCGCCCTGCTGCTGGCCGCCGCACTGGGTGGGCTGGTGCAGCGCGAGGTCACCCGCCAGCACGCTGCGGCCACCGCGGCACTCGCCGAGGCATTGGCGCGTGCGCCGGGCACGCTGCCGCACCGGCTGGAACAGATGCCTGCCTGGGCCCTGGCCGCCGGCTGGGCGCAGGCCGAGGTGCGCGACGGCGCGGGCCGCTTGCTTGGCCGCGGCCGGCACGATGCCGGCGCCCAGGCGCTGCCCGCCTGGTTCATGGCCGCGCTGCGCCTGCCGGCCGAACCGGCCCCGCGCGGCCTGCAGGTCGACGGCCGGGTTCTGCTGGTCCAGGCCTGGACCGATCCCTCGCACCTGCTGGGCCTGCTGTGGCAAACCCTGCAGGTGCTGCTGCTGGCCGTACCCGCGGCCATGCTGGCGGTGGCCACGCTGTTTGCCCGCCAGCGTGCGCGCCTGCGCAGCGCGGTGGCCGACACCCTGGCCCAGACCGAGCGCCTGGGCGATGCCGGCTACCGGCCGGTGCGGCACCCGGCGCTGCCCGAGCTGGCACCGCTGGCCGATGGCCTGGATCGCCTGCACGAACGCCTGGGCGCGCTGTTTGCGCTGCAGGCCACCCAGCTCGAGGCGTTGCGCCTGCAGGCCCATCACGATCTGCTGACCGGCCTGGCCAACCGCCGCCACTTCACCGCCGCGCTCGACGCCCTGCTGCACGGCGAAAACGCGCCGCCGCGGGTGACCCTGGTGCTGCTGCGCCTGGCCGATCTGGCCGGCATGAACCAGCGCCTGGGCCGGCGCTCGGCCGACCGCGTGCTGCAGGCCGTGGCCCAGGTGCTGCAGAACTACCCGCAGCGCGTGGCCCACTGCCTGATCGGCCGCCTGGACGGTGGCGACTTCGCGCTGCTGCTGCCCACCGGCGGCGTGGCCGGCGACACCCTGCAGGCCCTGCGCCGCGCGGTGTCGGCCGGCCTGGTGGTGGTGGACCCCGCCGCGCGCGTGGTGGCCACCGCGGTGGAGGTGCTGGCCAGCCACACCGCC
Organism: Aquabacterium sp. OR-4; assembly: GCF_025290835.2. NCBI lineage: Bacteria > Pseudomonadati > Pseudomonadota > Betaproteobacteria > Burkholderiales > Sphaerotilaceae > Pseudaquabacterium > Pseudaquabacterium prasiolae. Next base: position 1,856,986 of record NZ_JAOCQD020000001.1, on the reverse strand, counting down.
GAGGCGGGCCTGGCCCAGGCCGAGGCCGCACTGCGCCGCGCCGAGGCCGAAGCCGCCTGCCCGCCAGTGGTGGACGCCGAGGCCGCGGCCGAGCTGGGCTCGGGCGCCGCCAGCGAGCTGCTGGCCGCCGACGACGAATCCACCGGCTGGCACCGCCGCCTGATGCGCGCGCTGTCGCAGGGGCGGGTGCGCCTGGGCGAGTTTGCGGTGTGCACACCCGACGGCCGCACGCTGATGCTCGACAGCCCGCTGCGGGTGCAGCTGGTGGCCGGCGGCGCCTACGAGCCGGCCGCGCGCTGGCTGGCCCAGGCGGTGCGCAGCCAGCTCAGCACCGCCATCGACGAACGCGCGCTGATGCTGGCCCTGGCCGCGATTGCCCGCGATGGCCAGGCCCGCTGCATCAACATGGCGGCCGCCTCGCTGGCCTCGGGCGTGTTTGTCGAGGCCGCCACGCGGCGTCTGGCGGCCGCCCCCGAGGCCGCCTGCCGGCTGTGGGTGGACTTGCCCGAATCACTGGCGCTGGACGCACCGCAGCGCCTGCGCGAGCTGTCGCGCCGCTGGCGCCCGCTGGGCGTGATGCTGGGCCTGGAGCATGCCGGTGCCGCCTTGTCGGCCGGGCAGGGCCTGCCCGATCTGGGCCTGGACTGCGTGCGCATCGACGCCCGCTATGTCAACGGCATTGCCGGCGCCGAGGCCGCCGATGCACGGCGCTACCTGCATGGCCTGGTGCAACTGGTGCAGGGCGTGGGCCTGAGCGTCACCGCCGAGGGCGTGCGTGCGGCCGAAGACCTGGACGTGCTGTGGTCGCTGGGTTTCGACGCCGCCACCGGGCCGGCGGTGACCCCGCTGCCCGCCGCGACCCTGGCCTGAGCCAGGCCGAGTGGCGGGTGGCCCTGCGTGCCCGCAGGGCCGGGCGCCCCAGTGTGGCCACTTGCCCTTAGATGCTGCCGATGTGCAGCGGATAGTCGCCGCCGGCGCGCCGGCAGGCGAAAAAGTGCTGCAGCGTGTCGCGCACCGTGCGGAAGGCGATCTCGTCCCAGGGTACCTCGTGCTCGTGGAACAGGCGCGCCTCCAGGGTCTCGGGGCCGGGGTCGAGCGCGGCGTCGAGCATGCGCGCGCGGTAGAACAGGTGCACCTGGCCCACGCGCACCACGCTCAGCATGCTCAGCAGGCCCTGCAGCTCGATGCGGGCGCCGGCTTCTTCAGTGGTTTCGCGGGTGGCGCCTTCGGCCACGGTCTCGCCAAGCTCCATGAAGCCGGCCGGCAGGGTCCAGAACCCGTAGCGCGGCTCGATGGCGCGCTTGCACAGCAGCACCTGCTCGCCCCATACCGGCACCGTGCCCACCACGTTGAGCGGGTTCTCGTAGTGGATGGTGCCGCAGCCGCCGCACACCGCGCGTTCGCGGTTGTCGTCGTCGGGCACGCGGTAGGCCACCGGGGTGCCGCACTGGCGGCAGTGCTTGATGCGACGCGTCTCGAGCATGGTGCGGCCGAGTTTAGCGGGGGTGCGTGGCATCATCGATGATCGTTGCCACCCACCCCGACGCCGACATGAGCGCCCAAGCCGTCTTCACGCCGCCCGCCCAGCCCACCGTGCCGGTGGCCGGCGGCGGGCTGTTTCCCGTGCACCGCATCTACTGCGTGGGCCGCAACTATGCCGAGCATGCCCAGGAGATGGGCTTCTCGGGCCGCGAGCCGCCGTTCTTCTTCATGAAGCCGGCCGACGCGGTGGTGCCGGTGGCCGAGGGCGAGACCGGCACCATCGCCTATCCGCCGCTGACCCAGAACCTGCACCACGAGATCGAGCTGGTGGTGGCCATCGGCACCGGCGGCCACCAGATCGCCGCGGCCGATGCCCTGAAGCACATCTACGGCTACGCGGTCGGTCTGGACATGACCCGCCGCGACCTGCAGAACGACATGAAGAAGCAGGGCCGCCCCTGGTGCATCGGCAAGGCCTTCGATGCCTCGGCGCCAATCGGCCCGATCGTGCCCATCGCCCAGACCGGCGCGCTGGCCAGCGGCGCCATCACGCTGGCGGTGAACGGCACGCCGCGCCAGAAGGGCGACCTGTCGGAGCTGATCTGGAACGTGGCCGAGACCATCGAGACGCTGAGCCAGGCCTGGACCCTGCAGCCCGGCGACCTGATCTTCACCGGCACCCCCGCCGGCGTGGGTGCGGTGGTGGCCGGTGACCTGATGGAAGGCGCCATCGCCGGCCTGGGCACGCTGCGCGTGGCCGTGCGCTGAACACTGCGGCCTTCCGGAGAACACCCATGTCGATGCAGCTGCACAGCTACTTCCGCTCCTCGGCCTCGTACCGCGTGCGCATCGCGCTGGCGCTCAAGGGCCTCGATTACGACTACCTGCCGGTGCACCTGGTCAAGGGCGAGCAGAGCGCGGCGCGCTTTGTCGCGGTGTCGGTCTCGCGCCTGGTGCCGCTGCTCGAGGACGGCGACGCGCGGCTGAGCCAGTCGATGGCCATCATCGAATACCTCGACGAGACCCATCCGCAACCGCCGCTGCTGCCGGCCGATGCGCTGGGCCGCGCCCGTGTGCGCGCCATCGCACAGGACATCGCCTGCGAGATCCATCCGCTGAACAACTTGCGTGTCCTGCGCTACCTCACGCACGACCTCAAGCTGTCCGAGGACGACAAGAACCGCTGGTACCGCCACTGGGTGGAAAGCGGCCTCGAGGCGGTGGAGCGCCAGCTGGCCACGCTGCCGGGCCGCTACTGCCATGGCGACACGCCCACGCTGGCCGATTGCTGCCTGGTGCCGCAGATCTTCAACGCCCAGCGCTTCGAGTGCCGGACCAGCCATGTGCCGCAGGTGATGCGCGTGTTCGAGGCCTGCATGGCGCTTGACGCCTTCGCCAAGACCCAGCCCTCGGCCTGCCCCGACGCGGCGTGAGCCGCCTGCCTGCACCCGGGCCGGCCGCCGCTGCCGCCGTGGCCGCTGGCCATGGTGGCGGCGATGCCGGCCTGGCCGCGCAACTGCTGCTGCCCGACTGGCCCGAGCCACCCGGCGTGGTGGCGGCCATGAGCACCCGGGCCGGCGGTGTCAGCCAGCCGCCCTTCGACAGCCTGAACCTGCGCCCCTGGCAATGGCCCGGCACCGACGTGGATGCGCCCGACGCCGTGCGTGAGAACCAGCGCCGGCTGGCCGCCGCGCTGGGGGCCACGCCGGTGTTTCTGCGCCAGGTGCATGGCACGGCCGTGCGGCGGCTCACCGCGGCCGATCTGGCGGTAGCGCCAGCGGCCGATGCTGCAGCCTGGCCCGCGGCCGACGCGGCCATCACCACCGAGGCCGACATCGCCTGCACCGCCCAGGTGGCCGATTGCCTGCCGGTCTTGCTGGCCAGCCGCTGCGGCCGCGTGGTCGGTGCGGCCCATGCCGGCTGGCGTGGCCTGGCCGCCGGGGTGCTGGAGCGCACGGTGGAGGCAATGGGCGCCGCCGCCGGCGTGGCGCCCGCTGACCTGCAGGCCTGGTTGGGGCCCAGCATCGGGCCGCTGGCCTTCGAGGTGGGGGCCGATGTGCTGCAGGCCTTCGGCGCCGATCCGCAGCAACTGCGCGGCGAGGCCCGGCTGCGCTTCGTGCCACGCCCGCGGCCCGACGGCAGCCCGCGCTGGCTGGCCGATCTGCCCGGCCTGGCACGCGACCGCCTGGCCGCGCTGGGCCTGCGCGCCGTTTATGGCGGGCGCTGGTGCACGGTCAGCGAGCCGTCACGCTTTTTCTCGTTCAGGCGCTCGCCCATCACCGGGCGCATGGCCGCCTGCATCGCGCGGCGGGCCTGAATGCGCCGTTGCCGGCCGGGCCGGTGCACCGGCGGCTTGCTCTGCCATGGCCGCTTCCGTCTCGGCCGCTTCGGCCTGGCGCCGCGCCGCCTTGCGTGCGGGCGTGCCCAGGATGTAGAGCACCAGGCCCAGCGGCAGCAGGCCGTACAGCACGAAGGTGATGAACGCGCCCAGCAGGGAGCCCTGGGTCGAGGTGGCCTCGGCCGCGGTCATCAGCACGACGACAAACATCCACGCAATGGCAACGATGTGCATTTCATACTGCGATAAGTAATGTCACTTATCGAAAAATTGAGTCATGATGCGGTAAGCTAGCCGCCGTACAAATCGCACTGTGGCACAGCAGGTGCAAGCGAGGAATGGCGAGATGCCCCAGCCGGTCCTTGACGGCCCTGGACGCACACTGGGATCCGCCCAAGCCCGCGGGCACACGGCAGCGAAAGCGCCGTTCCGAGACAAACGCATGGAGACGACGCGCATGGACCCGAAGACCCTGCCCAACGTTGCCGAGGTGGGCCAGGCCGCCCAGGCTTTCGGCACCGCGGTGAGCGACATGTGGAAGTCGATGTCCGGGCTGTCGTTGCCGATGGACGCCATGAGCCGCCTGCAGGCCGACTACGTGTCGCAGGCCGCGCAGATGTGGAACGACTCGCTGACCCGCTTCCAGAAGGACGGCAAGGCGGCGGCTCCGGTGGGCGACAAGCGCTTTGCCGGCCAGGCCTGGATCGACAACCCGGTGGCCGCCATGGCCGCGCAAAGCTACCTGCTCAACGCCCGCACGCTGATGCAGATGGCCGAGGCCGTGCAGGGCGATGCCAAGACCAAGGCGCGGGTGCGCTTCGCGGTGCAGCAGTGGATCGACGCGGCCAGCCCGGCCAACTGCCTGGCGCTGAACGCCGATGCCCTGGCCAAGGCGCTCGAGACCCGCGGCGAGAGCCTGGCCCAGGGCCTGCAGCAGCTGGTGAAGGACGTGCAGCAGGGCCATGTCTCGCAAACCGACGAGAGCGCCTTCGAAGTCGGCCGCAACGTGGCGGTGAGCGAAGGCGCGGTGGTCTACGAGAACGAGCTGTTCCAGCTGATCGAGTACAAGCCGCTCACCGCCAAGGTGTACGAGCGGCCGATGCTGTTCGTGCCGCCGTGCATCAACAAGTTCTACATCCTCGACCTGCAGCCCGAGAACTCGGTCATCCGCTACACGGTCGAGCAGGGCCACCGGGTGTTCGTGATCAGCTGGCGCAACCCCGACGCCAGCCTGGTGGGCAGGACCTGGGACGACTACATCGAACACGGCCCGATCGAGGCCATCGAGGTGGTCAAGGCGATTGCCGGCAGCGACGAGATCAACACGCTCGGCTTCTGCGTGGGCGGCACCCTGCTGACCACCGCGCTGGCGGTGCTGGCCGCGCGTGGCGAGAACCCCGCCAAGTCGATGACCCTGCTGACCACGCTGCTCGACTTCGAGGATACCGGCGTGCTCGACGTGTTTATTGACGAAGCCGCGGTGCAGCTGCGCGAGATGACCATCGGCGCCGACGCGCCCACCGGCCCGGGCATGCTCAAGGGCAAGGACCTGGCCACCACCTTCAGCTTTCTGCGTCCCAACGACCTGGTGTGGAACTACGTGGTCGGCAACTACCTCAAGGGCGAGGCGCCGCCGCCGTTCGACCTGCTGTACTGGAACGGCGACTCCACCAACCTGCCGGGCCCGATGTACTGCTGGTACCTGCGCCACACCTACCTGCAAAACGAGCTCAAGCAGCCCGGTAAGCTCAAGGTGTGCGGCGTGTCGCTGGATGTGACCAAGATCAAGAACCCGGTCTTCATCTACGCCTCGCGTGAGGATCACATCGTGCCCTGGAAGGCGGCCTACGCGTCCACCGGCGTGCTCAAGGGCGCCAAGGACCAGACCTTTGTGCTGGGCGCCTCGGGCCACATCGCCGGCGTGATCAACCCCGCCAGCAAGAACAAGCGCAGCCACTGGACCAATGCCAAGCGCCCGGCCGACGCCGACGCCTGGTTCGATACCGCCACCGAGCAGCCGGGCAGCTGGTGGCCGGTGTGGTCGGGCTGGCTGTCGGGCCATGGTGGCCGCCAGGTCGCGGCGCCCAAGGGCTATGGCAACCGGCAACATCCGGCCATCGAGCCGGCACCCGGCCGCTACGTGCGCCAGAAGGCCTGAGAGCCGGCGCCGCGCGCTGCCCCCGAACGATTTTTTTCCCAGGAGACTGCAAAGATGAGCCAGGACATCGTCATCGTCGCCGCCGCACGCACCGCGGTGGGCAAGTTCGGCGGCACGCTCGCCAAGACCGCCGCGCCCGAGCTGGGCGCCACCGTCATCCAGGCCCTGCTGCAGCGCAGCGGCCTGACGGGTGAGCAGATCGGCGAGGTCATCCTCGGCCAGGTGCTGGCCGCCGGCTCAGGCCAGAACCCGGCGCGCCAGTCGGTCATCAAGGCCGGGCTGCCCAACGGCGTGCCGGCGATGACCATCAACAAGGTCTGCGGCTCGGGCCTCAAGGCCGTGATGCTGGCCGCCCAGGCCATCCGTGACGGCGACAGCGAGATCGTGATCGCCGGCGGCCAGGAGAACATGAGCCTGGCCCCGCACGTGCTGCCGGCCAGCCGCGACGGCCAGCGCATGGGCGACTGGAAGCTGGTGGACAGCATGATCGTCGACGGCCTATGGGACGTGTACAACCAGTTCCACATGGGCATCACGGCCGAGAACGTGGCCAAGCAGTACGGCATCAGCCGCGAAGCCCAGGATGCGCTGGCTCTCGCCAGCCAGCAGAAGGCCGCCGCAGCGCAGGAGGCCGGTCGCTTCGTCGACGAGATCGTGCCGGTGAGCATTGCGCAGAAGAAGGGCGACCCGATCGTCTTTGCGCAAGACGAGTTCATCAACAAGAAGACCAGTGCCGAAGCCCTGGCCGGCCTGCGCCCGGCCTTCGACAAGGCCGGCTCGGTGACCGCGGGCAATGCCTCGGGCATCAACGACGGCGCCGCCGCCGTGATGGTGATGACCGCCGCCAAGGCCGCGGCCCTGGGCCTCAAGCCGCTGGGCCGCATTGCCAGCTATGCCAGCGCCGGCCTCGACCCCAAGATCATGGGCATGGGCCCGGTGCCTGCCGCCCGCAAGGCGCTCGAGCGTGCCGGCTGGAAGGCCACCGACCTGGACCTGCTCGAGATCAACGAGGCCTTCGCGGCCCAGGCCTGCGCCGTGCACCAGGAAATGGGCTGGGACACCAGCAAGGTCAACGTCAACGGCGGCGCCATCGCCATCGGGCATCCGATCGGTGCGTCGGGCTGCCGCATCCTGGTGACGCTGCTGCACGAGATGGTGCGCCGTGATGCGAAGAAGGGCATCGCCTCGCTGTGCATCGGCGGTGGCATGGGCGTTGCACTGACCATCGAGCGATGAGCTGAGGCGCCGGCCCGGCGGGTGCGCGGGGCCCAGCGCCGCGCCGACCGGCCGACCGGCTTCGGGCGACCCGGCGCTCGGCCGGCGCGGTGCGCCCCTCGCAGGCCTGAACGGCACATTGCGCGCGACAAGGCAGGGCGAACCCGGTTGACCGCCAGGCGGCGGCGCGCGAACCTGACAACAACGGAACCCGTGGGTTCCATCCACTAGGAGAGACGGATATGACGCAGAAGGTGGCTTACGTAACGGGCGGCATGGGCGGCATCGGCACCGCGATCTGCCAGCGCCTGGCCAAGGACGGTTTCAAGGTCATCGCGGGCTGCGGCCCCAGCCGTGACTTCGCCAAGTGGCTCGACGAGCAGAAGGCGCTGGGCTACTCGTTCTACGCCTCGGTGGGCAATGTGGCCGACTGGGACTCCACCGTCGAGGCCTTCAGCAAGGCCGTGGCCGAACATGGCTCGATCGACGTGCTGGTCAACAACGCCGGCATCACGCGCGACCGCATGTTCCTGAAGATGTCGGTCGACGACTGGAAGGCCGTGATCGACACCAACCTCAACAGCATGTTCAACGTCACCAAGCAGGTGGTGCCGGGCATGGTCGAGAAGGGCTGGGGCCGCATCATCCAGATCAGCTCGGTCAACGGCGAGAAGGGCCAGGCCGGCCAGACCAACTACTCGGCCGCCAAGGCCGGCATGCACGGCTTCACGATGGCCCTGGCGCAGGAAATGGCCGCCAAGGGCGTGACCGTGAACACCGTGAGCCCGGGCTACATCGGCACCGACATGGTCCGCGCCATCAAGCCCGAGGTGCTGGAGAAGATCGTCGCCACCATCCCGGTCAAGCGCCTGGGCATGCCCGAGGAGATCGGCTCGATCTGCGCCTGGCTGGCAGGCCCCGATTCGGGCTTCACCACCGGTGCCGACTTCAGCTGCAACGGCGGTTTGCACATGGGGTGAGCCTGGACGAAGGACAGTCCCTGCGGACTGTTCTTCGCCTGGCGAACGACCGCGCGCTTGCAAGCGCGCGGGCTGGGCGCGCAAAGCTCGGTGTTCCCACTCAAGGCCGGCGCAAGCCGGCTTTTTTCATGGGCACTTCAGAACGCGACGTAGCGCCCGGGGCGGTGGTTGACCGCCAGCGCGAAGTTCATGGCCACCGCGGCCAGCACCGACAGGCCCAGCCGCGTGGCATCCAGCCAGGGCAGGGCGGTGAGCACGATGGCGGCGTCGATGGCGGCCTGCACGTAGCCGGCGCGCCAGCCGAAGCGCTCCTGCAGCCACAGCACCAGCACGTTCAGGCCACCCAGGCTGGCGCGGTGGCGAAACAGGATGATGAAGCCGGCACCGATCAGCAGCCCGCCGCCCACCGCGGCAAAGGGCGGCGCCACCCAGGCCAGCTGCAGCCAGCCCGGCAGCGCCTCGGACAGCCAGGCCAGCAGCGTGACCGCGGCCACCGTCTTGACGACAAAACGCGGCCCCATGCGGCGCCAGGCCAGTGCATAGAAGGGCAGGTTGATCACGAACAGCAGCAGGCCGAAGCGCCAGCCGGTGGCGTGGTGCAGCAGCAGGGCGATGCCGGTGGTGCCGCCGGTCATCAGGCCGGCCTGGCGAAACAGCACCAGGCCCAGCGCCACGAACAGCGTGCCGGTCAGCAGGGCCTGCAGGTCGTCGAACAGGTTGTGCCGCGGCGGCTCGCCGGGGCCGCCGGGCGCGTGATCGGCCCCGCTCATTCGGTGACGCCGGCCAGGAAGTACTTGATCAGGCCCTTGGCGGCAAAACCCAGCAGGCCGAAACCCAGCGCCAGGAACAGCACGAAGGTGCCCATGCGCCCGGCCTTCGACTCGCGGGCCAGCTGGAAGATGATGAACACCATGTAGAGCATGAAGGCCGAGACGCCGAACGTCAGGCCGAACCAGGCCACTTGCTCTTCGGAGTATCCAAACATGGTGCGGGGTGCCGGGTGCAGGGAGCCGAGTGCAGGTTGCGAGGTGCGCTGGGGTTCAAAGGCCGTTGTCGGGGCTGACCATGTCGCGGTAGGCATGCCAGCTGGCATGCGCCAGCCACGGCGCCACCACCACCAGGCCCAGCAGGCCGCTCGCCATGCCCAGCACGGTGAGGCCCATCAGCAGGGCCGCCCACAGCGCCATCGGCAGCGGATGCGCCTGCACCACGCGCCAGCTGGTGAGCACGGCGGCCAGCACGCTGACCGGCCGGTCGAGCAGCATCGGAATGGCCACCACGCTGCTGGCGAACACCGGCGCGGCGAGAAACGCGCCCAGGCCCAGCCACACCTCGAACAGCATCGAGTGCTCGCTGAGCACCACCACGCGCAGAAAGTCCATCGGGTTGCGCACCGGCGCGCCGGCAAAGCCGGTGATCAGCGAGGCCGAGGTCATCACCCAGCCGGTGCCGGCAAAGGCCAGCAGCAGGCCGAAGATGATCAGCCGGCCGCCCGAGCGGCGGTCGGGTTTCCAGGCGCCCAGCGCCACGCCCAGGTCGGCGCGTTCGCCGCGCTCGAGCGCGCGGCTCACCGCGTACAGGCCGGTGGCCAGCACCGGTGCCACCAGCAGGAAGCCGGTGAACGCGCCCGACAGCAGCCAGAACTGCTGGCCGGCCAGCCAGATCAGCATGGCGCCGAACAGCGCCAGCGCCAGGCCGTGCAGCAGGCCGGGCAGCGGGCAGCGCATCAGGTCGCGCCAGCCACGCGCCAGCCAGCCCAGCGGGCGCAGCAGCGGGATCTGGCGCACGCCGAAGCGGCGTGACTCGATGAGGGCGGGACTGTCAGGCATGCGGGCCTCGGATGATGCGGCCGCGCCATGCGACCACACTTGATGATAAGCAAGCCCGCTGCCGAAGCCGCCCCAGCCCCGGGTGGCCTCGGGCGACCCCGGGCGGCCTTGGGCGGCATGCCGGCGGGCGGGGTCAGGCCAGCAGCTGGGCGGCTGCGGCGGCCAGTGCGGGGCCTGTGCCGTCGGCCAGCAGCACCGCGTCGGCCTGGCCGTAGGCGGCGTAGTGGCGGTCCATCGAACGCAGGTACAGCGGGTCGTAGTGCTCGCCCATCATCGCGTCGACCAGGCCTGGCCAGTCAGCGGCCCGCGCCAGCGCCTGCCAGCGCTGCACCGTCTCGCGGCCGCGCAGCTCGATCAGGCCGTCGAGCAGGCTGCACAGGCGCTCGGTCTCGGTGGTGATGGCCTGGTAGTCCTCGAGCAGCAGCGCGCGGCGTGCGGCGTCGGGCATCTCCACGCGCAGCACGCGGGCGGTGGCATGCATGTGCTCGATCAGCGCCACCGGCAGCTGCAGCGCGCCGATCTTGCGGCTTTCGCTTTCCACATACACCGGGCGCGTGGCATCGAGCGCCGCCAGCGCCTGCCACAGCTGGGTGTCAAAGCGCTTCTGGCTGGGCTGCGGCCGGCTGGGCCAGCCGCCCAGGATCGAGCCGCGGTGGCAGGCCAGGCCTTCCAGGTCGAGCGTCTGCGCGCCCTGTGCGGCCAGCGCATGCAGCAGCCGGGTCTTGCCGCTGCCGGTGCGGCCGGCCAGCACGCGAAAGTCGAACTGCCGCGGCCACTGGCCGAGGTCGTCGCGCACCTGCGCGCGAAAGCCCTTGTAGCCGCCGGCCAGCTTGGCGGTGCGAAAGCCGATCTGGTCGAGGATGGTGGACAGCGCACCCGAGCGCTGCCCGCCGCGCCAGCAGTACACCAGCGGCCGCCATTCGCGCGGCTTGTCGTCGATCCAGCGGTCGAGGTGGTTGGCGATGTTGCGCGCCACCAGCGCCGCACCCACCTTGCGCGCGGCCAGCGGCGAGTGCTGCACGTACAGCGTGCCCACGCGCACACGCTCGGCATCGTCGAGCACCGGCCAGTTCACGGCGCCGGGCAGGTGGTCTTCGGCAAACTCGGCCGGTGAGCGCGCGTCGATGATCGCGTCGTAGTCGGCCAGCTGGGCGAGGGCCTCGGCGGTGCCGGGCAGGGTCAGGGGCATGGGTGAAGGACTCTCAGGCGCTCACGCCTTGGGCGCGATGGCGTCGAGCAGTTCGGTCTCGATCTGCAGCTGGCGCCGGGTTTGCTGCAGCGCCGGGCCATCGACCAGGAAGGTGTCTTCCACGCGCTCGCCCAGCGTGGTGACCTTGGCCAGCTGCAGGTTCACCTGGTGCCGCGCCAGCACACTGGCGATGGCATACAGCAGGCCCGAGCGGTCGCTGGTGCTGATCGACAGCAGCCAGCGCTGTGCCCGCTCGTCGGGCTTGAGCGAGACCCAGGGCGTGACCGGGAACGAGCGCACCCGGCGCGACACGCGACCGCGCGAAGGCTCGGCCAGCGGCGCGGTGCTGGCCAGGGCCTGCACCATCTGGTGCTCGACCAGCGCGATCAGGTCGCGGTAGCCGGCGGGGTCGTCGATGTCGCACTGCGGGTGCACCACCTGGAAGGTGTCGAGCGCGTAGCCGTTGCGGCTGGTGTGCACCTTGGCGTCCTGGATGGAGTAGCCGGCGCGGTCGAAGAAGCCGCAGATGCGCACGAACAGGTCGGCGCGGTCGGGCGAGTACACCAGCACCTGCAGGCCGTCCACGCCGGGCGAGGGCCGGGCGCGCACCACCGGCTCGGTGGTCTGCAGGTAGCGCCACAGGGAGCGCGCATGCCAGGCGATCTCGCTGGCGTCGTGGCGCAGAAAGTAGCTCAGCTCGAGCGTCTTCCACAGCGGCTCTTCGGTGCCGGGCAGGGCGCTGTGCAGGGCCAGCAGCTGGCGCGCCTCCTGCCGGCGCGCCTCGACCTCGGCATCGAGGTTGGGCTGGGCGCCGCCCAGCGCGCGCAGCGTGCTGCGGTACAGGTCTTCCAGCAGCTTGCCCTTCCAGGCGTTCCATACCTTGGGGCTGGTGCCGCGGATGTCGGCCACGGTCAGCAGGTACAGGCCGGTGAGGTAGCGCACGCTGCCCACCTTGGCGGCGAAGGCGCGGATCACGTCGGCATCCGACAAGTCCTCCTTCTGCGCCACGGTGCTCATCGTGAGGTGGTGGCGCACCAGAAACTCGACCAGCGCCGCGTCGTCCTTGCCCAGGCCGTGGTCGCGGCAAAAGCGCCGCACCTCCACCGCGCCCAGCTCGCTGTGGTCGCCACCACGGCCCTTGGCCACATCGTGGAACAGCGCGGCGATGTACAGCAGCTCGGGCTGGTCCCACTGCGAGGCCAGCTGGGTGCAGAACGGGTACTCGTGCGCGTGCTCGGGGATGAAGAAGCGGCGCACATTGCGCAGCACCATCAGGATGTGCTGGTCCACCGTGTAGACGTGGAACAGGTCGTGCTGCATGCGCCCCACGATGCGACGGAACACCCACAGGTAGCGGCCCAGCACCGAGGTCTGGTTGAGCAGCCTGAACGCATGCGTGATGCCCTGCGGCTGGCGCAGGATGTCCATGAACAGCTCGCGGTTCACCGGGTCGCGGCGGAAGGCGCTGTTCATCACGTTGCGCGCGTTGTACAGCGCGCGCAGGGTGCGCGCCGACAGGCCCTTGATGCCCGGCGTCTGCGCAAACACCAGAAAGGTCTCGAGGATGGCGTGCGGGTTGTCGAGGTAGAGGTCGTCGCGCACCACCTCGAGCATGCCGGCGCGATCCAGGAAGATCGCATTGATCGGCCGCATCGGCGCGGTCTCGCTGCCTTCCAGGCGCTCGGCGATGTTGAGCAGCAGGATCTGGTTGAGCTGGGTCACCGCCTTGGCGGCCCAGTAGTAGCGGTGCATCAGCAGCTCGCTGGCGCGCTGCTCGCGGCTGTGCTGGTAGCCGAAGCTCTCGGCCACGGCGGTCTGCAGGTCGAACACCAGGCGGTCCTCGCGGCGGCCGGCCACGGCATGCAGGCGCGCGCGGATCAGGGTCAGCGCACCCTGGTGGCGCTGCAGCTGCTTGACCTCGAACGGGGTGATCAGGCCCTTGGCGGCCAGCTCGGCCCAGCTCTTGCCCAGGCCGGCCGCGCGCGCCACCCAGATCACCACCTGCAGGTCGCGCAGGCCGCCCGGGCTTTCCTTGCAATTGGGCTCCAGCGCGTAGGGCGTGTCCTCGTACTTCACATGGCGCTGGCGCATCTCGAGCACCTTGGCGCGCAAAAAGGCCACCGGGTCCATCGCCGCGGCGGTGGCCTTCTGGAACTGCAGGCACAGCTTCTTGCTGCCAGCCAGCCAGCGCGATTCGAGCAGCGCGGTCTGCACCGTCACGTCGCGCCGGGCCTCGGCCACGCATTCGGCCACGCTGCGCACCGACGAGCCGATTTCCAGGCCGATGTCCCAGCAGGCGGTGATGAAGGCCTCGAGCGCCTGCTTGGCGCGGGTGCTGTCGCCGGTGTCGCAGCCGCTGGGCAGCAGCAGCAGCACGTCCACATCGCTGTAGGGCAGCAGGTCGCCGCGGCCGTAGCCGCCCACGGCCACCAGGGCGGCGTCGGGCAGGGCATCGGCCACGCCGGCATCGCGCCACAGCGTGGCCAGCGTGGCATCCACATGCCGGGCCAGGCTGCGGATCAGGTGGGTGGCGGCCGGCGCGGTGGCACGCGACTGCATGAAATGCGCAATCAGCGCCTTCTTGCCGTCGCGAAACTGCGTGCGCAGCGTCGCCAGGTCGAGCGGCACCGCCGCCTCCGGCTGGCCCGGTGCCGAGTCAGGACTGCGCACGGGGGGCCCGCTCAGGCGCCGCCGCCCATGAAGGCCGGCAGCGCCGGGCTGCCCGCCGACACGGTGAGCACCTCGTAGCCGGTGTCGGTGACCACCACGGTGTGCTCCCACTGCGCCGACAGCGAGCGGTCCTTGGTGACGATGGTCCAGCCGTCGCCCAGCTCGCGGATCTCGCGCCGGCCGGCATTGATCATCGGCTCGATGGTGAAGATCATGCCCGGCACCAGCTCTTCGAGCGTGCCGGGGCGGCCGTAGTGCAGCACCTGCGGTTCTTCGTGGAACTTGCTGCCGATGCCGTGGCCGCAGAACTCGCGCACGATGGAGAAGCCCTGGCCCTCGGCAAAGGTCTGGATGGCATGGCCGATGTCGCCCAGGCGGGCGCCGGGCCGCACCTTGGCAATGCCCTTCCACATGGCCTCGTAGGTGATGGCGCACAGGCGCTTGGCCGCGATGCTGCCTTCGCCCACCACGAACATGCGGCTGGTGTCGCCGTGCCAGCCGTCCTTGATGACGGTGACGTCGATGTTGACGATGTCACCGTTTTTCAGCGGCTTGTCGTTCGGGATGCCGTGACAGACCTGGTGGTTGACCGAGGTGCAGATCGACTTGGGGTAGGGCACGTAGCCGGGCGGCTGGTAGTTCAGCGGCGCCGGGATGCCGGCCTGCACGTTCACGATGTGGTCGTGCGCCAGCTTGTCGAGCTGCTCGGTGGTGACGCCGGGCTTGACGTGGGGCGTCAGCATGTCCAGCACTTCAGAGGCCAGGCGGCCGGCGATGCGCATGCCTTCGATGTCGGCAGCGGTCTTGAGGGTGATCGGCATAACCGGCAATTATCCCACCTCAAAGTAGAATCGAGGGTTTTCATGGGCATGGCCGTTTCCTCGGCCCGCGCTCCATGGAAGCCACTCGTCGACGCCACCCGGGTAGCCATGCCGCAGACCACCACGCCCTTCAGTCCCACCGTGTTCTTCGTCGAGGGCGGCAACGCGCTGTCGGCCTTTCGCGCCCAGGCCCTGCTGCCGCGGCTGCAGGCGGTGAGCGAGCGCATCACCGGCGTGGCGGCGCGCCATGTGCACTGGGTGTGGAGCGATGCCGCGCTGGACGCGGGCGCGCAAGACCGCCTGGCTGGCCTGCTGACCTATGGCGACCCCTACCAGCCGGGCAAGGACGAGGCCCATGCCGCGCTGGTGGTGGTGCTGCCGCGCCTGGGCACGGTGTCGCCCTGGGCCAGCAAGGCCACCGACATCGCCCACAACTGCGGTCTGGCCATCCACCGGGTGGAGCGCGTCACCGAGTTCCGCCTGCAGCTCAAGAGCCCGCTGATCGGCTCGGCCAAGCCGCTGAGCGAGGCCGAGCTTCAGGCCTGCGCGCTGCTGCTGCACGACCGCATGACCGAGAGCGTGGCCTACGCCCGCGAGGCCGGCCAGCACCTGTTTGACGCCCGCCAGCCCGAGCCGCTGGCCCATGTGGATGTGCTGGGCGCCGGCAAGGCGGCGCTCGGGCAGGCCAACGCCGACTGGGGCCTGGCGCTGTCGGCCGACGAGATCGACTACCTGGCCGACGCCTTCACCAAGCTGGGCCGCAACCCCAGCGACGTGGAGCTGATGATGTTCGCCCAGGCCAACAGCGAGCACTGCCGCCACAAGATCTTCAATGCCGAGTTCAGCATCGATGGCCAGCGCCAGCCGCTGTCGATGTTCGGCATGATCCGCAACACCGAGAAGCTGAGCCCGCAGCACAGCATCGTGGCCTACAGCGACAACGCCGCGGTGATGGAGGGCGGACCGGTCGAGCGCTGGCTGCCGCAGGGCTTCACCAACGCGCCGGTGTACGGCCCGCGCCATGAGGTGGCGCATGTGCTGATGAAGGTGGAGACGCACAACCACCCCACCGCCATCAGCCCGTTCCCGGGCGCCAGCACCGGTGCCGGTGGCGAGATCCGTGACGAAGGCGCCACCGGCCGCGGCGCGCGGCCCAAGGCCGGCCTCACCGGCTTCAGTGTCAGCAACCTGCACCTGCCGGGCCTGGCCGAGCCCTGGGAGCGCGATGCGGTGGGCAAGCCCGAGCACATCGCCAGCGCGCTGCAGATCATGATCGACGGCCCGCTGGGCGGCGCGGCCTTCAACAACGAGTTCGGCCGGCCCAACCTGGGCGGCTACTTCCGCGTGTATGAGCAGGATGTGGCCGGCGTGCGCCGCGGCTACCACAAGCCGATCATGATTGCCGGCGGCTTGGGGCAGATCAGCGCCGGCCAGACCCACAAGCTGCCCTTTGGCGCCGGCACGCTGCTGGTGCAGCTGGGCGGCCCGGGCATGCGCATCGGCATGGGCGGCGGCGCCGCCAGCTCGATGGCCGCCGGCACCAACACCGCCGCGCTCGATTTCGACAGCGTGCAGCGCGGCAACCCCGAGATCCAGCGCCGCGCGCAGGAGGTCATCAACCACTGCTGGGCGCTGGGCGAGCGCAACCCCATCGTGGCCATTCACGACGTCGGCGCGGGCGGCATCAGCAATGCCTTTCCCGAGCTGGTGGACGGTGCCGGCAAGGGCGCCACGTTTGACCTGCGCCAGGTGCCGCTGGAAGAAACCGGCCTGGCGCCCAAGGAAATCTGGTGCAACGAAAGCCAGGAGCGCTACACCCTGGCCATCGACCCGGCGCTGATGCCGCTGTTCGAGCAGATGGCCGCGCGCGAGCGCTGCCCGTTTGCCGTGGTGGGCGTGGCCACCGACGAACGCGCGCTGATCCTCGAAGACGGCCCCGGCGGTGAGCGGCCCATCGACATGCCGATGGACGTGCTGCTGGGCAAGCCGCCCAAGATGCACCGCGACGTGGCCCGCGTGGCCCGCCGCGAGGCGCCGCTCAAGCTCACCGGCGTGGTGCTCGCCGATGTGGCCCTGGCCGTGCTGCGCCACCCCACGGTGGCCAGCAAGCGCTTTCTGATCACCATCGGCGACCGCACTGTGGGCGGCATGAGCCACCGCGACCCGATGGTCGGCCCCTGGCAGGTGCCGGTGGCCGACTGCGCCGTGACCCTGGCCGACTACGCCGGCCTGCGCGGCGAGGCCATGAGCATGGGCGAGCGCACGCCGCTGGCCGCGCTGGATGCGCCGGCCTCGGGCCGCATGGCGGTGGGCGAGGCCATCACCAACCTGCTGGCGGCGCCCATCGAGCTGAGCCGCGTGAAGCTCAGCGCCAACTGGATGGCCGCCTGCGGCGAGCCGGGCGAAGACGCCGCGCTGTACGACACCGTCAAGGCCGTGGGCATGGACCTGTGCCCGCAGCTCGGCATCGGCATTCCGGTGGGCAAGGACAGCCTGTCGATGCGCACCAAGTGGGCCGACGCGGCTGGCCCCAGGCAGGTGACCGCGCCGGTGAGCCTGATCGTCACGGCCTTTGCCTCGCTCGACAGCGTGCAGGGCACGCTGACGCCGCAGCTGCAGCCGGTGGAGTCGAGCCTGATCCTGGTCGACCTGGGTCAGGGCAAGAACCGCATGGCCGGCTCGATGCTGGCCCAGGTGATTGGCCAGTTCGGCTGTCATGTCGAGGATGGCGTGCCCGATCTCGACGACGCCGCCCAGCTCAAGGCCCTGGTGACCGCGGTGAACCAGCTGCGTGCCCAGGGTCTGCTGCTGGCCTACCACGACCGCGCCGACGGCGGCCTGTGGGCCGCGGTGTGCGAGATGGCCTTTGCCGGCCAGACCGGCGTGAGCCTGAACGTCGACCTGCTGGTGACCGAGGGCGACGGCATCAGCGACAGCCGCGCCGAATACGGCGACTCGAAGAACTGGGCCAGCCAGGTCGGCGAGCGCCGCAACGAGCTCACGCTCAAGGCCTTGTTCAACGAGGAGCTGGGCGTGGTGTTGCAGGTGGCGCGCGCCCAGCGCGATGCCGCCATGGCCGTGCTGCGCCAGCATGGGCTGTCCAGGCACAGCCATGTGGTCGGCAGCACCAACAGCACGCGCACCGTGGAGGTGTGGCGCGACACCAAGGCCCAGTTCAGCGCGCCGATCCGCACGCTGCAGCAGGCCTGGGACGAGGTCAGCGCACGCATTGCCGGGCTGCGCGACAACCCGGCCTGCGCCGAGGCCGAGCATGCGGCAGTGGGCGCCGAGGGCGACCCCGGCCTGCATGTGCACCTGGGCTTCGACGCCGCCGAGAACGTGGCCGCGCCGTACCTGAACCTCAGCCGGCCCAAGCTGGCCATCCTGCGCGAGCAGGGCGTCAACTCGCATGTCGAGATGAGCTACGCCATGGCCCAGGCCGGCTTCGAGGCGCACGACGTGCACATGACCGATCTGCAGACCGGTCGCGCCCGACTCGACCAGTTCCGCGGCCTGGTGGCCTGTGGCGGCTTCAGCTATGGCGACACGCTGGGCGCCGGCGAGGGCTGGGCGCGCTCGATCCTGTTCAACCCGGCCCTGGCGGAAGCCTTCGCGGCCTTCTTCCAGCGGCCCGACAGCTTCACGCTGGGCGTGTGCAACGGCTGCCAGATGCTGGCCGCGCTGTCGCCCATCATCCCCGGCGCGCAGCACTGGCCCAAGTTCACCCGCAACAAGAGCGAGCAGTTCGAGGCCCGCCTGAGCCTGGTGGAGGTGCTGGACAGCCCCTCGATCTTCTTTGCCGGCATGGCCGGCAGCCGCCTGCCCATTGCCGTGGCGCACGGCGAGGGTTATGCCGACTTCAGCCAGCGCGGCAACGAGGCCCAGGTGGCCAAGGCCATGCGCTTTGTCGACCACCATGGCGCGGCCACCGAGCAGTACCCGTTCAACCCCAACGGCAGCCCGGGCGGCCTGACCGCGGTGACCACCGCCGACGGCCGCTTCACCGCGCTGATGCCGCACCCCGAGCGCGTGTTCCGCCAAGCCCAGATGAGCTGGACCCCGGGCAACATCGCCGCCGCCAGCCCCTGGCAGCGCATGTTCGGCAACGCCCGCCGCTGGGTGGGCTGATCCGGCCGCCGGGCGGGCCATGGACTTTGCCATCGAAGACCGGGCCACCGGCCTGGCCGTGATCCAGCACCTGCAGGGCCGCGCGGCCAGCGCCGGCGTGGCGCTGCGCGAGCCGCCGCCCGAGCCGGTGGGCTGCTGCGGCCGCGGCTGCAACGGCTGCGTGTGGGAGGGCTGGTTCTCGGCCGTGGCCTACTGGCGCGACGAGTCGCTGTTCGCCCTCGAGCCTTGAAGGCGAGCCCGGGGGGTGAGCCTTGAAGGCGAGCGCGGAGCTTGAGCCTTGAGCGCGCGCGCGGCGGCCGTGCCTCGGGGCCGCGCGCCGTTCAGGCGCCTGCCGTGGCGCCGGCCAGCTCGGCCACCAGCGCGCACGACTTCAGCCGCGCCGCATCGTCGTGGATGGCGCCGGCCATGATCAGCTCGTCGGCCTGCGTGCGCTCGACGATCTTGCGCAGTTGCGCGCGCAGCGTGTCGGGCGCACCCACCGCGCTGCAGGCATACATGCGCGCGGCGCCGGCATGCTCTTGCGGCGTGCCCATGCGGGCAAAAGCGGCCGGGTCCACCGGCCGCGGCAGCGGGCCACGCTCGCCGCGCTGCATGGCCAGAAAACGCTGCTGCAGCGAGGTGGCCAGGGTGGCGGCTTCGTCGTCACTGTCGGCGGCCACGGCGTTCACGGCCACCATCGCATGCGGCCGGGGCCAGCGTGCCGAGGGGCGGAAGCTGCGGCGGTAGATGTCCAGCGCCTGGTCCAGCAGATCGGGCGCGAAGTGCGAGGCAAAGGCATAGGGCAGGCCCAGATAGGCCGCCAGCTGCGCGCCATACAGGCTGGAGCCCAGGAGCCACACCGGCACCCGCGTGCCCTGGCCGGGAATGGCGCGCACCTTCTGGCCGGGCTGGGCCGGCTCGAGGTAGTGCATCAGCTCCTGCACCTCCTGCGCAAAATCGTCCTCGCCGGCGCCGTCCATGTGGCGGCGCAGCGCGCGGGCGGTGGCCATGTCGGTGCCTGGGGCGCGGCCCAGGCCGAGATCGATGCGCTCGGGGTACAGCGTGGCCAGCGTGCCGAAGGCCTCGGCCACGGTCAGCGGGGCGTGGTTGGGCAGCATCACGCCGCCCGAGCCCACCCGGATGCGGCGCGTGCCACCGGCCACATGGCCCACCAGCACCGCAGTGGCCGAGCAGGCCACACCGTCCATGTTGTGGTGCTCGGCCAGCCAGAAGCGGCGGTAGCCGCAGGCCTCGGCCTGGCGTGCCAGCGCGAGCGAGCGGGCCAGGGCGGCAGCGGCATCGGCGCCCTCGGGAATCGGGGCCAGATCAAGGACGGACAACGGCGGCAGGGTCACGGGGATACCTTCAGGCTGCGCCTGCCGGTTCTGGCCCTGGGGGCGGCCCGGCAGGCTGGTGCCACCATGATGCCGCGAAGCCTTTCGGCCCGTTGCCGCGCGGGGTTCTTTGCCGGCCCGCAACAGCACGGGCGCTGCGCTGGGGCAAGATCACAGCCTTGTTGCCCTTGGCCGGGGGCGCGGCCGGTGCGGCAGCCGGCAGCAGCTCCGGCCGCCTGATCGCCTGATCGCCATGCCCGCCAAGATCCTCTCGATCGCCATGCCCTTGCACCGCTCACGCTCACGCTTCGCCTGCGCCCTGGCTGGCGCCACCGGCCTGCTGCTGATGGCCGCCTGCCAGGCCCAGATGCCGGCTCCGGCCGCCGTGGCCACCCCGCCGCAGGCGACGCCCGAGTCGGCCCTGATGGCGCGCATCCGCGGCGAGATCGGCGAGGCCCGCTGCGACAGCGACGCGCAGTGCCGCACGCTGGCGGTGGGCGAGAAGGCCTGCGGCGGGCCGGGGCAGTACCTGGCCTGGTCGGGCCCGGCGGCGCGGGCGCGCAAGCTCGAAGCCTGGTCGGCCGAACTGGCCACGCTGCAACGCCAGCGCGCAGCCGCCAGCGGCATGATGTCCAACTGCCAGTACCTGCCCGATCCTGGCGCGGCCTGCGTGCAGCAGCGCTGCGTCCTGCGCGCGCCGGGCGCCGGCGGACCGCTGGCCAACTGACAAGGTGTGAATGAACCTGCTGCGCCGGCCCATGGCGGCCCTGCGCGACTCGCCGTACGGCAGTACGGCTGCGTTGCTCGAACCACCCTGAGCCCGCTGGCGACGGTTCAATCACACGCTTTTGAGCGCGTGGCGCCGTCCGGTCGGCCCGGGTGGCGCTCGGTCAACGGCCTGGCACCCTGCGTCGCAAGGCGGCCGGTGCCAGTTCGCCCGGCGTGTATGCTGCCGCGGCCATGAAACTCCTGCTTGATTCGTTCTGGCGCGCCGCCGCCTACTGCCTGCACCCCAAGATCATCGGCCTGTCGCTGCTGCCGCTGGGCATCGGCGTGGCCCTGGCGCTGGGCCTGGGCTGGATGTACTGGGAGACCGCCGTGGCCGGCGTGCGGGCCACGCTGGAAAGCTGGCTGCTGGTGGATGCCGCGCTGAAGTGGGTGGAATCCATCGCCGGCGCCTCGTTCCGCTCGGTGCTGGCGCCACTGATCGTGGTGCTGCTGGTGGCGCCGATGATCGTCGTGCTGTCGGTGCTGCTGGTGGCCATGCTGATGGGGCCGTCCATCGTCAACCTGGTGGCCGAGCGGCGCTTTGCCGCGATGGAGCGCAAGCGTGGCGGTGGCTGGCTCGGCAGCCTGGCCTGGTCGGTGGGCTGCACGCTGCTGGCCCTGCTGCTGATGGGCCTGAGCCTGCCACTGTGGTTCATCCCGCCGCTGGTGCTGGTGCTGCCGCCCCTGATCTGGGGCTGGCTCACCTACCGCGTGATGAGCTTCGATGCGCTGGCCGAACACGCCAGCCGCGACGAGCGCCGGCAGATCCTGCGCGAGCACCGCATGCCGCTGATGGGCATCGGCGTGATCACCGGCTACCTGGGCGCCGCGCCATCGCTGCTGTGGGCGGCCGGGGCGATGACGCTGATCTTCGCGCCCCTGTTCATCGCGTTGTCGGTGTGGCTGTACACGCTGGTGTTCGCGTTCTCGGCGCTGTGGTTCACGCACTATGTGCTGGCGGCGCTGGCCGCGCTGCGCCATGTGCGCGACGCCGAGCCCGCGCCCCGGGCCGCCGTGCAGCCCCTGCATGCCGCCGACGACCCGATGGTGATCGACGCCGAGGCGCCGGCCGCTGCGCCGTCGTCGTCGACCCGCCCGCCGGCGCCGCCCTCGGCCCCCGGGCCGTCGGCGCCCCCCTTCCTGCCGCCGCCAGTGTCCTGATCTGTCCGCACCCCCGCACCCGCACCCGCACATGCCCAGCTTCGGTCTCATCATCGTCGGCGACGAAATCCTCTCCGGCAAGCGCCAGGACAAGCACCTGCCCAAGGTGATCGAGCTGCTGGCCGAGCGCGGCCTGCAGCTCGCCTGGGCGCGCTACGTGGGCGACGACCGCGAGCGCATC
This sequence comes from Aquabacterium sp. OR-4, assembly GCF_025290835.2. NCBI lineage: Bacteria > Pseudomonadati > Pseudomonadota > Betaproteobacteria > Burkholderiales > Sphaerotilaceae > Pseudaquabacterium > Pseudaquabacterium prasiolae. Next base: position 1,834,753 of record NZ_JAOCQD020000001.1, on the reverse strand, counting down.
ACCGCCACCTTGCGCGAGGCCTTTGCCTCGGGCGACATCGTGTTCAGCTGCGGCGGCATTGGCGCCACGCCCGACGACCACACCCGCCAGGCCGCCGCGGCGGCGCTCGAGCGGCCGCTGGAATTGCAGCCCGAGGCCGCCGAGCTGATCCGCGAACGCATGCGCGACGTGGCGCGCGAGCAGGGCCTGCCTTATGAGCCCGAGCGCGCCGACAACCAGCACCGGCTGAACATGGGCATGTTTCCGGCCGGAGCCGAGATCATCCCGAACCCTTACAACAAGATCGCCGGCTTTTCGGTAGGCGATGTGCACTTCGTGCCCGGCTTTCCGGTGATGGCCCATCCGATGGTGGCCTGGGTGCTCGACCAGCGCTACGCCGGGCTGCACGGCGGCATGCGCCAGCGCGAGCGCTCGCTGATCGTGATGGGCGCCATGGAGGCGGCGCTGACGCCGCTGATGGAGGCCGTGGAGGCCGCGCACCCCGGCATCAAGGTGTTCAGCCTGCCCAGCGTCGACCATCCGCAGTGGGGACGCCACATCGAGCTGGGCGTCAAGGGCGCGGCCGAGGCCGTGCCGGCGGCGTTCGAGCAGCTGCGCAGCGGGCTGGTGGCGGTCGACGCCCAGCTCGGCCCCGAAATGGTGCGAGACTAACGCCCTAAAACGGGGCGACACATGTCGCCATCTTGGTGCATCAGCGGGATGGGCCTGGCCAGGGCGCATGCCATGCATTGGTGCGCCGTGCCGCGGTGGCGTGCGCCGGTGGGCGGTCGCAGGCATGCTTTCTGCTACATTGCCGTGCGCCTCCGCGCCCTGGGTTTTCCCGGCTGCGAGAGGCCACACACCACACCCATTCCATCGTTTGCACTGCGCCCCGCTAGGAGATTCTTGATGGCCAAGACCGTCGCCGACGTGATGTCGATGGTGAAGGAAAACGAAGTCAAGTTCGTCGACTTCCGTTTCACCGACACCCGCGGCAAGGAACAGCACGTTTCTGTGCCCGTGTCCCACTTCGATGAAGACAAGTTCACGTCAGGCCACGCCTTCGACGGCTCGTCGATCGCCGGCTGGAAGGGCATCGAAGCGTCGGACATGCAGCTGATGCCTGACCCGAACACGGCCAACATCGACCCGTTCTTCGAAGAACCCACGCTGATCCTGACCTGCGACGTGGTTGATCCCGCCGACGGCAAGCCCTACGAGCGCGATCCGCGCTCGCTGGCCAAGCGCGCCGAGGCCTACATGAAGAGCACCGGCCTGGGCGACGCCGCCTACTTCGGCCCCGAACCCGAGTTCTTCGTGTTCGACAGCATCCGCTGGGGCAACGACATGTCGGGTTGCTTCTACAAGATCGACGCGGAAGAAGCGGCCTGGAACAGCGGCAAGGAATACGAGCACGGCAACAACGGCTTCCGTCCGGCGGTCAAGGGTGGCTACTTCCCCGTGCCCCCGGTCGACAGCGGCCAGGACATGCGCTCGGAGATGTGCCTGATCCTTGAATCGGTGGGCATCCCGGTGGAGGTGCACCACCACGAGGTGGCCAACGCCGGCCAGATGGAAATCGGCACCAAGTTCAGCACGCTGATCCAGCGCGCCGACTGGGTGCAGCTGCAGAAGTACATCATCCACAACGTGGCCGCTGCCTACGGCAAGACCGCCACGTTCATGCCCAAGCCCATCGTCGGCGACAACGGCAGCGGCATGCATGTGCACCAGTCGGTCTGGAAGGACGGCAAGAACCTGTTCGCTGGCGACGGCTATGCCGGCCTGAGCGAGTTCGCGCTGTACTACATCGGCGGCATCATCAAGCACGCCCGTGCACTGAACGCCATCACCAACCCCGGCACCAACAGCTACAAGCGCCTGGTGCCCGGCTTCGAAGCTCCGGTGAAGCTGGCCTATTCGGCCAAGAACCGCTCGGCCTCGATCCGCATCCCCTACGTGGCCAACCCCAAGGGCCGTCGCGTGGAAGCCCGCTTCCCCGATCCCCTGATGAACCCCTACCTGGGTTTCGCGGCGCTGCTGATGGCCGGTCTGGACGGCGTGGAAAACAAGATCCACCCGGGCGAAGCCGCCACCAAGGACCTGTACCACCTGCCGCCGGACGAAGACGCGAAGATCCCGACCGTGTGCTCGAGCCTCGAGCAGGCGCTGGAGTACCTGGACAAGGGCCGCAGCTTCCTGACCAAGGGTGGCGTGTTCACCGACAGCTACATCGACGCCTACATCGACCTGAAGATGCAGGAAGTGACCCGCTTCCGCATGGCCACCCACCCGGTCGAGTTCGACATGTACTACACGCTCTGATGGCCAGGCGGCGGCCCTTGCCGGGTTGCCGCGGCCGCAGGACGAGGGCGGCGCAAGCCGCCTTTTTTTTGGCCTGCCAGCCGCGCCTGCGGCCACCCGCGTGCCGGGGTCTGCGGGCTGCCGGAGCGCGGCCCACCGTGGGCCACAATGCGCCGGCGGGCCGCCGGTGGGGCCCTGATCGGGCCGATTGACGATGCGCAGCACCTTCCTCGTTTTCATGTCACGGGCCACCCTGGCGGCGTGCTGCCTGGCGGCCGGCCCGGTGGCGGCGCAGGGCGGCGCCGTGTACCGCTGCCCGGGCAAGACCGGCGGCGCCGACGAATTCACCAACATGCTCAGCGCCGAGGAGGCGCGCGCGCGCGGCTGCCGCACGATCGACGGCGCGCCGATCACCATCGTGCAGGGCGGCCGGCCGCGCGGTGCGGCAACGGCCGGCAACGGTGCCAGTGCCGGGGCGGGTGCGGCCAGCAGCGCGCCGCGCGCCTCGGACGCCAAGGTCGACCCCGCCGCCCAGCGCCAGCGCGACACCGATGCGCGCCGCATCCTCGAGGCCGAGCTGCGCCGCGAGGAAGAACGCCTGGCCCAGCTGCGGCGCGACTACAACAACGGCGAGCCTGAGCGGCGCGGCGACGAGCGCAACTACCAGAAGTACCTCGACCGCACGGCCGAGCTCAAGGCGGCCGTCACCCGCAGCGAGAGCGACGTGGCCGCCATCAAGCGCGAACTGGCCAAGATCGCCCCATGAGCCCGCCCAACAGTTCGGCCGGCAACGGCGGCTCGCGCTTCGACGCGCTGGATCTGCTGGCCACCATGGTGGCCGTGGTGCGGCCCGATGGCCGCATGCTGTTCGTCAACGCCATGCTCGAGGACGTGGCCGGCCTGTCGCGCCGCTCGTTGATGCGCGGCAACCTGTTCGACTGGTTCGTCGACCCGCGCCAGCTGCGCGAGACGGTGGATTCGGTGTCGCGCAACGAGATCAGCACCGGCCGTTTTGACGGCACCTTGCGCCGTGCGCCGGTGGCCGCGCACGAGCTGCTGCCGGTGCATGTGATCGTCACCCAGATCGACCACCACGGCGGCGAGCGCGTGCTGGTGGAGATGCTCGAGATCGAGCAGCAGACCAAGCAAGACCGCGAGGAGCGCGCGCTCGGCCAGGTGCAGGCCAACAAGGAGCTGATCCGCAACCTGGCGCACGAGATCAAGAACCCGCTGGGCGGCATCCGCGGCGCGGCGCAGCTGCTGGCCATGGACATCGAGAGCAAGGAGCTCACCGAGTACACCCAGGTCATCATCCACGAGGCCGACCGGCTGCAGGCGCTGGTCGATCGACTGCTGGCGCCGCACCGCCGGCCGCATGTGGTGAGCGACGTCAACATCCACGAGGTCTGCGAACGGGTGCGCTCGCTGATCCTGGCGGAGTTTCCGCGCGGCCTGGCGGTCAAGCGCAGCTACGACACCTCGATCCCCGAGTTTCGTGGCGACCGCGAGCAGCTGATCCAGGCGGTGCTCAACATCGCCCACAACGCCGCCCAGGCGCTGGCCGAGCGCATGGCCGCGGGCGACGCGCAGATCGTGCTGCGCACGCGGGTGGCCCGCCAGGTCACCATCGGCAAGCAGCGTTTTCGATTGGCACTGGAATTGCATATCGAGGACAACGGACCGGGCGTGCCCGAGGACATCCGCGATCGCATCTTCTTCCCGCTGGTTTCGGGGCGTGATGGCGGATCGGGCCTCGGGTTGACTCTGGCGCAGACGTTCGTGCAGCAGCACCAGGGCATGATCGAATGCGACAGCGAGCCCGGCCAGACCGTGTTCCGTATCGTGATCCCGTTGCCATGAGCAAGGTGCGGGGTCCGGCAACCAGGCTGCCGCATGAAACCCATCTGGATCGTTGACGACGACCAATCCATCCGCTTCGTGCTCGAGAAGGCGTTGGCCCGTGAGCAGTTCGCCACGCGCAGCTTCTCGAACCCCCGCGACGTTCTTGCCGCACTCGACGACGACGCGCCGCAGGTGCTGGTGAGCGACATCCGCATGCCCGGAGGCTCGGGCATCGACCTGCTGGCCAAGGTCAAGGAGCGCCTGCCCGGCCTGCCGGTGATCATCATGACCGCCTACTCCGACCTGGACAGCGCGGTCAGCGCCTTCCAGGGCGGGGCCTTCGAGTACCTGCCCAAGCCCTTCGACCTGCCCAAGGCGGTGGAGCTGATCCGCCGCGCGGTCGACGAGAGCGTGCGCGAGCAGGTGCGCGACACCGCCCAGGCGCAGATGCCCGAGATGCTGGGCCAGGCGCCGGCGATGCAGGACGTGTTCCGCGCCATCGGCCGGCTCAGCCAGAGCAATGTCACGGTGCTGATCACCGGCGAATCGGGCTCGGGCAAGGAGCTGGTGGCGCGTGCGCTGCACAAGCACAGCCCGCGCGCGGCCGGCCCGTTCATCGCCATCAACACCGCGGCCATCCCGAAGGATCTGCTCGAAAGCGAGCTGTTCGGCCACGAGCGCGGCGCCTTCACCGGCGCGCAGACCACGCGGCGCGGGCGCTTCGAGCAGGCCGACGAGGGCACGCTGTTTCTCGACGAAATCGGCGACATGCCCTTCGATCTGCAGACCCGCCTGCTGCGTGTGCTGAGCGACGGGCAGTTCTACCGCGTGGGCGGCCACCAGCCGCTGAAGGCCAATGTGCGGGTGATCGCCGCCACGCACCAGAACCTGGAGCAGCGGGTGCGTGAAGGCGGCTTCCGCGAGGACTTGTTCCACCGCCTCAATGTGATCCGCCTGCGCCTGCCGCCGCTGCGCGAGCGCCGCGAGGACATCGCCGGCCTGACCCGCTTTTTCCTGGCCAAGAGCGCCAAGGAGCTGGGCGTCGAGGCCAAGCGCATCACCGAGGCCGCGCTCGAGCGGCTGATGGCCTTCGACTTTCCGGGCAATGTGCGGCAGCTCGAGAACGTGTGCCACTGGCTCACGGTGATGGCCCCGGCCCAGGTGATCGAGCCCAAGGACCTGCCGCCCGAGCTGCTGAGCGAGGCGCCGCTGCTGGCGGCTGGCGCGCCGGCCTTGTCGTCGGGCGGCGGCCAGCCGGTGGCGATGGGCGAAGCGCCGGCCTCGGCGCCGGCCTGGGTCAGCCTGGGCTCGCCGGCGCCCGGCATGGCACCTGAGGTGCCGACGGCCGCCATGGCGCCGGCCGTTCAGGCCCCGGCCGGCTGGCTGAACGACCTGCAGCGCGAGGCGCGCCGCCTGCTCGAATCGGGCGACCCGCAGGTCTGGGACACGCTGACCCGGCAGTTCGAGGGACAGCTGATCCACACCGCGCTCGAGATCACCCGCGGCCGCCGCATCGAGGCGGCGCACAAGCTGGGCATCGGCCGCAACACCATCACGCGCAAGATCCAGGAACTGGGCCTGGACGATTGAGCCGGGCTGCCCGGCGGGCCGGCTGCCCGCCGGCTCAGTGCCGGCTGCCCGCCGGCTCAGTGCCGGCTCAGTGCCGGCGCGACAGGCCCAGCGTGCGCTCGGCCTCGTCGAAGGCGTCGGCCGACACCTCCGACACCTCCATGCCCTGCGGCAGGGTGCTGGCGCCAAGGTGGCTGGACGGCGCAAAACCCCGCGGCGCCGAGGGCAGGGCGCGGCGCACCGGGCGCTCGGCACGGTCGGCTTCGGCGTCGCTGCCGGCCACCGGCGCGCTGCGCAGCGCGATGGCCTCGATCAGGCGCAGGCGCAGCACCCGCAGGCTGGCGGCATCGAGCGGGGCGTCGTCATCGCTTTGCAGCAGCGTGAGCTGGGTCAGGCCGCGGTGCAGCACCGGCACCGGCAGCTTGTGCAGCGCGCGCGAGCCGTGGCGGCCCAGCGCCCGCTCGATGGCGGCCAGATGCGGCAGCACCTGGCGCATGGCCGGCCGGCTGTCCATGCGCTGGCGCAGCGTGCGGTAGGCCTCGCGCAAGGCCTGGCCACGGCTGGGTGGGGGCTGGGTGGTGAGTTCGCCGCTGGCGCGCGGCGAGCCGTCGTCGGACGGCTCGGCGGCTGCTGGCCGGCTTGGCGTATGCCGCCATTCCTGCAACTGCTGCCACAGGCGACTGCCCATGGTGACTGGCGACTTGCCCGCCTGCCGCGGGAATCTCGACTGTGCCACCTTACTGCCCTCGCTCGCCTGTCTGGGGTGCTTTCAAGTTGATCCGGCTGCTTTGGCAGCCGCGCATCTGCTGGCACTGGACGCCTTGTCGCTCAGTTCAGCCGCAAGAGCGATGGTGCCACAGTCGCGGCCGGCCGGCCAAGGCTTCACATGGCCAACTCGACGATCACCGGTGCATGGTCGCTGGGCCGCTCGTTGCGCCGCGGCTGCTTGTCGATGCTGCACTGCCGCACCTGCGCCCGCAGCGCCTCGCTGACCAGGATGTGGTCGATGCGCAGGCCCTGGTTCTTGCGGAAGGCGAGGTTGCGGTAATCCCACCAGCTCCAGCTCTTGGGCGGCTGCTCGAACAGGCGAAACGCGTCGTGCAGGCCCAGCTCCAGCAGGGCGCGGAAATGCGCGCGTTCTTCGTCGGTGCAATGGATCTGGCCGGCCCAGGCCACCGGGTCGAACACGTCGCGGTCGTCGGGGGCGATGTTGTAGTCGCCCAGCAACAGCAGCCGCGGGTGGGCGGCCAGCTCGCTGCGCAGCCAGGCGGTCAGTGCGTCGAGCCAGCCCATCTTGTAAGCAAACTTCTCGCTGCCGGGCGCCTGGCCGTTGGGGAAATAGGCCCCCACCACTCGCACGCCGGCCACCGTGCCGGCAATCACCCGCGCCTGCTCGTCGGCAAAGCCGGGGATGTTGCGCACCACGTCCAGTGGCGCCTCGCGCGCCAGCAGGGCCACGCCGTTGTAGGTTTTCTGGCCATGCCAGGCGCTGTGCCAGCCCGCCTCGGCCAGGGCCTGGTGCGGAAACTTGTCGTCGGTGAGCTTGGTTTCCTGCAGCACCAGCGCATCGGGCTGCTGCGCGGCCAGCCAGTCCAGCAGCTGGGGCAGGCGCACGGCCAGCGAATTGACGTTCCAGGTGGCGAGTTTCAAAGCAGTCCTAAGTTACTGTTTTTATTGAACTTTATTTATTGAAGTATGGTCGGTACCCCCACGCATACCCCCAGTTTTTTCCGCTGCGAACCCAGGCGATGGCGCTGGGCGGCAATCTGTTGTCACCATCCTACAAGCGGTCGTCGGCACGCGTTCTTGGATGCGCGGGCAGAGCGTCATGCGGCCCCCAGCGCCGCCGCGTTCACCTTGAGCGCAAGCGCCTGGCAACGCTTCAGCAGGACGTCGAAGGGTTCGGCGTCGTCCAAGAGCAGGCCGTCCTCGACCATGCGCTGGTAGTCCTCGGCCAGCGTCTTCCGCGCTTCGCCGCTCGGTGCCAGATCCAGTGCACCGGTGACCGCTGCGCGGTAGTCGATGGGCGCACCGTCTGGCATCGATTCGGCGAAGAAGATGCTCTTGTGCTTTGCGACGGCGAGCGCCAATGCGCGGTCCTTCGCGGCGCTGTCGGCGAAGCCGGCAGCGTCGAGCGATGTGCCGCCCTTGAAGACCAGGTGTTGCGCGTGCGGTCCGGTGAACAGGTGGCGCAGGGCCCAGACGACCCACACGTCCTTCTCGAGCAAGTGCAGGGGACGGCCCGAACGCTCTGCCGCGACGAGCAGCGCTTCGCGCTGATCCTCGCGCGGCAGGGCGAAGTATTCAGGCACGGGTCACCAGGCTGCTGACCTGGCTCGCAAGCCACGTCGGCAGGCGCGCGCGTGCGTTGGCGACGGCCAGCAGTTCCGACGCCGGCAGCCTTTGCCTGAGCTGACCGAGCGCCGCTTGGGATCCCGACGGCCCTACCCAGGCCAGCGAGCGGATGGCTTCGCCCGCGGCCTGCCCTGGATAGAGCAGTTGCCACGGCGGGGCATGCTTCAACTCGACCGTCTGCGCGCCGAGCTTGAGCTTGCGGCTGCGGCCCGAGGTCAGGAAGACCTGGCGCACCGGCACCTGGGTCGTCAGACCCAGCGCATTCGCTGCAGCCGCGCCGTTACCGACGACCGTTTCGCCGCGCTGGCTGGCCCATTCTTGGACCACCTTGGCGACTTCCGGTGCCCGTGCGCCGAACTTGCCCTTCACCGGCAGGACGTAGACGCCCCGCCCGGCGCGCAGCAGTTCGCCGCTGCGCGCCAGGCGCGACAGCGCCTGATCCACCGCAGCCCGGCTGCCCAGGTGCAGCAGGGCCTTGGCGGACAGGCTGGCGCCTTCCGGCATCGAGGCGGCGTGCGCGAGGACTTGCTGGGCGAGGTTGGACACGTTCATTCCTTGGCTGTCAGAAGTATGAAACGAATTCTGACGAAATTCAAGTGGATCGGTTCCTGGAGGCTTCAGGTGCGCTCCTCGATGAGGGGCCTGTGCGCACCCACGATCCAAACTGGTTAAGCGAAATAAAATAAGTATAGAATCCGCCTAAGCGAAATCGATGACGAGGTGACCCAGAGCATGAATCCGCCCACCAAGGACACGATCCCAGGCCTGCTCCTGCGCAGCATCCCGCGCGAGCTTGTGCTCGGCGTCGAAGACGCACTCAATGCAGGTGCTGCGCGAGCGTACGCCGCAGCCAAGGGGATGGATGAAGGCCACCTCCCGCATGTCGTCGGCCAGCTGAGGCACTTCAACATGAACGAAGCCTTCTACCGCGCGCTTGCGGCGGCTGAGGCGACGCCTACGGCCATCCAGGGCAACGGCTTGGTCACCGGCCGCACTGGCGTCTTCACCCTCGCCAGGTTCAACATTCCCGAAGGGTTCTGGATCAACGGACGCCGCAGCCAGACACGCCGCCAGATGGCGTTCGCAAACAAGGCCATCGAGCCACTTGTGCAGCCGGAGTTGTTCGATCAGTACCAGCCGCCGGCTGAAGCCGTGGCGTTCTTCGTGGCTTGCTTCTCGGGGTCTCTGCAGATCCAGCCTGAATCGCCCACCTCGATCCAGATCGCAGTACCCGACCGGTACATGCGCGGCTGGCTGTTCCGCGAGCCGCTGGAGGTCTTCGCCAAGCGCTATGACGTCCAAGAGCCCAGCCAAATCGACTTGGCCGTGCCGAAGCTCAAGAAGAACATCGGCAAGAAGGACGTGGACGGCACCTCGTCATGAGCCGCGGTGGCGTTCAGGGGTTTCAGAGCGATCGCCTAAGCCAGATGCTGGCCGCGCGCCGCCTGACCCAAGCGCAGCTCGCTTCGCTCGTGGGGGTGTCGCCAGCGACGGTGAGCAAGTGGCGCGCTGGAGCCCAAGCTCCAGAGCGAGAAGCGCTCGATCGATTGGCCGGCGTTGTCAATGTGACGCCCGAATGGTTTACCAGGCCTCCTGCGGAGAAGGTTTCATTGCCGCTCTTCCGGAGCAACGCCTCCGCGCATGTGGCTGCGCGAGCCATGCTGGAAGCTCGGATGGAGTGGGCTCAAGACATCGCGTTGGCCTTGACTGAGTTCGTAGACTTCCCGGCGTTGAACCTCCCGAGCCGAAACTTCACCGACCCTGAGCAGATCACAAGCGAAGAGATCGAACTGGCGGCGTCGGAGTGTCGCGATCTCTGGCGGCTCGGTCGATCGGCCATCCAGGATCTAGCGCTGGCTGTTGAAGGCGCTGGAGTCGTACTTATCCGCGAAGAAACGGGGATCGCTCAGATCGAGGGGCTGTCCGCGTGGAGTGCGGCACTCGGTCGGCCGCTGGTGCTCCTCTCCGCGGACAAAGACAACGGGTACCGAAGTCGCTTTGATCTTGCGCATGAAATCGGCCACCTCGTCCTGCACAGGCACGTCGCTCGACCCACAGATCGCGAGCGCCACAAGCAGCTTGAGCAGCAAGCGCATAACTTCGCCGGCGCGTTTCTGCTCCCTGCGGAGACCTTCGCGTCCGAGGTGCGTATGCCGGTCACCTTGGACGATCTGTTGCTGCTCAAACGACGCTGGGGTGTTTCCGTTGGCGCGATCGTGATGCGGTTGCGTGCTCTGAAGATGCTGGACGCTGACGGTGCTCAAGCGCTGTTCAAGCGCCGATCAGCTCGATGGGGTGCCAAGTCCGAGCCGGGCGATGGCGACAGGCCGCCTGAGCGTCCGCGCCTGCTACGTCGCACGATCGACCTACTCGTCGAAGAGAACGTCATGCCGCTGGAAGCGATCCCTCGTCATCTTGGGCTCGCTGCCCATGACATTGAAATGCTTGCTGGGTTGCCGGAGGGCTACTTTCAAGGCCGTGGCAATGTGGTTCAACTCGCGCGCATTCGGCAGCCTTCGGAAGTGCCCGCGAGCTCGTCGCATGTACCCAGTACGGTGGTGCCCTTTCGCAGTCCACGCAAGAACTGATATCTGACGGAGGTTGAATGAGTAAGAACGTCAAACAGACCTCGACCCGCGTAGCGAAGCTCGCGGCCGAAACGCTTCAGGATCCGCGAGCATCACAGGTAGCCCGAAGTCTGGCCGCCTCAGCCCTTGCTCAGCGCGGTACCGGCAGACAGTCGGGGGCCGTCATGGAGGATGTTGCGGCGCGCGTCCTCGCCAGTAGTCGCTACGCTGACGAGACCAAGGAACTGGCGGCTTCAGTGCTCGCCCAGGCAAACAAAGCGCGATAGCTCCGCGCGCGAAGGAAGCCAGGGCCCTGGTACGGGCCTCACTCATGGAAAGGTCGTGTGGGCTTGCCGTGTCGACCCACGCTACCACGCCGTTCTCGCCGTCAAGGTCTGCGCGCTCGCGGGGCGAGCGCTTGCGGCCTGCGGCCGTCTTCGAACCCTGACGGCTGCGCTGCGCCGTGGTGCTCCGGTCTCGGGCAATCCCGCCCGACACACCGGAGTCCGCCATGTCGTCTTCTTCGATCCCTTCTTCTGCTGCCGTTGCGAGCGATGCGCTGCTGGTGCGCGATGTCGACGGCCAGTACCGACCGGCACTTGCCGACGAGGTGCTGAGCCACGCGCGGCGCGTGCTGGCCCACCGCGTGCGGCGTGGTGCCACGATGTCGTCGCCGCAAGCGGTGAAGGACCATCTGCGGTTGGAGATCGGGGTGCTGGAGCACGAGGTGTTCTGCGTGCTGTTCCTCGATGCGCAGCACCGGATCATCGCGCTGAAGCAGATGTTTCGCGGCACGGTGACGCAGACCTCGGTGTACCCGCGCGAGGTGGTGAAGGAAGCGCTGTCGCTGAACGCTGCGGCGGTGATCCTGGCGCACAGCCATCGGCCGATCGGGATCGAGTCGATTGGGGAACAAGTAGACGCTGCCCTCGGGAACGAGCGCCCGCAGCTCCTGCAGCAGCTTCACGCACTGACGGGAGAGCGGCACCCAGTGGGCGCGGCCGGCCTTCATCCGGTCGGCGGGGATTTCCCACTCGGCTGCTTTCAGGTCGATCTCGCTCCACTTGCCGCCGGTGACTTCGGCCTTGCGACAGGCCGTCAACACGACGAGCAGCATCGCGATCCGCGTCTGCTCGTGGATCGTGTCGATGGCATCCAACTTGCGCAGGAACTCACCCAGCAAGTCGGGCGATAGGGCGGGGTGGTTCTCCTGGTTGCGCTTGCGCAGCACGCGAACCGGCGGCACGGGGTTGTCGGCGATCAGCCCGGAGTCGATGGCGTACTCGAAGATGCCCCACAGGTAGTTGCGCAGGTTTCGCGCGACCTCGGGTGCTCTTGCCTCAACCTCTTTCAGCGCAGTGGTCAGTTCGAGGCGCGTGATCTTCGAGATCGGCCGGTCCTTGAAGCGGGGCGTCAGGTCCTTCTCGATCTCCCGGTTGCGCTGCAGGACCGTCGCTGGCCGAAGGTCCGCACCCGTCGCGGCATTCCAGTCGGCACACACCGCGCCGAAGCTGCCCTTGACGCGGTGTAGTTCCGCCTGGGCGCGACTCTCTCGTTCATCGCGCCGAGCTTGGACGGGGTGAACGCCCTTGGCAACTAGCTTGCGCGACTCTGCGTGCGCGTGCCGCGCGTCGGCGAGCGTGACCTCGGGGAACGCCCCGAGCGCCTGCAGACCTTCGACGCCGTCCAGCCTGAACTTGTAGCGCCAGAGCTTCGAGCCGTTGGGCTGGACGAGGACGAACAGGCCACCCGTGTCGGCCAGCTTGTAGGCACGTTCGGCCGGCTTGGCCGACTTGATCTGAAGGGTCGTCAGCACTGGGGGTATCGGTCGATCCGTACCCCCAACCATACCCCCAGCCGATCGGGATCTCAAGAAATCGGCCGGAACGGCTTGAGACAAGGTGTGTCGCTAAGTCGTTGTCACATATAGGGTATTCAGGACAACCTGGGACATCCTGGAATCGCCCAGGACCCCCATGCACAGTTCAGGTGGCGAGTTTCATCGGTCGGCGTGGCGGCAAGGGCGGTGGCGCGGATTATCCGGCGCGCCCGGCGCGGCTGGCGGTGCATGCCGGGCCGGCCACGGGGCGCACCGGTTGGCAGCGCGCGGCGCGCACGGCAGAAGTGGCCGGCCAGTCAGGGCCTGTTCAGCCCATTGGCCTGGGCGTGGCGCCGCAGACTCGGAGGTTCATGGTCCGATCGCCCGGACCGGCCTCGTCGTGTGGCCGGCCGGCGCTCGGCGCAGTGCTGGAGTGTCTTGATGGATGCCGATCTGTTCCTGGGCGACGACGAGCCGCATGCATCGCCGCAGCTGCGGGCGCGGCGGGTCTGGCGCGAGCGCCTGGCCCGCTGGCATCCGCGCCAGTGGCAGGGCACGCTGCAGGCGCGCCTGGCGGCCGGCGGCCTGCTGGCGCTGCTGCTGGGCATGACCCTGTCGGTCGGCTGGACCACCCACCGCGCCGAGCAGGATGTGCTGGCCCAGGCCGCGCGCCGCGAGCAGGGCGAGGCCATGCGCAGCGCCATGGCCATTGGCCGCCGCATCGACGTGATGCGCCAGGCGCTCACGGCGCTGGCCCCGCAGATCGACAACGAGGCGGTGCAGGACCCCAGGCGCCTGGGCCAGCTGCTCGAGCGCCAGGCGGTGCTGCGCGGCATGTTCGCGAACCTGTTCGTGACCACGCCGCGGGGCCACATGCAGGTGTATGTGGATGCGCTGGGCATGCGCACGCCGGGCACCGAGCTGGGCGACCGCAACTACTTCCAGACCATGCTGCGCGAGCGGCGCGGCGTGATCTCCGAGCCGCTGGCCGGCCGCGTGGCGGGCGAGCCGGTGGTGGTGTTTCTGCAGCCGCTGCTCGATGCCCAGGGCCTGCGCGGCAGTGTGGGCGGCGCGCTGCGCCTGACCAGCCGCGACCTGCTGGCCGACCTGGCCCAGTCGCCCGAGGGCCCGCAGGACACCCAGGTGATCGTGACCGATCCGGCCGGCCACATCGTGGCCCATCCGCAGCGTTCGCGGGTGATGGCCAATGTGGCCGACGAGCCGGCGCTGGCCGCGGCTCATGCGCGTTGGGTGGCGGCCGGTCGGCCAGCCCATTGGGCCGACGATGCCCAGGCCCACGACGAGCCGCACATCGTGGCCACCGCCACCGATGCCGGCAGCGGCTGGCATGTGTGGCGCCTGCAGGACCGCAGCGCGCTGCTGGCGCCGCTGCACGAGGCGCGCCTGCGCTCGATGCAGGCCGCGGCCGGCCTGGCCGTGCTGCTGTCGGGGCTGCTGATCGTCTACCTCGGCTGGCAGCTGCAGCCGCTGAACGCGCTGGAGCGCCGCGCCGCGCGGCTGCTGGAAGGCGACGCCGAGGGCGACTGGCCCAAGGCCGACGGCGAGGTGGGGCGCCTGTCGCGCACCCTGCGCCATGTGTGGGCCGAGCGCCGCCAGATGGAAGACTTCAATGCCCAGGTGCTGCGCAAGCTGGGCTCGGTGATGAGCGCCGCGCCGGTGGGCATCGCCTTCACGCGCAACCAGCGCTTCGAGCTGGTCAGCGCCGAGTTCTGCAAGCTGCTGGGCTATGCCGAGCACACGCTGCTGGGTCAGCCCACGGTGAGCATCTTCGCCTCGCCCGACGACTACGCCGCGCTGGGCGAGCAGGTGGGAGCGGCTTTCTCCGAAGGCGATTCGTATGCCGGCGAATGGCAGTTGCGGCACATGGACGGGCGGGTGTTCTGGGGCGGCCTGCGCGCGCGGCCGGTTGACACCTTCGACCGCCAGGCCGGCACCATTTGGAGCGTCAACGATGTCAGCGACCAGGTGCACTCACGCCGCCAGCTCGAGCACGCGGCGATGCACGACGCACTGACCGGCGTGATGAACCGCAAGGGCTTCGAGCAGGCCCTGTCCTTCGAGTTTTCGGGCCAGCCGGCCAGCCGTCCGGCGGCGGTGGTGATGATCGACCTGGACCACTTCAAGCCGATCAACGACACCGCCGGCCATGCCGCCGGCGACGCCATGCTGGTGGCCGTGGCCCAGGCCATCAGCTCGCGGGTGCGCGGCAGCGACACCGTGGCACGCCTGGGTGGCGACGAGTTTGCGCTGCTGCTGCCGCATTGCGACCACGACCGCGCGCTGATGGTGGCCGAGAAGGTGCGCCTGGCCATCACCGAGGCCGGAGTGCCGTGGAACGGCAGCATGCTGCGCGTGGGCGCCAGCCTTGGCGTGGCCGAGCTGGGGCCGCAGCACGAGACGGTGGCGCAATGGCTGGAGCAGGCCGACGCCGCCTGCTACGAGGCCAAGCGCAGTGGCCGCGGCTCGGTGCGCTCGGCGCGTGGCAATCTGCGGGTGGTGTCGAGCAGCTGAATCAGAGGTGGAACCAGGCGGCGACGCCCACGGCCACCCCCAGGGCGCCCACGCCGATCGTGCCCCACTCCAGCCAGCGGCGCTTGGTCAGCAGGGCGATGGCGGCCATGGCGATCGAGATCTGCAGCGCCGTGGTGGCCTGGGCCCAGCGGTGGTGCTGGTGCATCTGCGCGTCGCTTTGCCGGTCCCACGCCAGCGCCTCGGCCTCGAGCTTCTCGGCGCCGGCCTTGATCTCGGCCTTTTCCTTCTTGTAGCGCTCGATTTCGTCCAGGTACCTGGCCCGGCGATCCTCGGGCACCAGGGCCACGGCCAGTTCGGCCAGGTTCTGCTTGCCGCTCTTGGCCTGGTAGTAGTTCCACTGGTTCGAGGCCTCGGTCTTCTTGATGGCCGCGTTGTTCTTGTACAGGCCGGCGTGGGCCTGGGTGGCGCCGCCCATGTACGAGAACAGCGCGCCCACCGTGGCCAGGATGGCGGTGATCACGGCCAGCTGGCCGGCCATGCCCTCGGGGTCGTGCTGGGCGGCGTGCTCCAGCTCATGGTCATGCGGGCCGTGGACGTGAAAACCGTGTCCGGACATGGGGGTGGGCTCCTGTGGGCGCGCGATGGCGCTGATCTCAGCGCTGGCGCTGGTAGGTCACGAAGGCAAAGGCCAGGGGCGCCTGGCCCTGGCTGGCAGCCGTGTGCTGTGGCAGGCGCTGCACCTCGGTGAAGGCCTGGCGCGGCCAGTCGGGAAAGTGCGTGTCGCCGGGCAGGTCGGCATCGATCTCGGTGAGCACCAGTTCGTCGGCCAGCGGCAGGGCCTCGGCAAACAGCTGGCCGCCGCCGATCACAAACACGCGGCGTGCGTCGGGCTGTTGCCGGCGGGCCAGCGCCAGCGCCTCGGTCAGGTCGCGCGCCACCTGGGCCCCCGCGGCCAGCCACCCGGCCTGGCGCGTGAGCACCACGTTCAGGCGCCCCGGCAGCGGCCGAAAGCGCTCGGGCAGGCTGTCCCAGGTCTTGCGGCCCATGATCACCGGGCAGCCCATCGTGACCTGGCGGAACCAGCGCTTGTCGGCCGGCTCGTCCCACACCAGCTCATTGCCGCGGCCGATGCTGCCTTGGCGATCGACCGAGGCGATCAGGGCCAGCGGAACCTCAAGCGCGCTCATACCGCCACCGGCGCCTTGATCGCCGGGTGGTGCTGGTACTCGGTGACCTCGAAGTCCTCGTACGCGTAGTCGAAGATCGAGGCCGGCCGGCGCCTGAGCGTCAGCAGCGGATACGGATAGGGCGTGCGCTCGAGCTGGGTGCGCACCTGCTCGACATGGTTGTCGTAGATGTGGCAGTCGCCGCCGGTCCAGATGAAGTCGCCCACGTCCAGCTCGCATTGCTGGGCCAGCATGTGGGTCAGCAGCGCGTAGCTGGCGATGTTGAAGGGCACGCCGAGAAAGATGTCGGCGCTGCGCTGGTACAGCTGGCAGCTCAGGCGGCCGCGCCCGCCCGGCGTGGTGGCCGGCGCCACGTAGAACTGGAAGAACGCGTGGCAGGGCATCAGGGCCATCTGGTCGAGCTCGGCCACGTTCCAGGCGCTGACGATGATGCGGCGGCTGTCGGGGTTGCTCTTGAGCTGCTGCACCACCTGGCTGATCTGGTCGATGTGGCCGACCGAACCATCGGGCAGCGGCGTGGGCCAGCTGCGCCACTGCACGCCGTACACCGGGCCCAGGCTGCCGTCCTCGCGTGCCCATTCGTCCCAGATGGTGCAGCCGCGCTCCTGCAGCCACTTGACGTTGCTGTCGCCGCGCAGAAACCACAGCAGCTCGACGATCACCGCCTTCAGGAACACCTTCTTGGTGGTCACCAGCGGAAAGCCTTCGTTCAGGTCGAAGCGCATCTGGTGGCCGAACACGCTGCGTGTGCCGGTGCCGGTGCGGTCGCCCTTGGCCACGCCCTGCTCGAACACATGGCGCATGAAATTTTCGTACTGGGAGCGGACGGGGCGGGTCATGGGCAGGGCGATCGGGAGAAGCGCCGGATTATCCCGAAGCCGGCGCCACCGGCCGGCGCCGCGCCCGATCAGCCGGCTTCCAGCCCGAACTGCATGGCCGCCAAGCGGGCGTAGAGCCCGCCGCGCGCCACCAGTTCGTCATGGCGGCCCTGCTCGACGATGCGCCCGCCGTCCATCACCACGATGCGGTCGGCCTTCTGCACCGTGGCCAGGCGGTGGGCGATGACCAGGGTGGTGCGGTCGGCCATGGCGGTCTCGAGCGCGGCCTGCACCATGCGCTCGCTTTCGGCGTCGAGTGCGCTGGTGGCCTCGTCGAGCAGCAGCAGCGGCGGGTTCTTGAGCATGGCGCGGGCAATGCTGATGCGCTGGCGCTGGCCGCCGGAAAGGCGCACGCCGCGCTCGCCCAGAAAGGTGGCGTAGCCCTCGGGCAGGGCGCTGATGAAGTCGTGCGCAAACGCCGCCTTGGCCGCGGCGATGACCTCGGCCTCGCTGGCCTCGGGGCGGCCGTAGCGGATGTTCTCGAGCGCACTGGTCGAGAAGATGGTCGAGTCTTGCGGCACGATGCCGATGCGCCCGCGCAGGTCGGCCAGCGCGGCCTGGCGCACGTCCACGCCGTCCACCGTCACACGGCCGGCCTGCACATCGTAAAAGCGCAGCAGCAGCTGCAGCATGGTGCTCTTGCCGGCGCCGCTGGGGCCCACCAGGGCCACGGTCTCGCCGGGGCGGATGTCGAGTGCCACCTCGCTGAGCGCCGGCGTGCCGGGCCGCGAGGGGTAGTGGAAGCCCACGCCCTCGAAGCGCACCGCCGAGCCGCCTTGCACCGCAGGCAGCGCCACCGGCCGCGCGGCCTGCGCCACCGGCGAGCGCGCCGAAAGCAGCTCCATCAGCCGCTCGGTGGCGCCGGCGGCGCGCAGCAGGTCGCCGTACACCTCGCTGAGCACGGCCACGCTGCTGACCAGGATGATCACGAACACCACCGTCTGCCCCAGGTGCCCGGCGCTGATGCGACCGGCCACCACCGCCTGCGTGCCCTGGTACAGGCCCCACAGCAGCGCGGCAAAGGTGGCGGTGATGATGAAGGCGACCAGCGCCGCGCGCACCAGGGTGCGCCGGCGCGCGGTGTCGAAGGCGCGCTCGGTGGCCTCGCCAAAGCGCTGCGCCTCGCGTGCTTCCTGCCGATGGCTTTGCACCACCGGAATGGCGCTCAGCACCTCGGCGGCAATGGCGCTCGAATCGGCCACGCGGTCCTGGCTGGCGCGGCTGAGCTTGCGCACCCGGCGGCCGAAGGCCAGGCTGGGCAGCACCACCAGCACCAGCATGCCCAGCACCGGCAGCATCACGGTCGGGTTGGTGAAGATCAGCATGCCCATCGCGCCCAGGCCCATCACCGTGTTGCGCAGGCCCATGCTGAGGCTGGAGCCGACCACCGTCTGCACCAGGGTGGTGTCGGTGGTCAGGCGGCTGAGCACCTCGCCCGAGGCGGTGGTCTCGAAGAACTCGGGGCTTTGGGTCACCACATGGGCGTAAACGGCCGAGCGCAGATCGGCTGTGACGCGTTCGCCCAGCCAGGTCACGGCGTAAAAGCGCAGCGCCGAGAACGCGCCCAGCGCCGCACCTACGGCAAACAGCGCCACGAAGTGCTCGCGCAACGCCATCACGCGGGCGCCGGGATCGGCGGCCACGATGCCCTGGTCGATCAGCGACTTCAGCGCGATCGGAAAGGCCAGCGTGCTGGCCGCCGCGCCCACCAGAAACAGCAGCGCCAGCGCGATGCGCCCGCGGTAGGGGCGCAAAAAGGGCAGCAGGCCCGACAGCGAGCGCACAGGTGGCTTGGCCGCGGCATCCGGGGCGGCGGGGCGGGGGGCGGCAGCGCTGCTGCTGGCGCCCGGCACGGCGGGCGCAGCGGCCTGCACGGTGGCGGAAACGGGGGGCGACGACATGCGCGGCAGTGTAGGGGCCCGGCCCTGCCCCACGCCGCTGCTGGGTGGGGGGCGGCGGCGGCCGCGCGCCGCGCGTGCGGGGGGCGCGTCCTCGGCGACTACGCGCGCGGCGCGTCCTCAGCGTTCACGCGCGCTGCGCGTCTTCAGCATTCACGCGCGCTGCGCGTCCTCAGCATTCACGCGCGCTGCGCGTGGGCCGCCTGCAGCGCGATGCGCTGGCGCTCAAGCGTCAGGCGCATCTGCGCCACCTGTTGCGACAGCAGCGCGATCAGCGGCACGGCCAGCAGCGCGAACATCAGCGCCGAGGCCTGCAGCGCCACCGGAAAGCGCGCCGGCCAGGCCAGGTGGCAGGCCAGCATGGTGAGCAGCAGGCCGGCCAGGCAGCCGGCCACCAGGCGCCACACCTGGCGCGGCGTCATCGTGAACGCGGCGTAGGCGATGTGGCTCACCATCACCAGCAGCGTGGCGCTGCCGGCCGGTCCGGCGGCGGCATAGCCCACGCACAGGCAGCCCAGGCCCACGGTGAGCTGGGTGCGGGCCAGGCCCGGATCGCTGCCGTGTGCCACCGCGGCGCTGCGCACCGCCACGTAGAACACCGCATTCAGCGCCAGCGAGCCGGCCAGCAGCGCCCAGGCCAGCGGCCAGGGCATCAGGCCCAGCGCGGCTTGCGCCAGGGTGATCGCGCCATACAGCAGGTACAGGCCGCTGGCCAGCAGCACGCCGCGCACCTGGCGGCGGATCAGCGGCTGGCGGCCCAGCAGCAGGGACCAGGGCTGTGGTGTGGCGCGCGGGGCAGGCGCCGGAGGGTGGGCTGGCATGGTCGGGTTTGGCAAGGAGGCAACAGGGCAGGGGGTACGGCAACCCGGCCACCGCACAACAGCGGTGGCCTGCCTGTTTATCGGCCGCCAGCCGCGGCGGATTCAGGCCCGGTCAGCCGCTACAGATTGCCGGCGAACAGCTTGCGGATGAACATGTCCTTGAAGCTGTGCGCGTCGGCCAGGCCCAGGCGCTCGAGGTAGGCCTGCGGCGCCTCCTTGCCCTCGATCAGGCTCTTCACGGCCAGCTGCACCAGTTCCACCGGGTGCTGGGCGGCATGGGCCAGCTTCTTCAGCGCGCCCACCATGCGCAGCTCGTCGGGCGTGAGATCGGTGCCGAACGGAAACGGCGGCAGCAGCCTGGCGTCGGCCCAGGGCTGCAGCCGGGCTTCCAGCGCCTCGGGCAGGTTCTCGCGGTAGCGCGCCGGCAGCTCGTAGCCGGCATCGAGCTTGCCGTGGGCCTTGGCCTCGCTGATCAGGCCGGGCTGGAAGCGCGAATCGGCGATGGCGATCAGGCGCTTGACCACCTCGCTGTCGGCCTGGCCGCGCAGATCGGCCACGCCGTACTCGGTGATGACGATGTCGCGCAGGTGGCGCGGGATGGTGGTGTGGCCGTAGTTCCAGAGAATGCTGCTCTTGACGCCATCCTTGTGGCTGTGCGTGGCGCGCAGCATCAGGATCGAGCGTGCATCGGGCAGCGCATGGGCCATGGCCACGAAGTTGTACTGCCCGCCCACGCCCGAGACCACCTGGCCGCTTTCCAGCCCGTCGGACGCGGCCGCGCCCAGCAGCGTGACCATCATCGTGGTGTTCATGAAACGCGCCTGGCTGCGCTGGGCGCGCTTCAACTCGCTGTCGCCCGGCGTGCGGCCGTAGAGCTGGTTGATGAAGTCGATGCGCGTCATGTCCACCTTGGCCAGCTCGTGCGGCGGCATGCTGCGCAGGCGCTCGTAGAAGTCGTTGGGCCCCAGAAAGAAGCCGCCGGTCATCACGATGCCGCCCGCCAGGCGCGTGCCCAGCAGGATCTTGCACACCGCGTCGAACTGCGCCTGGCCGCGCAGGTCATTGGGCAGCGGCAGGCCGTCGAGCATCAGGTAGTCGCCGTCGAGCGTGACGCCGGGCTTGAAGATGCCGAAGCGGGCCAGAAAGTCGACATCCGCCTGGCGCAGCGGGCTGTGGATGCGGCCGGCCTCCAGCAGCGCGCGCAGGGTCTGCGGCGTGACGGTTTCATCCGCGATGGCGCCGCTGTTGAGCAGCTGCTGCAGCGTGGTGTCGGCAAACACCTCGCGGCGGATGATGCCGGCCTCGATCAGCTTCAGAAAGCCGTTGACGAACATCTCCGAGCAGCCGTAAAGGCCCCGGTCGAACCGCCCCAGCTCGCGCCGGATCGCCGGCCCCGCTGGCGCCGACGCAACGCCCCCCGACGGCGACTCGGCGCTGCGGGGCGGTTGGTTGTCGCCGAGGCCATCAGGCGTCAGGCTCTCCAGGATGCGGCGGTACTCGGCGCCATGGCGGTCGCGCACGATCAGCGCCTGGGCGATGGCGTCGCCCAGCGAGCCGATGCCGATCTGCAGCGTGCCGCCATCGGCCACCAGGCTGCTGGCATGCAGGCCGATGGCGTAGTCGGCACTGCTCACGCGGCCGTTGGGCGGGCCGAACAGCTGGTGGGTGCCGGCGGCATCGGTGCACACGATGTCGAAGAAGTCGGGCGTCACCTGGGCGCCGTTGGGCATGAAGGGCATCTGGCGGTTGACCACGCCCACCTTCAGCAGCGGCAGGCCGGCGGCGGCGTACTTCTCGACCACCTCGAACACGATGTCGGGATTGCTGGCCACCGACAGGCGCCACTGGCCGGCCTCATGCTGCTCGCCCACCGCCTGGGCGATCACGTTCATGCCCTGCACCAGCATGTCGCGCGCCACGAAGGTGTAGTTGGTGGAAATGAAGTTCTGCTGCGCCGGGCTGTTGCCCAGGTAATCGCCGGTCTTCATGAAGAACTCGCGCACCTCGATGTGGGGCGGCAGGCCGGGGCCGCGCAGGTCCTTCACATACTCGAGGTCGGGATAGTCGGTGAACACGCGCTCGACCAGGGGCTCGAGAAAGTGCCGCTCCAGCTCGCTCTTGCCCACCGGCCGCTCCAGCGACAGCGCGGTGATGATGGTCAGCCGCCGGCTGGGGTTGGCCTTGATGCGCCGGTACAGCGCGTTCACCCACGGATTGGGCTTGCCGATGGCCAGCGGAATGCCCAGCACGATGTCACCCGGCACGGCGTCCAGCACGGCGTCCACCGTGGCGTCGATGGAATCGATCACGCGAGGCCTGTTCATGGCTTGTCTCCTGTGGTTTTGTGACAGCAGTGTGGCGCCCGCCGATGCGCTGCGGATTGATGTCAAGCAAGCCGCTCTGCGGCCGGCAGGCGGCATGGGCGCAACGCCAAATCTCACGTTTGGCGGGCGATCACCGGGGAGATCTCCAAGCACCCCGGCGGGTTTTTGTGCTGGAATCAGATGCACCTCATACTGCAGCGCAACATGTCCTCCGAATCCAGTGTCAACACGCCTTCCGCGGGCACCGATTCCGGCCGCCTGCTGCGCCATGCCGGGGTGGTGGCGGCGGCCGTCGGCGCGGGTGGATTGCTGGGCTACGGCCTGGCGCACAGCCTGCAGCAGGCCACCGGCGCCGGGCCGGCCCTGCTGGGCGCCCTGGTGGGTGCCGCGGTGACGGCCGTGACCGTGCCGCTGGCCTTGTGGGCCCGGGTGCCCAGCCTGCCGGCCATGCCACGCCTGCCGCGCATGGCGCGCCAGGCGGTGGCGGCCAGCCCGGCCACCGAAAGCGCCAAGGTGCTGCCTTTGCACGCCGAGCCGCCCACCGGCGGTTCCGCTGCGCAGCGCCCGGTGCGCGATGCGCTCACCGGGGCCTACACGCAGCAGCACTTCGTGGCGGCGGCCGACCGTGAATGGTCGCGTCTGCGCCGGCTGAACGAGGACGCGGCGCTGCTGATGGTCGATGTTGACCACTTCAAGGCCATCAACGAGCAATACGGCCAGGCCTGCGGCGACGCGGTGCTGGTCGAGATCACCCGCCAGGTCACGGTCACGCTGCGCCAGTACGACCTGCTGGCGCGGTTTGGCGGTGGCGTGCTGGTGGTCTACCTGCCGCACACCGACCCCATCGGCGCGCTCGATGTGGCCGAGCGCATCCGCGAGCGGGTGCTGGCCTTCCGCCTGAGCTGGAACACCCGCACCGTGAAAGCCTCGGTGAGCGTGGGCGTGGCCGGCATCGGCGCCAACCATGCCTCGCTGGACGAGGTGATTGCCGAAGCCGGCAATGCGCTGCGCGAGGCCAAGAGCGCCGGCCGCAACTGCGTGCGTGCGGCGCCCATCCCGCCGCGGCGCGGTGCCGCCAACGGCCAGCCGCTGGGCGCGCAACGCCCGGCCAGCCCGGGCTGAGCGGCCACCGGGCTGCGGCCCGGCTTCAGCCCAGCTTCAGCGGCGCGCTGCGCCCGGTCATCTCCAGATAGCCCAGGCCCACGCGGCGCTGGCGCTGGTCCAGCAGCTCGGCCAGGCCTTCCCAGTAGATGGCGCCGGTGCTGCCGCGGCTGTCGAGCTCCTGCGCGTCGAGCAGTGCGCGCAGCTCGTGCGTGCCCAGCGGCGTGTGCACGCGCCAGCGCACCGGGTAGCGCGCACCGGTCTGCGGGCTGGTCCACTCCTGCAGCGGCTCGAAGCGCAGCTCTTGGGGCGCAAAGCTGCGCACCGGCCCGCCACCGGCCGCACGGTGGCTGCCGCCGGCCCACAGCGCGCGCTGCGCCGAGTCGCGCAGCTGAAAGGCCGTGAGCGCGCCGCCGTCGAGCAGGTTGATGCCGATCCAGTCCCAGCCGGTGGCGCCGGGGGCCAGCAGCTCGTCGCTCCACTCGTGGTCGAGCCAGCCGGTGCCGGGCAGTGCCAGGCGCTGGCCATCCAGCTGCAGCTCGGCCTGCACCGCCAGCTGCGGCTGGCTGTAGTAGTGGCTGGCCTGGCTGGGCAGCGGGCCCTTGCGCGAGAAGCCGGCGTCGCCCTGCAGCAGCAGCGGTTGGGTGCTGCGCAGCTGCAGCGCCAGCGTGAAGCCGGCCTCGGGCGCGGCCAGGCGCGCCAGGTAGTGGCTGCCACCGTCGGGCAGGGGCTGACGCTGCAGGCGCCAGGGGCCCAGCACCAGCGCGGTGTCGGCGCGCCGGGCATGGGCCTCGGGCAGCGCCTCGTCGCCCGACCAGCGGCTCAGGCGCTGGGCATGGCGGTGGCGGCCGGCGGCCAGATCGGTGATCGCCGCATGGGCAAACAGCCACTGCCGCGGCGCGAAGCGGCCCTGCAGCCCGGCCGATGCCGCGTCGGCCGCGGCCGGCCGGCTGCGAAAGAAGGTGAGCTGGAAACCCAGCCGCGGCGCGGCCGCCGGGCCCAGCCAGCCGGTGGCGTACCACCACTCGGTGCGCGCCCCGGGGTGGGCGCCGTGGTCGCGCGCAAAGCGCAGCGGGCGGCCGGGCTGGATGCGGTCGTCATCGGGGCCGTCGGGTCCGGCCGTGGCCGGCCTCGGGGCCACGGCCCCCAGGCCACCCAGGCCCGCCCAGGCGCCCAGGCCCAGCCAGCGCCGCCGCGATGGGTGCATCACCAGTCCTCCTTGACGGCCAGCACTGCATCGCGGCCGGCGGCGCGGCGTGCGGCCAGCAAGGCGGTCAGGCCGCCGGCGGCCAGCACCGCGGTGGCCAGCGCGGCCAGGCGTGCGGCGGGCACCTGCAGCGGCATGGTCCAGTGAAAGCTCTGCGGGTTGACCACGTGCACCAGCACCGCGGCCATGGCCAGGCCCAGCACCAGACCCACCACCACGCCGGCCAGCAGCCAGGCGCCGGTTTCAGCAGCCACCAGGGCCAGCATCTGGCGCCGGGTGAGCCCCAGGTGGGTGAGCAGGCCGAACTCCTTGCGCCGCGCCAGCACTTGCGCCGACAGGCTGGCCGCCACGCCGATCAGGCCCACGCCGATGGCCGCGGCCTGCAGGTACACGGTGACCGCGAAGCTGCGGTCGAAGATGGCCAGCGACACGCGCCGCAGCTCCTGCGTGCCGATCATCTCCAATGGCAGCTCGGGCCCGGCGGCGGCCTGCAGTGCGGCCTGCACCGTGGCCGGTGCGGTGCCAGGGGCCAGCCACAGTGCCAGATCGCCGATGGCGCGGTCGCCGCTCAGGCGCTGGTAGTCGGCCAGGTCGATGGCAATGGCGCCGAACTGGCGCGCGTAGTCGCGCCAGATGCCCCGCACCTGCACTGTGGCCGGCCCGGCGGCCAGCGGCAGCACGATGCGCTGGCCCGGCTGCCAGCCGTGTAGCGCGGCCGCCGGCTCGCTGACCCACACCGCCAGCGCGCCGGGCGCGGCCGGCACGCTCTGGCCCACCAGCGGCAGGGCGCGTGCCGGGTCGTCGCCCAGCGGGCGCGCCACCAGCGCCACCGCAGGCTGGGCGGGCGAGATCAGCAGCGGCACCTGGCGGCCGGCCTGCACGCGCAGCACGCCCGGCACGCGCGCCGCGGCGGCCACCAGGGCGGGCGGCAGCACCGCGCGTTCGCCACCGGCCTGGGCGCGCAGGTACAGATCGGCCGGCAGCACGCTGTCGAGCCAATCGGTCACCGCGTCGCGAAAGCTGGCCACCATCACCGTGATGGCCACCGACAGCGCCAGGCTGGCCACCACGCCGGCCACGGTGGCGCCGGCCGTCTGGCGCGCAAAGTGCGCGCGGCGCCAGGCCAGCAAGGGCACCGCGCCCTGGCCGGTCAGCCAGCGCGGCGGCCGGGCCAGCAATTGCTGCACCACCCACGGCACGGCCACCACGCCGCCGGCCAGCAGCGCCGCCACCGCGGCGTAGGCGGCCAGCGGCAGGCCGCCGACCGGTGGCGCCAGCGCCAGTGCGCCGCCCAGGCCTAGCAGCAGCAGCGCCGGCGCGGCGCGCGCCGGGCGCGGCGCGCCGGCCCCCAGGCCCTTGAGCGCCACGGCCGGCGCCAACGCCTCGGCCTGGCGTGCCGGCCACCAGGCCCCGGCCAGGGCCGCGGCGATGCCCAGCGTGAAGCAGGCGCACAGCTCGGGCACCGGCCAGGCCAGGGCCGGCGTGACGCCTGGAAAGTAGCCACCGCCCAGATCGCCGCCCAGCAGGCGCAGCGCCAGCGCCGCCAGGCCGATGCCGGCGGCCAGGCCCAGCAGGCTGCCGGCCAGGCCGATGGCGGCGCTTTCGGCCAGCACCAGCGCGCGCCGGTCGCGCGCGGCCAGGCCCAGCACGCCCAGCAGCGCAAACTGCGGTGTGCGCTGGGCCACCGACAAGGACACCACCGAATACACCAGAAAGCCGCCCACCAGCAGCGCCACCAGCGCCAGCACGCCCAGGTTCACGCGGTAGGCGCGCGAGAGGTTCGAGACACGTTGCACCGCGTCGTCGGCCTGGGCCCAGGTGACACCGGCCGGCAAGGCCTGCGCCGCCGCCACGGCCTGCTGCCAGGGCCCGGGCGCCACGCCGGCCACCAGGCGCACATCGATGCGGCTGAGCCGGCCGGCACGGCCGAAGCGCGATTGCGCGGCGGCGATGTCCAGCACCGCCAGCGCCGCGCCGCCGGCCGTCACCCGCCCGGCAAAGCGAAAGGGCTGCCAGCCCTGGGCCGTGGCCAGCCACAGCGTGGCGCCCGGGGACACGCCCAGCGCCTGCGCGGCGGCGGGGTTGAGGTACAGCGCATCGGCGGCGGGGGTCAGGGCGCGCGCCTGGGCGGGTTCGTCGGCGTTGTCGTTGCCGGGGGCCTCGCCCGGCGCTGCGGCACGGGCGCTTTTCGACCCGTCGGCGCTGGTTTCGGCCGGTCGGGGCAGCAGCGCCGGCGCGATGCTGACCGCCTTCACCGGATCAAGCCCCAGCAGCCTGAGCGTGATCGGCGCGGCATCGGGCGTGCGCCGCGTCGCGGCATCGAGTTCGAGCACCGGGCTGGCCAGGGCCACCGATTCGTCGAGCGCCAGGCGGGCGTAGAGCGCGTCGTCAAAGCCCTCGCGAGTGCGCGCGGCCAGCACCGCATCGGGCTGACCGTTGGCGGCGCGCACCGCCTGCGAGAACTCGGCCAGCGCCGAGGCGTTGATCAGCTGCACCGAACTGGCCAGCGCCACGCCCAGCGCCACCGCCAGCAGCGCCACGGCATGGCGCCAGGGGTGGTGGCGCCACTCGGCGCGGATCAGGGCAAACAGGTGGCGCCACATCGCCCGTGCATGTTACGGGCGGCGCCGGGTGCCCCAGCGGGCCGCCAACCCGCCCGGCGGGTGGTGCCGCGTACTCGCGGCGCCGGGTGCCCCGGCATCTTTCAGGCCGGAACGCGGTAGTTCGCCGGGCCCATCAGGTCGATGCCGCAGGGCAAGTCGCGCACCCAGGCGATGAACTCGCCCACGGCGGCGCCGGCCAGCGGGGCGCCATGCTGCGGCACGATCATCTCGATGGGCAGGGTGGACACCATGTCGGCCCACAGCCGCAACACCTTGTTGCTGACCATGTAGCGCTGGTGAAAGCGCTCCATCGAGGGGTAGACCTTGGCCAGGCTGGTGACCGGCTGGCCGGCCAGCTTGCCGGGCAGCATCGACACGCCCAGGTCGCCCGAGAACAGAATCTTCGACACCGGGTCCCAGAACTGGAAGTTGCCCTCGGCGTGCAGAAAA
Source organism: Aquabacterium sp. OR-4 (assembly GCF_025290835.2). Lineage (NCBI taxonomy): Bacteria > Pseudomonadati > Pseudomonadota > Betaproteobacteria > Burkholderiales > Sphaerotilaceae > Pseudaquabacterium > Pseudaquabacterium prasiolae. The sequence continues at coordinate 1,807,356 of NZ_JAOCQD020000001.1, read as the reverse complement.
TGCGCCGGCAGCGCCAGCAGATCGCTGCGGCCGATGCGGATGCGCATGCCCGGGTCGGGGATGCCGATGATGCGGTCGAGCGTCTTGCCGGGCTTGCAGAAGTGGGGCACGAAGCGCTCCCACACGGTGGAGATGTAGATCGGCGCCTGGGTGGCGGTGGTCCAGCGGTCGAGCGAGGCGATGATGTCGGGGTCGGCGTGCGAGGCGATGATGGCCGACAGGGCCTGCGGCTGAAAGTGCCGCGTCATGCCCAGGTACAGGTCGTTGTAGGCCAGGTTGCCACCCGGGTCGATGATGGCGCCGGTGTCGCCGTCGATCACCAGAAACTGGTTGGCCTGCACCGCCTCACCGCCGCGGTCGCACAGGTCGGTGAACATCAGGCACTGGTGCCCGTCGTGGTCGTAGAGCGTGGTCGGCATGGGCCGGCGAGTATGCACTTGTGCACACCTTTTGCGCCCCGGTTCGGGGGCCCGGCAGGGCCTGGATGGCCTGGGCTTGATGCAGCGCAATCAGCGCGTCTGCGCGGCCTCGGGCACGCCGCTGCGGGTGGCCGCGATCAGGCGCCCTGCGACCGGGCCTGCACGGTTGCCGCGGGCCCGCGCGGGGCGCCCAGCGCCCGCACCAGCACATGGCCCACCAGGCCCAGGCCGAGCAGGCTGACCGTGCCCACGCCCCACAGCAGCCACAGCAGCGGCGCCAGCCAGTCGCTCAGCAGCGCCGGCCAGGCCGCGGCGGCGATGTCGAGCCAGGGGCCGATGCCCGACAGCCAGTCGGTGAGCCAGCTCTTGAGCGCGGTGATCGCGGCCATCGGCAGCCAGTCGGCCAGCCAGGCCGGGAACTGCCAGCGCTCGAGCGCCTGCAGCCAGTCGCTGGGCCGGCCGCTGGCGCTGCCCAGCAGGCGGGCCACCGCCTGCAGTGCCAGGCACAGGGCCGACCAGCAGGCGATGGCCAGGGTGGTGAGGGTCCAGTTCAGGGCAATCCACATGGTAGAACGGGCCGGCGGGGCCGACCGCCAAAAGGGGTCTCGAGGCCGCCGGGGGCAGACGCCACAGCGTCGGATCCTGGCGGTTGGGGCGATGGCCGGTCGATGCCGGCGCTGGCAGCAGCCCGCTTGGAGCGTCTGGCGCGCCACAGGTTCACACCGGGCGCCACAACGGCCATCAAGACGGCCGTTGCGCCGCCCGTCACGCCGTGCGCGGCGCCAGGCCCTGTGGCGCCTGGCCGGTCAGCGCCGCGCCCACAGCAGCATGGCCACGCCGCCCAGTATCACCCCCGCCGCGGCCCATTCGGCGCCGCTGACCTGCTCGCCGGCCAGGCCCACGCCCAGCAGCAGCGCAATGATCGGGTTGACGAAGGCATAGCTGGTGGCCAGGCCGGTGGGCACGCGCGCCAGCAGCAGCATGTAGGCATTGAAGGCCAGCAGCGAGCCGGCCACCACCAGGTACAGCCAGGCGCCCCAGGCCGCCGCCGACACCTGGCCCAGTTGCACCTGCTCGCCCACGCCCAGCGAGATCAGCATCAGCACCAGGCCGCCGCACAGCATCTCGCTGGCAAAGCCGGCGGCGCCGGGGGCCAGCGGCAGCTTGCGCTGGCTGAGCACGCTGCCCAGCACCCAGCCGGCGCAGGCGATGGTCTGGGCGGCCAGGCCGGCCGGCGAGGCCGCAAAGCCCGCCCCCTGCACCAGCAGCAGCACACCGGCCAGGCCCAGGCCGATGCCGGCCCATTCGGCCGCGCGCGGCCGCACACCGAAACCGAGGTTGAGCAGCGCCGCCATCAGCGGCGACACCGCGATGTAGGCCACCACCAGGCCCGAGGCCACGCTTTGCTCGGCCACCGCCGTGCCGCCCATGCCGGCGCCCAGCATCAGCGTGCCCACGATGGCGGCATGCGCCCACTCGCGCCGCGTGGGCCAGGGCGTGCCGCGCCAGCGCACCCAGGCCATCAGCAGCGCGCCGGCCACCAGAAAGCGGCTGCCCATCTGCCAGAACGGCGGCAGGCCGGTGAGCGCCACCTTGATGGCCAGGTAGGTCGAGCCCCAGACCAGCCAGGTGGCCGCCAGGCAGGCCAGCACCAGTGGCGTGAACAAGGGCGTGGGGCGGGGCAGGGCAGCGCTCGACATGCAGCAATGTTAAGAAGGCCGGGTGGTGATTTCCATCAGCAACTGATGGTCATGGGCCGCATTGGCCATGAAAATCAAGATTGTTTTGATTGCCGGCCTTGAACATGCCAGAAGCCCACAGCTTTGACACCTACGACCGCCGCATCCTGGCCGAACTGCAGACCGACGCGCGCCTGTCGATGGCCGAGCTGGGCCGCCGGGTTCACCTGTCGCAGCCGGCGGTCACCGAGCGGGTGCGCAAGCTCGAGTCGGCCGGCGTGATCAGCGGCTACCGGGCGCAGATCAACCTGGCGGCGCTGGGCTACGGCATTCGCGCCGTGGTGCGTGTGGGCCGCAGCGACTACGCCGCCATGCTGCGCCTGCTGCAGGCCACGCCCGAGGTGGTGCACGCCTACAACGTGACCGGCGAGCACAGCTGGGTGCTGGAGATTGCGGTGGTTGACGTGCCGCACCTCGACGCCGTGGTCTCGCGCTTTTGCGCGCTGAGCGACACCGCCACCGCGATCATCCTCAAGGCGCCGCTGGCCGCCCGGCCTATGATGCCCGCATCCCCTGCCGTGGAGCCTGACGATGTTGGTGGTGCCCACCTGTGACCTGTGCGATGCCCACAAGGGCGATACCAGCGGTGCCTTTCGCGTGCTGCCGCCGGTGTTTGCGGCCTATGGCGGGCGCAGCGCCTTTGCCGGCCCGGTGCGCACGGTGAAGTGTTTCGAGGACAACAGCTCGGTCAAGGCCCTGCTCGAAGGCCCCGGCCACGGCGCCGTGCTGGTGGTGGACGGCGGCGGCTCGCTGCGCCGGGCCCTGGTGGGCGGCAACATCGCCGCGGCTGCCGCGCGCAACGGCTGGGCCGGCGTGGTGGTGGACGGTTGCGTGCGCGACGTGGCCGAGCTGGCGGCCACGGATCTGGGCATCCGCGCGCTGGCGCTGATGCCCCTGCCCACCGAGCGCCGGCAGGCCGGCCAGGTGGATGTGCCGGTTCTTGTGCAGGGCGTTGCGGTGCGCCCCGGCGACTGGCTGGTGGCCGACGCCGACGGCATCGTGCTGCTCGACCGGGCGCCGGCCTGAACTTCCACCCGCGGCGCGGCTCCGACAGCGCATGAAGCCCGCCACCGATCCGTTTCCCGCCAGTTCCGACGCGCTGGCCCGCGTGGCGCGTCGCTGCCGCCAGCGCGTGCGCCAGCGGGCCTTGATGGCGGCCGGCGTGGCCATGGTGCCGCTGCCGGGCATCGACTGGGTCACCGATGTGGGCGTGCTGGTCAAGCTGCTGCCCGAGATCAGCGCCGCCTTCGGCCTCAGCCGCGAGCAGGTGGAGCGCCTGTCGCCGCAGCGCAAGCTGGTGGTCTACAAGGCCTTGTCCAGCGCCGGCGGCCTGGTGCTGGGCAAGGTGGTGACGCGCGAGGTGGTGCTGCTGCTGCTCAAGACCGTGGGCGTGCGCCTGACCACCCAGCAGGCGGCCAAGGTGGTGCCGGTGGCCGGGCAGCTGGTCTCGGCCGCGCTCACCTACTCGGCGCTGAACTATGTGTGCGAGCAGCACATCCGCCAGTGCGAGGCGGTGTCGCGGCAGCTGATGCTGCCGGCGCCGGAGGTGATCCAGCTCTGAGCCCCGCACGGGCAGGCCGGGTGGCCGCAGCCCGGCCGGCTAGAATGCGCAGCTTCGGGGTGTAGCGCAGTCTGGTAGCGCATCTGCTTTGGGAGCAGAGGGTCGTAGGTTCGAATCCTATCGCCCCGACCAAGTCATCATCGAACACGGGCCGCGTCAGCTGACGCGGCCCGTTTCGTTTGGGGCCTGGCGGCCGCGTGGTGCCTGCCGCTGCGCATGGATCGCGTGCGGCCCGGCACCGGCATCACCAGCGCGCGCGCAGGCGCCGCCAGAAGCCCGGTGCGCCGGCGGTATCTGCGGGCAGGGCCAGTTCGGGGTGGCAGGCGCGGGCCAGGTGGGCGAAATCCTTGTCGGCGCGTAGGATGTGCTCGGTGAGCCAGTTCTTCAGGTAGCTCAGCAGGTCGAAACCCAGCGCATGGCCCTGCATCACCGCGGTTTTTTCGCGTGACACCCGCTCGATGAACTCGGCGTGCTCGGCGGTGTGCGCGTCGATGTGCGGATAGCAGGTCACGCGCATGAAGGTCTCTTCGGCCGAAAAATGCGACAGCGCATAACGCTCCAGCGCCGTCAGCGTGGCCAGCACCTCGGTGCGGGCGCTGCGGCGCACCAGGTGGTGCCACAGGTCGTTGGTCAGGTCGAACAACAGGCGATGCTGGGCATCGAGTTCGTCCAGACCGAGCGCATGCTCATCGGTCCAGACCACCATGGCGTGGCGTGGGGCGCGCAAACTGGTCGTCACGGCGTTGCAACTCCTCGGGCGCTGTGGCGCACGACCGCCGACCCGTGATCGCCGGCCGCAAGGGCCGCGCTGCCAGACATTGGCGCCTGCGTTCCTTGCCGGCTCGATTGTCGGCATCCGGGCGCCGTGCGACCGTGTTGCCGCGGCGCCTGGTCTGGCCGCTGCGGCAATCCGTTAAATCGTCCGTTGTTTGGCGGATGCGGGCGCGCTGGGCGGGCGGGTCAACACGCGGCCAGGCGGCCCGGCCCGGCCCGGTGCAGGCGATCAAGTGCAGGCGATCAAGTGCCGGCGATCAAGTGCCGGCGATCAGTCGCAGGCCGGCAGGCGCAGCGTGAACACCACCTGCCCAGCCTCGTGGCTGTAGCCCAGCGTGGCGCCATGCTCGGTGGCGATGCGCGCGGCGATGAACAGGCCCAGGCCCAGGCCGTCGCGGTTGCGCGAGCTGCCGGCCGGCCCGCGGCGCAGCGGCTGGAACAGCGTGGCGGCGGTGGCGGCGTCGATGGGCTCGCCGTGGTTGCACACGCTGAGCTGCCATTGCCCGGGCTGCGGTTGCAGCGTCAGCCGCACCGGCGTGCCCGGCTGGCCATGGTGCCGGGCATTGGCCAGCAGATTGCCCAGCAGCTGGGCCAGGCGGCTGGCATCGCCCGTCACCAGGGCCGCCGCCGCCGGGCCGGGCGCCGGCAAGGCGCCGGTCGGGCCGGATGGGTTGGATGGCTTGGATGGGTTGGATGGGTTGGATGGGTTGGATGGGTTGGATGGGGCGGGGGTGGCGATTGTCTCGGCGCCGGGCAGTTGCAGCACCACCGGCACCTCGGGATGGCCCAGGCGCGACTCTTCCACCAGGTCGTCCAGCAGGCTGCGCAGGTCCACCGGTTCGAAGCTGCTGGCCAGCTGCAGGCCGGCCTCGGCGCGGCTGAAGTCGAGCACCTGCGAGATCAGGCGCTGCATGCGGCGGCTGGAAGCCTCGAGCCGGTGGGCCAGGCGCGGCACCTGGTCGTCCTGCTTGAGCAGGCCGGCCACCATGTGGATGGCCTGCAGCGGGTCGCGCAGGTCGTGGCCCAGCATGGCCAGCAGGTTCAGGCGCGCCACCTCGGTCTCGGCCTGCTGCGACAGGCTGGCGCGCTGCAGTTCGGTGAGCAGCTCGCGCGCGGTCTGCAGGCTGGTGGCGTCCCACGGCAGGCTGCGGCCGCGCACGGTTTGGCGCCACTCGTCGAACGAGCCGCGCGGCGTCAGCCGCGGCCCGCGCGGGCCGATCGTCACCGGCTTGTCGGGCACGCCGCCCCAGCGCACGGTGTGCACCTGCTCGCGGCGCAGCAGCAGCACGCGCGAGCGGGTATGGGCGTCGGCGGTGAGCAGCAGCAGGCCGGCCCAGCCCGGCAGCAGGGGCTGCAGCGCGGGCGGCCAGTCGGCGCGGTCGTCGAGCGCGAGCAGGCCGTTGTCGCGGGCGGGCAGGGCGTTCAGCGCGGCCTCGGCCAGTGCCGCCGGCAGTGTGCCCACCACGCGCAGGCGCCGGCCCTGGGCCAGCACCGCGGCGTCGGCCCCGAACACCTGCAGCAGATCGGGCGAATGGGCGGCCAGCGCGGCCACCAGGTCGTCGCTGTGGTTGGCCTCGAGCCCCAGCGCCGAAACCAGGGCCGCACCCTGCGACTGGCGCCGGGCCAGCTCGCGCGACTGAAAGGTCTGCACCGCCGACGACACCACCTGCGCCAGCACGTCGCAGGACATGCGCACCGAGTAGGGCACCTGGCGCGGTGTCATGTGGTGGCAGGCCAGCATGCCCCACAGCGCGCCCTGCACGACGATGGACACGCTCATCGACGCGCCCACGCCCATGTTCTGCAGGTACTCCACATGGATCGGCGACACGCTGCGCAGCACGGCGTGGGTGAGGTCGAGCGGCGCGTCGCCGGGCCGGCCCAGCAGCGGCACCGGCTGGTAGCCCACGTCACTGATCAGGCGCAGGCTGTTCAGGATGTACAGACGCCGCGCCTGCGCCGGGATGTCGCTGGCCGGATAGCGCCGCCCCAGGTAGGGCTGCAGGCCCGGCGCCAGGGCCTCGGCCACCACGTCGCCGCTCTGGTCGTGGCGGAAGCGGTAGCTCATCACGCGGTCGAAGCCGGTGAGCTGGCGCACCGCGTCGGCCGCGCGCTGCAGCAGTGCGTCGAGGCTGGGCGCCTTCTTCAGGCGCTCGATCGCGCGGTGGGCCATCAGCGCAAACGCGGCCACGTCGTCGTCGGCGCTCGCGCGCTGTTCAAACTCGAGCAGGGTGCGGCCCTCGTGGCGGTGCACCACCAGGTCGTGAACCCGGCCCTGCAACTGCACGGCGGCGGCGCTGGCCAGGCCGTCCTGCTGCAGCGCCTCGTCCATCAGCGTGCGGCAGGTCTGCAGCACGGCCGCGGGCAGGCCCAGCGCCGGCAGGGCCAGGCCGGCCTGGCAGCGGCAGCCCAGGCGCTCGGCGGCATTGGCACTCCAGGCCACCAGGTGCTCGCCGGCCAGCGCCAGCAGTGCGCCATGCGGCTGGATGGCGCCGGGCACATGGATCGGCTCGTCGGCGCAGTTGTCCAGGGTGACCGGCGGCGCGCTCACCGGCTGCCGCCCCACGGGCCTGCCGCGCCGGTAGACAGGCCGGGCCCGGCCTGCACCGTGGCCTGCTGGTCCTGCGCGGCCTGCAGCAGGGCCCAGAACGTGGCATCGGCCGCGCGCACCGCACGCGCCTGCGCGGCGGGCGTGGCGGCGAGCGCCGGGCCGGCGGTGGCCATCAGCTCGCCAAAGGCCTGCCAGCGTGCGCCGGTGAGCGTGCCGTGGCCGCTGAAGTAGCGGCAGGCGCGGCCCTGCAGCGCCGGCGCCTGGCGGCCCAGGCTGCGCACGATCACCTGGCCGCCGAGGGCCGAACCTTCCACCACGTACAGCGAGGCCAGGGCCTCGAGCGCGTCGACCAGGCCCAGCTCATAACGTGCATCGCCCGTGTGCGCGTCGGGCCAGTCCAGGCCCAGCGCGGCCAGGTCATCGGCCAGCCAGCGCTGGCGCGGCGCGTCGTCGAGCCAGCCGCGCCAGGCCGCGGGCAGGGCCGCGCGCACCTGCGGCTGCCAGTGGCCGTGAAACAGCGCCAGCGCCTGCAGCACCCGGCCGTAGCGGGCCACGGCGTGCGGATCGGTGCCCAGGCGGTCCAGCGCCAGCGCGGCCTCGATGCGTGCATGGCTGTGGCGCGTGCCCTGGCGCAGCGCGGCGTGCAGCGAGGGCGGCGCGGCTGGCGCCAGCGTGGCGGCGGCGTGGGCCTCGGCCTTGGCCGGGTGGCGAGGGCAGGCCGCGCTCACGCGCACCGGCCCGTCCGGGCGGTCTGGCCGACAGCCGCGACTGCATCGGCTGCAGCGCCTGCAGCGCGGCGCCTCGGGTTCATCGGCCATGCCGAGCGCAAAACCGTCATCGCAGCTCCCTCACGATTGGTTTGTGATCTGCCGCCGGCGGGCTCGCGCGGCTGGCCAGGCCATGCTGCCGGCCGCGGCCGGCCGGGGCGATCAGCCCGGGCGCTGGCGCGCTGTAGGACAAGGCCGCGTGCGCTGGCCAGCGCAGCGGGCACCTGCGGCAGGCAAGGGGATGGCCAGCGCGGCCAGGCTGGCGGAATGGATTTAATAGACGATCGGTCTAAATTCTGTGCACAATCGGCCGGCAGCACACCCGAGCCATGCCACAGCAGCCCCTCAAACCGACCCCTGCCGCCGAACCGGGCCTGCCCCGGCGGCGCGGTCGCCCGCCCCGCAACCCGGGCACCCCGGGCGGGCTGGACACCCGTGCGCAGCTGCTGCGCAGCGGCGTGGCGGTGCTGACCGAGAAGGGCTACTCGGCAGTGGGCATCGACGAGCTGCTGCGCGCGGCGCAGGTGCCCAAGGGGTCGTTCTATTACTACTTCAGCAGCAAGGAAGCCTTTGGCCAGGCGCTGATCGAGGCTTATGCCGCGTACTTTGCGCGCAAGCTTGACCGCTGCCTGCTCGATACGCGCGTCTCGCCGCTGGCCCGGCTGCGCCTGTTTGTCGACGATGCCAAGGCCGGCATGGCGCGCCACGGCTTTCGCCGCGGCTGCCTGGTGGGCAACCTGGGCCAGGAGATGGGCACGCTGCCCGAATCGTTTCGCGCCCAGCTTGAGCAGGTGTTCGTCGACTGGCAGCAGCGCACCGCCTGCCTGGCCGAGGCCCAGGCAGGCGGCGACATCGGGCCGCAGCACGATGCACCGGCACTGGCCCGCTTCTTCTGGATCGGCTGGGAAGGCGCCGTGCTGCGCGCCAAGCTGCAGCAGGCCGCCGACCCGCTGGACGACTACGCCGCCGGATTTTTTGCGCTGCTTGCCGCGCCGCGCTGAGCCGGCGGCCAACCGGGCCCAAGCCACCGTCAGGCACCCACTCACCCACCCACCCACTCACGCACAGGGAGAACCGCATGTTCCAAGGCCTGCTCATTGATCGCCACGAGGGCCAGCAGACGGCCGCCGTGACAGCGCTGGACGATGCCGCGCTGCCCGAAGGCGAGGTGACCGTGCGCGTCGCCTGGTCGACGCTGAACTACAAGGATGCGCTGGCCATCACCGGCCGCTCGCCGGTGGTGCGGCGCTTTCCGATGGTGCCGGGCATCGACTTTGCCGGCACGGTGGAAAGCTCGGCCGACCCTCGCTACGCAGTGGGCGACCGCGTGGTGCTCAACGGCTGGGGCGTGGGCGAGGTGCACTGGGGCGGCCTGGCCGAACGCGCCCGCGTGCCGGGGCGCTGGCTGATCCCGCTGCAGGCACCGTTCACGCTGCGCCAGGCCATGGGCATCGGCACGGCCGGCTACACCGCCGCCCTGTGCGTGCTGGCGCTCGAGCGCCACGGGCTCACGCCGGCGCAGGGCCCGGTGCTGGTGACCGGCGCCGCCGGCGGCGTGGGCAGCGTGGCCGTGGCCCTGCTGGCCCGGCGCGGTTACGAGGTGGCGGCGGTGACCGGGCGTGTGCAGGAGGCCGACTTTCTCACCCGGCTGGGGGCGCGCCAGATCATCGACCGCGCCGAGTTCGCCCAGCCCGGCAAGCCGCTCGAGAAAGAGCGCTGGGCCGGTGCGGTGGACGTGGCGGGCGGCCAGGTGCTGGCCAACGTCTGCGCGGCCATGCGCTACCGCGGCACCGTGGCGGCCTGCGGCCTGGCTGCGGGCATGGCCTGGCCGGCCAGCGTGGCGCCCTTCATCCTGCGCGGCGTCACGCTGGCCGGGGTTGACAGCGTGATGGTGCCCACCGCCGACCGCCTGCTGGCCTGGCAGCGCCTGGCCGACGACCTCGACCCCGCGCTGCTGGAAAGCCTGCTGCGCGAGATCTCGCTCGAGCAGGCCATCACCGTGGCGCCCGAACTGCTGGCCGGCCAGGTGCGCGGCCGCGTCGTGGTGCGCATCGGTGGTGAGCACTGAATTCGCGTTGCCATCGTTTTACCCACCGCTTCAGGAGATGCCATGAGCCATCCGCCCAGCAGCCAGGCGCCCGCAACCCAGGCCCTGCCGATCAGCCGTTTTCCAGTGCCCGAACTGAAGGATCTGCCCGAGGACATCCGCGCCCGCATCCTGGCGGTGCAGGAGAAGTCGGGCTTTGTGCCCAACGTGTTTCTGGTGCTGGCGCACCGGCCCGATGAGTTTCGCGCGTTCTTCGCGTACCACGATGCGCTGATGGACAAGAAGGGCGCGCTCAGCAAGGCCGAGCGCGAGATGATCGTGGTGGCCACCAGCAATGCCAACCAGTGCCAGTACTGCGTGGTGGCGCATGGCGCGATCCTGCGCATCCGCGCCAAGAACCCGCTGCTGGCCGACCAGGTGGCGGTCAACTACCGCAAGGCCGACATCACGCCGCGGCAAAAGGCCATGCTCGACTTCGCAATGAAGGTCTCGACCCAGGCCCATGCGGTGGGCGACGCCGATTTCGACAGCTTGCGCGGCCATGGCTTCGACATGGACGATGTGTGGGACATCGCCGGCATCGCGGCGTTTTTCGGCCTGTCGAACCGCATGGCCAACGTGACCAGCATGCGGCCCAACGACGAGTTCTACACCCTGGGCCGCTGAGCCCGGCCGGGGCCGGCAGCGCCCGCGGCGGCGTGTCGGCAAACGCTGACGCGGCAACGGCGGCCTGCCCGATGGGCGGCGTGGCGGGCGAGGGCTGCAATGGGCGGCGGGCTGCAGTGGCGGCCCGCCACACCCTTCAGGAGACCCGCCCATGCCCTCAGCCCGACCCGGCCAGCGCGCCGTTCCCAGCCCCGTCTCACGCACCGGTGCCGGTGGCGAGCTGCACCAGCAGGTGGCCGAGGGCGTGCCGGCGCTCACCAGCAACCAGGGCGTGGTGGTGGCCGACAACCAAAACTCGCTGCGCGGCGGCCAGCGCGGGCCCACGCTGCTGGAAGACTTTCTGCTGCGCGAGAAGATCACCCACTTCGACCACGAGCGCATCCCCGAGCGCGTGGTGCACGCGCGGGGCTCGGCCGCACACGGCTACTTCGAGTGCACGCACGACTGCTCGGCCTTCACGCGCGCCGCGTTTCTTGCCAAGCGCGGCAAGAAGACGCCGGTGTTCACCCGCTTCTCCACCGTGGCCGGCGGCGCCGGTTCGGCCGACACGCCGCGCGACGTGCGCGGCTTTGCCGTCAAGTTCTACACCGACGAGGGCAACTTCGACCTGGTGGGCAACAACGTGCCGGTGTTCTTCATCCAGGACGCGATCAAGTTTCCCGACCTGATCCACGCGGTGAAGATGGAGCCCGACCGCGGCTTTCCGCAGGCCGCCTCGGCGCACGACACCTTCTGGGACTTCATCTCGCTCACGCCCGAGAGCCTGCACATGGTGATGTGGGCCATGAGCGACCGCACGCTGCCGCGCTCGCTGCGCATGATCGACGGCTTTGGCGTGCACACCTTCCGGCTGGTCAATGCGGCCGGCGAGTGGCAGTTCGTCAAGTTCCACTGGCGCAGCACGCTGGGCGTGCAGAGCACCACCTGGGACGAGGCGGTGCAGCTGGCCGGCGCCGACAGCGACTACCACCGTCGCGACCTGTGGCAGGCCATCGACCGCGGCGACTTTCCGAGCTGGACCCTGGGCCTGCAGGTCTTCGACCAGGCCACCGCCGACAGCCTGCCCTTCGATGTGCTCGACCCCACCAAGCTGATCCCCGAGGAGCTGGTGCCGATCCAGACCGTGGGCCGCATGGTGCTCGACCGCAATCCGGCCAACTTCTTTGCCGAGACCGAGCAGGTGGCCTTCTGCCCCAGCCACCTGGTGCCGGGCATCGACTTCAGCAACGACCCGCTGCTGCAGGGCCGGCTGTTCTCGTACCTCGACACCCAGCTCAGCCGCCTGGGCGGGCCCAACTTCCACCAGCGGCCGATCAACCAGCCGCGCTGCCCCTTCCACAACCTGCAGCGCGACGGCCAGCACCAGATGCAGGTGCCCGGCGGCCGCGTGGCCTACGAGCCCAATTCGCTGGCGCCCGAGGGCCCGCGTGAATCGCCGCGCAGCGGCTTCAACAGCCTGGCGCTGGCCGAGGAGGGCCCGAAGGCGCGCCTGCGGCCCGAGTCGTTTGCCGACCATTACTCGCAGGCGCGGCTGTTCTACCGCTCGCTCACGCCGCCCGAGCAGGGCCACATCGCGGCCGCGCTGGCCTTCGAGCAGGGCAAGGTCGACACCGCGGCCGTGCGCGAGCGCGTGCTGGGCCACCTGGCCGTGATCGATGCCGGCCTGCTGGCCGATGTCTGCCAGCGCCTGGGCGTGGCCGCGGCCGATGTGGTGCCGGCACGCCCGGCCATGCCGCCGCAAGACCTGCCGCCCGCGCCGTCGCTCAGCCAGCTGGCCAGCCGGCAGGGCGAGCTGGCCGGGCGCGAGGTGGCGGTGTTGGTGGCCGATGGTGTGGACGCCGCGGTGCTCAACCGCCTGCGCCTGGGCGTGCAGCGCGCGGGCGCCAAGCTCACGGTGGTGGCACCGCTGCTGGCCGGCGTGCACGCGGCCGATGGCAGCCCGGTGGCGGCCGACCACGCGCTGGCTGGCGCGCCGTCATGCCTGTTCGATGCGGTAGCCGTGCTGGGCGGCGAGCCCGGCATCGCCGCACTGTGCGGCAAGCCGGCCGCGGCCGACTGGGTGCGCGCCGCCTGGCGCCACCTGAAGGCCATCGGCCACGACGACGGCGGCCATGCATTGCTGCAGGCCGCCGGCGTGGGCAGTGACGGGGCGGTGGTGGCCTTGTCGGGCAAGGCCTCGGTGGAGCAGTTCGTGGCGGCCGCCGCGGCCGGCAAGCACCTGGCGCGCGAGGGCGCGCCGGGCACCGATGCCTGAGCCGGCGAGGGCCGGGCGCGTCAGAGCGCGGCGTGGTTCAGCTTGAACACGCTCACCACCTGCACCAGCGCGCCGGCCTGACTGCGCAGGCTGGCCGCCGCGGCGGCGCTTTCTTCCACCAGCGAGGCGTTCTGCTGGGTGGCCTGGTCCATCTGGTTGACCGCCAGGCCCACCTGGGCCACGCCGGTGCTCTGCTCGGACGAGGCCGCGCTGATCTCGCCCATGATGTCGGTGACGCGGCGGATCGCGCCCACCACCTCGTCCATGGTCTGGCCGGCGCGGTCGACCAGGGCCGTGCCTTGCTCGACCCGCTCGACGCTGGCGCCGATCAGGCTCTTGATCTCCTTGGCCGCCTCGGCGCTGCGCTGGGCCAGGTTGCGCACCTCGCCAGCCACCACCGCGAAGCCGCGGCCCTGCTCGCCGGCGCGGGCGGCTTCCACCGCCGCGTTCAGCGCCAGGATGTTGGTCTGGAAGGCAATGCCGTCGATGGTGCCGATGATGTCGGCGATCTGGCGCGAGCTGTCGCTGATGCCCTTCATGGTCTCGACCACCTGGCCCACCACCGCGCCGCCCTGCACGGCCACGTCCGAGGCCTGCTGGGCCAGCTGGTTGGCGCGCAGCGCGTTGTCGGCGTTCTGGCGCACGGTGGTGCCCAGCTCCTCCATCGTGGCGGCGGTCTGCTCCAGCGCACTGGCCTGCTGCTCGGTGCGCTGGCTCAGGTCGGTATTGCCCTGGGCGATCTGCGCGCTGGCGGTGGCCACGCTCTCGGAGTTGTTGCGCACCTCGGCCACGATGCGCGACAGATTGCCCTGCATGGTGGACAGCGAATGCAGCATCTCGGCGGTCTCGTCGCGGCCGCTCACCTCGAACGTCAGGCTCAGGTCGCCGCGGGCCACGCGATCGGCGGCGGCGCGGGCCTGGTTCATCGGCTGCGTCACCGAGCGGGTGATCATCCAGCCCATGGCCGCCGCGGCGGCCACGCAGGCCAGCGCCACGCCGATCAGCAGCGCACGTGCCGTGCCGTAGGCCGAGACCGAGCTCGCGTACTGCTTGGCGTTGTTGTTCTCCTGCAGCTTGAGGTTCTCGTCGATCGCGGCCTGCCAGGCGGCGGTGGCCGGACCGGCCTGCTTGAGCAGCAGCGCCAGCAGCTCGGCGTCCTTGCCGCCGGCAATGGCCAGCTCGAGCACCCGGGTGTTCAGCGGCCGCGCCGTGTTGGCGGCTTCGTGGATGCGGGCGCGATTGGCCTTGCCGGTCTCGCTGGCCGGAAAGCGGTTCAGCTCGTCCCAGGCCTTGTCGTAGGCGGCACGCGCCTGCAGCACCTTCTGCCGCTCGTCGAGCTTGGCCTGCGGCTCGTCAAGCAGGGCGATCGTGCGCGTGACCCGCGAGACGATGTGCACCGACTCCGACATCTCGTTGCTGAGCCGCAGCTTGACATTGTTGTCGAGCACCACGTCCTCCAGGTTCGACTGGATGGCACGCAGCTCGACCAGCGCCAGCACGGCAATCACCAGGGACAGGCCCACCAGCAGGGCAAACGCGGCACCCAGGCGGGTACCGATCTTCAAATTGGACAGGAACTGCATCTCGATCAACCCCGACAACAGCCAAGATCCGCGGCCAGCCACAGCGGCAGCCCGAACTCGGCGGACAACAAAGTTGCAACTATCGCCAGCACCGGCCGCGCGGTGGTGGCGATAAGCGGCGCGTTCGGCCCGCATTTCGCCGCCATGGGCCGGGCCGGCCTGTCGGACGATGCCCACAGGCCGGCGCGCTGCGGGCCCACGACGCTGCCCGCCGGCGTCGCACGCGCGCCGCCAGGCCAGGCCCGCAGCATCCAGGGCATGGAGGGGCGGTGGCGTCAAAGCCCCGACCCTCCGCCCGATCAAGCCCTGTTGCGACCGGAGTGCTGCCATGCCGAGCCTTGCCCCCACCCGCCACCCTTGGCCCAGTGCCGCGCACCGGCCCCAGCCGCGGCCCGCGCCGGCACGCCGCCTGCTGGCGCCGGTGGAAGACGAGCTGTCGGTGCTGTGCCGTCGCCTTGGCGCATGGCAGTCGGGCACCCAGCCGCCCACCTCGGCCTGGCACGACATCCTGCCGCCGCTGAGCGTGCACCTGTTCCTCACCGCCAGCCAGCTGCTGCCGCTGTGGCGCGAGCTGTGCGCCGACACACGGTCGGTCGACCGCGCCGAGGTGCGGCTGGAGCTGCTGCGCGGCCTCACCGAGCAGGCCCTGGGCGCCGGTGAGCACGACCCCATGGCCGATGCCCGCTGCGCCGTGCTGGCCGAGGAGCTGCAGCGCCACCAGCTGCGCAACACCGTGCTGCTGCGTGCACTGGATGCCGCGGCCGATGCCGACCGCCTGCGTGCGCTGGTTGCCGTGTGGCTGCACGAGGGCGAGCGCCTGCGCCGTGCCCAGCGCCGGGGCCAGCCGGTGGTGATGGACAACGAAGACGCCGATCCCGTGGGCCACGCGCCGCGCTGAGGCCCGCCGGCCCCCGGGTTGCCGATCCACGCGCTCCGATCCACCCGCAGCCAGGCACCCGCCATGCCCAGCCCCTTGCGCGCCATCCGCCGCCCTGCCGCCTGGGCCCTGGCGGCCTGCAGTGCCTGCCTGGCCGCGCCGGCGCTCGCGCTGCATGAGACAGCGGCCGCGCCGCAGGCCGGCCAGGGCCTGATCCTCGACAGCCTGGTGCCGGCGCGCGGCGCGGCCGGCGTGCAGCAGCTGCATTGGCGGCATGCGCTGGTGCAGCTGGGCCCCGAGCGTGGCACGCTGGGCCTGGGCCTCACGGCGGCCTGGCCGCTGCCGGCCACCGCCGTGGCCGCCACGCGGCATGGCGGGCCGGGCCTGCAGCCGCTGGCCGACAGCCTGGCCGATGGCGCCGCCAGCCTGCCACCGCGCGGCGAGTTGCGCATGGGCCTGAGCTTCAGCCGCCGCGGCCCGCACGACGCGCTGCGCCGCAGCCTGGCCTGGCGCATGGAGCTCAGCGGCAGCACCACGCTCACCGTCAAGCCGCGTGCCGGGCGCGTGAACCTGCAGCTCAGCAGCCAGTGGTGAGCCCGCCGCGCGGGTGCGCGGCGCAGCGTCTGTCAGCCAATGCCGCCTGTGCAATGTAGGCGGCCGCCTACACGCGGCGGCGCGGCCGCTGGTGAGAATCAAGGGGCCATCCAGGGTGATGGGTTCGGCCATCGGCAACGCGGCCCACGCCCGCCGCCATGAGCCGCCAGGCCCCGGGCCGGGCGCCCGCATCGACACCTCCCGCACCCCGGCCGGCGCGCCTGGCCGCGCCCGCCACGCCACTGCATGACCCTGCCTTCGATCCACGCCCCCGATGCGCGCCGCGACAACCTGGTGCTGGCGCTGGCCGCCGTGCTGCAGCTGGCGGTGCTGGCCTGGGATGTGGCCACCCCGTTGGGCCGCACCGAGTGGGTGTTTCACCTGCTGCCGGTCACGCTGCTGCTGCTGCAACAGCGGCGCTGGCCACCGGCGCTGCTGGTGCTCACCGCCTGGCTGGCGCTGGCCCTGGGCTTTGTGCTGTCGCCCAACCTGGGCGTCAACGCCGGCATGGCCGCCGGCAACCGCGCCATCGGCGGCTTCAACCTGGCGGCCGTGGCCGCGGTATTGACCCTGGTGCTGAACCAGCGGCGCGAGATGCGCCGCATCCTGTGGGTGCAGCAGGGCAAGGTGACGCTCAGCCAGCAGGTGGCGGGCGAGGGCACGCCCGAGCAGGTGGGCCAGCGCATCGTGGCCGCCCTGTGCCAGGTGAGCGGCGCGCGCATCGGCGCGCTGTACCGGGTGGATGCCGGGCGCCTGCGCCTGTGCGCCGCGCTGGCCGCCCCGGCCGATGGGCTGCCGGCCGAGCTGCCGCTGCACGGCGGCCTGCCGGGCCAGGTGCTGCAAGATCAGCGCGTGCAGGCCATCAGCCCGGCACCGGCCGGCCACCTGCCGCTGCAGTCGGCCCTGGGCCACAGCCAGCCGGCGCACCTGGTGCTGATGCCGGTGCGGGCCGAAGGCGCGATCCTGGGCGTGGCCGAGCTGGGCTTCGTCGGCCCCGCCTTCGATGCGCCGCTGGTGATCGACCTGTGCGAGCGCTCGGCCGAGCTGCTGGGCCTGGCACTGCGCGCGGCCGTCTACCGCCGCGAGCGCCAGTACCTGCTCGAGGACAGCCAGCGCCAGGCCGAGGAGCTGCAGGTGCAGCAAGAGGAGCTGCGCCTGAACAACGAGGAGCTCGAGGCGCAGGGCCGGCTGCTGCGCGACTCGCAGGCCGCGCTGGAGGCCGAGCACGAGGCGCTGTCGCGCAGCAATGCCCGGCTCGAGGTGCAGGCGCAGTCGCTCGAGCTGCAGAAGGCTGCGCTGCAGCGCACCCAGGGCGATCTGCTGCAGCGCACCGAGGCGCTGGCCGCGGCCAGCCGCTACAAGTCGGAGTTTCTGGCCAACATGTCGCACGAGCTGCGCACGCCGCTCAACAGCGCGCTGATCCTCTCGCGTCTGCTGGTTGACAACCGCGAGGCCACGCTCAGCGCCGAGCAGGTGCGCTACGCCCAGGCCATCCACGACGCCAACCAGGACCTGCTGGCCTTGATCAACGACATCCTCGACCTGTCCAAGGTCGAGGCCGGCCATGCCGAGCTGCGGCCCGCCACGCTGCGCCTGAGCGATCTGCAGCAACGCCTGCGCAGCACCTTCGAGCCGCTGGCCCGCGACAAGCACCTGGCGCTGGCCTTCACCTGCGCTGCCGATGCGCCCGACACCTTGATCACCGACGGCCAGCGCCTGCAGCAGGTGCTGGGCAATCTGCTGGCCAATGCGCTGAAGTTCACGCGCCAGGGCAGCGTGGCGCTGCACATCGGCCGCGCCGACGGCGGGCGCGTGCGCTTCGAGGTCACCGACACCGGACTGGGCATCGCCGCCGACCAGCATCAGCTGATCTTCGAGGCCTTCCGCCAGGCCGATGGCAGCACCAGCCGGCAGTTCGGCGGCACCGGGCTGGGCCTGTCGATCTCGCGCGAGCTGGTGCAGCGCATGGGCGGCGAGATCGGGCTGTGCAGCGCGCCCGGCCAGGGCAGCACCTTCACGGTGCTGCTGCCGCTGGTGATGCCGGCGCAGCCTGAACCGGCTGAACCGGCTGCGCTGCCTGCACCGGCTGAACCGGCTGCGCTGCCTGCACAGACTGCACAGACTTCACAGACTGGCCTGGTGAACCCGGCGGCGCCGGCCGCCCGCCAAGCTGCCCACCCGGCCGCCCACCTGGCCGCCCACCAGGCCGGGGCCGTACAAAGTCATGGCGACAACCCCGCAGCCGCCCAGGGGCCGCCCGGGCCACCGCCGCTGCGCCAGCTGCTGGTGGTCGAGGGCGACGCGCCGCTGCGCGACAGCCTGCAAGCCGTGCTGGCCGCGCCGCAGCGGCAGATCCACACTGCCGGCACCGTGGCCGAGGCGCTGGCGCTGCTGGCGGCGCAGCGCTTCGACTGCATGGTCACCGACCTGAGCCTGCCCGACGGCCGTGGCGACGAGCTGCTCGAGCGGCTGGCCGGCGCGGGCGCGCCGCCCGCAACGCCGGTGATCGTGCACACCGGCCGCGCCCTCAGCGGCGACGAGGAGCTGCGGCTGCGCCGGCACGCGTGTGCGATCGTCGTCAAGAGCGCGCGCTCGCCCGAGCGCCTGCTCGACGAGGTGAACCTGCAGCTGCACGGCGCGGCGCCGTGGCCGCCGCCCGACGGCCCGCAGCGGCTGCCGGCGCGCACGCGCGAGCGCGACGCGGTGCTGGCCGGCCGCACCGTGCTGCTGGCCGAAGACGACGTGCGCAACCTGTTTGCGCTGACCAGCGTGTTCGAGGCCCAGGGCGTGCGCCTGGTGCTGGCTCGCCATGGCCGCGAGGCGCTCGACGCGCTGGCGCGGCAGCCCGGCATCGACCTGGTGCTGATGGACATCATGATGCCGGTGATGGACGGCCTGGAGGCCATTCGCCGCATCCGTGCCCAGCCCGAGTGGGCCGCGCTGCCGATCATTGCGCTGACCGCCAAGGCCATGGCCGACGACCGCCAGCAATGCCTGGCCGCCGGCGCCAGCGACTACCTGGCCAAGCCCATCGACGCGCAGCGCCTGCTGTCGCTGTGCCGGGTGTGGATGCCGCAATGAGCCTCGCCAGCGGCCGCGGCCGGCCCGATGCCCCTGCGCCGGCAAACCATGCGCTGGCCTGCACCAGGCCGGCCACACCCGCCACACCCGCCACGGTGCATCAGATCAAGGCCGGCTTCGAGGCGCGGCTCGAGAGCATGGAACTGCAGCTGCTGCTGCAGGCCGTGCACCTGCGCTACCAGCACGACTTTCGCCAGTACGCGCCGGCCTCCATGCGCCGCCGCATGCGCCAGGCCATGGACGGCCTGGGCTTTGCGCGCCTCAGCGATCTGCAGCATGCGGTACTGCGCGACGAGGCACTGTTCAACTGCCTGCTGCAGTACCTGACCGTGCAGGTGAGCGACATGTTCCGCGACCCCGGCTACTTTCTCGCGCTGCGCGAGCAGGTGCTGCCCGAGCTGGCCACCTACCCCTCGCTCAAGCTGTGGGTGGCCGGCTGCAGCCGCGGCGAAGAGGTGTGGTCGCTGGCCGTGCTGCTGCACGAGGCCGGCCTGCTGGAGCGCAGCATCATCTACGCCACCGACATCAACCCGCAGGCCCTGCAGCAGGCCGAGTCGGGCGTATTCGCGCTCGAGCGTGCGGCGCAGTTCGAGCGCAACCACCGCCTGGCCGGTGGCCACGGTGCGCTGTCGGCGCACTGGCATGCCGGGCGCGACACGCTGGTGTTCAAGCGCTCGCTGCGTCGCCAGATCGTGTTTGCCGACCACAGCCTGGCCACCGACGCGGTGTTTTCCGAGCTGCACCTGGTGTCGTGCCGCAATGTGCTGATCTACTTTGACGATGCGCTGCAGGCGCGTGCCGTGGGGCTGTTTCGCGAGGCCTTGGTGCGGCGCGGCTTTCTGGGCCTGGGCGGGCGCGAGACGCTGCAGTTCGGCCCGCATGCGCCGGCCTTTCGCGCGCTGCCCGGCCTGCCGGCCGAGGTGCGCTGGTACCAGCGCCTGTGATGGCAACCGATGTCCGCGCGGCCAGCGCCGGCCCCGCTGCGGGCGCCGATGGAATACTCGGCCTGGACGCGATGGCACGGCGCCTGCATGCGCGTGCGTTCTGGAGCAAGACATGACCCACCCCCCCGCCAAGATCCTGGTCGTCGACGACACCGCCTCCAACCTGATGGTGATGCAGGCGCTGCTGGCCCGCGACGATGTGCAGGTGCTCACCGCGCGCTCCGGCCCCGAGGCGCTGGAGCTGCTGCTGCTGCACGATGTGGCGCTGGCGCTGCTGGATGTGCAGATGCCCGAGATGGACGGCCCGGCGCTGGCCACGCTGATGCGCGGCACCGAGCGCACACGCCTGGTGCCGATCATCTTCGTCACCGCCATCGATCCCGATCCGCAGCGCCGCTACCGCGGCTACGAGGCCGGTGCGGTCGACTTCGTCTACAAGCCGGTCGAGCCGGTGGTGCTGCGCTCGAAGGTCGAGGTGTTTCTGTCGCTGCACCGCCAGCAGCGCGAGCTGGATGCGCGCATGCGCGAGCTCGAGCGCGCGGTGGCGCTCAACCAGATGGTCATCGGCTCGCTGTCGCACGACATCCGCACGCCGCTGGCGGCCCTGACGCTGAACGCCGAGCTGGTGATGCGCCGTGCCGAGAACCCGGCGGTGCAGGAGGCCGGCCAGCGCATCAAGGCCGCCATCGGCATGCTGGGCCGGCAGATCGACCACCTGGTCAACCTGGCCAGCCTGACCGACGGCATGCTCGAGCCGCGCATCGCCGATGGCGACCTGCCGACCCTGGTGCGCGAGCGCGCCCAGGCCTGCCTGCCCGGCCTGCTGGAGGCCGGCCAGCTGCAGCTGAACATCGATGGCGACGCCGCACTGGCCTTCGACCCCACCCTGGTGACCCAGGCCCTCGACCAGCTGATGATCCTGATGGCCGCGCACCGCGGCGAGCAGACGGTGCAGCTGCAGATCGACGGCCACGCACGCCGGCTGGTGCTGTTGCGCCTGCACACGCCGGCCGTGCTGCCCGAGGCGGTGCAGGCCCACCTGTTTGGCGGCGGCCCGCATCAGCCGGGGGTGGCCGGCGTGCGCGTGGGCCCCGGCCTGGCGCTGGTGGAGCGCATTGCGCGCAGCCATGGCGGCTCGCTGATCGGCCGTTCGCGCGCGCGCGACGGCACGCTGTTCGAGCTGATGCTGCCGCGCCAGCCGGGCGGCGGTGCGCCCTGAGCCATGGGCTCGCGCAAGCCGGCGCAGGGCAGCCCGCACAGCGGGCCGCGCAGCACTGTGCGCAGCAACGCACCCGGCCACCCGGCCGGCACCGCATCCGGCAGCCCGGCCGGCAACCCTGCCCGGCGGCCCCGACTGGCGACGCTGCTGCGCAGCCGGCCACGGCTGTGGTGGTCGGCCGGCAGCGGGCTGGCCGTGGGCCTGGCCGCGGCGGCCGGCCTCACCGGCCTGCCCGTGCAGGGCGCCTGGGCCACGCCCTTCTTGCTGGGCTGGAACAGCTTTGCGCTGATCTACCTGGCACTGGCCTGGCACCTGGTGCATGGCGCCTCGCACGAGGCCGTGCGCCAGCGCGCCGTCTCGCAGCACGACGGCCGCCACGCGGTGCTGGCGCTCGGCGTGGCGGCGGTGCTGGTGGCGCTGCTGGCCATTGCCTCGCAGCTGGGTGCGGTGCGCACGCTGCACGGCCTGGCGCGGCAGGCCCATCTGGCGCTGGCGGTGTTGACCGTGGCCACCGCCTGGCTGGTGACCCAGGCGCTGTTTGCGCTGCACTACGCGCATGACTTTTACGTGGCCCGGCTGCACGGCCTGCCCGATCCGCTGCAGTTTCCGCAGACGCCCGACCCCGACTACGGCGACTTCTTCTACTTCGCCTGCGTCATCGGCACCTCGGGCCAGACGGCCGATGTGGCCTTCAGCACCTCGCGCCTGCGCCGTGTGGGTGCGCTGCACTGCATGCAGGCCTGGGTGTTCAACGCCACCACGCTGGCGCTGGGCGTCAACATCGCGGCCGGCATGCTGTAGGCGCCCCGGTCGCGCGGGGCGGCCGACATGCCCAACGCGCATGATGAGCGCCTGCGCATGGGGCGGCCATCGCCTACACGCCGGCCGGCCATTGCCTACAGCCGGCCGGCCTTTGCCTACACCCAGGCCGGCCATCGCCTCACGCGGCCCACCGCCCGGGCCGCGCAGCATCGGGGTTCTCGCACCGGGGCAGCGCCCCGGCCCACCCCAAGGCGGCAGCTGCTGCCGCCGCTACCGGAGCAAGTGATGAACCCGACCCTGATTTCCTCTGACCGCGTGGAAGGCACCAGCGTCTACAACCTGGCCGGCGACAAGCTGGGCACGATCGACTGCGTGATGATCGACAAGCTGAGCGGCCACACTCGCTACGCCGTGCTGGAGTTCGGCGGCTTCCTGGGCATGGGCACCGACCTGTACCCGGTGCCCTGGAGCGTGCTGCGCTACGACACCTCTCTGGGCGGCTACGTGGTGCCGATCACCGCCGATCAGCTGGAAGCCGCACCCAAGTACGACAAGGACACGCTGCCCGACTACAGCGACAGCTATGGCCGCAGCGTCAGCGAGCACTACGGCGCGCTGCACCTTTGAGCCGCGGCGTCCCTGGGCCGCTGCGCGCCTGAGCCGCTGCGCCCCTGAGCCGCGGCGACTCTGCGCCACCGTGCTCCGTGCCTGCGTGCCCGCTTGCCGGTGCCGGTGATCCAGGCCAGCCGGCGCCCCAGCGTGCGCTGGCTCATGCCGCCGCCCGCGCGGCGTCGGCGGCCTTCTGCAGCTCGAGCTGGTATTGCGCCCAGCCCTCCTCGGGCACGAGTTCGCCGTCACGCTGCCGCACCTGGTCGAGCAGGCCGCACAGGCGTGCGCCGGTGTCGGCGCCATCGGGCAGCTGGATGCCCTGGGTCAGGGTGACGTGGGCGGCCTCGAAGCTGCCCGCGCCCGCCAGAAGAATCATGCGCGTGGGGGCATCCTCGGTACACAGCGCAATCAGGGCCGGGCTCACCCGCTCGGGTGTCAGGCGCTCCAGCGCCTCGGCCGGCAGGATGCCGTGGGTCATGCCGGTGGCGGCAGTGGGGGCCAGGCAGTTGACCCGGATGTTGCGCCGGGCGCCTTCCAGGGCCAGCGTCTGCATCAGGCCCACCAGGGCCATCTTGGCCGCGCCGTAGTTCGACTGGCCGAAGTTGCCGTACAGGCCCGACGACGAGGTCGTCATCACGATGCGGCCGTAGTGCTGCGCCTGCATCTGCGCCCACACCGCCTTGGTGGCGTGCACGGCACCCATCACATGCACGTCGAGCACGCGGCGAAAGTCGTCCAGGCCCATCTTGGCAAAGCTCTTGTCGCGCAGGATGCCGGCGTTGTTGACCAGGATGTCGATGCGGCCCCAGGCCGTGTGCGCCTGCTGCGCCATCTGTTGCATGTCGTCGCTGCGGGTCACGTCGCCCAGGTGCAGCTGGGCGTCGCCGCCCTGGGCGCGGATCTCGGCCACCACGCTGCGTGCGGCGGCACCGAAGTCGGCGCCGGCAATGTCGTTGACGATCACCCGTGCGCCGTGGCGCGCGAGCTCGAGTGCGTGGGCGCGGCCCAGGCCGCCACCGGCGCCGGTGACCAGGGCCACGCGGTCTTGCAGAAGTTTTTCCATGGGTTGGGGGTCGGGTTCAGAAGTTGACGGCATCGGCGCCCTTGAGCGCCAGCATCGCGCGCGCCTCGGCGGGCGTGGCCACCTCGAGCGACAGCTCGTCGAGGATGCGGCGGATCTTGCGCACCTGCTCGGCGCAGCTGCGGGCCAGCTGGCCGCGGCCCAGGTAGAGGCTGTCCTCCAGCCCCACCCGCACATGGCCGCCCATCACCGCCGCCATGGTCAGCAGGGGCATCTGGTGGCGGCCGG
Organism: Aquabacterium sp. OR-4; assembly: GCF_025290835.2. Classification (NCBI taxonomy): domain Bacteria; kingdom Pseudomonadati; phylum Pseudomonadota; class Betaproteobacteria; order Burkholderiales; family Sphaerotilaceae; genus Pseudaquabacterium; species Pseudaquabacterium prasiolae. The sequence continues at coordinate 1,783,600 of NZ_JAOCQD020000001.1, read as the reverse complement.
CGCCCAGCACCGAGAAGCGGTAGCCGCCGCGGCCGAACAGGCGGTCGGCCGTGGTGCGCATGGTGGCCAGGTTCTCGGGATCGGGGCCCAGGCCGCCGAGGATGCCGAAGATGCACTGCAGGAAGATCGGCCCGCTGATCAGCCCTTCGTCGCGAAAGTGGGCCAGCGTGTAGAGGTGGCCCACGTCGTAGCACTCGAACTCGAAGCGGGTGCCGCGCTCGTGGCCCAGCACCTGCAGGATGTGGCGGATGTCGCGGAAGGTGTTGCGGAAGATCAGGTCCTCCATGCCCTCGATGTAGGGCTTCTCCCAGTCGTGCTGCCAGTGCGTGTACTTGCGTGCCGCCGGGTGGATGCTGAAGTTCATCGAGCCCATGTTCAGCGAGCACATCTCGGGGGCGGCCTGCAGCGGGTAGGCCAGGCGCTCGTCGAGCGTCATGCGGGTGCTGCCGCCGGTGGTGATGTTGATCACCGCGTCGGTGGCCGCCCGGATGCGGGGCACGAACTGGGCAAACACCGCCGGGTCGGGCGTGGGGCGGCCGTCCACCGGGTCGCGCGCGTGCAGGTGCAGGATGGCGGCGCCGGCCTCGGCGGCCTCGATGGCCTGCTGGGCGATCTGCTCGGGTGTCAGCGGCAGATGCGGTGACATCGTGGGCGTGTGCACCGAGCCGGTGATGGCGCAGGAGATGATGACTTTGTCGGACATGGATTGGCTCCTCAAACCGCCAGCCACTGCGCCAGCAGGGCGGGGTCGGACTGCAGTTGACCGGGCGTGCCGTCGAACACGATGCGCCCATGGCCCATCACGCACACCCGGTCCGAGACCTTCAGCGCGATGGCCAGCTTTTGTTCCACCAGCACCACCGAGACGCCCTTGGCGCGCATGTCCTTGATGCACTCACCCACCTGCGCCACGATCATCGGCGCCAGGCCTTCGGTGGGTTCGTCGATCAGGATCACGCGCGGGTTGCCCAGCAGCGAGCGGCAGATGGTCAGCATCTGCTGCTCGCCGCCCGACAGGCTGCCGGCGCGGGTGTGCCGGCGCTCCTTCAGGCGCGGGAAGTACTCGAACATCTGCTGCGTCGTCCAGCGCGGTGCGTCCGGCGCGGCGGGCTGCTCGCCCATGCGCAGGTTCTCGTCCACGCTCAGGTTGGCGAAGACCTCGCGTTCCTCGGGCACATAGGCCAGGCCGGCGCGGCAGATGCGGTTGGGTGGGTTGCCCGCCAGTTCGCGCGTGGCCAGGCGCACGCTGCCAGCGCTGGGCGGCACCAGGCCCATCAGGGCCTTGAGGGTGGTGGAGCGCCCCGAGCCGTTGCGGCCCAGCAGGCTGAGCACCTGGGCCTCGCCGACGCTGAAGTTCACGCCTTGCAGGATGTGGCTCTTGCCGTAGTGGGCGTGCAGGTTCTCGACCGTCAGCAAGGCGCTCATGCCGCCGTCTCCTCGCCCAGGTAGGCTTCGCGCACACCCTGGTGCTGGCGGATCTGCTCGGGCGTGCCGGTGGCGATGAGCTCGCCATACACCAGCACGCTGATCTGGTCGGCCAGCTTGAAGACCACGTCCATGTCGTGCTCGACGATCAGCAGCGCGCGGCCTTCGGTCAGCTCGCGGATCAGTTCCATCGTGTAGTCGGTCTCCTCGCCCGACATGCCGGCCATGGGTTCGTCCAGCAGGATCAGCTGCGGGTCCGAGGCCAGGGTCATGGCGATCTCCAGCGAGCGCTGCTCCGAGTAGCTCAGCTCGCCGGCCAGCCCCTGGGCACGGCCCTGCAGGCGCACCCGCTCCAGCAGGGCCTCGGTGGCCTCGCGCAGGCCGGGCAGGCGGTCGATGCGGCGCCAGAACGCGGTGGGCTGCGGCTGCAGGCGCAACACGGCCAGGCGGATGTTCTCGAAGACGCTGAGCCGGGGAAAGATGTTGGTGATCTGGAACGAGCGCGCCAGCCCCTGGCGGTTGATGCGCTGGGGCGCCAGGCCGGTGATGTCGCGCCCCTGGAAGCGGATGGTGCCGGCACTCGGCGCCAGATTGCCCGAGATCAGGTGGAACAGCGTTGACTTGCCGGCGCCGTTGGGGCCGATCAGCGCGCGGCGTTCGCCGGCGGCGAGGTCGAGCTCGACACCGCGGATGATGTCGGTCTCGCCGAACGACTTGCGCAGGCCGCTCAGCTGCAGGATGGGGGGGCTCATGCCGGGGTCTCCTTGGCTTGCAGTCGACGTTGCGCCCAGGCCAGCAGCGCGCCGCCGCCGGCCAGCATCAGCGCCGGCCAGGCCCAGGTGGCCGCCGCCGCCGGGGCCCAGGCGCGCCCGAACAGGCTCACCGGCGGCCAGGCGCCGGCCGCGCGGGCCAGGGCGCGGTAGTCCTGCGCGCACAGCCGCTGCAGCAGTTCCACCAGAAACACGGTGCCGGCCGCCAGCAGCAGCACGGCCAACAGCCAGGCCAGCAGCCAGGGCAGGGCGCGCGCCACGCCCATCTGGCGCAGCCGGCGCATGGCGGCCCCGCCCAGCACCACCAGGCCCTCGGGCATGAACATCATCACCAGCACGAACAGCAGCCCCTGGTACAGCAGCCAGGCCTGGGTGGCGTCGGACACCGCATAGCCGAAAAAGCTCATCAGCGCGGCGCCCAGGGCCGGGCCGAGAAACACGCCGACGCCGCCGATGTAGCTGTTGAGCACCACGCTGGCCGAGACATGGGCGTCGAACACCACGTAGTTCACCGCCTCGTTGGCCAGCACCTGCAGCGCACCGGCCACGCCCGAGAACAGGCCCGAGATGGCAAAGGCCGAGACACCCAGCCAGTGCACGTCGTGGCCCAGAAAGCGCAGGCGGTGGCTGTTCTCGCGCAGGCCCAGGGTCAGGCGGCCGGCCGGCGTGCGGGTGTGGAAGTGCAGCAGCGCCAGCGAGAGCAGCACCCAGGCCAGGGTCAGGTAATAGACCTGGGTGGTGGAGCCGAAGTCCAGGCCCCAGGCCGCACTGCGCATGGCCGAGATGCCCGACTCGCCACCGAACAGCGACTTGAGCTGCGGCGCCAGCGCGTGCAGCAGCTCGGCGATGGCCAGCGTGATCATGGCGAACGCGGTGCCGCTGCGCTGGGTGGCAAACCATCCGGCCACGATGCCGAACACCAGCCCGGCGCCGGCACCGGCCAGCGGCATCAAGGGCGTGGGCAGCAGGCCGGCGCCGTTGAACGCGTTCATCGCATGCACCGTGGCGTACGCGCCCACACCGAAGTAGGCCGCATGGCCGAACGAGAGCATGCCGGCGCGGCCGGCGAGCAGGCCGTAGGCACTGGCAAACAGCGCTGCGATCAGCATCTGCACCGCGGCGTTGAGCAGGCCCGCGCTGAGCAGGGCCGGCAAGGCGGCGAGCAGGGCCACGCCGCCCAGCAACAGGGAAGTGGAGTTGCGCATGGAAGGGGGAATGGGGAGAGATCAGGTCTTGTCGCCGAGCAGCCCTTGCGGACGCAGCAGCAGGACCAACAACATCAGGGCGAACGGCAGCGTGGCCGCCAGGCTGGACAGCTTGAGCGTCAGCAGCCCGCCCACGCCCTGGGCCCAGGTGCCGGCGCCCACCAGCGTCAGGGCGTCGGCCAGACTGTGGTCGATGCCCACGGCCAGCGAGGTCATCAGGCCGATCAGCAGCGAGGCCAGCATGGCGCCGCCCAGCGATCCGAGGCCACCGACCACCACCACCACGAACACCATCACGCCCACCTCGAGCGCCATGTTCGGGCTGGTGGTGTAGAAGGCGCCGGCAATGGCCCCGGCCAGGCCGGCCAGGGCCGCACCCACGCCGAACACGCCCATGAACACCTGCTGCACGTTGTGGCCCAGCGCCTCGACCATGCGCGGCCGGTAGATGGCCGAGCGCACGATGATGCCCACGCGGGTGCGCGTCAGCAGCAGGTAGAGCAGGCCGAACATCGCCAGCGCCACGCCGCCCATCAGCAGCCGGTAGCGCGGGTACTGCTGGCCGCCCAGCATGAAGGCCGGGCCGTCGAGCGCCGCGGGCACGTGGTAGTCGACCGGGAAGTTGCCGAACAGCAGCTTGATGGCCTCGGCCACGATGAACGACAGGCCGAAGGTCAGCAGCAGCTCGTGCGCGTGGCCATGGTGGTGAACCCGGCGCAGGAAGAAGCGCTCGACCAGCGCTCCCACACCGCCGGCCAGCACGGTGGCCACCACCACCGCCGCGCCAAAGCCCAGCAGGCCCTGCAGGGTGTACGCGAAGTACGCCCCCAGCATGTAGAACGAAGCGTGGGCGAAGTTCAGCACGCCCATCATGCCGAAGATCAGCGTCAGGCCGGCCGACACCATGAACAGCAGCAGCCCGTAGATGAGCCCGTTGAGCAGGCCGAACAGCAGGGTGTCCATGGCGTCAGGACGGGCGCTGCATGGTGCACGCGGCCTGCACCGGCATGGCCGACTCTTCGGCGCTGTAGACCCGCACCGGCTTGAAGCCCAGGTCGGTGCCATCGACCTTGTAGCGCGCCTCTCTGGAGACCGTGGACACCACCAGCGGCAGCAGCACCTGGTGGTCGGCGGCGCGCATGCTCATCTCGCCCATGGGCGTGCGGATCTTGGCCGTCTCCATCGCGCGGGCGAAGGCGTTGACGCTGAGCGCGCCGCCCACCGGCTTGGTGCGGCGCAGCGCGTCGGCCACCATCTCGAGCGCAAACACCGACTGGGCCTCGACAAAGACCGGTGCGTGGCCGGTCTTGGCGGTGTACTCGCTGACGAACTTGGCGCCCTCGGCGCCGCCGGCCTCGCCATTGAACACATGCGCGATGAAGTGGCCGATCGCGGTATCGCCGGCATTGCTGATGTTGCCCGGCTGGTCGAGGAAGACGGTGCCGAAGTCGGCCTTCAGGCCGGCCGCCTTGGCCGCCTTCATCATCAGCAGCAGGTCGTTGGACCAGTTGCCGGTGATCACCGTTTCGGCGCCCGAGGCGGTGATCTTGGCGATGTAGGGCGCGAAGTCCTGGATCTTGTTGACATCGTGCAGCGTCTTCTCGACCACCTTGTAGCCACCGGCCGCGGCGTTGTCGCCAATGGCGCGCTCCATGTCCTGGCCCCAGGAGTAGTTCTGGTTGATCGAGTAGACCTTGGTTCCCAGCGCCTTGGCCTGCTTCATGCCCTGCACCAGCACCTTGGTGCGCACCTGGGCGTTGCCGGTCAGGCGGAAGTGGTGGAAGTTGCACTTCTCGCCGGTGAGCTCCAGCGCCTCGGCGCCGATGTTGATGAAGGCCAGCTCCTTGCCGGGGTTGCGCAGGTTGTGCTTGCGCACGTCTTCGGTGATCTGGCCGGCAATCGCCGACGAGGCCCCCTGCACGACGATCTGCACGCCATCGGCGATGGCCGCCTTGAGCTTGTCGGAGGCGCCGGCCGGGCCGCCCTGGTTGTCGTACTCCACCAGCTGCACCGGCTCGCCGTTCCAGCCGCCGGCGGCGTTGATGCGGTCGATGGCAAAGCGCACGCCGGCGCGGAAGGTCTGGCCGGTCGAGGCCTGCGGTCCCGAGAGGGTTTCGAGCAGGCCGATCTTGACCGGCGCGGCCTGGCTGGCCGTGGCCATCAGCAAGGCGGCGGGCAGGGCGGCGAGGCGGGGAGTGGGGTTCATGCTGGTTTGTCTCCGTTTGTTGAAGTGGGATCAGAGGTACTCGACGTTGCCGTCCACGCTGATGACCTGGCCGGTCAGGTTGCGGGCGGCGGGCGAGCAGAGAAACAGCGCCGTGGCAGCCACGTCGTCGGCCGTGACCATGCGGCGCAGGGAAATCTTGTCGAGGTACTGCTGGCGCATGCGGGCCACGTCGATGCCGAGCGCGGCCGCGCGTGCGGCAATCACGCCGTCCATGCGGTCGCCCTCGACCACGCCCGGCAGGATGGCGTTGACGCGCACGCCCTGCGGGCCCAGCTCGATGGCCAGCGACTGCGTCAGTCCCACCACCGCCCACTTGGTGGCGGCATAGGGCGTGCGAAAGGCATAGCCCAGGCGGCCGGCCACCGAGCCCATCGCGATCAGGCAGGGGTCGCGGTCGGAGGCCTTGAGCAGGGGCACGGCGCGGCGCGCAAAGTAGAACTGGCTGTTCAGGTTGACCGAGACCGTGCGCTCCCAGCCGCTGACGTCGAGATCCTCGATGGGCCCGGTGGGGCCGGCGATGCCGACGTTGTTGATCAGCACATCCAGGCCGCCCAGATGGCTGAGCACATCGTCGAAGACGTTGTCGGCGTCGGCCGCCACCGAGGCATCGGCCATGCTGCCGGTGATGCCGGGCGTGCTGCACACCAGGCGATCGATGGCACTGCGGTCGATGTCGCAGACATGCACGCGGGCACCGGCGGCATGGAAGGCGCGGGCAATGGCCGCACCGATGCCGTTGGCGCCGGCGGTGACCAGCACCCGCAGATCGGGCCGGGGACAAAGGGTGTCGTGAAGAGGCATGGCGCTGGCTGTTGAAACGTGCCGCCAGTCTGCGCAATCGGCCCCGCCAGCCCTATGTGGCCGGCGCACACAAAGCCCCGGCTGGCGTTGTGATCGAAGGACGATGGGCTGCGGCGGCCGGGCCAATCGGCTCTGGTAGCCTTCGACACCCCGCGAAAGGAGGCCCCCACTTGGACACCGCTGAGCCGCTCGCACGGGCATTGATCGGCATGCTGCACAAGAGCGCGCCGCCCGAGGACTTCACGCTGCGGCTGAGCGAGGCCGAAGCCTTGCCGGGTGACGCCCCCGACCGCGACAGCCGGGTCGAGGCCGTGCGCATGGCGATGGCCGTGCGCAACCGGCTGGAGCTGCTGCAACAGCGCGAGCAGGGCATGCAGGCGGTGATGGAGTCGGCCCAGGATCTGTCGGGCCGGCTCGATCTGCCCAATCTGCTCGCGGCCCTGGTCTCGCGCACGCGCAACCTGCTGGGGGCCGACATGGCCTGGATCTCCGAGCTGGACGAGTCGCGTGGCGTGTTCCAGTCGCTGGCCATCGAAGGCGCGCTGACGCAGGGCTCGCTGGGCATGTGCATCCGCAGCGACCGCGGCACGGCCAGCGTGGTGATGGCCACGCGCACCCCGTTCACCACGCCGGACTACCTGCACGACACGCGCTTCCAGCACGAACCCGAGTTCGACGACATCTTTCGCGCCGAAGGCATCTGTGCCGTGGTGGGCGTGCCGCTGATCTGGCAGGACAAGGTCATCGGCCTGCTGTTCGCCGCCAACCGCTACCACCGCGTGCACACGGCCCACAGCCTGGCCATCCTGCGCACGCTGGCCACGCATTGCGCGGTGGCCTTGAAGAATGCGCGCGACTTCGACCGGCTGCACACCGCACTCGGGCGGGCCGATGCCGCGCGGGCCGAGCTCGAGCGCCACGTGCGGGGCGTGCAGACGGCGGCCGACGCGCATGCGCGCATCACCGCGCTGCTGGCGCGCGGCGCCTCACTGGCCAGCCTGTGCCAGACCGTGGCCAGCCTGCTGGGCGGCTGCCTGCTGGTGCTGGACGAGGCGGCCCAGGTCATCAGCCGGGGTGCGGCCGAGGGCCATGCCGGCAGCGCCGCCGACGGGTATGCGCCACACGGCCCCCACAGCGCAGACCTGAGCAATGCGCTGCGCCTGGCGCGGCAGACCGGTCGCTCGGTCGAGGCCTACGAGGTCGACGGTGAGACCTGCCGTGTGGTGCCGGTCATTGGCGGCGACGATGTGCTCGGTGCCCTGGCCTTGTTCCATCGCGGCAAGCTGGAGGAGGTGGCCGAACGCACCTTCGAGCGCAGCTCCAGCGTCATCGGCATCGTGCTGCTGTCACAGGAGCGGCAGCAGGCCAGCAAGGGCCGCGACATGGCTTCGCTGCTGCGCGCGCTGGTGTCGCCGCGGCAGGACGAAGCGGCCACGCTGGTCAACCGGGCCGAGCGCTTCGGCCTGGACCTGATGCAGCCGCTGACCCTGGTGCTGGCCGAGATCGACAAGCCCGGTGCGTCTTACGCCGCGCGGCGCCTGCTGCAGCTGGGCAGCCTGGAGCGCTGCCTGGTCGACGAGATCGACGGCAACCTGGTGGTGCTGTGCAATGCCACGCGCTCGCTGGAGCTGCGTCAGAGCCTGGGGGCCTGGGGGCGGCGCGAGGCCGGCGACGCGCACCGCGGCGTGCTGTCACGCCCCACCGCCTCGCTGGCCGAGCTGCCGGCGCTCTACACCACGCTGCGCCGTGCGCTGGGTGTGCTGGGGCGGCTGGGAGTGCAGGGCCGGCTGGTGGGGCAAAACGAGCTGGCGCTGTACTCCACGCTGTTCGAGACGCATGACCCGCACAGCCTGGGCGAGTTTCTGCAGGCCTGCATCGGCCCGCTGCTGGAGCACGACCGCAAGCGTGGCACCGACCTGGCGTCCACCCTGCTGTGCTACTTCGAGAGCAGCCAGAACGCCAAGACCGCGGCGCAGCGCCTGGACATCCACGTCAACACCGTGCGCTACCGGCTGGCCACCGCCGAGGAACTGCTGGGCCACTGGGGCCAGGCGGCACGCGCGCTCGAGCTGCACATGGCGCTGCGGCTGTGGAGCCTGCGGGGCTGATCGCCCCCTGGCAAACCCTGGGCAGCAGCCCGCCTTGGCGCGGCTGCACAAGACTCGACCCGACTTCTTGTCGGCGGCCGACATGGGCCGGCCCGCGGCCGCCCGACAGACTCTCCTTGCATGCGGTGCCCGGCGGCAGGCCACACACGGCAGCTGTCGGCGGGCCCGTGGATGCCACGCACGCCAGCCCATCACAAGAAGGCAAGGAGACCATGAACACCCCCACTCGACACCGCGACGCCGGCCGCCGGCGCCTGACCCTGCTGGCCCTGGCCGGTTGCACCCTGGCGCAGGCCCAGGGCCAGGCCAATCCGCCGCCAGCCGACAAGGTGGCCGAAAAGCCTGCCGACAAGCTGGCGGACAAGCTGGCCGACAGGGGCCGGGCCGCTGACACCCCCGCCGTGGAAACGCTCACCATCACCGCATCGCGCCGCGCCGAGCCGCTGAAGACCGCGCCGGTCTCGGCCACGGTGCTGAGCGGCGACGACCTGGCCCGCGCCGGCGTGGCCGTGCTCGAGCAGCTTCAGTTCGCCACGCCCTCGGTGGCGGCCAACAACTACGGCCAGGGTCTGAACGTGACCATCCGTGGCATCGGCAAGGCCGAGACCAACACCCAGACCACCACCGGCGTGATCACCTACCGCGACGGCGTGGCCACCTCTCCGGGCTACTTCAGCTCGGAGCCCTACTACGACATCGCCTCGGTGCAGATCCTGCGCGGCCCGCAGGGCACCTTTGGCGGACAGAACGCCACCGGCGGCGCCGTCCTGGTTGATTCCAACGACCCGGTCATCCAGGGCGGCGTGCACGGCTATGTGCTGGGCCAGCTTGGCAACTACCGTGACCTGGCCGCCCAGGGCGCGGTCAACCTGCCGCTGGGCAGCGAGCTGGCGGCGCGAGTGGCCTTCAACAGCCAGCGCCGCGACAGCTTCTGGACCGTCACCGGCCCGCATGCGAGCCATCCGGGGCGCCTGCGCTCCAGCAGCGCGCGCCTGGGCCTGCTGTGGAAGCCGTCGCCGGCCCTGTCGGCGCTGCTCAAGACGGACATCCACCACATCGACATGGGCGGGTATCCGGCCGACCCGGTGAGCGCCACCCAGGACCCGTTCACCATCGGCGCCAATGCCGAGCAGATGGCGCGCGACCGTTTTGCGCGCACCGTGCTGAAGCTCGAGTACCGCTTCGACGACGGCAGCCGCCTGCGCGCAGTGACCGGCTACCAGACCGGCAACACGGCCTACGCCGGTGACCTGGACGGCACCGCGTTCGCGAACAACCGCTTCTTCGACTCAACCGACGAACGCAGCCACTCGCAGGAGCTCAACCTGATCTCGGCCGATGGCGGTGACCGCACCTGGGTGCTGGGGGCCTATGTCAATCGGCAGTCGTTCAAGGTGGCGCCAGGCAACCTGGTGATCGGCACGCCGGCGGGCAACCCGGCCACCGAGTACAGCTTTCATGGCGACACGCCGCGCCGCACGCAGGCGGTGTTTGGCCAACTGGGCCAGCAGCTGAGCCCGGAGCTCAAGCTGGTGGTCGAGGGGCGCTACTCGGTGACGCACCATGCGCTGAACCTCGACATCCTGCAGTACGGCCTGCCACTGTCGCAGCGCCAGACGGTCGACTTCAAAGGCTTCCCGGGCAAGGCGGCGCTGAACTGGACGATCAACGATCAGCACTTCGTGTACGGCTTCGTTGCCAGCGCGAACCGGCCCGGCGGCCTGAACGTGCCGGTGGGCCTGGGGCAGGCCAGCCCGTTCGAGGCCGAGAAGGTGCTGTCGGCCGAGCTGGGCTGGAAGGCCAGCTGGCTGGGCGGGCGACTGAACGCGCAGACCTCGGTGTTCTACAACCACTACAAGAACTTCCAGGTCACCATCGGCAACCCGACACTGCCGGTGTTCGGGGTCGAGGTCAACACGCCGCGGCCCACCCGCATCCACGGCCTCGAGCAGCAGATCCAGGCACGCCTGGGCCAGGGCTGGTCGGCGCGCATGAACCTCGGCTGGCTGCGCAGCGCGCTGGGCCAGTTCTATGCCACCGATCCGCGCGCGCCGGCCGTCAGCCGGTGTGATCCGCTGCAGGGCCCGGCCAGCACCAGTTGCATCCACCTCGCCGGTCGGCAGCAGACCTATGCGCCCGAGTTCACCTTCAACCTGGGGCTCGAGCGCCGGATGCAGGTTGGCGACACGGTGCTCACGCCGAGGCTGCTGTGGGCCCACGTCGGCCCGCAGTGGGCCACCTTGTTTGCCGACGCGGCGCGGGGCGACCGCTTGGGCAGCCGCAGCTTGCTCGGCGCGCAGATCGACCTCGAGCAGGGTGAGTGGATGGCCAGCCTCTACGGCAGCAACCTGACCGACGAGCGCTATGTGGCGGCCATCAGCTCCGGCCTGCGTTTCGCCGGGGCGCCCCGCCAGTACGGCTTGCGCGTGACCCGCTTCTTCTGATCACCGCCGCAGCCGCCCGCACGTTGCCAACCCTTCCATGCCCGCAGCCACCCAGCCCGAGACCGCCACCATGACCGTCAGACCCATCCACGCCTTGCTGACCCTCTGCCTGCCGGCCGCCATGCTGCTGGCCACCACGGGGTGCGCCAGCCTCCACGTGCCGACGCCACCCCAGCCACCACGCGGCTGTGCCGAGATGGCCTCGCACAGCGTCGACGCCGACCGCATCGGCCTGCCCACCCGCGGCGCGCGGGTCACCACCGCCACCGCGGTGGCAGCCTCAGGCAGCGGCGCCGCGCTGCGGCCAGCGCACTGCCTGGTGGCCGGTGAGATCGGGCCGGTCGATCCGGCGGCGCCACCCATCCGGTTTCAGTTGGCCCTGCCCGACGCGTGGAACGGCAAAGCGCTGATGTTCGGCGGCGGCGGACTCAATGGCACCGTTCCCAATGTGCTGGGCAATGTGTCGGCCGGCCCGGTGGACAAGCCCTTGCCGATGGCGCGCGGCTACGCCACCTTCGGCAGCGACTCGGGCCACCAGGCCAATGCGCTGGGCAGCCTGGATGCGTCGTTCGGCCTGAACGACGAGGCGCTGGCCAACTATGCCGGCGACGCACTGAAGAAGACCCGCGACGTGGCCATTGCCCTGATCGCCCATCGTTACGGGCGGCCACCGGTGCGGGCCTATTTCAGCGGCGGTTCGACGGGCGGGCGCGAAGCCATCCAGGCCGTGCAGCGCTGGCCGGCCGACTGGGATGGCGCGATCGCCTGGTACCCGGCCAGCGCCGGCATGGTGAGCATCCTCGGTGGCCACCGCATGAACCGCGCGCTGGCCCAGCCCGGTGCCTACCCCAATGCAGCCAAGCGCGACGCGCTGCTGCGGGCCGCGTTGCAGGCCTGTGACGGCCTGGACGGCGCGCTCGACGGCCTGATCAGCCACCAGGACCGCTGCAATGCGGTGTTCGATCCCGCCACGGCCCGGCTGGGCGATCAGGCGCTGCGTTGTGCGGACGGTGCCGACACGGGCGACCACTGCCTGTCCGACGTCCAGATCACGGCCATGAAGGTGATCAACACGCCCACCCGTCTGGACTACCTTGCCAGCGGCGAGCACCAGCACCCCGGCTACAACATCTGGGGCGCCGACACCGGCATCCACACCCGCACCCACGCGGTGCAGCCCATCGTCAATTTCCTGGCGTTCAACAAGTCGGCGCCCGGCCGGCCCATGCCGGCCGACGCGCCCTACATCAGCATCTACCTGGACCAGTGGGTCCGCTTTCACGTCACCCGCGACCCCAGCTACGACGCGCTGTCGCTCGACCCCGAGAACCCGGGCGCCTGGGCCGCGCGCATCGGCCTGCTGAGCGCCAGTCTGGACAACCGCCGCGACCTGTCGGCCTTTGCCGCCAAGGGCGGCAAGCTGCTGCTGGCCCACGGCCTGAACGATGTGCTGGTGAGCAGCCGTTCTACACGCGCGCTCTACAACGTCTGGCTGGCACAGATGGGGGCCGGGCCGCTGCGCAGCTTTGTGCGCTACTACGAGGTGCCGGGCTACAACCATGCCGTCAGCAGTGTGTTCAACGCCACCTGGGACTCGCTCAGTGCACTCGAGCAATGGGTTGAGCAGGGACATGCACCCGAGCGGCAGGTGACCACCGACACCGTGGGCGTGCCCGGCCGAACCCGCCCGCTGTGCGACTACCCGCTGTGGCCCAGGTACCGCGGCAGCGGCGATCTGAACGCTGCCGAGTCGTTCACCTGCAGCAGCCATTGAGCGAAGATGAAGTCCGTCACTGTCATCGGCGCCGGCCTGATGGGGCATGGCATCGCCCAGGTGTTTGCCACGGCCGGCCATGCCGTGGTGCTGAGCGATCCCGACCTGGGCGCGCGCGCTGCCGCCCTGGCGCGCGTGGCGGCCAACCTGCGCGACGAAGGGCGCGAGCCCGGCCCGGTGATGGCGCGCATCTCGCTCGAGGCCGGGCTCGAGGAGGCAGTGGCGCACGCCGACCTGGTCATCGAGGCCGTGCCCGAGCGGCTTGCGCTGAAGCAGCAGCTGTTCACCCGCATGGCCGAGGCCGCGCCGGGCCACGCCATCCTGGCCAGCAACACCTCGGTGATCCCGATCACGCGCATCGGCGAAGGCCTGGCCGGCAGCGCACGCGCCCGCCTGCTGGGCATGCATTGGTGGAACCCGCCGCACCTGATTCCGCTGGTGGAACTGGTGCGCACGCCGCACACCGATGCGGCAGTGTTCGAGGCGGCCTTTGAATGGCTGGCCGCCATTGGCAAGCTGCCGGTCAAGGTGCATCACGATGTGCCCGGCTTCATCGGCAACCGGCTGCAGCACGCACTGTGGCGCGAGGCCATCGGCCTGGTCGAGGACGGCGTCTGCGATGCCGAGGCCATCGACCTGGTGGTCAAGAACAGCTTTGGCTTGCGCCTCCCGGTGCTGGGCCCGATGGAGAACGCCGATCTGGTGGGCCTGGACCTGACCCGTGCGGTGCATCGCTATCTGTTTCCGTCGCTGCGGGCCACGCCGCAGGCCTCGCCGCTGCTGGACCGGCTGATCGACGATGGCCACCTCGGCATGCAGACGGGGCAGGGCCTGCGGCTCTGGCGTGATGGCGAAGCCGAAGCCCTGCGGCGCCGGCTCGCGGCCCATCTTCAAGCCCCGCTCGCCGCAGCCCCCCGTGATCCGCACACATGGGAAGGGGGTTGCCAGTGTTGATGGATCACATCGCTGGCGGCCCGGCGGCGGGGCCTGCTCTGCTAACCTCGGCGGCCTTCTGAATGCATCGCCGCCCATGGAGTCCGCCGAACAGATTGCCGCCGACCTGGTGGATCTCTTGCACCAGGGGGCCCTGGCGGACGAGTTCGGCGCCCGCCTGCTGGCTGCCGAGGCCCTGCCCGGATCGAACAGCAAGACGGCGCTGATCGAGCGTGTGCGCATGGCCATGGCCGTGCGCAACCGGCTGGAGCTGCTGCAGCAGCGCGAGCAGGGGCTGCTGGCCATCGTCGAGTCGGCGCAAGACCTGTCCAGCCGGCTCGACCTGGACGAACTGCTGCGCACCATCGTGCGCCGTGCGCGGGCCCTGCTGGGTGGCGACATGGCCTGGCTGTCGATCCTGGACGGCGCGCAGGGCGTGTTCCGCGTGGTGGTGGCCGAAGGTTCGCTGGCGCCCGGCACGGCAGCCATGGTGGTGGGCCGCGAGCGCGGGGTGGTCAGCGTGGTGATGTCCACGCGCCAGGCCTTCACCACGCCCGACTACCTGCACGACCGCCGCTTCACCCACGATGTCGGGCTCGACAGCGTGTTTCGCGACGAGGGCATCGTGGCCCTGGCCGGCGTGCCGCTGATCTGGGCCGACGAGGTCATCGGCCTGCTGTTCGTGGCCGACCGCTACCCGCGCGTGCACACGGCCCACAACCTGGCCATCCTGAGCACCCTGGCCACGCACGCCGCGGTGGCGCTGAAGAACGCGCGCGACTTCGGCCGTGTGCAGGCCGCGCTGTGCCAGGCCGACGCCGCACGCGCCGCGCTGGAGCAGCATGCGCGCGACGTGCAGGCCGCAGCCGATGCCCACGAGGAAATGACCTCGCTGCTGGCGCGCGGCGCCTCGCTGGCCACGCTGTGCCAGTCGGTGGCCCAGCGCCTGGGCGGCAGCGTGCTGGTGCTCGACGAGGCCGCCCAGGTGCTGAGCCGCGGCACGGCCGAGGGCTATGGCGGCAGCGGCGCCGCGCGCTACGCGCCGCACGACCAGCGCAGCGCGGCCATGGCCGAGGCCCTGCGCCAGGCGCGCCGCATCGGCCGCTCGGTGCCGGCCTATCAGGACGATGGCGAGCATTGCCGCGTGATGCCCGTCATCGGCGGCGACGGCATGCTGGGCGCGCTGGCGCTGTTTCATGCCGGTGCGCTGTCGGAGCTGGCGGTGCGCACGCTCGAGCGCAGCTCCAGCGTGGTGGGCATCGTGCTGCTGTCGCAGGAGCGGCGCGAGGCCGCGCAAAGCCGCGACACCGCGGCGCTGCTGCGCGCCCTGTTGTCACCGCGCCAGGACGACCTGGCGGCCATGGCCGACCGTGCCGCGCACCTGGGCCTCGACCTGGGCCAGCCGCTGTCGCTGCTGCTGCTCGAGCTGGACGCGCCGGGCAGTGCCTATGCGGCGCGCCGCCTGCGGCCCATGGGCGCGCTCGAGCGCTGCCTGGTCGAAGACATCGACGGCCTGCTGGTCGTGCTGTGCGGCGCACCGCGGGCCGACGGCGTGCGCCAGGCGGTGGCCGGCTGGGCTCGCCGCGAGGCCGGTGCCGGGCACCGCGGGGTGTTCTCGCGCCCGATGAGCAACCCGGCCGCGCTGCCGGGCGTGTTTGCCACGCTGCGGCGGTCCCTGGGGGTGCTGCAGCGGCTGGGGGTGCAGGGCCAGGTGGTGGGCCAGAACGAGCTGGCGCTGTACTCCACGCTGTTCGAGACCCAGGACCCGTCCAGCCTGGACCAGTTTCTGCACGCCACCATCGGCCCGCTGCTCGAGCACGACCGCAAGCGCCGCTCCGGCCTGGCCGACACCCTGCTGTGTTATTTCGACTGCAACCAGAACGCCAAGACCACGGCGCAACGGCTGAACATCCACGCCAACACCGTGCGCCAGCGGCTGGCCACCGTGGAAGACCTGTTGGGCCATTGGGGCCAGGCGATGCGCGCGCTCGAGATCCACATCGCGCTGCGCCTGTGGAGCCTGCGCACCGAGCCGGTGGCACCCGGACACACCGGCCACACCAGCCCGGTGTGAGCCGGGCACATGGCGGCGCAGCCGCGATGTGCCAACACTGCGGCTCCAGGCGCCACCTCACAAGGCGCTCCTGGAGACGCCATGTACCCCCTTGCCCCGATGCGCCAACGCGCACTGGTTCTTGCCACCGCGCTGCCCTTGATGGCCTGCGGTGGCGCCGACGGTGAATCGGCCGCCGCGCCCGCGGCCGGGCCGGCCGCCGCCCGGCCGCTGGGCTGCGAGCAGCTGGTCGGCCTGGGCATCCCGGCCAGCGTGATCGGGCTGCCCACCTCGGGGGGCAGCGTGCTCTCGGCCGTGGTGGTGCCGGCCGCCGGTGCCGGCGCCAACCTGGTGCCCGAGCATTGCCTGGTGACGGCCAGCATCGCGCCGCTGGACAAGAGCGCGCCCGACATCAGCCTGCGCATTGCGCTGCCGGCGCAATGGAACAACAAGCTGATGATGCTGGGCGGTGGCGGCTTCAACGGCAGCATTCCCAATGTCACGGGCAATGTGCCGGCCGGCCCGGTTGACCAGCCCCGGCCGATTGCGCGCGGGTATGCCGTGCTGGCCAGCAATGGCGGCCACGCTGCCGGCGCGCTGGGTTCGCTCGACGGCAGCTTTTTGCTCAACGAGGAGTCGCTGCGCAACTGGGCCGGCGAGGCACTGAAGAAGACCCGCGACGCGGCCCTGCATGTGATCAAGGCACGCTACGCGGCCGACAGCGTGGCGCAGGCCTACTTTGCCGGCGGCTCGACCGGCGGCCGCGAGGCCCTGGAAGTGGCCACGCGCTGGCCGGCCGACTGGGACGGCATCATTGCCTGGTACCCGGCCTGGAAGCAGCTGTCGGCCATGCTGGCCGGCCACCGCGCCAGCCGCGCGCTGTCGCAACCCGGCGCCTACCCGAACCAGGCCAAGCGCCTGCTGCTGCTCAACGTCGCGCTGGCCGCCTGCGACGCGCTCGATGGCCTGAGCGATGGCGTGGTCAGCGACCAGAGCCGCTGCAACGACCGCTTCGACCCCGCCACCGCCAGCCTCAACGGCACGCCGCTGCGCTGCGCCGGCGGCGTGGACAGCGGCGACTTCTGCCTGTCTGACCTCCAGATCAGCACCCTCAAGGCCATGAACAGCGCCACGCGCTTCAACTTCCCGCTGGCCAGCGGCGAAACCTCGTACCCGGGCTACAACCTGTGGGGCTCCGATCTGGGCATCGCCGGCAGCAATGCCATGCAGCCGGTCATCACCTTCCTCAACCTCGGCACCGAGCCGCCGGCCCACCCGATGCCCACCGGTGCGCCCTATGTGGCGCGGCAGACCGATGCGCTGATCCGCTACGCCATCACGCGCGACCTGCAGTACAACCCGCTGTCGCTGGACCCCGAGAACCCCGGCGCCTGGGGCTCGCGGATCAGCGAGCTGTCCACGCTGCTCGATGTGCCGGTGAACCTGGACGCCTTTGCCGCCCGCGGCGGCAAGCTGCTGCTGGCGCACGGCGTGGCCGATGTGCTGGTCAGTGCGCGTGGCAGCGCCGAGTACTACCAGCGCCTGCAGGCGCGCATGACGCCGGGCGAGGTGCACCGCTTTGCCCGCTACTACGAGGCGCCCGGCTACGGCCATGCGCTGAGCAGCCAGTTCAACGTGGCCTGGGACTCGCTGACCACGCTGGAGAACTGGGTGGAGAAGAAGACCGCGCCACCGCCCCAGACCATGGCCGACACCGCCACCGGCACGGCCACCCGCACCCGGCCGCTGTGCGAGTACCCGCGCTGGCCGCGCTACGGCGGCAGCGGCGATGTCAACCTGGCCACCTCGTTCAGCTGCGTGACGCACTGACCCGGCCTGCGGCAGCGGGCCACGCCGGGTGCTGGCCGGGCGCGCTCAGGGTGCAGGTTCCGGCGCAGTTTCCGGCGCGGTCTGCGGGGTCATCGCTGCGCCCGGGGCCGCCGTGCCCGGGCGCACCAGCACATCGCTCACCCCGGCCAGCGCGGCCCAGGGCAGCAGCTCGCCCGGGGCCGCGGTGGCGGCCTGCGCAAAGGCGGCCACGGCCGATTGCCAGGTGGCGGCGTTGCCGCACAGGTGCACGGTGAGGCGGTGGCCCTGGTGCAGCAGCCGCACCGTGGCCAGTGGCCAGTGCGGCGGCAGGCAGGGCTGCAGCAGCAGGCCGTCGTGGCGGGCAGTGACGCCCAGCAGCGACTCCTGCGCCGCGCGCATCAGCCAGCCCGCCGAGCCGGTGTACCAGCTCCAGCCGCCGCGGCCCTGGTAGGGCGGCTGGGTGTAGATGTCGCCCGCCATCACATAGGGCTCGAGCGCATAGGCCTCGGCCTGCCGCGGCTGCTGCCAGCGGTGCGCCGGGCTCATCAGCCGAAAGGCGGCCCAGGCCGCGCCGGCCTGGCCCAGCTGGGCCCAGGCCATCAGGGCCCACACGGCGGCATGGTTGTACTGGCCGCCGTTCTCGCGCACGCCGGGTGGATAGGCCTGGATGTAGCCGGCGCTCGGCCGCGCATGCTGCAGCGGCGGGTCGAGCAGGCGCAGCACGCCGGCACGCTCGTCCAGCAGCAGGGCCTCGGCGCTGGCCATGGCCTGGCGCGCGCGCTCGGGCTGGCCGGCACCCGACAGCACGGCCCAGGCCTGGGCGATCAGGTCGATGCGGCACTCGGCATTGGCGGCGCTGCCCAGCGGCGAGCCGTCGTCGAAGAAGCCGCGGCAGTACCAGCGCCCGTCCCAGGCCTGGGCTTCGAGCGCCCGCACCCAGCCGGCGCGGGCGGCACGCCAGGTGCCGGCACGGGCCTGGTCGCCGCGGGCCTCGGCCAGCGGCAGCATGGCATCGACCACGCGGCACAGAAACCAGGCCAGCCACACCGATTCACCGCGCCCGCCATGGCCCACGCGGTTCATGCCGTCGTTCCAGTCGCCGGTGCCCATCAGCGGCAGGCCGTGCGCGCCGATGCGCAGGCTGTGGTCGATGGCGCGCGCGGCATGCTCGTAGACCGACGCCGTGGCCAGGCTGGCGCGCGGGGTCTCGTACAAATCTTCCTGGCCGGCGGGCACCGGCGCGCCGTCCAGGAAGGGCAGGGCCTCGTCCAGCAGCGCGTGATCGCCGCTGCGCTCGACGTACAGCGCGCAGGCCAGCGGCAGCCACAGCAGGTCGTCGCTGAAATGGGTGCGCACGCCGGCACCGCCGGGCTGGTGCCACCAGTGCTGCACGTCGCCCTCGGCAAACTGGCGCGTGGCATGCAGGCGGATCTGCGCGGCCAGCAGCGCCGGCTCACGCGAGACCAGCGACATCGCGTCCTGCAGCTGGTCGCGAAAGCCGAAGGCGCCGCCGGCCTGGTAGAAGCCGGCGCGGGCCCACAGGCGCGACACCAGGGTCTGGTAGGGCAGCCAGTGGTTGACCAGCGCGTCGAAGGCCGGGTCGGGCGTGGCCACCTGCACCGCGCCCAGGCGCGCCGGCCATTGCGCGCGCTGTGCCGCCAGGCGCTCGGTGGGGGCAACGGCCCAGGCGCTGGCGGCCAGCGCGCGGGCCGCGTCGGCGGTGCCGGCATGGCCCAGCAGCACGCACACGGCGCGCTCGCTGCCGGGGCTCAGGGCCAGCACCACGCCCAGCGCGGCGCAGGGGTCGAGCCCCAGGCCCTGGCGCCGGCCCAGGCGGCGCGGCAGCATGGCGCGGCCGGCGCCGTTGCTGAACTCGCGGCGGTCGCAGGTCCAGTCGTCGGCGTCGGCGTCCTGGGGTGCATGGCCCGGGGCGTCGCAGCGCAGGGCCAGAAAGGCGGTGCTGCCGCCGGCCTGGCCAGCGTCGCTGCCGCTGCCCAGGGGGTCGAGCTGGGTGGCCAGCAGCGCGCTCACCTCGCGTGGGCGCGGCAGGCCCTCGCCGCCCGCCTGGCTGGCAAAGCGGTGCCGTTGCGTGGCCACCGACAGGCGGTCTGCCCGCTGCGCGCCCAGCTGCCACTCGGCCGTGGCCACCAGGCGCACGCGGCGTGGCGCGGCGCCGGCCGGCAGGCGCAGCACGGCCAGCCACTGCTTGACAGCGGCCTGCACGTCGACACACCAGCTCAGCGCCACCTCGATGCCGGCCACGCGCTGCTGCATGGCGCAAAAGCCCAGGCCATGGCGCACGCGGCGCGGGCCCTCGTCGGCCGCGCCCAGGCCCTGGCCCAGGGGCCAGACCTGGCCGCTGTCCAGATCGTGCAGCAGCAGCTGCTCGGACGGCGGATCGCACAGCGCATCGTTCGACCAGCCGGTGAGCTGCTGCATGCGGCTGTTGCCGGCCCAGGTGAAGCCGGCGCCCATCTCCGAGACCAGGCAGCCGAAGCCCTCGTTGGCCAGCACATTGACCCACGGCCGGGCCGGATGCCGCTGCAGCGAGACCTCGAAGCCGGCATCGCTCAGCGGCCCCTGGAACTGCAGCTCGGGCGCGGGCACCGGGGTGCGCGGCGCGGCGGCCTGCAGCGGCCAGGCGGCGGCCACCGGCAGCGCCTGGCCGGCCAGGCGGTCGAGCCGGGCGATGCGGTGCTCGTCGAGCTCGCGTTCCAGCTGCTGGGCCAGCGAGCGGCCATCGGCCAGCAGGCGCACCCGCGCCAGCACCTGCAGGGTGTGGCGCTCATCGGGCCCCAGCAGGGCCAGCGGCAGCACATGCATCTCGCCGCGCGCCGCGCCGGCGCCGGCGGCCGGATGCTGCTGCTGCTGCTGCAGGCGCTCGCGCAGCATCTGCAGCTGGTGCTGCACCGGCGACAGGTACGAGGCCGGCTCGGCGTTCAGCACCACCAGGTCGACGCCCAGGCCGGCGGCGTTCCACAGCCACAGCGCCTTCTTGAGCGTCTGCACCAGGGCCAGGCCCAGCTCGGCGGTGATGGTCACCAGCACGATCGGCCGCTCGCCCGACAGGCCGTGGCGCCACAGCAGGCGGCGCTCGCAGCGCAGCGTGCTGCCGCTGCGCGATGGCGGCGGCGGATCGCGCGTGACCAGGGCCGTGACCAGGGTGTTCAGCCGCAGCAGTGCGGCCCAGCTGTCGGCGTCGAACTGCAGCTCGCGCAGGCGGATGCCGGCCATGGTGTGCGACATGCCCGAGCTGCGCTCGGCCTGGCCGCTCTGGCGGTAGCGGTCGACCAGGGTCTCCAGCGGCTCGAGCTCGCGTGCCGCGGCGGTGCAGAAGGTGATGCGCTGCTCCTGGCCCGGCTGCACCTGCAGCACCACGCGCAGCGAGGCCACCGGGTCGAGCCCGGTGTCCAGCGGCCGGCCGGGCAGGCGCAGGGCCGGGGCGCTGCCGACGGCGGCTTCGCCGGCATCGGCTTGGCCGGCATCTGCTTGACCGGCATCTGCTTCAGCCGCGTCGGCCGGCTCGTCGAGCCAGCTCACGCCGCCATCGCCCAGCCACTGGCCGCTGCGGCCATGGCGGCCGAGCACGCGGCGGCGGTCGGCCAGCGGCTGCACCGGCAGCGTGGCGGCCGCGCCCCAGGCCAGAAAGTGGGCGGCCAGCACCGGCTGCTCGTCGGGCAGGCGCGGCTGGCGGGCCAGGTACAGGGCCTGGTTGTCGGCGTCCCAGCTGGCGCGCACAAACAGGTTGGCAAAGGCCGGGTGGGCCTCGTCGGCGCGCTGCGGTGCCAGCACCAGCTCGGCATGGCTGGCCAGGGTCAGTGCCACCGGCGTGTCGCCACGGGCGATCAGCGTCACCTCGCGCAGCTCGCAATCGTCTTCGGGGCTCACCCACACCGTGGTGCGGGCCAGCAGGTCGGGCCATTCGGCCTCGAACACGCTGCGGTCGGCCAGGTGGCGGCAGCGGTACAGCGCGGCCGCATCGGGCGCCGGATGGGCGCTCAGCGACACCCAGGGCTGCGGCGGCTGGCCGGCCGCAGCGTCGCGCCGGATCATCATGAACTGGCCCAGCGCATCACCGGGCAGATCGTCGCGCCAGCGGCTCAGCGCCAGGCCCTGCCACAGCGACTGGCCGGCGCCATGGCTGCGCAGCACCACGGCATGGCGGCCATTGGTCAGCAACTGGGTGCTGGGCAGCGGCTCGGCCAGCGGCATCACCTCGGCCACCAGGCGGGTGCCGCGCTGGCGCCGCGGCGCAGGCGCGGGCACCGGGGCGCGCAGCGCCGGCACCTCGCGTGGCGCGCGTTCGTGCAGCAGCGAGCGGGTGGCGCGCAGCACCGGATCGTCGGCCGCCCAGCGCCGCGGCAGGCCGTCGAGCAGCTGATCGGCAATGGCCACCAGCGCCATGCCCTGGTGGTGGGCCATGAAGGTGTGCACCGGCACGAAGGGGCTGCCGTCCACCTGCCGCTGCGGCGTGTAGTCCAGCGCCTCGATGAAGCCGTAGGCGCCGCGCGCCCCCAGCGCCTGCAGCGCGCGCAGGTTGGCCACCGCGGCACGCGGCGCCACCAGCACCGCCATGGCCGAGGCATAGGGCGCCAGCACGCGCTCGTCGGCCGGGGCGCGGCGCAGCGCCAGTGCCGGCACGCCCTGCGGGCCGTACTGATAGGCCAGCGTGTGGTCCTGGCCGGCGATGGCCGATTCGGAGATGCCCCAGGGCGTGCCGTGCTCGCGCGCCTCGAGCTGCTGCGCCTGCACCGCGCTGCGCGTGGCCTGGTGCAGCACGCTGCCCGGCGGCTCGTCGAGCAGCAGCGAGGGCATCAGGTACTCGAACATCGAGCCCGACCACGACTTGAGGCCCACGCCGCGGCCCCAGGCAAAAAACGGCCGCCCCAGCGCCGCCCAGTGGGCCGGCGGTACATCGCCCTTGCCGATGGCCAGCAGGCTGGTCAGGCGCGCCTCGCTGGCCAGCAGGTCGTAGTGGCTGTCGTCGAGCTGCTGGGCCTCGACCCGGTAGCCGATGTGCAGCAGCTTGCGCTGCGGGTCGTACAGCGCGGCAAAGTCGGGTGCCAGGGCCAGCGCGCGGCAGCGCCGGCCCAGCGCGCGCCAGGCCTGCGCGTCGGCGCCCACATGGCGGCCATCGGGCACGGCGTCGCGCAGCAGCGAGGCCACCAGGGCCACATGGTCGTGCAGCTGGCGCAGCATCGATTCGTCGTGCGGGCCGGCCCGGCCCTGGCCTTGGCCTTGCCCCAGGGCATCGAGCTGCAGGCGGGCGCGCTGCACCAGCGCATGCAGCGTGCCCTGCGGGTCGGCGGCGTCGGCGGCGTCGGCCGGGTTCCAGCGCAGCGCCACCAGCTCGGCGACGTCGCGCAGCGTGGGCGCGCCGGCCAGCACCGGCTGCAGCGCACGCAGCCGGCGCTGTGATTGGGCCAGCAGCTGCGCGGCGCGGCCGGGGTCGGGCAGGGTGGCGGCCAGGCGCTCGCAGGCCGCGGCCACGGCCAGCAGGTGGCCGGCGCAGTTGCCGCTGTCCACGGTGGACACATAGGCCGGCGGCAGCACGGCCAGGCTGCGCGTGTCGTACCAGTTGTAGAAGTGGCCCTGCCAGCGCGGCAGGCGCTCCAGCGTGTCCAGCGTGGCAGCCAGGCGCTCGGCCAGGTCGGCCCGGCCGATGAAGCCCAGCGCCTGCGCGCAGGCCGCGCTGAGCAGGTACATGCCGATGTTGGTGGGCGAGGTGCGGTGGGCCACGATCTCGCGCGGCTGCTGCTGCACGTTGTCGGGCGGCAGAAAGTGGTCGTCGGTGCCCACGTGGTGGGCATAGAAGCGCCAGGTGTCGCGGGCCACGCCGCGCAGCCAGTCGCGCTCGCGCAGGTCCAGGCGCTCGCGTCGCGGCAGCGGCCGCGGCACGCTGGCCCACCAGGTCCACACCGGGCTGGCGGCCCACAGCGCCACCAGCAGCGCGGTGGCCAGCGGCATGGCCAGGCGGCCGGCCGCGGCCAGGGCCAGCGCGCCGGCGCCCAGGGCCAGGGCCAGCACCACCGGCCGGCGGTGCTGGCGCAGCAGCGCTGGCAGCGTGCTGCGGGCGGCGGCCTGGGCCGCGGCGGCGGTGGTCCACTGCAGCAGGCCGCGGCGGCTGAAGGCCTGGCGCCACAGCGCACGCAGCACGGCATCGGCATGCAGCCAGGCCAGCGACACCAGCTGCGCCAGGTGCCAGGCCGCCAGCCCGGCCACGCGCAGCAGCTCGGCGCCGGCGCGGCGAAAGAACAATGGCAGCGCGATGTCGTCGCGGCTGGGCGCCAGCCCGGCCAGCGCCCCCAGCAGCGGCCCGGCGCAGAAGGCGGCGGCCACGCTGGCCAATGTCCAGCCCAGCGGCAGCACGCTGGTGGCCAGCACCAGCAGCAGCAGCGCCAGCGACATCGGCGCCACCAGCGAGCGGCGCAGGTTGTCGATGATCTTCCAGCGGCTGATCGCGGCCATCGGCCAGCGCCCCGGACGCAGCACAAAGGGCAGCAGCTGCCAGTCGCCGCGTGTCCAGCGGTGCAGGCGCGAGGCGGCCACGTCGGCATGGCCGGGCGCGTCTTCCACCACCGTGATGTCGCTCACCGCGGCGCAGCGCGCCAGCGCGCCTTCGAGCAGGTCGTGGCTCAGCACCTGGCCCTGGGGCAGGCGCTGGCCCAGCGTCCAGTGCAGGGCCATCACGTTGAGCAGGCCCTTGCCGCTGAAGCTGCCCTCGCCAAACAGGTCTTGATAGACCTCGGAGCTGGCGGCGCTGTAGGGGTCGATGCCGCACTCGCCCGAAAACAGCGCGTGGTACCAGGTCGAGGCCTCGGGCGGCGGCAGCGGCGTGACCACGCGCGGCTGCAGGATGCCGTAGCCGCTGACCACGCGGCGCTGGCGCATGTCGACCCGCGGGCGGTTCAGCGGGTGCAGGGCCACGCCCATCAGCTCGAGCAGGCGGCCGGGCGGCAGGTCGGTGTCGGCGTCCAGGCTCAGCAGGTGGCGGGTGCCGGGATGCGGGCGCGAGATCGCCCCCAGGTCGACAAAGGGCGCGCCGGCATCGGCCGGTGCCGCCAGCAGCTGCACCAGCTGCTCGATCTTGCCGCGCTTGCGCTCCCAGCCGATCCAGCGCTGCTCGGTCTCGCTCCACTGGCGCGGCCGGTGCAGCAGCAAGAAGCGCGGCGGCTCGCCGGGCGGCGCCGGCTGGCGCGCATTGAGCTGCTGCACGGCCTGCGCGGCCTGGCCCAGCAGCGCGGCATCAGCCGGCTGCTCGGCCTGGTCGGCATCGGCCCAGTCGCTGAGCAGCGCGAACTGCACATGGCGCTGCGGATTGGCCACCGCATGCTGCAGCAGCTGCTGGCTCAGGCCGTCGATGCCATGGCCGCTGGTGAGCAGGCAGGGCATCACCACCAGCACCCGCTCGTCGGCGGGCAGGCCATCGGCCAGTGCCAGCCGTGGCAGGCGCATCGGCCGGGCCGACTCGCTGATCAGGCGGTTGACCACGGCCACCACCGCCTCGCCCACCGGCCCCAGCAGCAGCAGGGTGCACAGCACCAGCAGCCACAGCGGGGCCTCGGCGCTGGCCTGGTGGCGCATCAGCCAGGCGGTGGCCAGCGCGGCCAGCGCCGCCATGCCGCCCAGGTAGACCGTGGTGCGCAGGCGCATCGGCGCCGTGGGTGGCGTGGGCGCGGCATCGGCCGGGGCGGCGCCCAGGCCCAGTGCGCGCAGCAGCTCGGGCCGTCCGGGGCCGTGCCACCAGTAGCGCGGCGCGGCGGCCGGGGCGGTGCGGTCGGTGTGGCGCTCGGTCAGTGCCAGCAGCGCACGCGCCACCTCGGTCTCGCCATGGCCGCTGCGGCGGGCCAGCTTCTCGACGGCGTGCAGGGTGGCGTCCTGGGTGTCCTCGCGCTCGGCGCTGAACACCGGCGACTGCGCCAGCGTCTGCATCAGCGGGCTGGTGGCCAGCACGATGCGGCGCCAGTCGAGCCGGTCGAGCTGGCGCAGCGTGGTGATGGCGTTGCGGATGCTCTGGTGGTCTTCGGTGGCCAGGCTTTGCTGGGCGGCCAGTGCCGCAGCGGGGTCGGGCAGGCGCAGGCTCAGCCAGGCCGACAGCGCGCGGGCCTGGGCCTGCGGCAGCTCGTCCTCGCGCTGCTGCAGCTGCAGCAAGAAGGCACTGTCGACGCCACGCGCGGTCAGGCGCTCGGCCAGCGCGTCCAGCGGCGCCAGCTGGCGGGTGGCGTCGGGCTGGTCGATCCAGCGGTGCGCGGCGTCGCGCGCCAGCTCGAGCATGGCGGTGCGTTCGGCCAGGCGGCGCAGGTTCTCCAGCATCACCACGCGCAGCGTGGTGGGCAGGGCCCACAGCTCGGCCAGCGTGAGCGGCCGCACCGATTGATAAGCCGACAGATACGCGGACAGCAGGCCTTCGTCGAGGCCGCTGTCGGTGTGCGCCACCCAGGCCCAGGCCACGCCATAGACCCGCGGCAGGCCGGCCAGCGGCTCGTCGCGCAGGCGCGGCAGCCGGCGGTAGAAGCCGGGTGACAGGCCCTGGCGGATCAGGTGCAGCTGCTCGTCGACCAGGGCCGCGTTGTCAAGCAGCCAGTGCGCCGCCGGGCCCAGGTGCTGGCCCTCGAGCACATGGCGCTCGAGCACCGCCCGGGCCTGCTGCAGCAACGCGATGTTGGAGGCCAGGCGCGGAAAGAAGTCGCCCGCCTGGCGGCCGGCCACCACCTCGTGCGTGGCGGCCAGGCTGCGGCCATGCTGCTCGAAGCGGGCGCGGCCGAAGATCACCGCGCGCACCGGGTTTTCGCTGGGTGCCGGGGCCTTGCCCAGCAAGGTGGCGAGATCGGCGTCGAGCTGCGCGGCCAGCGGGCTGCCGAGCGGGGGGGTGGCAGGCGGCGCCATGCGCGCGCCCGCTCAGCTGCTGGCCAGCGCGATGAGCACCGCCGCCACGGCCAGCGTGGTGACGAAGCGCGGCGCCACCCAGCCATGCATGTCGGTGGCCAGGCGGTTCAGGCCGAACAGGCGGCCCTGGGCCTGGCGGCATTGCTGCAGGTGGCGGCCCAGGCTGCGCACATGGTCCTTGAGGGCCGGCGGCAGCTCGGTGAGGGGGCGCTCGGGGTAGCGCTCGGGGTAGGGCAGGGAGGCGGTGCGGAGCATGGCGTGGATTCCGGTCAGGGCTGCGAGGAGGCCAGGGTGGCGGGGCCGGCGGCCACGCTGTCGAGCAGGGCCGCGGCATGGGCCTCGGGCACCAGGCTGGGCTGCAGCGTGGCCAGCACCAGACTGGCCGCGCTGACGAGCAGGTAGATGGCGGTGTTGCAGCGTCTCATGGCGGCTCCCTGGGCTTGCGGCGGCCACCGTGGCCGCGTTGAAGCCACTGTAGAAAAACGCCGCGCCGCGGGCAGCAGGACGCCGGCAGATGCCGCTGTGGGGCTTGTCCTACGACTGCGGCGCGGCGCCCGCCTGCTGCAGCAGCTGCTCGGCCAGCGCGCGCAGCGCAGCCCGCTGGGCCTGCACCAGGCCGGCGGGCGTGGCCTGCGGCCAGGGCTGGCGGATCAGCACGGTGCCGCTGCTGATGCTGGTGACGCTGGGGACGCTGGGGACGTTCGGGAGGTTCGCCAGGCCGGGGGTGGCCGCGGTGGGTGCGATGGGCCCGATGGGCACGACTGGTGCGCCTGGTGCGCCTGGTGCGACCGGTGCGATCGGCCCGCTGGCGCCCGGTGCCAGCAGCGTCCAGCGTGCGCGCAGCTGCACCTGGGCCAGCGGCAGCGAGGCTTCCCAGTCGTCGATCTGCACACGCAGCGTGGGCACCGGCGGGGTGGGGCCGTCCCACACCGGCGCCTGGCGCAGCTCGGCCAGGTCGGCCGCCAGCACCCGCGGCAAGGCATCGCGCAGCGGCTCGCTCCAGCGCAGGCCCTGCCAGGCCACCCACTGGCCTGGCGCCACGGCCACCAGCACTGCCTCGCGCTCGAGCGCGGCGGGCAAGGTCACCGGCCGCTGCAGGCGCCATGGTGTGGCGGCGGCGGCCGGGGGCATGCCGGCGGTGGAGCCTGCGTTCTGCCCACCCGCGGCCAGCGTGGGCAGGTGCAGCCAGGGCGGCGCCGGCGGCGGGCTGGCGCAACCGGCCAGCGTGACCAGGGCCGCCAGCGCGCAGCCCATCAGCCACGGCGACCAAGCCTGGGGCACCGCAGCCGCAGCCGCGTTGGCGTTTGCGCCGGTTTTGGTGTTGGCGTGGCAAGCGGTGAGGGTGGGTGTCGGCGCGGGTGTCATGGGGTGCCTTGTTCGCGCGGGCGGCCGCGCAGCAGTGCGTCGGGGTGGCGCTCGAGCAGGTCGGCCAGCTCGCCCAGGCTGCGCGAGGCACGCGACACATCGTTGAGCGTGCGCGACAGGTCCTGGGCCAGCGGCGCATCCGGCTGGGTGTGGCTGCGCAGGCCGGCGGCGGCCAGGGCCAGCTCGTCGGCCGTGCGCTGCAGCGCCTGCAGCAGCGGGGCCTGCGGATCGGCCAGCGCCGCCACCCGGTCGGCGCCACTGCCCACACGCTGCGCGCTGTCGCCCACCCGGTCGGCGGCCTGGCCCAGGCGGGCCAGTGCGGCGCGGGTGTCGTGCAGCGTGGCCTGCAGCTCGCGGGCCGCGGGGTCGGTGCGGCGCGCCAGCGTGGCGCTCACCTGCCGCAGGTCGGCGCTGATGCGCTGCAGGTTGGCCACCGATTCGCGCAGCGCCGGGCCCGACACCAGATCGCGCACCGCGCGCGCGGTGCCGCTCACATCGTCGGCCAGGGCGCGCACGTCCAGGCTTTCAAGCTGGGCCTTGAGGTTCTGGATGGTGGTCGAGGTGGTTGGAATCTCGATCACCGGCGTGCTGCCGGGCGCGCGGTGGCGGATGCCCGGCTTGTCGGGGCGCAGGTCGAGGTCGACATACTGCTGGCCGGTGAGCAGGCTTTGCAGCGACAGCTGCGCCGACAGGCCGCGCGCCACCATGTCGGCCAGGGTCAGCGCGCGGCGCTCGCGCGTGCCGTTGGCATGCACGGTGGTGATGCCGTCGCGGTCGAGCTCCACCCGCACGGGGATGGTGAACTGGTCGGTGGGCGCCTCGTGCTGCAGGCCGATGGCGCTGACCGCGCCCAGGCGCACGCCGCGAAACATCACCGGCGCGCCCACCTGCAGGCCGTAGATCGAGCCCTGAAAGTACAGCACCGCCTGCTCCTTGCGCGCAAACAGCCGCCCGCCGGTGGCCACCAGCACGCCGGCCGCCACCAGCGCCAGGCCGACCACCACGAACAGGCCGATCAGCGTGGCATTGCCGCGCCGGTTCATGGCGCGGCTCCGCGGGCGGCATCCGGCGCGGCGGGCGCCGGTGACGGCCTGGCCCCGACACGCCCGCGCAGAAAGTCGCGCACCACGGCCGGGCCGTGGTCGCGCAGCGCCTGCGGTGCGTCGGGCGGCAGCATGGTCCGGGTTTGGGAATCGAGAAACAGCGCCCGGTCGGCCACCGCGAAGATGCTGTCGAGCTCGTGCGTCACCAGCACGATGCTGGTGCCCTGGCGCTCGCGCAGCGACAGCAGCAGCGCATCCAGCTGGGCCGAGGTGGGCGGGTCGAGGCCGGCCGAGGGTTCGTCGAGAAACAGCAGCGGCGGGTCGAGGGCCAGTGCGCGGGCGATGGCCGCGCGCTTGCGCATGCCGCCGCTCAGCGCCGCGGGGTCGAGCTCGAAGGCGTCGGCCAGGCCCACATCGGCCAGGTGCGATTGCGCGCGCTCGGCGCGCTGGCGGGGGCTCATGCTGGTGAACATCTCCATCGGCAGCATCACGTTCTCGCCCACGGTCATCGAGCTCCACAGCGCACCGGCCTGGAACATCACGCCAAAGCCGCGGCGCAGCTGCACCAGCGCGTCCGCGCTGGCGCGGTGCAGATCGACCCCGCGGTGGCAGATGCGGCCGGCCGCCGGCACCTGCAGGCCCACCAGGTGGCGCAGCAGCGTGCTCTTGCCGCAGCCGCTGCCGCCCATGATCACCAGCACCTCGGCGGGGTGGATGTCGAAGCTGAGCGCACGCTGCAGCACGCGCGTGCCAGCGCACAGCGTGAGGCCCCGCACCTGCACCAGCGGCCCGGGCGCGCCGCTCACCAGGACAGCCTTTGCAGCAGCACGGTGAGTACCGAGGCCGCGGCCACGATCCACACGATGCCGCGCACCACCGCCAGCGTGGTGGCCTGGCCCACCGCCTGCGCGCTGCGGCCCGAGGCCAGGCCCTGGTGGCAGCCGGCCAGGCCCACCAGCAGCGCATACACGCTGCCCTTGCCCAGGCCCACCAGCAGATGGCCCAGGCTCAGCGCCTGGGCGCTGCGGGCCAGGAAGTCGGCCGACAGGATGCCGAACACGCTGACCGCGATCAGCCAGCCGGCGGCCATGCCCACCACGGCGCCGATGGCGGTGAGCAGCGGAGCGATCAGGGTCAGCGCCAGCACGCGCGGCAAGACCAGGTGGTCGATCGGGTCGATGCCCATCACGCGCAGCGCGTCGATCTCGTCATTGGCCTGCATGGCGCCCAGCTGGGCGGCAAAGGCCGCGCCAACGCGGCCCGACAGGATCACGCCGGTCATCAGCGCGGCGATCTCGCGCACCACGCCCACGCTCACCAGATCGGCGATGAAGGACTGGGCGCCAAAGCGCTGCAGCTGCGCCGCGCCCATGTAGGCCAGGATCAGCCCGACCAGGCCGCACACCAGGGCCACGATGGGCACGCTGCGCGGGCCGGTCTGGTCAAGCTGCAGCAGCAGGTCGGCGCGGCGCATCTGGGCGCGGCCGCGCAGCAACCGGCCCAGCGCCTGCAGCACGCTGCCCAGAAAGTGCAGCGTGCCGGCCATGCGCCGGCCACTGCGCAGCACGCGCTCGCCGGTGGCATGCAGGCCGGCGTGCGCCGCACCGGGCATCATCAGCCGCGCACCTCGAGGCGGTTTTCGACGCTGCTGACGCCCTTCACGCTGGCCGCCAGGCTGGTGGCGCGCTCGCGCGCCGTGGTGCTGGGCGCGGTGCCGCTGAGCATCACCCGGCCGTTGCGTGTGTCGACGTCGATCTTCAGCGCGCTGAGGTTGGGGTCCTTGGCCAGCTCGGCATTCACCGCGGCGGTGATCAGGGCATCGGCGCCGGCATCGGCCACCTTGCTGGCGGCGTTGTCCAGCGCACCGGCCGCCTTGTCGGCCGAGCGCTCGACGGCGGCCTTGGCCTCGGCGCTTTCCTGCTTGATCTCGCTGGCGGCCTTGTCGGTGGCGGCCTCGGTCTTGGCGATGGCGGCATCCACCTGCTGGCCGGCGGTGCGGTTGTCGTCGCGGCTGCAGGCGCTGAGCACCAGCGCCGCGATCGCGGCCACGAGCAGGGTGCTGGAACGGGAGGTGGGCGTGCGGTTCATGCGGTTCATGGTGAGGGTCCTTTCGATCGGTGGAGGGTCGCGGCCGCCTGGGCCGTGGGGTGTTGGGGGGCCGGGGTCGATGGACCCTGCGGCAGCCGCCGGATCCATGGCCGCAAGCCTAGGCGGGGCGCAACGCGGCAGGTGTCGGTGCCGGCAGGCGCGGCCTGTCGGACAGCGCCTACCGCTGGCGTCGGCCGATGCCGGGTTCTGCCCCCGGGGCCGGCCGGGGCGCTGGCGGGCGGCCGGGCCTGCTCCTACACTGGATCGCAAGGGCCCGGCCATGGCAGCCGGGCATCGACCCACATCGATCGGCCGCCGCGGCCACACCGGCCGCAGACCGCGAAGGAACCCGCTCCATGATCCGAATCGTCATCGTCGATGACCACGCCATCGTCCGCGCCGGCTTGCGCCAGTTTTTCTCCACCCAGGTGGATCTGCGTGTCACCGGCGAGGCCGCCACCGGCCGCGAGGCGCTCGACCTGGTGCGCCGCGGCGATCTGGATGTGGTGCTGATGGACCTGAGCATGCCCGACCAGAGCGGTGTCGATGCGCTGGCCGCGATCAAGGCCCGCGAGCCCGAGCTGCCGGTGCTGATCCTCAGCGGCTACCCCGAGACGCACTACGCCACCACGCTGCTGCGCCAGGGCGCCAGCGGCTACCTGAACAAGGAGTGCGACCCCGAGGAGATCGTCAAGGCCATCCGCACCGTGGTGCGCGGGCGCAAGTACATCACCCCGGCGGTGGCCGAGCTGCTGGCCGACGGCCTGGGCGCCGACAGCGACAAGCCGCCGCACGAGCTGCTGTCCGAGCGCGAGTTCCAGGTCTTTCTGCGCCTGGCCAAGGGCGAGACCATCAGCCACATGGCCGACAGCATGGCGCTGTCGGTCAAGACGGTCAGCACCTACCGCACCCGCGTGATGGAGAAGATGAAGCTGGCCACCAACAGCGACCTGACCTACTACGCGCTGAAGAACGGCCTGATCCAGTAGGCCGGCGCGCCGCGGCGCAGGCGCCGCCTGCCAATGTCAAACGGGGCCCGCGGGCCCCGTTTGACATGGCGCCGGCCCGGATGCGGCGGGCCTGGCTTGTGGCCGGCTCGAGGCGCCGGCGGGCTCAGTGCGGCGGGCCGCTCAGGGTCTCGCAGTAGGCGAGCAGCTCGTCGAGCTCGGCCGACTTGTCGAACACGCGGTCGGCGCCCAGCTGCTGCGCGCGCTTGCGCATGTCGGGCGTGGCGTAGTTGGTCAGCACCACCAGGCGGCTGTCGGGCCGCAGCAGGCGCGCGCGGCGCAGCACCTCGAGCCCGCTGCCGCTCTTGAGGAACACGTCGATGATCATCAGGTCGCAGCGGTGCGCGCTGTTGCTGATCCAGGCCACCGCGGTGCCCTCGTCCTCGCAGGTGCCGACCACGCGCATGGGCAGCATCTCCTCCAGCGTGGCCACGAGGTTCTGCTGGATGACCGGGCTGTCTTCGACGAGGAAACAGGTCAGCACGAAAGGCTTGTCACGGTGAGCGGCGGAGTTCGGCAGGAGCAGGGCCACAGCCAGCCCGGGCGCGAACGATTGCAAGCATTATCGGCACCGCGCGGTCGGGCTGCAGTCGGGCGCATCACCCGGCCGGGCGTCGGACGATTCCTACAGCGGCCGGTGCCGGCCGTGCGCCAACGCGGCCGTGCAGGCCAACGCTGACACGCCATTGCGCCAACGTCCGAGGCCCGGCGGCACCGTGTCGCGGCACTGTGACGGGCATGCGGGCAAGCCGCCCGAGCCACCGCCGCGCTTGCCGCACGGCGACCCGACATGACCGCTGACCGGCCCACCTTTCCGCCCCGCCACGCCACCGGCCACCCCATGGCCCAGGCTTTGGCCCAGCCCTTGGCTCACCCCTTGGCCCACCCGTCCAGCCCGGCCGCGGGCGTGTGGCCTGGCCAGCGCGGCGTGGCGCCCGCGTCAGCCACGCCCGCAACGTCAGCCACGCCGGCCACGCCCGCCACACCCGCCACGCCACCGCCGCTGCGGCCCGATGCGCCGCTGCACCTGCTGATGGGCCGGCGCGAGCGGGCGCAGATGCAGCGCATCCGCGACACCGTGGCCGGCCATCCGGCGCTGGCCGGGCGCCAGCTGCACTGGCATGTGCCGGCACGGGCGGCCGAGACCCCGGCCGCGGCCGAGCAGGCGGCCCGTGCCGCGGCGGCCGCCGGCGGCCTGGTGCTGGCCATCGGCGGCGACGGCACCATCAATGCCGCGGCGCAGGCCTGCTGGCAGCGCGGCGTGCCGATGGGCGTGGTGTGCCAGGGCACGTTCAACTTCTTCAGCCGCCAGCAGGGCATCTCGCCCGACCTGGGCGAGGCCATCGGCCAGTTCACCCAGGCGCTCGACCAGGGCCTGGTGCGGCCGGTGGTGCCGGGCGTGGTCAATGGCCAGACCTTTCTGGTCAATGCCAGCCTGGGCCTGTACCCGCGCCTGCTGGCCGAGCGCGAGGCGGCCAAGCGGCAGTTCGGCCGCCACCGTGCGGTGGCCCTGGTGTCGGGGCTGCTGAGCCTGCTGCGGGCCCAGCGTGGCCAGGTGCTGCGCCTGCTCGAGCGCGACGGCCAGGGCCGCGAACGCCAGCGCATGACCCTGACCAGCACGCTGTTCGTCGGCAACAACGCGCTGCAGCTCGAACGGGTGGGCGTGGACGAGGCCGAGAAGGCCGGCCGCCGCCGCCTGGTGGCCACCACGCTGGCGCCGCGCAGCGCCTGGTCGATGCTGCAGATGCTGTGGCAGGCGCTGCGTGGCCGCATGGGCCAGCACGAGGCGGTGGACAGCTTCAGCTGCACCGCCCTGACCGTCGAGGCCGCCGGCTGGCGACTGAGCCAGCGCGTGCGCGTGGCCTTTGACGGCGAGCGCAGCTGGATGCACCTGCCGCTGCGTTTTGCGCTGGCCAGCCACCCGCTGTGGCTGGTGGCGCCGCCGCCGCAGGCAGCCGGGCAAAACGCCGCGCCACAGGCCGAAGGCAGCGCGGCGCCGCTGGCCGGCCGCGTGGCCCAGGCCTGAGCGGGCAGGGCGCGGCGCATGCGCTTGCTGCACCTGTCTGACCCGCACCTGGGCACCGAGCAGCCGGTGGTGCTGGAGGCGCTGCTGAGCCTGGCCCACCGGCTGGCGCCGCAGGCCCTGCTGATCAGCGGCGATCTCACCCAGCGCGCCACGCCGGCGCAGTTTGCCGCGGCGGCCGGCCTGCTGGCCCGCCTGCCGGCCGTGCCGCGCCTGGTGATCCCGGGCAACCACGACATCCCGTTGTGGCGGCTGTGGCCGCGCCTGCGCCAGCCCTACGCCGGCTACGAGCAGGTGTGCGGGCTGCGCCCGCCGGGCGGCGTGGCGCAGTTCGATCTGCCGGGCGCGCGCGTGGTGGCGGTGGACACCACGCGCTGGTGGCGGCACCGCCACGGCACCTTGTCGGCCGCGCAGATCGACGCGGTGGCGCAGCGCCTGCACGACGCGCCGGCCGGTGCCTGGCGCATCGTGATGAGCCACCACCCGCTGGCCGTGGCCCAGGAGGCCGACCACGAAGACCGCCCCTGGCGCCACCGCCGCGCGCTGCAGGCCTGGCAGCAGGCCGGCGCCGAGCTGCTGATCTCGGGCCATCTGCATGTGCCGGCGCTGATCCGCGTGGGCCCGCGCTGCTGGGTGGCGCAGGCCGGCAGCAGCGTGTCGCGCCGGCTGGCGCCCACGGTGGCCAACAGCGTGCAGCTGCTGGTGGACGAGCCGGCCAGCGGCCCCGGCTGCGCGCCGGGCCGCTGCTGCCTGCGCTATGACTACGACGGCGTGCGCCAGGCCTTCATGCCGGCCGCCCGCCATGCCCTGCGCGCGCTGCGCGACCCGCTGCCCTGGCGCCCGGGCGCCTGGGCCACCTGACGAGCGGCGGGCGCGCAGGCCGGCCGGCCACCCGCCGCCGGCGCACCAGGGGTGAATGAACCGGCGTGAGCCGGCTCATCCGCAGCGTGTCAGCGTCGTGCCTTGGCCGCGGCGGCCTGCTCGGCGGCGTGCAGCTCGGCGGCCTCGCGAGCCCCTTGCGGGGCGGCGGCGCGCGCATCGGCCGCGGTGTCGTGCTGGCTCACGTAGAACTGGGTGGCCTCGTTGTAGCGACGGGCCGCGCCGATGTTGCCTTCGCCCTCGACCTCGGCCGGTGCCTCGGCCTGCGGCAGGGCCTCGGGGCTGGGGTGCTCGCGCAGCTGCGCGTTCAGCGTGTCGACCAGCACCGCCCAGTCGCCGTCTTCGCGGATCTTCTCGCGCAGAAATCCGGCCTGGCTCTCGCTCCAGAACGGCGCGTCGGGCAGGCGCAGGTGGTCGGGCAGCGGCCGGTGCTGGCGCACGAAGGCGCGGATCTCATGCGCCTCCTGCGGCAGGCCCAGCTGGGCAAACAGGTCCTGCATGCTGTGGTGGGTGGTGGTGTCCATCGCGGTCTCCGGGGCGTGTGGGCGAAAACGAGTGCGGCGCGCCGGCCGGTCAACTCTGCTGGCCACCAGACTAGGCGCGCGGCCGGCGGGCCCGTGTAGGCCAAACCGCCGTGTGGGCGTCGGCCGCCGGCTGTCGGCGCCGGCCGACACGGCCGCCACCACCGCACCGACAGACAGCGTCGCCCGCGCGCCGCACGATCGGCGGACCGTCATCCCCGACGCTGACCGCCCACCCGGCATCTCCATGAGCTTGAACCTACCTGCTTCCGTGAGCGAGCTGCTGCAGCGCAGCCAGCGCCTGTTTCCTGGCGTCGACTGGTCCGACGTGGCACTGGCGCTGGCCGCCGGCCTGCTGGTCTACCTGGCGCTGTCGGCCGGCGTGCGGCTGGCGGTGCAGCGGCTGCAGCGCTTTTCGGCGCGCACCCGCACCCGCATCGACGACGGCCTGGCCCAGGTGCTGGCGCGCACCAGCACGCCGCTGCTGATGCTGGTGGGCGCGCTGGTGGCGCTGGGCATGCTGCCGCTGGACGACCGCTGGCACGGGCGCGTGTCGCAGCTGTGGTTTGCCGTGGTGGCGCTGCAGCTGGGCCTGTGGGGCCAGCAGGCGGTGGGCATGGTGCTGCGCGCCCACCACGAGCAGCAGGCGCCGGGCACGGCGCTGTCGGCCTCGGGCACGCTGATGGGCTGGGGCCTGCGCGGCCTGCTCTGGCTGGTGGTGCTGATGGCCGTGCTGTCGAACATGGGCGTGGACATCACCGCCTTCGTGGCCAGCCTGGGCATCGGCGGCATCGCCATCGCGCTGGCGGTGCAGAACGTGCTGGGCGATCTGTTCGCCTCGCTGGCCATCGCGGTGGACAAGCCCTTCGAGGTGGGCGACGCCATCACCGTGGGCCAGGTCTCGGGCACGGTCGAGAAGGTGGGCCTGAAGACCACGCGCATCCGCAGCATCGGCGGCGAGCAGGTGGTGATGTCCAACGCCGAGCTGCTGCGCCAGACGGTGGCCAACTTCAAGCGCCTGCAGACGCGGCGCGTGGTCTTCAACTTCGGCATCACCTACGACGCCACGGCCGACCAGGTGGCCGAGGTGCCGGGCATCGTGCGCGGCATCGTCGAGGCCGACAGCGCACTGCAGTTCGGCCGCGCGCACTTCAAGGGCTTTGGCGAAAGCTCGCTCGACTTCGAGGTGGTGTACCGCGTGATGGACCCGAGCTTCGAGGTCTACATGGACCGCCAGCAGGCCGTCAACCTGGCGCTGATGCGTGCGCTCAAGCAGCGCCAGATCGACTTTGCCTTTCCCACCCGCACCGTGAACCTGGTGGCGCCGCCAGGCCTGGGCGGGCTGGAGCCGGCGCCGGTCGCCGGCCCGTGAGGCCGGCCCGTGATGCCCCTGAACGCCCGCCCCACCAACCCACCCCGCCGCGAGGCCCACCATGCCGAACCGCCCTGAACCCAGCGCCGATGCCGCCGCCGGCGCAGCGTTTGTGCCGCTGCCCGAGCGGCGCTGGCGGCGCAGCCTGCGCGGCATGCTGTGGGCCGCGCTGGCCCTGCTGGGCCTGGCCGTGGCCGCTGGCGGCGCGCTGCTGGCGGCCGTGTGGTGGGGCACGCCCTCGGCAGCGGCCATCGCGCAGCGCCTGGCGGCCGAGCCCTCGCAGATCGTGTCCAGCGACGGCGTGCTGCTGCAGCGCCTGGACAGCCGGGTGCACGAGCCGGTCACGCCGCAGCAGGTGCCCGCCGCGCTGATCGATGCGCTGCTGGCCACCGAGGACCGGCGCTTCTACAGCCATGGCGGTGTTGATCCGCGTCGCGTGCTGGGCTCGGTGCTGGCCACGCTGCGCGGCGACCTGCAGGGCGGCTCCACGCTCACCCAGCAGCTGGCGCGCAACCTGTTTCCCGACGAGGTGGGCCAGCAGCGCAGCCTGATGCGCAAGCTGCGCGAGCTGGCCGTGGCGCTGAAGCTCGAGGGCCTGTACGACAAGCCCGCCCTGCTGGCCCTGTACCTGAACCAGGTGCCCTACCGCTACAACGTGGTGGGCGTGGGCGCCGCCGCGCGCACCTACTTCGGCAAGCCCGC
Organism: Aquabacterium sp. OR-4; assembly: GCF_025290835.2. NCBI lineage: Bacteria > Pseudomonadati > Pseudomonadota > Betaproteobacteria > Burkholderiales > Sphaerotilaceae > Pseudaquabacterium > Pseudaquabacterium prasiolae. The sequence goes on along the minus strand of NZ_JAOCQD020000001.1, from coordinate 1,746,165 downwards.
CGCGGCGCTGGCCACCCACGAGGCCGCGCTGCTGGTGGCGCTGCTGAAGGGCCCGGCCCAGTACGACCCCGAGCGCTTTCCGGCACGCGCACTGGCCCGGCGCAACCTGGTGCTGGCCCGCATGCAGGCCACCGGCCGGCTCGATGCCGGCCAGGCGCGCCAGGCCCGCGCCCAGGCCCTGGGCCTGGCGCTGCAGCGCGCCGACCTGGCCGCGCCGCCGGCACCGCACTACCTGCGCGTGGTGCGCCAGCAGCTGGGCGACTGGGCCCGCAGCCAGGGCCTCGATCCGCAGCGCGACGGCCTGCGGGTGCAGGTGTCGCTGGACACGCGCCAGCAGGCGCTGGCCGAGCAGGCCGTGGCGCGCCAGACCGCGCTGCTGCAGCGGGTGGCCGAGGCCGAGTGGTCGCGTGCCGAGCTGCGCGCCGGCCCGCCTGCGGCGGCCACGGTGGCCACGCCCTTTGCGCACTTCTGGCGCGAGCGCGGCGAGCTGCTGGCCGAGCTGGCCCAGGCCACGCCGGCCTATCGCCGCGCCCGCGCGGCCGGGGCCGACGAAGCCGCGGCGCTGGCGCTGGCCCTGCGCGACCCGCAGCTGGCCGCGCTGCAGGCCGACCGCACCCGGCTCGAGGCCGGCTTCATCGCGCTCGACCCGCGCAGCGGCGCGGTGCGCGCCCATGTCGGCAGCCGCAACTTCGCGCACGACCGCTTCGACCATGTGACCCAGGCGCGGCGCCAGCCGGGCTCGACCTTCAAGCCCTTTGTCTACGGCGCCGCGCTGCGCGACGGCATGGCGCCGGTCCGGCGCTTCGTCGACGAGGTTTTGCACTACCCGCTGGCCAGCGGCGGGCGCTGGTCACCCGCCGACGCCGGCGGCGCCAGCGGCCAGGCCATGAGCCTGCGCAGCGGCCTGGCCCGCTCGCGCAACACCATCACCGCGCAGGTCATGCACGAGGTGGGCCCGGTGCGGGTGGCCCACTATGCGCGGCTGCTGGGCGTCGACCGCTCGCCGCTGCAGGCCGTGCCATCGCTGGCGCTCGGCACCAGCCCGGTCACGCTGCTCGAGATGGCGCAGGCCTACGGCACGCTGGCCGCGCTGGGCCAGCGCCGCACGCCGGTGTTCATCGAGCGCATCACCGACCGCCACGGGCTCACGCTGTTTGTGGCCGACGGGCGTGCCGAGCAGGTGCTGGACACCGGCCATGCCGCGCTGCTGGTGGACATGCTGCGCGACGCGGTGGACCAGGGCACCGGCCGCGCGCTGCGCACGCAGTTTGGCGTGCGCGGTGATGTGGTGGGCAAGACCGGCACCACCCAGCGCAACACCGACGGCTGGTTCATCGCCGCGCACCCGCGCCTGGTGGTGGGCGCCTGGGTCGGCTTCAACGACCCGCGGGTGACGATGCGCAGCACCGAGTGGGGGCAGGGCGGGCGCAGCGCGCTGCGCCTGGCCGGTGATTTTCTGGCCGCGCTGCAGGCCGCCGGGCAGCTGCCTGAGGACGCACGCTTTCCGGCCGTGCCGCGCGAGCCCGAGCCGGCCGGGCCCGCCATCGCCATCGCCATCGCCCCCGAGGCGCTGGACGGGGCGCTGGACGGGGCACCGGACGAGGCCTCGCCCGCCGCCCAGCCGCCACCCCATGCCGGCGAGCCGGCCGACCACGCCACCCTGGCCGACACCGGCCTGGCCACCGTGGCCGGCGTGCGGTTCTCGCCGGTGGGGCAGCGGCCCGGCCGCGAGCGGCCCGCGCCATGAGCGGCCTGCCCGATGCCGCGGCCTGGCTGCCGGCCCTGGATCTGCACCTGCTGGCCGCGGCGCGGGCCCTGGTGCTCGACTGGCCGGCGCAGGCGCTGCTGGCCGTGGCCGGCCTGTCGCACCTGGGTGACCGCTGGGTGATCGGCGGCCTGATCGCCGCGGCCAGCGCCTGGCTCATGTGGCGTGGCCAGTGGCCGCGGGCGCTGGCGCTGGCCCTGCTGATGGCCGGGCAGGGCCTGGCCGTATGGGCGCTGAAGGACCTGGCGCTGCGCCCGCGGCCTGCGCTGGGGCCGGTGCTGGCCGACTGGGTGGTGGTGCGTGGCAGCAGCCTGCCCAGCGGCCATGCCGCCGCGGCCCTGGTGGGCTATGGCCTGCTGGCCTGGGTGCTGCTGCGAGGCCTGGCGCCGCCACCGGCGCGGCCTGCGGACGCGCTTGCCGACACGCGTGCCGACGCGCTTGCCGATGCGCTTGCCGATGCGGTGGCGGTGGCGCGGCCAGCGGCGGCGGTTGCGCCGCTGCGACCGGCCTGGGTGCTGCTGCCGGCGGCCGCGCTGGCCCTGGGCGTGGGCATCAGCCGCGTGCTGCTGGGCGTGCACTACCCCAGCGACGTGCTGGCTGCCTGGGCGCTGGGCGCGCTGTGGCTGGCGCTGGCCGTGCCGCTGCTGGAGCGGCTGCCGGCCTGGCGCCAGCCGCGCTGAACTCAGCCCCCGTGCCGCCACTGGCGCTGGGCAAAGCGCCAGGCCAGGGTGCTGGCATCGGGGCCGCCGGGCTCGCCAAAGGGCAGGCTGGCCACACCACCGCTCCAGGCATGGCCCAGGCCCTGCACCAGCACCAGCGTGGCCACGTCGGCACCGCCGCGTCGCACCCAGCGGGTCACGGCCATCGGCAGGCGCTTGCCGCGCTGCTGCTGCCGGGTGGCCAGGGCCCGGCCCTGGCCGGCCACCGCCCACTGCGCCACCGCCTGCTGGGCATTGCGTGGCGAGACCACGGTGTCGCGGTCGCCATGGATCACCAGCAGCGGCGGCCAGGCCGGCTCGGCCCGCGGGCTGGCGCCGGGCGCCAGGCCAGGCATCAGACCCGCTGCCAGACCGGATGATCCGGCGCCGGGCGCCACGGCCGCGGCCGGCGCCGCGCCGCCGGGCGCGCGGCCCTGCATGGCGGCCAGCGCGCCGCGTGCATCGTGGGTCAGGCCTGGCGGCACGCCGCTGTGCATGATCACCGCGCGAAAGCGCTCGCCATGCTGCTGGGCCAGCAGCGCGGCCAGGCCGGCGCCGGCCGAGAGCCCGGCCACGGCCACGCGCTCGCGGTCCACGCCGTGCAGCAGGCAGGCCTGGTCGATGGCGGCCAGCACCAGGCGGGCCTCTTGCGCCGCACGGCCATTGCGCACGGCAAACCAGTTCCAGCAGCCCTGCGCATTGGCATGGCGGTCTTGCTGCAGGTAGAGCACGGCAAAGGCCTCGCGGTCGGCCAGGCGGTGCATGCGGGTGCTGTGGGCAAAGGTGGCGGCGTCCTGCTGGCAGCCGTGCAGCATCACCATCAGCGGCCAGGCCCCGGCGGGCGGTCGGCCGGCCGGCAGGTACAGCTGAAACTGCCGCAGCCCGGCGGCCACCGCCGCCACGCCGCGCACCCACTGGCCGCTGGCGGGGGGCGGGCGGTGGTCGTGCAGCCATTTGTCGCGGCGTGCGTCGAGCCCGTCCTGCCAGCCCTTCAGCCAGGGTTTCAATGCCGCGCTGGAGGCCCGGCGCAGCTGCTGGGCCATGGCCAGGCCGCTGCGCCCCAGCACGGCGGCGGCGCCCAGGCTGGTGGCGGCCGGGCTGCGGCGCGAACGGCGCTTGGCCATGCCTCAGCAGCCCCGCCGATGCACGCGCCGGGCGGGCGGTGCCGGGTCAGCCGGCCGGTGCGCTGGCCGCATCGGCGCGGCCAGCGCGCGGGCGCGCTCAGGCGGCCTGCAGCGCAAGGCCGGCACCGGGCTGGGGGTCGGCGGCGCTGCAGGCGGCGGCCCACAAGGCGTGCCACTGGCCGGCCACCTGGGCGCGCAGGGCGCGCGGCGCCAGTGCGGGGCCGCGGCCGGCGCCGGCCACGCGGGCCAGCGCGGCCTGGGCGGCCTCGAGCAGGGCCGGCAGCAGCGGCCGGCCCTGGCGGCACTGCGAGCGCGGCACCACCAGGTCAACCGCCTGCGCGGCAGCGGCACCGTCGAACTCCAGCCGCGCCTGCACCACCAGGGTGAGGTGGGTGCTGAACACGATGTCGAGCTCGCCCGCCACGCTGCCGTCGTCGTGCAGCGGCAGCGTGGCCACGGCCGGCAGGCCGGGTTGGGCCGGCACGGCGTGGCTCGGGTGGTCGGCGTTCTCGGCAGCGGGCAAGGTGTCGGCCAAGGTGTTGGGCAGGGCGTGGGGCAGCGCGTGGGGCAGCGCGTGGGGCAGGGCGTCGTGCAGGTCACGGCGGCCTGCGGCACGGCGCAGCGGGGGGCAGGGCATCAGCATGCCGCAGATCTTGGCGGCGCCACGTGACAGGTGGTGCAGGCCAGTGTGTCTGCCTGGTGTAGGACAAGCGCCCGGCCTGGCACGCTGTTGGGCCAGCCGCCCGCGCCGTCATGCCCGCATGCCCCCGTGCCCTCATGCCCGCATGTCCGCATGCCCTCGTGCACCCGGGCCCCGCGTCCACCATCGCCGCCGCCGCGGCCCACGGCCGGGGTGCGATGCGGCGTTGTCCGACAGACGCTGTGCGGGCTGCGGCGCAAGCTCGGGCCATCCAGCAGCCTCAGGCCGCTTTGCCACGCTGGCCGCCGCTGCGCTGTGGCGGCAGCCTGAACACCGCCGCCGCCGCGCCCGACGCCGGATGACACGGAGATTTGACATGGCCCGACTGACCGATGGATCGACCGACGAAACGCCGCCCGACTGGGCCGCCGCGCCCGGCCCGGTGCTGCTGATCGAGCCCGATCCGCGCCGGGCCATCGGCATGGTGCGGGCGCTGTCGGCCCTGGCGCGGGTGCGCCTGGCCTCGGGCCTGACCGATGGCCTGGCCGCCGCCGCGCTGGAGCGGCCCGAGCTGCTGCTGGTGAGCGACACCTTGCCCGAGGCCGATCTGGCCGTGCTGCGCCAGCGCTGCCTGGACGAGGACGCCCTGGCCCAGGTGCCGCTGATGGTGATGCTGTCGCAGGCCGACGAACGTGCCGAGATCGCCGCGCTGGACCTCGGCGCGGTGGCCTGCCTGCCGCGCCAGGCCACGCCGGCGCTGGTGGCGGCGCGGGTGCGCGCCACGCTCGAGCTGCTGCGCAGCGCCAGCTACTGGCGGCAAAGCGCGCAGTTCGATGCGCTGACCGGCCTGGCCAACCGCCGCCAGCTGGATGCGGTGCTGCAGCGCGAATGGCGCCGCGCCCAGCGCCTGCAGCGCCCGCTGGCGCTGCTGATGGTCGACCTGGATTTCTTCAAGGCCTACAACGACCGCCACGGCCATCTGGCCGGCGACGACTGCCTGCGCCAGGTGGCCCAGCTGCTGCGCCAGGCGGTGCGCCGGCCGACCGATCTGGTGGGCCGCTTTGGCGGCGAAGAATTCGCGGTGCTGCTGTCCGAGACCGATGGCCGCGGCGCCCTGGTGGTGGCCGATCTGCTGCAGCGCGCGGTGGCCGACCAGGCCCTGCCGCACGGCGGCCGTGGCGCCGGCCCGCGGGTCAGCGTGTCGATCGGCGTCTCGGCCTGGGCCCCCGGTGCGGGCGATCCCGGCGCGGCCGCGCTGCTGGCCTGTGCCGATGCGGCGCTGTACGACGTCAAGCGCCACGGCCGCGATGGCGTGGCCTGGCGCAGCCTGGCGCGCCAGCCGGCGCCTGAGCCCACCGAGGCCGCGCACCGGCGAGCCGCCGCCGCGCCCATGTCGCGCCTGAGCGTGATGGCGCGGGCCTTGCAGCCACATTGAGCGGCGTGCCGGCCGCGCGGGCGCTGCCGCCGCGGGCCTCAGACCGAGCGGCGCGCGGGCCACCGCCACTGCCAACGCAGGCGTCAGCCCGTGGCCATGCGGGCCAGCAGGTCTTCCAGATCGTCGATGCCGAAGGGTTTGTCGAGGTGCAGCGCGTCGCGCACCTGGGCCGCTGCCTCGCGGCCGCCGCGCCCGCTGGCCACCGCGATCAGCATGCGCGCCGACAGCGCACGGGCCTCGCGGGCCAGATCCAGGCCCTGGCCATCGGGCAGGGCCAGGTCGGTGATCAGCAGGTCGGGTGTCTGCACCGCCAGCGCGCTGCGCGCCTCGGCCAGCGAGCCGCAGGCGCTGACTGAGCAGCCCATGCCGGTGAGCAGCTCGGTCAGCGAGTCGCGCACCAGCTCGTCGTCCTCGCACAGCAGCACATGGCGCTGCGCCGCGATGCCGGCGGGCGAGAGCAGCTGGTCGAGCTTGCGCGCCAGGGCCTCGCGGGTGTAGGGCTTGCTGAGCAGCTGCAGGCCGGCGTCGATGCGCCCGCCGTGCAGCAGCGCGTTCTCGGTGTAGCCCGAGGTGAACAAGACCCGCAGGCCGGGCCGTGCCAGCTGCGCCTGGCGCGCCAGCTCGGTGCTGGACACCGGGCCCGGCATCACCACATCGGTGAACAGCAGGTCGATCGGCTGCGCGCTGTCGATCACCTGCAGGGCGCTGCTGCCGTCGCGCGCGGCGGTCACCTCGTGGCCCAGCAGGCGCAGCATGGCCACCACCGTGTCGCGCACCGCGTCGTCGTCCTCGACCACCAATACGCGGCCGCGGCGCGCGGGCGCGGCGTCGGGCGCCGGCGCGGGTGGGCGCGGTTGCGGTGCCGAGGGCGCCGAGGCGTTGCTGCGCGGCAGGTACAGGCGCACCGTCGTGCCATGGCCCAGCTCGGAGTACAGCTTGACATGGCCACCGCTCTGCTTGGCAAAGCCGAACACCATCGACAGGCCCAGGCCGCTGCCCTTGCCACGCGGCTTGGTGGTGAAGAAGGGCTCGAAGGCGCGCTCCTGCACCGCCTCGCTCATGCCATGGCCGCTGTCGCTCACGGCGATCAGCACGTAGTCGCCGGCCTGCACCTCGGGCACGGCCTGGGCATAGGCCTCGTCGAGCACCGCGTTCGAGGCCTCGATGGTCAGGCGGCCATTGCCGGCCATGGCGTCGCGTGCATTGAGTGCCAGGTTCAGCAGCACGGTCTCGAGGTTGGCCGGGTCCACCAGGGTGGGCCACAGCGCGTCGGCCACCACGGTGTGGATCTGCACCTGCTCGCCCAGCGTCTGCCCCAGCAGGCCGTGCAGGCCGTGCAGCAGCGCGTCGAGCCGCACCACCTCGGGCTGCAGCGGCTGGCGCCGGCCATAGGCCAGCAGCTGGCGCGACAGGTCGGCGCCGCGCTGCACGCCGGCCAGGGCCTGGCCCAGGCGCTCGGCCCAGTCGTCGGCCGGCAGGCTGCCGCGGGCCATCATCTGCAGATTGCCGCCGATCACCTGCAGCAGGTTGTTGAACTCGTGCGCCACGCCGCCGCTGAGGCTGCCGATGGCTTCAAGCTGCTGGCTGTGGCGCAGGGCGTCCTGGGTGCGCACCAGCTCGGCGGTGCGCTCGTCCACGCGGCGGGCCAGCACATTGTTCAGGTCGGCCAGCAGCGCGCTGCCGGCCTTCTGGTCGTGGATGTCGGTGTTGGAGCCCACCCACTGGGTGATGCGGCCGTCGGCATCGCGCACCGCCTTGGCGCGGGCCAGGTGCCAGCGGTAGCCGCCGTCGCGGTGGCGCAGGCGAAACTCGACCAGGTAGTCGCGCCCGTCGTCCAGGCTGCGGCGCCAGGCGGCCTGCGACACGGCGCGGTCTTCGGGATGCACGATGTCCAGCCAGCCGGTGGCCAGGGCCTCGTCCAGCGGCATGCCCAGGTAGTCAAGCACCTGGCCGTTGCACCACTCGATGCGGCCATCGGGCTGGGCCGTCCACACATGCAGCGGCAGGGTGTGGGCCAGGGTCTCGAAGCGGCGCTGGGTGGTGTCAGCCTGGCGCTGCGCGGTGTCGGCCTGGCGCTGCGCGGTGTCGGCCTGGCGCTGGGCGCTGTCGGCCCGCCGCTGCGCCGCGACCTGGGCGCTCAGGTCGTGGCCCTGCACGAACAGGCCGCGCACCTGGCCATCGGCCTGGCGGATCGGCTGGAACACGAAGTCGACAAAACGCTCCTCGAGCGGCCCGTCGGCACCGCTGCGCAGCTGCACGGCCACGTTGCGGCCCACATGGGCCTGGCCACCGGCATACACCTGGTCGAGCAGCTCGAGCAGGCCCTGGCCGTCGAGCTCGGGCAGGGCCTCGCGCACGGTGCGGCCGATCAGCTCGCGCTGGCCCACCAGTTGCAGGTAGGCCGTGTTGACCAGCTCGAACTGGTGCGTCGGGCCGCGCAGGATGGCGGTGAAGCCGGGCGCCTGTTCGAAGATGCTGCGCAGCAGCTGCAGCTCGTTGCTGAGCGACGCGATGGTGGCCTGGCTGGCCTCGGCGCGGCGCAGGATGCTGGCGGTGACCGCCGGCGCGTCGGCCGGGCTGCGGGCGCGCCAGGCCTCGAGGTCGGTGATGTTCTCGGTGTGCTGCAGGATGTGCGTGACCCGGCCGTCGCCGTCGCACACCGGGATGTGGGTGGCGCTCCACACTTGCTCGCCCAGGCCGCCGTCGGGCAGGGTGATCGGGTAGTGGATGCGCGCGACATGGTCGGCCAGGCCGCTGGCCAGCACCCGCGCGAACGACTGGCGCAGCTGCTGGCCGTGGGCGGCATCGGGGGCGCTGGGAAAGGCCTCGAACAGGCCGCGCCCGATCAGCTCGGACGCGGCGCGGCCGGTCACCGTCAGATAGGCCTGGTTGGCCCCCACGATCACCAGCGCGCGGTCCATCACCACATAGGCGTTGGGCGAGGCGTTGAACATGGCCTGCACATCCAGCATGGCCAGACCGGTGTTGCGGAACATGCGGGGCTCGTTTCAGCGAAGGGCAGTGGGAATCATGGCATGGGCCTGCGGCACGGCCGGTGCGGGCGGCTTCAGCCGCTCAGGCCGGCGTAGTCGGCTGCGGGGGCTGCGGGGGCTGCGGCGCGCGTGGCATCGCGGGCTGCGGCATGGGCTGCGGCACGGCTGGGGGGCCGGCCTGAGGCGCCGGCTCGCCCAGCAGGGCGGCCACGGCGGCCAGCTTGTCCAGCACCGCCTGGGGCATCAGGAAGGGGTAGCTGTCGTGCACGCCGATGCTGCGGTTCATCGCGTTGAGAAACTGCGCCACCGGCAACCATTGCTGCAGCACCCGGGCCACGGTGTCGCGGGCCTCGCCGGGGTGCAGGCCGTCGGGCCGGGCCGGGGCCGGGCCGTCGAGCTGCAGGCCCCAGGCGGTGGCGGTCTGCACCGCGTCCTCGATCAGCAGCCAGTGCGCGCAGGTCTCGGCCCAGTCTTCCCACGGATGGGCGCTGGCGTAGGCCGAGATGTGACGCTGTGCCCAGCCCTCGGCCGGGCCCTGGCGGTAGTGCGCCTGCAGCGCCTGCGCATAGTCGGCGCGCTCGTCGCCGAACACCGCACGGCAGTGCGCGCTGCGCTGCGCGTCACCGTCGATCCAGCGGTACTGCAGGTAGTGCGCCACCTCGTGGCGCAGGTGGCCCAGCAGGGTGCGCAGCGGCTCGCCCAGGCGCACCCGCTCGGCCTCGCGGTGCGCGTCGTCGGCCTCGGCAATGTTGAGCGTGATCACGCCGCGGTCGTGGCCGGTGCGCACCGGCACGCCATCGGCCGCGTCGGCCAGCAGATCGAAGCACAGGCCGGTGTCGGGCGTGGCGGTGTCGGATGTGGCGGTCTCAGGCGCCATGTCTGGCAGCCCGGCGCCGGCGGGCCCCGGCGGCGTGCGGCGCGGCTGCGGGCGCAGGCCCAGGCGATCCAGCCCGAACAGCAGGCGGCGCTTGGCCTGCTCGATGCGGGCCCAGCGCTGCAGATGGCCGGGCACGCCCAGGTCGGGGATGGTGCGCGTGAGGCGGCAGCTGCGGCACAGCGTGTGGCCCTGCGCGGCGTCGTCAACCATCCAGTTGCACACCTGGTGGCGGATGCGGTTGTGGCAGGGCGTGGCGGGTTCACCGGCCAGCGCCGGCAGCCAGCGTGGCGGGGCATCGGCGGGCGCGGCCGGGTCGGCGCGGTAGGCCTGCATGCGGCCGGCGGCGGGCTCGAAGCCGAGCAGGGCATGGCACTGCACGCACTCGGTGTTCTCGAAAAACACCGTGGCCTGGCACTGGGTACATCGAAACGGCGTCATGCCGCCATGCTGGCTGCCGGGTGCCGCCGCACCAAGCTCAGCACGCCGCGCCCGCGTGTAGGACAAGACCGCATGCCGGGCCGGCGCGGCGCGTGTCGGCGCTGTCTGACAAGGCCCGGGGGCGGCGCCCGACAGCGCGGGCGCCCGGGCCGTTTCTAGCATCCATGGCAGCCGCCGGACAGCGCCTGCCGCTGCCCACCGCCCCCTCATCCCGCCTCGTCCCGCCCCGCCTTCCGGAGTTGTCATGCCCCTCGTCGAATTGGGTCTCGTGAGCCGCCTGGACAGCCGCGACGCCGCGCGCCTGGACACCCGGCCGCCGCCCTCGCAGCGTCTGGTGCGCTGTGCCGCGGGCTTTTATGGCGATGCGCAAACGGCGCAGGCGGTGGCCGCCCAGCTCGGTGCGCTGCACGGCCTCCACCACGAACAGGTGGCACTGATCCACCCGGCCGGCCTGACCCGCGCCGGCTTCGCGCAGCTGGCGCAACGCTGGCAGAAACTGCGGCCGCACTGGGGCTTGCGCCAGCAGGCCGGCCAGGTGCTGCTGGCGGCGCTGGGCGGCCTGCTGCTGGGCGGCCTGGTGGCCGCGCTGGCCTGGCTGCTGCTGCCGGCCAGCGAGCCGGCGGTGGAGCTCACCGCCTGGATGGGGCCGGGCCTGCTGGCCGGTGCGCTGGCCGGTGGCGCAACCCGTGCGGTGATGGGCTGGCGCGAGCCCCGCCACCGCTTTGACGAGACCGTGGCGCGCAAGCTGCGCCGCGGCTACAGCGTGGTGCTGGCGCATGGCCTCAGCCCGGCGCAGGAAGCGCCGGTGCTGGCCCATCTGCAAGACAGCAGCCACAGCTGGTGCGCCGAGGCGCCGCGGCGCGCCGAGCGGCTGTGAGCCTGCGCAAGGCTTTGAGCGGCCCCGGCCCGGCCAGGACCGGGGCACGTGTTAGCGTGCCGCGCCAGGCGGTGCCGGTGCGGCCCGCCGCCACCCCGGAGTGCACGATGTCCGAAGATGCCCGCTGGCTGGCCGAGGCGGCGATGTACCGCATCCTGCGCCGCACCTTGCCTGCCCAGCGCCACGAGGTGCTGGGCGCCTTGTCGGCGCTGAAGCTGCAGCTCGCGGTGGCCCGCCGCCGTGCCTTGCGCGACGGCGAGGCGGGCGCCAGCGCGGCGGCTGCCGGGGCAGCCGCCGCGCAATCCGCGGCCCAGTTCGAAGCCATGGCCGAGCAGCAGCAGGCGGCGCAGGCGGCGCTGACCGAGCTGCGCCTGTGGGACGGCGTGGTGGTGCAGCAGCGCCCGCTGCAGGTGGTGTGGCAACAGGCCGCAGCCTGGGTGCGCCAGGCCGCGGCCATGCGCGGCCACCGGCTCGACGAGCTGCAGCTTGACGCGCCCGGGGCCCAGCAAGCCGAGGCGCCCGAGGTGCCCGAGGTGGCCGTGCCGGCCGCCCACCACCGGTTGCTGGGCCTGCTGTACGAGGCCATCGACCGGCTCGAGCAACCCAGCCACCTGCTGCCGCGCCTGCAACGTCAGGCCGGCGGCTGGTGCCTGTGGCTGCAGGCCGGGCCGCGCACCGACGCCCTGCCCGCGCCCGCCGGGCTGCTGGCCCCGCCGCCCGCGCCCGATCTGCAGATCGGCCCGGCGCTGCTGGCGGCGCTGGCCCAGACGGGGCAGCCAGGCCCGGCAGCGCACGCCGCGGCGGGCGAGGGCGGGCGATGGTCGCTCATTTCAGCACCTGGGTTGCCGGCTGGCCCAGCCCCGGCCGCGGGCCTGGCCTGGCTGTACACGCCACCCGCCTGAGCGCCCCGGATCAGTGGGCCCGGCCGCCTGGCCGGGGCCGGCGCCGCAGCGGCGCGCGGCCTGCCGCCGCATGGCCGTGCGCGGGAGCGTGCGGACATCACAACAAACATGCCACGCGGCCTGCGGTCTGCACTAGACTGCGGCCCGCGTCGATTTCAAATTTAGCATTTGGTGGTTGGCATGACAGGCGCCCATGCGTGCGCCGCCCGATGAAACCGGAGGCACGGCATGGACATTCTGAAACGCAGCAACGTCGTGGTGTCCGGCCGCGGCCAACAGCCCATCGTGTTTGTTCACGGCTTCGGCTGTGACCAGCAGATGTGGCGTTTTGTGGCGCCGGCCTTCGAAGACACGCACCGCGTGGTGCTGTTCGATCACATCGGCTGCGGCAAGTCCGACCTGGCCTTCTACGACGACCAGCGCCACGCCACGCTGGCCGGTTATGCGGCCGATCTGGTCGACATCCTCGAGCATGCCGACCTGCGCAATGCCATCCTGGTGGGGCATTCGGTCAGTTCGGTGATCTCGATCCTGGCCGCCATCCAGGCGCCCGAGCGGGTGTCGCGGCTGGTGCTGGTGGGCCCGTCGCCGCGCTACCTGAACGACCCGCCCGACTATGTGGGCGGCTTCGAACGGGCCGACATCGACGGCCTGCTCGACATGATGGAAAGCAACATGCTCGGCTGGGCCGATTTTCTGGCCCCGGTGGTGGTGGGCCCGGGCCACGACCCCGAGCGCACGCAGGAGCTCAAGGAGAGCTTCTGCGCCGCCGATCCGTACATTGCGCGCCGCTTTGCCAGCGCCACCTTCCTGGCTGACAACCGCGCCGACCTGCCGCTGCTGAACCGGCCCTCGTTGATCGTGCAGTGCGCCGACGACGCCATCGCGCCGCGCGCGGTGGGCGAGTACATGCACGCGCACCTGCGCCAGAGCACGCTGCGCGTGATCGAGGCCTCGGGCCATTGCCCGCACATGACCCACCCGGCCGAGACCATCGCCGTGATCCGCGACTATCTGGCGCAGACGTGACCACACCGGCGGCGACGCCTCCTTCGCCTTCACCTGCGCCTTCTTCAGCGCCGGATGTCGGGCTGGCGCGCCTGCCCTGCGGCTGGCTGCGCCTGGACGCCAAGGGCATCGTCACGGCGGCCAACCCGGCGCTCGGCCGCCTGCTGGGCGTCGATCCGGCCACGCTGCCCGGCCGGCCCTTCGACAGCCTGCTCAGCCGGCCCTCGCGGGTGCTGTACCAGAGCTACCTGCAGCCGCTGCTGCGCCTGCATGGCAATGTGGAGGAGTTTTCGCTGGCCTTCGACCTGGGCCAGGGCCAGACCCTGGACGCCCTGGTCTACACCAGCGCGGCACCGGCCAGCGAGCCGGGTGCGGCCGTGGTGGGCGGCGTCGAGATGGTGCTGGCCAGCGTGCGCAAGCGCCGCGGCATCGAGGACGAGATGCTGCGCATCAAGCGCGCGGCCGACCATGCGCCGGGCATGATCTTCCAGCTGATGCAGCTGGCCGATGGCAGCTGCCGCTTCACCTACACCAGCGAGGCGGTGCGCCACATGTATGGCGTGAGCGCGCAGCAGGTGGCCGAATCGGCCGAACGCCTGCTGGGCCAGCTGAGCCCCGGCACGCGGCTGAACCTGTCGCGCCACCTGCGCCAGGCGGCCGAGGCCGAGCAGGAGTGGCATGCGGTGTTCGAGGTTTTTGCGCCCGGCGGTGCGCCGCGCTGGCACGAGGCCCGGGCCACGCCGCGGCGCCTGGCCAACGGCGTGACCCTGTGGCATGGCCATTGCGCCGATGTGACCGACAAGCGCGCCCTCGAGCGGGCCATGGCCGACCGCCTGGCGATGGAGAAATCGCACCAGGCGCGCAGCGAGTTCCTGGCCCGCGTGAGCCATGAGCTGCGCACGCCGCTGAACGGCATCCTGGGCTTTGCGCAGCTGCTGGCCACCGACCGCGCCGACAACCTCAGCGCCGAGCAGCGCGACCGCCTGGCGGTGCTGAGCAGCTCGGGCCGGCACCTGCTGGCCCTGGTCAACGAGCTGCTGGAGGTGAGCAGCCTCGAGACCGGCCAGCTGCACGTGCCGCTGCAGCCGCTGGCGCTGCAGCCGCTGCTGGAGGTGGCGCTGCAGGGCGTGCGCCAGCAGGCGGCCGAGGCCCAGGTGCAGCTGCTGCCCACGCTGTGTCCGCCGGGCCTGTGGGTGCACTCGAACGAGCGCCGGCTGCTGCAGGTGCTGGCCAACCTGCTGTCCAACGCCATCAAGTACAACCGGCCCGGCGGCACCGTGCAGTTCATGGTGCAGGGCGATGCGCAGGGCGTGATCCTGACCGTCCAGGACAGCGGCAAGGGCATCTCGGACGAGCAGCGCGAGTCGCTGTTCCAGCCCTTCAACCGGCTGGGCGCCGAAAACACCGCGGTGCGCGGCCATGGCCTGGGCCTGGTGATCAGCAAGCACCTGCTCGACCTGATGGGCGCCGAGATGGCGGTGAGCAGCAAGCCCGGCATCGGCTCGCGCTTCTCGATCCTGATGCATGCCGACGCCGGCCTGCCAGCCGGCGAGGGCGCGCCGCCGGCGGCACCGCCGCCACCGCCGGGCCCCGCCGAGCTGCCGCCCGCCGACAGCCGTGTCAGCGGCGGCCATGTGCTGTACGTGGAAGACGACGAGGTCAACGGCATCCTGATGTCGGCAGTGCTCGGCATGCGCCCGATGACCAGCCTGCAGCTCGCCACCTCGGGGGCGCAGGCGCTCGAGATGGCGCAGGCCGGCGGCATCGACCTGCTGCTGATCGACATGCACCTGCCCGACACCCTGGGCATCGACCTGCTGGCCGCGCTGCGCCAGATCGACGGGCTGCAGACCGTGCCGGCGATCATGGTCTCGGCCGGCGCACGCCAGCAGGACATGGACCGCGCCCTGGCCTGCGGCTTTGTCGACTACTGGACCAAGCCGCTGGACACGTGTCGCACGCTGGCCGCGCTGGACGCGCTGCTCAAGCCGGCGGCCGCCGTGCCAGCCAACGCGCCACGCTGAACCACAGGCCCCGGGGCGAGGGGCCCGGCCGGCGCGCGGTGGTCGGCGCAGCGGCGGGCTCAGGCCCTGGGCTGCGTGCCAGCGCCAGCGGCCATGCCCGGGGCGCACAGCACCATGCGCAGGCCGGGCTCGGCACGGCTGGCCTGCAGCTGCCAGCCATGGGCCTGGGCGATCTCGTGGCAGATCGACAGGCCCAGCCCGGCACCCAGGTCGCGGCGGTGCGGGCCGCGCCAGAAGCGCGCAAACAGCAGGGGCAGCTCGTCGGGCGAGACACCCGGCCCCCAGTCGCGCACCGACAGCCGGCCCGCGGCCAGCTCCACCCGCACCAGGGTGCCCGGCGGCGTGTGCTGCACGGCGTTCTCGAGCAGGTTCTTGAGCAGGGTGAACAGCGCGCCGTGGTCGGCCCGCCAGCGTTCGGGATGGGGCCGTGGCGGCAGTTCCAGCCGCACCTCGGCGGCATCGGCCATGCGCTGCAGGTAGCTCGCGGCTTCGTGCAGCACCTCGTGCACATCGACCTCACCCGGCCGGTAGTTCTGCGCCTCGCTGGCCTCGGCCAGATGCAGCAGCTGCTGCACCTGGCGGCTCATGTGCGCCACGTCGCGCAGCAGCAGCTCGCGCTGCTCGGTGGGCGGGCCCAGCTCGATCTGTGCGCGCACCAGGGCCAGCGGCGTCTTCAGCTCATGCGCCGCGGTGGCCAGAAACTCCTGCTGGATGCGGTAGCCCCGCTCCAGGCGTTCGAGCACCCGGTTGAAGCTGTCGACCAGCGGCGCGATCTCGCGCGGCACCTGCGGTGCCGCCAGTCGCGCGTGCAGCGAGCGTGGCGAGATGTCGGCCGCCGCCTCGGACAACTGCTGCACCGGGCGCAGCGCATAACGCAGCGTGAGGTAGACGCATGGGCCGAACACCAGCAGCAGCACCAGGGTGAACAGGCTGATGCTGGCGCCGGTGAAGGGCAGTGCAAAGGCCTCGTACATCAGGTGCAGGAAGCGCCGGCTGACCGCCAGCTGCAGATACCACACGCGGCCCTGGTGCCACACCGGCTCGGTGGCCCCACGCATGGCCACGCCGGCGTGCGCGAATTCAAAGCGCGTGCGCGCCAGGCGCCGCGCCGCCGGGTCATCGGGCCAGAACGCAGCCCCGGCAGGCGACAGCAGCACCACCCGGCCAGACGCGTCGAGCACGCGGTAGGCAGACTCTTGCCGCAGGCTCTCGAAGATCCAGTCGAGCTTGAAGTCATTGGCCAGGCCGAAGTCCTTCTCGCGGTCGTCGTGGCCATTGCCCAGGCCCACCGGCACGCCCCGCGCATCGAAGCGCAGCTCGTCGGACATGTCGCGTGCCGCGTCGGCCACGTCGATGCCCTCCAGCACATTGCCGCTGCTGTGCACCAGCACGCTGGCTGCCGCCACGATCAGCAGCACGCTCAGGGCGGCGCCAACCACGAAGGCCAGCATCACCTTGACGCCGAGACTATTCCGCCAGGCCATCTTCACGCAGCGCAAAGCCCAGGCCGCGCACATTGGCGATGCGCTGGCGCGAGCCCAGTTCGCGCAGCTTGCGGCGCAGGCGGTGCAGGGCCACGTCCAGCGCATTGGGCGTCACCGCCTCGCTGAGGCCCCAGGCAGCGGCCTCCAGGGTGCTGCGGCGCACCGTGTCGCCGCCGCGGCGCGCCAGCAGCAGCATGATCTGCATTTCAGACACTGCCAGCGGCACGCTCGTGGCGCCGCAGTGCAGCAGGCCCTGGGCCGGCTCCAGTTGCAGGTCGCCATGCCCGGCGGCCAGCGGCAGGCAGGCCGCCGGGCGGCGCAGCAGCGCGCGCACCCGGGCCACCATCTCGTCCATCGCAAAGGGCTTGGGCAGGTAGTCGTCGGCGCCGGCGTCCAGGCCTTCCACACGGTCGTGCAGCGCATCGCGGGCGGTGAGCAGCAGGCAGGGGATGTTCAGCGCGCTGTCGCGCAGGCGCCTGAGCAGGCTCAGCCCGTCGCCATCGGGCAGGCCGCGGTCGAGCACCAGCGCGCCATAGGGCATCTGCTGCAGCGCCGACCAGGCGGTGTCGATGCGCCGCACCTCGTCCACCGCGATGCCGGCCGCGGCCAGCCCGCCGCTGACCAGGCGCGCCAGCCGCTCGTGGTCTTCGACGAGCAGGATGCGGTGCATCAGAAGTTGTACATGTAGCCCAGGATCAGGCGCTGGCTGCGCGAGCGATCGACCAGCGGGCTGGCCTGGATCTCCTTGGCCAGCCGGGTGACGCCCGCGTCCAGCAGCAGCGCATGGTGGCGATCCAGGCGCAGCATCGTGCGCAGGCCGAGGTCGAGGTTCATGCCGGCCTCGCCCCGGTGGGCCGGTCGGTCGGCGCGCTGCTCGGCGGCACGCACACCGTAGTAGTAGTCGACATAGTTGCTGTCCAGCCAGTGGGCGTTGACATACGGCACCAGCATCGTGCGTGCGCCCAGCCGCCAGGATTTTTCGAGCCCCAGGCTGAAGCGCTTGCCCTTGCTGTGGCCGCCGGTGTCGGCCGTCCATTGTGCGCTGAGCTGAGCCGGGCCGGCGTCCCACTCGGCACGTGCGCCGGCCCACAGGCCGCCCTTGCGCTCGGCCATGCCCGACAGGATGGGCGCGTCGTCAGCCTCGTAGCCGCTCAGCTCCAGGCGGCCCACCACGCCAAAGCGCAGGTGGCCGGCCGCGCCCAGATCCACCCCGGGCAGTTTGAGCTCGAGCCCCAGGCCGCCGACCTTCAGGTACTCGTTCTCGAAACGCAGCAGCGGCAGCGCGCGGGTCTTGCGCCCTTCGCCCAGGTAGGGGCTCTGGGTGCTGGCCAGGCCCAGGCCCAGGCCCCAGCGGCTGCCGCTGCCGCCATCGCCATCGCGGCCCTGGCTGGCGCCGCCGCCGGGTGAGGCTTCGGCGGCCTGGGCCTGGGCCTGGGCATGGCTGAGCGGCAGTGCCAGGCCGGCAGCCAGCAGGCTGGGCAGCAGCCAGTGTGCCGGGCGGAATGAAGTGTCTGCGCGCTGAGAAGGGGTGGTGGCCATGCGGCGTGGGTGGCGTGGGTTGCGAGGCCGCGATGTTTGCCGCGCCACTCTTACGGCGCACTTTCCGGCCGCTGGGTGGCAGCCGGGCACGGCCCGATGCCGCAGCCCCCGTGCAGGCCACGGGCCGCAAGGCCGTGCAGGAAACGGCGCAGGAAAGGGTGCCGAAAGCCGGCCGCCGCGACCATGCCGGCGCCCCGACCGTTGTTGCCCCTGTCGGTTCCTGCCCCTTTGTGCGCCCACCCGGGCCTTGCCGCCACCATGAAACGCTCCACCCCCAGCCGCTGGCACTGCGCCGCCCAGTTGATCGTGGCGGCCGTGGCCCTGTTTGCCGTGCTGCTGCAGGTGGCCCAGGCGGCGCCCGTGGCCAGTGCCAAGCCTGCAAGCCCGGCAGGCCCGGCAGGCACGGCGGCCGCCACGGCCGGGCCGCCGGCCCTGGCCGTGCTCACCACGCGGCCGCAGCCGGCGCGCCTGCCGCTGCGCGTGGCGGCCAACGGCAACATCGCCGCCTGGCAGGAAAACAGCATCGGCAGCACCAGCGAGGGCCTGCGCCTGGCCGAGGTGCTGGTGCAGGTGGGCGACCGGGTGCGGCGCGGCCAGGTGCTGGCGCGCTTTGACACCGCGCTGCTGGACGCCGAGCTGGCCAGCCGCCGCGCCGCCTGGGCTGAGGCCGAGGCCAGTGCCGCCGAGGCCTTGGCCAATGCCGGCCGCGCCCAGGCGCTGCAGGCCAGCGGTGCGATGTCGGCCCAGCAGATCGGCCAGTTCCAGCTGGCGGCGCACACGGCGCAGGCGCGGCGCGATGCCGCCCAGGCCCAGTTGCAGGCCCAGCAGTTGCGCCTGGCGCAAAGCCTGGTGCGCGCGCCCGACGATGGCGTGATCTCGGCCAGCCTGGCCACGGTGGGCGCGGTACCGTCGGCCGGGCAGGCGCTGTTTCGCCTGATCCGGCGCCAGCGGCTGGAGTGGCGCGCCGAGGTGCCCGCCGCGCAGCTGGCGCAGCTGGCGCCGGGCCAGGCCGTCAGCGTGGTGCCGGTGGGCGGGCCGGTGCTGCGCGGCACGGTTCGCAGCGTGGCGCCGGTGGTCGATCCGTCAACCCGCAATGGCCTGGTCTATGTGGATCTGCCGGTGGGCAGCGCGGCGCGTGCCGGCATGTTTGCGCGTGGCGACATCGACATCGGCGCCGGCCCCGCGGCGCTCACGCTGCCGGCCACGGCCGTGCTGCAGCGCGAGGGCGGCGACTGCGTGTTCACGCTGGGCGCCGGGGCCCGCGTGGTGCAGACCCGGGTCACGATCGGCAGGCGCGCCGGTGACCGGGTGGAGGTGCTGGCCGGCATCGACGCCAGCAGCCGCGTGGTCGCCGCAGGCGCCAGCTTCCTGGCCGATGGCGACCGGGTGCGGGTGGTCGACGGGCCGCCGCCGCACGCGCCTGCGGCATCGCCTTCGCCGCCCGTGCAGTGAGGCTTGCCGCGCCATGGCCCTGAACGTCTCGTCCTGGTCGATCCGGCATCCCACGCCGGGCATCCTGCTGTTCGTGCTGCTCACGCTGGGCGGCCTGCTTGGCTTTGCCGCGATGCGGGTGCAGAACTTTCCCGACATGGACCTCGCCACGGTGACGGTCGGTGTCGCCTGGCCCGGGGCCTCGGCCGCGCAGCTGGAGGCCGAGGTGGCGCGCCCGCTCGAGAACGCGCTGGCCACGGTGCAGGGCATCCGCCACATCAACGCCACGCTGGGCGAAGGCCAGGCCAGCCTGAAAGTCGAGTTCCGGCTCGAGAAGCCCCTGCAGGAGGCGCTGGACGAGGTGCGCGACGCGGTGACCCGCGCCCGCCCCGACCTGCCGGCCGATCTGCGCGAGCCGGTGATCCAGAAAAGCAGCACCTCCGGCGAGCCGATCCTGGGCTATGCCGTGGCCTCGCAGCAGCTCGACGAGCAGGCCTTGTCCTGGTTCATCGACCAGCAGCTCACGCAGGCGCTGCTGGCCGTGCCGGGCGTGGGCACGGTGCGTCGGGTGGGCGGCGTGACGCGGCAGATCGGCGTGGTGCTCGATCCGCCGCGTCTGCTGGCGCTGAACGTCGCGCCGGCCGAGCTGTCACGCCTGCTGCGCCGCGTGCAGCAGGACGCCGCCGGCGGCCGTGCCGACCTGGGCGGCGCCGAGCAGCCGCTGCGCACGCAGGCCACCGCCGCCACGGCCCAGGCGCTGGCCGCGCTCGAGCTGCCGCTGGCCGATGGCCGGGTGCTGCGCCTGGGCCAGGTGGCGCGGGTGAGCGATGGCGCGGCCGAGCGGCGCAGCGCGGCCCGGCTCGATGGCCGGCCGGTGGTTGGCTTCGAGCTCAGCCGCGCACGTGGCGCCGACGAACTGGCGGTGGCCGCTGGCGTGCAGGCCGCGCTGCAGGCGCTGCAGGCCCGCCACCCGCACATCGCGCTGGCCGAGACGCTGAACACCGTGGTGGCCGTGGGCGAGAACTACCACGACTCATTGAGCCTGCTGTACGAAGGCGCCGCGCTGGCGGTGCTGGTGGTGCTGCTGTTCCTGCGCGACTGGCGGGCCACGGCGGTGGCGGCGGTGGCGCTGCCGCTGTCGGCGATCCCCAGCTTTGCGCTGATGCATGGGCTGGGCTTCACACTCAACACGGTGAGCCTGCTGTCGCTGTCCTTGGTGGTGGGGGTGCTGGTTGACGATGCCATCGTCGAGATCGAGAACATCTCGCGCCACCTGAACATGGGCAAGAGCCCCTACCAGGCGGCCATGGAGGCGGCCGACGAGATCGGTCTGGCGGTGCTGGCCACCACCTTCACGCTGGTGGCGGTGTTTCTACCCACGGCCTTCATGCAGGGCGTGGTTGGCCGCTACTTCGTGCAGTTTGGCTGGACGGCGGCCATCGCGGTGCTGTTCTCGCTGCTGGTGGCACGACTGCTCACGCCGATGATGGCCGCGCACCTGCTGCGCCGGCCGGCCGCGGCAGTGCAGCACGAGCCGCGCTGGATCGGTGCCGGCCTGCGGGCCGTGCGCTGGTGCCTGCGCCACCGCGGGCTCACCTTGGGCCTGGCGCTGGCCCTGCTGGCCGGCGGCCTGATGCTGGCGGCGCGCCTGCCCGCCGGCTTCATGCCGGCCGACGACGAAGACCGGACCCAGGTGCGGCTGAGCCTGCCGCCGGGCAGCACCCTGCACGACAGCCTGCACTGGGCCGAGCAGGCGCGGCAGATCGCGCAGCGCCAGCCGCAGGTGCGTTCGGTGTACACCGTGGTGGGTGCGCTGCAGGGTGACGACGATGGTGCGGCTGCCGCCTCGGTGCGGCAGGCGGTGCTGACACTGCGGCTCACGCCGCGCGCCCAGCGACCGGGCCTCAGCCAGCCGCAGATCGAGGCTCAGCTGCGCCAGGCGCTGGCCGTGCTGCCGGGCCTGCGCGTGCAGGTAGGCCAGGGCGGAGCCGGCGAGCAGTACACCCTGCTGCTCACCGGCGACGATGCCGCCGCGCTTGAACAGGCCGCCGCCGCCGCCGCGCGCGAGCTGCGCGGCATGGCCGGTATCGGTGCGGTCACGTCCAGTGCCAGCCTGGTGCAGCCCGAGCTGGTGGCCCGGCTGGACCCGGCCCGCGCGGCCGATCTGGGCATCACCGCGGCCGACATCGCCGACAGCCTGCGCGTGGCCACCGTGGGCGACAGCAGCTCGGCCCTGGCCCAGCTCACGCTGGGCGAGCGGCGCCTGCCGGTGCTGGTGCGGCTGGACGACGCCGCACGCCGCGACCTGGTCACGCTGGGTCAGTTGCCGGTGACGGGCCTGCGCGGCAGCGTGCCACTGCACAGTGTGGCCACGCTGGCGATGGTGGGCGGTGCCAGCGAGATCAGCCGCCGCGACCGCCGCCGCGTGGTGCAGCTGACGGTGGAGCTGAACGGGCAGCCGCTCAGCGAGGTGGCCCAGGCGGCCCTGGCGCTGCCCAGCCTGCGTGCACTGCCGCCGGGCGTGCAGCTCGACACCGCCGGCGACGCCGAGGACATGGCCGAGCTGGCCCGGGGCTTCGGCCTGGCCATGCTCACCGGCGTGGTCTGCATCTATGCGGTGCTGGTGCTGCTGTTTGGCAGCTTCGTGCAGCCGCTGACCATCCTGGTGGCGCTGCTGCTGTCGGTGCCAGGCGCCTTTGTGGCGCTGGCGCTCACCGGTTCAGATCTGTCAATGCCCTCGATGATCGGCCTGATCATGCTGATGGGCATTGCCGCGAAGAACTCGATCCTGCTGGTCGACTACGCCATCCTGGCTCGCCGCGAGCAGGGCCTGGCGCTGACCGAGGCGGTGATCGACGCCTGCCGCAAACGCGCGCAGCCGATCGTGATGACCACGCTGGCCATGGGCGCCGGCATGCTGCCGCTGGCGCTGGGCTGGGGCGGCGATCCGAGCTTTCGCGCGCCGATGGCCATCGTGGTCATCGGCGGGCTGATCAGCTCCACGCTGCTGAGCCTGCTGGTGGTGCCGGTGGTGATCGTGGCGCTCGAGACGCTGGCGCAGCGCCTGCAGCGCTGGAGCCGCCGGGCACCGGCGCCGGGCAGCAGCCAGGCCGGCGCCGACCGACCGATCAACGCAGGTTGAAGCGCGCCTTGGCGCTGGCCGTGCACACGTCCTTGGCGTCGCCGCTCAGGGCGTCGCACTTCTCGCGCGCCACCTTGTAGTCGGCCTTGACATGGGCTTCGAGCGCGTCTTCGGTGGCGGCGCTCACCTTCTTGGCCAGCTTCAGGTCGGCCTTGGCCTTGTCGTGCTCGCCCTTGGCGGTCTTGTTGCACACGTCCTTGTCGTTGCCGGTGGCGTCGTCGCACTTCTCCTTGGCGATCTCGTACACCGCGTCGGCGCGGGCCTGGTAGAGCTTGGCCTCGTCGCGGGCGCTGCCAGAGTAGTTGTATTCCAGCTGCGCCAGCGCCACCTTCTCCTGGCCCTTGGCGGTTTCCACGCACACGTCCTTGGCATTGCCGCTGTGTGCGTCACAGGCCTTCTTCTGGGCCTGGTACATGGTTTCCAGATCGGCCTTGGCGCCCTTGTAGACCTCCTTCGACAAATTGGCGGCGTGGGCCTGGCCGGCCAGCAGCAGCAGGCTGGCGGCGGCGGTGGCGGCAAGGCGGGAGAAGCGTCGGGTGTTGTTCATGGCAAGTCCTCAGGGGGGTGGTGTGTGGTGATGGTGGGATGGCCGGGCCTGCGCCCGCCGGCTCAGCCCCGGGGGGCCGGGCCGTGCGGGTGCGTGCTGGCCTGCAGCAGGGCCATCAACACCGGGTCGGGCAGGGCGTCGTCGGCGCCTTGCTGCGCCACCAGGCGCCAGTAGCGATGGATCAGGCCGCCACCCAGCGCCAGGGCCAGCAGCGGCAAGAGCCAGTCGATCGTGGTCAGCATGGTGGTTGCAGCCCTTCGGTGTTGATGGGCTGACTGTGCGTGCCGGGTCGGGCGGCCGGTGCCGGCATGGCGCCTGTCCTGCTGTAGGCCCAGGCCGACAGGTGGCTCGCCTGCCGCGTCAGATGAGCGGCACATCGGGCACGGCGATCGGCCAGCGCAGCTGGCCGGCCTGGGCCAGGGCCGCGGGGTCTTCGATGTGCATCAGGCCATCACCGGCAAAGCGCAGCAGGCCGGCGGCCACCAGGCTGCGCAGGTTGCGGTTGGTGTGCACCAGCGACAGGCCCAGCAGGTCGGCCAGGTGGCGCTGCTTCAGCGGCAATGGCAGGCCGCCGCCGGGCAGGTGCATGCCCAGGCGCGCGGTGCGCAGCCACAGCACCAGCAGCGTGGCCGCGATGCGCTCGCGCGCGGTGCGCCGGCCCACGCTAAGCAGGTGGTCGTCCACCAGGCTTTCGCCGCGCGCGGCGATCCAGGTCAGGTCCATCGCCAGCGAGGGCAGGCGCTCGTGGATGCGGCGGATGGCATCGCGCTGGAAGGTGCACACGCGCACATCGGTCAGCGCCAGCACGGCATGCTGGCTGCGCTCGGTCATGCGCTGCTGCAGGCCGATGAAGTCGCCGGGCAGCAGCACACCCAGGATCTGCCGGCGGCCGTCGGCCAGGCCCTTGGCGCGAAAGGCCCAGCCCTGCAGCAGGGTGTAGAGCGGCGAGTCGTCGCCGCCTTCGGCGATCAGGGTGCTGCCGGCGGCAAAGGGCAGTTCGGCCTGCTTGAGCTGGTCGATGGTCTGCAGCTCCTCGGCGCGCACCGGCTGAAAGCAGGGCAGCGCACGCAGCGGACAGCTGGCGCAGGGCGGATCGCTGATGGGCGCCGGCACCCGCGTGGCGGGGCGCTGGTGCGGGGCAGCGGCGTGGGCTGTGTCATTTGACATGGCGGTGAAAACTCCGGTTCTAGAGTGCGGCCGCTGTCGTGTACGCGCCGTCATCCCGGCGCCTGGGCCATGTTTGTTCAATGTCTGATCTGCGTTCCGCAGGACGAGGCCTCGGCCATCGGCCGTTTCCAGGCCCTGCGCGAGGCCTGCCGCGCCGCGCTGCGCCGCCAGCCCACGCTGGCTGCGGCGCTGCTGTTCAACGGCAGCAGCACGCTGGCGCTGCTGGAAGGCGAGGCCGACAGCGTGCACGGCCTGCACCAGATGCTGCGTAACCTGGCGCCTGATCTGAGCGACCTGGCCTGGCTGGCGCGCGCCGACACGTCGCCGCCGGTGGCCGTGCCGATGCGGGTGGTCGGCCCGCCGCTGCGGGCGCTGCAGCCGGGGCGTTGCCGCCTGGGCTACCTGGCCGAAGACGGCGGTGGCACGGCGCTGCAGCGCCCGGGCCAGGGCGCGGTGGAGCGCATCCAGTTGTTCATGGCCATGCTGGCGGCTTCAGACCTTGACTGACAAGCGGTGAATGAGCCTGCTGCGCGGGCCCAGGGCGGCGCAGCGCGACGCGCCCTGCGGGTGCAGGGCCGCGTGGCTTGAAGCACCCTGCGCCCGCTCGATGCGGAACATTTACTGCTGGCGAGCCGGGCCGGGTTCGCGCACCGGCGGCGCCCGCTGTGAATCGGGCTCGCGCACGCGCTCGGGCAAAGGTGCTGCGGGTGGTGGTGCTGCGGGTGGTGCGGGCGGGTCGCCCGGGTGCGGACGCTCGGCCGGGGTTTCAGCGGGCTGTTCGGCCAGGCGGTCTACCTGCCGATCCACCTGCTGATCCGTCAGCAGGTCGGCCATCAGGTCGGCCAGCAGATCGGGCGGCGGCTCGCCGCCGTAGAACCAGCGTTCGGCGCCGTCCAGACGGCGTGGCGGCTCAGTGTGCGGCATGGGGGGCTCCGGGTTCAGGGCCGGGGGTGGCCATGGGAGCGGCCATGGGGGCAGGCCCGGTGGCCGTGGCCGGCGCCTGGCGTGCCGCGGCCGTGGCCAGCAGGCTGGCCAGTGCGGCCTGCACCGGCAGCGAGCCCAGCTGGCGCAGCAGCCAGCCCGAGCAGCGGCCGGGGGCCTGGCGCACCTGCCGGTCGACCCAGGGCCAGCGCCAGGGCCGCAGCGTGACCACGGCCGCGCCCACGGCTGCGGCTGCGCCCACGCTGGCCCAGGGGTGGCGGCGCAGCAGTGGCCACAGCTGCTCGCGGCCTTGGGTGAGCAGCGTGTCGCCCAGCGGTTGCCAGGGGTGGCGCTGCCACCAGTGGCGCAGCGCCTCGGCGGCCAGCCGGCCGGCCGGCCAGGCCCGCAGGCGCCGCCACCACAGGCGCGCGTTGCCCTTGTGGCGGCGCGCCGGGCCGGTGGCGGAAGGCGGCTCGATCAGCTCGGCGCGCAAGGCCAGCCGCGAGTTGTGCAGCGACAGCAGCGCCTGCTCGATGCGCGACGCTGCTGCCGCCGGCTCAGCCGGCGCAGCCGTGAGCGCGGGCCGCGCGGCAGCGGCGGTGGGGATGGGTGCGGATGCGGGCGTCAGCGGCGCGGGCGGCAGCGGCAGTGCAGTCGGGTTCATGACGGGTCGGCCTCGGCAAACAGCGCGGCATCGGCCGCCAGTTGCTCGCGCATCGGCGCGAGCGTCCAGGCCACGGGCCGGCGGCGGGCCATCCAGGCGCAGCCGGCACCGGCCGCCAGCGGCAGTGCCGGGCCGACCAGCAGCAGCCACGGTGCCGGCATGGCCGACACCGGCAGCGCTGCCGCCAGCAGGGCCGCCACACCGCCCAGCAGCGTGCCGGCGCTGAGCCCGGCCACCGCCCCGGCCGACCACACCAGCCGGCCCTGCAGCGAGCGCGCCGCCTCCTGCGCCTGGGCCGAGGCCAGCTCCACATAACCGCCCAGATGCTGGGCCACCAGATGGGGCTTGCTGGCAAGCAGACGGATCAGTGGATGGAACATGGCGGGGCTCTGGCGCATCAGGAGGGCGGCGTGGGCCGGGGCGGGCCGGGCCTGGGCCTGGCCCGGGCCTGGCGATAGGCCGGTGGCTCAGCGGCTGGCCGCGGCGGTGAGTGGCGTTCAGTGGCCGTCAGCGGCTCAATGACGCGCCGTGCCCTTGCTGCGGGCGATCAGGCCGATCAGTGCGGCAATGCCGGCACCGGCGGCGGCGGCGATCAGCACCGCCTTGACCGGCTCGTCCTTGATGTACGAGACGGTGCGGTCACCGGCCAGCGCGGCCCGTTCACGCGCGGTGTCCGAGGCTTCCTTGGCGCGGTCGATGCCGCGGCGGGTCAGCTCGTCCACCTGGGCCGCCACGCGGCTGAGCGTGCCCGGGGCCACGGCGGCCAGGTGGCTGGCCTTGTCCTGCAGCGTGTCGAGCGCGCCGTCGGCTGCCTTGCGGGCCCTGTCGATGGCGGCATCGGCCTTGCTGGTGGCCTGCTGGGCGATGGTGTCGAAGGTGTTCGGCAGGGTGGTCTGGGTGTCGTTCATGGTGCGGTCCTCGATGGGTTGGGCAAAGGTGTCAACAAGACGGTCGGGCAGGGCTGGTGAGCGGGTTCTGGCTCGCGGTCAACAGCGCTGGGGGGGGGGGCGGGGGGCGGCCTGGCAGGCAGGCCGGCCTCAGGCTTTTTTGGCCAGGCTCATCAGGAAGGTGATGACGGCCATGATCACGAACACGAAGAACAGGATCTTGGCGATGCCGGCGGCACCGGCGGCGATGCCGCCAAAGCCGAACAGGGCGGCGATCAGCGCGATGACGAAGAACACGACGGCGTAGTGAAGCATGGCGATCTCCTGAGTTCACGGGCCCCGCGGGGGGGCCCTGGGTGGAAGTCGCGACGACTGCCGCCGCGATGAATGAACTCTAGGCATCCGGGGGCGCGGCATCGGCCGGCCGGCGGCGGGTGTGCTTGTCGGCCTGAGGGGCCGCGCCGCGTAGGTGGCGGACTACAGCGCCGCCCGCGGGCTCACAGCGTCATCGGCAGCCAGGCCTGCACGGCCGTGCCGCGGCCTGGCGCCGAATCGACGACCAGGCGGCCCTGCTCGGCCTCGACCCGGTAGCGCATGCCCACCAGGCCGTGCTTCTTGAGGCCCATGCGCCGGGTGTCGAAGCCATCGCCGTCGTCGCGCACCACCAGGTGGGCCCAGCTGTCCTCGATGTCGAGCGACACGCTCACCTGGCGTGCATTGGCGTACTTGCCGATGTTGGTGAACGACTCCTGCACCAGCCGGAAGGCGGTGAGCTCGGCCGATGGCGACAGCGGCAGCGCCTCGATGGCCACGGCCACCGGCAGGCCGCTGCGGTCGGCAAACTCGTTGCACAGGATCTCGAGCGCCGCCTTCAGCCCCAGGTTGCTGAGGGTGGACGGGCGCAGGTCTTCGATGATGCGGCGCTTGAGCGCGATGCCGCTGTTGAGCGTTTCCACCAGATGGGCCAGGCGCGGCATCTGGTCGGGCAGGTCCTGCTGCATCTTGGGGCGCATGCGCGCCACGTCGAGCTTGGCCGCGGTGAGCAGGGCGCCCAGCTCGTCGTGCAGCTCGCGCGCCAGGCGGGCGCGCTCGTCCTCGCGGGCGGTTTCGAGGTGGCGGGTCAGCTCGGTGAGCTCCTGCGTGCGCAGCTGCACCTGGGCCTCGAGCCGGTCGCGCTCGGCCTGGATCAGGCGCTGCTGCTCGTCTTGCTGCAGGTCGTTGGTGCGGCGCTGGCGCAGGTACATGCCCAGCACCAGCAGGCTGATCGCCGACATCGAGGCCACGCCGATGCGGTTGAGCATCAGCGTGTCGAACACCGAGGCGATGCCCGCGCCGATGGCCTGGTTCTCGCTCTCGAGCAGGGTGTCGATCTGGCTGCGGATGCCGCGCATCAGCTCGCCGCCGCGGTCGAACTGCAGCATCGACAGCGCGGCCTCGTGGCGGCCCTGGTCGTGCAGGTCGATCACCAGCTGCATCTCGACGAACTTGTCGTCGATCAGCGTGCGCAGCTTGCGCAGTTCGGCCAGGCTGGCCTGGCGGCCACGCCGGAGGTAGTTGGCCTCCAGCGTCTGCTGGCGCTGCTCGAGCTCGTCGCGCGCCTGGCGGTAGGGGCCCAGATGGTCGGCGCGGCCGGTCAGCAGGTAGCCGCGCTGGTTGGTCTCGGCGTCGGTGATGCTGCGGCTGATCTTTGTCAGCTCGAGCCGGTCGCGGCCCATGCGCACCAGGCTGTCGAGCTGGCCGCTCGACTGGCGGTAACCCAGCTCGCTGATGGCCAGCATGGCCCCGGCCACCAGCACCGCCAGCGGAAACGCCACCGGGCTGCGCCGCAGCCGCTCAATCGCCTGGGCCCAGCGGCCCGGCGGCGGGCCGGCGCTGTTGTCCACCTCGGCGGGTGGCGCGCCGTTCAGCATGCGGCAGCGGCGCCGGTGCGGCGGCCGGGCTGCGGGGCGGGGCGGCGGGCGCGGTTCATCGGCCGATTATCGTCACGGGCCGCCGGTCGGGCCGCCGGTCGGGCCGCCGGTCGGGCCGCCGCGTGTCGGCGCGGCGGGGCCATCGGCGCCGCCTGGCCGGGCGGCGGGCCCGGCACCGCGGCCGCGCATCTCGGCCAGCAGCGCCGCGCAGCTTTGGGCCGGCCCCGGTTCGCCGGCGTCAAACAGCGGGATCAGCGCCGCCAGCGGGTGCACCATGGCCAGCAGCGCGGCCGGCAGGGCGCGGGCGGCCAGCGCGCGCTTGTCCAGGCTCAGCCGTGGTGCGCCCAGCGTGCCGTCGATGTGCAGCGGCGCGCGCAGGGCCAGCGGTGTCCAGTCCTTGGGCTGCACCTGGGCGCGCAGGGCCAGGCGCTCGTCGGCCAGCGACAGGGCACCGTCCAGCCACAGCCGCGAGTCGCGCGTGTCGATCACCAGGGCCTGTGGCGTGACGCGGCCCTGGCGCACCGCCAGGTCGGCGATCCCGCAGCTCACCGGCAGGCTGTCGTCGCCCTTGATCAGCAGGCCCAGGCCCTGGGCGATGTCGAGACCGGCGGCCTCGATCAGCAGGTGCGAGACCTGGCCCTCGGTCCAGCGCAGGCCCAGCCGGCCATCGGCGCTGGCCAGCAGCTCGGCGGTGGATCGGCCGCTGCCGCGCAGCTGCAGCTGGGCACTGATCAGGCCGTCGGCATAGGGCGGCTGGCCGGGCCGCTGCACCGCGCGCAGCCACTGCGCCAGGCGCAGGCCGCGGCCCTGCAGATCGGCCTGCCACAGCGCGCGGTCCTGCCGGCCGTCGAGCTGCAGGCTGCCCGACAGCCGGCCCTGAGCCAGCCGCGCCTCCAGCTCGGCCAGGCGCAGCACGCCGTCCTGCAGCGTGAGGTGGGCGTTGAGCGGGGCCACGGGCTGCAGCGCGGGGGTGCCGAAGTCGAGCCGGTCCAGGCGCAGCAGCACATTGGCGTCCATCGCGCGCAGCGAGGGCAGGTCGAAGCGGCGGTCGGGCAGCACGCGGCCGGGCGCCCGCACCGGGGTGGCCACGGGGCCGGTGCCGGTGCCGGTGCCGATGGCCGGGCCCAGATCGGCCAGCCACAGGGCCTTGGCATGCAGGCGGCCGGCCAGCGTGGGCCGCGGCAGGCGCCGGCTGTCGTAGCGGAACTCGCCGTCCAGCAGGCTCTGGCCGATGCTGGCGCGCGAGACCACCACATTCCACACCGGGCCCTGCAGGGCCAGCAGGCCGTTCATGCGGAAGGCGGCGGTGGTGGGCAGGGTCACGCCGATGGGCTGGCCCACGGCGGCCAGCGAGGGGCCGTCGAGCGTGAAGCGGCCCAGCAGCGCGCGGCCATGCAGCGGGTCGCGCAGCGCACCGGCAAAGCTGCCGCGGGTGCGGCCGATCTCGGCCTGCAGCTGCAGGGCCAGGTCGGCCACCGCGTCGGGGTCGTCGAGCCAGGGGCGCAGCGTGCCGGTCTGCAGCCGGGCGCGCAGCGGCAGGCCACGGTAGTGCCCTTCGGCGCTGGCCTGCAGGCCTTGCGCGGACGGCGTGGCGCCCGGCGCGGCGCTGCCGGCGGATGATTCGTTCAAGGCGAACTGCACGCGCACATCGGCGCGCTGCGGCACATCCAGCCAGGTCAGCGTGCCCTGGCGGGCGGTGAGCATGCCCACGCTGACCGGTGCGCCGCCGGTGGCATCGGGGTCGGCCGGCGCGGTGGTGGCGGCATCGGCGCGGGTCCAGTTGGCGCGGCCGTCGGCACGGCGCTCGAGGTGCAGCACCAGCCGCTCGGCGCTGACCTGGCGCAGCGCCAGCGGCTCGCCCGGCCGCCAGGCCAGCAGGTCGCGCCAGCGTGCCACCAGGCGCAGGCCATCGGCCTGGGCCAGCGCCCGGGCGTCGGGCCAGGCCGAGGAATCAACCCGCACATGCCCGGCCTGCAGCCGGATGCCGCGCCACAGGCTCAGGCGAAAGCTCTCGTCGTCAGCGTCGCGGCCCAGCTGCACGCGGTGGCCCACGCGCTCGCTCAGCCAGCGCTCGGCCGGCCCGGCCAGCACGCGCCAGCCGCTCAACTCGCCGGCCACGAACACCAGGCCGCCCACGGCCACCAGGGCCAGCGCGGCGGCCAGCGCACGGCGTGGCCAGGACACGGCGGGGGTCAAGGGCGCACGCCGGCCGTCAGGTCGATCTCGGCATGCTCGCCCAGGCCGATGGGCTTGCCGGCGGCAATCGACGCGGCCATGGCCAATGCGCGCGAGAACACGTTGGACGGGCCGTCCCAGTACTCGGCGTGGGTGGGGATGATCTCCAGCAGCGCCAGCTCGGGCGCCTGCGGGCCATCGGGAAACCAGGGCTTGGCGGCCGCCGTCCACAGCGACTCGATCAGCGCCCGGTCGCGCACGATGCGGCCCTGGCCGGCCAGCGAGACATGGCGGCCCTTGTCGGGGTTGCTGAAGGCCAGGTTGACATGGCGGTACTGCACCTCGTCGTCGTCTTGACCGGCGACGCTGCGCACATAGAACCAGAACGCGCCACCGGCGTCGTGCTGCAGCACGGTCATGGGCTTGCTGTGCAGCAGGCCGTCGGGCGTCCAGCGGGTGAGCATGGCCACGCGCTCGCCATCGAGCAGCTGGTCCAGGCGTTCAAGCGTTTCATCGGAAATCATGCGGTGCGCTCCAGTCGGATGGCGGATCGGGGTGGGCGGGTCGGGCGCTGGGCCGGGGCCTCAAAAAGACGCCGGCCGGGGCGGCGCGCAGCCGACCCGGCCGGACGTGAAGCCGCAGTCGCCCTGCGTATTCGGTGGGTTGGCCAGTGGGTTCACCAGGGTCGAACCGGCGCCTGGTTCACCGGCAGTCGGGTCGCCGGCTTTCGGGTCGCCGGCAGCCTCTCAGTTGAACCACTGCTCGTCGCTGCGGGCCTGCCAGGCGTCGATCTGGCGGTCGGCCTCGTCGCGGGCCACGCCGTAGCGCGCCTGGATCTTGCCGGCCAGCTGTTCGCGCTTGCCGTCGACGACGTCGAAATCGTCATCGGTGAGGTGGCCCCATTGCTCCTGCACCTTGCCCTTGAGCTGCTTCCAGTGGCCTTCGATGCGGTCCCAGTTCATGTCGATGATCTCCGTGCTCGGATGGGTGGGTGGCTGCGGGCGGCCGCTCAGCTGGCGCGCACCACGATCTGGTTCTTCACGGCCTTGACGCCCTTGACGCCGCGGGCCAGCGATTCGGCCGTCATGCGCTCGGTGCCGTCCTTGGCAAAACCCGACAGCATGACCTCGCCGTTGAGCGTCTCCACCTTGATGGCGGCGGCGTCGACCTCGCGGTTCTCGACGAACTTGGCGCGCACCGCGGTGGTGACGGTGGCGTCGTCGATGTACTCGCCGACGGTGGACTGGCCGCGCGTCACGGCGCAGCCGGGCAGCACGGTGATGGCAGCCACGGCGGTGACGATGGCGGCGAGGGCATGGCGGGTGTTCATGGGGAAGCTCCAGTGCGTTGTGGCGTGCGCGGTGCGCGGGTCGCCGTGTTGCTTTGCCGGGCTCGTGGGCCTGGCGCCGGTGGGTCGGGGGCAGCTGCCGTTGTGGTGTTCTGGCGTCGGCTGCATCCGATGAATCAACTCTAGGTTTCGGGCCGCGGGCCGGGCATCGGCCAACCCGACGGCTGCGTGTAGGACAGGCCCCCTGCACCCTGCCGGCCGGCAGGCGGCGGCCGCCGCCGCACCCTCACCACAGGCGCTCGAACAAGCGCGCCAGCGATTCCTTGGCCCGCTGCGCCAGCGGGCGCTGTGCCCACAGCGCCGGCGTGATCTCGGTGGAGCGGCGCAGGTCGTTCTGGAACACCGTGTCCATGGCGCTGCCGAAGTTCTCGCCGAAGACCACCGCATTGACCTCGTTGTTGGCCACGAAGCTGCGCCAGTCCATGTTGCTGGAACCCACGGTGGACACCACGCCGTCGATCACCGCGGTCTTGGCATGCAGCACCGCGTCGTCCAGCTCGTACAGGCGCACGCCGGCCTCGAGCAGGCGCTGGTAGTGGCTGCGCCCGGCGTGCAGAACCGGCGCGAAGTCACTGATCGAAGGCAGGATCAGGCGCACGTCGACGCCGCGGCGCGCGGCGTCGCACAGCGCGTCCACCATCTCCTGGCCGGGGGCGAAATAGGCCATCGTCAGCTGCACGCTGCGGCTGGCGGTGTCGATGGCATTGAGCAGCATCGCGTAGATGCGGCTGTCGGCGTCGTCGGGGCCCGAGGGCACGATGCGCACCACGTCGGCGGCGGCCGGCGCCAGTGCCGGCGCGCTGGCCGGGGCCGGCAGCGGCGTGCGGCAGCCCTGGTCGGCCCAGGTCTTGCGCATCACATCCTCCAGCGCCGCCACGGCCGGGCCCTGCAGGCGCACCTGGGTGTCGCGCCAGCCGCTGCGCTGGGCATCGCTGGCGGTGCGCAGGCGGGCGCGGCCGAACGAGCCCGAGGCATACACGGCGCTGATGTTGATGCCGCCGGTGAAGCCGGTGCCGCGGTCCACCGTGAGGATCTTGCGGTGGTCGCGGTGCGAGATGCCCCAGTAGCCGGGCCGCTTGAACGGGCTCACCGGGTTGAAGGCGCAGGTGGGCACGCCGGCCGCCTGCAGGGCCTGCAAGAACTGCCGCGGCGTGCCGATCGATCCCAGGTCGTCGTAGAGCACGGCCACCGCCACGCCTTGGGCGCGCTTGCGTGCCAGCAGCTCGGCCAGGCGCTGCGAGATGGCGGCGTCTTCGATGATGTAGCTTTGCAGCAGCACGCTCTGGCGGGCCTGCTCGATGGCCGCGAACATGGCCGCAAAGGTGCTGGGCCCGTCGATCAGCAGGGTGGTCTGGTTGTGCGCGAACAGGTCGACCTCGTCGAACGAGGCCATCGCCAGCAGGTGGCGGTTGAGCTGGTTGGCGCCGCCCTGCGCGCCGATGCGCTGGATCAGCGCCTCGCGCTGCGCGGCGCTCAGGCGGCCGCGGCGGCCGGTCACGTCCACCGCGCGGGCCACCGCGCTGGCCGACACCCGGGCCGGCACGGCGGCGGCGGCCTGGGCGGCCTCGTCGCTGCGCAGCGCGCCGATGGCACAGCCCGACTGCAGCCCGGCGGCCAGCGCCAGCCCGGCGGCCGCCAGGCCGAAGACCGCGGGCCGGGCGCTCACTCTTCGAGCAGGTCGGCCAGCTCGTCGGCGTGCTCTTCCTCGTCGATGAGGATGCCTTCGAGCAGGCGGCGGGTGCCGGGGTCCTTGTCGCCGATCAGCGCGATCATCTGGCGGTAGCTTTCCACCGCCACCCGCTCGGCCACCAGGTTGGCGCGCACCATGGCCATCAGCTCGTCGGAGTCGTCGTAGTCGGCATGGCTGCGCTCTAGCAGCGTGGCCGGCGAGAAGTCGGGCTCGCCACCGAGCTGCACGATGCGCTCGGCCAGTTTGTCGGCATGGGCCGCCTCTTCGTTGGCATGCACCAGAAACTCGGCGGCGATGGCCGGCGAGGCCATGCCATGCGCGGTGAAGTGGTGGCGCTTGTAGCGCAGCACGCACACCAGCTCGGTGGCCAGCGCGTCGTTGAGCAGCTTGACGATGCTGTCGCGCCAGGGGCCGTAGCCGGGCGTGACCGCGCCTTCGTCGAGGTTCTTGCGGGCGGCGTCCAGCGCCGCCTGGTCGAGCGCGAGCACATGCTCGGGCGCGGGCGGGTTGCTGCGCGGCTGGGCGCGCTGGATCGGGGTGGGCTTGGCGGGCATGGCTGGCTCTCCGGGTTGGCTGGGGTGGGTTGCTGGGTCGGGCTGGGGTGGGCTGGGGTGGGCGGGTATGCCGCCCCCGCCAGGCCGGGTGAAGGATTGCGGCCGGCCTGCGCCGGCGAGGTGTTGGGCCCGGATCAGCGCCGCAGGGCGCCCACGCCCATCACGGCCAGTGCAATGAGCACCAGAAAGATCACCAGGCACAGCACGAACAGCAGCTTGGCGATGCCGGCCGCGCCGGCGGCCACGCCGCTGAAGCCGAGCAGGCCGGCGACCAGGGAGATGGCGGCGAAGATGAGGGCCCACTTGATCATGGTGGATGTCCTTTGCGGTGCGGGTGGCGGGGCCGACCGGGGCCCGGCGGGGCTGGGGTGTCGGTGCTGGGTTCAGCTTAGGAGCGCGCGGCCGGCGGCTGCATCGGCGCGGGCTGCGCGGCGCTGTAGGACGGCACCGGGTTGGCATGCGGGGCCGGCGCCGGCAAGCCCGGCAAGCCCGACAAGCCCGACAAGCCCGACAAGCCCGACAAGCCCGACAAGCCCGGCTGGGGCGCCTGGCGGCGCGAGCCGGCATGGTGGGCATAGGCCCAGGTGAACTCGGCGCCCAGCAGGAAGATCTGCGCCGAGTAGTACACCCATACCAGGATGGCGGCCAGCGATCCGGCCGCGCCGAAACCCGAGACCAGCGCGCTGTCGGCCAGGTAGGCGCCGATCAGCAGGCGGCCCACGGTGAACAGCAGCGCGGTCACCAGCGCGCCGATCCACACATCGGCCCAGGCGATGCGCACCCGCGGCATCAGCTTGTAGATCATCGCGAACAGCACGGTCACGAATACGAAGTTCAGCCCCAGGTTCATCACCTGCATCGCCAGGCCCCAGTCGCCGCGCCACTGCACCGACCAGGCCTGCAGCGCGGTGATGGCGGTGCTGGCCAGCATCGACACCATCATCAGAAAGCCCAGCCCCAAAATCAGGCCGAAGGACAGCAGGCGGGCGCGCAACAGCAGCCACCAGGCCTGGCGCGGCGTGCCCGGCGCGCGCCAGATGCGGTCGAGCGCATCCTGCAGCTCGGCCAGCACGGTGGTGGCGCCCACCAGCGTGAGCGCCAGGCCGCCCAGCGCGCCGGCCAGGCCATCGCTGGGCCGGCTCACGCTGTCGAGCAGGCCCTGCACGGCCAGCGCGGCCTCGCGGCCAACCACGCCGGCCAGCTGGCGCACGATCTCGCCGCGCGCCGCTTCGGCGCCAAAGGCCAGCCCAGCCACCGAGATGGCGATCAGCAGCAGCGGCGCCATCGAGAACAGCGTGTAGTAGGCCAGTGCCGCGCCCATGCTGGCGGCCCGGTCGTCGATCCAGCCCTGCACCGCGGCGCGCAGGATGGGCCCCAGCGCGGCGCGGCGCGGGCGCGGCGGGCGGGTCGCTGGCGCCGGCGGCGGGGTGCCGGGCGGGCGGGCAGCGGTGCTCATGCGGCCGGCACCGCGCCCAGCGGGCCCAGGCCATCGCGGGCGGTGGCGGCGTCGTGGGCGGTGTCGGCTGCCCGGTCGGCAGCCGCCGAGGGCGGGGCCTGCGACAAGCGCGCCAAGCGTGCCAGCTGCAGCATCAGCGAGCGGGCCATGGTCTGCAGCAGGGCCTGTTCGGCCTCGCTCAGCGCCCGCGGCACGGTGTCGACCACGCACAGCGTGCCGATGGCCAGGCCCTCGGCGTTGAGCAGCGGCGCGCCGGCATAGCTGCGCAGGCCCAGGGCCTGGCGCGAAGCATGGGCGGCAAAGCGCGGGTCGCGTTCGATGTCGGGCACGAACAGCGCCGCACCGTCCAGCACCACCTGATGGCACAGCGTGGCCTGGCGCGGCTGGCGGCGCGGCAGGTCGGGGGCATGCAGGTCGAGCCCGGCAGCGCCCTGCCACAGCGCGTCGTCGGCGTCGACCAGCGTGACCATGGCCATCGGCGCGGCCAGCACATCGGCGGCGCGCAGCGCGGCGCGGTCGAGCAGGGCGCGCCGGGCCGGCGCCAGTGCGCCGCTGTCGCGCAGGGCCTGCACGCGCTGGCGCTCTTGCGGTGGCGCCGTTGGTGGCGCGGCAGGGCCGCTGGCGGGCTGGCTCAGCCAGGTCTGCAGGCGCTGCACCAGCTCGCTGAGGGTGCGCGCCACGGCATCCACGCCCAGGCGCTCGGCACCATCGGGCTGCAGCAGCTGCGGCGGGGCGTTCCACAGCCCCACCAGCAGGCGCAGGCCCGGGGCGCGGCGCTTGAGGCGGCGGGCGATGTAGCGCAGCTGGGCCTCGGGCGTGCTGCTGAAGACCGACAGGCACAGCACCTCGATGCCCTGCAGATCCAGCGTCTGCAGATGGTCGGCACTGACGGCGGCGGCCGGGGCCAGCCGGGTGGCCACGCCCTGGTGGGCCAGCGCATGGGCCAGCATCTCGGCGGCCAGGGTGTCGACCTCCCAGCGGGCGCCAACGCACAGCACGCGCGCGCGGCGGCCTGGCGGCGTGCCGGCACCGGCGGCGCTGGCGTTGCGGCCGCCGGGGCGCTCGGCCGCGGCGTCGTCGGGCGGTGGCAGTTCGTCGCGCAGGCTGCGCAGCAGGGTGCTCATGCCGGTGCTGACCCGGTGGCGGTGCTCGGCGCTGGCGGCGCGGCTGTGCTCGCGCGCGGCCAGGGCCATGGCCGGCACGGCGGTGCCGCTGTAGCAGGCCAGCAGGCCGTCGGTGCGGGCCTGGGCCTCGCACATCTCGATGGCCTCTTCCACATCGCCGGCCAGCAGGCGCTGGTACAGGCGGGTGGGCTGGTCGAACACCGGCTCGCTGCCCAGCAGCACATCCAGCCAGGCCAGCTGCGTGACATGGCGGCCCAGCACCGCCAGGCACACGGTCAGCGGCGTGGCCAGGATCAGGCCCACCGGGCCCCACAGCAGAGTCCAGAACATGGCCGAGACGACGATGGCCAGGGCCGACAGGCCGGTGCTGGCGCCGTACAGCCAGGGCTCGACCAGGTTGTTGATGATCAGCTCGAGCGTGGCCACCAACGCCAGCGTCCACAGCACCATCTGCCAGCCGGGGTCGACGGCGAAGGCCAGCGTCAGCGGAAACACCGCCGCCACCAGCGGCCCGACATAGGGCACGAAGCGCAGCAGCGCGCCCAGCAGCCCCCACAGCGGTGCGCCGGGCACGCCGATCAGCCACAGGCCCAGGCCCAGCGGCAGGCCGTAGCTCAGGTTCACCAGCAGCTGCATCGTGAGGTAGCGGCTGACGCGCTGGCCGGCCTCGCCCAGCGCGTCGGTGCTGCGGTGCAGGTCGCCGCCGGTCAGGCGCAGCAGGCGGTCGCGCATGTCGTGGCGCTCGATCAGCACGAACAGCAGAAACAGCAGCACCGCGCCGGCCGTGCCCAGCGGGCCCAGCAGCGGCTCGACCAGATCGCCCAGCGCCTGCAATGCGCTGCGCGGCTCGCTGCCCATGGCCACGCGGATCGGCGGCGTCTCGGTGCTGGGGCCGGCCAGCTCGCGCCGCGCGGCGTCGAGCTCGCCGCCCAGCGCGTCGAGCATGCGCGAGGTGGCGTCGAAGCTGCCTGAGGAGCTGGCCAGCTGCTCGCGCAGCGCGCGCAGCTTGCTCTGCACGGTCGACTGGTAGGTGGGCAGGTTCTTGGCCAGATGGGCCACCTGGCCGGCCACGAAAAACGAGGTGGCGCCCAGCACCAGCACGGTGGCCAGCATCACCGCCACCACGGCCGGGGTGCGCGGCAGGCCCACGCGGCGCAGCCAGCCCACCAGCGGGTCGAGCACAAAGGCCAGCAGCGTGGCCAGCGCCAGCGGCACGAGGATCGCCTGGCCCACATACAGCACCGCGCCGATGGCCAGCGTGGCCAGCAGGGCGCCGGCGTTCCAGCGCGGGCGCTGCAGCGGCTCGACCAGCGCTGCGCCGGTGGCCGCCGCCTGCGCCGCCCCAGGCTCGGATGCGGGTGCGGGTGCGGTTGCGGGGGCCAGGGCAGCAGGCGGCGCAAGGGCGGGGCGGGCGTCGGTCATGTTGGCGGTGGCAGTACGGCGGGTGGGCTGGCGGCTGCTGTCACCGCTGTGGGCCATTGCATCGCGCGCGCCCGGCACCGGCGATCGGCCGGCCGCGCGTTGGTGTGTAGGACGGCGCCCGGGCCGGGCCCGCGGCAGTGTCTAAACTGCGCAGCGCGCGCCAGCCCATCGCTGCCGACCGGATTGCCGTACCGAGTCCATGTCCACCGCCTCATCGTCCCCAGCCGCCGCCGAACCTCCGAACGCACCCGTGGGGTGGATCGGCCGCATGTTGCGCGCCGCCGTGCTGCTGCGCGGGCGGCCGCTGGCGGCCCATGGCGTGGCGCTGGCGCTCACCGGCCTGGCGCTGTGGGCGCGCTTTGCGGTCGACGGCTACCTGGCGGCGGGCTTTCCGTTCCTGACGTTTTTTCCGGCCATCGTGCTCTCCACCTTCTTCTGCGGCCGCGGGCCGGCGGTGGTGAGCGCGGTGCTGTCGGTGCTGTCGGCCTGGTACTGGTTCATCCCGCCGCACGGCAGCTTTGCGCTCACCGGCTCCAGCGGCGTGGCGGTGGCCTTCTTCGTCGGCATCTGCGTCGTCGACATCGTGGTCATCGACCTGATGCTCACCGCCCACACCCGCCTGGCCACGCTGCAGCGGCGCACCGACGAGCTGCTGGCCGAGCGCACCGTGCTGTTCCAGGAGCTGCAGCACCGCGTGGCCAACAACCTGATGCTGATGGGCGCGGTGCTGGCCGACCAGGAGCGCCGGCTGAGCCACCTGCCGCAGGCGCGCGACGCGGTGGGCGACGCGCGCCGCCGCTTCGACATGCTGTCGCGCCTGCACCGCCAGCTGCACGACCCCGACACCCTGGTGGCGCCCATCCAGGCCCTGCTGCCCGGGCTGTGCGCCGATCTGGTCAAGGGCCTGGGCCGGCCGGGCCTGGTGCTGGAGGTCAACGCGCAGCCGCTGCCGCTGGGGGTCGAACCCAAGCTCAACCTGTGCCTGCTGGTGATGGAGCTGCTGACCAACGCCGCCAAGCATGCCTTCGGCGAACGCGACAGCGGCCGGCTGTGGGTGCATCTCAGCGAGCAGCCCGACGGCCAGGCCCTGCTGTGCGTGGACGACGACGGTTGCGGCCCGGGCGCGGGCTTCGAGCCCGCCGCCACGGCGGCGGCAGCCCACCCCGCCGCCACGGCGGCGGCAACCAAATCTGCCGCCACGGCGGCGCCCCACGCCGCCGATGCCGGCCGCGCCGCGGGCGATCGGCTGGGCATGCGCATCGCAACGGGGCTCAGCCGCTCGCTGCGCGGCGAGCTGACGGTGCAGGCACGCAGCGGCGGCGGCACCTCGGTGCAGGTGCGCTTCAAGGCCCCGGGCGACGCGGCCCGCGCGCCTGTCGGCCAGCGCTGACACGCGGCCGCGCCACCGGACGACACGGGCCGCCGGCTGCGCGGTTCACGATGAGGCCATCGATCGAGGATCGACACGCCGGGCCAGCCGGCCAGCGCGTGAACCTGTCAGCAACCCATCGAAAGGCATCTCATGAACAAGGATCAGATCAAGGGCACCGTCAAGCAGGCCGCCGGCAAGGTGCAGCAAAAGGCTGGCGAACTGGTGGACAGCCCCAAGACCGTGGCCAAGGGCGTGGCCAAGCAGGTGGAAGGCAAGGGCCAGAAGGCCGTGGGCGACCTGAAGGAGGCGGTGGTCAAGACCTCGCGCCACTGAACGCACCCGCGCTCGCCTGACGGTCTGGCGTGCCCGCGCCCGCCGGACGGCCGGGCGCATCAGCGCCTGTCTGGCGATCAGCACCACGATCACCGCCGCCATGGTGGTCGTGTCAAAGCGCTGCTAGCCGTAGCGGATGGCCAGGTCGCCCAGGCCACCCGCGCCCACCGCACCGGCCATGGCGCGAGGCGCCGAACAGCCAGCCGGCATTGCGCAGGGCGCGACGAACGGGGCAATGCGCTCCTGAGCCAGTCCATTGACGGCGATTGACCCAGCGGTGCGCAGTTCATGCGCAACGCTTCTGCCTGGGTCAACAAGTCCCGGCGCCGCATGGTCAGCGCAACCATGGCCACCGACTTTTCGCCAAACAGGTGGTCCAGGACGCGCACCTGCAACGGCGCGGCATCAACGGCCAGCACGCGCCTGGTGGGCGCCAGGCGGCTGGAGCAAAACAACGGATGGAACCTGAGCCGCCGGTGCTCGCAGCCTGTGGGCCTGCAGCGCCTCAGCGGCACCGCCCCGGCTCGGGCCTCGGCCATCCAGCGCCGAACCCCAGTACCGGTGTATCGAGATCGTTTCGGCGATCGTCGAGTTGCACCACGCTGCGGCACGCCATCAAGAAGCCTGATCTGAGGAGCACCTTGGGACGCCAAGCGTCTGGCGCTGGCCTGCCCGGAGGGACTCGAACCCCCGACCTGCTGCTTAGAAGGCACCGGGTATATCTAACTAAATCAACAACATACCTAAAAACTGTCCAACGGTGAAATTCGCGTAGGCCCCAGCATTCATGCGGCTCCCAGCGGGCCTGTTGGACAGCTTCAGCGGGCCGGCTTGACCCGTTTGGCGTACTTGCCCTCGGTGTAGTGGCGGGTCATCGCCTCGCCCTTGTGGCCGAGCAGGCGCTGCGCGGCGCGCACGTCCTGCGTGCCGGTGGCCTCGATGGCGTCCACGCCGGCACGGCCGCGCAGGTCGTGGATGTGCAGGTCAGTGATGCCGGCTCGCGCGCAGGCGCGCACCCAGGCCGAGCGGATGCCGGCGTAGGTGTAGCCGCTGCCGCTCTGCGTCTTGAGCAGGTGGCCGATTCGATGGGTGCCCTCGGCGCAGGCATCGACGGCCGCGCGCAGGGCTGGCGTCATCTCGATCAGTAGGCGCACGCGGCCTTGACCCTTGTCCTGCACGACGGTGACGCCCTGGTCGCTGACGTCCTGCCAGCGCATGCCGATCACATCGCTGATGCGCTGCCCGGTGAGCAGGGCCAACTCGATCATCTTCACCAGCGCCTCGCCGTTGCGGCTCTGCTGCAGCGCGGCAGCCTTGAGCGCGCGCACCTCGTCGTCGGTGACGATCCGCACGCGGCCGAGCAGGCGCTTCGGCGGGATGTTGGCCACCGGGTTGTGCCCTTCGCGCAGGCCCTCGATGGCGGCGAAGGCCAGCACCTGCGAAAGCATCGTTCGGTGCTGGTTGTGCGTGCGCGCCTGGGTGGCATAGGTCTTGAGGTACTGCGCGCACACCGGCGTCGTCACCTCGGCCGGCGTGAACTCGGCAAAGGCCTTGCCCATGCGGTCGGCGATGCGTTCCTGATCCTGGGCATGGCCGGCGCTCCACTCGCCGCGCTTGGCCTCCAGCCATCGGCTGATGACGGCCGGCATGCGGTCGCTGGTGGCTTCGCTGTCGGTCAGGCGCGCGAGGGCGCGGTACATGGCCGGCAGGCCATCGGACACGCGCGCCAGCTTCACCCACTTGCCGGCGGCCGGGGTCACGTAGTACCAGGCGCCATGCCGTTCGTACACGCGGCGCGGCAGATCGGATCGGGTCATGCCAGTCGGAGCTTCGGCGCGGGGCGCGCGTTGGCGGTGGGGGCCGTGTCCTGGCCACGGGCCACGGCCTCGTAGTGTGCGCGCTCGACCAGAATGCGGGCGGTGATCGGCGCGCGGCGGGCGCGCCAGTAGCCCTGGCGGTGCAACTCGGCCAGCTGCTTGGCCGGCTGCCGGTAGCCGGTAAGGGCCTGGATCTCGTCGGTCGTGAGCATCAGGCCGCCGTCGTTGGCGGGTGGGCCTTTGTCGATGGTGTCGATGGTCACGGCTCGCGGCCTTCCGGTGTTGCTGGCTCATCCCGGTCGGTGCACACCGGCCGGTAGAACCCATACTCGTCGTCGATCTCTTCCGGCGCCATGAACCG
This sequence comes from Aquabacterium sp. OR-4, assembly GCF_025290835.2. Taxonomy (NCBI): domain Bacteria; kingdom Pseudomonadati; phylum Pseudomonadota; class Betaproteobacteria; order Burkholderiales; family Sphaerotilaceae; genus Pseudaquabacterium; species Pseudaquabacterium prasiolae. The sequence continues at coordinate 1,704,040 of NZ_JAOCQD020000001.1, read as the reverse complement.
CATCGCGTGGCCCTTGGTGCACGGGTTGTAGCCATCGGGCATGTCGCGGCGCTTCGGCGGATCCTGATCCAGCCATGCCACGAAGTGCGTGCAGTCGTGGCACCAGCGCTCAGGCTTCGCGGTCGGCGCCTCGTTCGCGCGGCGCGCCAGTTCCTCGATCAGCTGGTGGCGGCTGAACTGGCGCAGGTGCATCGGGTTGCCGGGCATCAGCTTCTCCGCGCGTCCTGCCACGCATCGAACGCCGGCCAGAACGGCGACCGGCTGCCGGGCTGCGTCGCCTTCGGCTGGCCGTCCTGGCGCAGCACGATGGGGCCGCAGAACGGGTGCATCTCGAAGCGCCACGGGCGGCCGGCTGCATCGGTGACGATGTGCTCGGGGCGGCCGGTGGCGCAGGACTGGCAGCAGGGGCGCATGGTCAGAACGGAATCTCGCTGTCTCGTTCGTGCCTGTACTTCAGCGGCGTCAGCAGCGGGTCGGGGTTCTGTGGGTGGCGCTCGTACAGCTCCCACAGGCGCTGCACAAGCTGCGGCGGCTCGCTGGGCAGGTCGTACACCCAGCGCGCGAACAAGCGCGACAGGTGGTGTGCCTTGCGGTAGCGCTCGCGGGTCCAGCGGAAGCGGCGGCGGGCCATCACGGCGCCTCCCACGGCCGCCGCAGGTTGCAGGCCGGCCCGGTGACGGGCTTGTCCGTCAGCAACCCTTGGCGCTTGCACAGCTCGCGCAGGTAGGCGATGGCCTGCGGCCCCTTCACCACGAACACCGCGGCCTCGGTGTCGGCCACCGTGCAGCCGGCCATGAAGACGCTCACCGCGTCGGTGTCCTTCTCCGCCGCCGCCAGAAGCTGCGTCACCGTGCGGCGGTCATCGCGCAGCACGCTCTGGTTGCTCATCGTGTCGTTGCTCATGGCCAGAACAGCTCCAAGGTTCCCGCCCGAGCCCGGCGCGTGGCCTGGCTGTTGGCGCGGTGGTGATCGTGGTCATAGCGCAGGTGGCACCGCTGGCACCAGGCCCGAAGGTTGTCGTCCGCGCAGTTCTCGGGCACGTGGTCCAGATGGGCGATGGTCAGCACCACGTCGACCATGCGGCCGACCTCGTAGTCGCTCATGCGGCACTGGCCCAGACGCTGGCCGGTCTCGGCGCAGAACACCTCGGCGGTGTCCAGCATGTAGGTGCCTTCGTCGTCGCCGGCGCCGCGCGCGATGCGCGTGCGGTTCGGCGCTTTGCACTTCTCGCAGACGTTGCCGGCCCTGGCCAGGATGCGGGCGCGGATCGCGTGCCAGTCCTTCGGGTAGCGGTTGCGGTTCTCGGGTTTGATGGGCATGGGTTACCTCGAAAACGGGCACTCGAAATCGCACTCTTCGCTGCCGGCCTTGCTGCAGCTGTCGGACAGCACGCCGTTGCGCCAGCGGCCGCACTCGGCGCCTTCGTGGCACTCGCACAAGTCCCAGGGCTGGCCGCAGTCGAAGCAGCAGCCGTCGTCGTCGTCGTGGCCGTCGTCGTGCGCGGCCAGCGGCACCGTGGCCACATGCTTGGCCGCCACAGCAGCGGCGCGGGTGCGGGCGCGTTTGCTCATGGCCGGCCCCCAACATGGGCGGCCAAGGCCTCGCGCCACTCCGCGCGCCGCACCTCGGCCTGGGCGTCGCGGCTCGGCCGCGGTCGGATCAATCCGCGCACCCGCTCGGCAATGGCCGTCGCCCCCAGCAGACCAACGGTCTGGCCATCGATCATCACCGCATGCTGCTCGCACCGGCCGTGGGTCGGCACGTACAGGTCGATCACGATGCGCTGCCAGTGCGTGCCTGGTCGCGGCGGCTCGTACGCGGCCGGCACCAGTGCGGCAATGGCCTCGCGCTTCGCGTCGGCCTTGGCCTTGCGGTTGCGCAGACCATGCGGCGTGTTGATGTGCGCCCACTTGCTCCGGCGGTTGGGGTGGCGATTTTTCATGATTCGTGTAGCGACGAGTTAGCCGGCTCGCAGTTCGGGGAAGCCGTGCGCCCGCAACACTTCATCCGCTTTGCTTTTGGCCTGCCGTGCCGGCAGCTTTGCACCCCATGCGCGGTCAAAGTCCCACATCGCATCGGCTGGCGAGTCTCCGAACCCGGCCACGCCGTCTTGCAGGTTTTCGCCGTACAGCGCGCACCACTGGTCGCCGTCAATGCTCAGGCGCGGCTTGAAAACCGCGCTGGGCCTAGCGTGCTCTGCCGCCGCCTCTCGCACAGATTCTTTCGCCATCTCGCACCAGTGCGCCGCCGTGCCGGCGATGTGTTGCTGCCATTGCTCATCAAGCATCATTGTTCACCCTTGATCTCATCGCCACAGAACAGTCGCTGCATGTGCGCCACGGCAGCGTCGGCCATGCGCTCATCAGCCAGACCCGTCACCAGCATGGCGGCCGACCACGAGCCGTCAGGCTCTTGCCTGGTCTGCAACGTCGTGGTCGCGGCCCGGGCTTTCTGCGCCCTGTTCTGCGCAATCAGCCGGCGCGCAGCCATTGATTCGTGTCGCATCTTGTAAGTCCTTCTTACGGGTTCGTCGGTCGGTTCGTGGGGCCTAACACGGCGCTGCAGGCGAGTCGCTACGGCCTGCGGCCTCCGCGCCCGCCTGAGCTTGGGTGTTAGGCGTCTTCCTGCTTGTCGGTGCTGTAGCTGTGGCTCACACGCACGCTCACGCTGAAATCGCCTTCGCAGTGCGGGCATGACACCTCGTGCTCGCCTTCTTCGTACAGCTCCCACCATTCGTTCTCGATCACACTGCACTCGGTGCCGCAGTGCGGGCAGCGCGGATTCTTGTTGCCCCAGTAATCGCTCGGGCAAGGCCCGTCGTCTTCCCTTGCCTTCTTCAAGGCTGCAAACTTTTCCATAGTTTCCACTCCGTTCACCACGCCTAACAACTCGCTCAAGCGCGGACGCCGCAACAGCAGCAGTTCATCTGGTGGAACCTCGGCGGCGCCGCTTAGCTCGGGTCGTTATGCCCCGCAATCACCACTAGGGCGTGCGAGCCTAGAAATTCAGAGTACGCGGGCGGTATCGCGTTGTTCGTGTCGCCTGTCTCGCCCCGCTTCCGCGAAGCGCCGCCGCTGCTCGGCATCCAGGGCGTGCCCTGCGCCGCGCGCATCTTGTCTGCCGTGCGGCCTTTGCCGTGCCACGGGTCGTACAGGTCGCGGTGGTCGCAGGGCGGCATCAGCAGCGGAAGTTCAAAGCTAGCCTCAAAGAATCGGTGCTTCGCAATCCGCAGCCCGAACATCGAGCCGCAGAGCATCAGGCTTTCGCGCAGCGGGCTACCGGCCACGTTCTCCATGATCCACAAGCCTCCCCACGCTTGCAGCTTCGCCCGCATCGGCGCCACCAAGTCCTTGTGTGCGGCGCTGTTCTTGTGCATGCGCTGCATCTCGGTGTACGCCTGGCACGGCGGCGAAGCCCACACCAGATCAAACCCCTCTAGGTCTGCGTCCAGCGCGTCACCCTGGCGGAACGTGAAAGGGTAGTAAGGCTGCGGGTGAATGTCCACGCCCACCACTTCAAAGCCGGCGCGGTGCAGGCCCATGCCAGCACCGCCAGCGCCACAAAACAAGTCCAGGCAACGTGGCGCGCGGCGGGGCATAACACGTCGGTCAAGCAGAGCGCCAACGGCGGCACCGCTGGTGGCTTCGTCTTGCATTTGTAGCGCCGTTGTCACCTGCTTACCTCAGCGTTATACGTCTTCAATGCGCGCACAGTTCACAGCCGGGCGATTCGTTGCGCACCTTGCCGCCCTTGCTGTTCCACATGCTTTTGCCGATCTGCTTCGACACGATCATGACCTTGGCCTTTTGTGCCGCGCCGAACTCGTCGAAGGCGTAGGCCTTCTCTTTCCACACGTCGCCGGACGCTTGGCACGGGAAGCACCCGACGCGCGGGAAGCCTGCGGCGTACAGTGGGTTCTCTTGGCCGTCCAGGTACTCCAACACGTCGGACTCCGACCAGGAACAGATAGCGAGTCGGAAGCGCACGCCCATCTTGCCCAGGTACTTCGGATACTTGGTCATCACCTCGTGCGGGTGGTACAGGGCATCGTCCAGCTTGCCGGCGTAGCGCTTCCCGCGCTCGGGGCTTTCCTGGGTGCGCATGCCGTACCAAACCTCAAAGCCGCCTTGTTCTTCGGCCAGCGCCTTGCAGTAGATGCGCGTCTCACGAATCTTGAGTTCGTCGGTGCAGTGTCGCGCACCGCCACCAGGAAACCGGCCGTACTTGATCGACTTCTCCATGACCGACCCACCAGTCACCGTGTCAATCCTCACCGGCCCATACAACGCGCGCAGTTTCTCCACATGCGCATACGTCAGCGGGTGCTCGAACTGGGTGTCGCAGAACAGCCCGCGCACGTCTTCCGGCGCATGGTGCTGCATCGCCATCTTTAGCGCAGCCTGCGAGTCTTTGCCGCCGCTGACTGGAACCAATACCTTGACGCTCATGTTTTCTCCCGCTTCGGAACCAAGACGTATAACTCCTCGTTCGAGCCGACCGAGTACGGCCGCTTAACTCCACGTTAGAGCGCAACCGGAGCGCCCACAGCGGGCAACTCCTCAGCTTTTCTTACAGGTTCGCTCACGCTGTGGGCTCCCGGTTAGCTCGAACGTTAGGCCCCAAGCCGCGCCAGCAGCGCAGTCGCCCGGCCTGTCTCGAAATCAGCCTCACCGTGCTGCTCGGCAAAGGCCGTGATCTGGCCCACCAGGTCGCGCACGCAGGCCAGCAGATCAGGGACGGCGGCCATGCGGCCATCTGCCGATGCACGCCCATCGGCGTAAGCCTGCATCATGGCAAGCACCACCCAGGGGTGTGGCTCAAAGCACGCCGCCTCGTTTTCGGTTCGTGGCAAGTAGGCCGGCGCGTCATCGTGCCGGCCGTACGCCAATGCGATGATCTTGGCCGCGCGCACGTAGTCCTCGCGCGCAGGAGGTGCACCATGTGGCAATGCCGACACTGCGGGCTTGAGGTCATGTTCCGGGCTGTGGAGCCCGAGGTTGACGCTGACGGCGCTTACTTCCTGTGCCCCGGGTGCGGCCACAGAAACGCGCTGGTCAACGTCGCCCGCCCCGGTGATGACGGAATCGCCCTTGGCCAGCCCGCCGAGTAACGCCGCAGCCTCCAGCCTGTCGATGCAGTCGTGCAGGTTCTCGCGGTCCCAAGCGGTGGCGCCATCACGGATGTAGCCGCGCGCCTCTTGAGCGATCTTCTCGATGTCGTTTTGCATGTTCTCAGGCAGGCCCAGTGCCTGCGCCACCACCGCAATGGCGGCCTCGGTGTCGCCCGGCGCCAGCACCAGCGCGCGGGCCACGGCCTGGCGCACGGATTCGCGGGTGGTGATCACAGATCCACCGCTTTCCCGGTCAGCTCGCTGTAGCGCAGCAGGAACATGGTTCGCGCCGCCTCGCTGTGCACCGGCGTGATGACCTCGGAGAGGGGCTGCACGCCGTCGACGCGATCCCACCGGCTTTCGTGCCACGGCATCAGGTCGCGGCGCTCGGTGATCAGCGCCACCAGGTCGGCGCGCTTCACGCTGGCCGGCAGCTTCGGCGACAAGCCGAACCGGCCCAGAACCGCAGCCTCGACGCGATCCTCGATCACCTTGTAGTCTGGCAGCAGCATCTTCAGCGGCTTGGCCACGTCGCCGATGAACGCCTCTGCGGCATCGTGCAGCAGGCCGGCCAGCGCATCCTTGGGCGGCACGATGTGCGACACGATCACGCTGTGCTGGGCCACGCTGTAGAAGCTGTGCACGTGGCCGGTGAAGCGGCAGATGTGGCTCAGCGCGTGGGCGATCTCTTCAATGCCGAACTCGCAGCGCTCGGGCTGCACGAAGTCGAAGTAGCGGCCGGCGGCCGTGAGGATGTCGGGGCTCATTCCATGCCCCCACCAGCCGCACGGCGCGGGCGGCGCGCGGCCTTGGGTTGCAGGCCCGCGGCGGCGATGGCCTTGGACATGCCCGCTTCGAGCTCGGCCTGCTCGGCTTCGTCGTTGCTGGCCGCGCCCTGCGCACCCTCGACCGGGCCGGCCTCGCCATCGGTCGGGAATGGCCAGTCCTCGCCGCCGCGCTCGGCCTCGGCCGCCAGGTCGGCCTCGTCGGCCGTGCCGAAGTCGCCCGCGTGCTGGTCATCGCCAACCTCTCCATCTTCGGCCTCGCCGGCGCCGAGCTCATCCCGGGCCGCCTGGGCAAACAGGTCGCCGGCATCGCCCTGCGCCGCGACCGCGCCCGGGTGGCCCTTCGTGCCGTCAATCGCAGGCTCCTTTTCGGCCGGCATCTCGGGCGCCACGATGGTGACGAACACCTTGCGCTTCTGCCGGCCCCACAGCATGCCGGCGCCGTCCTCGTCCACGTCGGCCGTGCTGATGCGAAAGTCCACATCCATCCGGCCACCCTCGAAGAAGTCGAAGCGGAAGGCGTCGATCTTGCAGCCGCCCATCTGCAGCGCGTCGCCATCGCTGATGCCGCGCGCCAGGTAGACCGTCCAGCCATCCAGGCAGGTCTCGGGCGCCCAGTGCACAAGATCCTTCGACTGCAGCAGCGGCGTCACATCCTCAACGCCCGGCAGGTTCTCCTGGCCCTCGACAGCCTTGTAGATGGTGTGGCGGATGGTCTTGCTGAAGCGGTCCAGCAGCGTGTTCGACACGCCGGCCAGCTTCAAGCGGAAGGTCACGGCCGGCACATCGTCGGGGCCGCTCTTCTGCGTGCGGCCGACGAAGGTGGCCAGCTCGCACTCGGTGTTGGTTGGGAGTTCAAAAAGCATGTGGGCTCCGGTGGGGATGAAGAGAAGGGGCGCCCGGCGTGGCCGGTGGCGGGGAAGGGATGGCCCAGGGAGGAAAGGCCGTAGTCCCGCGCGCCCGGGAAAGGGTCAGGCCGCGGCGCGCTGCTGCGCCTGCTGGTCCTGGATGGCGATCCGAACGCGCCAGTACGGGCACTTGGTGTTTGGCGCGTACTCGCCGATGACCTCGATCCCATGAGCCAGCACGTAGATCGGGGCCTTGGGTGGGCGGCCCGTGCGCATCAGGCAGCTTCCTTGAGGTTCTCGACGGCGCCGGCAGCCAGCCAGTGCGCGCCGAAGGTGGTGGGGAGGGAGGCCGGCAGCGCCTTGAGCGTGCCGAAAAGCAGGCATGTGTCGATCTCGCCGGCATCGGCCAGCACGTCGAGCCACGCGATCAGGTCGGCACGGCCGGGCAGGTCGAGCACGTCGAAGCGGTCCAGCACCAGCAGCCGCGCGCCGCTGATGTGCGCGATGGCCTCGGCCACCATGGCGTCAGCGCGCCACTGCTCCGACTCGCTGCACAGGCCGTAGGGCCGCGCGCCGTAGGCGACGAACATGTCCGGGGCGATGCTCACGGCCGGCCATTGCGCATCGGCGGCCGACTGCGCCAGGCGGTCATTGATCGGAGCCAAGGCCTCGGCCAGCAGATCGGCCGGGATGCCATCGGGCGCCAGGGCCTGGGCGATGGCGTCCCATGCGGCAACGTCGGCGGCGTGCGCCGCGGCGTCGGCCGTCTTCTTGTCCGCAGCGTCGACCATGGCCCTGATCGACTTCTGCGCGTCGAGCTTCTTCACGACCTCGGCGCGCTGGGTCTTGAGCGTGTCGACCTGGGCCTGGGCAGCATCCAGCGCCGCAGCGTCGAACGGCTCGGCCAGCTCGGCGGCCACGGCATCTGCTTCGGCCTTCGCGCGCTGTGCGGCATCAAGGTCGCGGCGGGTGTTCGCCACCGAGTTCGTCAGCAGTTGGTGCGAGCGCTCGACCTCGGGCAGCTTCGCGCGGGCCTCATGGTCGACCTGGCCGGCGGCCTGGGCGCCGACCACTGGGCCATGCTCTGCAGCGTAGGTGGCCAGTGCGCGGTCGGCCTGCATGCCCACCACGCTGTCGCGGTCGACGCCCCCCAGCACCAGCAGGGCGTTCACGGACTTGGCCAGGTCGTGCACGAGGCCGGCGCGCTCAACGGCGCCACCTGACGCTGCGGCGCGCACGCGCTTCAGTTCCTTGTCCCAGTGCTGCAGCTGGGCCGTGTCGGCGGCCAGCTTGGCGGTCAGGCGCTCGATGCGGCCGGCGTGCTCTTGCAGGCCGGGCAGTTTGGCGCGCAGCTGGTCGCGGTGCTGCTTCTGCGCGGCCAGGCCGCCGATTTGGCGCTGCCACTGCTCGAGCGCAATGTCGGCATGCTGCAGCTCGGTGGCCAGCGACTTGGCCACGGCCGGATCATGGGCCGGCACGCTGGCGCGCCAGGTCTTGGCCTTCTCGCTGCCGTAGGTCTCACCGGTGACCGCGCGCCATGCGCCCTTCGCGGCCGTGGCCTTGCTCTTGGCCTCGTCGTGCGCGGCCGGGAAGCCCGAGCGCATCAGCGGCAGCACGCGGTCGATCAGCGAGCCGTCGCAGCCCTTGGCCACCAGGCGCTGGCGCACCGACACGGCGTCGCTCTTGACGCCCATCAGGCCGAACAGGAAGGCGCGGCGCGCCGTGGCATCCAGGCGGGCGAAGCGCTGGGCGTCCAGCACGTAGGCCAGCACCGGGTCGGCCTCGCGGCCCTTCTGGCTGTCGGCGATCTTGCCGGTGGCGGTGATGGTCACGGCCCAGGTGTCGCCGTCGGCGTCCACGACCTCGCACAGCGCGTGCTGGGCCTGGGCGTGCACCAGCTGGCCGGCGTCCTTCTTGAGCGACACGCGGCCGAGGTCGGCGGTCAGGGCCAGGGCGACCGCGTCGCGGATGCTGCTCTTGCCCGCGCCATTGGCGCCTGCGAACAGCTGGATGGGCTCGGGTGTCTCGACGCTGACCGAGCGGGCGCCGAGGAAGCCCTCGGCGGTGATGCGGATGATCTTCATGGCCGCGTCACTCCATGCTGGTGCTGGTGGCGCGCGCACGGCGGCCTGCAGGTGCTGCAGGGGCACCAGCGGGCTGGTCTGTGCCTGCGGCCTCGGCCAGCTCGCGCTGGCGGATTTGCTCAAGCTCGGCCGGACTGGGCTCCCATTCACCGGCGGGCTGGGCAGGCCCAGCAGCTGGAGCCGACGCCGCGGGCGCTGCCGCTGCTGGCGCTGGCGGCTCGACGACGTCAGCCATCGGTACCGGCCCCGGCGCCGGCGGGCGCAGTTCCGAGATGGGCGTCGGGGTGATGACGCCGTCGGCGTCGACATCGAAGGTCGGCGCCAGATCGCGCACCTCTTCGGTGGTCTGGCCCATGCCCATCACGATGTCGGGCGCGTGGATGTTGCCGAAGAAGCTGCCGCTGCGGTACTGGAACATCAGCGTGCGCAGCGACGTCTGCCACTTGCTGCCCGGCTTGCCATACCAGCCTTCCTCGACGACCATCTGCATGGTCACCGGCGCGCTTTCGATCACTGGCAGGCCCAGCGCGCGATAGAGGTCGAGCATGCGGCCCGGAAAGGCGCGCAACTGGTCGGGCTGCAGCTTGGGCTCGGGGTAGCCTTTCGGCAATGCCCAGGCGATGCACTCGATGTCGTCGACTTCGACCTCGCGGTCCTCGAACTTGGGCCGGCGGGCCTGGCTGTCCCAGCCGACCTTTTCCTTGTACTTGGCCTTGATGCGGCCGCGGCTGACCATCTGGAAGCGCAGCGGCGTGAAGCGGCCAGATGCGTTGATCGCGGCGATCACGAAGCGGCCGGACCAGCGCAGCTTGCCCTCGATCATGTCGGCGTTCTGCATCACCGCGGTGATGGACATGCCCACGGCACGCGCGACCTCGATGGCCACCAGGCAGTTGCCCATGGCCGCGGTGTTCTCGACCCAGATCTCGCTGCCCTGGCCGTCCTTCTTGAGGTTGTGCGACCGGAACTGCGCCGGCACTGCGTCGGAGCTGGCGTAGGCCTTCGCGATGCGGTTTGCCAGCGCGAAGCCGCGCTCGGTGAACATGTCGACGGCCTGGTCGGACATCATCGGCAGCACGCCGCCGTGTTGCTTGACATCGGCGAGGCTGGTGGTTGGGTTCGCGTTCATGGGGTTGGATCTCCCGGGGTGGTCATTCGTGGAAGTGGCAGGTAGCCCAGCGCGCGCAGTACCTGGGCGAGCACAGCACGGACTGGGGGTTGGGGGGGAACAGGCCGCTGCGGAACATGCCCGCCGCGATCTCGATCAGGCCGGGCTTGTCGTCCGTGCCGGTCATCACGCGCTTGGCATCGAACACGTGCGACGCGCGCACCTCTGCGGCCTTGGTCGTCTGCAGCGCGATGACCTGGCCGCCGGCAGTCGGCCGGCCCGTCTCGCGTTCGCGCATCAGCTGGTAGGTGCCGACCTGGGCGCTGCGACCCTTGACTTGCGCCACACCGTCAGAGATCACCCGTGCGCCGGTCTTGATGTCCGGGATCACTTCGCCGGCATCGGTCAGTGCTATGCGTGCGCGATCCATGGATCCGGTCAGGCGAACGATGATGCTGACGCCGCAGTCGATGTCCATGGGCTGCAGCGTCGACTCGACGGCAGAGAACCGGAACCGAGGCGACATCTCCGCGCAGTAGCGCGTGTGCAGTGACAGGCCGATGCGCTCGGCATCGCGAAGCGACAGATCGTCCTGGCTGTAGTCGACGTCCCTCTCGGGCTCCTGCAGCGTCTTGACGAACACGCCGGCGGCATCGTCGATGCTGACCTGTTCACCGGTGATCCGGGCCTTGTCGAAGACCGCGGTGCTGGCGTGCACGGCGGTGCCCAGCTGTGCGCGCAGACCGGACGGCTTGCGCAGGCCAAGAAGGTGCGTGCCTTCCCAGGCATAGGAACAATCGAACAGCGAGCCCCACGACGAGGCCCGCACGGTGTAGACCCGCGCGGCCTCGGCGATTGGGGTGATGCGTTCGGGTGCGTTCACAGGTCTCTCCTGCTGGTGGTGGGAAGGGATCAGGTCAGGGCCGCAAAGCAGGCCGCGGCGGCGATCACCACCACGGGCCACAGCAGCAGACGCAGCAGGCTGCGCTCGGTCTCGGCCGGCACCGGGCGGCGGTAGATGCCACCCTCGACGGCGGCCGTTTCGTCCAGCGCGCCCCAGTTGCTGGAGCGCTCGGCTTGGTCGTCGCCCAGCGCGTCGGCGCCGCCCTGGCCGGTGGCCACGGTGTCGATGAACTCGGGCCACTCGGGCGCGCCGTCGCGGTGGTCGTAGCCCAGAAAGCTGATAGCCATGGTGAGCGTCCTCAGAATCGGATGGCGGCCAGGTAGCCCAGGCCAATGGCGAGCACCAGGGCGGCGGCCCAGTTCAGGGCCTGCTCGGCGCGGCGGCTCATGCGCAGGCGGCCGTCGCTGTGTTGGCGGTAGCGGCTCACAGCGCACCACCCAGGTAAGCCGCGCCATGCTCGGCGCCGAACCGCTGGCACAGCAGCAGCGCCACCTCGCGCACCAGCTGCATGCCCTGGGCATTGCGCTCAGCCTCGGCGTTGGGGTGATGCGGGGCGCACGCCAGCCGGAACACCTGCAGCATCAGGTCGTTCACGGCGGGATCGTCGGCGCCCAGCAGCGTGGACACCAGCGTGGCAGGGCTGTGCTTGCCCTCGTTCGACTTCAGCAGCGCCACCGGCAGCGCGCCGAACAGCGCGTCTTCCATCGCGTGCTCGGCCAGCGCCTGCGCCTCGCCCTGGGCGATCAGGTGGCGCACTTCGCGCAGTTCGTCGTTCGCCGCGAGGTCGCGGGGCTCCGCGTTGTCCCGGGCGCGCTGGGCGCCGCGCATCGCGGCATCACCAGCCAAGCACTCGCGCAGTTGGCGCGGCGTCAGCAGTCGGTCGAGTTGGGCGCTCATGGTCGGCACCTCAGGCCACAGCCACAGCGCCAGCGTTCGGCGCGCGCGTCTTCGGCTGAGCCACCAGCGCCGCTTCGGCGCCGTCGTCGTCTTCGTCCGGCAGAACAACCGGCTCCAGCGTGCGGCCCATGAAGGCCATGAAGGCGGCGGTCTGTTCGGTCTTGCGGTTGGCCATCTTTCACTCCCTGCCGCGGTGGGTGCGGCGTGAGTGAACTATGCGCTAGCGAATCAATCATGTCAATACACTGGCGCATAAATTTCTGAGACACTCCGCCCACACCCCAAGATCAAGGGGCGAAAAAAAAGCCCGCGCGGTGCGGGCTTGTTGAGGCCGAAGGGCCAAGGAGCTACAGATGGATCAGCAGCAGATCGTGGGGCCGGTGTCGGTCGTCGTGGATACCGCCGCCGTGGCCGCGCCCGGCGCAGCGGTGGGCCAAGAGCCTGCGGACGTGGTGCGGCAGTTGTTGGGTATGGTGCCGGCCGCGGCGGCGCTCGATACCGCCATCCGGATGCGTGAGCACATGTGGGCGAATTGCATCCCCCAGCACTTCCGCGGCACGTCAGACAATTTTGGCGAGCGCCTGGCGAAGGTCTGCCAAACCGACGCCAGGGCGCAGGAGGTAATCGCGCTGCTTCGTGCGGCCGCGCAGGCGGGCTAGATCAGAAAACTCCAGCTTTCGGCGCCGGCGGAAGGATTCCAGGCAGCACCTTTACAGCGGCCAGCACCTCGTGAAACAGTGCTGCAGCCTGCGCTGGCGTCACCTCTTGGTCCGCCGGAAGGCGAGCGATCAGCGCGGCGGTGATGGTTGCCGCCGGCTGCTTCAGCGCGTTGTCGTCGATCATCATTTCTCCCTGGTGATGCCCGGAAGCGCCGGGCGCGCATTCACACCTGATCTCTTCCAGCGAGGCAAAACCATGAAGCAGGTCTCACGGCTTGGGCAGCGCGGCCAGCACGGCTTTCGCTGCCGCGTTCAACGCAGCGGCGTTGCGCGGGATCGGATCATCGAACTTCGCGCCTGGGCGCTGCATCTGGTCGCGGTGGTGGCCTTGGTAGTTGGCCAAGGCGGCGTCCAGGCGGCGCCACTTGCGGTCGCTCATGGTGCAACGCAGGGCGTCCAACTCCACGGGCCCAAGCAACTTGGCGGGTGGCTTCGCAGCAGCGACGGCCGCCGCCACCATGGCCCGGGCAGCCTTGGCCGCATCGGAACGCACCAGCCATCGTCTGGCAATCCAGGCCGCACCAATGCGCGACAACACGCCGCAGATGAAACCGAAGACTGCGCACAGCAGCGCGCCAAGCGGCTTGCCAACAAGGAATGCGGCAGCGGACTCGATCATCCCGCGCAGACCTGGTGGCCGGTGGCGCTGATCTTCGGTTTCGCGTTCTTGTTGGGGGCTGGGCTCGACACCGTGTTCTTCCTGCTGATTCACAGCTGGCGGCTACCTGTGTGGCTGGCTGAGCAGGTTTGGGAGGTGGGCTATCGCCTGCACTGCTGGTGGCAGCGTCGGCGGGGCCGCGCTAGCCCTGGCCCTTGATCCGCTCCATGAACTCCGGCCAGGTCGGGTGCGCGGCGTCCTCAACGTCGCTGTTGTCGATGGGCGGCTCGTGCTCGGCCAGCCAGCGCTCAATCTCCGCCGCCTCGCGCCGCAGCGCGTGCATGCGCATGCGCATCTGCTCGCGCATCAGCTCGTTCGTCTGGCGCAGGGCGCCAGGGGTCGGGGCGTGGCGCTTGCGGCCGCTCACTGCTGGGCGTCCACCTGGGCGAGGAAGCGGCGCAGGGCGTGCAGGGCCTTGCTGTCGGTCGCGCCATCGATCACCGCAACATCGGACACGCCGTCCAGCGTCTCGACTCGCAGCCACACGCGCTGCGCCGCGGTGATCTGCCGAATCAGCGCGAGGTCGACGCCGAATGGCTGGGTGCTCTCTCGGGAAAGTGGCCCGAGGCCGGGGTCAAACCGAGTCAGACCCGCGGGCAGCAGTGCACGCACCGCGCCATCGACAGACACCCGCAGGCCGCGCACGCCAACGAACTTTGGGCCGGTGATGCGCAGCACCAGCACCGCCGCGCCAGGCCGCGCCGATGTCCACTGCGCCCCCAGCATCTCGCAAGGCAGGCCGGGGCATGCCGCGCCGTGCGGCGCGATGTCGACCACTCTTGCGCCGTCAAAACCGGCTCGGGACACCGTAGGCGCCAGGCCGTCCGTCGTCGCGCAACCGGTGAGCACCAAGGCCAGGGCCGCGGCAAGGATCTTCATTCCATCTCCCTTCGCTGGGTCAATCTATCCCGACGGATCAGCGGCACCAGCAAAAGCCCACCCGCGGCTCGGTGTTGAAAGCGCGTGCAAACCCGTAGTAGCCTGACCATAAATGATCGTTGGGTGTAGGCAATGGTGTCTGAGCAATGGCGATACGGCGAGGGCCGGCTCGCACTGACGCACGACGGCGTGATTGCCGTCCTGGAGTTTGGCGGGCTGATCTCGGCCACCGTGCTGAGTCGGCTGATCGAGCGAGCCGTCGAGCGGTATGGAGCCAGGACGCGCGGCTGGGTGAGCGATTTCACCCAGGCCGCGCTGCTGGTTGATCTGGCAGAGTTGTCGCGCATCACGCTCAGCACTCCGCCAGGGCATGTGCTGCGCCGGCCTGGGGCTTTTGTTGTGGGCGGCCAGTTGGCCCCAGTGTTCCGCGAGCACGCATCGGCGCTTGATGCGGCCAGCCCCCCGGTTCGGCGCAGAACGTACCTGCGCCGCGCTGCAGCTGTTCGGTGGGTTTCACGAGTGGTCGGCAGCGGCGGCTGGGAGGCTCGCGGCCAGGAGCCGGGCAGCGAAGCCCAAGACCTCGAGCTGCGCCGCCTCGGGTAGCCGGCGAACAATCATCGCCACATCGTCGGCCCGGCTGGGCTTCACATCTTCCGCTGGCGGGAGCGACCACCCCTCGCCGCGGCGGCGCTGAAAGTCTTCCCACGCCGCATCCGCCGCTCTGGGGTCATAGAAGGCGTCAACGGGTATCTCAAGCAGCGCGGCAACCGGCATCCAGGTCGAGCGCTTCGGCTCTTTGGCGTCACCTTTCAGGAAGCGATGGATCTGCGGCTGCTTCGTCTTCCCTCGCGTGGCGCGCGCCAGCGAGTTCGTGTTGTAGTTCAGCGAGTTCATCATCTGCTGAAGCATGGTGCGCGGTTCCATGGCAGAACTATGCGGCGGCAAGTAATGCATTGGGGACTAGACTAAATTATGCGACGGCGTATAAACTGCGCGCATGAGCCAGACCACCGAACTGATCCGCGGCCTGCGCAACCTGGGGCTGTCGCAGTCCGAGATTGCCCGGCGAACCAAGATTCCGCAGCCGCGCATCTCGCGGTGGGAGCGCGGCGAGGCGCCAGACAGCGCGGATGACGCGCTGAAGTTGCGCGACCTGCATGTCGAACTGATCGGCCAACCCGGCGCCCCTGCTGTTGCCCAGTCCACAGAAGCGGCGGGGGCTGAGTGATGCTGATCAAGCTGCATTGCGACTTCTGCGACCGAACCGAAGAGGAGGTCAAGTGGCTTGCGCTCGGCAAGCGAGGCGCAGCGATCTGCCGGGAGTGCGCGGCGCTGGCGCTGAAGCTGCTGCCGACGGGCGACCAGCCCACCGTCACCCCGCCCGCCGCCCCCACCGCTGCGGCGGCAGACCAGGCGGGGGGCTGAGATGCGCGCGCCGACCATCGACTTCTCGCGCCCGATCTTGGGTGGCAAGGGGGAGACGCTTCTCAAGAACCTGAGCGCGGGCCTCCGGGTGCGATTTGACGAGGAAGGTCGAGTCGTTGGGCGACTGCAGGGAACTGGCGCCACAAGGCCGAATGGATCGCGGTTGCCAAGTCTGCCGCTGTCTCCGGCGTCATCCACAGATCCGGAAGACGGAACACCTGCGGCGCGGGCGCGTCCCGAGACTGGCGCTTCACAGTGAACTCGATGCGAAGCATAGGAATGGTCCGGCCTTCTATTTCGAGCTCGCCCGAGTGCGCATCCATTCCGTCGAGCAAGTGGATGGCGGTGATGTTGAGTTTTTCCATGGTCGCCCTCCTGAGGCGTTGGGTAGGTAAGGGGACCCAAAGCGTAAATCAGGCAGGGCGGCCGCCTATCGTGAAGGGGTCCGCATGACCAACTCCTCCGTTCTTGTGGGCCCGGTGCTGGTGGAGGTCGAGATCTCGCCGGCCGAGATCGAGCGACTGCTATCGCTTCTTCAGGGCATCCCGCAGCCGGTCTGCGACCAGCTTGTCGGTCGCATCGGCGACTTCCTGAAGTGGCGGGAGACGGACGGGCTGGCCGCAGGCGTTGCACTTGACGCGGCTGCCCGGCCTGGGCGGCTGGCCTGGGTTGTCGAGGTCGTCGAGGACGAACTGATCGCTGCCGCACGTGCAGCGCACGCTGATTTTCATGGGGAGCCCTCTCGTGGTGGCTGAAGCTTTGGGAAGTTCCAGCATGCCACGGGCAGGGCGCCCACCCAACGCAACAGGGAAGGGGGCCTGAATGCTCACCGTCACCACTACCGACATCGCCCGCGAGTTGTGGCTGGTGCGCCGCGCGCTCGGCCTGAGCGTGACCTCGTTCGCCGACCGCCTGCGCATCATCGGTAGGCCGATCGATCTCGGCATGGCTGAGCTGCGCTGCGAGTTTCTGCTGGCCTCGACCACGGCCGCGAACGACGAAGCGCCGGCCAGCCCGGTGCAGGCCTGATTTATGGGAACCGACACCCGCCTGCGCCACGCGGCCATCGCTGTGCTGGCCGCCATCTCTGCAGCCCTGGTTGTCGTCGGCGCCGGTGTGGCGCTGTACGCAGCTGCGCAACTCTGGGGCTGAGCGATGGCAAGCATTCCACCGCGCCGCGAGAAGCGCGAGCGTCAGCTGACCGGGCCGCGCGTGACAGAGGCTCAAGAGGTGTCCCTGATGCGCTTCGCGCACGCACGGGACGTCTCGGTCTCGCAAGTCATGCGCGAGGCGATCCGGGAGTACATGCAGCGTCATGGCTTCAGTTTCGACGACGACGACGGCGACGAGGACCAAGTGCCATTTCGTGATTCAACACGCCGGGGGACGCGATGAAGGGCCCTGAAACCGTCTGCGAGCTTTTCAAGCTGCTGCGCAGCCAGTGGCGGTCGCGCGCCGAGATCCAGCGAGACGCCGGCCTGGCCGACAAGACCGTCGAGAAGTGGTGCGCCGAGCTGGTGGCCAACGGCATGCTGGTGCAGCGCACCCGGCCAGACCATGAAGGCCGCGGCATCGCGCCGGTGGAGTTCGCCTTGGCGCCGGCGTGGGGAGGGCAGGCAGCATGATCAAACGCCTGCGCTACGTCGGTCGCCGCCTGGGCTGGACTGGCTACGCCACGATCCTGCGCGACCTGCAGCGCCAGCCGGCCACAGCTCAGGAGATCGCGGCTCGGCATGATGTCCAGCTGCAGACCGCGCGCCGCGTGATGGCCAGGCTGCATGAGCTGCGCGCCATTCACATACGAGGCTGGACGCGCCCGCACGTGCGCGGCAGCTCGATTCCGATCTGGGCGTTCGGCCTCGGCGCGGACGTCATCAGGCCAGACCCCCCCAGCGGCACGCCACGGCAGCCGCTGTCGCGCTCGACAGCGCTGCCCGAGCTGGTGCAGGTTGTGCAGATACTGCGCCTACTGGAGCGCGAGCCCATCAGCAAGACCGCACTGGCTGCCGAGGTCGGGTCGCAGTGGGCCAACGTCGGCCGGTTCGTCGAGCACTGCCGGGCCATTGGCTTGGTGCGCATCGCCGACTGGGAGCAGCGTCTGCGCGGAGGTGCGCCGGCAGCGCTGTACCAACTGGGCTCCGGGCCCGATGCGAAGCGCCCGGCGCGCCAGGACCGCCGCGAGATCGAGCGGCGCAGCCGGCTGGCCAGGCAGGCCAAGGCGCAGACGGCGCGGCTGATCGCAGCCACGGCGGCGCCGGTAGGCATGGGGGCCGCGGCATGAGCAGCACCGAGCTCCCCGCATCGCTAGTGCCTGCAGAGGTAGACCCGCGAGGGCCCCGGGCTAGCATGCATTCCCCATCACCACAGGAGAGCGCCTATGGGCGAAGTAGTCAAGGGCGGCATCGCCGTGCCCGATCGACCGCAAATCTCGGTCGAACTGCACGACGATTTGTCCATCGAGATCACTGTCTCGCAGATCGGCCCGGGGTTCGACAACGTCGACATCCAGACGATCAAATTCCCTGCCGAGTGCGGCAAGGACGTGGCCAAGGCCATCCAGGCGCTGCTCAAGCGCTGACGCATCCCTGCGGGCGCCTTCCTGATGGAGGCGCCCGATGAGGGACTACGCCAAGCTTTCCCCCACCTTCTGGACCGGCGCCACGGGCAAGGCCCTGCGCCGAAGGGGCTCCGAAGGGGTCATCGTCGCGCTGTATTTGGTCAGCGCGCCCGGCTCCAACATGCTCGGGCTGTATTACCAGCCTCTGCTGTTCATGGCCCACGAGACCGGCCTAGGTGTCGAAGGGGCTTCGAAGGGGCTTCAGGACTGCATTGCATGCGGCTTCTGCAGCTACGACGCCGACACCGAGATGGTGTTTGTGCACGAGATGGCCGCATGGCAGATCGCGGACTCTCTCGCTCCGAAAGACCTGCGTTGCAAGGGCATCCAGCGCGACTATGACGCGCTGCCGGATAACCCGTTCTTGGGCGCCTGGTTCGACCGCTACGAGCACGCGTTCCACCTGTCGCGCCGACGTGAATTCAGCGGCCAGGAACAAGGGGCTATGCAAGCCCCTACGAAGCCCCTACGAAGCCAGGAGCAGGAGCAGGAGCAGGAGCAGGAGCAGGAGCAGGAGCAGGAGCAGGAGCAGGAGCGCGCAGCGGCGCCTCCCGCCCGCGCTCACGTGTCCGCGCACACACCCGCACCCACGCGAGGCGGCCTCATCGGCCAGGCGCTGAAGCGCGCTGGGGTCGACATGACCCGGGTCAGCATGCCCGACAGCCGGCTCGATGCACTGCGCGCCAAGGGCGTCACGGTCGAGGAGATCGAGGCCGTCGCTCGCGAGGCCGTGGACCGTCGGATCCGCAATCCGGTGTCGTGGATTGCCGCAACGATCGCTGGCCGCCGCCAGGACGCCGCAGCCGTGAACCTGCCAGCAGCCGGCCGCAGCAGCCGCGCACGCCGGTCAACCACCGATCGCCAGGTCGCCACCATCAACGCCCTCACGGGCAAGGACCAGAGCTATGGACACACGGACCCTGCCCGCGATGTCGTCGATGTCGAAGCCCGCGATGTCGGCTGACGGCTCCCCCATCCCGCTGCGCTGGGTCGAAGACCTGTTCGAGCGCCTGGCCGCCATCCTCGGCGCGTCGCTCGCCAACGTCTACGCCAGCGCGAATCCCGAGCGGGTCAAGGCCGAATGGGCCGAGGCCCTGGCCGGCTTCAGCTCCGACGAGGTCAAGCGCGGCCTGGCTGCAGTGCGAACCCGCCGCTTCGCCCCCAACCTGCCCGAGTTCCTGCACCTGTGCCGGCCGGCTCTGGATCCCGAGGTCGCATGGATGGAAGCCGATGAGGGCATGCGCACGCACACCGCCGGCACACCCTACGGCTGGTCGCACCCCGCCGTGTACTGGGCCGCCCGCGAGGTGCAGCACGAACTGCGCACAAGCACCTTCGCAGCCTGCCGCAAGCGCTGGGAGCGCCTGCTGGCCGACCAGTGGGCCCAGGGCACATGGGCGTCGCCCCCTGACCCGACCCAGCGCGCGCTGCCGGCGCCAGCGCCGGCGCAGCAGCCGCTCGACACCGGTGCGCGTGAGGCCGGCATCGCTGCGCTGCGCGCACTGCGCCAGCGCATGACCGGCTACTCGACGCAGCGGGAGCAGGATGAAGCGATGCAGCGGGCAGAGGCGGGCGCTCTGGTGGATCCCCTGGCGACGGGCGAGGCGTCGGCATGATCACGCTGACGCTGCCTTATCCGGTTTCCAGTAACAGGTACTGGAAGGCCATCACCATTCCGGGCCGCACGATGATGGCTCCATCGAAGGAGGCCAAGGCCTACAAGGCCGACGTGCAGCGCATCGCCCGCGCCGCCGGCCTGGCCGAGCCGCTGACCTGCCGCGTCGAGCTCTGGCTGCGCCTGTACCCGGCCCGGCCGCAGGACTGGGCCCGGCGCCAGCGGCGCGATCCCGCCGCCTGGGATGACGACGTGCGGTGCATCGACTTGGGCAACGCCGAGAAGGTGCTGAGCGACGCACTGCAGGGCATCGTGTTCGACGATGACCGCCGCATTTGGGCAATGCACAAGACCCGCATGGAGCCAGACGGCGGCCCGGCCCGCGTGGTCATCGCCATCCGCGCCCAGGCCCCGCGTGTGCTGCCCCAGCAGGGTCTGCAGCTGGAGCAGGCGGCGTGACCACCGTCACCCTCGTCGACGGCACCGTCGTGGACAGCGCCAGCGAGGCGTGGCGCCACGAATGCGAAGCCCGCGCCATCACCATGCTGCCCACCCTGGCCGACCGCAGGGCCTGGCTGGAAAACCTCGAGCGACGCCGCGGCAGGGCCGCTGTCGATGCGCTGCGCGCCACCATGCGCGCTCTGTGGGAGGCGCGCAAGCCGCCGACCTGATGACCACTGCCGAGCGCCAGCCGATGCTCTTCGACGATCTGCCCATCCCGGCGGCGGCGCCCGCCACTCGCGCTGTGCTGGCCCGCCGGTGCCGGGTGCGTGTGGCGCCGCGCCGCGACGTGCAACTGGTGCTCGACTTCGACTTTCGCGAGTTCGCCGCCCAGACCAGCGGCTGGCTTGACGACGAGGACACCGCCTATGACTTCCCCACCCGCCGACGCACACTGGCCGGGCGTGAGCCGCCGCCGCCCACCGGCGCCGCATCGTCCATCTGGGCTCTGGCGGCCGCGGCATCGCGCAGCAAGGGCAAGGCCCGGCCAGGCAAGCCGCAGGACATCGCCGCGCCGGCCCCGTTGATCCGGGTCGACCGCGAAGACGGCCGCGTGCGCGTCGTGCGGCTGCGGCCCGAGGAAACCGAGGAATGGGCCGAGCGCGAGCGCCTGCGGCGTGCCAGGCAGCGGCCGCCGAAGCCCACCAAGGCGGCCAAGAGTCGCGGCAAGAAAGTCCGCGTTTGGGATGGAGAGGAAATCGGATGAGCGGGGATTGCGTTTTTCTGAGGCGTTCGCCAAGGCGCGGGCATGTGCTTGGCGGTCAGGGCGAGGTCGTGAGGGCGCTTCTGGCGTTGCGCGATGGCGAGGAGCTTTCGATACTCACAGACGGCTCTCTCAGCATGATCGACATATTGCAACGATTGCTGGAGGTTGTCGGGCCGTCTGACGTGGCTCTGGCGACTTGGACAATGGGGCTCTATGACCTCGATGCCTGCGAAAAGTTTGTGCGCGACTCGCGCATCAAAAGCATGCGGATGATCGTTGATCCGAGCATTTTCGGGCGCCGTCCTGAGTTGAGCGCGCGCCTTGTTCAGGGGTTTGGCGTCAAGTCGTTTCGAGCCGCAAACATTCATGCCAAGTTCTGCATTTTGACTGGCGGCGCTTTTTCTGTTGCGGTGCGCAGCAGTATGAATCTAAACCCGAACCGTCGCATTGAATCTGCCGACATTGCGGCGTGCGCTGATATGGCGCGCTTTTATCTTGGCTTTGTGGATTCCGTGTTCTCCGCAGTCGAAGAGGGCAACCGCCTTCAGTCTGCGGCGATCTTTGACCGCTTGTTCAAGACGGACGTGAAGCCGGCGGCTCGTAGGAAGGGGGTGCCATCTTTGCGCTCGGCGATTCGGCGGTTTGGTTAGACCATGGATTGGATTGGATTGATTTATGAGCGACGAACCGAAGAAATCAAGCAGGGGCGGTGCGCGGCCAGGCAGTGGTCGTAAGCCGACACGACGAGTCGTGAAGCTGACCGCCCTGGACGTCGTCATGCGGCGTCGTGAGTCGGGCGGCAAAGAGCCGCTGCAGGTGATGCTTGACGCGATGGATGATGTGCTGATGAAAGAGGGGGCTGTCGCGGCCTTCCCTTTTGCCCAGGCGTGCGCGCCATTCATGCATGCGAAGCTTGGGCAGATCGAGCACAGCGGGCAAGGCGGGGGGCCGATACAGCACGAATCGCGGCCATCAATCGATCCGTCGAAGCTGTCGAGCCAGACCCTGCAGGATCTGCTGGATGCACGCATTGCAGCTGACGGACGCTGACTGGCTCGGCATCGAGCGGGAGTATTGCGCTCGTAGCTTGGTGCATTTTGCTCAACGTGCGTGGGCGGTGCTGGAGCCTGCGCACAAGTACATCCACGGCTGGCACATGGACGCCATCGCCGAGCACCTGGAGGCGATCACGGCGGGCCAGATCACGCGGCTGCTGATCAACATCCCGCCCGGCACCATGAAGTCGATGAGCTGCGCCGTGTTCTGGCCGGCCTGGGAGTGGGGGCCGAAGGGCATGCCGTCGATGCGCTTCATTGGCGCCAGTCACGAGGAAGGGCTGGCCATCCGCGACAGCGTGAAGATGCGCCGCCTGGTGCAGAGCGACTGGTATCAGCGCCTGTGGCCCACCAAGATGGCGGGCGACCAGAACGCGAAGAAGTACTTCGAGAACGCGAGCACTGGCTGGCGCCAGGCCTGCCCAGTCGGGTCAATGACCGGCCGGCGCGGTGATCGGGTGCTGTGGGACGACCCGCACAGCGTCGAGGGGGCACACAGCGAGGCTGAGCTGGCCGAGGCGAACCGGGTGTTCCGCGAGACCCTGCCAACGCGCCTGAACGAGCCCGAGCGAAGCGCCATCATCATCGTGATGCAGCGGCTGCACGAGAAGGACGTGAGCGGGCTGATCCTGGCCGAGCAGCTGGGCTATGACCACCTGTGCCTGCCGATGGAGTACGAGGGGGCGCGCAAGCCCACCAGCATCGGCTTCGTCGACCCGCGGCGCGAGGATGGCGAGCTGTTGTTCCCGGCCCGCTTCCCGCGCGCTGTGGTCGAGCGTGACAAGCGCACGATGGGGGCGTATGCCACGGCCGGCCAGTACCAGCAACGGCCCAGCCCGAAGAAGGGCGGCGAGTTCGAGGCCGACAAGATTGAGATCGTCGACGCCATCCCGGCAGGCGCGATCCGCTGGGCGCGTGGGTGGGATCTGGCGGCCACCGAGGGGGCAGGGGACTACACCGCCGGCCCCAAGCTGGGCGCGCTGCCTGACGGGCGCTACATCGTGGCCCACGTGGTGCGGGAGCAGTACGGCACCACCAAGCGCGACGCCCTGATCAAGAACACCGCGGCGGCCGATGGCATGGGACGTTGCAAGCAGTCATTGCCACAAGACCCCGGCCAGGCCGGCAAGAGCCAGATCAAGGCGCTGGTCGCCATGCTGGCCGGCCACCACGTCGTGCACAGCACAGAGACCGGCGACAAAGTGGTTCGCGCCCGCGGCTTCGCCTCGCAGGTCAACGCCGGCAACGTGCTGATGCTGCGCGGGCCTTGGAACACGGCATTCACTGACGAGCTGCAGACCTTCCCAAACGGCGCGAACGACGACCAGGTCGACGGCGCGTCGCGCGCGTTCGATGCACTGCTGGGCAAGCGAGGCGGCGTGTTCACCTGACGCCCGATCCCTAGCATGGCGGCATGCACCAGCTGACCCTGAACGCCGACGACCTGACCGCCATCGTGGCCGCGCGCATGGGCCTGCTGGCCGGCATGGGCCTGGACGCGAAGCGGCCCACCGCATGGGCCCAGTACGGCTACAGCGACACGCTGGGCTTCGATCACTTCTATCGGGCCTATTCCCGTGGCGGCGCGGCCTTCGGAGCCGTGCACCGGCTGCTCGATAAGTGCTGGGAGGAAGTGCCGCGCATCAAGCGGCCCGACACCGACGACGAGACGCCGTGGGAGAAGAAACTCGGCGACCTGCTCAAGAGCCTGAAGGCCTGGCAGAAGCTGCGCGACCTCGACCGCCGCAACATGGTCGGCAGGTATGCGGGCCTCATCTACCGGGTGGCCGACGGTAAGCGCCTGAGCGAGCCCATGGAGCGCGCGGCCAAGCTGGTCGACATCGTGCCGCTGTTCGAGGATCAGCTGAAGGTCACGAAGTGGCACGCCGACGAGACCAACGCCGAGACCTTCGGCAAGCCTGCCATGTGGCAATACCGGCGCCGCGCACTGAGCAGCCAGGGCGACCAGCAGGGCAAGCCCGACGAGTGGGCCGACGTGCACCCCAGTCGCGTGCAGATCCTGGCCGAGGGCGCGGCCGGCGGTGACTTCCTCGACGGCGTGCCGCTGCTGCGCGCGGGCTTCAATGCGCTGGTGGATCTGGAGAAAGTGCGCGGCGGCAGCGGCGAGAGCTTTTTGAAGAACGCCAGCCGCAACCTCAACATCAACTTCTCGCCTGACGTCAGCCCGCACGTCGTCACCAGCAACCCTGACGGCACGCCGAGCGGCAAGACAGTCCGGCAGGTGCTGGGCGAGCAGGTCGACAACCTCAACCGCAGTATCGACAGCGTGCTGGTGACGCAGGGCGCCGACGCCAAGGCACTGCAGACCACCCAGGCCGACCCCGAGCCAGCGTGGCGCGTGGCCGCCAACGACTTCGCTGCCAGCGTGCAGATCCCGGCCACCATCCTGTTCGGGCAGCAGACCGGCCGCCTGGCCAGCGACCAGGATCAACAGGACTGGCTGGCCAGGTGCTCAAGCCGGCAGGTCAACGAGCTGACGCCGATGCTCGAAGAGTTCATCCGCCGCGGCCAGGCCGCCGGGTGGATCGAGGCCGGAGACTTCGAGATCGAGTGGTCTGACCTGGGCGCGCCGAGCGACAAGGACAAGGTCGATTTGGCCGACAAGATGGCCAACACGAACAAGACCGCCATGGCCTACGGCAGCCGGCCGATCTACACCGACGAGGAGGTGCGGCGCGTGGGTGGGTATCACGAACCCATCGCCGAGGATGATCTGCCGATCCCGCCGGAGGGTGGTGCCGATGATGATCCGGGCGTCGAGGACGACGAACCGCCGCCGCCAGGCACTCAAGCGTGACCCGCGCGCCGCGGGCGCCGAACCCCACGATCTTCGGCAGCGACCAAGACCGCACGGCCAGTAGCCCGATCATCCGGCGCGCCGTGGCCGAGATCCGCAAGCGCTTCGCGGGGCTGCAGGCCGAGGTGCTGGCCGTCTTCCGCGGCATCCGCGTGCTGGGCGCGAATGATGCGCTCGACGCGGCGCGCACGGTCTACGCCCTGGGCCCACAGGAGGCTGCCGCGGTGTCGCTGGCGCTGCAGCAGGCGCTCGACCGGTGGCTGTTGGACGGCCGCGCCGCGGCCGATGTCTTCTGGTGGTCGGCCTACGAGGATGACGCGGCGCGCCTGGGCACTGCGCAGACCGTGGCCAACCTGAGCAAGCTGTCATCCAGCTACGCGGCTGCACGGCGACTGGAGGAGGTTGTGTTCTCGCAGCCCTACCGCACGCGCGTCGCGGTGGCCCAGGTTCGCAGCCTGGATCACTGGACGGGCCTGGCCGCCGGCGCCAAGTCGGAGCTGTCGCAGATCATCGGCCGCGCCGTGGTCGATGGGAAGAACCCGCGAGCCGTCGAGAAAGAGCTGGTCGAGCGCCTGGGCGTGAGGCGCAGCGACGCATTCCGCTACGCGCAGACCGACATTCCGGGCACGCTGCGCGAGGCGAAGTGGGCCGAGGCCGACCACGCCGAGGAAGCGATGGGCCTGCGCATGGGGCTGCTGTGGACGTCGGCGCTGATCGCCACCACCAGGCCATGGCACGCCAGCCGAGCGGGCAAGGTCTACACCACGACCGAGGTACGCAAGTTCTACGGCGAGCGGGGCAATCGCTACGGCTGCTTCTGCGGCCAGACCGAGTGCCTGATCGGCGAGGACGGTAAACCCATGCTGTCGGATGCGCTCAAGTCGACGCTGGCCAAGAGCCGGCAGCGGTGGGTGCTCGAGCACGGGCCGAAGTGATCTGGCGCGGGGCCTGCTACCTAGCATGGCCGCATCGTCCACATCACCGAGGGCCAGCCGATGGCACACAAGCGCCAGCGCGTCCACATCCGCAGCGTCGTCAACGCCGCCAACGTCAGCAAGGCGGGGAGCACCTACACCGTGCGAGACGTGTGCGGCGCGGTGGACGACCTGGTCATGAACGGCATGCTTTACGGGGGCGACCAGCTGGCCGCCGGCGCCGCGTCGCTGGAGGGTCGGCCAGCGCCTGCGGGCCACCCGAAGGACGGGCAAGGCCGCTACATCAGCGCGCTGTCCGGCAATGCCCTGCTGACCGCATATGCCGGCGCGGTGTGCACCAACGCCCGGCATGAGGGCGGGCGCACGCTGGTGGATGTGGTGATCAACGAGGCCCAGGCCAGGGCGCATCCTGACGGCGCGAAGCTGATCGAGCGCCTGGATGCGGCGATCAACGGTGTCAACGCCGACCCGATCCACGTGAGCACCGGCGTGCTGGTGCAGGCCATCGCCGCCAACGGCGAGAGCCGGGGCAAGAAGTACAGCCGCATCGCGACGAACCTGCAGTACGACCACCTAGCATTCCTTCTACACGAGTCCGGCGCCGGCACGCCGGCCGATGGCGTGGGCATGTTCGTGAATTCGGACGGCACCGAGGCCGAGATCGAGGCCGTGACGGTCAACACCGACCCCGAAGACCGCCGCGGCGACGGCGCGCTGGCCTGGGCCCGGCAGCAGCTGCGCCGCCTGCTGGGCAACAAGGGCGACGACCTGAGTTTCGACGCTATCAGCAGCGCCCTGCACCAGGGCCTGCCCGATGGCTCATGGCTGCGCGAGGTCTTCGACCGCTACGCCGTCTGGACGGATCGCGACGGCAAGCTCTATCGGCAGGACTACACGGTCAGTTCGGACGGCTCCGTAGCATGGGCCGGGACTGCTGTCGAGGTGACCCGAAAGGTCAGTTACGAGGAAGTTTTCAACCACCAACGCCAGGAGCACGACCCCGTGAAACCGCTCATCCTCGCCGCGCTGAATGCAGCCGGTGTTTCAACCGAAGGCCTGGACGATGCTGCGATCCTGGCCGCCTACAACAAGCTCGCCGCGCAGCCGGCCGAGACCAAGCTCACCGCGGCGAACAGCAAGCTCGCCGAGCTGGAGGCCAACGCCCAGGCCGCCGAAAAGGCCGAGCTCGACACGCTGGCCGGCAAGCTGGCCACCAACAGCAAGGCCGGCCTGACCGCCGACGACTTCAAGGCCATGGGCCTGAAGCGCTGCCGCGAGCTGGCGGCCAATGCCACGGGCACCACCGGCACGGCGGCCCCGGTCACGCCGGGCGGTTCGGGCGAGGGCGCCACCAACGAGCTGGCGACGTACTCGCTGAACGCCCACCTCGACGACAAGAAGGCCGCCTAACCCGCGCCGCCGCAAGGAGCCACCATGCCCAATACCGTTTTCCGCGGCCCGGCTGATCGCCAGCCGCACACCGCCGAGGCCAAGACCGTTGCCGGCGCCTACCTGCCGTGCACGTTCGTGACCGAGGGTGCCAGCACGCTGACCCAGGCGACCGCGCCGGCCGGCCAGCTGCGCCTGCTGAGCAACCGCGACTTCTACAGCACCGGCGCACTCGACGCCACCGACCCGCTGAAGACCGCCTACGCCAGCGGTGACACCGGCATCGCCTACATCCTGGAGCCGGGCCAGCGCTACCTCGTGGCCGTGGCTGCTGCGACCTACACGTTCGGCCAGGAGCTGACTGTCGCCGCCGCCGGCCGTGCCGCCGCTGCCGCCACCGGAAACCAGGTGGTGGCCTTCAGCCGCGAAGCCGGCGTCAAGGCCGCGGGCGACCTGATCGAGGTCGAGATCGCCAACTGCTACGCCAAGCCGTAACCCGGCAGGCACACGAAAGGACACGCACATGCTGCGCTTCACTCCCCAGCAGGAGCTGGCGGTCAACACCGCCCGCCATCACTTCAACCTCACCGCCGCCGCCCTCGCTGCCACGCTGCCCACGGGCGAGCTGGCCCTGGTTGGCAACGCCTCGCCGGTGCCGATCGATGCGTGGCGCCGCCTGGACGGCCGCGCTGCGCAGATCCAGCGCGATGTGCTGAACGTGTTCAGCCGCCTGGCTGCGGCGAACACCACGCCGCTGTCGGTGGCCGATCTGGTCAGCTACTTCGCCCAGGTCAGCGACAGCGGCCAGGTGTCGGTGTCGATGGATGGCCGCCACACCGGTGCCGCCGATCAGGCGACCGTGAAGTACGTCGGCACGCCGGTGCCCGCGATCACCTCCGAGGCCCGCTTCGGCTGGCGCCAGATGGCCGTGATCCAGAAGGGTGGCGGCATGATCGACACCGACACGGTGGCGAACCATCAGCGCCGCGTGACCGAGAAGCTGGAAGACCTGGTGCTGAACGGTGACACCAGCATCGTCGTCGGCGGCTCGACCATCTACGGCCTGCGCACCCACCCGCAGCGCAACACCGGCACGCACGGCTTCGACCTCAGCGCCACCACCGGCGCCAACTGGCTGGCCACGTTCCAGGCGCTGATCAATGCGCTGGTGGGCGACAACGCCTTCGGCAAGGTGACTGTGTTCCTGAACTACGCCGACTGGGTGTACGCGAGCATCAACGAGTTCACCGCCGGTTACCCGAAGACGATCCTGCAGCGCCTGCGCGAGATCGAGCAGATCGCCGACATCGTGCCGGCCTCGCGCGTGCCCGCTGACAACGTGCTGGGCATCGCCGGCATTGAGACCGGCGACTGGGGCTCGATCCTGTCGGCGATGCCGATGGCCACCGTGCCGAAGGTGCGGCAGAACGCGCAGGACGACTACGTGTTCCAGGTGATGGCCATGGCCGCGCCGCAGCTGCGCAGCGACTTCGACGGCCGCTCGCCCATCGCTCACCTGACCGCGAGCTGATCCATGATCCGCGTCGAAGTTCTCCACCTCAAGGCCCCGTGGCCGGCGGGCGTCACGGTGGGCGCTGTCGTGGCGCTGGCCGTGGCCAGCCTGCCGGCCTGGGCTGCCGGCAAGTGCGTGCTGCTGCCGGCCGACGACGAGCGCGAGCCCGTGGCCACCTGGGAGCCGCCGCAGATCGACAGCAGCGATCCCCAGGCGCGCGCGTTCGTGGTCAACCCCGCGGCGGCGGCCGATCAGCTGGCAGAGCAGGCGGTTCGCGTCGCCGAGCTGGGCCAGCAGCTGCTCGACGCCGAGCAGGCCCTGGGCACGGCGCTCGCCGAGATCGCCAGCCTGGTGGCCGAGCGCGATGCGGCCCAGGCCGAGCTGCAGGCCCTGCGCAGCGTCCCCGTGGGCACGATCACCGGCGACGGCACCGGCGAGGCCTTGCTGCCGGTCGAAGAGCCCAAGGCCGCCCCGGCCAAGGCCACCAAGAAGGCCGCAGCGTGATCACTGCCGAGCAGGCCGCCGAATACCTCGACGCCTCGCTCGGCGTCACGCTGCCCAGCTTCATCGTGCAGGCCGCCGTCGAAGAGGTGGCGCCGCTCGAGGTGGCCATGGTCGCCGCCGGCTACAGCGCGACGCGCTGCACGCTTGTGCAGTCGATGGCCGTGGCCATCCTCGCCGCCGCCGGCGACCCGAAGCGCCTGCAGTCGCAGGGCGCGCCCAGCGGCGCCTCGCGCAGCTTCAAGCACAGCGACAAGGCGCTCAGCGCACTGCGCCGCAGCCTGGCGGCCCAAGACACCGCCGGCATCACGACCGCCCTGATCGGGCCTGATCCGGCCGCCGGCACGCTGCTTATGGTGGTCTGACGCGGGGCGGGCGTGGCCCGCTTCCTAGCATGTGCTGTAGCCCATCAATGGAGCGCCGCACATGGCAACCCTCGACAGTACCGAACGCGCAAAGATCGCACTCGCGGCCGGCGACACCATCCGCATCAGCACCACCGGGCAATGCACGGTGCAGGGCCTGAGCGGCGCGCCGGCCACCACCACCACCCTGACCAGCAACAGCCAGGACTTCGGGCCCTACGGCGTGTCGGCTGTGCTGCTGGTGCAGAACGTGAGCGGCCGCACCGACTACAGCCTGAACAACGCGACCTATCCGCTCAACTCGACGGAGAAGCGTGCTTTCGACTCCCTGGTGTCAGCACATGGGATTGCGGGGGGCGCCGGCAAGCGCGGCGTGGCCCAGGTCGGGCAGAGCAATGAGCGCAGCGGCGCCCGCAACTGGGCCGGCCCCGGCAGCGTGGCCACCGACGTGACCTTCGACGGGCTTGGCCTCGCGGACCCTATTGCCCCGTCCGTCAGCGCCCTGGGCAGTGTGATCCCGCACCTACACGCCCGGCTGCGCAACCGCGGCTGGTCACTACAGTGGCGCAACTGTGCCGTCGGCGGATCGTCGTTCATCAAGCAGTGGGCGGGCCAGGCTACGCAATGGGCGGCCAATGCCGCATTCTTCGGCCAGCGGGCCAGCCTGGGGACTGGTGACGCGGGCGATTACGGCGATGTGATCGTGGACAGTGGGCGCGTCTTTCGCTGCAAGGTCGGTCGGCCACGCTACGCCACGAACGCCAGTGGCGTGGCCATCCCTTCTGGCAGCGGCGCGACCAATATCGACTACATCATCACCCCGACTGCCACCCAGGTGACGGGCGCCACAAAGCCGGCCGCATTTGCCACCGCTGCGGTCAATGACGACATCGTGGACAACACGATCACCTGGACGTGCGTCGCTACCTCTGTGGGGTCGATGGCGGCATTCAAGGTGCTGCGGTCGGGGGATTTCGGCTTTGATCCACTGGGCCTGCTGGCTCGCACCAAGACCAATCTGGACGCCATCAGCGGCGTGAGCGAACGCTGGGTCTTCATGGCCAACGGCCAGTCAGACGCCCAGGCGTCCCTGGCCAACCAGCCGACCATTCGCAGTTGGTACAAGCAGGCCGTCGAGTCGATGGTGGACTACTTCGTGGCCCAGGGCTACAGGGTGGCGCTGGGCTTCACCTGCTTCAGCCCGAACTACACCGTGTTCGCTGACCCGACCTACCCTGACCAGTTCGCCACGTTGCAGCTCGCCATCAATGACGCGCTCACCGTCACCTATGCGGGCAATGCGTCAGTCATCGCGGGCGGCGACCTGTACGACTATTGGGGGCGCACACCTCCCACCTACCCGGAACCGCCTGCGACCTCCATCGTGGGCGCCAATGCGCCCCACCTGCTGGCATCCGCGTACCCCGAGTACGCCCAGGTGTGGGCCGACGCGCTGGCCGCGTCTGGCAAGTGGTGATGTGCCGCTGATTCCCATACCTTGCCGGTGAGCCCGGCAGCAACCCAACCCGAGACCACCATGAACGACCAAGCAATTGAGACCGAGATCCAGGCCAAGGGCCTCACCGCCGCGCGCGTCACCCTGGCGCAGATCGACGCGCTGATGGCACGCGTGACCTACGTCGGCGGCCGTGTCGGGGAGACCACCAGCACGGTGGTGCACGCCTTCCTGGATGGCGAGTTCCTGCTGGCCAGCGGCCACAGCGCCTGCGTCAGCGCCGCGAACTTCGATGCCGAGATGGGCATCAAGATGGCAACCCGCCAGGCCGAGGCGAAGGCGCGCGATCAGCTCTGGCTGCTGGAGGGCTATGCGCTGCGCACCCGACTGGCCGGTCCGACCGATGAGCAGGTGAGCCGCTTCCTGACCTGGCCGGTGCCGGCCGATGTCTACCCCGATGGCACGCCTGGCCAGCCCGGCCGCACGGGCACGAACCTGCTGTCGGCGCCGCAGGCCCGGGCCATGCTGCAGCACGTCCTTGGTGGCTGATCCCACCTGCCAGAGGTGATGCTGTGAACCTTATCGACACCATCGCCATGTGGGTCGGCTACGCCGTGATGGCGGCCGGCGCTGCCAGCTCCGTCGCGCTGCTGCTGGGCGTGGCGTGCACCTACTCCTACCGCACGCTGCTGCGCGATGTGCCGTCGTGGCTCTACATCCAGAACGCGGTGGCCCTCTACCGCAAGCAGTACCCGCCCAGCCGCTGGGCGCGCGAGCAGATGAACAAGGACTGGCCTTGAGCCCGCTCGACAAGCTGGCCAATGCCATCAGTGCCGCGCTGGATGAGGCGCCGGCTGCTGATGTGCTGACCGTCATCACCGGCACCTTCGTCGGCCTGACGGTGGAGATGGTGCGCCGCGCCGGCCACGACGTGACCAAGCCGATCACGGTGGATGGCGGCAAGCAGCGCGACATCACGATCCACGCGCCAAAGGGCTGATCCCAGCCCCCAGACCGGCACCCATGACCACGATCACCGACGCTGAGGCTCAGCGCCTGACGCCCGCTCAGCGCCTGGGCCAGCGGTGGGATGAGACGAGGCCGGCGGACACCAGGCCGATGGCGGCCGGCGCCTTCATGGAGTGGCGGGCGCCGACGCTGGCCCAACGCATCCGCAACGCATGGCGCGCCGCGTGGCGCGAGCTGCGCAGGGCCGGCTGAGCATGCCGGCGGGCCGTGCTCCCTAGCATGGCCCCATGTCCTCAGTCGCTCGCTGGTCGTACACCGCCGCTGCCACCGTCTGGCCCCTCGAGGGCCGTGACGACTGGGCCGGCGCGCGTACCTGGGGCGCACCGGTGGGCATCGCCTGCGACTACAGCGGCGAGGCGCGCCGCGCGACCGACGCCAAGGGCCTGGAGTTCACGGCGCGCCTGACGGTCTACACCGAGCGCGCCGACATCAAGCCCGGCGACATGGTGGCCATCGGCACGCACACCGGCGCCGATCCCGTGGCCGCTGGCGCGGTCGAGGTGCGGGCGGTGCAGCGCGACGCCGACACCTTCGACCGCCAGGCCGACGACTACACCGTGACGGGCTGACGCCATGGCCAAACCGCGCAGAGTCCGCATCGTCAACAACCTGCCCGAGTTCGTGGCGACCACTCAGCAGCGCGCAGTGCGCAACCTCACCAGCGTACTGGTGCGCATCGGCAGCGAGGTGGCGCCGCTGGTGCCCATCGAGACATCGACGCTGATCAACAGCCAGTACAGGCACATCGACATGCAAGGCTCTGCGCTGGTGGGCCGCATCGGCTTCACGGCCGAGTACGCCCTGGCCGTGCATGAGGCCGCCGGCAAGTGGCGCGGCCTGGGCATCCCGCGGCCACGGGTCAACGGCAAAGACCGCGGCTACTACTGGGGCCCCAACGACGGCCAGCCGCAGTTTCTGGCCGTGGCCGGTGAGCGCGCCGCGTCCGACGTGGCGAGCATCATCAAGCGGGGCATGCGGGTATGAGCGCAGCCGCCGACGCCCTGCGCCTGTTCATCGGCGCGCTGCTGCCGGGCTGGCGCATCCAGTACGGACGCTGGGTCGATGACTCCGCCCGCACCAGCCGATTCGCGGTGATCAAGCCGGCCGGCGGGGCGCCCGCGCAGCTGGTTCGTCGCCCGCAGTTCATCGTGTCGCTGATCGGCGCTGAGGCTGACGAAGTGACGACCATTTCCGACGCGGCTGACGCCATCGTCGAGGCCATGCGCGCGAACAGCGGCGGCCTGGTCTACCTGCAGGCGGCCGAGCCTGTTTTCATGGCCACCGGTGACGGTCGGCCTGTTTTCGACATCGCCGTCTCGGCGATCACCACCTGAGAGAGGAAGCACCATGTCCGAACAGTTCGTCGGTCGGGATGTCGTCGTGAACTACGCCATCGCCACCGAATCTGCCAGCCCCGGCGCCCTGACCTTCAAGCGCCTGGGCATGATGCGCGGCAAGTCGATGAAGACCAGCTGGGACACGGTGGACACCACCGCCGACATGTCGCCCGCCTTCACCAAGACCAACCTGGTCACCTTCAAGTCGGTCGAGTTCTCGGGCGACGGCGTGAGCTACGGCGAGACCGTGGCGAACCAGAAGGAGTTCAAGGCGCACGTCATCAACCCGGGCGCCGCCACCGGCAACCAGCCGAAGGTGTGGCTGCAGATGATCGACCCGGACGGCGACCAATACCAAGGCCCGTTCATCGTGGGCGAATGGAGCGATGACCGCCCCTACGACGACGCCGCCACTTGGTCGATCACGGCCATGAGCAACGGCGCGGTGACCTACACCCCGGTCTGATCCGCAACCCCCAGCACCAGGAGCTAGACCACCATGGCCGCCATCTCTTCCATCAACGCCAACCAGGCCGGCGCGTTCGCCGCTGCGATCAGCACGCTCAGCGCCGACGACACGATCACCTTCGACGGCAGCAAAAAGCAGTTGCTGGTGTTGACCAACACCACCGGCGGCAGCCTCACGTGCACCATCGACGGCGACGGCGGCACCACCGTGGCCGTGCCGGGGCTGGGCGCCGTCTCGGTTGCTGCCGGCCTGGCCATCGCGGTGCCGGCCGGCGAGTCGCGCGCGGTGGTGCTGTCCACCGTGCGGCACTACTGCCAGGGCGTGGTGCATCTGCTGGGCGCGGCCACGCTCAAGGCCCAGCTGTTCAACCTGTGACCTGAGCGGCTGCCCGGTGCTGGTCGAATGCGGTTTCGTGCGGGCCTACACCAGCAGCGGCGCTGAATTCACCTTCACGCCCTCGCTGGGGCGCATTGCCGACCTGGGCTCACCCCATGAGATCGTTGCCCTGTACGCCGCCCTGCATGGGTCGAACGCCGCGCAGGATGCGGCCTATGTCCTGGCTGGTCTGTGCGATCAAGAGGATGCGTCGGCGCTGATCGGCTGGCACGACGAGGCCGGCGCGTGGCATGACGGAGCGATGCCGCCGGCCGAGCGCGTGGTCATCGCCCGCCACCTGATGCAGCACGGCATCTGCGGCAAGGCCAGGCCCAGCGCAGCCGGGGCAGAGCGGGGCGGCCAGTACACGGACCGCTTCGAGGCCGCCGAGTACATCGCCGCGGCGCGCGTGCACTTCGGCCTGTCGAGTGCCGATGCGGCCGCGCTGTCGATGACCGAGTTTCAGACCATGCTGGCGATGAAGTTCCTGGACAGCGATGCCGCCAAGGGTGCGCGGCGGCGCGACGTGCCCAGCCGGGCCGAGTACGAGGCCGCCATGGCGCGCGTGAAGGGGAAGGCCAGTGTCTGAGAAGGTCGGTGGCGTCCACTATGACGTCACGCTCGAAACGAAGGGCCTGATCAACGGCGAGCGCGAGGCGGCCAAGTCGCTGGATCGGGTCGGCGGACTCGCGGAAGGGCTCGGGGCTCGTCTGACCGCGACTGCCGCAGCGGCCGCCGTGCTTGGTTCGGCCCTGGCCGCGATGAAGATCGCCCAGCGCGCCGACGAGTTCCGCCTGCTCGGCGCGCGCGTCGAGGTTGCGGCCGGCGGGGTCGAGGCCGGCGCGGCGGCCATGCGCGAGCTGGAGGCGATCAGCAAGCGCACGATGACCAGCGTCGCTGGCAACGCCGAGGTGTTCTCGCGCTTGAACCAGTCGATCCTGCAGATGGGCGGCACGCAGGCCGACACGCTGCAGGTGACCGAGCTGCTTGGCAAGGCGATCAAGGTCAGCGGCGCCAGCGCGGTGGAGTCGAAGGCCGCGATGCTGCAGTTCGGCCAGGCGTTGGGCTCTGGCAAGCTGGCCGGCGACGAGTTGCGCAGCCTGATGGAGACGGCGCCTTACCTCATGCGCCAGCTTGCCGATGGCATTGGCGTGCCGGTGGGCGCGCTGAAGAAACTGGGCGAAGAAGGCAAGCTCACCTCCGACGTGGTGGTGTCCGCGCTTGGCAAGGCCGCGACCAAGATCGAGGCCGACTTCGCCCGGTTCCCGCCCACCTTCGAGGCCGCATTCACGGCGCTGGAGGATGCCGCGCTGCGGGCGAATGAGCGCCTGGACACGCTCACCGGCACCAGCGCAGCACTCACCGGCGCCACCAAGGGCCTGGCTGATGGCGTCGATCTGCTGGCGCAGTACCTGGCCGAGGTCACGACAGAGGGCGACAAACTCGGGCGCAGCGGAACCGTCAAGACCTGGGCCGAGGCCGCAACCGAGGCATTCACCTACCTCGTTGACGGGGCGCACGCAGTCGTCAAGGGTTTTCGCATGATGGGCATCACCATCGGCGGGGTGGCGGCGGCCACCGCAGCGGCGACGCGCGGCGAGTTCGCGCAGGCCTGGGAGATCATGCGGCAGGTGGACGCCGACTTCGAGAAGATCGGGTCATCGCAGGGCGCCGGCCAGCGCATGCGTGAACTGATGGCGTTGCGCAAGGCGGAAGACCGCGGCTTCACGCCGGCTGCGGCGATGTCGAAGCTGAAGCCCGCCGCGGGCGCGGATGGCGACGCAAAGAAGACCGGCGCGAAGTTCGACGGCACCGGCTACCTGGCCACGCTCGAACGCGCCACGCTCGACGGCCACGCCCGCATCGACGCGGCCGAGCGCGAGGCCCTGCGCAAGAACGACGCGCTGCTGCAGCAGAAGAAGCTGAGCCTGGCAGAGCACATGCAGGCCGAGAAGCTGATCCGCGAGGAGGCGGCGCAGGATCGGCAAACGCAGTCGCAGCGCGAGCTAGACCAGATGGTCGAGCGGATCAACGCGCAAGGGGCCATCGAAGAGCAGGAGCGCAAGCGCAAAGAGGCGGCCGAGGCTCAGCGCCAGCAGGGCCGAGACTTCGCGCTTGGCGTGACCGCCGAGGGCGACCCCATCGCGCGGCTGATGCTCGAGCAGGAGCGAAAGAAGGCCCTGCTGGCCCAGTTCGCCATGGAAGACCAGGCGAACATGCAGCTGTACGCCGACGCCAAAGTTGCCCTGGAGAAGGATACCGAGCGAAAGATCACCGCGATCAGGGAGGAAGAGGAAGAGAAGCGCCGCGCCGCGCAGGCTGCCCAGCTGCAGGGCTACGGCAACATGTTCGGCAGCATGGCCGACCTGGCCAAGACCTTCGGCGGCGAGCAGAGCAAGACCTACAAGGCCATGTTCGCCGTGTCCAAGGCCTTCGCCATCGCCGACTCGATCATCAAGATTCAGCAGGGCATCGCAGCCGCAGCGGCCCTGCCGTTCCCGACCAACATCCCGGCCATGGCCACGGTGGCGGCGCAGACGGCAGGCATCGTCTCGACGATCCGCGGCCAGCAGTTCGGCGGCGGCCGTCAGTACGGCGGCCCGGTGTCGGCCGGCTCGCTCTACAAGGTCAACGAGACGGGCCGGCCTGAGATGTTCACCGGCAGCAACGGCAGCCAGTACATGCTGCCCACCCGCAGCGGCAGCGTGACGCCGGCCGACGAGGTGGGCGGCGGCGGTGGCGGTTGGACGATCATCATCAACAACGCGCCGGCCGGCACGACTGCGACCGTGGACAACGAGGCGCGCGTGATCGAGGTTGCCGTCGCCCGCGCGAAGTCGGAGATCGCGTCGGAGATCGGCCAGAACACCGGGCCGGTGTGGGGCGCTCTGCGCGCTGGCGCCAACGTGCAAAGCAGGCTCTAATGCCCGCCGCCTACCCGTCAACGCTGCCCGGCGTGCTGCGCAGCAAGCGCCGCCGGCAAGCCCCGCCGTGGGCCCTGCTGGGCTCGCGCCGCGGCCCGGCCTACATGCTCAACACCGGCACCGTCCCGCCGGTGTTCTTCGAGGTCGAGTGGATCTTCACCGCCGAGCAGGCGCTGTTGTTTCGGCTGTGGTTCGAGGCCATCATCGGCCGCGGCGCGCTGCCCTTCACGATGGCGCTGCGCACCGAGTTCGGCTTGCTAGACCACGTGTGCCAGCTGCTGCCCGACTCGCTGCTGCCGGCATCTGAGGATGGCGGCACCTGGCGGTACAGCGCCACCCTGATGACCGCGGCGCAGATCATCCCGGCCGAGGGCCTGGCCCTGGCCACCGGGCTGACCACGGACTATCCCGCCGCGCTGCCCGGCGTGCTGCAGGCCGGCAAGCGGCGCGAGCGCGAGGCATCGTTCGCGGTGCCGCAGCCCGACGCCGGCGCCAGCCAGGCCGAGGCCACCGGCGCCGACAGGCCCGTGGTGTGGTCGGTGCAGTGGGTGTGCACGCAGGAGCAGGCCCAGCTGCTGATGGCGTGGTTTGTCGTCACGCTTGAGCGCGGCCGGCTGTCGTTCCGGATGCCCATCCGAACCGAGTTCGGCTTGTTGTGGCATGCCTGCCGCTTCCTGCCCGATGGCCTGATGTCAGCGACCCAGGAGGGCGAGGTGTGGCGCTACTCGGCCAGCATGCAGGCCCGCTCCGAAAGCATCCCGCCCGACATGCTGGAGGCGGCGCCGCTGCTGCTGGGCCTGGATGACTGGGCGAGCTGGGGTAGCGTCCTGGATGTCGTCATCACTGCCACATTGCCGGAGGCCTGAGCGCCATGGATCGCCGCGAGTTCTGGGCCACGAAAGCGACGGTGCCGGTGTGGCACGCTGTGGTGTTCTCCCACCCGGCGCTGGCCACCCCGTTTCGCCTGGTGGCCAACCAGTTCGAGCCGGTCACGCTCAGCGGCCAGGTGCACACGCCGGTGCCCATGAGCGTGCAGCCGCCGGAGAGCTCGAGCAGCAGCCCGCCGCGGCTGACAGTGAGCTTCCCGCGGCAGGTGGTGGGGCGCGAGTTCAAGCGCCAGATCGCGCTGATCGCCGCATCAGGCTCGCGCGACGCCATCGAGGTGACGCTGGCCATCTACTACGGCAGCACCAGCGCCCCGGAGGCGACCTGGAACCTCTACGTTGCCGACCAGAGCGGCATCACGTTCGGCCGCGACACCGTGCAGGTGATCGCCAGCGACGACAACCCGATGCGCCGCAGCGTGGCCCTGATCTATCAGCCCGAGGTGTTCACGGGCCTGGTGCAGCTGTAGCCGCTCACCGCGCTACCTAGCATCCCCGGGGGTGATGACCCCCGATGCCTTCCTCGCGCGCGCGCTGGCGCTTCCTGGCCTTCCATGGGTGCGCTGGCGCTCAGACTGGCAGGGCGCCGATTGTTTCGGCATCGTGGTGCTGTGGCATCGCGAGGTTCTGGGCATTGACCTCGGCGAGGTGCCGCAGACCGACATCGCCGCGGGCTTCGATGCGGCCACCGGCTGGCAGCCCTGCGGGCCCGAAGTCGGCGCGGCGGCCTGGATGGCCTGGCGAGGCGGCGCCCCCGCGCACTGCGGCATCCTGGCTGCGCCCGGCATGGTGCTGCACAGCGATGGCGACATCGGCCGCCCGGGGCTGGCCAGGCTGGCCAGGATCAGCGCCATGCAGCGCCTCTACAGCGACTTGCGGTTCTTCCGCCGGGCGGAGGTGGCCCCGTGCTGATCCTGCTGAACGACCCAGCCGGCGCCACCGGCGTGCGCCGCCTGCAACTGGACTACGGCATCACTCTGCAGGCCAACATCGAGCGCCACCTGGCCGCCGGTGGCGACTGTGAGCTGCGCATCAACGGCCAGCGCGTCGACCCTATGACCGACCCGCGGCTCGACATGCCGCCGGCCATCGGCGATGTGGTGGCGGTGGCCATGCGGCCGGCCGGCTTCGAGTCGTGGCTCTACTACCTCGTCGTCGCAGCCGCGGCGGTGTACGCCTATTCAGTGGCCGGCGCGGCACCGCCCATCGACAGCACGGTCGGCAAGGAAAGCCCGAACAATCGGCTCACCGGCCAAACCAACGTGGCGCGGGCCTACCAGGCCGTGCCCGACGTCTACGGCTACCGGCGCGTGTGGCCCGACCTGATCCAGCCCTCGGTGGTCGAGTACATCGACCAAGTCAAGTACGTCACCGAGTGGCTGTGCGTGAGCCGGGGCCGCGGCGATGTGACCGATGTGCGCTATGCCGACACGCCAATCTCCGAGGTCGAGGGCGGCAGCTACGAGGTGTTTCAGCCGCCGGAGTCCGGGGCAGGCGAGTATTCCGAGCACTACGACACCGTGTTGTCGGATGTGCTGGAGGCGTTTGCGACCAGCGGGGTCGATGGGCAAGAAATCTCGTTCGATGCCACGCCGCCCAACCCGACCGGGTGGGGCAACTTCTCGATCGTCAGCGGCGACACGGGGCTGCGCCTGGTGACGGCAGACGGCCCCCAGTGGGCGCCGCTGAAGGCAGTCATCCCCTACCCGGCGGCCGTCTACATCACTGCCACCCACATCGACGTGCACGGCGGCGGCGACTGGTCGTACTACTGGGCCGGCGGGGTCTTGCTCGACAGCTACAGCGTGGCATCCGGCGAACTCACGGTGGACATGACGGCCGACTCGCCGGTTCCGGCGCCGCCGGTCACGCCTGCGCAGGCCGATTACACGGTGGTCGCCGACGGCTTGACCGCGCCCAACATCGTGGGGCCCTTCACGTTGCCGATCGATGACGCAACCCAGATCAGGTGGAACACCGTGTTCCTGCGCGGGCTGAAGGGCACGGTGCGGATCAAGGCCGAGTGGTGGCGCATCGATGGCGCAGGCGCCGAGGTCAGCGGGACGCGGCAGTCGCAAGAATTCCCGTTCGTCGCCGACACATTCGACCAGCGATTCCACACGACGACCGTCACGCCTGGCGCAGGCGCGGGCCGGTACAAGGTGCAGTTCGAGAGGATGAACGCCGAGAACAGCGACGGCACCGATGTGGCCAAGCTCGAAGGCCTGTTCGCGCTGCGCAGCTACGCCACCAAGCTGCTGCCGGGCGTGACCGTCATCCGCGTGACCACGCGCGCCACCACGGCGGCCACGGGCTTCAGCGACCGCAAATTCAACCTACGCTGGCAGCGCCACGTGCGCACGCTGGCCACCACGGCGCCCAGCGCATCGCGCAACTTCGCCCGGGCGATGGTGCATGTGTGGGCGCTCGCCGGCAAGGACATCGGCGAGATCGACACCGGCGCGCTGGCCGCCATCAATGCCGAGTTCGGAGAAGCGTCGCCGCTGCTGCGCTTCGACGGCAGTCTCGACGATGCCGACATGAGCCTGGGCGAGCGGCTGCAGCTGATCGCCAACCATGCGCGCTGCCAGGTGTGGCGCGACGGCCTGCGCTGGACGGTGACGCGGGAGCAGGCGCGCGAGCTACCCGAGGTGCAGCTCGACTATCGCAACCTCGACACCAGCGGGCAGAGCAGCATCGGCTACGCCGCGCACCTGCCGGCCAGCCATGACGCCATCGAGCTCGAGTATGTCGATCCCGACACCCATGCCTCGAAGGCCTATGTCCGCCTGTCCGTGGCCGCCGGCACCGTGGCCGCCGGCACCGGCGCCAACCCGAAGAAGGTGCAGCTGCCTGGCTGCACCAATCTCACCCAGGCCGAGAACCGCGCGCAGCTGGAGGCAAGGCGCCTGCTGTACGAGCGCACCACCGTCAGCGACACCGCCCTGGGCGATGCCGGGCAGCTCGGCCTGGGCTCGCTGGTGCGGTGGGTTGACCCGCACGACTTCTCGGCCGACGCGGACCTGCAGGCGGGCGAGGTGCTGGCCATCGCTGGCTCGGTGATCGAGACGAGCGAGGCCGTGGACTGGCAGGGGCAGACCAGCGGGCGCATGGTGTTCACCGGTGCGGATGGCGCCATGATCGGCAGCCCAGTGCCGTGCACGCCTGGCGCCGATGCCGTGCATGTGGTGCTGGCCAGCGCCCCCGCGGGGCTGTTCGTGGCCAGCGCGTCCCGCCAGTGCGGCAGCCGCTATGCGTTCGCGGTGGGCCTGAGCGAAGCCGAGATCGAGGCCGCCGGCCTGTACATCGTGCGCAACGCCCGGCCCGGGAGTGGCGGCTCCGTAGCGTTGACCCTCGCGAACTACGATGCCCGCCTCTTCGGCGCGGACTGACCATGCCGACCACCAACCCCGTACCGAGCGCCGATCCGTCTGACCTGCTGTTCAACGCGCAGAAGCTCGACGAGGTGGTCAACGGGCCGGCGCTGAGCTACACCGACCGCCTGGGCAATGTGCGCCTGACCTGGGCCGGCATCTCGGCGCAGGCCGGCTTTGTCGCGCTGACCGACGCCGCCACGATTGCCATCGACGGGGCGCTGGGCTTCAACCACCGCGTGGTGCTGGGCGGCAATCGCACGCTGGCCAACCCGACCGGCCTGATCGACGGCATGGTCTACACCGTGCGCATCCGGCAGG
Organism: Aquabacterium sp. OR-4; assembly: GCF_025290835.2. Taxonomy (NCBI): domain Bacteria; kingdom Pseudomonadati; phylum Pseudomonadota; class Betaproteobacteria; order Burkholderiales; family Sphaerotilaceae; genus Pseudaquabacterium; species Pseudaquabacterium prasiolae. The sequence goes on along the minus strand of NZ_JAOCQD020000001.1, from coordinate 1,662,439 downwards.
ACGCGACAGGCGGGCGCACGCTGGCCTACGGGACGAAGTGGAAGTGGCCTGGCGGCACCGCGCCGGCACTCAGTACCGGGGCCAATGCCGTCGACCTGATCTGTGCGCAGTACGACGCGGCCCTCGACATGCTGCTGTGCAACCTGCTGCGAGGGTTCGCCTGATGATGCGCATGGTCGGCCCGGCGCTGCGCGCGGGAATCGATCCGTACTGGCGGCATGTGGTGCTGCTGCTGCAGGGCGGGTCGGGCGTTGACCAGTCGAGCGCGCAAACGTCGGTGCAGCTCCTGCCGTCAGGCCTGTACCAGCCCGGCGGGAGCACCGAGCACCTGGACGGCACCCTTCCGACGATCAAGGTCATCAACCCGGTGTCCTACGCCCCCGGCATCGTCTGCGACATCCCGGCACTGGGCTCGCAGGATTGGACGTTCGAGCTCTACGCGCACTACACCGGGCCTTACTTCGCGCTCTGGACGGACGCGAAAGACCGATCGGGCGGCGACCCCTACGGGGGCTTCACGGCCTGGGTGAGCAATGCCGGCGACAGACGCATGGACGTCATGCTCAACAACAACACGGCGACCGTCAAGAACGGCGCCACGCCTGACGCGCAGCCGGCATTCCCGTGGGGCGCCTACTACTGCGTCGAGCGCAAGGGCCGGTACGTGTACCTGTCGACCGGCGGGGTCATCCGCGGCACGATTGACCTCGGCAGCACGGGCTACACGCTGAACGCCCGCGAGCGCGTGCCGCGCATCGGCGACTGGTCTACCGACGCCGGATCGGGATGGGTGCAGTACGTCGGCCGCGTCCGCTGGACGCTCGGCGTTGCGCGATACGACGGCCTCGGATTCACCCCGCCTGTCGGCCTGTTGCCGGTGGGCTGAGCAACCCCATGCAGTCCACCATGAGAGCACCTGCTATGTCTGAGCCCGCATCGTCCACCGCAGCCGGCATCGTCGGCTGGAAACTCATCGGCGGCGCCGCCGGGGCCGCCAGCATCGGCGCCGGCCTGGCCGCCATCGTCGTGATGTGCATGACGCCGCCGCGCAGCTCGCGCGAGTGGGCTGTCGGCCTCATCAGCACTGTGGTCGGCAGCATCGCCGGTGGCGCGGCTGTGATCCAGCACCTGGGCCTGCAGGCCTGGATGCAGGAGCCGGCCGGCCTGATGGCGGTGCTGGGCCTGGTGTTCGCGTGCGGCCTGCCTGCCTGGGCGCTGGTGCGCTGGGCCTTCACGTGGATCAGTCGGCGCGAGGGCAAAGACCTCGCCGAGGTGGCCGCGGATCTGCGCCGCGACATCGCGGGGGGCTGAGCGTGCATTTCAGCCTCGACGAGTTCACCGCCTCGACCACCGCCGCCCGCCGCGGCATCCCCAACGTGCTGCCGCTCGAGCTGTTGCCGGCCGCGCACGAGACGCTGGCCATGCTGCAGCGCATCCGCGACTGGCTGTCGGCCCAGGCCGGCCGCGACGTGCCGGTGGTCATCACCAGCGGCTACCGCTGCGGGGCGTTGAATGCGGCGGTGGGATCGTCGCCCCGCAGCGACCATGTGCGCGCAATGGCCGCCGACTGGCGGGCACCGGCCTTCGGCACTTCGGTCGAGGTCTGCCGCGCGCTCGCGCCCATGGTCGGCGCGCTCGGCATCGGTCAGCTGATCAACGAGTTCCCGGGGCCGTCAGGCTGGGTGCACGCCAGCACCGCCTACCCGCTGCAGCCGGTGAACCGCGTCATCACGATCACCAGCGCCGGCACCGTGCCGGGCATCATCGGGGCGTAGGGCGCGCGATCAGCCCTGGCGCACCGCAGGTATCGCCCGGCCCCGAAAAATCGCTCCAGCGGCCGGATTCAGGCCTTGGTGAGCCTGTAGCGGGGATGCTGGCCAAGCGCCAGCAGAGCAACGGCCCAGGTCTGCACCGGAATGGCCCGGCCGCCCTCGTACCGCGCCCAGGTCTGCCGGTCTGCGATGCCGCACAGCGCGGCCATCTGCGCCAGCGACAGGCCCGCGCCCTCGCGCAGCGCGCGGACGGCCTCGGGCGTGGGCTCAGGCAGGTCGGCCACCGGATCAGGCTGCTGAGTGCCGCCGAGCATGCGCGCATGCGCTGGCGTCAGGTACGGCTCGGCCATGCCCGCCGGCATGCCCAGGTGCACCAGCGCCAGCAGCAGCGCGGCCTGTGCGCTGTAGGGCATTGGCCGGGCGCCCGCCAGGTACTGCCGCCAGGTGGCCGCCGACGTGCCGGCCAGCTCGGCGATGCGCTCATCGGGCAACGCGGATCGCTGCTGCAGGTCAGCGAGTTCGGTCGGGGTCATGCGCGGGGCAGACCCCGGCTTGCGGCCGGGGTGGTTGGTCATGGTCAGGCGGTCCAGTCCATCTCGGCCATCACATCAGCCTCGTTTTCGCCCTCGGCGTCAGGGGCAGTCTGGCTGCACCAGATCGAGTAGCTGTCTTTGCCGTGGGTGTCCTTGACCACCTCGATGAGGGCGCGGAGCGCGTCTACGTCAGCCGCATAGTGCCGGCGCGTCTCGTCGGCGAAGTACACGACGCCAGCCAGATCGCCATCGCTGTCATAGGCCAGCGTGGCGCTCGGGAGGTGCGGCAGGGCCGCATTGATGATCTCCTCGACGAGGGCGCTGTCGGTGTCGATGGTGAATGCGTTGGTCATTTCAGTTTCTCCGCCCACTGCCTGGGGCCCGGGTCGCAGCGGTGTTGCTGCGATGGATGTACTGTAGGCCATCGGATTACAGTGTGCAAGCAATCCCGAGCGACTTGTGTGGTCTATTGGACTACAGCCCGGCGACTCTCAGCACCACCTGCACGCCGGGCTGCCCGCCCGCATACCCCGGCGGCGCCCACGGCTCATCATCCGCGCCCGGCTCGCGCTCCCACGCATCGCAGCCGGTGGCCGGCCATGAGCGCACGCGGCAGCAGCCCGGGCGCGAGCACAGCGCCGCAGTGCCCTGCGCGGCCAGGCCGGCATAACAGCGGCAGCGCCAGCAGGGGCGGATTTCAACAGGGCGGGACGGGGCACCAGACATTGCGACAGGGTAGGGCGCGGCTGGCTCAGCGGGTGAGCCGGGACGATCGCGCGAGGCGTCCGGATCGCACCCGCTCGGCCGCTGCGGTGTGCCTCCACTGTCCCGGCTCGGGCGGATTGTGTGGCCTGACCGGCCCGAATCGAACGGGCAACCCCTTGCTTAGAAGGCAAGTGCTCTATCCGGTTGAGCTACGGTCAGTCGGGAATGTTTTTGGACAGACCCCGGATTATTGGACATTCTCCATAGGGCGAATACCTGCTTAGAAGGCAGCTGCTCTATCCAGTTGAGCTACGGGCAGATGCCGCGCCGGGGTGCAGCCGGTGCGGGCTGCCGACGCGGACGGCGGGGCGCATTGTAGGTGGGCACTCGCAGGCAGGCCTGCCGGTGCGCAGGCCGCTGGCTCAGACCCGACTGTTGTGACTTCGGCCACAGGCACCCCCGGCAAATGGGTGGTGCCATCTGCACGGCTCTTGCATAGGCTGAGTGACATCAAAACGTCATATCAATCACAGGGAGCGTCTGGACATGTCGGCATCACAACAGGGGTTCATGGGCCTGTGCAAGGCTGCGGTCGCGGCATGCCTGGCGCTGGCGCTGGGCGGTGCCCAGGCCACGGTGCAGTTCGACCCGACGGCGCTGGGCCTGGGCGGCAGCGCCTTCGAGACCAGCACACTGACCGGCGGCGAGGTGTCGCGCATCGACTTTGGCGCACCCGATGCGCAAGGCAATTCGCTGTGGCAGGAGCATGGCTTCCTGATCGTCGACACGGCGCAGCAGGCGGGCGGCATGCTCACCCCCACCGGCCTGGGCAGCGACTACACGCTGTACATCCAGTTTGATCTGCTGGGCGTGCAGCCGGCGGCGGCGGCGGGCTACACCACGCAGGCCACGGTCTCGATGTATGCGGTGCCGGGCGTCTCGAGCTTCGGCTTCGACAGCCAGGGCATCGCCGTGGCCACGCATGCGGCCACGCCCATCCTGGTGGCCAGCATGAGCGGGGCGCAGGTCTTCACCTACAGCTACCCCGACCCCGCCTTTGGCGGCGCGCCGACCCTGGGCGCGCAACTCGGCGGTGTGCTGGCGCCGGTGGCAGGCAACAGCTTCCTGTCGTCGGCGGTGCAGGTGTCGGGCGTGTTCTATCACCCGTTTGCAGGCCTCGGCTTCATCAATGGTGGCGCCAGCGTGCTGATCCAGGGCGGCCACGACACGCTGAGCCTGAGCGCCGTGCCCGAGCCCGCCACGCCCGCGCTGTGGCTGGGCGCGGCGCTGCTGCTGGGCCTGGGCCGGCGGCGGTGGCGTGCGCCCCTTGCGGCAGCCGGACGCGCCAGCGCCTGAACGGCGGTCTGAGAGCTGATTGACGGCCGGCGGTCGCCGGTCGGTCGGCCAGCCGGCCGTCGGGCGGCGTGCCCGGGGCGCGGCAGTGGCCGGCGGCTGGCGTACAGTGCCGGCGCCATGCCTCGCCCCAACCCCTGCCGTGTCTGACCCGCGCCGCGCCGACCGGCTAGACGCGCTGCGCGGTGCCGCCATCGTGTGGATGGTGGCCTACCACTTCGCGTTCGACCTCAACCACCTGCGCTGGCTGGCGCCGCCGCAAGACTTCTACCGCGACCCGTTCTGGACCTGGCAGCGCACGGCCATCGTGAGCCTGTTTCTGCTGTGTGCCGGCATGGGCCAGGCCCTGGCCGCCGCGGGCGGGCAGGGCTGGCCGCGCTTCTGGCGGCGCTGGGCACAGGTGGCGGGTTGTGCGCTGGCGGTATCTGCCGGCTCGGCGCTGATGTTTCCGCGCAGCTGGATCAGCTTTGGCGTGCTGCACGGCATGGCGCTGATGCTGCTGCTGGTGCGCTGTGCCGGGGCCCTGGCGCCGGGCCGCACGGCCTGGCTGTGGCCGGCCGGCGCACTGGCGCTGTTGCTGCCGCACGGGCTGGGCTTTGCCGCCCTGGACAACCGGCTGGGCAACTGGCTGGGCCTGGTCACGCGCAAGCCCATCACCGAAGACTGGGTGCCCGTGCTGCCCTGGCTGGGCGTGATGCTGTGGGGCCTGGCCGCCGGCCACTGGTTGCGCGCCCGGCGCCCGCCGTGGCTGCTGGGGGCCGCCCCGGGCTGGAGCCGGCCGCTGCGCTGGCTGGGCCAGCGGCCGCTCACGGTCTACATGCTGCATCAGCCGCTGCTGCTGGGCGCGCTGATGCTGGCAGGCATGGCGCGGCGCTGAGCAGCACCGAGTGGCCACGCGCCCGCCGGCGCGCCCCACCGCGCCGGCGCGTCTGGTCACGCCGGCGCGGCGCTGGTGCAGCACCGGCACACTGGCGGTGCGCAGCCGCTACAGTCGCACCATGAGCGCCCAGGTCCTGTTCGGCTTCCATGCCGTTACCGTGCGGTTGAAGACCGCCCCGCAATCCATCATCGAGATCCATGTCGATGCCACACGGCGCGACGCGCGCATGCGGCAGTTCGTCGAGAGAGCCCAGGCCGCCGGCGCCAAGCTGGTTGACAGCGATGACCAGCGCCTGATCCGCCTGGCCGGCAGCCCGCGCCACCAGGGCGTGGTGGCCCGCGTCAACGCGGTGGCGCGCAGCCACTCGCTGGACGACGTGCTTGACGGCGTGGATGGCCCGCCGCTGGTGCTGGCGCTCGATGGCGTGACCGACCCGCACAACCTGGGTGCGGTGCTGCGCGTGGCCGACGGCGCCGGTGCCCATGCGGTGGTGGCGCCCAAGGACCACGCGGTGGGCCTGAACGCCACCGTGGCCAAGGTGGCCAGCGGCGCGGCCGAGACCATGCCCTACCTGATGGTCACCAACCTGGCGCGCTGCCTCAACGAGCTGAAGGAGCGCGACATCCGCATCATCGGCCTGTCCGACGACGCCGAGCGCACGCTCTATGACCTGGACCTCAGCGGCCCGGTGTGCCTGGTGATGGGCGCCGAAGGCCCGGGCATGCGCCAGCTCACGCGCAAGACCTGCGACGAGCTGGTGAGCATTCCGATGAGCGGCGCGGTGGAGAGCCTGAACGTCTCGGTGGCCGCCGGCGTGTGCCTGTACGAGGCACTGCGCCAGCGCCGCCTGGCTGCCGAGCCCGCCTCGACGGCGGCCGGGCTGGCCGACGAGCAGGCCGAATCGGACCACGACGCGGACGACGACACGGACCACGACGCGGATCACGACGCGGACAACGAGCCGGGCGATGAGCCGACGGACGGCCCGGCGGACGAGCCGGACGGCGCCCCGACCGATGCCGGAGATGCCAGCGGCCGCCCTGCCTGAGAGGCTGAGCCGGCGCCCATCGCCCCCCCCGCGCGCGCGCACGGCCGCCCCGGCCGGCCGCCGCGATGGCCGCTGCCAGCCTGCTGCCGGCCCTGCTGGAGGCCCTGTGACGCGCCGGCCCGCCATGTGGCGGTGGCTACACTCGTTGGCAACCCGTTGACCCCAAGGCTGCCTGCCATGTCCGTGACCGCTGTCCAACACCCGCTCGTGCGCCACAAGATCGGCCTGCTGCGCGAGGCCGACATCTCCACCAAGAAGTTCCGCGAGCTCACCCATGAGCTGGCGCGCCTGCTGGCCTACGAGGCCACCGCCGACTTTCCGCTCGAAAAGACCACCATCGACTGCTGGAGCGGCCCCACCGAGGTGGAGCAGATCGCCGGCCGCAAGGTCACCGTGGTGCCCATCCTGCGCGCCGGCTTGGGCATGCTGGACGGCGTGCTCGACCTGGTGCCCAACGCCAAGGTCAGCGTGGTCGGCCTGGCGCGCGACCACGAGACCCTGCAGCCGGTGAACTACTTCGAGAAGTTCGTCGGTCAGCTCGACGAGCGCACCGCCATCATCATCGACCCGATGCTGGCCACCGCCGGCTCGATGATCGCCACCGTCAGCCTGCTCAAGGCGCGCGGCTGCAAGGACATCCGCGCGCTGGTGCTGGTGGCCGCGCCCGAGGGCATCGCCGCGCTCAATGCCGCCCACCCTGATGTGCGCTGCTGGACGGCGGCCATCGACAGCCACCTCAACGAGGTGGGCTACATCATCCCGGGCCTGGGCGACGCGGGTGACAAGATCTTCGGCACCAAGGACGAGGGCACGCGATGAACCGCCATGGCGTGATGCCCGCACTGCTGGGCCTGGCCGCGCTGCTGGCCACCGGCTGCACGCAGGAAAAGCAAAACGAGATCCGCCGCAGCATCCAGAACTGGACCGGCACCAACGGCGTGCTCGAGGTCTACAGCGGCGACAAGGTGGTCAAGCGCTTCCTGAAGATCGACAAGCTGTCCACCGCCTACGGCACCGAGGACAACCTGCCGCGCAACTACCGCTACGGTTACGGCGTGCTCGACGAGAACCTCAACGGCACGGTCGACGGCGACGAGAAGCGCGTGTATTTCGAGATCAGCAACCAGGGCACGAACTGGGTGTTCCACGAGGCGCCGCGCTGAGCATGCCCGGATCTGGCACGGCGGCGCCGCGGCGCAGCCTGGTGGCGCTGTTCGGCGCCACGTTCTTCGAGCTGTGCGGCATCTTCGTGTTTGCGCCGCTGATGCTGTTTCAGCTGAAGGCGCGCGGGCTCGACAGCACGGCCGCCGGGGCCTTTGCCGCGCTCAACTGGGCCGGCGTGCTGGTGGCCACGCCTTTTGCGTCCACCGTGGTGCGGGCGCTGGGCACCCGGCGCGCGCTGCTGCTGAGCGGCGTGGTGCCGGTGGTGGCGTTGGCCGGCATCCAGGCCAGCAGCCAGCTCGGCCTGTGGGCGCTGCTGTACGCGGCCTCGGGCATGGCCGCGGCGCTGCGCTGGGTGTTGTCCGAGTCGCTGGTGGCGCGGCTGGCGCCGGCGGCGCACCGTGGCCGCATGATGGGCCTGTTCTCGACCATGATCGGCGCCACCTTCATGGTCGGGCCGGCGCTGCTGGCGGCTTTGCTGGCGCGGGGCTGGTCGGCCCACCAGGCCGGCTGGATGGCGCTGCTGCTGACCGTGCTGGGCCTGGTGATGATGTTCGGCATCCAGGCCCCCGAGCTGGCGGCCGCCGCGGCGGGCGATGCACCCGACGGCGCGGCCACCCCAGCGCCGCGCCCGGGCCTGGCCCAGGCCCTGCAGGGCACGCTGGCAGCGCTGCGCGGCATGCCGGTGGTGATGGCCACCGGCTTCGTCGGCGGCTTCTTCGAGGCCGGCCTGTCGGGTGCCTTGCCGCTGTGGGGCCTGTCGCTGGGCTGGAGCCAGGCCGCCGCGGCGCTGCTGGTCACCGTGTCGGGCCTGGGCAGCACGCTGGCGGCGGCGCCGGCCGGCGAGCTGGCCGACCGCTGGTCGGTCGAGGCCATGCGCCGCAGCTGCGTGGCGGCCTGCCTGCTGGGCGCGCTGCTGGTGCCGTGGGTGTCGCTGCCCGGCGGTGCCTGGCTGGCCTGGCCGCTGGTGGTGGCCTGGGGCGCGGCCGGCGCGGCGCTGTACACCTTGTCGATGGTGGAGATCGGCCACCGCCACACCGGCCAGGGCCAGGGCGTGGCGCTGGTCGACAGCACCGCGGTGCTGGTGCTGGCCTACACCGCCGGCGGCATGCTGGCACCGGCCGTCACCGGCCTGATGATCGACTGGGCGCCGCGTTTCGGTCTGGCGGCCGCGCTGGCCGCCGTGGCCCTGGTGGGCTTCATGCGGCCTGGCGCGCCGCTGGCGGGCGCCCGGGCGAGCCCCTGATCGCTCTGCCCGCGCCGGCAGTTCAGGCCGGTGGCTCAGGCCGTCCCGGGCCGCAGCCGGTGCATCTGGCTGCGCAATCCGGCGGACCGGCGATGCAGCCTGTCGGGGGGCGTCATCGGCGGCGGCGGCGCTTTGGTTACCATCGCGCCCGTCCGCCGGCCGCAGCCGGTTTCACCACGGTTCTACAGGAGCAACCCAACATGGCCATGGATGTCGTCGACTACGAGATCAAGGGCTCTGAAATGCAGTTCGTCGAGGTCGAGCTCGACCCCGGCGAGGCCGCGGTCGGCGAGGCCGGCAGCCTGTTCTTCATGGACGCCGGCATCGGCATGGACACCGTCTTCGGTGACGGCAGTGCCAGCCAGGGCGGCGGCTTCTTCGGCAAGCTGCTGGGCGCCGGCAAGCGCCTGATCACCGGCGAATCGCTGTTCACCACGGTCTACACCAACCAGGCGCCGCAAAAGCAGCGCGTGGCCTTTGGTGCGCCCTATCCGGGCAAGATCATCCCGATGGATCTGCGCCAGCTCGGCGGCATGCTGATCTGCCAGAAGGACGCGTTCCTGTGCGCCGCGCGCGGCGTCTCGCTGGGCATCTACTTTCAGCAAAAGCTGTCGGTGGGCTTCTTCGGCGGCGAGGGCTTCATCATGCAGAAGCTCGAGGGCGACGGCCTGGCCTTCGTGCATGCCGGCGGCACCGTGGTCAAGCGCGAGCTGCAGCCTGGCCAGACGCTGATGGTCGACACCGGCTGCGTGGTGGCCTTCACGCCCAACGTCAACTTCGAGATCCAGTACGTCGGCAAGATCAAGACCGCGCTGTTCGGCGGCGAGGGCCTGTTCTTCGCCAAGCTCAGCGGCCCGGGCACGGTGTGGCTGCAAAGCCTGCCGTTCAGCCGCCTGGCCAGCCGCGTGTTTGCCGCCGCGCCGCAAAACGGCGGCTCGCGCGAGCAAGGCTCGGTGCTGGGCGGCCTGGCCGGCGGCGGCCTGATCGGCGGCATCCTGGGCGGCGGCGACGACGAGTAAGCCCCGCCGCGCAGGCGCTGGGCGGGGCGCGGGCCACGGCAGATCGCACAAAAGTGGCGGTGGCGCCGCGGCCCCCGCGCCCGGCCTGCGCTGACGCAAGCCGGCCGGGGCCGGCCGCAGGGCGGCACCGCCTACACTTCTGGGTTGCCCGCCACCGATGTTGCGCCGCCGCTGTGCCTGCGTGCCCAGCGGCCGCCAGCCGCCCCGACGTGAACCCTGATTCCATCCGCTGCCTGCCGCGCCGCCGTGCGCTGACCCTTGCGCTGAGCCCCTGGCTGGCGGCGTTGCCGGTGCTGCCCGCCGCAGCCCAGGCCACGGCCCAGCCGGCTGGGGCCGCCCAGCCCTCCAGCGCGGCCGCCAAGGCCCGGCTGGCCAGTGCGCCGATCTTTGTGCTGAATTCGCTGGACGCGACGATCAGCGTCATCGAGCCCGGCAGCTACGTCGAGCGCAAGCGCATCCCCACCGGCAAGGAGCCGCACCACCTCTACCTCTCGCCCGACGAGAAGAGCCTGCTGGTGGCCAATGCGCTGTCGAACTCGCTGACCCTGGTCGATCCGCTGACGGCCGAGGTGCAGCGCACCATCACCGGCATCGTCGACCCCTACCAGCTGCGCTTCTCGCCCGACATGAAGTGGTTCGTCACCGCGGCCAACCGGCTCGATCATGTCGACCTCTACCGCTGGGAGCCGGCCGACGCCGCCCAGCCGCTGAAGCTGCAAAAGCGCATTGCGGCGCCCAAGACGCCCAGCCATCTGACCATCGACAGCCGCAGCACGGTGGTGTACTGCTCGCTGCAGGACAGCGACGAGCTGATCGCCATCGACCTGGCCACGCAGGCCGTGCGCTGGAAGGTCAAGACCGGCAAGATGCCGGCCGATGTGTACCTGTCGCCCGACGACAAGCGGCTGTTCGTGGGCCTCACCGGCGACCGCTTCGTCGAGGTCTACGACGTGAGCGCCGGCGCGGCACGGCTGCTGCAGCGCATCGTCACCGGCGCAGGCGCGCACGCGTTTCGCGCGCGCGGCGATGGCCGGCAGCTGTTCGTCAGCAACCGCGTGGCCAATACGCTGAGCGTGATCGACATCCAGTCGCTCGCCGTCCTGGCCGAGTTGCCCGGCCCCAGCGGCCCCGATTGCATGGAGCTGCTGGCCGATGGCCGCACCCTGCTGCTGAGCTCGCGCTGGGCCGGCAAGATGACCGTCATCGACGTCGACAAGCGCCAGGTGCTGCAGCAGGTGAAGGTGGGGCGCTCGCCGCACGGCATCTGGACGCTGAACCATGCGCCAAGGGGCTAGCGGCGCCCCCCCCGAGGCGGCTGCGCCGCCTCCCCCGAAGCCTGGTCTCGGGCGCGCCGCCAGTGGCCTGGCGGAGCCAGAACCATGGCGGCCGCTGGGTTGGGGTGGTGGGCTGCCGGGTGTTTGCGCGGCGGTGGCGATGCTGGCCGCTGGAACTGCTGGCGCAGCAGGCCCTACCGCCGCCTCACCCTGCACCCAGCCCGTCTACCTGACCTTCGACACCGGCCACATGGGCGTGGCCGAGCTGGTGGCCGAGGTGCTGCAGCGCCAGCAGGTCAAGGCCACGTTTTTTCTGGCCAACGAGCGCACCCTCACCGGTGGCTGGAGCCTGGACGAGCACTGGGCGCCCTGGTGGCGCGCCCGGGCGGCCGAGGGCCATGCCTTCGGCAGCCACACCTGGGACCACCACAGCTGGCTGGCCGATCGGCCCGAGCGCGGCGACGGCAGCTTCGACACGCGGCCGTCGATGGGCCCGCGGGCAGGGCAGCGCAGCAGCTTCACGCCGGCCGCCTACTGCACCGAGCTCAGGCGCCCGGCCGAGCGCTTCCAGGCCATCACCGGCCAGGCCATGCTGCCGCTGTTTCGCGCGCCGGGCGGCAAGACCTCGCCGGCCCTGCTGGCCGCTGGCCGGGCCTGCGGCCTGGCCCATGTGGGCTGGGCCCCGGCCGGCTTTCTGGGCGATGAGCTGCCGAGCGAGCGCTACCCCAATGTCCAGCTGCTGCAGCGTGCGCTGCACAGCATCCGCAGCGGCGACATCCTGGTGGCGCACCTGGGCATCTGGTCGCGGCGTGATCCCTGGGCGCCGGCGGTGCTCGAGCCCTTGATCGTGGGGCTCAAGGCGCGCGGCCTGTGCTTTGCCACGCTGCGCGAGCATCCGCAGTACGGCCGTGCCCCGGCAACGGCGGCGCTGCCGCAGGCGCGCTGAGATGGGCACGCCGGGCGAGCTGTTCGACGCGCTGCAGGGCTGGCTGTTCGAGCGCGCGCTGCAGCCGCTGATGTTCGAGCTGGGCCTGGGCAATGTGCTGGCCGATGGCTACCGCGCCACCGCCTGGCTGCTGGTGGGGCTGCTGCAGCTGGCGGTTCTGCTGCTGGTGTTTCGCGCGCTCGAGCGCTGGCGGCCGGTGGAGGCGGTGACCGACCGCGCCGCGGTGCGCACCGACATCGTCTACACGCTGATCCACCGCCTGGGCCTGGTGCGGGTGGCGATGTTCTTCAGCATCGATCCGCTGTGGGACTGGCTGCGCGGCCAGGCCAGCCTGCAGGGCATGGCCGGTGTCGAGCTCGACCGCCTGTGGCCCGGCCTGACCGACCAGCCGCTGCTGAGTTTCGTGCTGTACCTGCTGCTGTTCGATCTGGTCGACTACCTGTATCACCGCAGCCAGCATGCGCTGGACTGGTGGTGGCAGCTGCATGCGCTGCACCACAGCCAGCGGCAAATGACGATGTGGAGCGACAACCGCAACCACCTGCTCGACGACCTGCTGCGCGACGCGGTGTTTGTGCTGCTGGCCTTTGCGCTGGGCGTGCCGCCAGGGCAGTTCATCGCGCTGGTGGCGGTGACGCAGCTGGTGGAAAGCTTCTCGCACGCCAACGTGCGCCTGAGCTTCGGCCCGCTGCTGGGCCGGCTGATTGTGGGCCCCGATTACCACCGCCGCCACCATGCCATCGGCCTGGGCCATGAATCGGCCGGTGCCGGCACGCTGGGCGGCTGCAATTTTGCGGTGCTGTTTCCGGTGTGGGACATGCTGTTCGGCACCGCACGCTTCGACTTTGCGCTGCAGCCCACCGGCATCCGCGACCAGCTCGAGGGCCGCGACTATGGCCGCGGCTTCTGGGCCCAGCAATGGCTGGGGCTCAAGCGCCTGGCCGGCCGCGACTGACGACGCGGCGGCCGCGCAGCACAACAGCGCCGTGCGGCTGCAGGCTGCAGGCTGCAGGCTGCTGGCTGCGGCACCGGTCGGTGCCACGCCATGCCGCTGGCGCAACGCGCCGCCAAAAGACAAGGGCCACGCATGCGTGGCCCTTGTCTTTTGAGGCCGGCCTGCACGGCCGGCCGGGCCAGCGCAGCCGGAGGGCTGCGCTGGCCAGTACCGCGTTAGCGGTTCATCTTCTGCGTCGCTTTGGCCAGTTCCTTGGCGCCGGTGGACGTGGCCACGCTCACCGTGGGCTGGTTGTCCAGGTACAGCGCGGTCTGGCCGGTGGCTTCGCCGGTGCCGGTGCTGAAGTGCACCGTACCGAAGTAGCGCTGGCCGGCCGGCACGTTCCACAGGAAGGCCACCGTGCCGCTGCCGGCCGTGGCCACCGTGGCGGGCACGCTGACCTTCAGCGAGTTGGCGATGCCCTTGCCGGTGCTCACCAGCCAGCTCGACAGCGTGTAGTCGAGCTTGCTGACGGCGCGTGCGGTGCCAAAGCCGATCACGCAGAGCGAGTAGGTGCCTGCGGCCGGGGCGCGCAGGTTGACCAACTCGTTGGTGGTGCTGCCACCGCTGGAGGCCACCACCGTGCCGGCGGCGTTGCGCACCTCGAGGTCGAGGTCGTCCAGACCCTGGCCTGCCGAGTCGGCGTCAAACATCGCCACGCGCAGCCACTTGGCGCCGGCAGGCACCGTCACCTTGGCCGAGCAGTTTTCGTTGCCCACATCGACACTGCCTGCCGTGCGCGTGGCCGGCACCAGACCGTCGGTGATGGCACGCATGGCGCCGTCGTAGCCGGTACCCACGGTGAACATGCGGTTGGCACGAACACGGGTGTCTTCCAGCAGCGCCGGGGTGGCCAGGAACAGGGGCTTCAAGGTCAGCGGGCTGCGCACCGTGCTGGCACCGTCGGACCAGTCGAGATTGCCGAAGGCCCAGCTGCCGATGGCCGCCGTGGTGCGGGTGGCCGTCACCGCGAAGCTGCCTTGCGCGCCAGGGGCCAGCGTCAGCGTCGACGGTGTCACCACCGCCGAGAAGCCGGGCATGGTGGCCGTGGCGTTGAAGGTCTTCGTGGCCGTGCTGACGTTGGTGACCGTGCGGTAGAGGGTCTGCAGACCCACCACCTCAGCGGTCAACGAGGCCAGGTTCAGGTTCCACGGGGCCAGGAAGCCGACCGAGCCGCAGACGCCGCTCGCCGGATTCAGCGTGCCCGCGCCGCACAGGAAGGCCAGGTAGTCGACCAGGTTGGCGTCGTACACCAGCGGCACACCCGAGGCGCCGTTGGGGTTGGCATGGCCTGCACCGTAGCCGAAGCGGTCGTTGTCAGCCGCGCCACTGGCCAGCTTGACGCCGGTGGTGGTGGTCATCAACGCCGACTTGATGGCTGCCGGCGACCAGGTGGGGTGCGCCTGCTTGAGCAGGGCGCCCATGCCGGCGATGTGCGGGCTGGACATCGAGGTGCCCTGCAGGAAGTCGAACTCCGGGGCCGGCCAGGTGCCGCCCGCGATCTGCGCGGCATAGTGCGTGGCCAGGGGCGGCGTGTAGGCCGCCAGGATCGACACACCCGGGGCCGTGATGTCCGGCTTCAGGATGTTCGGGTTGGCCAGGCTGGGGCCACGCGACGAGAACGAAGCCATCTGCGGTGCCACCACGCCCGAGGCTTGCGCCCCGGCCGTGATGTAGCCGGTGCCGGTGCCGGTGGCCGCATAGCTGCGGATGGCCGTGCGCACGGTGTGCGACAGGTGCACGCTGGGCACGTGGTGGGCGTCGTCGTTGAGCGTGTTGCTGCTGGTGTTGATCAGCACCATGCCGGCGCCGCCGGCGGCCATGATCGCCTCGCTCTTGTTGACACGGGCGTTGGAGCCGCGATCGCAGACCACGATCTTGCCGGCCACCTTGGCCGGATCGAGGGCCGCGTCAGACCCGGCCGCAGCACCCAGCAGGGTGGCATCGGCCAGGTCGGTGGCGTTGAAGCACAAGCGCAGGGCGGCCTGCTGCGTGGGGTTCAGGTCGGCCAGGGGCTTGATGCCGGCGTTCACCGACAGCACCAGCGGCAGCGGGCCGGCTGCACTGGCCAGGCCCGAGGTCTGCAGCGAAGCGCCCGCGTAGGACGTGCCGCCCAGCACGGCATTGGCCGCGAACAGACGGTCGTGCGTGGAGGCTGCCACCGTGGTCAGCCAGGGGCTCATGTGCGCCACCGTGTTGCCGGGGCCGCTGTTGCCCGCCGAGGCGGCCACAAACACGCCGGCATCGGCCGCGAACAGGAACGCCACTTCGACCGGGTCGAGGTAGTTGGTGCGGGTGCCGCTGATCGAGTAGTTCAGCACGTCCACACCGTCGGCCACGGCCTGGTCGATGGCCGCCACGCTGTCGGTGGTGATGCAGGTGGCCAGCGCCGAACCCTCGTACAGCCAGCACACCTTGTAGGCGGCGACACGGGCGCGCGGGGCGATGCCCGAGATGTTGCCCACGGCACCACTGTTCACGGTGGCCGCCACATTGGCGTTGCCGCCAGCGGTGGAGGCGGTATGGCTGCCATGGCCGTCGGCATCGCGCGGCGATGCAAACTCGACCGGCTGTGCCACGTAGCCGGCGGCGTCGAAGCCGGTGCGGAACCAGCGTGCGCCGATCAGCTTGTTGTTGCAGGCGCTGGCGGGAAAGCCGGGCCCGGTTTCACAGGCACCTTGCCAGCGGCCGGGGCGGGTGGTGGCGATCGGGTCGTAGACCACGGTGCCGGCCTGGTGCGAGGACACCGGCTTGCCGCTGCCGTCGACCTTGTCCGAGAACGACGGGTTCTCGGGCGTGATGCCGCCGTCGATCACGCCGATGATCACGTTCTCACCGGTGACGTTCTGGCTGTACAGGCCACCCGCAGCCGAGAGGCCCAGGAAGGCCGGCGTGCGGCTGGTGTCCATGGTGAACGCCGAATCGGGCGTCACCGACAACACGGCGGCATTGGCCTGCAGCTTGGCCACCTCGGCCGCGGTGAGCTTGGCGGCAAAGCCGTTGAAGGCCACGTTGTAGCGGTGCGTGACCGGAGCGCTTCCCACGGTGGAGATCACCGTGTTGCGCTGGCTGTTCAGGTAGCCCAGATAGGCCTGCACATGCGAGGCGCGCATGTTGAGCTTCTGGCCTGCGGCGGGCCTGGTGGCGGCAAAACCGGCCACCTTGCCGTTGTAGCCGGCCACCGGCAGATCGGCCAGTTGCACGATGTAGCTCTGGCGTGCCGCCTGCTGCGCGCTGGCCGAGGCGGCCGCGAGCAACAGGGTTGACGCCCAGATCCAGGGGGTCTTGTTCATGTAGGGATGTTCCTTCTGCGTTTGTGGGCAGGGTTGGATCAGCGGGTGCTGCGGCGGCGGGTGGCCACCAGTGCACCCAGGCTCAGCGCCGCCAGCCAGATGGCCGAAGGCTCGGGGATCGACATGCTCAGGTTGTCGACCGAGAACTGCAGATCGCTGGGCAGCAGGAAGTCGGCGGCCAGGCCGGCGGCGTCGGTGATGCAGCCGCCGCCGGTGATGTAGCAGGCGCTCAGCGTGAGCGAGGTCAGGCGGGTCATGTCGGCCGCGCCCGTGTAGCTGCTGAACTCGAAGTCACCGGGCAGCACCGCGCTCTCCACCAGCTCGAGCAGTTGGCTCACGCTGCCACCGCCCAGCGTGGTGCCCGACAGCAGCAGGCCGAAGCTGTAGCCCGACAGGCTGAGCGAGGGCGAGGGCAGGAACGAGGCGTCCAGGCTGTGCAGCTGGAACCACTCGTTGACCGGCCTGATCGTGACCGAGGCACCGTTGAGCGCCTGCAGGTGGGTGCTGCTGTTGCCGGTGGCGCAGTACTCAACGCCCACGGCACACGACGAGGTGTCGATCAGTGCATCGCCGCCGGCCGGCGTGAAGCTGAATCGCTGCTCGGTGTACTGGGTGTTGGTCTGGCCCGGACCGATCAGGTCGAACGCGCCTTCAAAACCGACCGTGGCGACCGGAGCCGCAAGGGCCGCGGTGGACGCCGTGAGCGCGATGGCAGTGGCCATGGCGCGGACTTTCCAGGACTTCGGGAACATCGGGGGAGCCCTTTCTCGGGTGGATCGGCAGGTTCGCGGACTGTTGGTCCGCCGCTGCCTTGGAACGGTGAAGCGCAAGTTGCCGGGGTGTCCGGCCTGTGCAAATACTTGCTGAAACTCAGGGTAGCAATTCACGGGCCGCGCACAGGTCATCGAAAGCCCCATGCACGCCCCCCCAAGCGTGGGGGGGTGGCGGAACTTGAGCCGTGCAGGCCCGACTGCGCGCCGCGTGCTGGCCGGCTGGGCCGGGCCATCCAGCCGGCGCAAGCCGGGGCGGCGCGTGGCGTTCAGGGCTGCGCGTCGATCACCGCGCGCACCAGGCGTGCACCCGGTGCGGCGAGCGCCGGCAGGCGGTCGATGCGGCCGCGTTCCACCGCATCGAGCACCCACTCGTGGATGCCGCCGACGATGGCCACCGCCTGCTCGGCGCCCAGTGCGGGCCCGGCGATGGCCACAATGAAATCGGCAAAGCGCTGGGTGCTGCGGCGCCGCGCCGCCAGGCCGGCCGGGCCGAGGGCCATGATGTCGACAAACAGCGTGGTCAGCAGTGCCGGGTTGCCGGCCAGGTGGGCCAGGTAGGCGCCGAGCGCCTGCTCGACCTGGGTGTGCCAGTCACGCCGCGCGTCGAGGGCCTGACGCAGCACCTGCAAGGAGTTGAGGCTGGCCAGCTCGTACAGCGCGATGAAGCAGGCGGGCTTGTCGCTGAAGTGCTCGTAAAAGCTGCGCTTGGAGACGCGCGCCTCGGCCGCCAGATCAGCAATCGTCACCGCGGCATAGCCCTTGGCGGCCACGCTGTGGGCCATGGCTTCGAGCAGTCGCTCGCGGTGATCGGTGAGCACATCGGCCATCGCGGGCGATGATGCCATGCACCCCGATGGGGAGAGGCGCGCGCCACCCTGGGGAACACCCCTGGCACCGGTTTGGTACGCATTGGTACCATGACCGCCATGCCACCGCCTGCGAAAGCCCCGCCATGACCGATCTGCCCGTGCGCCGCCTGCTGGTCGATCTGCAGTCGCCCTTTGATCGCCACTGGAACGGCGGAGACGCCTTCCGCAGCGCGTTCTTCAATGCGCTGTCGATGAGCTTTCCGTTTGGCGAGCAGTTCTTCATCGACTCGGTGCGCGCCGGCCTGGCGGCCTTGCCCGCCGAGCAGCGGCACGGCTTCGAGGCCGAGGTGCGCGGCTTCATCGGCCAGGAGGCCACGCACCGCCGCCTGCATGGCCTGTATAACGATCAATTGGAGCGGCAGGGGCTGAAGAACCACTGGGAGCCGCGCTCGCGCCGCCGCATGCGGGCGCTGGACGGCAAGGATCTGCGCCTGCACCTGGCGGTGACCGCAGCGGCCGAGCACTTCACCGCCATCCTGGCCGAGTACCTGCTGGCCAACGACGCGGCACTGGCCGGCGCCGACGAGCGCCTGGCGCTGCTGTGGCGCTGGCACTCCAGCGAGGAGAGTGAGCACCGCAGCACCGCCTTCGACCTCTACCGCGCACTGGGCGGCAACGAGAAGTGGCGGCTGCGCATCTTTCGCGTGGTGTCGTTCAACTTCGTCTGCGACGCGCTGCGCCAGACGCTCAACAACCTCTGGCACGACGGCAGCTGGAAGCGGCCCGCGACCTGGGTGTCGGGCTGGCGGCTGCTGTTCGGCCGCGCTGGCCTGGTGCGCGAGATGGCCGGCCCCTGGCGCCAGTACCTGCGCGCCGACTTCCACCCCTTGGCGCACGGCGGCCAGGCCGGCAGCGCCTGGCTGCGCGACAACGCCGGGCGTTTCAGCGTGGTGGGCTCGGCGCGCTGAGCGCGGGCCGGTGCCGGTGCATCAGCCGCGCGGTGCGGCGGCCGGGCGGCTGCGGTAGAACTGGATCGGCGCAGCCTGCTGGCTCGCGGCCTGCAGTTGCGCGGTGGCTTCGCGCAGCACATGCGGCTGCATGCGGCCCACCACATGCATCTCGCAGGGCTTGCAGTCGAAGCGCAGCTCGAGCGTGTCGTTGCCATGCTTGAGCACCAGCGCCTCGGCGCGGATCGTGCCCTGCACGCCGGTCACGCCCTTGGCCTGCTTGGGGCACAGGCTGAGGCTGTAGCGCACGCAGTGCTTGGTGATCATCAGGCTGGCGTCGCCCAGCACCTGGTGGCTTTCGTAGGCGGCCTCGATCACCTGCACGCCATGGCGGGCGTAGAAGTCGCGTGCCTTGTGGTTGTACACATTGGCCAGGTAGCTGATCGAGTCGTCGGGGTAGGGCGCCGGCGGCTGCACGGCCCGGGCGCGCGGCAGTGGCTGCCAGGCGGCGGTGCGCGCCGCTTCGAGCGCGGCCACGGCGTCGCGCCGCAGCGCATTGAGCGCACCCACCGGCACGAACCAGGGCGCGCTGAGCGCCAGCTCGACCTGGCGCGCGCCAAAGATGGTGGTGCCCAGCTTGCCCAGCGCCTCGCGCAGCGTGGCGTCGGCACGCGCGGCGTCGCGCGCCGGCTGCAGGGCCACGGCCACCTCGGCCTGGCCCATGTGGCCATCGGCATCGGTCAGGGTCAGCAGCAGGCCGTCGGGCAGCTCATCGAGGCGCAGGTCGACCTCGATGCGGCGCTCGGCGGTCTTGCTGTCGAGCGTGCGGTCCCAGGCCATGTCGCGGTTGCGAAACAGCGCCGTGCCGCGCTTCAGGTCCTTCAGGCTGGCCACCGGCTCGTTGGGCATCACGCGCCAGCGGCGCTGGCGTTCGTCGAGTGCGCGGGCGGTGTTGGCCTGCACGCCGTTGAGCTCGCCCTGCAGGTCCCACCAGGTCAGGCCATCGCCGTTGGCCAGCGAGGTGACGCCCTCGGCCAGCGCCACGTCCAGATGCTCGGGGCCGGTGGCGATCACCTCGCCCAGCGGCAGGCCGGCGTATTTGGGGGTGTCGAAGGCGCCGATGTCGTCCTTGCGGCCGCTGACGAAGTAGTCGGTGGTGCCGCGGTTGAAGTTGCGCTCTGGCTCGGGCGTGAAGAACAGCGTGGTGCGGCCGCTGGAGGCCGGCCGCAGGCCGCGCTCGCCTTCGCCTTCGAGCACGGCATCGAGCAGCTGGCGGTAGTGGGCGGTGACGTTCTTGACGTAGCCCAGGTCCTTGTAGCGGCCCTCGATCTTGAAGCTGCGGATGCCGGCCCTGACCAGCGCGCGCAGGTTGGCGCTCTGGTCGTTGTCCTTCAGGCTCAGCACATGCTTGTCGTGCGCAATGATGTGGCCGGCCGCGTCGGTCACGGTATAGGGCTGGCGGCATTCCTGGCTGCAGCTGCCGCGGTTGGCGCTGCGCCCGGTGAGCGCATGGCTGATGAAGCACAGGCCCGAATAGGCCACGCACAGCGCGCCGTGCACGAAGAACTCAAGCACCGCGCGGTCCACCTGGGCGCGGATGGCCTGGATCTGCGCCAGCGTGAGCTCGCGCGCCAGCACCATCTGGCTGAAGCCGGCGTCTTGCAGAAAGCGCGCCTTCTCGGGCGTGCGGATGTCGGTCTGCGTGCTGGCATGCAGCTGCAGCGGTGGCAGGTCGAGCTCGAGCAGGCCCATGTCCTGCACGATCAGCGCATCGGCGCCGGCGCCATGCAGCTGCCACACCATGCGGCGGGCGTCTTCCAGCTCGTCGTCGCGCAGGATGGTGTTGAGCGTGACGAAGATGCGCGCGCCAAAGCGGTGCGCATGGCGCGCCAGGCGCTCGATGTCGGCCACGCTGTTGCCGGCCTTCTCGCGCGCGCCGAAGCTGGGGCCGCCGATGTACACGGCATCGGCGCCATGGTCGATGGCGGCAATGCCGATGTCGGCATCACGCGCCGGGGCCAGCAGCTCCAGTTCGCGCAGGCGGTCGTGCATGGCAGACGCAGGCCGCGATCAGGCCTGGGCCTGGGCCAGCAGGCGTGCCGAGGCGGCGTCGAAGCTGGCCTTCAGCTCGGCATAGCTGTGGTGCACCGGGAACTGCGGAAACTGCAGCGTGATGCTCTCGGGCGGGTGGATGAAGAAGCCCGCGTCGGCGGCGCCCAGCATGCCGGTGTCGTTGTAGCTGTCGCCGGCGGCCATGACCTGGAAGTTCAGGCCCTTGAGCGCATTGACGGCATGCGCCTTCTGGTTGGGCTGGCGCAGCGTGTAGTCGGCGACAAAGCCCTCGGCGTCGATCACCAGCTTGTGGCAAAAGAGCGTGGGCCGGCCGAGCTGGCGCATCATCGGATCGGCGAACTCGTAGAAGGTGTCCGACAGGATGATGACCTGGAAGCGGCTGCGCAGGTCGTCGAGAAACGCCTTGGCACCCTCCATCGGCGCCATGCCGCCGATCACCGCCTGGATGTCGGCCAGCTTCAGGCCATGCTGGCGCAGCAGGCCGAGGCGGTAGCGCATCAGCTTGTCGTAGTCGGGTTCCTCACGCGTGGTGCGGCGGAATTCGGCGATGCCGGTGCGTTCGGCGAACGCGATCCAGATCTCGGGGATCAGCACACCTTCGAGATCGAGGCAGACGACTTGCATTTCGGGGGCTCCTGGCGAACCCGGCAGTCTAGCGGATCAGCCCGGCGCGGCGCCCTGGCGCGCAAGGGGCAGGGGCCCTGGCGCTCAGCCCCGGCGGCGGCGCACCGCGGCAGCCAGCAGCGCCAGGCCGGCGGCCATCAGCGCCCAGCGGCCGGGCTCGGGCACCACGCCGCTGAACTCGACCAGGTAGCCGTTGCGCTGCAAGGCGTTGCCCGGGCCGCCGTGGTCGTTCCACAGGCCCACCTGGTTGGCGTAGTTGGTCTGCAGGTAGTTCTCGCCGCCGCAGCAGTTGTTGGGCTCGTTGGCGTTCCAGTTGCTGTAGGTCAGGGCCTGGCCGGCCTCGGGCCCGCTGCGCCAGACCCACTGGCCTTCGAC
Organism: Aquabacterium sp. OR-4; assembly: GCF_025290835.2. Lineage (NCBI taxonomy): Bacteria > Pseudomonadati > Pseudomonadota > Betaproteobacteria > Burkholderiales > Sphaerotilaceae > Pseudaquabacterium > Pseudaquabacterium prasiolae. The sequence goes on along the minus strand of NZ_JAOCQD020000001.1, from coordinate 1,640,614 downwards.
GCCGGCGTCGGTGGCGCCCAGCCAGGCCAGCTGACCCTGGGCCACGGTGACCGACGCGAACTGGTTCTCGGCGGCCGAGGTGATGGTGGCCAGGTAGCCGCTCAGGCCCAGATAGGACTCGCTGGCCGCCAGGCTGTAGGCCAGTTCGGCCAGCACCGGCTCGGGGACAAACTCGTACCAGTGGCCGTTGCCGCCCGAGGCCACGGTCCACTGCGTGGGCACGGCCTGGGCCGCGGTGGCCAGCGCGCTGGCGGCGAGAAGAATCGACAAGCTGCGGCGCATGTGGCCTCCACCGGTGGGTGCGGCCGAAGGCAGCCCGACCGCTGCGCCGCACAGTAGGCGAGGGCGGGGGGCCTCACATCCCCATGGCCGCGGGGGTCAGGCGGCTGATTCGATACAGACTGCAACACCGGACAGCACCGCATTGCCCGACAGCGGATCGGTCAGCCGCGCATCCAGCACCGCATTGAGATTGACGCCCGGGCGCTCGGCGGCCACGCGCAGCCGGGTGCCGGGCAGGCTGTGGCCCCAGCCATGCGGCAGGCAGGCCACGCCGGGCGGCAGGCTGTCGGTGATCTGCACCGGCGCCTGGATGCGCTGGCCGTCGCGGGTGATCGCGGCGATGGCGCCGTCGCCCAGGCCCAGGCGCTGTGCATCGGCCGGGTGCAGTTGCAGGGTGCAGCGCTCGGGGCCCTTGGCCAGCGTGGGCAGGTTGTGCATCCAGCTGTTGTTGCTGCGCACCTCGCGCCGGCCGATGATCAGCATGTCGGCGCGCGGCTCGCCCAGCGCAGCCCAGGCGCGCGGCAGGTCGGCCACCAGCATCGGCGGCGCCAGCTCGACCTTGCCGCTGGGCGTGCGCAGCATTTCGGGCAGGCGCGGCTGCAGCGGGCCGAGGTCGATGCCGCCCGGCTGCGCGGCCACCTGGGCCAGGCTCAGGCCGCCGCCCTGCGCATCGGGATGCTCGCCGCGGCGACTGGTGCCGAAGCCGTCGCCATACGGGCCGCTGCGCAGGGCCAGGTCGACCAGGCGCTCAGGGCCTTGCCAGGGTTGCAGCGCGGCCAGCACGGCGGCGGTGTCGTCGGTGCCGCTGCGGCGCAGGTCGTCGGCCAGCAGCTCGTCGTCGAGCGCCAGCACATCGGCCGCCGCGCCGCGGCCCTTCAGGATGGCGATCAGGCGCAGCAGGTTCTGCCACTCGGGCGGCTGGCCGGGGGCGGGCGTGAGCACCGGTGCGCTGTAGCGCGCGGTGTTGCGCCAGCTCAGCTGCGGGAAGGGCACGTCGTAGTGGCCTTCCTCCAGCGGCGACAGGCCGGGCAGGATCACGTCGGCGTGGCGCGCGGTCTCGTTGCAGTAGATGTCGAGGCTGACCATGAACTCGAGCTGATCCAGCGCCTGCGCCAGGCGCGCGCCGCCGGGCGCCGAGAGCACCGGGTTGGCGCTCATCACGATGGCCGCGCGCACCTGGCCCGCGCCGGGCGTGAGGATCTCGTCGGCCAGCTGCACCAGCGGCAGCTCGCCAAACACCTCGGGCGCGCCACTCACCCGGGCCCGGTGGCGTCCGGTGGCCACGCCGCGGCCGATGCCCGGCTTGCCCTGGGTGTTGGCGGCAAAGCCCGCGGCCTTGGCCCACAGCTGGCCGCCCGGCGCATCGAGGTGGCCGGTGAGGGCATTGAGCACATCCACCAGCCACGAGGCCAGCGTGCCGAAGGTCTGGGTGCAGCTGCCGATGCGGCTGTACACCACCGCGCGCGGCGTGGCCGCCAGATCACGCGCCAGCTGGCGGATGCCGGCCGCGCCGATGCCGCAGTGCGCGGCCACCGCCTCGGGCGTGAACGCCTGCACCGCCGTGCGCACGTCCTCCACGCCGTTCAGCCAGGGCGCCGCGCTGCCAAGCCGGACCAGGCCTTCGTCGAACAGCGTGTGCACCAGGGCCGCCAGCAGCTGCGCATCGGCGCCCGGGCGGATGGCCAGGTGCTGGTCGGCGATGGCGGCGGTTTCGGTGCGCCGCGGGTCGATCACCACCAGGCGGCCGCCGCGTGCCTGCAGCGCACGGGCCTTGGCGCGGAAATCGGGCACCGTCCACATGCTGCCGTTGCTGGCCAGCGGGTTGGCGCCGATCACCACCAGCAGCTCGGTGCGCGCGATGTCGGGCAGGCCCACGCTCAGCCAGTGGCCGTACATCAGGCCGCTGGCCAGCTGGCGCGGCATCTGGTCGAGCGTGCTGGCGGAGTAGACGTTCTTCGAGCCGGCGGCGCGGCCCAGGCGCGCAAAGTACAGCAGCAGGCCCATCTTGTGCGCCGACGGGTTGCCGGCCACCAGGGCCAGCGCGTCGCGGCCGTGTTCGGCCAGGATGGGCGGCAGCCGGGCCTCGATCAGCGCGAAGGCTTCCTGCCAGCTGGCGGGCTCGAGCGGGCTGCTGCGGCCACTGCGGCGGATCAGCGGCTGGCGCAGGCGGTCGGGGTCGTCGTGCAGGTCCTTGATGGCCACGCCCTTGGGGCACAGATAGCCGTCGCTGAGCGTGTCGCCGGCCCAGCCGCGCACCTGCAGCACCTGCTGGCCCTGGGTGCTGACCTCGAGGCCGCAGCAGGCCTCGCACAGCGGGCAGATGCGGTAGTGGCGCGCGGCCGGGGCGGTGTCGGTGCGGGGGGCGTCGTTGGGTGTGGACATGGCGTCTCCTGTGGCGCGGTTTATCGCTGCCCGCACGGGGCAGCGTCCGTCACCCGGGAGACGTTACGCCGATTCGGTGCGGGCGGCGATGACCTGGCAGGTCAGCGGGCCGGTGCGCCAGGTGCACGGCTGGCGCTGCGGCCGAACCTCACGTCGCCCTGCGGCCGAATGTCACGTCGCCCTGCGGCCGACCGTCAAGTCGCCCTGCGGCCGAGTGCCCGCAGCTTGGCCTTCCAGCGTGTCACGCCCTTGTCGCCCAGCTTGTCGACCATGCCGATCAGGGTTTCGTGCACCGGCGCGATGCCCACGAAGCCAAGCACGTTGCGCTCGAGCGAGCGCAGGCTGTGGGCGCGGAAGTAGAAGCGGTACAGCAGCGCCGGCATGCCCATGGTGACCACCACGCGGGCCGAGCGGCCGGTCAGGCCCTTGGCGGCAAACGGGTTGTCGGCCTCGCGCTTGAACGCAAAGCCGGGCCGCGCCACCTGCTCCAGAAAGGCCTTCACCAGCGCCGGCATGTCGCCCAGCCACAGCGGAAAGAAGAACACCAGGTGCTCGGCCTGCGCAATCGCCTGCTGGGCGGGCAGCAGCGCCGGCGGCAGCTCGCCGTGCATCCAGTCGGCCTGGTTGCGCAGCAGCGGAAAGTCGAGCGTGGCCAGGGTCACCGTGTCGACCGTGTGACCACTTTCGCGGGCGCCCTCGGCATAGGCGCCGGCGAGTGCATGGCACAGGTGCTGGTCGGAGGTGTCAGGGTGACCCTGCAGGATCAGGATGCGTTTGACTTCTTGCATGCCCCCATCCTGCGCGCCGCGTGTTGCCGGCGGGTTGCGCTGCGGCAAACGGCAGGATGCTGGGCGCGGCTCAGTCGCCCTGGGCCAGCACCGCCTGCACCTTGCGGCCGCGCCCGGCGCGCGAGACGTTCAGCGTCACCGAGTCGCCCGGCTGGCGCCGCTCGAGCAGGGTCAGCAGGTCGTCGAGGCTGGCCACCGGCTCGTCATTGACCGCGACGATGATGTCGCCGGCCACAACGCTGCCGTCGCGCCCACGGCTGAAGGGCTGCAGGCCGGCGCGTGCCGCCGGGCCGCCCGGCGTGACCTGCACCAGGGCCACGCCGTCGGGCAGGCGCAGCGCACGCTGGATGGCCTCGCTGGCCGCGCCGATGCCCAGCGTGGGCCGGGTGATGCGGCCGTCGCGGATCAGCCTTGGCACCACGCGGTTGACCTCGTCGACCGGAATCGCGAAGCCGATGCCGGCGCTGGCGCCCGAGGGGCTGGCGATCTGCGTGTTGACGCCGATCAGCCGGCCGGCCGAATCGAGCAGCGGGCCGCCCGAGTTGCCGGGATTGATGGCGGCATCGGTCTGGATCACGCCGCGGATGCTGCGGTTGTTGAAGCTCTCGATCTCGCGGTTGAGCGCGCTGACGATGCCGGTGGTCAGCGTCTGGTCGAGGCCGAAGGGGTTGCCGATGGCAAACACCTTCTGGCCCACCAGCAGGTCGCGGCTGCTGCCGATCGGGATGGCCGGCAGCCTGGCCGCCGCCGCGTCGATCTTCAGCACCGCCAGGTCGCGGTCGGGAAAGGCGCCCACCAGCTGGGCGCGGTGGGTGCTCTGGTCGGCCAGGGTCACGGTGGCCGCGCTGGCGCCCTGGATGACATGGAAGTTGGTGACGATGTGGCCGGCCGCGTCCCACACGAAGCCGGTGCCGGTGCCGCGCGGTGCCTGGCCCACGGCGCGGTTGAAGAAGTCGCGCTGCACCTCCAGCGTGGTGATGTGCACCACCGAGGGCGACAGGCGCCGGAACAGCTCGATCTGCTGCAGCTCGTCGGCGGCCAGCGGGCCGCGCGGGGTGACGGCGCGCGGTCCCGGATCGCCGCGCTGCGCCTGCAGCGTGGGTGCGGCCAGGGTCAGCAGCAGGGCCAGCGTGGCCTGGCGCCGGCTGCGCAGTGCGGGCCAGGGGCTGGCGGCCCGGGTCATCGTTGACACCGGGGCGGCGGGGGCAAGCTGGGTGGCGGGGGCGGGGGCGCGTCGGGCAGCAGGGCGGTTCGTGGTCGCGGGGCGGATCGGGATGGTGCCGATGATAGGCAAGCCGGGCCGGCTATCCTCGGCGCATGACCGCCAGCGCCCATCCGCCCCGCCGCAGTGCCGAAGAGCAGGCCATCGTCGACCGCGAGCTGACCGAACTGGTCGAGCAGCGCATCACCTTCAACCAGGTGCTGGGCCTCAAGGTGCAGCAGCTGCGCCCCGATCTGGTGATGCGCTTCGAGATGCGGCCCGACCTGGTGGGCCACTACCACTACGGCCGGCTGCACGGCGGCGTGATCTCGGCGGTGCTCGACGCGCTGGGCGGTGGTGCGCTGATGGTGGCGATGAGCGAGAAGCTGGCGCACGAAAGTGCCGAGCAGGTGATGCACCGTTTTCTGAAACTGGGCACCATCGACCTGCGCGTGGATTTTCTGCGCCCCGGCCTGGGGCGCTTTTTTGTGGCCACCGCCGAGATCACGCGGCTGGGCGGCCGGGTGGGCTCGACCCAGATGCGCCTGCACAGCGACGAGGGCGTGCTGGTGGCCACCGCCGCCGCGGCCTACATCGTGAGCTGAGCCACACCCACCGCGCGGCGGTGGCCGCCCGCCTCGCGGGCGGCTCAAGTTCGGCGGCGCAGCGCCGACATGACAGGGCATGAGCTGTCCCGTCCAACGCCTGCGCCCCGCTGGCGCCATGCCGCCATGCGCGCGCTGATTCACCCGCTGCTGCTGGGCGCCACCGGTCAGGCCTGCGGCCTGGCGGCCGTGGGCGTGGCCCTGCATGGTGCGGCCTGGCCACCGGCGCTGTTGTACGGCGGCTTTGGTGCGGCCGCCGGCCTGGCCTGCACGCTGCTGCAATGGGCCCACCACCGGCTGCCGGTGCACGAGGCGCTGCCCGACGACGGCCCCGGCGAGGCGCCGGCCGCGGTGCTGGCACGCGCCATGCTCGCCCAGATCGCCCGCACACGGCCGCCGGCCGCCGCGGCGCCGGCGCCGGCCAGCCCGGCCGCCGCGGCCCCGCCGCCGGCTGACGCACCGGCCACGGCGCGGGCCGAACCCAGCACGTTCGGCGCCTGAGCGCCGCCGTCAGCCCCCTGCAGCGAAGGCGACTGTCGATGATCGAAGTGAAGATGGGCCGCAATCTCACACGCGATGGCGTGGAGGGTGTGCGCTGGGTGCTGGTTGACCCGCTGGAGTCGCTGCCGGGCGAGCGGGCCGCTGCCGGCAGCGGCGCCGCGGTGGCTGCCGCTGGCAGCCGGCCGGTGGCGCCGGCCGGCGCCGGCACGCTGAGCGCCGAGATGCGCGCCGCATTGCTGACCGCGCCGCTGGCGGCGCCCGAGGCCGCAACCATCGACCTGCGCGGCGCCATGTCGCGCCAGATGTGGATGCTGGCGGGGCTCAAGACCCTGGTGGTGGTGGTGGCGCTGGGCGCCGCCATGGCCACCGCTTGGCAGGTGATCGGGCCGCCGCGCCTGGCCGGTGGCGGCAGCGGCGTCGCACCGTCGGGGGCGGCCACGCCGCCGGCGACACCGCTGCGGCCGGTGGCCTCTGCACCCACGATCACCGTGCTGCACCGGGAGCCGGCACGATGAGCGCGCCGCTGCCCTGGCATGACGAGGCCGAGCTGCTCGGCGTGCAGGTGCGTGTGCACTTCTTTGATCCGGCCGAGGTGGATGCGCGCAGCGATGCCGTGGCCCGCCTGCTGCCGGTGCTGGTGGCCGACGGCCGGCCGGCGCTGGCGCCGCTGCCGCTGGTGGCGCCGGGCCAGCGGCCGACCTGCCGCGCCGGGGGCCTGGTGGCCCAGCCCGATGCGCTGTGGCGCCATGGCGACGGCCTGCTGTGCCTGACCCACCACGCTGCCGACCGCAGCGGCGACGGCGGCAACGACGCCCGCCGCCTCGACCCCGTGCACTGGCGCAGCCAGCTGCGCATGGACCTGCTGCTGCAGGCCGTGGCCACCGCCATGGCCGTGGCCGGCCAGCACCAGCTGCCCACGCTGGCGCTGTGGCGCGGCAGCAATGTGCTGGCGCAGTTCGACCCCGGCTCGGCCGTGCTTGAGTGCATGGCCAGCCTGGTGGGCGCGGCGCGGCTCTACTGGAACGCGCCGGGCGGCGTCACGCCGGCTCAGCTGGCCAGCTTTTGCGAGCCGCGCTTGCGTGCATTGCCGGGCCTGGCCGAGCATGCGCCCATGCCGCTGCGCGCCTGAGCGTCATCACCCGCGCGCAGCGCCCAGCCCTCGGTGGCGGCCTGCGCATCCAGCCAGCGGCCGCCGCCCACCATCAGCCCGCGCTGGGCTGCGCGCTGCAGCAGGCGCTCGCAGTCGGCCGCGGTCAGGCGCAGGGCCAGGCGCTGCCAGCGGCGCTGCACCAGCGGGTCGGTCCAGCTGTCCTCGAGGGCGCGGCGCAGGTCGGCCGGGCCGGCGCCGGCCCCGGCGGCCAGGCGGCGCGCCAGCATCGTGTGCATGAAGATCTGGAAGGCCTGGCGCGTCTCGTGGCCGGGCATCAGCGCCGACAGCTCGAGCAGCCGGCGCGCATAGCCGCCGTGGGTGAACTGCAGCGTCAGCATCAGTTGCAGGCCCTGCACCGGATTGACCAGGCGCACCCGGTTGGGCGGCAGCACCACCAGCGGCAGGCTGGCCGCCTGGCCGTGGGGCAGCGGCGTGGCAAAGCTGGCCAGCAGCGCCAGGCGCAGCCAGGTGGCGGCGTCAAAGCCGCGCAGCGCGCTGCACTCGCCGGCCGCCAGGCGCTGGGCCTGGGCCCACAGCGCGTCGAATTCCAGCGTGCCGCGGGCTTCGGCCAACTCGGCGTCCAGCACCGCCAGATTGCCGCCGGCATAGGCCGCGGCCGGGTTCAGGCGGCTGATCCGGCCCTGGCCGGTGGGGGTGCCCGGGGCGTCCGGCGCCGGGCCGCTGGCCAGCAGGGGGCGCAGCGGGCGGCGGCTGGCCGGGCACTGCGCCGTGTCGAGCCGGGCCAGGAAGCCGGGCGTGAGCTGCACCGCCTCGAAGGCCTGGCCCTGCTGCCAGGCGCGCAGCCGCAGGGCCAGCCACAGGCGCTGTGCCGGGCGCGCCGGCAGCGTGCGCTGCCCGGCCACGGCCTGCGCGGCCAGCCAGCCCTGGCGCAGCGGGCTGCCCACCGGCAGCAGGTCCAGCGGCGGGGTCAGGCCGTGGCGGGCGTGGTCCCAGCCGAGCGCAAAGCCGGGCTCCTCGCGGCGCTCGGCCAGCGTGGGTGCGGCCGCATCGTGGCGGCCATCGGCCGTGGCGGCCGCGTCGGCGCCGTGCGGTGCCGCCGCCGGCCCGGGGGCGACGAAGGACAGGGCGGCGCTGCGTGCCGCGGCGGTGATGGCGGCCAGGGCATTGAACGGCAGCAGGGTCTGGATCATCGTGAACGCTCCGCAGGGTGGCGCCGGGAACGCCCCGGCCGTGTTCACAGTGTCGGCAGCCGGTGGCTCAAAGCATGAGCCAGTGAGCCCCCGCGATCACGGCCGTGCCGCGGTTTGCACTGGCTCATGTGCTGAGCCACCAGCGTGGCAGACTCGGCGGCCCGGCGTTTCGCCGCCAGCCGCCAGCCGCCGCGCCACTGCCCATGACCAAGACCGCACGCCTGTACAAGATCGAGCGCCTGATCCGCCAGCGCCAGCATGTCAGCTTTGCCGGCCTGCTGGCCGAGCTGGAGGTGTCGCCGGCCACGCTCAAGCGCGATCTGGAGTACCTGCGCGACCAGCTCGGCGCGCCGATCACCTACGACCGCGAGCTCAACGCCTACCGCTTCGAGGCCACCGGCGGCGGCAGCGCGCTGGCGCGCAGCACGGCGCGCCACGAACTGCCCGGCCTGTGGTTCAGCGAGCGCGAGCTGTATGCGCTGCTGATGGCGCACCAGCTGATCTCGGGCCTCGACAGCCAGGGCCTGCTCAGCCGCCATCTGCAGCCGCTGCTCGACCGCATCCACGAGCTGCTGGGCCCGGGCGGCGAGAACGACAGCAAGGCCTTGATGAAGCGGGTGAAGATCATCGGCGCGCTGCGCCGGCCGGTGGATGCCACCTGCTTCGAGCGGGTGGGCGAGGCGCTGATCCGGCGCCAGCGCATCGCCATGCGCTACCTCACCCGCACGCGCGGCGAGGTCAGCCAGCGCGAGGTCTCGCCGCAGCGCCTGGTGCACTACAAGAACACCTGGTACCTCGATGCCTGGTGCCACCAGCGCGAGCGCCTGCTGCGTTTTGCGCTGGACGCGGTGCAGGAGGCCACGCTGACCGACACCCGTGCCAAGGACGTGGCCATGCGCCAGGTGCAGGCCGAGATGGACACCGGCTACGGCATCTACGCCGGCGGCACGCGCCAGCTGGCGGTGCTGCGCTTCTCGGCCCAGGCGGCGCCCTGGACCAGCCACGAGGAGTGGCACCCCGAGCAGCAGGGTCGCTGGCTGGCCGACGGCAGCTGGGAGCTGACGCTGCCCTACGCCGACGAGACCGAGCTGGTGATGGACATCCTGCGCCAGGGCGAGCAGGTGCAGGTGATGGCGCCCGACAGCCTGCGCGCGGCGGTGCGGCGGCGGCTGGCGGCCGCTGCGGCGCTGTACGTCGGGGCCTGAGAGGGTGTCCCCGAAATGAGAGGCACCCGCGTGAGGCCCCAGAATGGCCTCGATCTAGGCGCAAAGCGCAGGCGTGTTGGACACCCGGCGAGCTTTGCAACGACGAGCGAGGCCATTCTGGGGCCTCACCCTGAGGGCCGGGGTACCCGAGGGCGCTGGCGTAGGCGCGCCGTGCAGCCCGGGCTGGTGGCCCGGGCCAGCGGCGCAACGCCCGCCAGCGCCCTCGGCCACCCCGGCGCGGGTGCCTCTCATTTCGGGGACACCCTCTGAGCCTCAGGCCGGCGGTGGCGCTGCGCGCAGCAGGGCCACGCTGGCCATGCCCAGCAGGGTCATCAGCACGCTGCCGGCCAGGTGCAGCGCGGCGGTGGCCAGGGCCCAGCCGGTGCGGCCGGCGCTCAGATTGGCCACCACCTCGGCCGAGAAGGTTGAAAACGTGGTCAGCCCGCCCAGAAAACCGGTGATCACGAACAGCCGCCAGGCTGGTGGCAGCGCCGGGTGCTGGGCAAAGAAGGCCACCGCCACGCCCACCAGGTAGCCGCCCAGCAGGTTGGCGATCAGCGTGCCCGGCGGCAGCGTGGGCAGCAGCGCATTGAAGGCATTGGCCAGGCCCCAGCGCACGATGGCGCCCAGCGAGGCGCCGGCGGCAATGGCGGCAAGAGCGTGCAGCAGGGCGGGCATGCGGCGATGGTAGCGGCGCGGGGCGTGGTGAAGGCCAGGATGGCGGCCGAAGGCGGCTGCGGGGCGGCGGCCCGGGCAGCGCAGGCCGGCGCGGCGCTGCGGCGGGTCAGCCGGCGGCAGCGCAGCCCGGCATGAAGGCCACGCGCACCGGCTGCAGCGTGACATGGGCGATGCCGAAGCGCGCCTGCAGCTGCTGCGTGGCGTGCTGCAGGAAGGCATCGTCGGCGCCGCCCTCGGGCATCACCAGGTGGGCGGTGAGGGCAGTCTCGGTGGTGCCCATGGCCCACACATGCAGGTCGTGCACCGCGGCCACACCGGGCTGGGCGCGCAGCAGGGCCTGCACCTGGGCCAGGTCGATGTGCTCGGGCACGCCGTCGAACAGCAGGTGCAGCGAGCGGCGCAGCAGGCCCCAGCTGCTGGCCAGGATCAGCACCGCGATCAGCAGGCTGGTGATGGCGTCCAGCCGCACCCAGCCGAACCACAGTGCCGCCAGGCCGCTGGCCACCACGCCGGCCGACACCAGCGCATCACCGGCCATGTGCAGGAAGGCGCCGCGGATGTTGAGGTCGTGCGCGCTGCCGCGCATGAACAGCAGCGCCGTGACGCCGTTGACCACGATGCCGATGGCCGCCACCCACACCACCGGCCAGCCCGGCACCGGCACGGGCGCGGCCAGGCGCTGGGCCGCCTCCCAGCCGAGCGCGCCCATGGCCACCAGCAGCAGCAGGCCGTTGGCCACCGCGGCCACGATGCCGGCGCGCTTCCAGCCATAGGTGTGGCGCAGGTCGGGCGACATGCGCCCGGCCGCGGCGCCGGCCCAGGCCAGCACCAGGCCGGCCACGTCGCTGAGGTTGTGGCCGGCATCGGCCAGCAGGGCCAGCGAGTCGACCCGCCAGCCGACCAGCGCCTCGACCAGCACGAAGCCCAGGTTCAGCGCAATGCCGATGGCGAAGGCGCGGCTGAAGTCGGTGGGCACCGGGTGGTGGTGGCCGTGATGGCCGTGGTGGCCGTGGTGGCCGTGGTGGCCATGACCGTGGCTGTGATCGTGATCGTGATCGTGATCGTGATCGTGATCGTGATCGTGCCGCGCGGCGGCCGGGGCGTGGTGCTGATCGGAACCCATGCGGCGATTGTGGAGCGGGCCGCGGCCTCAAGCCGGCGCCGCCGCGGCCGAAGACCCACCAGGGCAGTCGGCCATGCCGACGGCCCCGGCCACCCCGGCCACCCCGTCCGCCTTCGCCCACACGCCCCGCGCGCCGCCCCGATGCCCTCGAACCTGCCGATCCGCCGTCTCCTGTCGAGCCTGCTGCTGTGTGGCGGGCTGGCCGGGTGGCCGGGCGCGCAGGCCTCCGACCTGGTGCGGGTGCAGGAGATCGCCGAATGCCGCGCCGGCGAGATCGGCACCTGGGGCGATGGCCGCGACCGCCCGGCGGTCGACACCCAGCTGCGCGTGATGTACGACCACGATGGCGCGCCACCCTGGTTTGACGAGGCCCAGGTGCTGGGCACGCTGCGCCGCGCCGCCGATGCCTGGGCCGCTTGCGGCATTCCGGCCACGGTCTGGCCGCGTGCGCCCGGCGCCGAGGTGCCCGCCGGCGTGGTGCTGGTGAGCTGGGACGACCGCCTGGCGCGCGGCAACTTCGGCCTGGCCCATGTGGGCGTGCGCCGGCTGTGGCTGGGCGCGGCGGCGTTTCGCACGCTGCGCGCGCGCAATGCCGCCTACCCTGCGCACGAGACGCTGCAGATGGTGGTGGCCCACGAGATGGGCCACCTGTACGGCCTGATGGACCATTCGCGCCGCTGCGTGGACGTGATGTCGTACTACGACAACGGCCGCGGCGAGCGCTGCCACGCCCGCGACGGCAACGACCGCGGCTGGCGCGGCGACTACCGCGCGCTGCTGCCCACGGCCTGCGACATCCAGCGCTGCCGCGCCGCCAATGCCGCGCCGCTGACCGCGGCGCGCTGAGCCATCGGCCGGAGGTCCCAGGTCAGGGCACCTCGCGCCCGGCCGCGGCGGACCACAGCTGGTACCACTGCTGCGCATCGAGCGTGATCGACAGCGCGGCCATGGCCTCGCGCGCCACCTCGATGCGGCGCGAGCCCAGGATGGGCAGCGGCTGGCTCGGGTGGCGGCGCAGCCAGGCGGTGATCAGCGTGATGGGGGCCACGCCCAGTTCGGCGGCCAGGGCCTCGACCGTGGCACGCACCCGCTGCGCGCGCTCGTCCTGGCCGGTGAACACGCGGCCCCCGGCCAGCGGCGACCAGATCATCGGCCGCAGGCCCAGGTCGACGCACTGGTCCAGCGTGCCGTCGTGCAGCGGGTCGAGGTGCAGCGGCGAGCACTCGATCTGCGTGGTGGCCAGCGCGATGCGCCGGTGCAGCGGTGCCAGCTGGCTGGGGCTGAAGTTCGAGACGCCAAAGCTGCGCACCTTGCCCTCGCGGCGCAGGGCCTCGAAGGTCTGGGCCAGTTCGTCGGGGTCCATCAGGCAGTCGGGGCGGTGGATCAGCAGCAGGTCCAGGTGATCGGTACGCAGGTTGCGCAGCGATTGCTCGACCGAGGCGCGCACATGCGCGGCCGAGGTGTCGTAGTGCTTCACCGTGTGGCCGGGCCGCGCCGGGCTCACCAGCTTGATGCCGCACTTGCTGATCAGCTGGATGCGCTGGCGCAGCGCCGGCTGCAGCGCCAGCGCCTCGCCGAACAGGCTTTCCACCGAGTAGCCGCCGTAGATGTCGGCATGGTCGAAGCTGCTGACGCCGATGTCGAGGTTGCCCTCGATCCAGGCCAGGCGCTGCTGCGGTGTCCAGCCCCATTCGGACAGGCGCCAGGCGCCGGCAACGATGGGGCTCAGGCCGGCGGGGTTGTGCATGTGGGCCACGGGATGCTTCGCGGTTGGTGGAAGGAAGGGGCGGGAAGGCCGCGGGCAGGTCGGCGCGGTGCGGCGCTACAGCAGCCGCTCGGGCACCAGCAGCGACTGCAGCCACAGCTTCAGGCGCAGCCAGGCACTGTCGCCGGGCTCGTCGGTGGTGCTGGCCAGGCCCGGCGCTGGCGCGGCGGCCCGGCTGGCTGCGGTGGCTGCAGCGGAAGCAGCGGAAGCAGCGGATGCCGTGGATGCGGCCGGGAGGGCAGGGACGGCGGCCGACGAGGCCTGCCACTGCAGCGTCTGGCCATCGCCGGCCAGGGTGACGCGGTAGGTGGCGGTGCTCACCGGCGGGCCGCCGCGCGGGTCTTGCATCAGGCGCTGCAGCTCGGCGGCCAGCGGCGGGCTCTCGATCACCACGCCCAGCTCGGTGTTGCCCACGGCCGAGCGCGCGTCGAGGTTGACCGAGCCCACCAGCACGCGCAGCCCGTCGATGATGGCCACCTTGGCATGCAGGCGCGGCACCGAGCGCCCGAACTGGCCGAACTGCGGGCTGCGCTGCACCAGCGCCGGGCCGATCTCGTGCAGCTCGACGCCCATCTTCAGCAGCGTGTGCCGGCGCAGCGCATAGCGGGCATGCACCAGCGGCTCGTCGGTGGAGGCCAGCGAATTGGTCACCACCACCAGGTGGATGCCGTGGCGCCGGGCCTCGCGCATGTGGTCCAGCGCCCGCTGGTCGGGCACGAAGTAGGGCGACACGATGGCCACGTAGCGGCGCGCGGTGGCCATGGCGCGCAGCAGGCCGGCCATGGCCTCGCTGGGCTGCTTGCCGGGCTGGGCGATGGCCGCCTTCTCGGGGGGATCGGCGTGCACCTGGGCCTCGGCCCACAGCAGCTCGAGCCGCCCGGCCTGCAGCTGCGCACCCACCGGGCCGCGGCCAAGCGGGTCTTGGGCGTAGGCGGCGCGGGGCAGGCGGGTGTCGCGCACCGCGGCGTCGAAGGTGGCGCGGGTGGCGGCGTCGCTGGCGGCATCGGACGGCGCGCCCAGCACCTGGTGCAGCGGCCAGGCCTGCTGGCTGTTCCAGTAGCGGTCGAACACGGCCGAGAGGGTGGGCACCACGGCCCCGGCGGCCAGCAGGTCCATGTCGATGAAGTTGGCCTCGTCGTTGCCCATGTAGTACTCGTCGGCCACGTTGCGGCCGCCGAACAGCGCCAGCGCACCATCGGCCACGAACAGCTTGTTGTGCATGCGGTGGTTGTTCAGCTCGAAGTCGCCCGGCGACACCAGCAGCCGCCACAGCGGCGGGCCCCAGCGCAGCGCCAGCGGGTTGAACAGCCGCACCTCGACGCCCGGGTAGCTGGCCAGGCCGGCCAGCAGGTCGTCGACCTCGGCGGCATAAAAGTCGTCGATCAGCAGGCGCACCCGCACGCCGCGCAGCGCGGCGTCGCGCAGCGCGCGCAGCAGGCCGCGGCCGGCGTGGTCGCGGTGCAGGTGGTAGATCTGCAGGTCGAGCGTGTGCGTGGCCTGCTGCATCAGCGCCAGGCGCGCCTCGAACGCGAACTCGCCCGAGGGCAGGGGCCGAAAGCCTGAACTGGCCGCCGAATCAGCCGCCGACGCGGCGCCGGCCGGCCGGCTGGCCGCCACGATGCGGCCCAGCGGCGTGGCGGCCGCCTGCTCGGCCGTGGGCGCCTGCGTGGCCGGCACGGCCTGGCGCGGCAGCAGGCTGGCGCAGCCGCCCAGCAGCGTCAGCATCGCCAGCAGGGTGAGCAGCAGGATGAACAGCCGCAGCCGCCGGCCGCACCCGCGGGCAACTGCCGGCATGACGGCCGCGCGGTGGGCAAGGGAGGCGGTCATGGCGGCAGGCAGGCGTGCGGGTGGGCGTGCGGGTGGGCGGGTGGCCGGCGGCGCGCCCATGGTCGGGCGCGGGCCTCAGCTCCTGAACTGCATCGCATGCAGCCGCGCATACAGGCCGCCGGCGGCCAGCAGCGTGGCATGCGGGCCCTGCTCGACCACGCGGCCGGCCTCCATCACCACGATGCGGTCGGCATGCTCGATGGTCGACAGGCGGTGGGCGATGATCAGCGTGGTGCGCCCGCGCATCAGCGTCTCGAGGCCGGCCTGCACCGCGCGTTCGCTCTCGGTGTCGAGCGCCGAGGTGGCTTCGTCGAGGATCAGGATCGGCGCGTCCTTGTACAGCGCGCGGGCGATCGCCAGGCGCTGGCGCTGGCCGCCGGAGAGCTGGTTGCCGTTGTGGCCGATCAGCGCATCCACGCCCTGCGGCAGGGTCTGCACAAAGTCCCACAGCCAGGCGCCCTTGAGCGCCGATTCGACCCGGTCGGGATCGGGGTGCGGATCGCCCAGCGCCACGTTGTAGGTGACGCTGGCGTTGAACAGCACCACGTCCTGGCTGACCAGCGCGAACTGCCGGCGCAGGCCGGCGATGTCCCAGTCGGCCAGCGGCA
Source organism: Aquabacterium sp. OR-4 (assembly GCF_025290835.2). Classification (NCBI taxonomy): domain Bacteria; kingdom Pseudomonadati; phylum Pseudomonadota; class Betaproteobacteria; order Burkholderiales; family Sphaerotilaceae; genus Pseudaquabacterium; species Pseudaquabacterium prasiolae. The sequence continues at coordinate 1,625,348 of NZ_JAOCQD020000001.1, read as the reverse complement.
CGCCGTCGAGCCGCACCGTGCCCGAGCTGGGCTCGACAAAACGCGGCAGCAGGTTGGCCAGCGTGCTCTTGCCGGCGCCCGAGGGGCCGACCAGGGCCACCGTCTCGCCGGCGCCGATCTGCAGCGACAGGCCGTCCAGCGCCGGGTGCTGGTCGTCGCGGTAGCGCAGCGTCACGTCGCGCAGACCGATCTCGCCCTCGGCGCGGTGCACGCGGTGGTTGCCGCCGGTCTCGGCCGGGGCCTTGTCCAGCAGCTCGAGGCCGCGCTCCACCGAGGCCAGGCCGCGGGTGATGGGCGCCATCACGTCGGACAGGTGCTTGACCGGCGCCACCAGCATCAGCATCGCGGTGATGAAGGACACGAAGCCGCCCACCGTGGTGCCGGAGGAATTGCTCTGCCACAGCGCCACGGTGATCACCGCCGACAGCGCCAGCGCGGTGAAGATCTGGGTCAGCGGCGTCATCGCCCCGCTGGCGGCCACGATCTTCAGCATCACCCGGCGCAGCGTCAGCGCATGGGTGTCGAAGCGCCGCGCCTGCGTGGGCTCGGCGCCGTGCAGGCGCACGATGCGCCAGGCCAGCACGTTTTCCTCGACCACGTAGCCGAGCGCGTCGGTGGCCTCCTGGCCTTCGCGGGTGAGGCGGTGCAGGCGGCGGCCGGTGCTGCGCATCACCCAGGCCACGGCCGGAAACAGCACGCCGACAAACAGCGTGAGCTTCCAGTTCAGCCACACCAGGTACATCAGCAGCGCGGTGAGGGTCAGCGAATCCTTCAGCAGCGTGAGCACCGAGCTCACCAGCTGCTGCGCACCGCCCTGAACCTCGTAGACCAGGGTGTTGGTGAGGCTGGACGCCGACTGCTGCGTGAACATGCCCGGCTGGGCGTTCAGGATGCGCAGGAACAGCGCCTCGCGCAGCGCCTGCACGCCGCGGTGCGCCGCCCACGACAGCGCGTACTGGGCCACGAAGCCGGCGATGCCGCGCAGCGCGAAGATGCCCACGATGGCCACCGGAATGGCCCACAGCGGCAGCTTGCCGCCGGAGAAGCCCTCGTCGAGCAGGGGCTTCATCAGCTCGGGGATCAGCGGCTCGGTGGCGGCGCCGATCAGCGAGCCGATCACGGCCACCAGCACGCCCAGCCGGCCTTCGCGGAAATAGGGCGCGATGCGCGCAAAGCGCTGCAGCAGGGTGCGGGTGGGAGGTGTGGGCGCTGAGGATGACGACATGGGTTGAAACCGGCCGGCGGGGGCCGGGAGGCGCGATTATCCTGCCGGTGCGTGAACGGATTGGCTTGTCACGGAGACTGTATGGAAATACAGTATTCACGTGAACCTGACCCTGCCCCTGTTCGACCCGTCCGATCTTCCAGCCGCTGCGGCCGCACGGCCCGGTGCGGCCGTGGCCGGACCGCTGCCGGTGGTGCCGGTGGACGTGGCGGTGCCGGTGGACGTGGCGGTGCAGGCCGGTGCGCCGCGGTCTGCCACCCGCCGGCGCACCGGCCGGCAGGGGGCCGGCGTGTTGGGCGAAGTTGCCGAAGTTACCGTTGCAGGTGCGGCCGAGGCAGGCGCGGGCGCTGCTTGGGCGGCTGGGGCCGATCCCGTTGATGCCGTTGATGCGGCTGATGCGGCTGATGCGGCTGACGCCGCCGGCGCAAGGCGGGCTGGCGATCCGGCCGACGACGACGGCGTTGACGCCCTGGGCCCGTGCCCGGCCGATCTGCCCGATCCGCTGCGCGGCGTGCTGGCCGATCCGGCCGCCCTGCATCCGGCGCTGTGGCGCGCCAGCCAGGTGGGGGGCGGGCGGCGGCCGGTCACGGCCAGCGGCTTTGCCGCGCTGGACGCCCAGCTGCCCGGCCAGGGCTGGCCGCATGGCGAGCTCACCGAGCTGCTGCTGGCCGGGCCCGGCATGGGCGAGCTGCGGCTGCTGGCGCCGGCGCTGGCGGGCATCGGCGGTGCGGCCGCGGGCGGGGCGGTGGGCCACCCCCCGGCGCCGCCCGCGGCAAGTGCCGCGGCCGCCTTGGCCGGAGGGCCGCGCTGCATCATGCTGTTCGAGCCACCGGCCACGCTGTCGGCCTGGGCGCTGGCCCAGCAGGGGCTCGACCACCGCCACTGGCTGGTGGTGCGTTCGCGCAGCGGCCCGCGTGCCGGGCAGCGCACGCCGCGCACGCCCAGCGGGCTGTCGCCGCTGCTGCCCTGCGCCGATCTGCTGTGGGCGCTGGAGCAGGCCCTGCGCAGCGGCCAGGTGGGCGCGGTGCTGGCCTGGCTGCCCGCCGGGCTGCGCACCGATGCATTGCGCCGGCTGCAGCTGGCGGCGCAGGCGCACGACGGGCCGGTGTTCCTGTTTCGCGAAGCCCAGGCCCAGGCCCGCCACCGGCCCAGCCCCGCGCCACTGCGCCTGCTGCTGCAGCCGGCCGGGGTGGACGGCCTGTCGCTGCGCCTGCTCAAGCGCCGCGGCCCGCCGCTGGCCGAGCCGCTGCGGCTGCGCCTGCCCTCGGTGCTGACGCCGCACCAGCAGGCCCGCGCGCTGGCGCAGCAGGCGGTGCAGGGGGCGGTGCAGGGGGCGGTGCGCCTGGCCGAAGCCTGCGCCGGCCCCGGCGGCGCGCAGCGCACGGGCCGGTCCGGCAACGCCGGCCTGGCCCACGCCGAAGGTCTGGCCCACGCCGAAGGCCTGGCCCATGCCGCGGGCCGCGCCGCCCGGCCCGGCCCGCCGGCCGCGCGCCCCGGGCCGGGCTGAGACGGCGGCCTGGCTGCCGCGCCTTCGCTGCCGCATCCCCACCCGCATCCGCACCCGCATCCCCACCCGCATTCGCACACTGCATCCGTCATGTTGTGGGTGGCCCTGCATCTGCCGGCCCTGTCACTCGAATCGTGGCAGGCCTTGACGCCGTCGCGCGGCGCCCAGGCGCTGCTGAGCGCGGCGCCGCCGCCGCTGCGCATCACCCAGGTCGACGCCCAGGCCCTGGCGCAGGGCGTATTGCCGGGCATGACCCGGGCCACCGCGCTGGCGCTGCTGCCCGAGCTGCAGCTGGGCCAGGCCGATGCCCGGCGCGACGCCGAGGCGCTGCGGGCGGTGGCGCATGTGGCGCTGGCCTTCAGCCCGTCGGTGAGCTGGGCCACGCCGGCCGACTGGCGCCCCGGCGCCGACGAAGCCGCTGCCGCGCCGCCGCGGCCGGCGGCCTGCGCGGCGCTGGTGGGCGTGCGGCTCGAGGTGCAGTCCTGCCTGCGCTACCACGGCGGCCTGGCATCCCTGCTGGCACGGCTGCGTGCGCAGCTGGCGCCGCTGGGCCACCAGGTGCGCATCGCCACCGCGCCCACCGCCCTGGGCGCCGCGCTGCTGGCCGCCTGGCGCGACGACCTGGCGCAAGGCCCGCACAGCACCCAGCCCCAGGCTCTGCAGCCGCTGCTCGATGCCCTGCCGCTGCCGCTGCTGGTGCCCGATGCGGTGGCGGCCGAGGCCCTGCACGCGGTGGGGCTGCGCCGCGTCGGTGATCTGGCCGGTCTGCCGCGCGACGGTCTGGCGCGGCGCTTCGGCCCGGCGCTGCTGCGCGATCTGGACCAGGCCCGCGGCCAGGCCCCCGATGCCCACACCTGGCTTACGCTGCCGGCGCAGTTCAGCAGCCGGCTCGAGCTGTTCAGCCGCGCCGACACCGCGGCCCAGGTGCTGCATGGTGCCGGCGTGCTGCTGGCCCGGCTGGTGGCCTGGCTGCAGGCCCGGCAGGTGCGCGCCGCGCGCTTTGTGCTGGTGATGCACCACGAGCCGCGCCACCGCCGCCATGAGCGCCAGGCCGGCGAGCCGCCGGCCGACCGCACCGAGCTCGAGATCGCGCCGGCCCAGCCCTCGGCCGATGCCCGCCACCTGGCGGTGCTGCTGGCCGAGCGCCTGGGCCGGCTGCCGCTGCCCGCCCCGGCGCTCGAGTTGAGCCTGCAGTGCGCCCACAGCGTGGCCGGCAGCGTGCCCAATGGCGAGCTGTTTGCCAGCCCGGGCAGCCAGCGCGAGGGCCTGGCGCAGCTGGTCGAGCGCCTGCAGGCGCGCCTGGGCCGGGCCCAGGTGCAGCGCCCGGTGGCCCAGGCCGACCGCCGGCCCGAGCGCGGCACCGCCTGGCTGCCGGCCGACGCGGCGCGCCTGCACCTGGCCGACGCCGCCGACAGCGCGCAGGCCGATGCCGCCAGCGCCCGCCTGGCCCTGCCGCCGCAGCCGCTGTGGCTGCTGCCCGCGCCGGTGCCGCTGCTGCTGCGCGCCCAGCAGCCGCTGCACCAGGGCCGACCGCTGCAACTGCTGGCCGGCCCCGAGCGGCTGGAAACCGGCTGGTGGGATGCCGGCCTGGCGCTGCGCGACTACTTCATTGCCCGCGACACGGCCGGCGCACTGCTGTGGATCTACCGCAGCCGCAGCCCGGGCCGGCGCCCGGGTGGCCCATCAGCGGCCCCGGCCGATGCCGCCCACCGCGCCGATCAAGCGCCTGCGGCCGGCCCGGCCGGCCCCGGTGGTGCTGCCCAGGCCGCGGCCGACGAGGCCTGGTTTCTGCACGGCCTGTTTGCCTGACCGCCATCCCGGCCCGTCGCAGGGCGCAGGGCGCAGCCGCCGCCGGGATGCCCAGCCGCGCGGCGCACATGCCGCACGGGGTGTCCAGCCGCGCGGCGCGCACGCCGCACGGGGTGCTCAGCCGCGCGCGGCCGGATCGCCCAGCGCCAGCTTCAGGCCCAGCGCCACAAACAGCGCGCCCACGCCGCGGTTCACCCACAGCCCGGCGCGGGCCGCGCCCGGGCGCTGCGCCAGCCGCGCGCGCAGCGTGGCCACCGTCCAGGCCAGGCCCAGGTTGACCAGCGTGCCGTTGAGCACGAACACCGCGCCCAGCGCCACGAAGGCCGCCGCCTTGTGCGGCGCATCGGCCGCGATGAACTGCGGCACGAAGGCCAGAAAGAACAAGGCCACCTTGGGATTCAGCGCATTGGTCAGAAAGCCCTGGGCGAACACCGTGCGAAAGGCCGGCGGCGGCGCGCCGGCCGCGGCCGCTGTGGGCGCTAAGGTGGCCACGTGGCCATCGGGCAAGGCCGGCAATGCCGGCGCGGCTGGCGCGGTGGATGAAGCGGCCGCGGTGGACGAGGCCGGCAACGGCGACGAGGCCGGCGCCGCCCGCGTGCGCAGCATCGCCACGCCCAGCCACACCAGGTAGGCCGCGCCCACCCAGCGCAGCAGCGTGAAGGCGGTGGCCGATCCGGCCAGCAGGGCCGACAGGCCCAGCGCCGCCGCCGCGATGTGCACGCCACAGCCGGCGCCCACGCCCAGCGCCGCAGCGGCACCGGCGCGCCAGCCCTGGCTGGCGGCGCGGCTGGCGATCAGGGCCATGTCGGCGCCGGGGGTGATGTTGAGCAGCAGGCCGGCGGCGATGAACAGCGGCCAGTCGTGGATTCCGTCGAGCATGCCGGCCAGTGTGCCTCAGCGCACCGGGCCACCGGACACGCCAGCGATACCGGCGACACCAGCGACACCAGCGACACCGGTCGCATCGGGCGCATCGGGCGCATCGACTGCACCTGCTGCACCTGCTGCACTGGCCACTCCCGCCAGCCCGGGCCGCTAGCCTCAGCCTCTCAGCCTCTCAGCCTCTCAGCCCCTCAGGCCCAGCCGGCCAGGCCCGCCAGCGCGCCGCCGCCGATCAGCCACAGCGGCCCGATGCGCGTGCGCCAGGCGATCAGCGCGCTGGCCGCCACCAGCGCCAGGGCGCCCGGCCGTGGCCACAGCGGTGCGGCCAGCACCGCACCGGTGGACAGCAGCAGGCCCACGGTGAGCGGTGCCAGGCCCGCGGTGAACGCCCGCACTGCCAGCGATTGCGCGTTGCGCCGGCCATAGCGCCCGGCGGCCAGCGCCAGCAGCGACGAGGGCAGCAGCAGCCCGCTCATCGCCGCCAGCATGCCGGCCGCGCCGGCCGTGCTCCAGCCCACCAGGGCCACGAACAGCAGGTTGGGGCCGGGGGCGGCCTGGGCGATGGCCACGGCATCGGTGAACTGGCCATCGCTGAGCCAGCCGCGCTCGGCCACCAGCCAGCGCTGCATGTCGGGCGCCGCGGCCATGGCGCCGCCCACCGACAGCAGCGACAGCAGCATGAAGTGGCCCCACAGCGCCAGCAGATCAGCGGCGCCCAGGCGGCCGCCGCCCAGCAGTGCCGCCAGATCGAACCAGGCGGTCGAGGCCTGCGCCGCCACGACCGGCCCGCTGCTCATGGGCCGGCCCCGCGGCGGCGCAGCGCCAGCGCGGCCGCGGCCATCGACAGCCCGCCCAGGCCCAGCACCACCGCGGCCAGCGGCCAGCGCAGGCCACCCACCAGCAGCAGGGTCAGCGCGGCCAGCGCCAGGGCAGGCAGACGGCCCAGCGGATGGCTGTCGAGCGTGCGGGCCAGCTTCAGCGCGGTGGCGATCACCAGGCCGGCGGCCACCGCGCCCATGCCGCGCAGCGCGCCGGCCAGCCAGGGCAGGTGCTGCCAGTGCCGGTAGGCGGCGCCGGCGGCCAGCACGATCAGCGTGGGCAGCAGCAGCAGGCCGCCGGCCGCGCTGAGCGCGCCGCGCCAGCCAAACCAGCGGTCGCCGGCGATCAGCGCCAGGTTCACGATGTTGGGCCCGGGCAGCACCTGGCCGGCGGCCAGCAGCTCGGCAAACTCGGCCGGCGTGAGCCAGCGCATGCGCTCCACCAGCTCGCGGTGGGCCACCGGCAGCACGCCGCCAAAGCCCTGCATCGCCAGCCGCGTGAACACCCAGAACAGCTGGCTGCAAGAGCCGGGGCGGGTGGTGGCCTCGTTCGCCGCTGCCGCCGCACCCGCCACGCCGGCCGCACTGGTCGCACCGGTCGCACCGGCCACCCCGGCGCTGCCTTCGCCCGCGCGGCGCGCCGGCTCAGCCATGCGTGCCGGGCTGGCGCGCCAGCGCGCGTGCGGCCCACAGGCTGGTGGCCAGGGCTGCCAGCATCCAGCCCAGGCCGGCCCAGTGCAATTGCGCCCAGCCCTGGCCGGCGCCCTGTCCGGCGGCGCCGGCCAGCATCGCGCCACCGGTGGCCGCGCCCAGGGCCTGACCGGCGTACAGCGCCGAGCTGTTGAGCGCCACCAGCGCCGGCGCCAGGGCCGGCGCGGCGATCGACAGCCGCGCCTGCTGCGCCGAGTTGCTCGAGAAGCAGCCCAGCGCCCACGGCGCGCACACCGCCATCATCAGCGGCACGCTCAGCGCCAGCGGCCACAGCAGCATCGACAAGGCGATTGCCGCCAGCATCAGCGCCACCAGGCGCGAGGCGCCGTGGCGGTCGATGCGCCGCGACACCCACACATTGCCCAGCACGCCCACCGCGCCAAACCAGAAGAACAGCCCGCTCACCGCGGCCGGGCTGGCGCCCAGCACCTGGCGGTAATAAGGCGCCAGATACGCGAACAGCGTGAACTGCCCCGAGGCACTGAGCAGCGTGACCGCCACCGTGGCCAGCAGGGCCGGGTTGGTGGCCACCTGGGCCCAGCCGGCCCGCGACATGGCCGCCGGCCGCACGCCGTCGGGCAGCGCGCGCCACACCGCCAGGGCGGCCACACAGGCCAGCAGCGCCACGCCGCAAAAGGCCGCGCGCCAGCCCCAGACCTCGCCGATCCAGGCCGCCAGCGGCATGCCCAGCACCGAGGCCAGGCTCCAGCCCAGAAACACGTAGGTGATCGCGCGGCCGCGCTCGGCCGGCGGCGCCATCACCGCAATCGCCGCGGCGGCCTGCGGTGAAAACACCGCCGCCGCCAGCACCGCCAGCGCGCGCACCGGCAGCAATGCCGCAAAGCCGGGCATCAGTGCGCACAGCACATGGCCCAGCGCATACACCAGCAGCGAGCAGGTCAGCAGCCGCCGGCGGTCGAAGCCGGCCACCACCGCGGCGGCCAGCGGCGCACCGAGGGCCAGCGCCACCGCCGCCACGCTGATCAGCTGACCGGCCACCGGCACGCTGACCTGCAGATCGCGCGCCAGGTCGTTGAGCGTGCCGGCGGTGACCATCACGCCGCAGCCGATGGCGAAGTTGCCGAACAGCAGCGCCTGGCGCGAGCGGCCCAGCCAGCGGGCCTGCGCCGGGGTCTGGCCGGAGCCCGTGTCGGCGCCGGCCGGCGTGCTCACCGGATCACCTTCAGCGCATCGGGGTTGACGATGTTGCTGGGCGTGTTGCGGATGAAGTTGACGATGTTGCGGAACGCGGCTTCGAAGTACAGCTCGTAGCTGTCTTGCTCCACATAGCCGATGTGCGGCGTGCAGATGGCGTTTTCCAGGCGCAGCAGCGGGTGGCCCTGCAGGATGGGCTCGCTCTCGAACACGTCCACCGCGGCCAGGCCGGGGCGGCCCTTGTTGAGCGCCGAGACCAGCGCGTTGTCTTCCACCAGCTCGGCGCGCGAGGTGTTGACGAACAGCGCCGTGGGCTTCATGCGCGCCAGGTGCTCCAGGCGCACGATGCCGCGGGTGTCGTCGCGCAGGCGCAGGTGCACGCTGAGCACGTCGCAGTTTTCGAAGAAGCCTTCGCAGCTGTCGGCGGCCTGGTAGCCATCGGCCACGGCGCGCTCGCGCGACGCCTGGCTGCCCCACACCACCACCTGCATGCCGAAGGCGCGGCCGTAGCCGGCCAGCAGCATGCCGATCTTGCCGTAGCCCCAGATGCCCAGGGTCTTGCCGCGCAACACCATGCCGATGCCGAAGTTGGGCGGCATCGAGGCCGACTTGAGCCCGCTTTGCTGCCAGGCGCCGTGCTTGAGGTTGCCCACGTACTGCGGCAACCGGCGCATCGCGGCCATGATCAGCGCCCAGGTCAGCTCGGCCGGCGCCACCGGCGAGCCCACGCCCTCGGCCACGGCAATGCCCAGCCGGGTGCAGGTGTCCACGTCGATGTGGCTGCCCACCTTGCCGGTCTGGGCGATCAGGCGCAGCCGCGGCAGTTTTTCGAGCAGGGCGCGCGGAAAGCTGGTGCGCTCGCGGATCAGCACCAGCACCTCGGCATCGCGCAGGCGCACCGACAGCTGACCGATGCCCTTGACGGTGTTGGTGAACACCTTGGCGTTGAACGGCTCCAGCAGCGAGGCGCAGCGCAGCTTGCGCACGGCGTCCTGATAGTCATCGAGGATGATGATATTCAACGGTGTTTCTCTTTTTGCATCAACGACTTGGAGAGTGTTGTGCACATCTCACCTGCACAACGTTCGCTAAGTATTGTGCCCGCTTCGGCAAGGCCATGTCGCGGCGGCTAGCATGGCCGGCCCGTTGATCCACGACCTGCAGCAGGAGACCCACCCATGAGCCCGATCACCCTCTATTCGGCCAGCGTGCCGCTGTTCCAGAAGCAGCTGGGCGCCATGCTCGACTGGCTTGAAAAGGCCGAAGCCCATGCGCGCGAGCGCCAGTTCGAGCCCGACAACTATCTGCAGCTGCGCCTGGCGCCCGACATGCTGCCGCTGCTGGCGCAGGTGCGCATTGCCGGCGACATGGCCAAGGGTTGCGCTGCGCGCCTGGCCGGCCTGGAGCCGCCGCGCTACGAGGACGACGAGACCCGCTTCGAGCAGCTGCGCGGGCGCATCGCCAAGACGCTGGACTTCATGGCGTCGGTGCCGGCCTCGGCCATCGACGGCCAGGAGGGCCGCGAAATCGTGCTGCCGATGCGCAACCGCGAGGCGCTGCGCTTCAGCGCCGATGTCTACCTGCGCCATTGGGCGCTGCCCAACTTCTACTTCCACGCCACCACCACCTATGCGCTGCTGCGCCACGCCGGTGTGGCGCTGGGCAAGTCGGACTACCTGGCGATGGCCTAGTCAGCGCACGCCGTAGGGCAGCAGCTCGCCGGCGTTGGGAAACACGCTGTCCAGCGCGTCCTGCAGTTCGTTTTGCGCACGTTCGGTGGTGCGGCCTTCGCTGGCCAGGGCGCTGAACACCACGCCGCGCAGCAGCCACAGGTCGAGCATGGCCTGGGTTTGCCGCACCTGGTAGCGCAGCCAGTCGCCACGCGGCCCGTCCACCAGGGCGGTTGCGGCCATGAAACGCAGCTTGATGTCGACAAAGCTGCGCCGCGCGGCAATGCGGGCATGGCGGTCGTGGGGCAGCCCGGCGTCGGGCAGCAGGCCCAGGGCGGTGGGGGCCAGCGTGTCGGCCGCGTCAGGCATGAACTGACGCGGCGCCGTGGCCTGCCGTTGCAGCATTGGCATCATCCGTTGATCACCATGGCTTGGGGTGCAGTGCGCTGGGCGCGCACCGGAAAGTGCCGGTTCAGCCGCTCGATGCGGCGTTCGGCCTCGGATTGGTTCAGCGACACCGCCACCACGCCATACACCCGCGAGCGCAGGTGCCACAGCTCGCGCAGCGAGCGGGCGCGGGCGATGCGTTCGCCCAGATCCCACGGATCGTCGCCCGACAGGTCGGCCAGACTGGCAATGAATTCGCTGCGCGCCTGGGTCAGGCGGTCCACCGGCGGCGGCGCGCTGACGCGGCTGGCCCGCCAGCCCGGGCGGCGATCGAGCCAGCGGCGCAGCGTGCCACGCCAGCCCAGCGACGAGGGCCACAACTCGGGCGGACACACCTCGATGCGGGTGTTCATCAGGCTCGAACTGGGCGGCACGCGGCGGCTTACCAGGCGGTACATCCAGTCGGTCAGCGCGAATTTGGTCGAATTCATGGCGGGTACTTCGGCAGCAGATCGCGTGGTCTGAAGGCCTGCGCGCCGAGAAGCCGGCGAAGAAGGCCTGGCGCTGATTGTTCGGGGCCGGTCGCCGCGGCAGTGGCGCGAACAGCGCGGCGAAGCGCGGCCAGTTCGGCCCCGCGGCCAGGCTGCACAATCCCCGCCCATCTCCACCGGACCCTTGACACCGGGAAGGTTCACCGATGAGTGCACGCTGGTTTCGCCGCCTCCTGACCCTGCTGCTGTGGCTGCTGATCGCCGCGGCGATCGCCGGCTGGATCTACAGCCGGCGTGTGCTGCCGCAGACCGAGGGCAGCCTCAGCCTGCCCGGCCTGGGCGCCGAGCTGCGCATCGAGCGCGACGGCCACGGCATCCCCACCATCCGCGCGGCCAGCGTGCGCGACGCGATGTTCGGCCTGGGCGTGGTGCATGCCCAAGACCGGCTGTGGCAGATGGAGACCCACCGCCGCATCGGCGCCGGCCGCCTGGCCGAGGCCTTTGGCGAAGGCGCGCTCGACACCGACAAGTTCATCCGCATCCTCGGCGTGCGCCGCGCCGCGGCCGCGCAATGGGCGCAGATCGGCCCGGCCGGGCGCGAGGCGCTCACTGCCTATGCGGCGGGCGTCAATGCGGTGATCGCGCAGCTGAAGGCGCGGCCGCCCGAGTTCATGCTGCTGGGCCTGCAGCCCGAGCCCTGGACGCCGCAGGACAGCCTGTCGTGGGCCATCATGATGGCGCTCGATCTGGGCGCCAACTGGCAGGCCGAGGTGCTGCGCCTGCGCCTGGCGATGCAGCTGCCCAAGGCACGCATCGACGAGCTGATGCCGCCCTATGCCGGCGACCCGGTGCCGGCCACGCAGGACTACGCGGCTTTCTACCGCAGCCTGAAGCTCGATGCGCGCCAGGCCGGCCGCACGCCGCCGGACGCTCATGCGAACGCGCACGCGAGCACGTCGTTGAACGCCAACCCGAACGCGCACGCCGGCCTGCCCGGCCTGGGCGACGCGCAGCTGCAGCGCCTGCTGGCCCTGGCGCCCGAGAGCGAGATCGACGGCCTGGGCAGCAACAGCTGGGTGCTGGCCGGCACGCGCAGCAGCACCGGCGCGCCGCTGCTGGCCAGCGATCCGCACCTCAAGCTGTCGGCACCGGCGCTGTGGTACTTCGCGCGCATCGTCGCGCCGGGGCTCGATGTGGCGGGGGCCTCGATGCCCGGCCTGCCCAGCATCGTGATGGGCCAGAACGCGCACATCGCCTGGGGCTTCACCAACACCGGCCCCGATGTGCAGGACACCTACCTCGAACGCCTGCACGCCAGCGATCCCACGCAATACCAGACCCCCGAGGGCTGGGCGCGTTTCGAAACCCGGCAGGAGCAGATCGCCGTGCGCGGCGGGGTGCCGGTGAGCCTCACCGTGCGCAGCACCCGGCACGGCCCGGTGGTGTCTGACGCCGCGGCGGCCGGCGTGGCCGACGAGGCCCTGGGCCCCAAGGGCCGGCCTGGCTATGTGCTGGCACTGCGCTGGACCGGCCTGGACACCGACCAGGACATCGTGGCCACCTCGCTGGCGATGATGGCCGCCACCTCGGTGGAGGCCTTTGTGCAGGCCTCGTCCACCTGGGTGGCGCCGATGCAGAACATGGCCGTGGCCGACCGCGAGGGCCACATTGCGCTGGTGTCACCCGGCCGCGTGCCGCGCCGCCAGCCCGACAACGACCTGCAGGGCCTGGCCCCGGCGCCCGGCTGGGACGCGCGCTACGACTGGGCCGGCAATGTGCCGGTGGCCGAGCTGCCGCAGGTGCGCGACCCGGCCAAGGGCTATGTGGCCAATGCCAACCAGAAGATCACGCCGCCCGGCTACCCGCACTTCATCAGCCACCAGTGGGCGCTGCCGTTCCGCCACCAGCGCATCGAGCAGATGATCGACGCCAAGCCGCGGCACAGCCTGGACGACCTGGCGGTGATGCACGGCGACATCAAGTCGCTGGCCGCCGCGCGCCTGCTGCCGCGGCTGCTGCAGGCGCGCTCGAGCCACCCGCTGGCCGGCGCGGCACTGCAGGCGCTGCAGGGCTTTGACGGCACCATGGCCGCCGACAAGGCGGCACCGCTGATCTTCTGGGCCTGGAACCGCCAGCTCTCGCAGCGGGTGCTGGCCGACGAGGTGGGTGCGCCGATCTACGAGCGCATGCTGGGCCAGCGCGGCTACTTCGACGCGCTGGAAGGCGTGCTGGCCCGCGACGACGGCTGGTGGTGCGACGACAAGGCCACGCCGGCGGTGGAGGGCTGTGCCGAGCAGGTGAACGCCGCCTTCAGCGCCGCGCTGGACGAGTTGCAGGCACTGCAGGGCGCCGACGTGGCAGCCTGGCAATGGGGCCGGGCACACCAGGCGCGCAGCGAGCACCGGCCGTTCTCGCGCGTGAAGCTGCTGGCGCGCTGGTTCGAGCTGCGCCAGCCGGTGGGCGGCGACACCTACACCGTGAACGTCAGCCGCGTGGGCCTGCGTGCCGATGCCACCACCGGCGAGTTCTACCTCGACGAGCACGGCCCCAGCCTGCGTGGCCTGTACGACCTGGGCGACCGTGGCCGCTCGCGCATCGTCCACAGCACCGGGCAAAGCGGCATCCCGTGGTCGCCGCAGTACCGCAGCCTGGCCGACACCTGGCGCCAGGTGGGCTATGTGCCGCTGTTTCCGCCGGCTGGCGGCAGCGGCTGGCAGACGCTGGTGCTGCAGCCGGCCAGGTAGGCCCGCATGTGCCGCCATGTGCCGCCATGTGCCCGCGCAGCAGGTTCATTCACATTTTGTCAGGGCAGGGTGTAGTCGAAGCTGTAGCGGTGCACGCCGGCCTCGATCTGGATCTTGAACGCGCCACGCAGGCCGCTCAACTCACCGGTGCCTGAATCGGGCACCACGGTGATCGACAGCTGCTGCGCACCGGCGCTCATGCTGCCGCTGTGCTGGAACACGAAGCTGCCGCTGCGGCCATGCAGGGTGCCGCTGAAGCGCTCGATGGCCACATAGCCGGCCGAGCCCGGGGTGGCGGTCAGCGCGGTGAGCATGCGGCCGCTGCCGGTGCCGGCCAGGTCGCCGCTGAAGCGCTTGTTCAGCAGCAGCAGGCCGAGCTGGTGGCCTTCGGCGCCCTCGGGGCTGCCCTGGGGTGTCATCTGCACCTCGAAGCTGCCAGTGGCAAGGCGGGTTTCGGCCATGAGGCGGGCTCCGGTCAACAACAAGGGGCAGGCCAGCGCCAGGGCCGCCAGCGTGCGTGGGGTGAGGGCGCTGCGCGCTGGGCGCGCCGCGCGTGCAGGGCTGATCACAGGCTGCCGTAGAGCCGCTTGCGCTCGGCCGTGTAGGCCCACCACGGCGCGGGCGCCGCGCCGCGCATGAAATCGGTGGCGGCCATGAAGGTGTCGAGCACGCAGGGGTCTTGCCGCTTGCCGCTCAGCGAACACAGCGCCTGATAGAGCGAGAAGGCGTCGCGCTGGGCCAGATCGGCCGGCCGGGCAATGCCCAGCAGGCGCAGGTCGGCGGCCATGCTGGGGCCGATGTTGGGCAATTGCTCGAGCGCCAGGCACTCGGCCGCGCTGCCGGCCTTGGGCGCCCTCACCCGCGAGCGCTGGCCGTGGCGCGGGCTGCTGCGCGCTGCAGCCGCCCCGGGCTGGGAGACGAGGGCGCCAGCCATGGCTACATCAGCATGGTGTTGCGGATCAGGCCCACGGCCACGCCCTCGAGTGCAAAACCGTCGCCTTCGCCAACATGGATCACCGGGTAGTCGGGGTTCTCGGGCAGCAGTTCGATGCCCTGGCGGGTGCGGTGCAGGCGCTTGACGGTGACGTCGTCGCCCAGGCGGGCCACGACGATCTGGCCGTTCTTGGCCTCGCTGGCCTTTTGCACGGCCAGCAGGTCGCCGTCGAGGATGCCGGCGTCGCGCATGCTCATGCCGCGCACGCGCAGCAGGTAGTCGGGCTTGCGCGGGAACATCGAGGCTTCGACCACATAGCTCTGGTCAATGTGCTCCTGCGCCAGGATCGGGCTGCCGGCGGCCACGCGGCCCACCAGCGGCAGCGTGAGCTGGGCCAGGCTGGGCAAGGGCAGCGAGAATTGGCGACCGCGCGACTCGTTCACGGCGCGCAGGGTTTCAGAGCGCAGGCGGATGCCGCGCGAGGTGCCGCTGACCAGCTCGATCACGCCCTTGCGGGCCAGGGCCTGCAGATGCTCTTCAGCCGCGTTGGCCGACTTGAAGCCCAGCTCGGCGGCGATCTCGGCGCGGGTGGGCGGCGAGCCGGTGCGCTCGATCGTGCCTTGCACCAGATCGAGGATCTGCTGCTGGCGCGGGGTGAGCTTGGGGCCATCGGGCATGTAGGGCAGATCGGGCATGCGCGCTCCTGAGTTTCCATCCAGTGACTGTATTTTCATCCAGATGAGGGCCTGATGCCAAGTATTTCTCTCGCCGAACGCAGCACGCCCGCCACGGTGGTGATCCTGGGCACCGGCGGCACCATCGCCGGCACCTCGGCCCGCCCGGGCGACAACGTGGGCTACACCGCAGCGCAGCGCAGCGTGCAGGATCTGCTGGCGGCCGTGCCCGCACTGGCGGCACCCGGCGCGCCGGGCATCGAGGCCGAGCAACTGGCCCAGCTCGACAGCAAGGACATGGACCACGCCACCTGGCTGGCCTTGGCGCAGCGCGTGCAGCAGCTGCTGGCGCGGCCGGAGGTGAGCGGCGTGGTCATCACCCACGGCACCGACACGCTGGAAGAAACCGCCTGGTGGCTGCACAGCGTGCTGGCAGCGCCCAAGCCGGTGGTGCTGGTTGCCGCCATGCGCCCGGCCACCGCGCTGGCCGCCGACGGGCCGCAGAACCTGCTGGACGCGGTGACCGTGGCCGCCACGCCGGGCGTGGCCGGTGTGCTGGCGGTGCTGGCCGGCCAGGTGTTCGGCGCGACGGGGCTGCGCAAGGCCCATACCTACCGCACCCAGGCCTTCACGGCCGGCGATGGCGGGCCGATCGCCGTGCTGGAGGAGGGGCAGCTGCGCCAGTTTCGCGCCTGGCCGCAAGGCCCGGGCCGTGCGCTGGACCGCCTGCCGGCCAGGCCGCAGGACTGGCCGTGGGTGGAGATCGTCAGCAGCCACGCCGGTGCGCGCGGCGATGGCGTGCGCGCGCTGCTGGCGGCCGGCGTGCGCGGCCTGGTGGTGGCCAGCACCGGCAACGGCACGGTGCACCGCGAGCTGGAGGCGGCGCTGGCCAGCGCCCAGGCCGCCGGCGTGCCGGTGTGGCGCGCCACGCGCTGTGCCGATGGCGTGCTGATCGGCGCCGCCGCAGGCCCCGCCGCGGCGCTGTCGCCATGGCAGGCCCGGGTGGCGCTGATGCTGAGCCTGCTGGACTGAACGGTTGCCTGGGCCAGCCAGCCAGCCAGTTAGTCAGTCAGTCAGCGAGTCAGCCAGGCCGGTCAGGCCGCGGCGCGGCGCTGGCGGCGGGCCAGCGCGCCCAGCGCGGCCAGGCCGCCCACCATCAAGGCCCAGCTGCCGGGCTCGGGCACCGGCGCGGTGTAGCCGCTGATGTTGGCGGTGTAGGCGTGCAGCACCCCGGGCAGCAGGCTGTAGGCGCTGCTCAGCGTGGCTGCGCCACTGCCGTTGCTGAAGGTGCAGCCCGTGGTCAGGCCCACCGGGCACTGGATGGAGTTGGCGTTCGGGTTGCCGAGCGAGAAGTCGAACCACACGTCGAACTGCGTGCCGGTGCCGTTCTGCGTGACGCTGTAGTCGTTGTCGGTGCCGGCCAGGATCAGGTACTGGCCATTGGCCAGTTGCGGGCCGACGGCCAGGCCTTCCCACTTCTCGCCGCTCTTGCCACCCAGTGCGGCCAGGGTGTTGGCATCGAGGTCGATGACCTTGGCGCCCTTGGCCACCGTCACCACGCCGGCCGGCAGCGCATCGTTGGCGCCGGTGGGCAGTTCGATGTGGGTCACATCGGTGGCGCCGGCCAGGTCGATGGTGTAGACCGCCTTGTCGGGATCGCTCATCGAGGTGGACGGGTCGGTGCCCACGCCGCGGTTGTTGCGTTCGAGCACCATGAACTTGTCGTTGCCCAGCGCCACGATGGCCGAGATGCCCTGGCCCTGGCCATTGCGGTCGAGCTTGTAGGCGTACTGGCCCACGGCCAGGCCGGTGCTGGTGTCGTACTTGACGATGCGGGTGTAGACGCTGCGCGTCAGCGCGGTGCCGGCGGCGTTGAGCTGGCCGTCGACCACGGTGCCGTCCTGCAGCATGGCGTAGGCGTAATTGCCGTCGGGGCTGATGGCCAGGCCTTCGAGGCCGCGGTTGCCTTCGCGGCCGCTGGTCAGCGCGGTGGCGCCGGCGTTGTAGTTCACCGTGCCGCCCACCTTGGGCAGCAGGTTGGCCGGCACGGTGTAGGCCTTGACCAGCTGGCCGCTGCGGTTGAACTCGTAGACCGAGGGGCCGTACTCGTCGGAGACGAGGATGTTGCCGTTTCTGGGGTTGATGACCACGCCTTCGGGGTCGAAGGCATTGCCCAGCACGCTGCTGCTGCTGGGTGCCAGGCCGTTGAGCGCCACGCCGGCGGCGCTGCTGAACTGGATCGTCTCGACGACCTTGAAGTTGCTGATCGCGCCGTTGCTGGCGACATCGAGCGTGAAGCGCTGGATGCGGGTGTTGTAGTTCAGCGTGCCGCCGCCGGGGCCGCGGTCCGACAGGCCCCACCACTCGTTTCGGGCGCGGTCGTAGTAGAGGTCGGAGAAGAAGCCGACGCGGCGGTCAAAGCTGCTGCCGCTGCTCAGATCGGGGGTGTCGCCGGCGATGGTCAGGCCGTTGACGAAGCTGACCGTGGACACGGTCTGCGCGGCGGCGGGCGCCAGCGCGGCGCCGGCCAGGGCCAGGGCCGCGGCGGCGTGGGCGATCGGAGAAAGGGTCATGGGGGCGTCCTGCAGGTGGCGGGGTCAAGGCGTTCTTGCGCGAGCGTGTCGCGCGTGTGAACGCAAGCCCTGCACCCTAGGGGTGCCCGGTGACCGACCTGTGACAGGCCGCGACCCCATCTGCGGGGTGGCGGCCGGCCAGCGATCATGGGTGCCCCCGGTTTCTGGCGGGTGGCACCTGCTCGGCCTCAGCCCCGCCGGGCCGCCCCAAGGGGCTGAGCGCCCCCTCGGGGGCAGGAGCGCAGCGACGTGGGGGCGTCAGCTCAGGCCACGGTCAGCGTCACGTCCACATTGCCGCGGGTGGCGTTGCTGTAGGGGCACACCTCGTGGGCGGTGGCCACCAGGGCCTCGAGCTCGGCACGGTCCATGCCCGGCACCGAGATGCGCATGGCCACGCTGATGGCGAAGGCGCCGGCCTTGCCGGTCATCGGGCCGATGCCGACCTCGCTGGTGATGCTCACCTCGGCCGGCAGGCGCTTGCCCTGGCGGCCGGCCACGGCCTTCATCGCACCGATGAAGCAGGCCGAGTAGCCGGCGGCAAACAGCTGCTCGGGGTTGGTGCCGGCGCCGTCGTCGCCACCCAGGGCCTTGGGCGTGGACAGCGTGGCCTTCAGGCGGCCGTCGTTGCTTTCGATGGTGCCGGCGCGGCCGCCGGTGGCGGTGGCGGTGGCGGTGTACAGGGCGGTGTCGATGGCCATGGTGCAGATCCTTCGTGCAGGGGTTGGACAAGAAAGGCCGGGCTGGGCCAGGCTGACCGCCAGTGGCGGTGCAGCGCTGGCCTCAGGCCGCGGCGGGCGGAGAAACCTGGGGGGCGGGCGGGCGCGAGCGCTCGGGGGCCGGGCCGTGGGCTGCTGGCATGGGCTGGCCTTGCAACTGGCCATGCAATTGGCCATGCAGTTGATCGCGCAATTGCGTCAGGCGCGTGGTGAGCGTGGTGATCTCGGCCAGGTCGCAGGCCATGGCGCAGGCGATGGCCTGGGGCACGGCCACGGCCCGGGCCTGCAGCGCACGGCCCGCGGGGCTGAGCTGCAGCAGCACGCGGCGCTCGTCGGCCGCGTCGCGCAGGCGCTGCAGCAGGCCCTGGGCCTCGAGCCGCTTGAGCAGCGGCGTGAGCGTGCCCGAATCAAGCTGCAGCCGCTCGCCCAGCTGCGAGACGCCGAGGCCGTCGCCCTCCCACAGCACCAGCATCACCAGGTACTGGGGGTAGGTCAGGCCCAGCGGGTCGAGCAGGGGCTTGTAGGTCTTGGTCATGGCCAGCGAGGCCGAGTACAGCGCAAAGCACAGCTGATGGTCCAGCGCCAGCCAGGCCGCGGCGTCGGGCGTGCTGGCGTCGGGCGTACTGGTGGCCGCCGCAGCGGTGGGCTGCGTAGGGGCGGAGCGGTGGCGGCGCGACGGCATGGGCGTGAATGTAGCGGGCAATTCAATTGCACACAACCTAAATGGGCATTCAAAAGGCCGAGGCCCCGCGCTGGCGCGCAGGGGCGTCGGCCTCGGTTCGGCCTGTCTGCCGATCAGCCGCCCAGCGTGGCGTTGATGGCCTCGATCTGGCCTTGCAGCTCGAGCCAGCGCTCTTCCTGCATCGCCACCTCGGCGGCGATGTGGTTGAGGCGCCGGCCCATCTCGGCCAGGTCAGCGGCCGAGACGCCGGCGGCCGCCAGCCGGGTTTCGAGCGCGGCCTTCTCCTGGCCCAGCTTCTCGAGCCGCGCGTCGATCTGCAGCAGCTCGTTGCGCAGCGGGCGGGTCTTGTTGGCCAGCTCGCTGCGTGCCTGGGCGGCAGCCTTGCGGTCGTCGCGGCGGTTGCCGTTGTCCACCACCTTGGCGGCTGGTGCGGCAGTGGCGGCGCCCCCCTTGCCGCTGCCCTTGGGCTCGGCGCTGCCGCTCACCGTGCTGGCCAGCACCGGCCGCGGCGGCGGCGGCGGCTCCTGGCCGCGGGCCACGGCGCGGCTCACCTCGAGCAGCCATTTCTGGTAGTCGTCGAGGTCGCCGTCAAAGGGTTCCACGCCGCCGGAGGTGACCAGCCAGAACTCGTCGCACACCTCGCGCAGCAGTGCACGGTCGTGGCTCACCAGCAGCACCGTGCCTTCAAATTCATTCAGCGCGATCGACAGCGCCTCGCGGGTGCTCAGGTCGAGGTGGTTGGTGGGTTCGTCCAGCAGCAGCAGATTGGGTTTCTGCCAGACGATGGTGGCCATCACCAGGCGCGCGCGCTCGCCGCCCGACAGCGTGCCCACCTTCTGGTGAACCATGTCGCCGGTGAAGCGGAACTGGCCGAGAAAGTTGCGCAGCTCCTGCTCGCGCGCGCCCTGGCCGCCGGCGCCCAGCTCGCGGGCCAGGCGCACCATGCGCTGCAGCGGCGTGTCGTCTTCACTCAGCAGATCCAGCTCCTGCTGCGCGAAGTAGCCGATGGCCAGGCCCTTGCCCTCGGTGAGCGTGCCCTCGATCGGCTGCAGCGCATGGGCGATGGTCTTGACCAGCGTCGACTTGCCCTGGCCGTTGGCACCCAGGATGCCGATGCGCTGGCCGGCCAGCACCGTGCGGTTGATGTTGCGCACGATCACTTTTGCTGCCGCCGGAGCGACGGCCCCCTCGGCAGGCGTGTCGGCGGACTCGCCGACCGGGGGCGCCATGTAGCCGCAGACCAGGTCGCGCATGGTCAGCATCGGGTTGGGCAGGTTGCCGGGCTCGCGGAAGTTGAACTCGAACTCGCTGTCGGCCAGCACCGGCGCCAGCTTTTCCATGCGCGCCAGCGCCTTGACCCGGCTCTGCGCCTGCTTGGCCTTGCTGGCCTTGGCCTTGAAGCGGTCGATGAAGCGCTGCAGCTGGGCCATTTTCTCCTGCTGACGGCCAAAGGCCGCGGCCTGCTGCGACATGCGCTCGGCGCGCATTTCCTCGAAGGTGGTGTAGTTGCCGCCGTAGCGGGTGAGCCGGGCCTCATCCAGGTGCAGCGTGACCTTGGTGATGGCGTCGAGAAACTCGCGGTCGTGGCTGATCACGATCATCAGCCCGGCAAAGCGCTTGAGCCAGCCTTCCAGCCACACCAGCGCATCCAGGTCCAGGTGGTTGGTGGGTTCGTCGAGCAGCAGCAGGTCGGCCGGGCACATCAGGGCGCGGGCCAGCTGCAGGCGCATGCGCCAGCCGCCCGAGAAGCTGTTCACCGGCGCGTCGAGCTGCGCGATCTTGAAGCCCAGGCCCAGCAGCAGGGCCTGCGCGCGGGCGCGGGCGTCAAAGGTGCCGGCCTGCTCGAGCGCCATGTGCGCCTCGGCGATGGCATGGCCGTCGCCGCTGAGCTCGGCGGCCTCGAGCAGCTGGCGCGCCTCGAGCAGCGGGATGTCGCCATCGAGCACGAACTCGGTGGCCGGCTGCTCGGTCTCGGGCATGTGCTGGGCCACCTCGCCCAGACGCCAGGTGGGCGGGCGCTCGGCATCGCCGGCATCGGCCTGCAGGCGGCCGGCCAGCAGCGCGAACAGGCTGGACTTGCCGGCGCCATTGCGGCCGACCAGGCCCACATGCTCGCCGGGATTGAGGGTGACGCTGGCGTCTTGCAGCACCACCTTGACGCCGCGGCGCAGCGTGAGATTTTTCAACTGGATCATCGGGAACGGGTCCGCCGGGGCGGCCTCTGCGAGAAGGGGAAAAGGATCAGGTGACCTCAGCGCCGCCGGGCCGCGCCAAGGGCTGAGCGCCGCCAGGGTCACGAAGCGGCCCTTCGCAGGGCCGCGGGGGCAGGCGCGCTGCGAGGCGGGGCCTGCTCATGCCAGGTCGAGCACCACACGGGCGCTGATGCGGCCGGCGCGCATGTCGTCGAGCACGGCGTTCACCTCGGCCAGCGGGCGCTGCTGGCTGTGGCAGTGCAGCTGGCCGGCAGCGGCCATGGCCAGCGTGGCGCGGATGTCGTCGCGCGTGCCGATGCTGGAGCCGACGATGCGGAACTCGCCGCCCACCAGCTGCAGCGCGGCAAAGCTCAGCGGCTCGGGCGGCAGGCCCACCACGGCCAGCGTGCCGCCGGGGCGCAGCAGCTTGAGCGCCAGGTCGTAGGCGGCGCGCGCGGCCGAGGTCACCACCGCCACATGCGCGCCACCCAGCGCACGCACGGCCTTGGGCGTGTCGGGGGCGCGGGCATCGAGCGCATGCGCGGCGCCCAGCGCGCGGGCGCTGGCCAGCTTGTCTTCGGCCAGGTCGAGCGCAATGACCTCGGCGCCCATGGCGCGCGCGATCTGCACCGCCAGGTGGCCCAGGCCGCCCACGCCCACCACGGCCACGCGCTGGCCGGCGTGCACGCCGGCATTGCGCAGCGCGCGGTACGAGGTGACGCCGGCACAGAACAGCGGCGCGGCCTCGGCGTTGCTCAATGCCTCGGGCACCGGCAGCGCAAAAGCGGCCTTGGCGCGCATGTACTGGGCATAGCCGCCATCCACGCGCAGGCCGGTGATGCTGGTCACGCGGCACAGGTTCTCCAGCCCGTCGCGGCAGGCCTCGCACTGGCCGCAGCTCCAGTGCAGCCAGGCCACGCCCACGCGCTGGCCCAGCGCCAGCTGCTGCACATCGGCGCCGCGCTGCACCACCGTGCCCACCACCTCGTGGCCGAGGATCAGCTCGGGCTTGGTGATCGGCCTGAACGGCGGCGTGTCGCCGTCCAGGATGTGCAGATCGGAGTGGCACACGCCGCAGGCCTGCACCGCGATCAGCACCTCGTCGGCCAGGGGCACCGGCAGCGGCAGCTGGCGCAGGGCCAGCGGCTGGCCAAAGCCCTGCATCACGGCGGCGTTCATCTGGGTGGGCAGCATGGCGGGTGTGAGCTCGGTGGAATGGCGCCCAGGCCGGGCGGATGGCGGTGTGGCGGGGCCTTAGGCGCCCGCCACGGCATGCGGCGTGAGCGCGCTGCGGGTGATCAGCAGCACCTGGTCGTCGCCGGCGCTGGTGGGCAGCCACACCACCTCCAGCGACGGGAAGGCCTGCTCGAAAAACGCGCGCTCGTGGCCGATCTCGAGCACCAGCACCGCGTCGGGGTTCATGTGGGCAGGCACCTGGCGCAGCAGGGCGCGCACGAAGTCCATGCCGTCCTGGCTGCCGGCGGTGTTGCCGTCGAGGGCCATCACCGGCTCGGCGCGAAACTCGGGCGGCAGCGTGGCCATGGCCTGCGCGTTCACGTAGGGCGGGTTGCACAGGATCAGGTCATAACGCCGCGCGCCCACGGCCGCCAGGCCATCGCCCTGGTGCAGCGTGATGCGCGAGGCCAGCGCGTGGCGCGCGAGGTTGAGCGCGGCCACGGCCAGCGCATCGGCGCTCAGATCGGCGGCGTCCACCTGCACCTCGGGCCAGGCCATCGCGGCCAGCACGGCCAGGCTGCCGTTGCCGGTGCACAGGTCCAGCACCTGCTCGGTGTGCTGGCTCAGCCAGGGGTCGATGGTGCCGTCGGCGATCAGCTCGGCGATGAAGCTGCGCGGCACGATCACCCGCTCGTCCACCGTGAACGGCACGCCCTGCAGCCAGGCCTCGCCGGTGAGATAGGCCGCCGGCTTGCGGCTGGCGATGCGGCTGTCGACCAGGCCGTGCACGAGGGCCTGCTGCGCCGCGTCAACCGGCTGCTCGGCCACCTCGTCCAGCGCATCGAGCGGCAGGCCCAGGCGCCACAGCACCAGCCAGGCGGCCTCGTCGAAGGCATTGGTGGTGCCATGCCCAAACGAAACGCCCGCCGATTCGAGGCGGGCGCTCATGGCGTGGATCAGGTCGATGACGTTCATGGGCAGGGCCGGCGAACCGGCAACGGGCAGACGAAAAAGGGCAGGCCGGGCTCAGCGCAGCACCGGCGGAAACTGCACCGGCGGGCCGCCGGGCATGCCGGCCATGCGCTGGGGCTTGAAGCCCTCGGGCACGATGTCGACGACGAAGTCGTTGAACTGCGCGTCGTCGGATTCGTCGCGGCGCGGTGCGGCGCGCGAGGCCTGGGTGGTCTGGTTCTCCAGCCGCCACAGCAGGTCGGTGGTGGAGTCGGAATGGGCCAGGCCTTCGTCGCGGGTGACGGTGCCGTCGTTGATCAGGCGCGCGAGGTCTTCCTCGAAGGTGCGCGAGCCCTCGGCCAGCGAGCGCTCCATGGCCTCCTTGATGCCGGGGAAGTCGCCCTTCTCGATCAGCTCGGCCACCAGGTTGCTGTTGAGCAGCACCTCCACCGCCGGCACCCGGCCACCGCCATTGGCGCGCAGCAGGCGCTGCGACACCACGGCACGCAGGCCGGCGGCCAGATCGCCCAGCAGCACGCCGCGGGTCTCGGGCGTGTAGAACGACAGGATGCGGCCCAGCGCGTGGTAGCTGTTGTTGGCATGCATGCTGGCCACCACCAGGTGGCCCGACAGCGCATAGCTCAGCGCGCCGGTCATGGTCTCGCGGTCGCGGATCTCGCCGATCATGATGCAGTCGGGCGACTGCCGCAGCGCATTGCGCAGCGCCACCTGGATCGACTCGGTGTCGCGGCCCACCTCGCGCTGGTTGACCACGCACTTCTTGCTCTGGAACAGAAACTCGATCGGGTCTTCAATGGTGAGGATGTGGCCCGGCGCGGTGCGGTTGCGCAGCTCGAGCATCGAGGCCAGCGTGGTGCTCTTGCCCGAGCCGGTGGCCCCCACCATCAGGATCAGGCCGCGCTTTTCAAGCACCAGCTCGCCCAGGCGCGAGGGCAGATGCAGGGTTTCCAGCGGCGGGATGTCGTGCGGGATGTGGCGCACCACGCCAGCGATCGAGCCCCGCTGCTTGAACGCCGACAGGCGGAAGCTGCCCACCCGGTCGAGCGAGACGGCCAGGTTCAGCTCGCCGGTGTCGTCCAGGTCTTCCAGCTGCTGCGGCGTGAGGATCTCGGCCAGCAGCTGGCGCGGCTGCGAGGGCGTCAGCACCTGATCCGACAGCTGCAGCATCTGCCCGTGGATCTTGATCAGGATCGGCATGTTGGCCGACAGGTAGACGTCGGACGCCTGCCGCTCGGCCATCAGCCGCAGGATGCGTTCCATCCGACTGCTCATGTCAGCCCCTCGTCCGACGAGTACATCGGCCGATCCCCCGAGGGGGTGAGCCGGCTTGAGGAGCGTCCGGTGGACGCTTCGGGCCGGCGAACGGCCGGCTTGGGAGCGGCCCGGCGCTCGGCCCGCGCTGCTTCGTTTACCACCGTGTCGCTCCGTTCACCGTTGTTGGGTCAGGGCCGCAGCAGATCGTTGATCGACGTCTTGCTGCGCGTCTGCGCGTCCACACGCTTGACGATGATCGCGGCGTACATGCTGTAGTCCTGGCCGGCGGCGGTCTTCTTGGGCAGGTTGCCGCTCACCACCACGCTGCCGCTGGGCACGCGGCCGTAGCTGATCTCGCCGGTCTCGCGGTTGAAGATCGGGGTGCTCTGGCCCAGGTACACGCCCATGCCCAGCACCGAGTTCTCTTCAACGATCACGCCTTCCACCACCTCGGAGCGCGCGCCGATGAAGCAGTTGTCCTCGATGATCGTGGGGTTGGCCTGCAGCGGCTCGAGCACGCCGCCGATGCCGACGCCGCCGCTCAGGTGCACGTTCTTGCCGATCTGCGCGCACGAGCCCACGGTGGCCCAGGTGTCGACCATGGTGGCTTCGTCCACATAGGCGCCGATGTTCACGTAGCTGGGCATCAGCACCACGTTCTTGGCGATGTAGCTGCCGCGGCGGGCCACGGCCGGCGGCACCACGCGGATGCCGGTGGCCTTCATCGCGTCGTCGCTCACATGCGCGAACTTGGTGTCGACCTTGTCGAAGAAGCTCAGGTCGCCCGAGCGCATCACGTGGTTGTCGTTCAGGCGGAAGCTCAGCAGCACCGCCTTCTTGATCCACTGGTTCACCGTCCACTGGCCCACGGCCTGGCGCTCGGCCACGCGCAGGCGGCCGGCGTTGAGGTCGGCGATGACCTGTTCCACGGCCGCGCGGATCTGGGGGTCGGCGCTGGTCGGGCTGAGGCTGGCGCGGCCTTCCCAGGCCAGATCGATGAGGTTTTGCAGTTCGGTGGTCATGGCTATTTCTCGCTCAGCGCAGGCTGGTCTTGTAGATCGAGGTGAATTCGGCAATGCGGTGGGCCGCTTCCAGGCATTCGGCGGTGGTGGCCACCAGGGCCATGCGGACGCGGCCCTGGCCCGGGTTGATGCCATGGGCCGGGCGGGCCAGCAGGCTGCCCGGCAGCACCGCCACATTGTATTGAGCCAGCAGTTGCTGGCCGAAGGCGATGTCATCGCCCCCCGGGACGGCCGCCCACAGGTAGAAACCGGCATCGGGCAGGGCCACATCCAGCTGCGCGGCCAGCACCGGCGTCACCTGCGCGAACTTGGTGCGGTAGAGGTTGCGGTTGTCCACCACATGCGCCTCGTCGTTCCAGGCGGCGATGCTGGCCGCCTGCACCAGCGGGCTCATCGCGCTGCCATGGTAGGTGCGGTAGAGCAGAAACTGCTTCAGGATGGCCGCATCGCCGGCCACGAAGCCGGCCCGCAGGCCCGGCACGTTGCTGCGCTTCGAGAGGCTGGTCAGCATCACCAGCCGGCGAAAATCGGGCCGGCCCAGCGCCACGGCCGCCTGCAGGCCGCCCAGCGGTGCGTCGTCGCGGAAGTAGATCTCCGAGTAGCACTCGTCGCTGGCGATCACGAAGCCGTGGCGGTCGCTCAGCTCGAACAGCGTGCGCCACTCGTCCAGCGGCATCACCGCGCCGGTGGGGTTGCCCGGCGAGCACACGAAGACCAGGCGTGTGCGCGCCCAGGTGGCGGCGTCGATCTGGTCCCAGCGCGGCGCGAAGTTGCGCGCCGGATCGCTGTTGGCAAAGGCCGTGGCCGCGCCGCCCAGCAGGGCCGCGCCCTCGTAGATCTGGTAGAACGGGTTGGGGCAGACCACCACGGCGTCGCCCTCGGTGGGGTCGAGCACGGTCTGCGCCAGCGCAAACAGCGCCTCGCGCGTGCCGTTGACCGGCAGCACCTGGGTGGCGGGGTCCACCGCCACCGCATAGCGCCGCTGCAGCCAGCCGGCGCAGGCCTGGCGCAGGGCCGGATCGCCGGCCGTGGGCGGGTACACCGACAGGCCGGGCATCGCGCCGCGGATCGATTCTTCGATGAAGGCCGGCGTGGCATGGCGCGGCTCGCCGATGCCCAGGCTGATCGGCCGCAACGCGGGGTTCGGGCTGATGCCGGCGGTCAGCGCGCGCCAGCGCTCGAAGGGGTAGGGGTGGAGCTTGCCCAGCAGCGGGTTCATGTCAGCCCCTCGCCCGACGCGTAAGTCGGCTGGTCACCCGGCGGGAGTGAGCGTGGGAATGAATCGTCCGGTGGACGGTTCGTGCCAGCCAACGGCCGGCTGCGGAGCGACCCGGCGCTCGGCCCGCTCGCGTTGATCGACATCGTGCAATACATGGCGCGGGATTATCCGCGCCGGCCCACCGTGTCAGAGAAAGCCGATGCAACCGGGGGCGCCGCAGCGGCAGGCCAGCGTGCCCTCGTGGTGGGTTTCGCCGTAGTTCACGGTGAGCTCCTCGCCGGGCTCGATGACACGCAGGCTGTAGAACTCGATGCGGCCGTCGCGGATCTGCAGCCGCGCATTGGCCTGGCAGCTGTGGTTGGTGAAGCGCATCGGGTCGCTGCTCTTGGATGCATCGATCGCGTGGCGGGTCGACACCTCCACGATCATGATGCGCTGCTGGCCGGCGGCGCGCCGCCGTGCCTCGGCCACGCTGATGCTCTCGCCGCGGATCTCGCCGATCTTGCGGTGCGCCGGCACGGTTTCAGCGGCAAACACGCCAAAGCCGTCGATGCGGCTGCGCTTCACGTTGACCTCGTACTTCTGGTAGCTGGGGCGGATTGCCAGGGCCATGCGTGCAGTCTTTCGGGACGGGTCTCAGTTCGACTTGCGGGCCGCCTGCCAGGCCTTCAGTGCGTTCATGGTGTTGGTCACGTGGCGGTGCGGGTTCAGGCTGGTGAACTGGAACTGCACCTTGCTGTCGGGCGAAATCAGGTACGAGGTGCGGTTGGCGAAGTCGGGCTTGAGCTTGAGCACCGCGTCATAGGCCTTCATGACCTTCTGGTCGACATCGGCGCCCACCGCAAACTTGTTGCGGCACTCGGTGACCGAGAAGCGCTTGAGCGATTCGAGGTCGTCGGCCGACACGCCGATGACCGTGGCACCAAGCTGCTTGAACTGGTCGGTGGCCTCGGCAAACTGGTGCGCCTCGATCGTGCAGCCCACCGAGAACGCGGCCGGAAAGAAGTACAGCACCACCGGGCCCTGCTTCAGCGCATCGGCCAGCGAGAAGCGGAACACGTTGCCACCGAGCGCCGCGTCGAGCGTGAAATCGGGCGCCTTGTCGCCCACGTCGAGCGCCGCCTGCGCGGCCGGGCCGGCAAGGCCTAGCACGAGTGCAAAGGCGGCCGCGGTGGCAAGGGTTCGTGGCATTGCGTATCCTCGGCGCCAATGATGGACGACAGGGTTTGGACGGGAGGGCCGGTGGCGTGGCCGGCAGCGGGCAGGGGCCGTGGTGCGGCCGCAGCACATGATAGCCATGCAGGCCGGCGGCTGCTGGCATGGGTGACCGTGTTGTGCCTGTTGCTGTGGCTGGGTGGCTGCGCCAGCCTGCCGGCCGGCGTGCAGCGCGAGCCCTCGCGCGCCATCGCCGCCAGCGATGCCACGCTGCTGGGCCGCATTGCCAGCCAGTCGCAGCCCGACGATGCGCTGACCGGCGTGCGCCTGCTGCCCACCGGGCCGTTTGCGCTGGACACCCGCCTGGCCCTGGTGCGCCATGCGCAGGCCTCGCTCGATGTGCAGTACTACGTGCTGCAGAACGACGACACCGGCCGCGTGTTGCTGCGTGCGCTGCGCGACGCCGCCGAGCGTGGCGTGCGCGTGCGCCTGCTGCTCGACGACCTGTACACCGCCGAGACCGATGGCCTGCTGCTCGGCCTGGCCGGCCATGCCAATGTGCAGGTGCGGCTGTTCAACCCGTTTCCGGCCGGGCGCCAGGGCGTGCTGAGCCGCTTCATCGGCTCGGCGGGCGACTTCAGCCGGGTCAACCGGCGCATGCACAACAAGCTGTTCATCGTGGATGGCGCGATGGCCGTGCTGGGCGGGCGCAACATCGCCGACGAATACTTCATGCGCCATGCGCAGGCCAACTTCGTCGACCTGGATGCCTTTGTGGTGGGTGCCCTGCTGCCCGACCTGCAGGAGGCCTTCGACGACTACTGGAACAGCCACAACGCCTACCCGCTGCATGCCATCGTGCCGCCCGATGCCCCGGCCGAGGTGCTGCGCCAGCGTTTTGCCACCGCGGTGGCCGATGCGCCCGAGCCGCCGCCGCCACCGGCCACCGATGTGCTGGGCTACGGCCCGGTGAGCGACGAGATCGACAGCGGCCGCCTGGGCCTGGTGTGGGCCTTTGCCACCGCCTATGCCGATCCACCCGACCGCATCAAGGGCCAGGGCGCCAGCTACGGCAATGTGCCCCTCGAAGACGTGCAGTCGGTGCGCTACAGCGTGGTGGACATGATCCGCGGCGCCCGGCGCGAGGTGGTCATCACCTCGCCCTACCTGATTCCGGGCGAGCAGGGCATGGCCATGTTCGCGGCGCAGCGCGCACGCGGCGTGGGCTTCAAGCTGCTGACCAATTCGCTGGCCGCCACCGACGAGCCGCTGGTGCACCTGGGCTACCGCAAGTACCGCCCGGGCCTGCTGAAGCTGGGCGTCGACCTGTACGAGCTGAGCCCGCTGCGGGTCAAGCGCAGCAGCCGGCTGGGCTTTCTGATGCCCAGCCTGGGCCGGCTGCATGCCAAGACCGTGGTGGTGGACCGCCAGCGCGTGTTCATCGGCTCGATGAACTTCGATCCGCGCTCGGACAAGCACAACACCGAGCTGGGCATGTTCATCGACAGCCCCGAGCTGGCGCGCGAGATGCTGCGCCTGATGGACCTGGACAAGCTGCAGGCCGCCTATCGCGTGAGCCTGGCCACCGACGGCCAGGGCCTGCGCTGGCTGGCCGCCGACGACGAAGGCGAGATCAGCCTCGACAGCGAGCCCGATGTGGGCTGGCTGCTGCGCCTGTGGCTCGAGCTGCTGGCGCCGCTGGCGCCTGAAGAGCTGCTGTAGCGCACGCGGCAGCTGCGCCGGCAGTGCCGGCAATGCCGGCAATGCCGGCAGCGCCGGCGGCACCACGAGAATCGGCTGCACCGGCGGCGGCCCGGCCATGCCAGGCCAGGCCAGGCCGATGGCCGCCACGGCGCAGCGGCTTCAGCCCGCCTGCAGCCGGCGCTCGGCGCGCAGTGCCAGGCCGCCCAGCAGCATGCCGAGAGCGGCCGCGCCGGCCGTCACCCAGCGCGCCGAGGCCCATTGCCCGCTGGCCGCCACCACCGCGGCGATCAGCGGTGTGCCGATGAACTGGCCCAGCTGCGAACACTGCATCACCGCGCCCTGCACCGCGCCTATCTGCGCCGGCGTGCGCGCCAGCGCCACCGAGGCCGACAAGGCCGCCGCCGGGATCAGCCCGCCCGCGAACGACAGCGCCACGCTGCAGGCAAAGCGCAGGCCATCGGGCAGCACGGCACTGAAGCAGCCCAGGCCCAGCAGGCCGGTGGCGGCATGGGTGGCCACGATCAGCCGGCCGCGCGACACGCCGCGCTGCACCAGCATGCCGCCGATCAGGTTGCCCGGCACGCAGGCCAGCAGCATGGTGCAGGTGAGCAGGGCCACGCTGGCCGGCGCCAGGCCGCGCTGCTCGCGCAGGAAGCTGGGCATCCAGACGATCAGCGCAAAGTGCTGCAGCGCCCACAGCCCGAAGGCCAGGCCGTACAGCCAGGGCAGCGGCTGGCGCAGCACGGCCAGCGTGGGGCGCCAGTCGCCGGCATGGCTGCCGGGCGCGGCGCCGGCATAGTGCGCGCGCTGCAGCCAGGCCGCCGCCGCGGCGGTGAACAGGCCCGCACTGGCCAGCCACCACAGGCCGCGCCAGCCGGCCAAGGCCAGCAGCAGCGGCGACAAGGCCATCGCCAGCCCGGCGCCGGCCGGCAGGTAGGTGGCCCACACACCCAGCGCAAAACGCCGGTCGGCCGGGGCCGCGGCGGCGCTGATCAGCGTGGGCGCGGTGGCGGCCACGGCCAGAAAGCCGGCCCCTTCGGCCAGCCGGGCGGCCAGCAGCCAGCCAAAGCCCGCGCCCGCGCTGCCTGCCCCCGCACCCGCCGCACCCGCCGCACCCGCCTGGCCGGCCAGCAGGGCCGGTGGCAGCAGCGTGATCGACAGCGAGGCCAGGCCGCCCAGCAGCAGGCCGCCCAGCAGCAGGCGCAAGGCCCCCAGGCGCCCGGCAACCAGGCCCACGGCCAGCGCCGCGCACACCGCCAGCGTGACCAGGGCCGACGACACCCAGCCGGCCTGCACCAGCGACAGGCCCAGCTCGGCGCGCAGCGCGCCGATGGCCAGCGGCACCTTGCCCACGTTCAGCGCGATCGCCACGCCGGCGCCGGCGGCGGCCAGCACCGCGGGCCAGTGGGTCACCGGGGCCGCGGGCGGCGCTGGCAACCGGTGCGGGTGCGGGTGCGGGTGCGGGGCGGCGCGGCCGCCGGCAGCGCTCAACCGAGCAGCCCGCGCTCCATCGGCAGGGCCGGCAGATCCACCGCGGGTTGCGGCTTCCAGCCCTTCTGGCGGTGCTCGGCCACCACATTGGTGTAGATGCCGCCGCGCACATACCACTTGGCGGTGATGCGGATGAAGCGCGGATCGGTGGCGGCCACGATGTCGTCGAGGATCAGGTTGGTCACCTTCTCGTGGAACGCGCCTTCGTTGCGGTAGCTCCAGAAGTACATCTTCAGGCTCTTCAGCTCGACGCACAGCTTGTCGGCAATCATGTCGATGGTGAAGTGCGCGAAGTCGGGCTGGCCGGTCAGCGGGCAGTGGCAGGTGAACTCGGGCACCTGGAACTGGATCAGGTAGTCGCGCCCGGGCATCGGGTTGTCAAAGCTGTGCAGCTGCTTGCTGGGTGCGCTGGGCGGGTTGGGCGGCAGCGGGCGCGGCTGGGCCTGCGGCTGGGCGGCCGCGGCGGCCTTGGCGCCCGACTTGCGGCGCGCCGGCTGGCCGGCGTTGGCCGGGCGCGTGGCGGAGGGGTTCGGGGCGGAGGGCTTCTTGGCCATGGCGGCACGGCTCGACGGCCGGGTCTCGAAAGGGGGCGCGATGGTATCATCCGGCCCCGTTCGAACCCTTTTCCGGGTGCGATAAAACCATATAAATCAAGCACTTGCAGCCGCTCGCCGAGCCCGGGGCGCGGCCCGCCCGCGGTGTTTCGCGCATGCGTCTGAACCAGATCAAGCTCTCGGGCTTCAAGTCCTTCGCCGAACCCACCACCTTCCAGCTGCCTGGCCAGCGCGTGGGTGTGGTGGGCCCCAACGGCTGCGGCAAGTCCAACATCATGGACGCGGTGCGCTGGGTGCTGGGCGAGAGCAAGGCCAGCGAGCTGCGTGGCGAGAGCATGCAGGACGTGATCTTCAGCGGCTCGGGCCACCGCAAGCCGGCCAGCCGCGCCAGCGTGGAGCTGGTGTTCAGCAACGAGGACGCACGCGCCGGCGGCCAGTGGAACCAGTTTGCCGAGATCGCCGTCAAGCGCGTGCTCACCCGCGACGGCACCAGCAGCTACTACATCAACAACCAGCCGGTGCGCCGGCGCGATGTGCAGGACGTGTTCCTGGGCACCGGCCTGGGGCCGCGTGCCTACGCCATCATCGGCCAGGGCACGATCAGCCGCATCATCGAGAGCCGGCCTGAAGAGCTGCGCCTGTTTCTCGAGGAGGCTGCGGGTGTCTCCAAGTACAAGGAGCGCCGCCGCGAGACCGAGCACCGGCTGAAGGACACGCGCGAGAACCTCACCCGGGTGGACGACATCCTGCGCGAGCTCAACGCCAACCTCGACAAGCTCGAGAAGCAGGCCGAGGTGGCCGCGCGCTACCACGCGCTGCAGGAGGCCGGCACCACCAAGCTGCATGCGCTGTGGTTTCTGAAGCAGCGCGACGCGGCCGGCGAGGAGCAGCGCGTGCAAAAGGCCGTGCTGGAGGCCACCAACGCGCTCGAGGCCCGCCTGGCCGAGCTGCGCCATGTGGAGGCCGAGCTCGAGACCGTGCGCCAGGCGCACTACGGGGCCAGCGACCGCCTGCACCTGGCCCAGGGCGCGCTGGCCGATGCCTCGCTCGAGGTCAGCCGGCTCGAGGAGCGCATCCGCTACGTGGTGGAAGGCCGCCAGAAGCTGCAGCAGCGCCTGGCCGATCTGAAGAACCAGAGCGCCAGCTGGGAGCTGCGCCGCGACGAGGCGCTGGCCGAGCAGGACACCATTGCCGAGCAGATCGCCGCCGCCGATGAAAGCGCCGAGCTGCTGGCCGCCCAGGCCGAGGAGCAGGCCATGCGCCTGCCCGATGCCGAGGACGCCGTGCGCGCCGCCCAGGGTCAGGCCAATGCCCAGCGCGGCAAGGTGGCCGAGGTGCAGCAGCAGATCCAGGTGCTGGCCAGCGAGAGCCGCCACCTTGACGAGCAGGGCAAGGGCCTGCGCGGGCGCCGCGAGCGCCTGCACGGCGAGCGCCGCGGCCTGGCCGCGCCCGACCTGAGCCGGCTGGACGAGCTGCGCACCCAGTCGGCCGCCGCCGACGAGGCCCATGCCGTGGCCGAGGCCCGCCTGCACGAGCTGCAGGAGCAGGCGCCGGCGCTCGACGACCAGCGCCGCAGCCAGCAGCAGCAGGCCAACGACGAGGCGCGCAAGCACGCCGACATCGGCGCCCGCCTGGCCGCGCTGCGGGCATTGCAGGACAAGGTGCAGACCGAAGGCAAGCTCAAGCCCTGGCTGGCCAAGCACGGGCTCGACGGCCTGGCCGGGCTGTGGACCCGCATCCACATCGAGCCCGGCTGGGAAACCGCCCTCGAGGCCGCGCTGCGCGAGCGCATGAGTGCGCTTGAGATCGGCCGCCTCGACACCGTGCGCGCCTTTGCCGCCGATGCGCCGCCGGCCCGCCTGGCCTTCTACACCGCGCCCGCTGCCGGCATCGAGAACACCCACCGCACGCTGCCGCGCCTGAGCGACCTGCTGCGCCTGGGCCAGAACGCCGGTGACGAGGGCCTGAAGGCGCTGCTCAACGACTGGCTCGAAGGCGTGTACACCGCCGCCAGCCTGGACGAGGCCCTGGCCCAGCGTGGCCAGCTGACCCATGGCGAGGTCATCATGACCGCGCAAGGCCATGCGGTGAGCCAGTTTGCGGTGGCCTTCTACGCACCCGATTCCGAGCAGGCCGGCATGCTGGCGCGCGCGCAAGAGATCGAGCACCTCGACCGCCAGATCCGCGCCCAGGCGCTGATCGCCGACGAGGCCCGCAGCGCCCTGGTGCGGCTGGAGGCGGCCTATGCCGACGCCCAGCAGCGCCTGGTGGGCGCACGCCGCGAGGCCACCGACACCCAGACCCGCGCCCACCAGCTGCAGGTGGAGCTGCTGCGCCTGGCCCAGCAGGCCGAGGCCGCCCAGCTGCGCCGTGGCCAGCTGGACGAGGAGCTGGCCGAGATCGATGCCCAGGACGAGCAGCTGCAGGAACGCCGCGCCATGGGCGAGGCGCGCTTCGAGGAGCTGGATCTGCAGCTGGCCACCACGCAGGAGCGCCATGCCGAGCTGGACGAGGCGGTGATCAACGCCGAGCGCCGGCTCAGCGACGCGCGCGAGCAGCTGCGCACGCTGGAACGCCAGGCGCAGGAGTCGCAGTACCAGGCGCGTGCGTTGGCGGCCCGCCGCGGCGAGCTGCAGCGCATGATCGAGACCGCCGCGCAGCAGGTGCAGGGCAATGCCCAGGCCGGCGAGCAGATGGCGCTGGAGCTCGAGACCCTGAACGACGCCGCCGCCCAGGCCGGCCTGCAGACCGCGCTGGCGCTGAAGCTCGAGCGCGAGCAGGCGCTGGGAGCGCAGCGCAGCGAGTACGACGACCTGTCGCACAAGCTGCGCGCCGCCGACGAGCAGCGCATGGGTTTCGAGCGCAGCCTGCAGCCGCTGCGCGAGCAGATCACCAAGCTGCAGCTCGAGGCCCAGGCGGCGCAGCTGGGCGGCGCCCAGTACCTTGAGCAGCTCAGTGCGGCCAACGTCGACCTGGCGGCGCTGGCCACGCGCATCGAGGCCGACGGCCTCAAGCTGTGGGGCCTGCAGGGCGAGATCGACCGCATCAACAAGGAGATCGCCGCGCTCGGCGCGGTGAACCTGGCCGCGCTGGACGAGTTGAGCGCGGCGCGCGAGCGCAAGACCTTTCTCGACGCGCAGAACGCCGATCTGCTGGACGCCATCGGCACGCTGGAAGACGCCATCCACAAGATCGACCTCGAAACCCGCGACCTGCTGGGCAAGACCTTCAACCTGGTCAACGAGCAGTTCGGCCGCATGTTCCCCAGCCTGTTTGGCGGCGGCAATGCCAAGCTGGTGATGACCGGCGACGAGATCCTGGATGCCGGCGTGCAGGTGATGGCCCAGCCGCCGGGCAAGAAAAACAGCACCATCCACCTGCTGTCGGGTGGCGAGAAGGCGCTCACCGCGATTGCGCTGGTGTTCGCGATCTTCCTGCTCAACCCGGCGCCGTTCTGCCTGCTCGACGAGGTGGACGCGCCGCTGGACGATGCCAACACCGAGCGTTATGCCAAGCTGGTGGCCGAGATGAGCCACAAGGGCACGCAGTTCCTCTTCATCAGCCACAACAAGATCGCGATGGAAATGGCCGAGCAGTTGATCGGGGTCACCATGCAGGAGCAGGGCGTGTCACGCATCGTGGCCGTCGACATGGAAGCCGCTGCCAAGATGGTGGACGCATGAGTTTCGGCCTGATGGAAGGCCTGGCCATCGCCGCGGGCGTGGTGCTGGCGGGCGTGGTGGCCCACGGGGTGTGGAGCGCGCGCAAGGCCACGCCGCGCCAGGCCGAGGGCGCGGGCGACAGCCGGCTCGAGCCGGTGATGGGCGGCGCGGCGGCCGTCACGCGCGCCCCCGACGACGCGGCGGCCGACGCCGCCGAGGCCGAAGGCGCGATGCAGGCCCTGGCCGAGCTGCGCCCGGCCGTGGTGCCGCGCAAGACCGCGCGGCTCGATCCGCTGATCGATGCCATCGCGATGCTGCGGCTGGAGTCGCCGGTGACCGGCGAGCTGGCCCTGATGCACCTGCCGCCCACCCGACGTGCCGGCACCAAGCCCTTCCTGATCGAGGGGCTCAGCACCGACAGCGGCGAGTTCGAGCTGCCGGCTCCGGGGCGGCGCTACACCGAGTTCCAGGCCGGCGTGCAGCTGGCCAACCGCTCGGGCGCGCTCAACGAGATCGAGTACAGCGAGTTCGTGCAGAAGCTGCAGGGCTTTGCCGAATCGGTGGGCGCCATGGTCGACCTGCCCGACATGCTGGAAGTGGTGGGCCATGCCCGCGAGCTGGATGCCTTTGCCAGCGCCCACGACGCCCAGCTGGCGGTGGTGCTGCGCGCCAACGATGCCGCGTGGACGGTGGGTTATCTGCAGCAGGCTGCCGGCCGCCATGGCTTTGTGCCCGGCGTGTTGCCCGGCCGCCTGGTGCTGCCCGGCGCCGAGGACGGCGCGCCGCCGGTGCTGGTGCTGGGCTTCGACGCCCAGGCCGCGCTGGCCGACGACCCCAACGTGGCCGCGGTGCGCTCGGTGACGCTGAGCCTGGACGTGCCGCAGACCGCCGAGGCCACCGAGCCCTATCCCGCCTGGCAGGACGCCGCCCGCCGCCTGGCCGCCGAGATCGACGCCACGGTGTGCGACGACGCCGGCCGCGCCATCACCCTGCAGGCCTTCGTGGGCATCGGCGAAGACCTCAAGGTGCTGTACCAGGCGCTCGAACAGCGCGATCTGGCCGCCGGCTCGGCCGCGGCGCGGCGTCTGTTCAGCTGATGGCGCGCTGACCCGCTCAGAAGCTGGCGCTCTGGCGCGCCCGCCAGGCGCTGCACAGGTCCACCGACTCCAGCGTGCGCTGCAGTGCGCGCTGGCCGCCCAGGTAGCGCGGCATGGCCCGGCCGAAGGCGGCTTCGAGCTGGCGGCGCTCGTCGGCACCGCAGGCATTGCGAAACAGTCGCGGCAGGCCCGCCGGATCGTCGCGGCCCATGCGGCGGGCCAGCGCCTCGAACTGGCCGGCCACATCGGCCAGTGCGGCGCGGCGGGTGGTGGCGTCGGCGGTCTGGCCGCCCATCAGCGGCCACAGGCTTTCGCGGATGTCGATGCCGCTGTCCAGCAGCAGCGACCGGGCGCGTTGCGCCAGGGCCGGCTGGCGGAAGTGGCCCAGCGCGCTGAGCAGATCGCTGCGCAGCGTGCGGTCGCTGCTGCGGCGCAGGGTGGCCAGCAGGGCGTCGAACAAGGCCGCGTCGCCGTCCAGCGCGGCGGCTGACAAGGTGGCGCGGCGCAGGTCGCTGCTCAGCGCGTGGGCCTCGGCATCGGCCAGCCAGGCCAGGGTGAGCGCTCGGGCCTCGGCGCGCAGCACGGCGTCGTCGCCCAGCTCGGCCAGCCGTGGCAGCAGCTCGGCGCGCAGCAGGTTGGCGTCGTCACCATCGCCGGGCCGGGCGCGCCAGCCCAGCGCGCGGGCGCGCTCGCCGAACGCGGCCTGCCAGCGGGCGGCATAGGCCGTGCGGGCCGCGCCGGCCTCGGCCAGCGGCTTCAGGTGGGCCAGCAGCTCGGCCGCGGCCTCCACCACCGCGCGGCGCGGGTGGCCGGCAAAGGCCTGCACCACGGCCAGGGCCGCGGCGGTGTCGATCTGGCCGGCGTCGTGCAGGCCGGCCGCATCGTCGATCAGGGTCAGCGCCTCGCCGATCGTCAGGCTGGCCAGGGTGGAGGCGCTGGTCAGCCGCGCCAGGCCGTCGGCCGCGTAGGCCACGCGGTAGTAGCCGCTGCCGTCGGCGTTGGCGTTCAGCCAGGCCGGGCAGTCGGCATCGGGCAGGGTCAGCGTGGCCTGCGGCGCATCCAGCATCAGGCGGGTCAGGCCGGCCGGGGTGCGCACGCGCACCGGCACCTGCCAGCGGGTGGGCGGCCCGGCCACCGCGGGCGAGCCCAGCGGCAGCAGGCGCGACTGGGCCAGCAGCAGCTGTGGCGGCTGGCCGGCCGTGCACTGCAGCGTGGCGTGCAGCAGCGGAATGCCGGCCTGGGTGGTGAAGCTGCGGATGGCGGCCGGCAGCGCGGCGTCGTCCGGGGTCGGTTGGGGCGTGCCGGTGCCCGAGGCGCCTGTGCCAAGCGCGGCAAAGAAGTCGGCGCTGGTGGCATGGCCCCAGGCATGGCGCTGCATGTAGCGCTGCACGCCCTCGCGGAACCGCGCCTCGCCCAGCCAGCCCTCGGCCATGCCCAGCACGGCCTGGCCCTTCTGGTAGGTGATGGCGTCCCACAGGTTGCCCATGTCCTCGTCCACCCGCACCGGCTGCTCGATGCGGCGCGCGCTGGCCAGGCGGTCGGCGCGCATGGCCCAGCGCCGAGCGTGCGCAGGAGCGGCGTCCCAGCCGGCGTCGGGCAGCACCTGGGCGGTGATGCGGTCGCCCAGCCAGGAGGCGAAGGACTCGTTGAGCCACAGGTCGTCCCACCAGGCCATCGTGACCAGGTTGCCGAACCACTGGTGGGCCAGCTCGTGCGCGGCGGTGCTGGTGTACTCCTGCCGGAACGAGGCCGAGGCCTGGCCCGGCGGCGCCAGCATCAGCGTGGAGGCATAGGTCACCAGGCCCGGGTGCTCCATGGCCGAGAAGCCCACCGTGACCGGGATCGCCAGGCTGTCGAGCTTGGCGTAGGGGTAGGGCATGTCGAAGTAGCGCTCCAGCTGCTCCAGCACGCGGCCGGTGATGCCGGCGGCGAATTCGGCCTCGGCCTCGCGCCCGCGCGGCACCACAAAGCGGATCGGCGTGCCCGCCGGGCTGCTGGCGGGCGCCTCGCGCACGCCGAAGTCACCCACCGCAAAGGCCAGCAGGTAGGCCGGCAGCGGCGGCGTGGTGGCGAACTGCACGCGCTTGCGGCCACCGGCGGCCGGGCTCTCGCTGGTCACCGGCATGTTGGCCACCGCGGTGAGGCCCTCGGGCACGGTGAGGCTCAGGCTCCAGGGCAGCTTGAAGCCGGGCTCGTCGAACAGCGGAAACGCCAGCCGTGCGCCGGTGGCCTCGAACTGCGTGAACGCGGCCCAGCCGCCGCCGGGCGCTGCGGCCGCTGCGTCCTCGCGGTCGCGCTGGCGGAACAGGCCGTACACGTCCTTGTCCTGCAGCCGGCCCTCGAAGCTCAGGCCCAGCACCGCCTTGCCGGCCGGCAGCGGGCGCGGCAGGCGCAGCTCGATGCGCTCGGGGTCGCGCTGGCGCACCTGCGCCGCGCGGCGGTGGGCGCCGGTCTCGGCCCAGGCGGCCGTGATGCGCAGGTCCTTGGCATGCAGCAGCACCGTGCCGGACGGCTTGCTCAATGTGATGTCGATCTCGACCTCGCCGCGGTGCGTGGGCTGGGCCGGGTCGACCACCAGCGACAGGCGGTAGGCGGTGGGCCGCACGCCCTCGGGCAGGCGCATCGGCAGCGGCGCCGCGCGGGCCGGCGTGCGCGTGGCTGCGTGCACCGGCGCGGCGGCGGCCAGGGTGATCAGCAGGCCGGTCAGCGCCAGGCGCAGCAGGGGGGCGGGAGAGGGCATGGACAAAGCTTCATGCAGGCGCGGTGGGGCGCCCGTTGCGCGGCACTGTACAGAGGCCGCACGCGGCGCGGCGCCGGCCCCCTAAACTTGGCGCCCTGATGCCCGACATGCCCGCCTTGCCTGCCCTGCCCGAACCGCCCGCCGATCCGGGCGATGCCGGTGATCCCGCCGCCCGCGCCACCGCGCTGCGGGCACTGCTGCTGTACCACGGCCACCGCTACCACGCGCTGGCGGCGCCCGAGATCCCGGATGCCGAATACGACCGGCTGTTCCAGGCCCTGCAGGCGCTGGAGGCCGCCGACCCCGCGCTGCGCAGTGCCGATTCGCCCACCCAGCGCGTCGGCGCTGCCGTGCTGGACGGGCTGCAGCCGGTGCGCCACGTGGTGCCGATGCTGTCGATCCAGACCGAGACCGACACCAGCGCCGAGGGCGCGCGCGCCTTCGATGCGCGGGTGCGGCGCGAGCTGGGCCTGGCCGCCGACGCGCCACCGGTGGCCTACCACGCCGAGCTCAAGTTCGACGGCCTGGCCATCAATCTGCGCTACGAGCAGGGCCTGCTGGTGCAGGCCGCCACGCGCGGCGATGGCGAGAGCGGCGAGGACGTCACCCACAACATCCGCACCGTGCGCGGCCGGCCCGGGGCCGGGGGCGCCATCCCGCTGCGCCTGCAGGGCGAGGCACCGCCGGTGCTCGAGGTGCGCGGTGAGGTCTACATGCGCCGCGACGATTTCGAGGCGCTCAACGAGCGCCAGCGCGAGCGTGGCGACAAGACCTACATCAACCCGCGCAATGCCGCGGCCGGCGCGGTGCGCCTGCTCGACTCCACCCAGGCGGCGCAGCGGCCGCTGAGCTTTTTTGCCTATGGCCTGGGCGAGGTGCAGGGCTGGATCGCGGGCCACGAGCCCCCGGCCACCCAGCACGGCCTGCTGGCGGCGCTGGCCGGGCTGGGCCTGCCGGTGGCGCGCGAGAACGCGGCGGTGCAGGGCGCCGAAGGCCTGGTGGCCTTTCACCAGCACATCGCCGCGCAGCGCGAC
The DNA here is from genome assembly GCF_025290835.2 of Aquabacterium sp. OR-4. NCBI lineage: Bacteria > Pseudomonadati > Pseudomonadota > Betaproteobacteria > Burkholderiales > Sphaerotilaceae > Pseudaquabacterium > Pseudaquabacterium prasiolae. The sequence goes on along the minus strand of NZ_JAOCQD020000001.1, from coordinate 1,585,098 downwards.
GCGCTGCCCTTCGACATCGATGGCGTGGTCTACAAGGTCGACAGCCTGGCGCTGCAGCAGCAGCTGGGCTTCAAGACCCGCGAGCCGCGCTGGGCCGTGGCCCACAAGTACCCGGCGCAGGAGCAGGCCACGCGGCTGAACGGCATCGACGTGCAGGTGGGCCGCACCGGCAAGCTCACGCCGGTGGCCAAGCTCGAGCCGGTGTTCGTGGGCGGCACCACGGTGAGCAATGCCACGCTGCACAACCTGTTCGAGCTGCGTCGCAAGGGCGTGCGCGTGGGCGACCGGGTGATCGTGCGCCGCGCCGGCGACGTGATTCCCGAGGTGGTGGGCCGCCTGCCCGGCGCGCGCGCGGCCTATGTGCCCAACTTCCGCATCTGGCCGCGGCTGTGCCCGGTGTGTGGCAGCCTGGCCGAGCGCGAGCGTGGCGGCATGGACTACCGCTGCTCGGGCGGCCTGTTCTGCCCGGCCCAGCGCAAGCAGGCCTTGCTGCACTTTGCCGGCCGCCGTGCGATGGACGTGGAAGGCCTGGGCGACAAGCTGGTGGATCAGCTGGTCGACGGCGGTCTGATCCGCACCCTGCCCGAGCTGTACACCCTGGGCCTGGCCAAGCTCAGCGCGCTGGAGCGCATGGGCGAAAAAAGCGCGATGAACCTGGTGGCCGCACTCGAGAAAAGCAAGGCCACCACGCTGCCGCGCTTCTTGTTCGCGTTGGGCATCCGCCAGGTGGGCGAGGCCACGGCCAAGGACCTGGCGCGCCACTTCGGCAGCCTGGACCGAGTGATGGACGCGCCCGAGCCCGAGTTGCTGCAGGTGCCCGATGTGGGCCCCATCGTGGCCCACAGCATCCGCAGCTTCTTCGACCAGGCGCACAACCGCGAGGTGGTCGAGCGGCTGCGTGCCGCCGGCATCGCCTGGCCCGAAGGCGAGGGCGCCACCACGGTGCCGCAGGTGCTGGCCGGCAAGACCCTGGTGCTCACCGGCACCCTGCCCAGCCTGGGCCGCGAGGACGCCAAGGCGCTGATCGAGGCCGCCGGCGGCAAGGTGGCCGGCAGCGTGAGCAAGAAGACCTATGCCGTGGTGGCGGGTGAGGAGGCCGGCAGCAAGCTCGACAAGGCGCGCGAGCTGGGCATCACCGTGCTGGACGAAGCCGGCCTGCAGGCCCTGCTGGCCGGCGCTGCGGCGGCCGGGCCAGCGGCCTGAGTTCGATCACCGCCACCTGATCCAAAACCCCCGCCGAGGAACCCAGCCCATGGCCGTGCGAGAGATTCTGAAAATGGGCGATGCCCGCCTGCTGCGCGTGGCGCAGCCGGTCACCGCCTTCGACACCCCCGAGCTGCACCAGCTGCTGGTGGACATGGCCGAGACCATGGTGGCCGCGCAGGGCGCCGGCCTGGCCGCGCCGCAGATCGGCGTCGATCTGCAGGTGGTGATCTTTGGCGGCGGCGGCCCCAACCCGCGCTACCCCGACCGCCCGCTGGTGCCGGCCACGGTGCTGATCAACCCGCAGATCACGCCGCTGGGCGAGGCGCTGGAAAGCGACTGGGAGGGCTGCCTCTCGGTGCCCGGCCTGCGCGGCCGCGTGCCGCGCCATGCGCGCATCCGCTACAGCGGGGTCGACCCGCTGGGTCGGCCGATCGAGCGCGAGGCCGATGGCTTTCACGCCCGCGTGGTGCAGCACGAATGCGATCACCTGATCGGCCGCCTGTACCCCACGCGCATGAGCGATCTGCGCGAGCTGGGCTTCACCAGCGTGCTGTTTCCCGGGCTGGATGCCAGCGCCGGCGACGACGATTGAGCCACCACCCGCCGCAAGGAGCCTGGCCATGCTGATGTCCGCCCTGATCAAGACGCCCGAGGCCATCGCCCGCATGCGCGAGGCCGCGGCCATCGTGGCCGGCACGCTGGAGATGATCGGCGCCCATGTGCGGCCCGGCATCACCACCGCGCAGCTCGACCGCCTGTGCCACGACTACATCACCGACCACGGTGCGGTGCCGGCCTGCGTGGGCTACCAGGGCTACCGCCATGCCAGCTGCATCTCGGTCAACCAGGTGGTCTGCCACGGCGTGCCGGGCGACAAGGCGCTGCGCGACGGTGACCTGCTCAACATCGATCTGGTGGCCAGCTGCCAGGGCTGGCATGCCGATTCAAGCGCCATGTTCACGGCCGGCCGGCCCACGCTGGCCGGCACGCGCCTGGCCACGCTGACCCAGCAGGCGCTGTACCTGGGCCTGCTGGCCGTGCGGCCCGGGGCGCGGGTGGGCGACATCGGTGCGGCCATCCAGCGCCATGCCCAGGCGCATGGCCTGAGCGTGGTGCGCGACTACGGCGGCCACGGCATCGGCCAGCAGATGCACGAGGCGCCCGAGGTGCTGCACTACCGCACCGGCAACCCCGGCATCACGCTGCTGCTGGGCATGTGCTTCACCATCGAGCCGATGCTCAATGCCGGTGGCCACGCCTGCCGCACCCTGGCCGACGGCTGGACGGTGGTGACCCGCGACCGCAGCCTGTCGGCGCAATGGGAGCACACGGTGCTGGTCACCGAACAGGGCGCCGAGCCCCTCACGCTGCGGCCGAGCGAGCGCCAGGGCTGGCTGGACTTCGTGGCCGCGCAGGGCGCGCCGGCCGGCGGTCAGCGCGGCAGGCCTCTGGCGCGTTGAGTGCTGGTGCGCCCGGTGGCGGGCGCTTGAAAGTCTGTCAATGGCACGAGCCAGCCGCTGGGCGCGGGCGTTGTGGGGTCAAGGCCTGGTAATCGTGCGCAGCTTGCTGCTGCTGTGGCTGGCCCAGGCCGGCAGCGCCTGGGCGGCCGATGACGAGCCGCTGCGGGTAGGCCGGCTGGCCGCCACCCAGGGCCCGGTGTGGCTGCTTGACCGCAGCGACGAAGCCGAGGGCGAGCCGCGCAGCTCGCGCCAGGACCGTGAGCGCGCCAACGGCCGCGACACCTGGCACGACAGCCGCGAGGCCTCGCTGGTCAACTGGCCGCTGGGCCGCGGTGACCGGCTGCGCACCGGCGCCGCGGGCCGCGCCGTGCTGCAGCTCGACAGCCTGACCCTGCGCCTGGGCGCCGACAGCGAGCTGCACATCGAGCAGCTCGATGCCGGGCAGCTGCGGCTGTGGCTGCCGCGCGGCGATCTGGCGCTGCATGTGCTGGCCGACCCCGGCACCCGCGCCATCGAGCTGCGCACGCCCGAGGGCCGGCTGTGGCCGCGGCGTGCGGGCCACTACCGTGCCAGCCGCGTGCACGACAGCACCCAGGCCACGGCCTGGGACGGCGAGTGGCACTTCGATGCCGACGACAGCGCACTCAGTCTGGGCGAGGGCCGGCGCGCCGATTTCTGGCTGCAGGGCCGGCCGCCGCGCACCCACCACGCCTGGACGGGTGTGGACCGCGACGACTTTGCCGACTGGGCCCGCCGCGAGGCCCGTGCCGACACGGCGCCAGCGGCCGCACTGCCCGCCGACCTGGCCAGCCTGCCCGGTGCCGGCGACCTGCAGCGCTGGGGCGACTGGCGCGACGACCCCGAGGCCGGGCGGGTGTGGCAGCCGCGCCAGCTGCCGCCCGGCTGGGCGCCGTACCGCGACGGCCGCTGGGTGTGGCTGTCGCCCTGGGGCTGGACCTGGATCGACGCCGCGCGCTGGGGCTTCACGCCCTTCCACTATGGCCAATGGCTGCTGCTGGGCGGCCGCTGGTGCTGGTCGCCGGGGCCGGTGGTTCCACGCCACCGTTACCGGCCCGTGCAACCGGGCTGGAGCCATGCGCGGCCGCAGCCGCAGCCGCTGCTGCCGCATCCGATGCCACCGCGCCAGCTGCATCCGCCGCCGGTGCATCGGCCGCCGGTGCACCAGCCCCTGCTGCCGCCACAGCCCGTGCCGCATCAGGCGCCCCGGCAGCACGTGCCGCACCATGCGCCGCAGCACCAAGCGCCGCAGCACCACGTGCCGGAGCGCCACGTGCCACATCACAACGTGCTACAGCACCACTCGCCGCAACAGCCAGCGGCACCCGCACCACTGGCCCCGCCTGCGCAGGTGCCCCCGCCTGCGCCGCTGGCGGCGCCACCCAAGCCGGCCATGCCGGCGGCGCCCGTGCCGGTGATGCCGCCGCCAGCCGCGCCCGCGCAGGCCGCACCGCCGGTGGCGTCACCCCGGCCGATGCGGGGCGAGCGAGAACGCGAGCCGCGCTCCGCCGAACAAGGCCCGCGCCGCCATGGCGACCGGGCCCAGCACGCGCCGCACTGATCAATCCCCGGGCCGGCCGTGCTGCGCTGCGCTCAGCGCAGCCAGGGCTTCATCACCTTCCACACATTGGCCAGCATGGTCGGGTGGGCCGCGGCCAGCGGATGGATGCGGTCGGGCTGGAACAGGCGTTCGGCCTGCGGCCCGTCGGCCACCCCGGCCAGCAAGAACGGCACCAGGGCCGCGCCCTGGGCCTGGGCCACGCCGGCAAACAGCGCGGCAAAGTCCTGCCCGTAGCGCGCGCCGTAGTTGGGCGGCACCTGCATGCCCACCAGCAGCACCTTGGCGCCGGCCGCTTGCGCAGCCTGGGTCATGGCCTGCAGGTTTTGTCGCGTCATGTCCAGCGGCAGGCCGCGCAGCGCATCGTTGCCGCCCAGCTCGATCACCACATGCGTGGGCTTGTGCTGGGCCAGCAGCGCCGCCAGGCGCGAGCGGCCGCCCGAGCTGGTGTCGCCGCTGATGCTGGCATTGACCACCGTGGCCGCCAGCTTCTCGTCGGCCAGGCGCTTCTCGAGCAAGGCCACCCAGCCGCTGCCGCGGGCCAGGCCGTACTCGGCCGACAGGCTGTCGCCCACGATCAGCACGGTGCGCGCTGCGCCCTTGCCGCCGGCCTGGACGGCCGGCGCGGCCAGCACCGGCTGCCACAGCAGGGGCAACAGCAGCGCGCTACAGTGCGCCAGCAGCTTTCGACGCGACGTGCCACGCCGCGGCTTCACACCATCCATGAGCGATCCCATCATCTCTGTCGAGCACGTCACCCGCGCGGTGTCTGATTCAACCGGCACGCTGACCATTCTCCATGACATCGATGTGAGGATTGCCAGCCGAGGTTCAACCGCCATCGTCGGCGCGTCGGGCTCGGGCAAGAGCACCTTGCTGGCCATCATCGCGGGGCTGGACCGGCCCAGCAGCGGCACGGTGCGCATTGCCGGCACCGACATCTTTGCGCTCGATGAAGATGCCCGCGCGGCGCTGCGCGCGCAGCAGCTGGGCTTCGTGTTCCAGAGCTTCCAGCTGCTGGCGCACCTGAGCACGCTGGAGAACGTGATGCTGCCGCTGGAGCTGCTGGGCCGTGCCGATGCCCGCGCCCGCGCCACCGAGATGCTGCGCCGCGTGGGCCTGGGCGAGCGCCTGCGCCACTACCCGCGCACGCTGTCGGGCGGCGAGCAGCAGCGCGTGGCGCTGGCGCGTGCCTTCGTGGTGGAGCCGGCCGTGCTGCTGGCCGACGAGCCCACCGGCAGTCTCGACCACGCCACCGGCGAAACGGTGATGCAGCTGATGTTCGAGATGAACCGTGAGTCGGGCACGACCCTGGTGCTGGTCACCCACGACCGCGGCATTGCCGCGCGCTGCGACCGGCAGCTGCACATCGAGGCCGGCCGCCTGCGCGAGGACACCCCGGCGTGAGGCGCCGCACGGTGCTGCTGGCGGCACCGGGCCTGCTGGCAGCGGGCCGGGCGCCGGCCGCCCCGGCCCCGGGCGACCTGCCGCGCGAGCGCGTGGCGCCCGGCGGCGTGGCGCGGCTGGCGCTGGGGCCCGATGCGGCCCGCCCGCGCGCCTGGCTTGACGACGCGCCGCTGCTGGTGACCGGCAGCCCCGCCGGCTGGACCGCGCTGGTGGGCCTGGCCCTCAAGCAGACGCCCGGCGCCGTGCGGGTGCGTGTGCAGATGCCGGGCTCGGGCACCGAGCAGCAGCGCACGCTGGACGTGCAGCCACACCGTTATGCCGAGCAGCGCCTGAAGGTGGCACCGGGGCAGGTCGACCTGTCGCCCGAGAACGCGGCCCGCGCCCAGCGCGAGCGCGAGCACATCGCAGGCCTGATCGCGCAGTTCAGCGAGCCGGCGCCGGCCACGCTGCGCATGCGGGTGCCCACGCCCGGCCCGCGCTCCAGCTCCTTTGGCCTGCGGCGCATCTTCAACGGCCAGCCGCGCTCGCCGCACAGCGGCATGGACATCGCCGCGGCCACCGGCACGCCGGTGCTGGCGCCACTGGCCGGCCGGGTGATCGACACCGGCGACTACTTCTTTTCCGGCCACGCGGTGTGGCTGGACCATGGCGCCGGCCTGCTGAGCCTGCTGTGCCATCTGAGCGCCATCGACGTGCAACCCGGCGATGTGGTGCCTGCCGGCGCGCCGGTGGCCAAGGTGGGCGCCACCGGCCGCGTCACCGGCCCGCACCTGCACTGGGGCGTGTGCCTGAACCAGGCCATGGTCGACCCGGCACTGTTTCTGGCCGACGCAGCCAACGACCCGCCGCGCCAATGACAACGGGCGCCCGAAGGCGCCCGTGAAGAGGGTTGTTGCCCACACCTCGGGGGGCTGCCGCGGCAACCCGCAGCCAGGGGCTCAGCACCTGTCGAAGCGAAGCGAGGCCAGCGCCGGGCCGCTCCCAAGCGGCCTCGCCCACCCCTCGGGGGTCGGCTGCGGTACCCCGCAGCCGGGGGCTCCCCTTACTGCGCGAACTTGTAGTCGGTCTTCGCGCCCTTGCTCAGGTCCTGCTGGAACTTGACCAGCTTCTGCTGGGCCAGGTGCTGCTGGATCTGGGCCTTCACCGCGTCGAACTCGGGAAATTGCGCCTGGCGGGTGTCTTCCAGGCGGATGATGTGCCAGCCGAACTGGGTCTTCACCGGCGTCTCGGTCATCTCACCCTTCTTCAGGCCCGACATGGCCTTGCCGAACTCGGGCACATAGCTCTCGGGCTTGGCAAAGTCGAGGTCGCCGCCGTTCTGGCCGGAGCCCGGATCCTTGCTCTTGGCCTTGGCCAGCTCCTCAAAGCTGCCGCCACCCTTGATCTGCGCGATCAGGGCCTTGGCTTCCTCTTCCTGCTCCACCAGGATGTGGCGGGCGCGGTACTCGGTGCCGGTGTTCTGGGCCTTGAACTTCTCGTACTCGGCCTTGGCCTCGGCGTCGGTGACCGGGTTCTTCTTCTTGTAGTCCTCGAACAGCTCGCGGATCAGGATGCTCTGGCGGGCCAGTTCCATCTGCGCCTTGTACTCGGCGTTCTGGCTCACGCCGCGGCGCTCAGCCTCCTGCGCAAAGATCTCGCGGCGCACCACCTCGTCCTTGGCACGGGCCTGGATCTCGGGCGTCACTTCCTGGCCGGCGCGCTTGGCCTGGTCGAGCAGGGTGTCCAGGCGCGCCTTGGGCACGGCCTTGCCGTTGACGATGGCGATGTTCTGCGCCAGCGACGCCAGCGGCAGCAGCAGGGCGGAAGTCACGGCCACCGCGGTGGCACGGGCAGCAAAGCTCTTGCGGATCATGGGCAGACAAACCTTCTCGGGGGAGACGGGCGCACCGGCTTGGCGGCCCTGACGGGAACGGAGGGAGAGTGGGAGTGTGGCCGCTGCCGTGCCTAGCACTCAGGCCGGGCTTGGCGCACGCGCATCGATGGCGAGCGCGTGGATGCCCTGGGCCAGCAGCGGACGCAGGGCATCATACACAAGGCGGTGTCTCGCCACGGGCGTCAGACCGGCCAGGCGCTCGCTGACCAGGCGCACCCGCCAGTGCGAGCCTTCGCCCGCGCCATGGTGGCCGGCGTGCAGGTGGCTTTCGTTGATGACCTCCAGCAACGCGATCGGCTGGATGGCGGCGCGCACCGCGGATTCGATCTGGCTGGCTTGTACGGCGTTCAAGGCTTGATCCTCTGGTCAGGGCGTGACCGGCTCCCGGCAGGGAGAAACGCGCCGGCCTCGGAGCGGCCGTGCGCAAACGCTCATGACGCCTTGTCGTCGGCCGCTGGCTCGTCGGGCAGGTACCGGCCGATGTACAGGCCCTGTGCCAGGGTGAACACCAGCATCAGCCCGATGCCGCCGAACAGCTTGAAGTTGACCCAGGCGTCGGTGCTGAAATGGTAGGCCACCCACAGGTTGAGCACGCCCATGCCGGTGAAGAAGCCGACCCAGGCCCACGACAATCTCTGCCACACGGCGTCGGGCAGCTGGATCTGCTCGCCCAGCATCAGCTTGAGCAGGTTGCGACCAAACAGCCATTGGCTCACCAGGAAGGACAGCGCCATGGCCCAGTACAGGCCGGTGGGCTTCCACTTGATGAAGGTCTCGCTCTTGAGCCACACGGTCAGCCCGCCCAGCACCACCACCAGGCTCAGGCTGATCCACAGCATCAGGTCGACCTTGCGGCCGCTGAGCTTGAGCCAGGCCACCTGGGCCAGCGAGGCCGCAATGACCACCAGCGTGGCCAGCATCACCGGCGCCTCAGCGGGGCCGACGCTGCCGCCGGCCACCATCCAGCCGAAGTGTTGCGAGGCGAGGGCGGCGGCCCATTCCCTGTGGTTCTCGGCGTACTTGAAGGTACCGAAAAACAGCAGGATCGGCAGAAAGTCCAGAAGCAGTTTCATGCGGCGGCGAGTGTAGCGGCCGGCCATGACGGCCGGCCCCCCCTCATCCCTGGCTTGCAGTGTCTGGCGCGCCCTGTTGGCGGCCAGGGCGTGACCGAAGTCAGGCTTTGGGCGTGAAATCGATCGACGCCGAGTTGATGCAGTAGCGCTCGCCGGTGGGCGCCGGGCCGTCCTCGAACACATGGCCCAGGTGCGAGCCGCAGGCGGCGCAGCGCACTTCAACGCGCAGCATGCCGTGGCTGGCGTCGACCAGGCGCTCCACGCGGCCGGGCTCGATCTCCTGCCACCAGCTGGGCCAGCCGCAACCGGCGTCGAACTTCTCGCCCGAGCGGAACAGCGGCGTGGCGCAGCCCACGCAGCGGTACACGCCATCGGCCCAGTGGTCCCAGAAGCGGCCGGTAAAGGCCCTCTCGGTGGCGGCGTGGCGGGCCACCTCGAACTGCATCGGGTCGAGCTGGGCGCGCCATTCGGCCTCGGTCTTGCGCACCGGGTAGCGGTCATCGTCGTGCGCATGCGGGGCGGGGGGCTTGGAACCGGGCTTGCTGAAGGGGTTCATGGCGGGGTGGTGTGCGGTGGCGGTGGCGGTGGCGGTGAGGCTGGGGCAGAACAGGGCGCAGGCGCCGGGCCGACGCCATCGGGCGCAGGCCTGCGGCGCACAATCGTGGCGGCAACGCTGCGCCTGCCGGCAGTGTAGGCAGGCCCTGCTGTCGCATCAGCGACCAGGGGTTTGCCCGCGCCCGGATAGCGTGCGCGCCCCATGGCCACCGCGGCAGCGCCGCCGGGCCAGCCGCCGTTTCTTAGCCCCCCCTGTTTGCCAAGACCCAAGGAGAACCCGATGCCTGCCTTGATGGGCCAGATGATGCAGATGCCCCTGCTGATCTCGAGCTTGATCCGCCATGCCGCGCGCCATGCGGCCGACACCGAGATCGTGTCCAAGCGGGTCGAGGGCGACATGCACCGCAGCACCTGGGGCGAGGTGGAGTTGCGCTCGCGCCAGCTGGCCCAGGCCTTTGCACGCCTGGGCTGCACGGCCGGTGACCGCATCGGCACGCTGGCCTGGAACGGCTACCGCCATGTGGAGATCTACTACGGCAGCTCGGGCTCGCAGCTGGTGTGCCACACGATCAACCCGCGTCTGTTTCCCGAGCAGATCGTGTGGATCGCCAACGATGCCGAAGACAAGGTACTGTGCTTCGACCTGACCTTTCTGCCGCTGGTGGAAAAGCTTGCCGCGCAGCTGACCACGGTGAAGCACTTCGTGCTGATGACCGACCGCGCCCACATGCCGGCCAGCAGCGGCATTGCCAATCTGCTGTGCTATGAAGACCTGGTGGCGGCCGAGAACGGTGACTATGTGTGGCCAAGCTTCGACGAGAACACCGCGTCGAGCATCTGCTACACCTCGGGCACCACCGGCCACCCCAAGGGCGCGGTGTACAGCCACCGCTCGAGCGTGCTGCATGCCTACGGCGCGGCGCTGCCCGACGCGATGGACTGCAGTGCCTCGGACGTGGTGCTGCCGGTGGTGCCGATGTTCCACGTCAATGCCTGGGGTCTGCCGTACTCGGCCGCGCTGGTGGGCTGCAAGCTGGTGTTTCCGGGCCCGCACCTCGATGGCAAGAGCGTCTACGAGCTGTTCGAGAGCGAGAAGGTCACCTTCTCGGCCGGCGTGCCCACGGTGTGGCTGGGCCTGCTGACCCATGTGCAGAACAACAAGCTGAAGTTCAGCACCTTCCGGCGCACCGTGATCGGTGGCTCGGCCTGCCCGCCGGCCATGATGAAGGCCTTCCAGCAAGAGCATGGTGTCGAGGTGATCCACGCCTGGGGCATGACCGAGCTGTCGCCGCTGGGCACGCTCAGCAAGCTCAAGGCCAAGCACCTCGAGCTGCCGCCCGAGGCCCAGCAGCGCCTGCTGGAGAAGCAGGGTCGCGTGATCTACGGCATCGACATGGCCATCATCGACGACGATGGCCGGGCGCTGCCCTGGAACGGCCAGGCCGCGGGCAACCTGGTGGTGCGCGGCGCGTGGGTGATCGACCGCTACTTCGGCAAGCCCGAGTCGCCGCTGGTCACGGTGAACGGCGAAGAGGGCTGGTTTCCCACCGGTGACGTGGCCACCATCGATGCCGACGGCTTCATGCAGATCACCGACCGCAGCAAGGACGTGATCAAGTCGGGCGGCGAGTGGATCAGCTCGATCGATCTCGAGAACATCGCGATGGCCCACCCGGCGGTGCACGAGGCCGCCGCCATTGCCGCGCGCCACCCCAAGTGGGACGAACGCCCGCTGCTGGTGGTGATGACCAAGCCGGGCCAGAGCCTCACCCGCGAGGAACTTCTGGGCTTCTTCGAAGGTCGCATCGCCAAGTGGCAGATCCCCGACGACGTGGTCTTCGTCAGCGAGATCCCGCACACCGCCACCGGCAAGATCCAGAAGCTGAAATTGCGCGAGCAGTTCAAGAATCACAGCTTGCCGTCCGCTTGACGGAAACCCTGCTTTACCTATGAAAAGCCACCCCTCCGCGGGTGGCTTTTTCGTTTTGCGGAATATTCTTCGAGGCTTGGGTATGTTTTTGTCCCGAGCGCGACAAGGCGCTCGGGTAGTCCCCGAGGCCCGAGCTGCATGCCATCCGTTACCTTCTCGCCGCCGCTTGCAGCGCAACATCGTTAGGAGACACGAATGAGCTTTGCCAAGACCCTGATCAGCCTTTCGGCCACCACCGCCCTGATGCTCGGCGCGGTGGCCGCCCATGCCCAGAAGGGCGAGACCGTGAAGATCGGCTGGGTCGACCCGATGTCGGGCCTGATGGCGCCCGTGGGCACCAACCAGATCAAGAGCTTCCAGTTCATGGCCGAGCAGTTCAACAAGAACAACGCGGCCGGCGTGAAGTTCGAGATGGTGCCCATCGACAACAAGCTCAGCCCGCAAGAGAGCACCACCGCGGTCAAGAGCCTGATCGACCAGGGTGTGCGCTACATCGTGCAGGGCAACGGCTCGGGCGCGGCGCTGGCCATCATCGATGCGGTGTCCAAGCACAACGAGCGCAACCCGGGCAAGGAGGTGGTGTACCTGAACTACGCCGCCGTCGATCCTGACCTGACCAACAGCAAGTGCAGCTACTGGCACTTCCGCCTCGACGCCGACACCTCGATGAAGATGGAGGCGCTGACCACCTGGCTGAAGGATCAGGCCGACGTCAAGAAGGTCTACCTGTTCAACCAGAACTACGCCCACGGCCAGCAGGTGAGCAAGTTCGCCAAGGAGAACCTGGCACGCAAGCGGCCCGACATCCAGGTGGTGGGCGACGAGCTGCACCCGCTGGCCTCGGTGCGCGACTTCGCACCCTATGTGGCCAAGATCAAGGCCTCGGGTGCCGACACGGTGCTCACCGGCAACTGGGGTTCCGACCTGACGCTGCTGGTCAAGGCCGCGGCCGATGCCGGCCTTAACGTCAAGTTCCTGACCTACTACGCCGGTGTCACCGGCACGCCCACGGCGCTGGGTGCCGCCGCCGCCGGCCGCGTGTATGCGGTGGCCTATGCCCACAGCAACATGCCGGGCGAGGTGTCGAAGGCCGGCGCCGACTTCAAGGCCAAGTTCAACGACGACTACTACACGCTGGCGGTGCACCACGCCTTCAACCTGCTGAGCTCGGCCATGGCCCAGGCCAAGACCACCGACCCGGCCAAGGTGGCTGCCACGATGGAAGGCCTGAAGTTCAAGAGCTTCAACGGCGAGGTCGAGATGCGCAAGTCCGACCACCAGCTGCAGCAGGGCCTGTTCATCACGGTGTGGAAGAAGGCCGATGCCAAGCACCCGTACTCGGTGGAGAACACCGGCTACGGCTTCCAGCCGGTGAAGGCCTACGACGCGTACGTCGCGTCGACGCCGACGAGCTGCCAGATGAAGCGTCCGTAAACCCCAACGCCTGAGTCGCCGGCCCGCCGGAGCCACCTCCGCCGGGCCGTTTTCACATCAAGGCCAGCCCCACCGTGGACCAGATCCTCATCAACGTACTCAACGGCGTCAGCTCCGGGCTGCTGCTGTTCATGCTCAGCTCGGGCCTCACGCTGATCTTCAGCATGATGGGCGTGCTGAATTTCGCCCATGCCAGCTTCTACATGGTGGGGGCCTACATCGCCTACACGCTCACCGGCGTGCTGGGTTTCTGGCTGGCGCTGCTGGTGGCGCCGCTGGCGGTGGGGGCTCTGGGGGCCTTGTTCGAGACCACCGCCCTGCGCCGGGTGCACAAGTTCGGCCATGTGCCCGAGCTGCTGATCACCTTCGGCCTGAGCTATGTGGTGCTCGAGCTGGTGCAGCTGATCTGGGGCCGCACGCCGGTGCCGTTCTCGCCGCCCGAGCTGCTGCAGGGCCCGGCCTTCACCATCGTGCAGTCGCCCAGCAGCGGTTTCTCGATGGTGTGGGGCGCGGCCAGCGAGGCGCTGTGCCAGGGCGCGCAGTGCTCGCGCTTTCCGATGACCCGCGCCTTCATGATGGTGGTGGCGCTGGCCATGCTGGTGTCGCTGTGGCTGCTGCTCACCCGCACCCGCATCGGGCTGGTGATCCAGGCCGCGCTGACCCACCCCGAGGCGGTGGAGTCGCTGGGCCACAACGTGCCGCGGGTGTTCATGCTGGTGTTTGGCAGCGGTTGCGCACTGGCCGGCCTGGCCGGCGTGATCGGCGGCATCACCTTCGTCACCGAGCCGGCCATGGCCGCGGTGGTGGGCTCGATCATCTTCGTGGTGGTGGTGGTGGGCGGCATGGGCTCGCTGGCTGGGGCCTTCGTGGCCTCGCTGCTGATCGGCCTGCTGCAGACCCTGCCGCTCACCGTGGATGCCAGCATCGCCGATGCCATCAACCGCCTGGCCGGTGCCGGCACGGTGGGTGACGGCACGCCGGGCTGGCCGCTGCTGCGCATCACGCTGGCCCAGGCCGCGCCGATCCTGCCCTACCTGCTGCTGGTGCTGATGCTGATCTTCCGACCCAAGGGCCTGCTGGGCACCCGCGAGAGCTGAGCGAGCGAATTCCCATGAGTCTTCCAACCCTGAGTTACCGACCCAACCCCTGGGGCGGCACGCTGGCCGTCTGGGGTGGTTTTGCCCTGATCCTGGCCGTGGCGCCGCTGTTCTGGACGAGCAGCTTCGCGCAGACCATGCTCAGCCAGATCGGCATCGCCATCATCGCCTGCCTGGCCTACAACATGCTGCTGGGCCAGGGCGGCATGCTCAGCTTCGGCCACGCGGTGTACAGCGGCCTCGGCTCGTTCCTGACCATCCACACGCTCAACCTCGTGTCGGCCGGCACGCTGAACATCCCGGTGTCGCTGCTGCCGGTGGTGGGCGGCCTGTCGGGCATGCTGTTCGCGGCGCTGCTCGGCTGGGTGACCACCAAGAAGAGCGGCACCACCTTCGCCATGATCACCATGGGCGTGGGCGAGCTGGTGTGGTCGATGTCGCTGATGATTCCCGAGTTCTTCGGCGGCGAGGGCGGCATCAGCGGCAACCGCGTGGTCGGCAAGCCGGTGATGGGCATCAGCTTCGGCCCGCAGATCCAGGTGTACTACCTGATCGCGGTGTACTGCTTCATCAGCACCGCGCTGATGTACGCGATGACCCGCACGCCGCTGGGCCGCATCCTCAACGCCGTGCGCGACAACCCCGAGCGGGTGGAGTTCATCGGCTACGACACGCAGATGGTGCGCTTTTTGGCCTTCATGATCTCGGGCTTCTTCTCGGGCGTGGCCGGCGGCCTGGGCGCGCTGAACTTCGAGATCGTCACCGCCGAGGTGGTGGGCGCGGCGCGCTCGGGGGCCTACCTGCTGTTCGTGTTTCTGGGCGGTGCCACCTTCTTCTTCGGGCCCATCCTGGGCGCGGTGCTGATGGTGATCGCGCTGGTTCTGCTGTCTGAGCTGACCAAGGCCTGGCTGCTGTACCTCGGCCTGGTGTTCCTGCTGATGGTGATGTATGCCCCCGGCGGCCTGGCCAGCCTGATCATGATGAACGTGCGGGTGGCCGCGTTTGGCAAGCTCAAGCGGGTGCTGGGGCACTACCTTGTTCTGGGCATCACCGGCCTGTTGGCGCTGGCCGGCATGGCCGCAATGATCGAGATGCTCTACCACCTGCAGCTCAATGCCGCGCTGGGCCCGACGATGAAGTTCCTGGGCGTGGCGCTGGATGCCGGCACGGTGGCCAGCTGGGCGGGCGCTCTGGCGCTGATGGTGGTGGGCGGTGGCCTGTTTGAATGGCGGCGGCGCGGCTTTGCGCGCACCTGGGGCGCGATCCAGTCCGAGATCGAACACAGCATCCAGCAACGGGAGGGCCGGGCATGAGCGGCCGATCTGAATTTGCAGTCGAGCTGCTGGACCTGCACAAGCGGTTCGGCAAGACCGAGATCATCCGCGGCGCGCAGCTGCAGGTGCGGCCCGGCGAGCGCGTGGCCATCATCGGCCCCAACGGCGCGGGCAAGAGCACGCTGTTCAACCTGATCAGCGGCCGCTTCGGTGCCAGCAGCGGCGACATCCGCCTCAACGGCCAGAGCATCCTCGGGCTCACGCCCTACGAGATCAACCGCCGCGGCCTGGCCCGCAGCTTTCAGGTGAGCAACCTGTTCGTGCGGCTGTCGGTGTTCGAGAACCTGCGCTGCGCCGTGTTGTGGAGCATGGGCCACCGCTACGCGTTCTGGCGGTTCCTGTCGCGGCTGGACGATGTGAACGCGCGCACCGAGCAGTTGCTGGCCATGCTGAACCTCGAGCGCCGCCGCGACACGTTGGCGATGAACCTCACCTATGCCGAGCAGCGCGCGCTCGAGATCGGCATCACCATCGCCGGCGGTGCCGAGGTGGTGCTGCTCGACGAGCCCACCGCCGGCATGAGCAAGAGCGAGACCAGCCGCTTCATCGAGCTGATCCGCGACGTGACGAAGGGCAAGACCCTGCTCACCGTGGAGCACGACATGGGCGTGGTGTTCGGCCTGGCCGACAAGATTGCCGTGCTGGTGTATGGCGAGGTGATCGCCTTCGACACGCCCGACGCCGTGCGCGCCAATGCCCGCGTGCAGGAGGCCTATCTGGGCTCGGTGCTGGCCGATCAGCAAGCCGCCGGCCACTGACGACGAGACGACCCACATGCTGTCATTGCGAGAACTCCACGCCTATTACGGCAAGAGCCATGTGCTGCATGGCGTCACCTTCGATGTGCAGCCCGGCGAGATCGTGGCCCTGCTGGGCCGCAACGGTTCGGGCCGCAGCACCACGGTCAAGGCCATCATGGGCCTGGTGCAGGCCACTGGCGCGGTCAGCTGGAACGGCACGCCGCTGGTGGGCAAGCCGGCCTTCGAGATCGCCCACCTGGGCCTGGGCTATGTGCCCGAAAACCGCGACATCTTTCCCAAGCTCACGGTGCACCAGAACCTGATGCTGGGCGAGAAGCGCGGCAAGAAGGACCCGCGCTGGTCCTTCGACGACATGTACACCATGTTTCCGCGGCTCAAGGAGCGCCAGCACACCGAGGCCGGCGTGCTCTCGGGCGGCGAGCAGCAGATGCTCACGCTGTGCCGCACGCTGATGGGCGACCCCGACCTGATCATGATCGACGAGCCCACCGAGGGCCTGGCACCCAAGATCGTGGAGCTGGTGGCCGAGTACCTGCGCGAGTTGAAGCGCCGCGGCATCGCCGTGCTGCTGGTGGAGCAAAAGCTCACCATCGCGCTCGAGGTGTCGCAGCGCTGCCTGGTGATGGGCCATGGCCAGATCGTGTTCGAGGGCACGCCGGTGCAGTTGAAGGCCAATTCCGACATCCGCAAGGAGTGGCTGGAGGTCTGAGCGTTCTGCCTGGCGTTTCCTGGGCCCCTTCTGGGTGGCTTCTGGGTGGCTTCTGGGTGTCTTGTGGGTGTCTTCTTGGCTTCGGCCTGGTTTTGGCTTGCGGGGACCGAGCAGGCCGAGGGGCGCATGGGCCTGCGGTGGCGTCAACTGCTTGGCCTGCCGCTGCGCGGCAGGCTTCCCTGCGCTGCTCGGCCGGGCGGCTTGTGCGGCGCAACTCCCTCCGCTCGCTGGCGCTCGCTGTGGTCGGACAAGCGCCGCAAGTCAGTTCACGATGTGCGCCTGCGGCGCACCGCCGCCCAACCTGCGCTGCTCGGCGGCGCAGATTCACGCCACCGCAGGCCCATGCGCCCCTCGGCCCTCACATACCGAGGCACGCGGGTATTTCGTCGCCCAGGCAGGTGCCTCGGGCCGAAGACGACGGGTGACTGGCTGACGCAGGTAAAGGAGGAGGGCCGTAGGCCCGGGGGACACGGAGTCAGCCAGTCACCCGGTGGCTTTGGCCTTGCACCCAAGCACGCAAGCGAAGTCATCGAGCAATTCGCCAAGTTGCACGCTCATATCAGGCAATAGCAATCGATGAAATTCAGGGTTTATCCCAGAACCCAAAAAGAACCCTTGCCGTTGTCTCGCCAGGGACAGATGCTATGCAAGCCGTGCCTAGAATCGAACGATCGTGCTTTTTTGAAAAGCACCCATTTCCTGAACCCGCGAGGAATGCCATGAGCGCCAGCTACGAAAACCGCGACGGTGTGGCCGTCATCACGCTGAACAACCCGCCGGTCAACGGCCTGGGCTACGACACGCGGCGTGCCATCGCCGATGGCATCGAGCGCGCCAATGGGGATGCCGCCGTCAAGGCCATCGTGCTCACCGGCGCCGGCAAGGCCTTCTCGGGCGGCGCCGACATCCGCGAATTCGATTCGCCCCGCGCCACCGCCGAGCCCAACCTGCTGTCGCTGATCAAGCTGGCCGAAGGCAGCGGCAAGCCCATCGTGGCCGCCATCCACACCGTGTGCATGGGCGGCGGGCTGGAGCTGGCACTCGGCTGCCACTACCGCGTGGCTGCGCCCGGCGCCGCCATCGCGCTGCCCGAGGTCAAGATCGGCCTGATCCCCGGTGCCGGCGGCACGCAGCGCCTGCCGCGCGTGCTGGGCGTCGAGACGGCCATGAACATGATCGTCAAGGGCGACCCGGTGCCCAGCGAGGTGCTGGCTTCGCTGCCGGGCCAGAAGCTGATCGACCAGATGATCGACGGCGACCTGCTGGCCGGCGCCATCGCCTTTGCGCTGAAGGTGGCTGACGTGCGCCCGCTGCCCAGCGTGCGCGATCTGAAGGTCAAGCACCCCAACCCCGAGGCGTACGTGAAGTTCGTGCGCAACATGGTGGCCGGCATGGCCAAGAACTTTCCGGCGCCGCTGGGCTGCGTGGACGCGGTGGCCTATTCGCTCAAGGCGCGCAGCCTCGATGACGGCCTGGCCGAAGAGCTGCGCATCTTCAAGGGCTTGATGATCACGCCCGAGGCCAAGGCCCTGCGCCATGCCTTCTTCGGCGAGCGTGCCGCCAGCAAGATCCCCGATGTGCCCGAGGGCACGCCGCAGCGCGCCATAGCCAAGGTGGGTGTGATCGGCGCCGGCACCATGGGCGGCGGCATCACGATGAACTTCCTGAATGCCGGCGTGCCCGTCACCATGCTCGAGATGAAGCAGGACGCACTCGACCGCGGCGTGGCCACCATCCGCAAGAACTACGAGGCCCAGGTCAAGAAGGGCAAGCTCAAGCAAGACAAGTACGAGCAGCGCATGGCCCTGCTGAGCACCACGCTGAGCTACGCCGACCTGAAGGACGCCGACCTGATCATCGAGGCGGTGTTCGAGGAGATCGGCGTCAAGGAAACGGTGTTCAAGACGCTGGACGAGGTGGCCAAGCCCGGCGCCATTCTGGCCAGCAACACCAGCACGCTGGACGTCGACAAGATCGCCTCGTTCACCAAGCGCCCGCAAGACGTGGTGGGCATGCACTTCTTCAGCCCGGCCAATGTGATGAAGCTGCTGGAGGTGGTGCGCGGCAAGGCCACCGGCAAGGACGTGCTGGCCACCGTGATGGCCGTGGCCAAGAAGATCAAGAAGACGGCCGTGGTCTCGGGCGTGTGCGACGGCTTCATCGGCAACCGCATGATCGAGCAGTACAGCCGCCAGGCCGGCTTTCTGCTGGACGAAGGTGCCACGCCGGCCCAGGTGGACAAGGCCGTCGAGAAGTTCGGCTTTGCCATGGGCCCGTTCCGCATGGGTGATCTGGCCGGCAACGACATCGGCTGGGCCATCCGCAAGCGCCGCGCGGTGGAGCAGGCCACCATGAAGTACAGCCGCACGGCCGACAAGCTGTGCGAACTGGGCCGCTACGGCCAGAAGACTGGTGCCGGCTGGTACGACTACCAGGCCGGCAAGCGCGATGCGATCCCCAGCCAGCTGGTCGAGGACATGATCGCCGCGCACCGCAGCGAACTGGGCATCACGCCGCGCAGGATCTCCGATGAAGAGATCGTGCAGCGCCTGGTGTTTGCGCTGGTCAACGAGGCCGCGCACATCCTCGAGGAAGGCATTGCCAACAAGGCCAGCGACATCGACATGGTCTACCTCACCGGCTATGGCTTCCCGCTGTTCCGCGGCGGGCCGCTGTGCTATGCCGACAGCCTGGGTCTGTTCAACGTGGCGCAGGCCATGAAGCGTTTTGCGCAGAACCCGAACGACGACGCCGCCTTCTGGCAGCCGGCACCGCTGCTGGCGCGCAAGGTGGCCGAGGGCGCCAGCTTCACCTGAGGCCCCGCGCCTCGCCGACTCACCGGGCCGCCCGCAACAGGCCAGCCAAGCCAGGAGACACACGATGAACGCACGCGCCAGCTTCACCCGCATGGACGAGAGCACCGCTGCCGACTGGCAGGCCATCGGCGCGGAGTTTCCGGCCTTTGCCAAGGCGTTGCCCGACCGTGTGCTCAGGCACCTGGCCCTGCTGGATGGCGACTACGGCGGTTTCCCGATCGACCGCTACCAGCACTCGCTGCAGACCGCCACGCTGGCACTGCGCGATGGCCGCGACGAGGAATACGTGGTCTGCGCGCTGTTGCACGACATCGGCGACACGCTGGGCTGCTTCAACCACTTCGACATCGCGGCGGCCATCCTCAAGCCTTTTGTCAGCGAGGCCAACCTTTGGATGGTGCAGAACCACGGCATCTTCCAGGGCTACTACTTCTTCCACCACATCGGGCTCGACCGCAACCTGCGCGAGCAGTTTCGCGGCCACGAGCACTTTGCGCGCACCGAAGAGTTCTGCGCGCTGTACGACAACCCCGCGTTCGATCCGGCGGTCAAGCCGCTGCCGATCAGCGAGTTCGAGCCCATGGTGCGCCGCGTGTTCTCGCAGGTGCGCCGCAGCGTCTACCAGGCCTCCAGCGTGGCGCAGAACGCCGCGCAGGCCTGAGCCCCTTCTTTCCATCTCGTCCAGATTCTCCCCAAGGAGCTTGCCAACATGACCGACGCCGTCATCGTCTCCACCGCCCGCACCCCGCTTGCCAAGAGCTGGAAGGGCGCCTTCAACATGACCCATGGCGCCACGCTGGGCGGCCATGCCATCGCGCACGCGGTGCAACGTGCCGGCATCGACGCCGGCGCGATTGAAGACGTGCTGATGGGCTGCGCCAACCCCGAGGGCGCCACCGGCATGAACATCGCCCGCCAGGCCCTGCTGAAGGCCGGTCTGCCGATCACGGTGAGCGGCGTCACGATCAACCGCTTTTGCTCCAGCGGCCTGCAGACCATCGCGATGGCCGCGCAGCGCATCATTGCCGGCGAGGGCGATGTGTACGTGGCCGGTGGTGTGGAGAGCATCTCCTGCGTGCAGCAGGAGATGAACATGCACATGATCCAGGACACCTCGCTGCTGAAGCTCAAGCCCGAGATCTACTGGAACATGCTGCAGACGGCCGAGAACGTGGCCAAGCGCTACAACGTGGCCAAGGAGCGCATGGACGAGTACGGCGTGGCCAGCCAGCAAAAGGCCTGCGCCGCGCAGGAAGCCGGGCTGTTGAAGGACGAAATCGCGCCGATCACCGTGACCGCCGGCGTGGCCGACGCCCAGCTGGGCCTGCGCAGCAAGGAAGTCACCGTGTCGGCCGACGAAGGCCTGCGCCCGGGCACCACGCTCGAGTCGATCCGCGGCATCCGCTCGGCCGTGCCGGGCGGCGTGGTCACCGCCGGCAATGCCAGCCAGTTCAGTGACGGCGCCGGCGCCTGCGTGCTGGTGAGTGACAGCTATGCCCAGCAAAAGGGCCTGAAGCCGCTGGGCCGTTTTCTCGGCTTTGCCGTGGCCGGCTGCGAGCCCGACGAGATGGGCATCGGCCCGGTGTTTGCCGTGCCCAAGGTGCTGAAGAAGCTGGGCCTGAAGGTGAGCGACATCGACCTGTGGGAGCTGAACGAAGCCTTCGCGGTGCAGGTGCTGTACTGCGCTGACACGCTGGGCATCCCGATGGACCGGCTCAACGTCAATGGCGGTGCCATCGCCGTGGGCCACCCCTACGGTGTGAGCGGCCAGCGCCTGACCGGCCATGCGCTGATCGAAGGCAAGCGCCGCGGCGCCAAGCGCGTGTGCGTGACCATGTGCATTGGCGGCGGCATGGGCGCGGCCGGTGTGTTCGAGGTGCTTTGACGCTGCGCTGAGCTGCTGAACCGAGACTGATTGAACCGATGCGCGACACCGTCGATTTTCTGCTGCGGCACTGGCTGAACGTGGCCGCGCTCACCGAGCGTGAGCGCTTTGCCGACCATTCGCCCGAAACCTTTGCCCAGGTGCTCGACACCTGCGAGCGCATTGCGCGCGAAAAATACGCGCCCTTCAACCGTCTGGTGGATGTGGAGGAGCCGCGTGTCGTTTCAGGTGCCGGCGGCGACAAGGTGATCCTGCCGGCCGCCACCCAGGCGGCCTGGGATGCGTACGCCGAATCGGGCATGCTCAGCGCCGCGCAAGACTACGACATCGGCGGCATGCAGCTGCCCTACACCGTGGAGGCCGCGGCCAACGCCTTCTTTGCCAAGGCCTCGGTCAGCATCGGCTCGGGCATGCTCAGCGTGGGCAATGCCAACCTGCTGATGGCGCATGGCACCGAGGCGCAAAAGCGCGTGTTCGCGCTCAACGAGTTCTCCGGCCGCTTCTCGGGCACCATGTGCCTGAGCGAGCCGCAGGCCGGCTCCAGCCTGAGCGATGTGGCCACCCGCGCCACGCCGGATGGGGCAGGGCACGAAGCCGATCCGCTGGGCCCGCGTTACCGCCTCAAGGGCAACAAGATGTGGATCTCGGCCGGCGAGCACGAGCTCACCGAGAACATCATCCACCTGGTGCTGGCCAAGATCCCGGGGCCCGATGGCAAGACGGTTCCGGGCGTCAAGGGCATCTCGCTGTTCGTCGTGCCCAAGAAGCTGGTGGACACCGAAGGCCGACTCACCGGCGAGCGCAACGACGTGGCGCTGGCCGGCCTGAACCACAAGTGCGGCTGGCGCGGCACCACCAACACGCTGCTGAACTTTGGCGAAGGCCAGTTCAAGCCCGGCGGCCAGGCGGGGGCGGTGGGCTACCTGGTGGGCCAGCCGGGCCAGGGCCTGGCCTGCATGTTCCACATGATGAACGAGGCACGCATTGGCGTGGGCATGGCGGCCACCATGCTGGGCATGGCGGGTTATGAAGCCAGCCTGGCCTATGCGCGCCAACGGCCGCAGGGCCGCGCCATCGGCATTGGCGGCAAGGATGCCGCGGCGCCACAGGTGCCGATCATTGCGCATGCCGATGTCAAGCGCATGCTGCTGGCGCAGAAGTCGTACTCGGAAGGCGCGCTGGCGCTGGCGCTGTACTGCGCCCGCCTGGTCGACGAGCAGCACACCGGCGCGCCCGAGGCTGCGCACGATGCCAAATGGCTGCTCGAGGTACTGACCCCGATCGCCAAGAGCTGGCCCAGCGAGTGGTGCCTCGAGGCCAACAGTCTGGCCATCCAGGTGCACGGCGGTTACGGCTACACACGCGACTTTCTGGTGGAGCAGTACTGGCGCGACAACCGCCTGAACATGATCCACGAGGGCACGCATGGCATCCAGGGCCTCGACCTGCTAGGCCGCAAGGTGGTGATGGAAGGCGGCAAGGGCCTGGCGCTGCTGGCCGGCACCATCAACCGCAGCATCGAGCAGGCCGGGCAGGTGGATGGCCTGGCCGAACATGGCGCGGCGCTGGCCGTGGCGCTGCAGAAGCTGGGCGCGGCCACCAAGGCCGCCTGGTCCACCGGCGTGCCCGAAGACGCGCTGGCCAACGCCACGCCCTACCTGCAGGCCTTTGGCCATGTGGTGCTGGCCTGGGTGTGGCTGGACGTGGCGCTGTGCGTGCGCCGCTCGGCGGCCGCGGTGCCCGAGGCCTTTGCCCAGGGCAAGCTGCAGGCCTGCCGCTACTTCTATGCCTACGAGCTGCCGCGGGTGGATGCCTGGCTGGGCGTGGTGGCCCGGCGCGAGGCGCTGTGCCGCGAGATGCACGACGACTGGTTCTGAGCGCCGCATGGGGATGTTGCCGCGGGCGCACACTGGCGGGCATGAAACCGTCTGTCGTCGAAATCTGGGTGTGGGTGCTGATCTATGGCGGCCTGCTGGGCGTGTGCACCGGCCTGGCGGCCGAGCGCTACGGGCTGGTGCTGGGCGAAAGCCTGGTCACCTGGGGCAGCCTGGTGGCGGCGCTGGGTGTGCTGCTGATCTACCTGCGCTCGCGCATGCGCGAGTGAGCGTCACCCCGCAACACATGGAAGCTGCATGACATGGGCACCGCGATCCAGCAACTGTTCAACCTGAGCGGCCGCGTGGCCCTGGTCACCGGCGGCTCGCGCGGCCTGGGCCTGCAGATGGCCGAAGCCCTGGGCGAGGCCGGCGCCAAGGTGATGCTCACCGCGCGCAAGAGCGCCGAGCTGCAGGAGGCCGTGGCCCAGCTGGCCGAGCGTGGCATCGATGCCCGCTGGGTGGCCGGTGATGCGGCCCAGCCCGACGACATCACCCACATCTGCAACGAGACGCTGCAGCGCCTGGGCGATGTGGACATCCTGGTCAACAACGCCGGCGCGGCCTGGGGCGCACCGGCCGAAGACCACCCGCTGGCCGCCTGGGACAAGGTGATGGGCCTCAACGTGCGCAGCGTGTTCCTGTTCAGCCAGCAGATCGGCAAGCGCTGCATGATCCCGCGGCGCCGCGGCCGCATCGTCAACATCGCCTCGATGACGGCCTTTGGCGGCAACCCGCCAGGCCAGGAGACCGTGGCCTACAACACCAGCAAGGCGGCGGTGGTGAACCTCACGCGCGCCCTGGCCTGCGAGTGGGGCGAACACGGCATCACGGTCAACGCCATCGCGCCGGGCTACTTTCACAGCAAGATGGCCGACCACATGATCGAGCTGGTGGGCGCCGAGGCCATGGCCGCGCGCGCGCCGATGCGCCGCCTGGGCGACGACGACGACCTCAAGGGCGCCGTGCTGCTGCTGGCCAGCGATGCCGGCAAGCACATCACCGGCCAGACCCTGGCGGTGGATGGCGGCGTGACGGCGGTA
The DNA here is from genome assembly GCF_025290835.2 of Aquabacterium sp. OR-4. Classification (NCBI taxonomy): domain Bacteria; kingdom Pseudomonadati; phylum Pseudomonadota; class Betaproteobacteria; order Burkholderiales; family Sphaerotilaceae; genus Pseudaquabacterium; species Pseudaquabacterium prasiolae. Next base: position 1,561,065 of record NZ_JAOCQD020000001.1, on the reverse strand, counting down.
CTGGCGCAATGAGCAACATGAGCAGCAACGATTCAAAACCACCGGTGCGCCGCCGCGCGGGCGCCAAGCCCTCGCCGCTGGACTTTCCGGCCAAGGTGCCTTTTGTCGAGACGCTGGGCTTCGCGCTGCACCGCTATGGCGACGGCGAGGCCGAGTTGCGCGTCGACCTCGACGCCGGCCACCTCAACACCTGGGACGTGGCCCACGGCGGCGTGGTGATGACCCTGCTGGACGTGGCCATGGCCATGGCCGCACGCAGCGGCAATGCCGCCGGCCAGGGCGTGGCCACCATCGAGATGAAGACCAGCTTCATGCGCCCGGCCGAGCACCAGCTGCGTGCCGTGGGCCGGCTGCTGCATGCCACCGCCACGATGGCCTTCTGCGAAGGCCAGGTGTTCGACGACCGCGGCCAGCTCTGCGCCACCGCCAGCGGCACCTTCAAGTACCTCAGGGGACTGGCAAAACGCCGCCTCCACGACGCGTCGCTCCTGCCTGCCGAGGGCCCGCTCGGCCCCTTGGCGCAAGCCGGCGGGACCGAGGCCGCACACACCCCTGACGCCCCCGACCAGGAGACCCCATGAACCCCACCCATAACCAACGCATCGTGCTGGCCAGCCGTCCGGCCGCCGAACCCACGCCCGACAACTTCCGCCTCGAGACCGTGCCGGTGCCCGAGCTGCAGGACGGCCAGGTGCTGGTGCGCCATCACTACCTGAGCCTCGACCCCTACATGCGCGGCCGCATGAGCGAGTCCAAGAGCTATGCCAACCCGCAGCCGCTGGACGAGACCATGATCGGCGGCACCGTGGGCGAGGTGGTGGCCACGCGCAGCAGCCACTTCGCGGTGGGCGACACCGTGGTGGGCATGGGCGGCTGGCAGCTGTATGCGGTGGTGGATGCCACCCAGCGCGGCCTGCTGCGCAAGGTGGACGCCACGCAGATCCCGCTGTCGGCCTACCTGGGGGCGGTGGGCATGCCCGGCGTCACGGCCTGGTATGGCCTCACCCAGATCATCGCGCCCAAGGCCGGTGAGACCGTGGTGGTGTCGGCCGCCAGCGGCGCGGTGGGCGGGGCCGTGGGCCAGCTGGCCAAGACCCGCGGTGCGCGCGCCGTGGGCGTGGCCGGCGGTGCCGACAAGTGCCGCTACGTGGTGGAAGAACTGGGCTTCGACGCCTGCGTCGACTACAAGGCCCATGCCGACCTGCGCAGCCTGTCGCAGGCGCTGAAAGAGGCCTGCCCGCAGGGCATCGACGGCTATTTCGAGAACGTGGGCGGCATGGTGCTGGACGCCGTGATGCTGCGCGCCAACGCGTTCTCGCGCATTGCCATGTGCGGCATGATCAGCGGCTACAGCGGCCAGCCGATCCCGATGGCGGCGCCCCAGCTCATCCTGATCAACCGCATGAAGGTTGAAGGCTTCATCGTCGGCGAGCACATGCAGCACTGGCCCGCGGCGCTGGCCGAACTGGGCGCCATGGTGGCCGGCGGCAAGCTGAAATACCGCGAGAGCGTGGCGCCCGATCTGGCCGCCGCGCCCGAGGCCTTTCTGGGCCTCTTGAAGGGCAAGAACTTCGGCAAGCAGCTGGTCAAGCTGGTCTGAACCCGGTGAGCGCCCAGCCCTTGCAATGGGCCTGGCAGCGCTTTGATGCGCTGACCGGCCAGCAGGTCTACGAGATGCTGGCGCTGCGCTGCCGCATCTTCATCCTGGAGCAGGGGCCGTACCTGGACCCCGACGGGCTGGATCAGGCCAGCTGGCACCTGTTCGGCCGCGATGCGCAGGGTGAGCTGCGCGCCTACCTGCGCGTGGTCGACCCCGGCCTGAAGTACGACGAGCCGTCCATCGGCCGCGTGGTGGTGGACGCCGCGCTGCGCGGCACCGGCGCCGGCCATGCACTGGTGGCCGAGGCGGTGGCGCGGTGTGACGCCACCTGGCCCGGCCGCGGCAACCGCATCAGCGCCCAGGCGCACCTGCAGGGCTACTACCGCCGCCACGGCTTTGCCACGGTGGGCGAGCCCTACCTCGAAGACGACATCCCGCATGTGCAGATGCTGCGGGCGCCCTGAACCCACGGAGACAGCCATGAGCGCATCGGTGATCACGCACGAGGTCGTCAACCAGGCCGAAACCCTGGTGGGCGCCAACCTGTATGCCGGCAACCAGGCGCTGCGCGATGCGCTGGCCTTCAACCTGCCTGGGGTGGACGAGGCGCCGTTCATCGCGCTGGGCGCCGAGGCCGGCTCGGCCGAGATGCAGCGCCATGCGCGCCTGGCCAACCGGCACCAGCCCGTGCTGCACACCCATGACCGCCAGGGCCGCCGCATCGACGAGGTCGAGTTCCACCCCAGCTACCACACGCTGATGGCCGCCGCCATGCGCGCCGGCCTGCACGGCACGCCGTTCACGCAGGGGCCGGGCGGCCACATCCGCCGTGCCGCGGCCATGATGCTGTTCACCGAGGCCGAGCCCAGCATGCTGTGCCCGATCTCGATGACCTATGCGGCCAATGCCGCGCTGCGCGACAACCCGGCCATCCATGCCGCCTGGGGCCCGGGCCTGGCCAGCACCACCTACGACGAGCGTTTCCTGCCCTTCGATCAAAAGCGCGGCCTGACCATGGGCATGGGCATGACCGAGAAGCAGGGCGGCTCCGATGTGCGCGCCAACAGCACCGAAGCCGTGCCCGATGGTCAAGACAATCAGGATGCCTGGGGCCAGCGCTACCGCATCACCGGCCACAAGTGGTTCTTCTCGGCGCCGATGTGCGACGCGCACCTGGTGCTGGCGCGCACCCCCGCCGGCCTGAGCTGCTTTTTCGTGCCGCGCTGGCTGCCCGACTGGGTGCCGGGCGGGCAGGGCGGCGGCCTGAACGCGCTGCGCGTGCAGCGCCTGAAAGACAAGCTGGGCAACCATGCCAATGCCAGCAGCGAGGTCGAGTTTCACGGCGCCATCGGCTGGCGTGTGGGCGATGAGGGCCGCGGCATCCCTCAGATCCTGGCCATGGGCATGCTCACGCGCCTGGATTGCGCGCTGGGCAGCGCCGGGCTGATGCGCCAGGCGCTGTCAATTGCGCTGCACCACACGGCGCAGCGCGAGGCCTTTGGCAAGCGCCTGATCGAGCAGCCGATGATGAAGAACGTGCTGGCCGATCTGGCACTCGAAAGCGAAGCCGCCACCGCGCTGGCGCTGCGCCTGGCGCGCGCGGTGGATGCCACCGAGAACGGCAACGATGCCTCGGGCCACGAGAAGCTGATCGGCCGCGTGCTCACGCCGATTGCCAAGTTCTGGATCTGCAAGCGCGGCGCGGCCTTTGCGCAGGAGGCCATGGAATGCCTGGGTGGCAACGGCTATGTCGAGGAGGGCGGCGAAGGCGTGATGGCCCGCATCTACCGCGAGATGCCGCTCAACTCGATCTGGGAGGGCGCCGGCAACATCATGGCCGTCGACCTGCTGCGCGCGCTGCGCAGCGGCCCGGTGGCCGAGGCCCTGGCGCATGAGATGCGGCCAGCCCGGGGCGCGCACCCGGCACTCGACGCCGCACTGGCCCGCGTGCTCGATGGCCTGGACGGCGGCCCATCCTCCGATTTCAGCGAGGCCCGCGCCCGCCGCCTGGCGCGCGACACCGCCCTGGTGCTGCAGGCCGCGCTGCTGCGCCAGCACAGCACCGATGCCGTGTTCCAGGCCTTTTGCGCCGGCCGCCTGGCCGAGGGCTGCGATGTGTTTGGCGCACTGCCTGCAGGCTGCGACCTCGATGCCATCGTGCAGCGCGCCCTGCTGCAGTGACGCCAGCCGCGACCGATCCGACAAGGAGACACCGACCATGCGCCATGAACTGATCCTGCACCACTACCCGATGTCGCCGTTTGCCGAGAAGGCGCGGCTGCTGCTGGGTGCCAAGGGCCTGGCCTGGCGCTCGGTGATCATCCCCAGCGTGATGCCCAAGCCCGACGTGCTGGCGTTGACCGGCGGCTACCGCAAGACGCCGCTGCTGCAGATTGGCGCCGACGTGTACTGCGACACCGCGCTGATGGCCCGCGTGCTCGAGGCGCGCCAGCCCACGCCCAGCCTCTACCCGGCCAGCGCGCCACTGGCGGCGCCGCTGGCGCAATGGGCCGACTACACGCTGTTCTGGCTGGCGGCCACGGTGGCCATGCAGCCGGCCGGCGCGGCCGCCATCCTGCCCAACCCGACGCCCGAGACGGTGAAGGCCTTTCGCAGCGACCGCGCCGCCTTCACCGCCGGCATGGCGCGGCCCACGCTGGCCGATGCCACGGTGCAGTTGCAGGCCGCGCTGGCGGCGCTGGATGCGCAACTGGCCCGCGGCACGCCTTGGCTGCTGGGCGCCGAGCGCTCGATCGCCGATTTTTCGGTGGCGCATTGCCTGTGGTTTGTGCGCCGGGCCGGCCCGGTGGCCGAGATCCTGGCACCCCATGCCGCGCTGAATGCCTGGCTCGACAGCATGCTGGCCATCGGCCATGGCACGCACCAGGATCTGGCCAGCAGCGAGGCGGTGGCCATGGCCGCCGCCGCCGGAGGCCACGCCCCCACCACGGTGCAGCCGGGCCTGGGCTTCGAGCCCGGCCAGGCCGTCACCGTGGCGGCGGTGGACTACGGCACCGACCCGGTGGCCGGCACGCTGGTGGGCCTGGGCCCCGAGAGCGTGACGATTGCCCGCCGCGACGAGCGTGCCGGCGCCGTGCACGTGCACTTTCCCCGCCAGGGCTTCCAGATTCGCAAGGAGCAAAGCGCATGAAGACATTCAAGGGCCGCACCGCGGTACTCACCGGCGGTGCCTCGGGCTTCGGCCTGGAGTGCGCACGCATTGCCGCGCGCGAAGGCATGAACGTGGTGCTGGTGGATGTGCAGGCCGATGCGCTGGCCAGCGCCGAGGCCGAGGTGGCCGCGCTGGCCGCGGGGCAGGGCGGCCGCGTGCTGTCGCAGCGTGTGGACGTGAGCCAGGCCACCGCGATGGAATCGCTGGCCAAGACCGTGCACGAGACCTTTGGCGCACCGCACTTCGTGTTCAACAACGCCGGCATCGCAACCGGCGGCCTGGTGTGGGAACACTCGGTGCAGGACTGGGAATGGACGCTGGGCGTCAACCTGTGGGGCGTGGTGCACGGCGTGCGCCTGTTCACGCCGATGATGCTGGCCGCCGCCCAGGCCGACCCGGACTACGAAGGACACATCGTCAACACCGCCTCGATGGCCGGCTTGCTGAGCCCGCCCAACATGGGCGTCTACAACGTCAGCAAGCATGCGGTGGTGACGCTCAGCGAAACGCTTTATCAAGACCTGGGCCTGGTCACCGAGCAAGTGCACGCCCATGTGCTGTGCCCGTATTTCGTGCCCACCGGCATCCACCAGAGCGAACGCAACCGCCCGGCTGGCATGGCCAACGCCGGTGGCCCCACCAAAAGCCAATTGATCGCCCAAGCCATGAGCGACAAAGCCGTGGGCAGCGGCAAGGTGAGTGCGGCCGAGGTGGCCGGCTTCGTGTTTGACGCGCTGCGCGAGAACCGCTTCTACGTCTTCAGCCACCCCAAGGCCCTGGGTGGCGTGCAATTGCGGCTGGAAGACATTCAGCTGCAGCGCAACCCCACCGATCCGTTCAAGGAGCGGCCCGAGGTGGGCGCGCAGTTGAAGGCACAGTTGCGCGGCTGATCTATGATGCACACCTTAATGTACACACATGAGGTGTGCCATGGAAACGCTCACGACGCGGGTGTTCAACAACGGCAACAGCCAGGCCGTGCGCATTCCGGCCGAGTTTCGGCTCGACACCGACCGGGTGAGCATCACCCGCAATGAGGCCGGTGATCTGGTGATTCACCCCTTGCGTGTGCCGCGCGGTGCCGCCCTGATGCAGGCCCTGCAAGCGCTGGGTGAGGTGGACGGCAGTTTCATTGCGGCGCTGGACGCCGAGCAGAGCAAGCCCTTGCCCGCGCAGGAGCGGGAAGGGCTGTGATCTACCTGCTCGACACCAACATCCTGATCTACCTGATCAAGAACCAGCCGCCGGGCATCGCGCAGCGCATTGACGCGATGCCGGCAGAAGACAGCCTTTGCATGTCATTCGTCACCTGGGCTGAACTGCTCAAGGGGGCGGAACGCAGCACCCGCAAGGTCGAGGTCTTGCGCAGGCTGGAATTGCTGGCGCGGCAGGTGCCCGTGCGCTACCCCAGCGGCCCGGCCATCTGCCGCCACTATGCCGAACAGGCCACGCGGCTGAAGGACGCCGGCACACCCATTTGCGCCAATGACCTGTGGATCGCCAGCCATGCCTTGGCCGAAGATGCCGCGCTGGTGACGCACAACACTCGGGAGTTTGGCCGCGTGGCCGGATTGCGTGTCGAAGACTGGGTGGCGGGTGCGGGGGCTTGACCGATGCAGCTCGCAGCAAGTGTGAGGTGGCTTCCAAGGCGCATCCACAAACCAATTGATGCCTCATGCATTCGCTAACAATTCGCTGACATGGGCCTCACATAGACTGGCCGAGAAGAAGCGCAAAGCCACGCACTGAGCTTGCTTCTCTGGTCTTGTCTAGCGGAGGGCGGGCTCGAAACGTGTCCGTAGAGGCTTCTTGGCAGTGAATCGTTTGCAAGATTCAGCTGCGGCTATTGCGGCTGATGGCTCCGATGTATTCGAGGCAGAGGCTCCTCTGCCCGACGCAAGAGATGTCGGCCTGCGTGCCTTGTGCATCGTGGCACGCATGCACCATGTGGCGGCCGAGCCAGACACCCTCAAACATCAACTGGGCCTCAGCGCCAGCGCTGATCTGACCCGCGACGATTTGCTGAACGCAGCCCGAGAGATCGGCTTGCGGGCACGGGTCGTCAAGACAAGCGCTCAGCGCCTGGCCTTGGCCGCTTTGCCCGCCTTGGCGCTGATGCGTGATGGCCGCACCGTGGTGCTGGCCCAATGTGATGGCCAGCGCGTATTGCTGCTGGACCCATCGGCCGGGGGCGAGGGCCAGGCCGTGCGCCCCACGATCCTGCCCTTGGACGCCTTTGCTGAAGCATGGCAAGGCGAACTGATCCTGATCGCCAGCCATGCCAGCCTGGCCGGCGAACTGGCGAAGTTCGACTCCTCCTGGTTCATCCCCAGCCTGGTGAAGTACCGCCGGCTGTTTGGTGAGGCCTTGCTGGCCTCACTGTTCCTGCAGTTGTTCGCGCTGGTATCGCCGCTGTTCTTTCAGGCGGTGATGGACAAGGTGTTGGTGCACAGGGGCTATACCACGCTGGATGTCTTGATCATCGGCCTGGTGGTGATCACGCTGTTTGAGAGCGCGCTCACCGTGCTGCGTGCCTATGTATTCAGCCACACCACCAGCCGCATCGATGTGGAGTTGAGCTCGCGGCTGTTTCGCCATCTGTTGAGCCTGCCGCTTGCCTACTTTCAGGCGCGTCGGGTGGGTGACTCGGTGGCGCGGGTGCGTGAGCTGGAGAACATTCGCCAATTTCTCACCGGCAATGCGCTCACCCTGGTGCTGGATGTTCTGTTCTCGGTGGTGTTCATTGCGGTGATGTTGGTCTACAGCGTGCCGCCCACCTTGATTGTGCTGGCGTCGCTGCCCTTGTACATGCTGCTCAGTCTGGGCATCGTGCCAGTGCTGCGAGGACGATTGAACGAGAAGTTTGCGCGTGGTGCTGAGAATCAGGCACTGCTGGTGGAAACCGGGACTGGACGAGGCCATCTCAACCCTGGCCACAGCCAGCCCCCCTGCGCCGGCACACCAAGAGGCCGAGAACTGAATGCACCTCCATACGACGATCACAAGCCGCACACTGATGCGCATGCGCTGGCTGCCGCTGGCCTGCCTGGCCCTGCTGGGCGCCTGCGCAAGCCAGGAGCGCGACCGCTACGCCTCAGTGCCCTTGCCCATCAGCACCCCGGGCCTGAGGGTGGCCTACGAAGCTGCGCGCATGGGGCCTACTGGTGGCCTAAACGACTGGCAGCAGCGCAGGCGTGACGACATCATCGAGACCCTGCGCGTCTCGGTTGAAAACAAGCTGCCTGCGGCCTTGCGCGCGGCAGGCATTGCCGCGCTGGTGCACAGCACCCGGCCGCCGGAACTGATCGACTGGAACCACCCCAGCTTTGCCGCCGCGGGTGATGACTGGCTGAGCCTGCGGGTGCGGCCGGTGTCGATGACACAAAACTGCGTCAACGCCGGTGCCAGCTGCGCCTACCAGTTGCGCGTGAGCCTGACGCTGATGGGCCCGCGGGGCCAAGGCGGTGTGTTGTGGTCCATCGAGATTGCGTAGCCAACCGTCGTCTCGGGTTTCGTCTGCCAGGCGCGCTACGACGAACTGGCGGAGCACATGGCCAGGGCGGTGTTGCGGGCAGTTAAGAAGGGAGAGTCGGCGCCATGAAATCACCCCCAATTGAACACATCTGGCGCAGTTGCACCGTTGCGCTGGGTCTGTCGGCAATCATGCTCACTACATGGGCGCAAGCGCCCGAAAGGACCGGGCCTGCGACGGCAGCGCCAGCAGGTGTGCTGCCGGCCACGCCTGCTGCTGAACAAGCCACGCGAGCCCCTGCCAGCCCGGAGCAACTGGCCCGCATGCAGGCCTCGCAGCGCTACCACCAGGCTGAGTTTGAACGCACTCAGCGGCGCCAGAGAGAACTCCAGGCCCTAAAGCCTCGGCAGTACGACCCAGCTTTGCGAGAAAACGCGCCACCGGCGTATTTTCCCAATACCAGCATAACGCCCGAAGAGCCGCCCGCTGTGCCGCAAACCCATGGGCTGGATCTCAGCCAGCATTCACCCGAAGTGGCCAAGGCCTACTTCAATTGGCTGTGCGCCAATGAAGCGGGTGACTTCATCTTCCATAAAGTTGAAGGTGTAGACAGCGTGTTCGAGATGCGGCCCCGAGAAGAGTATTCACAAGGCTGGGTTCGGACAAGCAAGTACTTCTGGGAGGATCCAGTCGGGCGTGCGGTATCTGCCGACAAAGGTGTCTTTTACCAACCGGAAGTTGAAGGTATGTATCCTGGCAGGCATGGCAGTTCATCCAATTACAAGAAGTGGTACGACAGGGCGGCAGCGGAAGGGCTGAAGATTATGCCCTATGAGCAGTACAACCCTGAACAGGGGTATGTAACTACTGAGGCTCAAGCGCGTCCGATTGACCAGGCGCGCTACGGGCCGGGGAGGTTCGTTCGGTTCACCCGAGTGTGGCCAACACACCCGGAGTATGACCGTGATCCACAGGGGCACATACGCATGTTCCAAGATAGGCGCCACCTCAATCCTGCATTCCCTTCCCCGGTAAGCCCCGAGGTTGACAATTGGGTGTACAGCATTCATGTGGATGAATTCCACACGTATCTTAAATCGCGAGGCCATATCCCGCCTCAAGCCCAGATGGGTGATCGGGTGCAGAGCAAATATGGTTTCATGTGGCGCGGCATTGCGCGCAGCCCGCATGACCGTGAATTCGGCATTGCAGGCAATGAAGTGCTTGTGTACGACCTCACTACCAATAAACTGCTGGGGGTGCGGCGCAACTTCCTGTGGGCGCCACTCATCAACGATGAACCAAGAAGCAGTGCTATTTGGTTACTCGGGCGTGGACAAAGGGTCTGTCGCGATCATCAAGAAAGATTTGAGAAGATGGTTCTGCCGCCACCTGATCCGTATGTCGGGCTGACAGTGTCTATTGAATAATATCCGCGGGTACTAATCCAATGACTTCTACGAATGATTCAATTTCCCTGGCTGATGCACGCCGCTATCAAAATGCCTATAGGCTGATGGCTGTCTCACAGGCTTTTTTCGATGGCATAGATTTCTCAGTGAAGGGCGACCTGAGAGTGAAGTCGGCTATTATGGACAAGCTCCAAATTGGCACCTTGAGCGCTGACATGCTGAAGGCGAGAGAGACGGATTGGCGAAAGACGCACAATGGTGAGCCTCTCCCTGAAGATCAGCAGCACGGCAGCAGCGCATTGGCGCCAATCGAAGCCGCGCAGGTGGTCAACGTGTACACACTGATCGACCAAAAGCCGAACGATCCGCAGAGTGGGTTTTCTGGGACACGGCTGGAGTCCTAGATCGATGGCAGTTTCGTCATTGCGCTGCGTGATACCGAGTTCACGCCCACCGAAAAGTGGATGGGAAACGCAAACCAGGATCTGAAGGGCGCCGATCACGACCAACTGCTGCTCACTGGTGGTGCATGGTCTCAGATCCACCTGATTAGTCATGACTCTCAGCCACGCCCCGAATCTGCCGCTCGCGCGTCGGCGCGGTGAGTGCCGCATGGCCGAGCAGGTTGCGCATCAGTTCGGCGAGGTCTAAGCGCGAGTTGAAGCGGTAGGCAAAGGCACCGAGATATTGTTGGGCGTACTTGCCGAACTTGAAGGCTTTGTGGGCGCCATGAATCATGGTCTTGAGGTTGCCCAGGATGGTGTTGACCCAGGTGAACTGCGGCAACTCGCGGGGCTTGCGCGCGGCCACGACGACGTAAGAGTGGGCGCAGCCGGCATCGATGACGCCGCCGAAGCAGGCCAGGCCGTCGCTGCGCACGTCGGTGCCGGGCAGCAGGTTGGCGCGGGCCCAGTGGGCGATGGCTTCGCGGCTGAAGGTGGACACGGGCGAGACCTTCAGCCGCAGCGGACGACCAAGGTCATTGGTCTGCACGGCCGCCACGATGGGCACCTTGTTGGGCGAACCACGCCCGCCCACGCCAGGGCGCTCGCCGCCGAGGTAGGCATCGTCGAGTTGCACGTTGCCGCTCAGGGGCTCGTGCGAGTCGTGTTCTGCCAGCGCGGCCATGAGCTTGTGGTGGATGAGCCAAGCAGTACGGTAGCTGGTGCCCAGATGGCGCATCAAGGCCAGCGAGGACAGGCCCGTCTTGTCCTGGCTGATGAGGAACATCGCCAGGAACCAGGTGCGCAGTGGCAACTTGGTGTTGTCGAGCACTGTGCCAGCGGTCAGCGAGGCTTGATGCCGGCAGCCACGGCACTGGAACAGACGACGCGAGCCATGGCTGACGATGTAGTGCGCCGGCAAGTCACAACGCGGACAGCGGAAACCCTGCGGCCAGCGCAGGGCCGTCAGCGCCGCAACGCACTTCTCTTCGGTGCCGTAGCGCTCGAAGAATTCGGGCATGGACACCCCGGGCTGGAACTGGACTCGGTTCATCGGCATGGCGCGCTCTCCGGATGGGATGAGCGTCACCCTACGAGATCACTGGCTCATGGCGTGATCCTGCTGAGAGTCGTGACGAATCAGGTGAGGCGGAAGCCTGGATAGGCGACGGTCTTTGGAATGAAACCACAGCAAATGAATATCTTTATGATATCGCGTCCGAGAAGATTGGTCGTGCTAGTAAGGAGCGACATTTTTACATCATATGGGCTGGAAACGAAGCGCGCTACGGATCTCCGATTGCTATTGATCTCAACGGTGATGGTTTACAGGCATTCAGGCTTTCCCAGAGTTCGACGTACTTTAGCTATTCCGCAGACCAGAAATTGGTCAAAACGGGCTGGCTCACCCAATCGGATGGCTTCTTGGCAATGGATGCGAACCGGAATGGCGCTATTGATGGGCTGGGTGAAATGTTCGGCGGTACAAATAGGGGCGATGGATATGCGAAGTTGGCTGTGCTTGATGAGAATGCAGATGGTGCATTGAATGAGCTGGATTCCGCGTATTCTGATCTTGTCGTATGGCAAGACTTGAATTCCAACGGGTCTTACGATGCCGGAGAAGGCTCTACGCTTGATCAACACGGCATAGCGGAACCTGATTCGAAACGAAGCTAAGCCTAGCTCACCCGGTGAGCCACCTGGCCCATAGGCTGGATGCACTTCACCCAGGAGTGCAAGCCGTGGCCTACAACCCGATCCAGTTTCAGCAAGGCATGTCGATGCCCGAGTTCCTGCAGTGCTTCGGAAACGAGGCTGCGTGCGCTGAGGCGGTTCGTCAGGCGCGCTGGCCGCAGGGTTTCGTTTGTCCGCGCTGCAGTAGCCGGGCGCACTGCGTTGTCTCGAGCAGCGGGCGCAACCTCTACCAGTGCCACAGCTGTCACCGGCAGACCTCGGTTACCGCCGGCAGCCTGTTCGGCAACACCAAGCTGCCGCTGACCCGGTGGTTTCTCGCGATCTACCTGATCAGCCAGGCCAAGACCGGCATGTCCGCCCTTGAACTCAAGCGGCACCTCGGCGTCAGCTACCCGACCGCTTGGCTGATGCACCACAAGATCATGACCGCCATGGCCTCGCGTGAGGCCGAGCACCGCCTGTCGGGCGCCGTGCAGATCGATGACGCCTACCTGGGTGGCGAGCGCCCTGGTGGCAAGCCCGGGCGCGGCTCGGAGAACAAGGTGCCCATCGTCGCGGCGGTCTCGCTCAACGACAAGGGCAATCCGCTGTACCTCAAGGTCACGCCGGTAGCCGCCTTCTCCAGCGATGCCATCTCCCACTGGGCACGGCTGCATCTGGCGCCTGGCTGCTCGGTGCTCAGCGACGGCCTGGGATGCTTCGCCGCCGTCACCGAGGCCGGCTGCACCCATCAGGTCGAGGTCGTCGGCCAGCGCAAGCCCCGGGACTTGCCGCAATTCAAGTGGGTCAACACCGTCCTGAGCAACCTCAAGACCATGCTCTCGGGTGCCTACAAGGCCTTCGGCTACGCCAAGTACGCCGACCGCTACCTCGGCGCCTTCGCCTACCGCTTCAACCGACGCTTCGACCTCGCCGGCCTCGTCATCCGCCTCATCGTCGATGTCTGTCGCGGCAAGGCCGCAACCGAGCGCGTCATTCGGCATGCTTAGCTTCGTTTCGAATCAGGTAGCGGAATTGGGTGTTCACTATGAGGTGAGCAACAAATGGTCCGAGAGCAATCTTATTGGCGAGTCTTCATATGCCATTAAGGATGGGAAGGTCGTTGAAATGGGAGACGTGTATTTCAGGTATGCATCGGACTACAGTGGCCCGAACTTTTCAAGCGCGGTGACACCGGTGGGAACGCATCAAGCAACCGATACGATGTTGGCCGAAATCCTGCCCAGCATCGACACAAAGGAAGTGATTGAGGTCGCTGATCTGCACTACTTGGAGCGAGGGTCAGAATCTCAAGTGACTATAGTCCATAGACTTATCGAAGCCATGGGCGCGTTTGCTCCGAATGCAGCCTTCGAGGCGACCTTTAAGGCGCTTACGAATAAGGAAGATTTGGCGCGTATCACTGTACCGATACAACCCGCCCATTTCGCCTGATCTCGCTGCACCAAAGACAAGGGGCCCAAACGGGCCCCCGATACATGTGCAGTGCGCCGGTTCAACCAGCCGCACTCTCGCGGTGGTAGCCGGTCACCCGCTCCACCTCGTTCTTCGAGCCCAGCACCACGCTCACCCGCTCGTGCAGCTTGGTGGGCTGCAGGGTCAGGATGCGTTCCTGGCCGTTGGTGGCGGCGCCGCCGGCCTGCTCCACCAGATAGGCCATCGGGTTGGCCTCGTACATCAGGCGCAGCTTGCCGGGCTTGTTGGGCTCGCGGGCGTCCCACGGGTACATGAACACGCCGCCGCGGGTGAGGATGCGGTGCACGTCGGCCACCATGCTGGCCACCCAGCGCATGTTGAAGTCCTTGCCGCGCGGGCCTTCCTTGCCGGCCAGGCATTCGTCGATGTAGCGCTTCACCGGCGGTGCCCAGTGGCGCATGTTGCTCATGTTGATCGCGAATTCCTTGGTGTCGGCCGGGATCTGCACGTCCTTCTCGGTCAGCACCCAGGAGCCGGTTTCGCGGTCGAGCGTGAACATCACCACGCCGTCGCCCACGGTGAGCACCAGGGTGCTCTGCGGGCCGTACACGCAGTAGCCGGCGGCGGCCTGCTGGCGGCCGGGCTGCAGGAAGTCGCTCTCGTCCACGCCGCGCTGGTTGGTGACCTTGCGCAGCACCGAGAAGATGGTGCCGATCGACACGTTGACGTCGATGTTGCTGCTGCCGTCGAGCGGATCGAACAGCAGCAGGTACTCGCCCTGGGGGTAGCGGTCGGGCACCAGCGAGATGGTGTCCATCTCCTCGCTGGCCATGGCCGCCAGGTGGCCGCCCCACACATTGGCCTCGATCAGCACCTCGTTGGCGATGACGTCGAGCTTCTTCTGCACCTCGCCCTGCACGTTCTCGGTGTCGGCGGTGCCCAGCACGTCACCGAGCGCGCCCTTGTTCACCTGGATCGCGATGCGCTTGCAGGCGCGGGCCACGGTCTCGATCAACAGGCGCAGCGGCGGCGGAATCTGGCCGCGGTCGCGCTGCTGTTCAACAAGGTACTGGGTGAGGCTGATGCGTTTCATGGCAGGCAAGGGGTTTGCAATGGCAAAGGGTCAATCTTCAAGTGACTTGGTGACGATCTCGCGCACGTCGTCCGACAGCCTGGCCTGTGCGGCCACGCGCGCCACGGCCTCGCGGGCGGCACTGCGGTAGGGCTCGGCCAGCACGCGCCAGCGGTCCATGGCGCGGGCCAGGCGCGCGGCAATCTGCGGGTTGATGGCGTCGAGCTCGAGCACGCGGTCGGCCCAGAACACGTAGCCGGCGGCGTCGCTGCGGTGGAAGGCGGCGGGGTTCTCGCGGCAGAAGGCGCCCACCAGTGCGCGCACGCGGTTGGGGTTCTTCATCGAGAAGTCGGCGTGCTGCAGCAGGCCCTTCACGCGGCCCAGCACCTGGCCGGCCGACTGGGCGGGGGCCTGCAGCGGCTCGGCGGCCATGGCCTGTGCGGCAAACCATTTGTCGAGCACCAGGTCGTCGCCCGCGGCCACGCCGTGAAAGTGGCTCAGCGCGGCCGTGGCCAGTGCCGAATGGCCGTTCACCAGCGCCAGCAGGGCGGCATGGCGGTCGGTCATCTGGCCGGCGTCCTTCACGCGCTGGTAGGCGCGGCCCGGCCACACCGGATCACCCTGGGCCACGGCGTCGAGCACCAGCATGCTCAGGGCCAGGTTGGCCAGCGCGCGCCGGCCCGATTGCACGGCGTCGGGGCGGTAGCCCTCGCGCACCTGGTGCGCCTCCCAGGCCCATTGCCAGTCGCTGCGCAGGCGGGCGGCCAGTTGCTGGCGCATGGCTTCGCGCAGGCGGTGGATGCGCTGCGGGTCGACTTCGGTGCACTGCTCGGCCACATAGCCTTCGCCTGGCGGGGTGAGCACCAGTTCCTTGAAGGCCGGGTCGAGCGCCGGATCGCGCAGCACGGCGCGCATGGCATCGATGAAGGCGTCGTCCAGCGGCGGCAGTTCGTCGCTGCCGGGCAGGGCGGCCAGCAGGCGGTTGAGCGCCAGGCGCTGGCCGGCTTCCCAGCGGTTGAAGGCGTCGGCGTCGTGGCGCAGCAGGGTGATCAGCGCACCGTCGTACAGGCCGCTGTCCAGCACCACCGGCGCCGAGAAGCCGCGCAGCAGCGAGGGAACGGGCGGCGCGTCGATGTCTTCGAAGACATAGCTTTCTTCGGCCGCGGTGAGCACCAGGGTGCGTTCGCTGCCGGTGGCCGCGTCTTCGCCCAGCAGGCGCAGCGGCAGGGCGCGGCCGTCGGCCGACAGCAGGCCCATCACCACCGGCATCACGCAGGGCTGCTTGGCCGGCTGGCCGGGTGAGGGCAGGGCGCTCTGGCTGAGGGTCAGCGTGAAGCGGCGGGCCGCCGCATCGTGCGTGCCGCGCGCGGTGAGGCGCGGCGTGCCGGCCTGGCCGTACCAGTGCTTGAACTGCGCCAGGTGCGTGGCCAGCGCGCTGCCGGAGTTGGCATCGGCAATCGCCTGGGCAAAGTCGTCGCAGGTCACGGCCTGGCCGTCGTGGCGCTCGAAGTACAGGTCCATGCCGCGGCGAAAGCCCGCGCGGCCCACCAGCGTGGCCATCATGCGCACCACCTCGGCGCCCTTTTCGTAGACCGTGGCGGTGTAGAAGTTGTTGATCTCCTGGTAGCGGTCAGGCCGCACCGGGTGCGCCATGGGGCCGGCATCCTCGGGGAACTGCACCGCGCGCAGGCCGCGCACGTCGTCGATGCGCTTGACGGCGCGGGCCGACGGCGAGCCGGCCATGTCCATCGAGAACTCCTGGTCGCGGTAGACCGTGAGGCCTTCTTTCAGGCTCAGCTGAAACCAGTCGCGGCAGGTGATGCGGTTGCCGGTCCAGTTGTGGAAGTACTCGTGGCCCACCACGCTCTCGATGCCGGCAAAGTCGACATCGGTGGCGGTGGCCGGGCTGGCCAGCACGAACTTGGTGTTGAAGATGTTGAGGCCCTTGTTCTCCATCGCGCCCATGTTGAAGTCGCTCACCGCGACGATCATGAAGCGGTCGAGGTCAAGCGGCAGGCCGAAGCGGGCTTCGTCCCAGGCCACGCTGGCAATCAGCGAGCTCATCGCGTGCTCGGTCTTGTCGAGGTCGCCGCGGCGCACATACACCTGCAGCAGATGCTCCTTGCCCGAACGGGCCACGATCTTCTGCTCGCGGCACACCAGATCGGCGGCCACCAGGGCGAACAGGTAGCTGGGCTTGGGGAAGGGATCGTGCCACTTGGCGAAGTGGCGGCCGTTGTCGAGCGCGCCGTGCGCCACCAGGTTGCCGTTGCTCAGCAGCACCGGGTAGCGGGCCTTGTCGGCGCGCAGGGTCACGCTGAACACGGCCATCACGTCGGGCCGGTCCAGGAAGTAGGTGATGCGCCGGAAGCCCTCGGCCTCGCACTGCGTGAACAGGCCGCTGCCCGAGGTGTACAGGCCCGAGAGCTGGGTGTTCTTGTCGGGCGCGCAGGTGTTGCGGATCTCGAGCGTGAAGGCGTCCTTCTCGGGCGGGTGGTCGATGACCAGCAGACCGTCCTCGTGCCGGAAGCTCACGCTCTCGCCATCGGCCAGGCAGCGCAGCAGCGTTAGATCTTCGCCGTGCAGCACCAGGGCCTGGCCGGCCGCGGCCTGCGGGTTGCGCTCGATGGCCAGCTTGCTGGCCACGATGGTCTTGGCCGGGTCGAGGTCGAAGCTGAGTTCGACCTGGCGAATCCAGAACGCCGGGGCGGCATAGTCCTCGCGCCGGATGGCGCTGGCGGTGGCTTCACGCATGGCGATGCGCTCCTCAAGTGTCTTGTCGGGGGGCGCACCGCCCGCCGGCCCGGGGCCTGGCTGCTGGGCGGCGCGGCGGGGGGTCAGAGGCCTTGCTTCAGACTGGCCTCGATGAAGGCGTCGAGATCGCCGTCCAGCACTTTCTGGGTGTTGCTGATCTCGACACTGGTGCGCAGGTCCTTGATGCGGCTCTGGTCGAGCACATAGCTGCGGATCTGGTGGCCCCAGCCCACGTCGGTCTTGGTGTCCTCGAGCTTTTGCTGCTCTTCAAGCCGCTTCTTCATCTCGAAGTCGTACAGGCGCGAGCGCAGGCGGCGCCAGGCCACATCGCGGTTGCTGTGCTGGCTGCGGCCGTCCTGGCACTGCACCACGATGCCGGTGGGAATGTGCGTGAGCCGCACCGCCGAGTCGGTCTTGTTGATGTGCTGGCCGCCCGCACCGCTGGCGCGGAAGGTGTCGGTGCGCACATCGGACGGGTTGATCTCGATCTCGATCGAGTCGTCGATCTCGGGGTAGACGAAGAGGCTGGCAAACGAGGTGTGGCGGCCGCCGGCCGAGTCGAACGGGCTCTTGCGCACCAGGCGGTGCACGCCGGTCTCGGTGCGCAGATGGCCGAAGGCGTACTCGCCGTCCACCTTGATGGTGGCGCTCTTGATGCCGGCCACGTCGCCCGGCGTCTCGTCTTCCACCGTGGCCGTGAAGCCCTTGCGCTCGGCGTACTTCAGGTACTGGCGCAGCAGCATGCCGGCCCAGTCGCAGGCCTCGGTGCCACCGGCGCCGGCCTGGATGTCGATGAAGCAGCTGCTCGGATCGGCCGGGTTGCTGAACATGCGGCGGAACTCGAGCCGCTCCACGGTTTCGCGCAGCGGCTGGGCATCGGCCTCGATGGTGGCGAGGCTGTCGAGGTCGCCCTCGGCCTTGGCCATCTCGTAGAGCTCGAGGTTGTCAGCCAGGTTGCTGTCGAGGTGCTTGATGGTCTCGACCACGTCTTCCAGCTGGCGCTTTTCGCGGCCGAGGTCCTGGGCGCGCTTGGGCTCGTTCCAGACGCTGGGGTTCTCCAGCGCGGCATTGACTTCGTTCAGCCGCAGCGATTTGCGGTCGTAGTCAAAGATACCCCCGGAGCTGCTGGGTACGGGCGCTCAGATCGGCAAGCAGCGAGCCGATGGCGTTGATCTGTTCGGTGTCCATGAGATGGCCTGGGTGCTGAAATGGCAGCCACGAATGACAAACCGGGATTCTCGCATGCAGCCCAGGCAGGCCCTCGCGCCGGCGCACGGTACCCGGGATGCCCCCGAGTGGTACCCGGGGTGGTTTGCGCATAGCATCGCGCCGCCCGCCGCATGGGCCCCGATCCCGATCCCGATGTCGACTCCCGAGAAGCACCGCCTCTACTGGCGCCGCGTCGTGCGGCTCACGCTGCTGCTGCTGGCGGTGTGGCTGGTCTTGACCATCGCGCTGTCGGTGTTTGCCCGCGAACTGAGCTTCGCCTTCTTTGGCTGGCCCTTCAGCTTCTGGATGGCCTCGCAGGGCGCGCTGTTCATCTTCTGCGCGCTGGTGTGGGGCTACTCGCTGCGCATGGACCGCCTGGACGACGAGTACAGCCCCGCGCAAGACGACTGAGGCAATGGCGGCCTGTCAGGCCGAGGTTGGCTGGCCCAGGTTGCGCAGCACCTCGCGCACAAACTGCGCGCGGTCCTTCGGATCGGCGATCTCGCGGTCGATGCGCAGCTTGTCATTGCCCACCAGCTTGATGGCGCGGTTCTTCTGCACCAGCTCGATGATGCGCATCGCATCCACCGGCGGGTTGGGCCGGAAGGTGATGTTCATCAGCTTGGGGTTGGCGTCGATCTTCACCACGCCGTAGGGCCGCGCCAGCACGCGCAGGCGGTGGGTGTCGAACAGGGTCTGGCCCTGGGCCGGCAGCTTGCCGAAGCGGTCGGTGATCTCTTCGAGCATGGCGTCCAGCTGCTCGGGCTTGCTGGCGGTGGCCAGGCGCTTGTAGAGGTTCAGGCGCACATGCACGTCGCCGCAGTAGGCGTCGGGCAGCAGGGCCGGGGCATGCAGGTTGACATCGGTGCTGCCGCCAAACACGCCGGTGGGGCTCAGCAGGTCGGGCTCCTGGCCGTTTTTCAGTGCGCGCACGGCCTCGGCCAGCATGTCGTTGTAGAGCTGGAAGCCGACCTCCATCATGTTGCCGCTCTGCTTTTCGCCCAGCACCTCGCCGCAGCCGCGGATCTCGAGGTCGTGCATGGCCAGGTAGAAGCCCGAGCCCAGCTCCTCCATGCTCTGGATCGCGTCGAGCCGCTGCTGCGCCTGCTTGGTGAGGGTTTCGGTGTCGGGCACCAGCAGGTAGGCATAGGCCTGGTGGTGGCTGCGGCCCACGCGGCCGCGCAGCTGGTGCAGCTGCGCCAGGCCGAACTTGTCGGCGCGGCTGATGACGATGGTGTTGGCGCTGGGCACGTCAATGCCGGTCTCGATGATGGTCGAGCACAGCAGCACGTTGTGGCGCTGGGCCACGAAGTCGCGCATCACCGACTCGAGCTGGCGCTCGGGCATCTGGCCGTGGGCGATGGCGATGCGTGCCTCGGGCAGCAGCTCGGCCAGCCGGCGGCCGCGGGCCTCGATGGTCTCGACCTCGTTGTGCAGGAAGTACACCTGGCCGCCGCGCTTCAACTCGCGCAGCACGGCCTCGCGGATCACGCTATTGCCCTCGCTGCGCACGAAGGTCTTGATCGCCAGGCGGCGCTGCGGGGCGGTGGCGATCACGCTCAGGTCGCGCAGGCCTTCCAAGGCCATGCCGAGGGTGCGTGGAATGGGCGTGGCGGTGAGCGTGAGCACATCCACCTCGGCGCGCATGGCCTTGATGGCCTCCTTGTGGCGCACGCCGAAACGGTGTTCCTCGTCGATGATCAGCAGGCCCAGGCGCTTGTACTTGAGCTCGGCGCTCAGCAGCTTGTGGGTGCCGACCACGATGTCGATGGTGCCGTCGGCCAGGCCGTCGAGCGCGGCCCGGATCTCCTTGGGCGAGCGAAAGCGCGACATCTCGGCAATGCGCACCGGCCACTTGCCGAAGCGGTCGACCAGGGTCTGGTAGTGCTGCTCGGCCAGCAGCGTGGTGGGCGCCAGCAGCGCCACCTGCTTGCCGCCATGCACCGCCACGAAGGCTGCGCGCAGCGCCACCTCGGTCTTGCCGAAGCCCACGTCGCCGCACACCAGGCGGTCCATGGGCTTGGGGCTCACCAGGTCCTGGATCACGGCGTGGATGGCGGCGCGCTGGTCGGGCGTCTCCTCGAAGCCGAAGCTCGAGGCAAAGGCCTCGTAGTCGTGCGGGCTGAAACGGTGCGCAAAGCCCTCGCGCGCGGCGCGGCGGGCGTACAGGTTCAGCAGCTCGGCGGCGGCGTCGCGCACCTGCTCGGCGGCCTTGCGGCGGGCCTTCTCCCACTGCCCGCTGCCCAGCCGGTGCAGCGGCGCCTCGTCGGCGCTGACGCCGGTGTAGCGGCTGATCAGCTGCAGCTGCGCCACCGGCACGTACAGCGTGGCCTTGTCCGCGTATTCGAGGTGCAGAAACTCGCTCGGGCCTTCGCCCAGGTCGATGTTCAGCAGCCCCTGGTAGCGGCCGATGCCGTGGCTGGCATGCACCACCGGATCGCCCACCTTAAGCTCCGACAAGTCCTTGATCAGCGCGTCGACGCTGCTGGTCTGCTCCTGCTTGCGGCGCCGGCGGGCCTGCGGCGTGCTGGCAAACAGCTCGGTCTCGGTGAGGAACTGGATCGCCAGCGCGCCCTCGGGCGCCTCGGGCTCGTGCCAGAAGAAGCCGGCCGCCAGCGGCGCGGCAGTGATGGCCACCTTCTCGCGCTCATCGCCGGTCTGGGCCAGAAACTCGGCCAGCGTGGCCACGCTGGGCGGCTCGATCTTGTGGTCGCGCAGCAGCTCCAGCAGGCTTTCGCGCCGGCCTTCGCTTTCGGCCACGATCAGCACGCGGTGCGGCGTGCTGTCGAGGTGCCGGCCCAGCGCGGCCAGTGGCTCGGTGGCGCCGCGGTCGGCGGCGATGTCGGGCAGCGGGCGGGCCCAATCCAGTGGTTCATCGCCGCGCAGCACCAGCGTGGCCTGGCGGCCGGCATTGGCAAAAAACTCGTCGGCGCGCTGAAAGATCTCTTCCGGCGCCAGCACCGGCCGGTCGGGATCGGCGGCCATGAAGCGGTGGCGCTCGCGCGTGTCGGTCCAGAAGCGCTCGATGGCCTGATCGACCTCGCCATGCAGCACCAAGGATGCCTGGGCGCCAAGGTAGTCGAAGACCGTCGCCGTCTGCTCGAAGAACAGCGGCAGAAAGTACTCGATGCCGGCCGTGGCGATGCCCTGGGCGATGTCCTTGTAGATGCGGCTCTTGGTGGGGTCGCCATCGAGCTTCTCGCGCCAGCGCTGGCGGAACATGGTGCGCGCCGCCTCGTCCATCGGAAACTCGCGGCCCGGCAGCAGCCGCACCTCGGGCACCGGGTACAGGCTGCGCTGGCTGTCGGGGTCGAAGGTGCGGATCGAGTCGACCTCGTTGTCGAACAGGTCCACGCGGTAGGGCACCGGCGAGCCCATCGGAAACAGGTCGATCAGGCCGCCGCGCACCGCGTACTCGCCGGGCGACACCACCTGGCTCACATGGTTGTAGCCGGCCAGCGTGAGCTGAGCGCGCAGCGCCGCCTCGTCGAGCTTCTGCTTTTGCTTGAACTCGAAGGTGGTGGCCGCCAGGAACGAGGGCGGCGCCAGCCGCGTGAGCGCCGTGGTGGCGGGCAGCAGCACCACGTCGGCATCGCCCTTGTGGATGCGCCACAGCGTGGCCAGGCGCTCGCTGATCAGGTCCTGGTGCGGGCTGAAGGTGTCGTAGGGCAGGGTCTCCCAGTCCGGAAACACCGTGGCGCGCAGCCCCGGGGCGAAGAACGGCATCTCGTCAGCCAGGCGCTGCGCGTCGGCCGGCTCGGCGGTGACGATGGCCAGCAGCTTCTTCTCGCCCACGCGTGCCTGCGCAAATCGGGCCAGCAGCAGGGCATCGGCCGAGCCGATGGGCCGTGGCAGCGTGAAGCGTTTGCCGGGGGCGATGACGGGCAGTTGCATGGGCAGGACCGGTGGAAAGACGGAGCGCGGCCGCAGCCGCTGAAAACGACGGCACGCCCCGGAGCCGTGACTCGGGGGCGTGATGAACGCGAATTCTAGAATCCCGCCCATGAACACACTGTTGACCGAAGCGGGCGGGCCGAGCGCCGGGCCGCCCCCAAGCCGGCCCGCCAACCCGCCCGGCGGGTGGCCCTGCGTACTCGCGGGGCCGGGTGCCCCTGCGGGCCGACGTATTCGCCGGACGAGGGGCTGACATGACTCCCCGTTGTTTCGCGTTGGTGCCCTGTGCGGGCACCGGCAGCCGCTCGGGCTCGTTCGTGCCCAAGCAATACGTCGCGCTGGCCGGTTTGCCGGTGGTGGCGCACACGCTGGCCGCGCTGGCGCAGGTGGAGCGCATCGCCGCCACGCTGGTGGTGCTGGCGCCCGATGACGAGCAGTTCGAGGACGAAGTGCCGGGCTTCGGCCAGGGCGAGCAGGCCGAGCGCGCCTGGATCGCCCGCGTGGGCGGCGACAGCCGCGCCGCCACGGTGCTGGCCGGCCTGGCCGAGCTGCGCGCCCGCGGTGCCCAGCCGCACGACTGGGTGCTGGTGCACGACGCCGCCCGCTGCCTGGTGCGCCCGGCCTGGATCGAGCGCCTGCTCGCCACCTGCTGGCACGACGAGGTGGGCGGCCTGCTGGCCCTGCCGCTGGCCGACACGCTGAAAGCTTGCGATGCCAGCGGCGACCGCGTGGCCGCCACCATCGGCCGTGAGGGCAAGTGGGCGGCGCAGACGCCGCAGATGTTTCGCCTGGGCCTGCTGGAGCCGGCCTTGCGCCAGGCGCTTGAAGCGGGCCCGGCCGGCAGCGCCATCACCGACGAAAGCAGCGCGGTCGAGGCCCTGGGCCATGCACCGCGCCTGGTGCGCGGCGATCTCGAGAACCTGAAGATCACCTACCAGCCCGACTTCGGCCTGGCCGAGCGCCTGCTGGCCACCGGACGGCGCGGCACCGAGTTGCGGCCCATGGTGCCGGCGCGCGAGTTCATGCTGGCCCAGGAGTTCTACACCGACATGGGCTTTGTGCGCGAGTTCAGCCGCGGCCAGCTGGCGGGCTTTCGGCTGGGCAACAGCGCCTTTCTGCTGCAGGACTTTCATGACGAAGGCCTGGCCAGCAACCTGGTGCTGCACCTGACCCTGGCCGACCTGGACGACTTCTGGGCCCGCCTGCAACGCGAGGGCCTGGCCGAGCGCTACGGCGTGCGCGTGGAACCGCCGCAGCTGCGGCCCTGGGGCCTGAAGGACATGACCGTGACCGACCCGAGCGGCGTGCTGTGGCGCATTGCCCAGCGCATGGAGGTGGTGGAGTGAGCCACATCGACCCGCTGAACCTGCGCATTGGCGAAGGCTGGGACGTGCACCAGCTCGTCGACGGCCGGCCGCTGGTGCTGGGCGGCATCACCGTGCCGCACAGCAAGGGCCTGCTGGGCCACAGCGACGCCGACGCGCTGCTGCACGCCATCACCGACGCCTTGTTCGGCGCCGCGGCGCTGGGCGACATCGGCCGGCATTTCCCCGACACCGATGCCACCTTCAAGGGCGCCGATTCGGGCGTGCTGCTGGCCGAATGCGCGCGGCGCGTGCGTGCCGCGGGCTGGCAGATCGTCAACGTCGACAGCACCATCGTGGCCCAGGCGCCCAAGCTGGCGCCGCACATCCCGGCCATGGTGGCGCGCATCGCCGAGCTGCTGTCGCTGGAGGCCGGCCGCGTCAACGTCAAGGCCAAGACCGCCGAGAAGCTGGGCCCAGTGGGCGAGGGCCGGGCAATCGAGGCGCGGGCGGCCTGCCTGCTGCTGCGAGGCCAGGGCCCGGCCGCGGGCGGCTGATCGCGGGCCGCCCGCGCAGCGGCCTCGCGCCCGCCGGCCTCAGGTCTTGGCGTGCTTCAGCCGCAGGTGGATCATCAGGCCGGTGTCGGGCGCGTTGTGGAACTCCACCGTGCCGCCCATGCGCGCCATGGCCTTCTCGACGATGGCCAGGCCCAGGCCGGCACCGGTGGCCGCGGTGCGTGCCGTGTCGCCGCGGTAGAAGGGCGCGGTGAGCTGCTTGATGCGTGACTCGGGCACGCCGGGGCCGCGGTCGCGCAGGCTGCAGATCACCCAGCCGCCGGTGCGCACATAGCTCACCTGCACCTCGGCCACGCCGGTGTCGGCGCTGCGGCCGTAGCGGCGCGCGTTCTCGAACAGGTTGGCGAACACACGGCCGAGCTCCACCTCGTCGGCCATCACCTCCAGGTCGATGGCCACGCGCGAGGTGATGCGGATCTCGCCCGGATCGCGGAAGGCTGCCGCCTCCTTGTCGATCAGGCGCGACAGCAGCACGCCCTGCAGGCGGGTTTCGCCCGGACGGGCGTAGTCCATGAACTTGTCGATGATGGCGTCGAGCTGGTCGATGTCGCTGGCCATGTTGGCGCGGGCTTCTTCGTCCGACACGCTCATCTCGGCTTCCAGCCGCAGCCGGGCCAGCGGCGTGCGCAGGTCGTGGCTGATGCCGGCCAGCATCACCACGCGGTCTTCCTCCACCTTGGCCAGCTCGCGCGCCATGCGGTTGAAGCCCATGTTCACCTCGCGGATCTCGCTGGTGATGGTGGTTTCGTCGAGGCGCGAATCGAGGTCGCCCTCGCGGATGCGGCTGGCCGCGAACTGCAGCTCGCGCAGCGGCCGGTTGATGCGCCGTGCCACCAGCACCGAGGCCACCAGGATCACCGCCAGCACCGCCAGCAGCGCCAGCAGCCAGGGCAGGTTGTGCGGCGGCAGGGCGCGTGCGGGGTCGGCGCGCAGCCACCAGGCCTCGCGCTCGATGGCAAATCCCACCCACAGGCCGGGCTGGCCGTTGACCTGGGCCGCCACCTGCGTCTCGGCCCCCAGCTCGCTGCGCAGCACGTCGGCAAAGCGGCGCAGGCTGGCATCGTCGCTGGCACTGGCCCAGCGGTCGGCGGCGGTGCGCGGGCGCAGCGTGAGCTGCTCGCGCGCCGCAATGGCCTGCAGCAGGCCGGCGCGCGCGCCCGGCTCGATGCGCACCAGCGCCTCGCGGCCGACGTTGATCACGCAGGCCAGCTCGCGCGCCGCCAGCACCTCGCGCGGCGGGTCGTCGCGCATCAGCAGGGCGATGGTCCAGGCCGTGAGGCAGCCACCCACCAGCAGCACCAGCAGGAAGAAGGTGCGCCAGAACAGGCTCAGCGCCATGCGCTGCGCCGACATCGGCACCGCACGGTTGGCGGCGCTCATGGCCTGCGCCCCCACGCCGGCGGCAGCGGTCCGCGTGGTGGTGCTCCGCCCGGCCGGGTCATGCCGCGCCGTCAGGCACGAACACGTAGCCCACGCCCCACACGGTCTGGATGTAGCGCGGTGCCGACGGGTCGGGCTCGATCAGCTTGCGCAGGCGCGAGACCTGCACGTCGAGGCTGCGGTCGAAGGGCTCAAACTCGCGGCCACGCGCCAGCTGCGCCAGCTTGTCGCGGCTGAGGGGCTGGCGCGGATGGCGCACCAGCGCCTTGAGCATCGAGAACTCGCCGGTGGTGAGCTGGATGGCCTCGCCGTCCTTTGTGAGCCGGCGCAGCGACAGGTCGAACGAGAACGGCCCGAAGCTCACCACCTGGGCTTCCTTGGAGGGGGCGCCCGGCGCCTCCTGCTGCGGCCGGCGGCGCAGCACGGCATGGATGCGGGCCAGCAGTTCGCGTGGGTTGAAGGGCTTGGGCAGGTAGTCGTCGGCGCCCACCTCGAGGCCGACGATGCGGTCGACGTCTTCCACCTTGGCGGTGAGCATGATGATCGGCGTGGTGTCGTTGGCGGCGCGCAGGCGCCGGCAGATCGACAGCCCGTCCTCGCCCGGCAGCATCAGGTCGAGCACGATCATGTCGATGTTCTCGCGCGTGAGCAGGCGGTTGAGCGTCTTGCCGTCTTCGGCCAGCAGCACCTCGAACCCCTCTTGCGTGAGATAACGGCGCAGCAGGTCGCGAATGCGGGCGTCGTCATCGACGACGACAATGCGGTCCGGCCGGGCCGTGGCTGCTGTACTCATGCGCACTCCGAATTTGTAACAGAGGCATTGTGGGCCCGGGTTCGAGGGCCAAACGGCCTGATCTGACCCACTGTTACAACTCTAACCGCATCGCGTCAGAGCCCGCCTTGCGCATCGTTCGCCTGCAGCGGCAGGCCCCAACCCCAAGCCCATGGACATCCGCGTTCCCCCCCCCGCCGCCCACTCCAGCAGCCCGTTGCCGGCGCTGCGCGTCCAGCGCTTTGCAGCCAGTGCCGCGCCGCCGGCCCCGCTGGGACAGATCGACTATGCGCAGGCCGGCCTGCGGGTGCTGGCCGGCGACGGCGTGGATGCCTGGTGCGCGGGCGACTCGCTGCGCGAAGGCCGCCAGGGCCTGCTGCAATGGCGCGACGACGGCCACTGGCTGTTCGGCAGCATCGACCTGCCCGAGCAGGGGCGCAGCCTGGCCGCACTGGCCGAGGCGGCCTATGCCGAGGTGTTCAGCTGCCTGGCCGCGCATGGCCGGCCGCTGGTGCGCACCTGGAACTACCTGCCGCGCATCCACGACGACTGCGCCGGGCTTGAGCGCTACCGCCAGTTCAACGCCGGGCGCCAGGCGGCGTTCATTGCCGCCGGTGTCGACAACCTGGCCGGCGCACCGGCCGCGTGCTGCCTGGGCACGGCCGACGGGGGGCTGTCGCTGCGCTTTCTGGCCGGGCATTGCCGGGTGCAGCCGCTGGAGAACCCGCGCCAGGTGCCGGCCTGGCGCTACTCGCGGCGCTGGGGCCCCAAGTCGCCCACCTTTTCGCGTGCGGTGCTGATGGATGCCGGCGGTGGCCGCACCGGCCTGCTGATCTCGGGCACCGCCAGCATCGTGGGCGAGGAGTCCCAGCACGAGGGCGATGTGCAGGCGCAGACCGCCGAGACCCTGGACAACCTGCGCGCCGTGCTGGCGGCAGCACGCGCCGCGAAGGCAGGCCTTGCGCTGGATCTCGACGCGCTGGAACTCACCGTCTACCTGCGCCGGCCGGCCGATCTGCCGCAGGTGCGCGCCCTGCTGCAGGCCGCCGCACCGGCGGCAGCGGCGCGCGCGCTGTGGCTGCAGGCCGACATCTGCCGGCGCGAGCTGCTGGTCGAGATCGAAGCCCATGCCCTGGCCTGAGCGGGCCGGCCCGGGGTCAACGCGGGCCGGGGCGGGGCGTTGAGAGTGGGGGGCGGCCGCAGGCCGGCCCGACCGGCCATTGCCAAGATCCCATGCTGACAAGGAGCGCCATGCGCCATCCGTTCACATCAAGCCCCCGCTCTGCGGCGGGCCGCGCCATCGCGGGCCTGCTGCTGTGCGCGGCAGCCACCGGTGCGGCGGCGCAAAGCCTCACCACCGCGCCGCCGGCCAATGTGCTGGTGCTGTCGGCCGAGGCCAGCACCGAGGTCGTGCAGGACCTGCTGACCATCACGCTGCAGGTGGTGCGCGAGGGCAGCGATGCCGGCGCGGTGCAAAGCCAGTTGCGCCAGGTGCTCGATGCGGCGCTGACCGAGGCGCGCAAGGCGCAGCGGCCTGGCCAGGTGGAGGTGCGCACCGGCGCGTTTTCGCTCTACCCGCGTGCGGCACCCAAGGGCGTGGGCATTGCCGGCTGGCAGGGCCAGGCCGAGCTGGTGCTCGAGGGGCGCGACCTGCCGGCCATCAGCGCGCTGGCCGGCCGCCTGCCGGGCATGAGCGTGGCCCGCGTGGGCTTCGGCCTGTCGCGCGAGGCGCGCGAGCGCGTGGCCACCGAGGTGTCGGCCAGCGCCATCGCCCGCTTCCAGCAGCGGGCGGCCAGCTACGCGCAGCAATTCGGCTTTGGCGGCTGGAGCGTGCGCGAGGTCAACATCTCGGGCGGCGATGTGGCGCCCAGCGGCCCGATGCCGATGTTTCGCGCCGCCCGCGCCATGGCCGCCGCGCCGGCCGATGAGTCGCAGCCGGTGGAGGCCGGCCGCGCCACGGTGAGCGTCACCGTCAGCGGCAGCATCCAGATGTCGGCGCGGTAAATCTGGCGTCAGCCCGGCGGCGCGCCGCGCATCGGGCTGCGCGCAGGCTCATTGAGCGACCCAGCCGCCGTCCACGTTCCAGGCCACGCCGCGGATGTTGTCGGCGGCCGGCGAGCACAGAAACACCACCAGCTCGGCCAGCTGCTCGGGCGTGGTGAACTGCAGCGAAGGCTGCTTCTCGGCCAGCAGTTGGCGCTTGGCGTCTTCTTCGCTGATGCCGGCCTGCGCGGCGCGGGCATCCACCTGCTTTTGCACCAGCGGCGTCAGCACCCAGCCAGGGCACACCGCGTTGACGGTCACGCCGGTGGTGGCGTTTTCGAGTGCCGCCACCTTGGTCAGGCCCACCACGCCGTGCTTGGCCGCCACGTAGGCCGACTTCTGCGCCGAGCCCACCAGGCCGTGCACCGAGGCCACGTTGACGATGCGGCCCCAGTTGCGGCGCTTCATGCCCGGCAGGGCCACGCGCATGGCGTGGAAGGCCGAGCTGAGGTTGATGGCGAGGATGGCGTCCCAGCGCTCGACCGGAAAATCCTCCACCGCCGCCACATGCTGGATGCCGGCGTTGTTGACAAGCACATCGACCGAGCCGAAGTCGGCCTCGGCCGCCTGCACCATGGCCTCGATCTCGGCCGGCTTGCTCATGTCGGCGCCATGGTAGGCAACACGGCGGCCCGGCTGCAGCGCGGCCGCCACCGCGGCCTTGGCGCCATCCACGTCGCCAAAGCCGTTGAGCATCACATGGGCGCCCTGGCGGGCCATGGCCAGCGCCATGCCCAGGCCGATGCCGCTGGTGGAGCCGGTGACGAGGGCGGTCTTGCCGTTGAGCATGTCGAATTCTCCTGTCGGGTGTGATGGTGTGCGGGGCGGGCCGCCACGGGCCCGGCTTGCTGCGATCATTATGGGCAAGGAGCCTGAAAAGTGACTGACCTGACCACCGCCCCTGCCCACACGCCCGCCGCTGCCGGGCCGCGCCTGAACCATGTGCAATGCCTGGGCAGCCGCGGCCTGCACCGCATGGCCTGGTGGGAGTGGGGCGACGCGGCCAACCCGCGCGTGCTGTTGTGCGTGCACGGCCTGTCGCGCCAGGGGCGCGACTTCGACACCCTGGCCGCCGCCATGGCCGGCGAGTACCGCGTGGTGTGCCCCGACGTGGTGGGCCGCGGCCAGAGCGACTGGCTGGCCGACCCGATGGGCTATGCCATCCCGGCCTACGTGGCCGACATGGTCACCCTGCTGGCGCGGCTCAATGCCGACACCGTGCACTGGGTGGGCACCTCGATGGGCGGGCTGATCGGCCTGGGCGTGGCCTCGCTGCCGGGCTCGCCCGTCTCGCGCCTGGTGCTCAACGATGTGGGCCCGAGCATCGAGTACGCCGCGCTGCAGCGCATCGGCACCTACCTGGGCCTGCCGGCGCGCTGGCCCAGCGTGGACGCCGCGGCCGACGCGCTGTGGGCCATCAGCCAGGGCTTCGGGCCGCACACGCGCGCGCAGTGGCTGGCGCTCACCCGGCCGCAGCTCAAGCCCGATGGCGACGGCTTCAAGCCGCACTACGACCCCCAGATCGCCGTGCCCTTCCGCCTGGTGACGCCCGAGCTGGCCCAGGCTGGTGAGGCCGCGCTGTGGCAGGGCTACGAGCGCGTGGGCTGCCCCACGCTGCTGCTGCGCGGCGCGCAGAGCGATCTGCTGTCGGCCGCCACGGCCCAGGCCATGGGCCAGCGCGGCCCGAAGGCGCGGCTGGTCGAGTTTGCCGGCGTGGGCCATGCCCCCACGCTGGTGGCACCCGACCAGGTGGCCGCGGTGCGCGACTTTCTGCTGCAGGGGTGATCGGGCGCCCATGAAGACCGTACCCGCGGCCGACCAGCCGCAGGCGCAGCCGGCCGCCGCCATCGTGCAGGTGGTGGATGTGGACCCCGCCGCCCGCGCCCAAGCCGGTGACGACGGCGGTGCCGATGCGCTGCTGCGCGCGCGCGCCTTTGCCGAACCCCTGCTCACCGGCCGCCTGCTCGACACCGGCGAAGACGCCCAGGGCCATGCCGATGGCGTGGCCGAGATCCTGCGCAGCATTGGCGCCGCACCGTCGATGCGCGCCGCCGCCTACCTGGTCTATGCGGGCGATTTTCTGCAGCGCCCCGAGGAGGTGGTGGCCAAGGCCTTCGGCACCCGCTACGCCAGCCTGGTGACGCTGACGCGCAAGCTGGTGCAGATCCAACGTGCCGCGCGCGAGGCGCAGATCGGCGCCGCCCAGCGCGCCGAGCAGACCGAGCGCGTGCGCAAGATGCTGCTGGCCTTCAGCCGCGACCTGCGCGTGGTGCTGCTGCGCCTGGCCAGCCGCCTGCAAACCCTGCGCTGGTACGCGGCCAGCAAGAACCCGTGCCCGCAGGCGCTGGCACGCGAGTCGCAGCAGGTGTTCGCGCCGCTGGCCAACCGGCTGGGCATCTGGCAGATCAAGTGGGAGATGGAAGACCTGGCCTTCCGCTTCCTGCAGCCCGACGACTACAAGCGCGTGGCCGCGCTGCTGGCCGAAAAGCGCGTCGAGCGCGAGGGCGGCATCGAGGCCACCCGCCGCCAGCTGGCCGACGAGCTGGCCGCGGTGGGCATCGCCGCGCAGGTGCAGGGCCGGCCCAAGCACCTGTACAGCATCTGGAAGAAGATGCGCGGCAAGGGCCTGGGCCTGGAGCGCGTGTTCGACGTGCGCGCGCTGCGCATCATCGTGGCCGATGTGCCGGCCTGTTATGCCGCGCTGTCGCGGGTGCACGAACGCTACGTGCCGGTGCCCGGCGAGTACGACGACTACATCGCCCGCCCCAAGGCCAACGGCTACCAGAGCCTGCACACCGTGGTGATGATGGCTGGGGGCATGTCTGGGGGGATGTCTGGCGGGATGGCGCTGGACGGCGAGGCGCCGCGCGCGGTGGAAGTGCAGATCCGCACCCAGGCCATGCACGACCATGCCGAGCACGGCGTGGCCGCGCACTGGGCCTACAAGGAGGCCGGCACCAAGGGCTATGCCGGCGTGCTGGCGGCGGGCGATTTTGAAGAGCGTGTGGCCGAGGCGCGCAAGGCTGTGCTGCGCCAGCTGCTGGCCTGGGAGCGTGATTTCGTGGGGCAGGGCGCCGACGAACCCGGCAACGGCAGCGCCCCTGCAGCGGCCACCGCCGGCACGCCCGAGGCACCGTCGTTCGACGACCGCATCTACGTCTTCACGCCGCAGGCCGCGGTGGTGGAGCTCACCGCCGGCGCCACGCCGGTCGACTTTGCCTATGCGCTGCACACCGATGTGGGCCACCGCTGCCGCGGCGCCAAGGTGGATGGCGTGATGGTGCCGCTGGGTACGCCGCTGGCCAATGGCCAGACGGTGGAGGTGATCACCGCCAAGGAAGGCGGCCCGTCGCTCGACTGGCTGAACGCCGAGCTGGGCTACCTGAAGAGCCCGCGCGCCCGAGCCAAGGTGCGCGCCTGGTTCAACGTGCAGGCCCAGGCCGGCACCATTGCCCGCGGCCGCGAGCTGGTGGAAAAGCTGCTGCAGCGCGAGGGCCGCACCGCCATCAAGCTGGACGACCTGGCCGCGCAGCTGGGCTTCAAGGGGGCCGATGCCCTGTTCGAGGTGGTGGGCAAGGACGAGTTCTCGCTGCGCCCGATCGAACAACTGCTGCGCCCCCCCGAGCCCGAGCCCGAGGCGGCGGCCGACATCATCACGCTCAAGCGCACCCGTGCCACCGACGGCGGCGTGCTGGTGGTGGGCGTTGAGTCGCTGCTGACGCAGCTGTCACGCTGCTGCCGGCCGGCGCCGCCCGACGAGATCGGCGGCTATGTCACGCGCGGCAAGGGCGTGGCCATCCACCGCCTGGGCTGCAGCAACTTCCGCCACATGGCGCAGCAGCAGCCCGGCCGCGTGATCGCCGTGGCCTGGGGCGAGCCGCCCAAGGGCCGCGACGCCGCCTACCCGGTGGACGTGAGCGTGGAGGCGGCCGATCGGCCCGGCCTGCTGCGCGACATCTCTGAGGTGTTCGCCAAGGACAAGACCCACATCACCGGTGTGCACACCCAGTCGGTGCGCGGCCCCGGCGGAGCCACGGCGCACATGACCTTCACCGTGGAAGTGGGCGATGCCCACCGCCTGAACGCCGTGCTGCGCCAGGTGGCGCAAGTGGCGGGCGTGCGTCACGCCAGACGCCGCGGATGATTTACTTGAAAGCCCTGAAACCCGTGCTATAGTCCTGGGCTCGACAGGCGCGTAGCTCAGCTGGTTAGAGCACCACCTTGACATGGTGGGGGTCGTTGGTTCGAGTCCAATCGCGCCTACCAAATTTGGTAGTTGAATCAAGCACCTGGCGGAAACGCCCGGTGCTTTTTTCATTCCGGTGCCAAACAGCCCGGTCTGGCGGGCCGCTGCAGGCTGCGACAAAGCCGCAGCCTGCTCGGGCCGTCACGTGGACTGGGCTGCCTTGACCGCGGCCTTGGCCTGGGTGGCCAGGGCCGTCTTGGCGGCGGCGTTCGTCGAGGCATCGGTGACCGCCTTTTTCGCGCCGTCGAGCGCACCGGCCACATAGGCCGCATTGCTCTGGGCCGCGGCGATCTGGCTGGTGGCCTCCTGGGCATGGCTCTGGGCGACCGTCACGCGGGCCTCGTAGATGGCCGCGTTTTTCGTCGTGATGGCCACGTTCTGTTCGGCCATGGCCTTTTCTGCCTTGACCAGTGCTTCGGCCTGGGCCGACTTGCCGGCCTTGTCCTGCGCGGCCACCAGGGCGTTGAGGGCGTCCTGCTCGGCCGCCTGGGCCGCCGTGAACGCGGCGCGCTTGACCATGGCGGCCTGGTAGGCCTCGTTGTAGGTGGTCTCGGCGTCCTTTTGCTCGCCCGCGGCCTCCTTGTACTCGTCCAGCGGCGCGAAGAAGCCCTTGCCCTTCAAGAGGTTCTCGGCCAGCTGGATATCGGATTGGCCACCCGCCGCGCCGATGGCGGCCATGAAGGTGTTGCCGCGTGCCTTGCCGACCGCCTTGCCCA
The DNA here is from genome assembly GCF_025290835.2 of Aquabacterium sp. OR-4. Taxonomy (NCBI): domain Bacteria; kingdom Pseudomonadati; phylum Pseudomonadota; class Betaproteobacteria; order Burkholderiales; family Sphaerotilaceae; genus Pseudaquabacterium; species Pseudaquabacterium prasiolae. The sequence goes on along the minus strand of NZ_JAOCQD020000001.1, from coordinate 1,527,887 downwards.
GCTCGTTGGTCGCGTCGGTGGCCTGGTTGGCCTGCGACAAGGCCAGATCGGCCGCCGCCCGAGCGGTTTCCAGCCGGGTCTTGGCCGCGTTGAAGGCGTCCAGATCGGCCTTCGCGGTGGCCGCCGCCACCGGGATCGCGGCGGTCTTGTCGTCGGCCAGTTTCTGCCAGCGCTGGGTCTCGGCGGCATTGCTGGCCACATCGGCGCGGGCACTGGCCACCAGGGCCGTGGCCTGGCTTGCGCCGGCCGTGGCGCGCGCCACGTCCTGTGTGGCTTGCTGCAGCAGGGCCTCGCGCTGCGTCACCTGGCTGCGGGCCGCGGCCAGCTCGCGCTCGGCATTGGCCTGGGCATTGGCGGCGGCGGCAGCCTCCTCACGCTTGACCGCCAGGTTGGCAAGCTGCCAGTCGGCAGCGGCCTTGCCGGCGGCCTGGTCGGCGGCAATCTTGGCCTGGTTGGCCTGCTCGGCCTCGGCCTTGGCCTCGGCTGCCGCAGCGGCCGTGATCCGGGCGAAGTTGACGAGGAAGTTGTACTTCTGGATGTCTTCCGTCCGGGTCTTGTCCTGCTTGGCGGCGTTGGCCGCGGCCAGTGCGGCCGCGGCCTCGTCCTGCGCGGCCTTGGCCTTCTTCTGGGCTTCGGTGGCGCGGGCGCTGGCCAGCGCGGCAGCGGCCTCGGTGGCCTTCTTGGTGGCCTCGGCGGCCACCATGTTCATCTTGGTCGGCGACATGCCGATCTGCAGGTAGCCGGCCTCCAGCAGGTATTGGCGGTCGGCGTCGCGGCTTACGCGGTACCGGCCCTGGTTGTAGACGACGTTCTCGTCCGTGGTGGACGTGGCGTTGGCGGCGCTGGCCATCACCTCCTGAAGCTGGCGCTGCAGCGTGGCGAGGTCGGCACTGTTCTTGTTGTTCAGCGCGTCGTTCACCAGGCGTTGGGCTTGCTGGGCCGCGTCCACATGGGGGCCGGTGACCCGGGCCCCGACCTGCCAGCTCGTCAGGCTGGCAATGAGCCCGCGCAGGTGCTCGAGCTGGGCGATGACGCCGGCCTTCTGCGGCGAGTCTGCATTCAGGCGGAGCGCCGTTTGCTGGGCTTCGGCGCTGGCCTGCGTTGCCCGCTCGGCATCGGCGTTCGACTGCCGCGACGTCTGGTTCGCGTTGTTGACCTGGTCGCTGTTGCGCTGCGTGATCGAGGTGGCGTCGCTCACCTGCTTGGTCGCGGTGCCCAGGTTCGTGGTCGTCACGACGTCGAACGCATTGGCGATGTTCAGTCGGTCGGCCTTCTGGGTGGCGGTGACGCGGGTGTCGGTGGCGGCTTGCTCGGTGGACTCCTTGTCCAACTGAGACAGCGCCGCGGTGAGCTTGGCCTCGGCAATGCGCTGGCTGTCGCCGAGGGTGGCAACAGCCGAGGCGGCCTTGTCGGACTCGGTGTGGGTGTCGGCGGCCTGCAGTGCTGCGGTGCGTGCCGCCAGGCCGTCCTTGCTGGCCTGGAGCTGGGCTTTCAATGACGCCAGGGTCTTCTCTTCGCTGGCCGGTGGCGTGGCCGCATCCCTGGCCGCCTGGGTGGCGGCGGCGGTTGAGGCCTGGGCCCGGGCCTGTGCCGCGTCGGCCGCCTCCTGGGCCTGGCGTGCGGCCGTGGCGGCCGTTTGGGCCGTGGCCTTGGCGTTGGCCAGCGTGTCCTGCGTGGTCAGCAGATCCACCAGCGCGGCCTTGACCTTGGGGTCGAGATTCTCGAGCGAAGCCTGGGCCTTGCCGATCTGATCGGACCCAAGCCACTTTTTCTGGTCGGCGCTGAGCTGGCCCGGGTTTGCCGCATTCTTCATTGCCAGCGCGAAAGCTTCCAACACGATCTTGGCGTTGGCGACCAGGTTCTGGATCGTGTTGGCACGGCTCATGGGCATCGGGCCGGCGACGGTGGTGGTGCCGGCCGTGCCTGTTGCTGGGGGCGTGACCGGGCTCGACTGGCCCAGCATCGTCGTCAGAGCGGCGCTGCCGCTGCCGACGATGGCGCTGGAGGTGCTTGCATTCACCTGGCCGCTGCCGTCCCTGTCCGTGGGCGACTGCGGGCGCTGGATGATGGCCACCGTGTTGGCCAGCGTCGGGCCGGTGGCGGGGGAAGTCGTCGGCGTGGGGGCTGGAGCTGGAGCTGGAGCGGGAGCCGGAGCCGGAGCCGGAGCTGGTGCTGGTGCTGGTGCTGGTGCTGGTGCTGGTGCTGGTGCTGGTGCGGGAGCCGGAGCCGGATCGATGGTGAGCGTGCCGTCGTTGAGTGAAGTGACCTGGTAGTTGCCGTGCACGCCCACCGTGGTGCCGCTCACCTTGTAGGCATTGGGCCCGCTGGCATAGGTGCCAGCCGCGGTGGCGGCGTTGGCGGCGGAGCCCACGCTCAGGCCAAGCAAGGCCTGCAGGTTGTCCCCATTGGCCACCCCCTGGCCCCCGACGCTGAAGCCCACCGTGGGGTTGCTGGCATCGCCGTAGCTGCGGCTGCCCGCGGCATTGCTGCCGGCGCTGAGGCTGATCTGGCGCGGATCGACGGTGAGGGTGCCGTCGTGGATGGCGGTGACCTGGTAGTTGCCGTGTACGCCGGTGCTGGTGCCGCTGATGCGGTAGGCATTGGTGCCGCTGGCGTAGCTGCCGGCTGCGGTGGTGGCGCCGGCCGCCGAGCCGACGCTGTAGCCCAGCAGGGCCTGCAGGTTCTCGCCATTGGCGGCGCCCTGGCCGCCGATGGTGACACCCACCGTGGGGTTGCTGGCGTCGCCATAGCTGCGGCTGCCTGCGGCATTGCTGCCGGCGCTCAGGCTGATCTGGCGCGGTGTGATGGTCAGCGTGCCGGCCACGTACTCCACGCGATAGCCGCCCTGGTCATCCGGGGTGGCGAGCGTGAGCGCGCTGGGTGTCAGGCTGTAGCTGCCGGCGTTGCTGGCGCCGCCGCCGGCCGTGACCGTGGGCGTGCCGCTGAAGATGCTGGCGTCGGCACCCGTCACCGTGGCGGTGAAGCCCGAGGCCGCAAGGCCGTTGTAGACCGCCAGCCGGTTGTCGGCGATGACGAACACGGTCTTGAGCTGATCGGCCAGCAGCGGGTAGCTGCCGTCGCGCAGTTCCCAGCCTGTGCTGCTGTCCCAGGCCGGCGCAATGCTGGCGCCGTTGACGGCCGTGGGCAGCCTGAAGTTGGCCGCCGTCTGCATCTGCGCAGTCGTCATGCCGGTCACCTCGTTGGCGAGCTGGCCGCCGCTGGTGGCCTGGCGGCTGCTGCTCGTGTCCCAGAAGTTGGCCGACAGCAGGCCGGGCAGGTTGCCCGGGTTGTCGAAATAGCCGACGAAGCCGCCCACGCCCGCGCTGGCCACGCCGGCGTTGACCTCGCCGCGTGCGTAGTTGGCCACCATGGACGAGCCGGTGTAGCCCGCCAAGCCGCCCACGTCGGCCAGGCCGTTCACCGCGCCGGTGGCGTAGCTGCCGCCGATGCTGCCGCTGATGTGCACACCCACCAGGCCGCCAATGCCACCGGCCAGGCCGTGGCCCAGGCTGGTCTGGTCGCCGCTGGTGGCGTTGACGCTGACCTTGGCGTGGCTGGCAACGATGGCGCCGCCGTTGAAGCCGACCAGCCCCCCGATGGCGGTGACGCCGTCGTCGCTGCTGCCGGGGTTGGCGCCCACGCCCGCGAGGTCTCGGCCGGTCACGACGCTGGTGCCGTTGCCGCTGGCCTTGGCGTAGCTGTTGGCGATGCGGCCCTCGTTGCGGCCCACCAGCGTGCCCACGTGCGACAGGCCGCTGACGTTGGCATCGATCAGGCCGACGTTCTGCACCAGGCCTGGCGTGCTGGCGAAGGTGACGATGTCGGTGGTCGGGCGCAGCGCGCCGAACAGGCCGACGTGGGTGTTGTTGGCCCCCGCACCCGAGATGGTGAGGCCGGTGATGGTGTGGCCCAGGCCATCGAAGAGGCCATCAAAGGCGCTGGCCTGGTTGCCGATGGGCGTCCAGTTGGCGAGCGCCGGTGTGGTGCTGGTGTCGAGGTCGGTGCCCAGCACGTAGTTGCCGCTCAGGCCCAGGTCCTCGAGGCCCACCGACTTGCCGGCCACCTTGTCGGCCGAGGCGACGACGATGCTGTAGTGCAGGGTCGTGGTCGGCGTGGTGGCGCCGTCGCGCAGGTAGGTGGTGGAAAAGCTCGCGCTGGGCGAGAGCCTGACCGGGGCCGTCAGGCGGTAGCTGCCGGCGGCGGGCAGCAGGTCGTCGGGTGTGCCGGCCTGGCCGAACTGGAAGGCCAGGCCGCCGGCGCCCGTGACGCTGATCGGCGCATTGACGCGGATGTCGCGCCAGGCGTTGAGCGTGAGGGTCTTGTCGCTGCTCCAGCTCACGCTGTCGTTGACGTGGATGTCGCCGTTGCCGCTGCCGCCGCTGCTGCAGCTGGCACCCGCCGAGCAGCTGGTGCTGGTGTCGGTGGTCTGGATGGTGATGTTGTTGCTGGCCAGGGCCTGTGACAGCGCCGTGCCGGTGATGTTGCCGTTGCTCGCCGCGATGGTGAAGTCCTGCGGGTCGAGCAGCCAGATGCCCGTGCGGCCCTGGGGCGCGCCGGTGTCCACCCGGGCCTGGCCGGTGATCTGCAGCTGGCTGGCGCTGGTCTCGATGAAGCCGCCATCTCCTGCGGCCTGGCCGCCACGGGCGCTGAGGCTGCCGCTCACCAAGGTCTGGCTGGCGGGGTTGGCAAGGTCGGCCAGCAGCGTGGCCGAACCACCGCGGCCCTGGGCGCCGGCATCGACCGACACCTGGCCGCTGTGCAGCAGCTGGCTGCTGGCGAGCAGGCGCACGGTGCCGCCGTCGGTGCTGAGGCCTTGCGCTGCGACGCTGCCGCTGTTGACCACCTGGCCCAGCAGGCCGGCGGCCGATTGCGCCGAGAGCACCACCAGGCCGGCATCGGCCTGCACCAGATGGCGGTTCTCGACCAGCGTGTCGATGCTGGCGCGTTCGACCTGCACGTCAACCAGGGCGTTGCCGCTGATGTTGAGCGTGATGGCCTCGCCGGCGGCCAGGGCCACGGTGCCCTGCGGGGCCACGATCGTGCCTTCGTTGCGCACTTCCGGCGCCAGCAGGCCCACGTAGCGGGCGCTGAGTTCGCCCAGGTTGAGCACCTGGCCGCGCGCGCCGTCCCGCGTGAAACGGTAGCGGCCAGCCAGGAAGTCGTCGTCGCGCAGGTTCAGGCTCGAGGCCACGAGGCCGCCCACATCCACGCGCGCACCAGCGCCGAACAGCACGCCGTTCGGGTTGACGAGAAAGACCTGGCCATTGGCCTTGAGCGTGCCGTACACGGCCGAGGCATCGCTGCCGAGCACGCGGTTGAGCGCGATGGCCTGCGCCGAGGGCTGCACGAAATTCACCGTGGCCTGGCTGCCGATGTCAAAGCGCTGCCAGTTCAGGATGGCCTGGTTCGAGCTTTGCTGGATGTTCAGCGTGGCGCCACTCTGGCTCAGGCGGGCCTGGCCGGCCACCACCTGGCCGCCGGTGGGCAGCGCGCTGGCTGGCGGCGCCTGCGCGCCGGCGTTCTGGCCCAGCAGGGCAATCAGGCCGGCGAGCACCGAGCCGGCCATGCCGGCACGGCGCGAGCTGGGCTTGCCGCGCGTGCAGGCGGCTTCGTGCGCCACCACCCAGGTTTGGCGGGCGTCGCTCCAGATCAGCGTGTAGGTCTTGTTCATGGGTACTTCGTCTCGCTCAGAACGTGGCGTACAGATGGATCCAGGCCCGCGTGCGACCGGCGGCGCCATCGGCGTTGTGGCCGCTGGCATCGGCGCCTGGGTTGCGGCCCAGGGCGCGGGCCAGCGTGGCCCGCAGCGTGGCCTGGGGCGTCGGGCGCCAGACCGCGGTGAGGCCGGCCGCGCTGAGCGCGTAGCGGTTGTCCAGCGCGGGCTGGCCGGCGTTCCAGCCTGCCCAGGTGCGGTGGTTGAGCTGCACGCGGCCGTGGTCCAGGAAGACCCCCAGCTCGGTGGCCTCGTTGAGCTGGCGCACGAGATCGGCGCTGCCGATCCAGCCCTGGTCGCCCGTGCCTTCACCCACCGGGTAGGCGCGCACGCCGTTGGGGCCGCCCAGCGAGAAGCGCTCGGTCGAGTCCAGGTTCTTGTCGGCCAGCTGGCCGCGCAGCGCGCCGCTGACGCGCCAGGCGCCAGCCAGCGTCTGAAGGTAGGACAGGCTGGCGCTGAGCTTGTTGAAGCGGCCCTGCACCTGGCGCGCGGCGGCATCGGCGGCCAGTGCACCGGCGTTGGCCTGATCGCTGTCGCCCACGGTGAGGCCAAGGTCGAACTGCAGCATGCCCGGGGCCCAGAGCGCGCGCTCCACGCCGTCGAGCTGGCCGTCGAGCGCCAGGCCGGCAACCTGCACCCGGCGGCGGCTGGTCTCGCCCACCACGGTGCGGTCCACCAGGCGTTTGCTGTCGGCATTGAACAGCACGCCCAGGCTCAGGCCGTTGCGCCGGGCCAGCGGCAGGCTGGCCACCACGCCGGCGGTGCCGGCATCGCCACGCGATTCAAGTGCGGCCAGCGCCGGCTGCACCACGCGGTAGTGCATCTGCGAGGCGTTGAGGCCCACGCGCAAACCGCTGTGGCCCACGGCAATGCCGTAGTCCAGGCGGCCGAAGGCGCTGCCTTCGGACAGGTTGGCGGTGAGGGCCACGGCATCCAGGTGCCCGCTCAGGTTGCTGAGCACGAGGCTGCCGCCGAGCTGGGCTTCACCGGTGCTGGTGCTGCCCTGGTTGCTGACGCCAAGCTGGCCGGTCAGCCACGGCTTGGCGGTGGCGGTGACGGTGATGTCGACCTCGGCTTGCGCCTGCCCCGTGGCCAGCGCCGACCGCACGGCCAGGCCCGGTTGCTCGTTGAGCACATTGAGCGCCTCGCCCAGGCGATGGAGGTCGAAGGTGTCGCCACGGCCGAGGCGGTGGTCGATGAAGCCGGCCACGCGTGAGGCGTCGATGTGCGGGTCCGTGGCATTGACACGCACGCCGCCGCGCCGGCCTTCGATGACCTCCAGCGTCAGCACGCCACTCTCGATCTGCTGCGGCGGTGCAAACACGCGGGCCAGGTAGCCACGCCGGGCGTAGTGGGCCGACAGCGTTGCCGCCGCGCCTTCGAGTTGGCGAAAGCCCAGCTCCTTGCCCACCAGATCGCGCAGTTGCGCCTGCAGCTCGGCCTCGCTGATCAATTGGGCGCCGCGGATGCGAAACGCGTTGATCAGCACCCGCGGCCCGGTCTCGGGCGCCTGGGCCGCAGTGGCTGCGGGTGCGGGCGCGGGTGCGGTGGCCGGTTCGGTGGCGGGCGGGCGGGGCTGCTGGCGCAGCAGGCTGCCCGCATCGGGCGCTGTCTGTGCCTGCGCCCCCGTGGCCAGCGAGGCCGCCCCGAGCGTTGCCAGCATCAGCCGTGAAAGAGTGCACAGGGTCGGCCAGCCGACCGGATCGGGACGATGTGGGTTCATGAGCAACTGCGATGTGGAGTTGCTCTTTCGGCACCAATGCCGTGCAGGTTAGGCCGCGCCGGTGCCTGACGGCACCTGTTGGCTCGCCAGGTGTGCGAGGCTTCGCGAATCTGCACCCCGTGTGCAGCACTCCGCCAGGGCCGCCTTGCCCGGCCCTCACCGCCGGGAGGGTGGGCGTGCGCTCAACCCGCCTGCGACCCCCGGTGCGCCCAGCCGGTCATGCGCCGCTCGAGCACCGAGAAGGCCTCGTACATCAGCATGGCCATGGCGCCCACCACCACCAGGCCGGCAAAGGCCAGGCCCATCTGCATGGAGCTGCCGGCGCTGACCAGCAGGTAGCCGATGCCCTCGTTGCTGGCCGTCATCTCGCTGACCGTGGTGCCCACGAAGGCCAGCGTGATGGCCACCTTCAGGCTGCCAAAGAAGTAGGGCATGCTGCGCGGCAGGCCCACCTTGATCAACACGTCCCAGCGGCGGGCGCCCAGCACGCGCAGCACGTCTTCCAGCTCGGGCTCCAGCGTGGCCAGGCCGGTGGCGATGTTCACCGTGATCGGGAAGAAGCTGATCAGAAAGGCCGTCAGGATGGCCGGTCCGGCACCGATGCCCAGCCACACCACCAGGATGGGCACGAAGGCCGCCTTGGGCAGGGCGTTGAAGCCGGTCATCAGCGGGTAGATGGCGGCGTAGGCCAGGCGCGAGCTGCCGATCAGAAAGCCCAGCAGCACGCCGATGACGATGGCCAGGCCAAAGCCCGCCAGCGTGACCCACAGCGTGCGCCAGGCGTGCTTGGCGATCTCGCCCTTGAACTCGTTGAGCTGCTGGGCAATGCGCGCCGGGCTGGGAAAGATGAACTCGCTGACCGAGAAGGCCGAGCACAGCCCCTGCCACAGCGCCAGCACGGCCAGCAGCAGCAGCCAGGGCGCCCAGGTTTCAAGCCGCCTGCTGCTGCTGCTGCTCATGGTGTCACTCCCACGCCGGGCGTGCCCACCGGCTTGCGCATGGCGCCGATGTGGCCGCGCAGCTCGTGCACGATGTCGGTGAAGGCCGGTGTGTAGGTCAGCTCCAGGTCGCGCGGGCGCGGCAGCTCGATCTCGCGCCGCACCACAAAGCGGCCGGGGCTGCGGCTCATCACGTACACCGTGTCGGCCAGAAACACGCTCTCGCGCAGATCGTGCGTGACCAGGATGACGTTGAACCCGCGCGCCGCCTGCAGGTCGCGCAGCGTGCACCACAGCTCTTCGCGGGTGAAGGCATCCAGCGCGCCAAAGGGTTCATCCAGCAGCAGCATCTTCGGCTCGTGGATCAGCGCGCGGCAGATGCTGGCGCGCTGCTGCATGCCGCCCGAGAGCTGCCACGGAAAGCGGTCTTCGTAGCCGCCCAGGCCCACGCTTTGCAGCAGCGCGCGCGCCTTGGCTTCGTACTCGGCCTTTCTGCGCTTGAACTGGCTGCGGTGCGGCTCCACGATCTCCAGCGGCAGCATCACATTGGCCACCACCGTGCGCCAGGGCAGCAGGCTGGGCGCCTGGAAGGCCATGCCGGTGATCTTGAGCGGGCCGGTCACCGGCTGGCCGCCGATGTGCACCGTGCCCCTGCTGGGCCGCTTCAGGCCGGTGGCCAGCTTCATGAAGGTGCTCTTGCCGCAGCCCGACGGGCCGACGATGGCGATGAACTCGCCTTCGTTCACCTTCAGGTCGATGGCCTCGACGGCGTACTTGCCCTGCGCCAGCAACTCGTCGTTGTAGGCCAGCCAGACGTCGTTGAAATCCACGAACGGCGGCGTGCCCGCCGGGGCTGCGGTGGCACCCATCACTTCTTGGCCGGCTTGGCCGCCGCAAAGATGTCGCGCTCGGCGGCCGGCGGCAGGTAGCTGCCGTTCCACACCGCGTCGGGGTTGATGCGGCCCTTGGTGGCGTAGGCGTCGGCCACCTGGCTGGCCATCAGCGCCAGGCGCGGCGGCTTCACGTCGCCAAAGCCCTCGGCCCTGGCATCGGCGGTGGCGATCGACGACTCGATGGCCATGCGCAGGCGGCGCTCTTCCAGCTCGGCGTTGGCGATGCCGTCGCGCTCCTTCACCAGGGCCACGGCAGCCTTGGGGTCGGCGATCACGGCCTTGGCGCCCTTGGCAAAGGCGCGCAGAAAGGCTTTCACCGCCTCGGGGTTCTTCTTGAGGTAGTCCTCGCCCACGATGATGGCGTTGCCGTACAGCTTCACGCCGAACTGCGGGTAGGCCATCACCGCCACATCCTCGGCCTTGACGCCGCGCGCCTCCAGGCTCAGCAGGCTGGTGAAGCTGAAGCCGGTGATGGCGTCCACGTCGCCGCGGGCCAGCATGGTTTCGCGCAGCGCCGGCTCCATGCTGATCCAGTTGACCGCGCCCACGCCATTGGCCTTGGCAAACACCGGGAACGCACGCCGCCCGGCGTCGAACACCGGCGCGCCCAGCTTCTTGCCGGTGAGATCGGCCGGGCCCTTGAGGCCGGTCTTCTTGAGCGACAGCACCGCGGCCGGTGTGTTGTTGTAGACCATCATCACCGCCACCGGCTTGTTGGGTGCAGCGGGGTTGTTGGCATGAAACTCCATCAGCGCGGCCAGGTCGGCAAAGCCCATGTCGTAGGTGCCCGAGGCCACCCGGTTGACCGCATTGGCCGAGCCGTTGCCGGCATCGACCGTGACGTTCAGCTTCTCGGCCGCGAACAGGCCCTTGGCCACCGGATGCAGGAAGAAGGCCGACGGGCCCTCGAAACGCCAGTCGAGCTGGAACTTGACCGGTGTCTGGGCCTGCACCGGCAGTGCGGTGGCCAGCGTGGCGGCGACGGCGGTGCCCAGCGCCAGGCGGCGGGAGAAAAAGCGGGCCATTGGCAAAGCTCCTGTGCAATTGAATCTGGTGCACGGCCCTGCTGGCCGGTGCACACCGTCAGCTCTGCAAGCTTCGTGCGCGCTGCCTTGGGTGCAGCTGCGGGCGCCGGCCCGGTGCATGGGCTGCCGGGTGGGGCATGCGGTGCCCCGTGGCGGGGCGCGTGCGCCGCGGCGGTGCCGCCAAGGGCGGCGGCAGCAGGGCATGTGCTTTGCTATCCAGCTGGTGGAGCCCGGCCTTGATGCGGGGCCATCACAACCCTCCCCATCGTGAAGATATCAACCATGCAACCCTTTGCCCTGCGCCCCCTGATGGCTGCCCTGGCCCTGGCCGCCGTGGCCGGCGGCGCCGCCGCCCAATCCTCGGTCACCATCTTCGGCCTGGTCGACCTGTCGGCCGGCCGCACCCAGGCGCCGGGCGGGGCGGCCGTCAAGGGTGTGGAGAGCGGCAAGATGACCACCAGCTACTGGGGCCTGCGTGGCCAGGAAGACCTGGGCGGCGGCCTGTTCGGGGTGTTTTCGCTGGAGAGCTTCATGCGCAGCGACACCGGTGCGCCGGGCCGCTTTGATGGCGACGGCTTCTGGGCACGCAACTCCTTCGTGGGCCTGCGCAACGAGCTGGGCACGCTCACGCTGGGGCGCAACACCACCTCCTTGTTCGTGCAGACGCTGCAGTTCAACGCGCTGGGCGATTCGTTCGGCTACTCGCCCAGCATCCGCCACTACTTCACCAGCGGCACCACCACCGGCGACACCGGCTGGAGCGACTCGGTCAAGTACGTCAGCCCCAAGCTGGGCGGCTTCACGGCCACCGCCATGGGCGCGCTGGGCGAGGGCAACGGCGGGCGCAACATGAGCCTGGCCGGCCACTACGGCGCCGGCGACCTGGCGCTGGGCGCCACCTGGCAGAAGGTGGACAAGGGCGCCAGCGTGGCCGACACCACCACCTGGCAACTGGCCGGCTCGTATGCCTTCGGCCCGGTGCGCCTGTTCGGGCAGTACGGCGAGGTCGACAACCGCAGCACGCGGGTCGACTACACCATTGCCGGCCTGGGCGCCGCCTGGGCCGTCACCGGCCAGGGCAGCCTGCTGCTGCAGGTGGGTCGGGTCAAGCCCGCCACCGGCGCCAAGCGTGGCACGGTCAGCGGCGGCTACGACTACTACCTGTCCAAGCGCACCGACCTGTATGCCGTGGTGATGAGCGACCGGCTCAGCGGCGCCAAGAACGGCACCAGCTACAGCGTGGGCGGGCGCCATCGCTTCTGAGCGGGCGTTGCGGGTTGGCACCAAGGGGGAAACACCCGCGGGCCCGGGGCATGTGCGCTCCTAGAATCATGGCGCACTGCACAAAAGGAACTGTCCGACATGCCAGCCCACCGCCGCGCTGCGGCCGCCGACGACGCCACCCCTGGCGCTGACGCCGGTCCGCGGATCCTGAAGAAGTATCCGAACCGGCGGCTTTACGACACCCGCACCAGCAGCTACATCACGCTGGCCGACGTGAAGGGCATGGTGCTCGGCGGCGAGGTGTTCGAGGTGCGCGACGCCAAAACCGGCGACGACCTCACCCGCAGCATCCTGCTGCAGATCATCCTCGAGGAAGAAACCGGCGGCATGCCGATGTTCAGCACCACCATGCTGGCGCAGATCATCCGCTTCTACGGCCATGCCATGCAGGGCATGATGGGCTCGTACCTTGAGAAGAACCTGCAGACCTTCGTCGACCTGCAGGGCCGCTTTGCCGAGCAGAGCAAGGGCCTGTACGACGGCAAGGCCTTCACGCCCGAGGTATGGAGCCAGTTCATGAGCGGCCAGGCGCCGCTGATGCAGGGCCTGATGGGCAACTACCTCGAGCAGAGCAAGAACCTGTTCGTGCAGATGCAGGAGCAGATCCAGGCCGGCGCGCTGTTTCCGGGCATGCCGGGCTTCGGCGCCAAGAAGCCCTGAAAGCGGCCGGCGCGGCCCGGCCCCTTGCCTGCGCCGGCCGGCGCCGCGCGCCATCGGGGACAATCGGGCGATGCACGAGTCCCCTGACACCACCGCCGCCAGCCGCCCCGCCAGCGCGCCACCCAAGATCGGCTTTGTTTCGCTGGGCTGCCCCAAGGCCCTGACCGACAGCGAGCTGATCCTCACCCAGCTCAGCGCCGAGGGCTACGCCACCAGCAAGACCTTTGCCGGTGCCGACCTGGTGATCGTCAACACCTGCGGCTTCATCGACGATGCGGTCAAGGAAAGCCTCGACACCATTGGCGAGGCGCTGGCCGAGAACGGCAAGGTCATCGTCACCGGCTGCCTGGGCGCCAAGGCCACCGATGACGGCACCGGCAACCTGGTGCGCCAGATGCACCCGAGCGTGCTGGCCGTCACCGGCCCGCATGCCACGCAGGAGGTGATGGACGCGGTGCACGCCCACGTGCCCAAGCCGCACGACCCCTTCGTGGATCTGGTGCCCGAGGCGCGCGCGCTGTTTCGCGGCGAGGCCGGCATCAAGCTCACGCCGCGCCACTACGCCTACCTGAAGATCAGCGAAGGCTGCAACCACCGCTGCACCTTCTGCATCATTCCCAGCCTGCGCGGCGACCTGGTCTCGCGCCCGGTGGGCGATGTGCTGGGCGAGGCGAGGGCGCTGTTCGAGAACGGCGTCAAGGAGCTGCTGGTCGTCAGCCAGGACACCAGCGCCTATGGCGTGGACGTGAAGTACCGCACCGGCTTCTGGGACGGTCGGCCGGTGAAGACCCGCATGACCGAGCTGTGCGTCGCGCTGGCCGAGCTGGCCGCCGCGCATGGCGCCTGGGTGCGGCTGCACTACGTCTATCCGTACCCGCACGTCGACGAGCTGCTGCCGCTGATGGCGTCGGGGCAGATCCTGCCCTACCTCGACGTGCCCTTCCAGCACAGCCACCCCGATGTGCTGCGCCGCATGAAGCGCCCAGCCTCGGGCGAGAAGAACCTCGAGCGCCTGCTGGCCTGGCGCGCGGCCTGCCCCGAGCTGGTGATCCGCAGCACCTTCATCGCCGGTTTTCCGGGCGAGACCGAAGAAGAGTTCGAGCACCTGCTGAACTTCGTGCGCGAGGCGCAGATCGACCGCGCCGGCTGCTTTGCCTACTCGCCGGTCAAGGGCGCCACGGCCAACGAGCTGCCCGGTGCCTTGCCCGACGAGGTGCGCGAGGAGCGCCGTGCGCGCTTCATGGCGGTGGCCGAGCAGGTGTCGGTGCAGCGCCTGGCGCGCCGCGTGGGCGCCACCATGCAGGTGCTGGTGGATCACGCGCCGGGGCTGGGCCGCAAGGGCGGCCGTGGCCGCAGCTTTGCCGATGCGCCCGAGATCGACGGCGCCGTTCGCCTGCTGCCGCCCGAGAAGGCCAGCAAGACGCTGAAGGTGGGCGAGTTCACCAAGGCCCGCATCGTGGCCGTCGAGGGCCACGACCTGGTCGGCCTGCCGTTCTGATTGCCCCCGGGCCGGCCGCGGCCGGCCGTCCCCACACGGGGAACCAGGACCGTGGCGTGGCCACATTGCCTGGTGCGCCCCATCCGACGAGATGCCGCCATGCCTGATTCCGACGACTTGATCACCGGCCTGATCCACCACCCGTACCAGCCGCCCGAGGGCTGGGCGGCCGTGCCACCCGGCGTGTTCAAGGCCTCGACGGTGATCTTTCCCAGCGTGGCGGCGCTGCGCGGGCGCAGCTACACCGCCAAGACCGGCTACACCTACGGCCTGCGCGGCACGCCCACCACCTACCAGCTGGAAGAGCGCCTGGCCACGCTGGAGGGCGGGCGCCATTGCATCCTGTCGCCCAGCGGCCTGGCGGCCATCACCCACGTCAACCTGGCGCTGCTGGGCCAGGGCGACGAACTGCTGCTGCCGGCCAATGTCTACGGCCCCTCGGCCGACCTGGCGGCCAGCGTGCTGGCGCGCTGGGGCATCACGCACCAGCTCTACGACCCGATGAACCCGGCCGACCTGGCCGCGCGCATCACCGAGCGCACGAAGCTGGTGTGGCTCGAGGCCGCCGGCTCGGTGACCATGGAGTTCCCCGATCTGACGGCCCTGGTGGCGGCCGCCCGGGCGCGCGGCGTGCTGACCGCGCTGGACAACACCTGGGGCGCCGGCCTGGCCTTTCGCGCCTTTGATCTGGGGGTCGATGTGGTGATGCATGCGCTCACCAAGTACCCCTCGGGCGGCGCCGACGTGCTGATGGGCGCAGTGCTCACGCGCGACGACAGGCTGCACCAGCGCCTGCTGCGCGTGCACGGGCAACTGGGCCTGGGCGTGGCGGCCAACGACGCCGAGCTGGTGCTGCGTGGCCTGCCCACGCTGGCGCTGCGTTACCACGCCCACGATGCCGCGGCGCGCCAGCTGGCGGCCTGGCTGGCCAGCCAGCCGGGCGTGACCCGGGTCTTGCACCCGGCGCTGCCCGGTGCGCCGGGCCATGCCCACTGGGCGGCGCACTGCACGGCGGCGGCTGGGCTGTTCTCGGTGCTGCTCGATCCCGGCCTGCGCCGCGAACAGGTGGACGCCTTTGTCGATGCGCTGCGCCTGTTCAAGATCGGTTTCAGCTGGGGCGGCCCGGTCAGCCTGGTGGTGCCCTACGAGCTCGACGGCATGCGTGCCGACCGCTCGGCGCTGCCCGGCCACCTGGTGCGCCTGTCGATCGGGCTGGAGGCGGTGGCCGATCTGCAGGCCGACCTGGCGCAGGCCCTGGCGCTGCTGGCGCGGCCCTGAGCCCGGCCTGCGCCGCGTTGCGTGGCGGCTGCAGTGGTGAACCCGGGTGGGTATCTGGCCCGGGTGGGCGCGCACAACTGCGCGCCGCGTTCGTAACCGGGTGTTCGCTGGCGGCGCCGATCGGCTATACCGTCGGCTTGGCGTCCGCGGCCTGATCGGCCCGAGGCAGGGCGCCACCACCGCGTCAAACACCGCCGAGAACACCAGCCGTCATGTGGGACTCATCGACCATCGAACTGCCAACCGGCGCGCTCACCCAGCCGATGGGTCTTGAGCCGCATGCGCGCCCGGCCTGCCTGGTGGTCTACAGCGGCGCCGAAACCGGCCGCCGCCTGGTGCTGGAGCCCGGCAGCTCGGTGATCGGTCGCGGCCACGGCGCCAGCCTGTACCTCGACGACCCGAACCTCAGCCGCCGCCATGCCGAGCTGCAGGTGTCGGCGCAAGGCATCTGCCTGCGCGACCTGGGTTCGTCGAACGGCAGCTGGGTGAACGGCCGGCGCATCGAGCAGCCGCAGTGGCTGGCCGATGGCGACCGGGTCTGCCTGGGCAAGCTGCAGCTGCGCTTTCTGGCCGCCGGCAACCCTGAATCGGCCGTGCATGCGCGCGCCTGGCACCTGGCCAACGTGGATGGCCTGACCGGCGCATGGAACCGCCGCTACTGGCGCGATGCGCTGGCCACCGCCGTGCGCCTGGCGGCCCAGGGCGGCCCGCCGCCGGCGGTGCTGTGCGGCGACCTCGACTTCTTCAAGCGCGTCAACGACCAGTACGGCCACAGCGCCGGCGACACGCTGCTGCAGCAGGTGGTGCAGCGCGTGCAGGCGCGGCTGCGCCAGGGCGATCTGCTGGGCCGCCTGGGCGGCGAGGAGTTTGGCGTGCTGCTGCCAGGCACGCCACAGGCCACGGCGCTGGCGCTGGCCGAGCGGCTGCGCGAGGCCGTGGCCAGCCAGGGCTTCATGCTCGATGACGGCACTGGCGGCGGCAACCTGCAGCACCACCAGACCATGAGCTGGGGCGTGGCCTGCTGGTCGCTCGAGCGGGCCGACGCACCGGCCCTGATCGACCTGGCCGACCGCCGCCTCTACGAGGCCAAGCACGGCGGACGCAACTGCGTGCGCGGCTGAGCAGGCGTTTCGCGCGGCCTGTCGGCTGCGGTGCAGCGGCGCCCCATGGCGGCCCTGCCCGGGGCGTGTGAACGGCCGCTGCCGCAGCGGCCGCCAGAACAGTGGAATCGAAGTCACGTTCCACGGCCCGACGCCGCTGCTCTGGGCTGTTGGCTGGGCGGTCACCCCCGCGTGTGCGGGGCGGGTAGACCAGGGCTCCTGACTAGCATCGCGGCTGTCCTTGCGTTGCCTTGCACGAGCAGCAACATTCCAGCCACGCTTTCTCAGAAATGCCCAGCCAAGCCATGCCCATTGCCCGACCTTCCCTCACGGCCGCCAGCCTGTTGATCTGCGCCCTGGTGCTGAGCGCCTGCGGTGGCGGCAGCGAGACCGAGGCCGAGCGCACGGCCCAGCAGGCCGATGACCTGGCCAGCCGCACCGTGGTCTCGGACAGCGCCCAGCCCAGCGACGCCGATCCGCCCGCACTGCAAGCCGACGGCACGCCCGCCAGCCCGGCGCCGACCATGCGCGCCCAGGCCGCCGCGGTCACCCCGGTGGACAGCGAAGCGGCCATCGAGGCCGGCAACCTGTTGTTCCACGATGTGCGGCTGTCGGCCAGCGGCCGCATGTCCTGCGGCACCTGCCACGTCGAGGGCTCGGGCCATGCCGACGCGCCGGGCACGCGGCTGCCGCTGGGCGGGCCCCTGCTCGACCAGGCCGGCATGCGCTCGTCGATGACCGGTCGCTACCTGAACCTGACGCCACCGTTCCGCCTGAGCCTGCTGGGCACGCCCTCGGGCGGCTACCTGTGGGACGGCCGGGCCGACGACCGCTTCGGCCAGGCCTTTCACGGCGGGCCGTTCTTCAACCCGGTGGAGCAGGCGCTGCCGGGCAGCGCCACCGAGCCCAAGGCCCTGACCGACCTGGTGCGCAGCGCGCCGTACTGGCCGCAGATCCAGGCGCTGTACGTCGATGCGCCCGAGAAGATCGCCAGCGACACCGCGCTGTTCAAGGAGGTGGCGGTGCTGCTCGAGGTGTACCAGCGTGGCGACGCCGACTACAACCTGTTCGACAGCAAGTTCGACCAGGTGCAGGCCGGCAAGGCCAGCTTCACCGAGGCCGAGGCGCGCGGCTGGGCGCTGTTCAGCAACCCGCAGCGCGGCAACTGCGTGGCCTGCCACACCGCCTCGCTGACCAAGACCTCGCTGTTCACCAACTTCGGCTATGCCGCGCTGGGTGTGCCGCGCAACCATGCCGGCCCCAAGAACGCCGACCCGGCCTACTTTGACCTGGGCCTGTGCGCCCGCGAGAAGGCCCGCACCAACAACGTGGCCGATCTGCTGGTCAAGCTGCTGCCGCGCTACTGCGGCCTGTTCAAGACGCCCACGCTGCGCAACGTCGAGCACACCGGCCCGTACTTTCACAATGCCGCGGTGACCACGCTGGAAGACGCGGTGCGCTTCCACTTCGAGCGCGACACGCAGGCCGCGCGGTGGTATCGCAAGGCCGATGGCTCGGCCGACCGGCGCTACAACGATCTGCCCTGGTACTACCGCGGCAACCTGGCGGCGGGCCGGCCGTTCAATGGTGCCTGGCAGCCGGGCAACCAGGACATCGCCGACCTGCTGGCCTTTCTCAAGACCCTGAACGACGCCGACCAGGGCACCGGCACGCCGCACTGAGCGGCCAGCGGCGCCCGGTGGGCGCCGGCCTCACTGGCCCGACGAACCGCTGCCCGACTCGCCGCCCGGCGACGACAGCAGCGGGATCGAGCCCTCGGCACCGCCCAGCAGGCCGGTGCGGGTGTAGATGCCCAGCTTGTCGCGCGTGTCGCTGATGTCGAGATTGCGCATGGTCAGCTGGCCGATGCGGTCGGCCGGCGTGAACGCGGCGTCTTCCACCTTCTCCATGCTCAGGCGCTCGGGCGCGTAGGTGAGGTTGGGGCTGGCGGTGTCGAGCAGCGAGTAGTCGTTGCCGCGGCGCAGCTCCAGCGTCACCTCGCCGGTGATGGCGCGTGCCACCCAGCGCTGGGCGGTCTCGCGCAGCATCAGGCTTTGCGGGTCGAACCAGCGGCCCTGGTACAGCAGCTTGCCCAGGCGGCGGCCATTGGCGCGGTACTGCTCGATGGTGTCTTCGTTGTGGATGCCGGTGACCAGGCGCTCGTAGGCGATGTGCAGCAGGGCCATGCCCGGGGCCTCGTAGATGCCGCGGCTCTTGGCCTCGATGATGCGGTTCTCGATCTGGTCGCACATGCCCAGGCCATGGCGGCCGCCGATGCGGTTGGCTTCCTCGAACAAATCGACCGCGCTGGCAAACGTGCGGCCGTTCAGTGCCACCGGCTGGCCTTCCTCGAAGCGCACGGTCACCTCTTCGGCCTTGACCACCACGTCGTCGCGCCAGAAGGCCACGCCCATGATCGGGTTGACGATGCGGATGCCGGCGTTCAGGAACTCGAGGTCCTTGGCCTCGTGCGTGGCGCCCAGCATGTTGCTGTCGGTGCTGTAGGCCTTTTCGACGCTCATCTTGTAGTCGAAGCCGTTGGCGATGAGGAACTCGCTCATCTCCTTGCGGCCGCCCAGCTCGTCGATGAAGGTCTGGTCGAGCCAGGGCTTGTAGATGCGCAGCGCCGGGTTGGCCAGCAGGCCGTAGCGGTAGAAGCGCTCGATGTCATTGCCCTTGTAGGTGCTGCCGTCGCCCCAGATGTTGACGCCGTCGTCGCGCATCGCCACCACCAGCGCGGTGCCGGTCACGGCGCGGCCCAGCGGCGTGGTGTTGAAGTAGGTGGCACCGGCGGTGGTGATGTGGAAGGCCCCGCACTGGATGGCGGCAATGCCCTCGGCCACCAGCTGCGCGCGGCAGTCGATCAGGCGCGCCATCTCGGCGCCGTAGGCCAGGGCCTTGCGCGGGATCTCGTCGTAATCCGTCTCGTCGGGCTGGCCCAGGTTGGCGGTGTAGGCGCAGGGCACGGCGCCCTTCTTGCGCATCCACAGCACGGCGGCGCTGGTGTCCAGGCCACCGGAAAACGCGATGCCGACGCGTTCGCCGACGGGAAGCTTCTGAAGGATGTTGGCGCCCACGGGGGAGATCTCGCTGCTGGAAGTTGACGGAAAACCCGCGATTTTAGGCTGCCGCGGCCGGTCGCCGGCGGGGCCACAGGCCCAGCACCAGGGCCGTGCCGGCCAGGATCACCAGGCCGCCCAGCAACATGGGCAGCGTGAGGGCCTCGCCCAGCACCAGCGCGCCCCAGGCGCTGGCGAACACCGGCACCAGAAAAGTGACGGTGGCGGCTGACGTGGGCCCCACGCGGGCGATCAGCCGGAAGTACAGGATGTAGGCCAGCGCCGAGCACAGCAGCGCCAGTGCCGCGGCCATGGCCCAGTGCGCCGGCGAGGGTGGCGTGGCCGGCCAGGTGAGGGCGGCCGGCACGGCCAGCGCCAGCGCCGCAGCGGCCTGGGTGCCGGTGGCCAAGGCCATGGCCGGCACGCCGCTCAGGTGCCGGCGCGAGAAGTTGCCGGCATGGCCGTACATCAGCGTGCCCAGCAGGCAGGC
This sequence comes from Aquabacterium sp. OR-4, assembly GCF_025290835.2. Taxonomy (NCBI): domain Bacteria; kingdom Pseudomonadati; phylum Pseudomonadota; class Betaproteobacteria; order Burkholderiales; family Sphaerotilaceae; genus Pseudaquabacterium; species Pseudaquabacterium prasiolae. The sequence continues at coordinate 1,508,226 of NZ_JAOCQD020000001.1, read as the reverse complement.
GCCCACGGCCAGCGCGGCGCCGCCGTCGAGCTGCCAGCCGCCGAGCGTGCCACCGGCCAGCGACTTCTGCAGCGCCAGCCCGGCCACGCCGGCAAAGCCGATGGCCAGGCCGAGGGCGCGCGGCCGGCTCAAGGGGTCACCCAGCCAGGCCCAGGCGATCAGGGCCGTGGTCATGGGTGTGGCGGCATTGAAGATCGAGGCCAGGCCGGCCGGCAGCGTGAGTGCCGCGTAGCCGAAGCACAGGAAGGGCAGGCCCGAATTGGTGAGGCCCAGCACCAGCATCAGGCGCCAGTGCGCGCGCAGCGCCGGCCACTCGCCGCGCCACACCAGCAGCGGCAGCAGCATCAGCGCCGCGCCGGCCACCCGCACAAAGGCCAGGGCCACCGGCCCGAAGGCCGGCGCCGCCAGGCGCATGAACAGGAACGAGCTGCCCCAGATGGCGGCCAGCAGCAGCAGGTCGATCAGGTCGCGGCTTTTCATGCGGCGAGGATCGAGCGCTGCGCGCCTTCCAGCTGCAGCAGCGCCTGCTTGCGCTGCAGGCCGCCGGCATAGCCGGTGAGGCTGCCGTCGCGGCCCAGCACCCGGTGGCAGGGCACCAGGATGCCGACCGGGTTGCGGCCGATGGCGGCGCCGGCGGCGCGCACCGCCGCCGGCCGACCCACGCTGGCGGCCACCTCGGCGTAGGTGCTGGTGCGGCCGTGGCCGATGGCCAGCAGCGCCTGCCACACGGCGCACTGGAAGGGCGTGCCGTGCAGATCCAGCGCCACGGCCGGCGGCGGCTGGCCGTCGAAGTACAGCGCCAGCGCCTGCGCGGCGGCCTGCAGATGCGGGTGGTGCGGCGTGTCGGGCACGTTCAGCGTGCCGGGGTGGTGCTGCTGGGCATCGAACCACAGGCCGGCCAGGCCGTGCGCGGTGGCGGTGGCCAGCAGCAGGCCCAGCGGGCTGGCGATGCGCGTCTGCGCCTCGATCTTGGGGTGCGGGGTCATGGGGTGGTCTCCAGGTGCTTGCACGGCCCGGCGGGCAGGCCGGGGCGCTTGGCCGGGGCTTCGTCCGTGCGCAGGGGCGGACTGAGCTCCAGGCTCAGCCACAGGTTCATCACGGCATAGGCGCGCCAGGGCCGCCAGGCCTCGGCCTGGGCGCTGGCGGCCTTCACGTCGCGGGTGCCCAGCGCGTTGAGGATGCCGATGTCGCTGGCCGGCCAGGCGTCGGGCCAGGCCAGCGCGCGCATCGCGATCAGCTGCGCGCTCCAGTCGCCGATGCCGGGCAGGGCGGTCAGCGCATCGAGCGTGGGCTGCAGCGGGGCAGCGCGGTGCAACTGCAGCTGGCCGTCGGCCACCGCCTGGGCCAGCGCCTGCAGCGCACGCACGCGCTGGCGCACGATGCCCAGCGTGCCGATGTCCTCGGGTGCCGCGGCGGCCAGCGTGGCGGCGCTGGGAAACAGCCGGTCGAGCCCGGCAAAGGGGGTGTCGAGCGGCGTGCCGAAACGCTCGACCAGGCGCCGGGTGAGGGTGCGCGCCGCGGCCACCGTGACCTGCTGGCCGAGGATCACCCGCATCGCCGATTCAAAGCCGCACCAGCCACCCGGCACGCGCACGCCAGGGCGCGCCGGGCCGGGCAGGCCGGCCATCTGCGCATCGATGCGCGCCGGGTCGGCATCCAGATCGAGCGCCTGGCGGGCGCGCTCGCGCACCGCGGCCACTGCCGGCATCAGGCTGGGCGCCAGCGCCAGGCGCAGCTCGTGCCGATCGGCATCAAAACGCGCCTGCACCCAGCCGGCCAGCACCTGCCCCTGGTGCCTGAGCGCCAGCGTGCGCCGCAGCGCGAGGCCGTCGACCTGCTCGATGCCGGGCAGCGCACGCGCGCCCAGAAAGCTCAGCACGCCGGCCAGGTCGTAAGGTGGCCGCCAGGCCAGGCGCAGCTCGTCGCCGGCGGCATGGGCCGCGTGCCTTGCCAGGCCCGCATGGGCGGCGCTGCGCGGTGCTGCCGCGGCCGCCGTGCCATCGGCCGACTGCTTGCGCAGCGCGCCGGGCTGCAGCCGGTAGCGCTGGGCAAAGGCGGCGTTGAAGCGGCGCACGCTGGCAAAGCCGCTGGCCAGGGCCACCTGGGTGACCGGCAGCGAGGTGTCGGTGAGCAGCTGCTTGGCCAGCAGCAGGCGCTGGGTGGTGAGCCAGGCCATCGGCGTGACGCCATGGGCGCGCTGGAAGATGCGGCGCAGGTGCCGGTCGGTGATGCCCAGGCGGGCCGCCACGCCGGGCAGGATGGCCGGCAGCGCGTCATCCACGCCCTCGTGCACCGCCTGGGCCAGCAGGCGCGCGGCCTGGGCGGCCAGCACATCGGACGAGTCGGTCAGCGACAGGCCGGGCGCCAGCTCGGGCCGGCAGCGCAGGCAGGGGCGAAAGCCCGCCGCCTCGGCCAGCGCCGCCTGGCCGAAGAAGCGGCAGTTCTCGCGCCGCGGCTGGCGCACCCGGCACACCGGCCGGCAGTAGATGCCGGTGGAGGTGACGCCGACGAACAGCCGGCCGTCAAAGCGCGCATCGCGGCTGCGCAGCACCTGGTAGGCGGCATCGCCCTGCAGCGCACCCTCGCTGCCGTCGCCGTGGGTGGTGAGGGGGGTGTGGGTGGGGCGGGGCATGGCGCGATGATAGGCAGGCCCTGAGCCGCGGCTGGCCGTTTTCGGGCCTGTGCATGGCGCGCCCCGCCGGCCCGCAGCGCGCTACATCGGCTTGAACAGGTGCACGTAGGCCCGGCTCACCGGCAGCTCGTGCGGCCAGCCGTGCAGGCGCAGCCACAGGCGGCTGGCCTCGTCGCGCCGGGTGCCGGCCAGGTGCGCCAGGTTGACCAGGGTCGAGCGGTGCACCTGCACGAACTGCTGCGCATCGAGCTGCGCCGCCAGCTCGACGATGGGCGTGCGGATCAGGTGCTCGGCGCCGGCCGTCTGCACGCAGGTGTACTTGTCGTCGGCGCGAAAGAACAGCACCTGCTCCACCGCCAGCTGGTGGGTCAGGTCGCCGGCGCTGGCACGTATCCAGCGCAGCGGCGGGCTGGCCGGCGGGGCCGGGGCCTGGGCCAGCTGGCGCAGGGCGGCCAGCAGCCGGGCATCGGCGGCCGGCGCGGGGGCCTGGCCCGTGGCGGCCGCGTGGTCGGCTGCCAGGTGCTGCTGCAGCCGGGCCACGGTGCGCGCCAGGCGCTCGTGGCTGACTGGCTTGAGCAGGTAGTCGAGTGCCTGCTGGTCGAAGGCCTGCACCGCATGCTGGTCGTAGGCGGTGACAAAGACCACCCGGGTCGGGCCTTCGATGCCCTCGGCCACGTCCAGCCCGCTCTGGCCGGGCATCTGGATGTCCAGAAAGGCCAGGTCGGGCTGCAGCGCGGCAATGCGCTCGGCGGCCTCGTCGCCGTGGCGCGCCACGGCCACGATGCGCAGTGCCGGCCAGGCCGTGGCCAGCTGGGCCACCAGGGCGCGGGCCAGCGCGGGTTCGTCATCGGCCACCAGGGCCGTGGGCGCGGGGCGGCCGTGGGGCAGGCGGGCGGGGTGTTCCGGCAGGCGGTCTGTCATGGCGTCATCGTGTGCCCGGGGGATGGCAGCGTGGCAGCGTGGCAGCGTGGCAGCGTGGCAGCGTGGCAGCGTGGCAGCGTGGCAGCGTGGCGGCATGGCTTCAGGTGGGCGGGGCCTGCAGCGGCAGCACCAGCGTGGCCCGCGTGCCGGGGTGGGCCGCCACCACGCTCAGCGTGGCCGCCGTGCCGTAGCGCGAGGCCAGGCGCTCGCGCAGGTTGTGCAGGGCCACGCCGTTGCCGCGGTGGCCAGGGTGGCCGGGGCGGGGCGGGGCATCGAGGCCGCGGCCGTTGTCGTGCACGCTCAGCACCAGCCGGCCATCCAGCACCCGCGCCTGCACGGTGACGGTGCCGCCGTCGATGGCCGGCTCCAGCCCGTGGTGGATGGCGTTCTCGATCAGCGGCTGCAGCAGCAGCGGCGGCACCACGGCGGCGGCGGCGGCCGGCTCGGCCTCGATGCACACCTGCAGCCGGTCTTCCATGCGCAGCTGCATCAGCTGCAGGTAGGTGCCGGCCAGCGCCAGCTCGTCGGCCAGCGGGCCGTCGTCGCGGCGCAGCGCGCCCAGCGCGTGGCGCAGGTGGTCGGTGAAGGCCTGCAGCATCTGCCGCGCGCGCGGCGGGTCGGCCTCGATCGTGGCCACCACGCCGGCCAGGGTGTTGAACAGGAAGTGCGGTTCGATCTGGCCCTGCATCAGCTTGAGCTGGGCCTCGGTGGCGCGGCGCTCGGCCTCGAGCTGGCGCGCCTTGGCGCTGAACCACAGGTGAAAGCCCAGGCCGATCAGCAGCGACAGCAGCAGCGAGCCGGTGACATCGATGCGGGCCTGCCCGCCCAGGTAGTGGCGCACCGGGCCGAGGTCGAAGCCCGCCAGCTGCATGCCCAGCGGCCAGCCGATGGCCATGCCTACCAGCGTCACCAGCGTGAACACCAGGCTGCGCCGCCACATCGGCCAGCGGCGCAGGCGCGCCACCGTGAGCCAGGTTCGGCCGAGCACTTCGTGCATCAGGTGGATCAGGGCGCCGATGCTCAGGCTGACGATCAGGTTGCGCCCGTACCAGAGCGCCCAGCCGGCCGGGCTGACGCGGCAGCCGTTGCGGCAGTGCACCAGGTAGCCGATCACCGTGAAGATCAGCGCGATGGCCATGCAGAAGGCCAGCGTGCACAGCCAGGCCAGGCACCAGTCGCGGCTGAGCAGGGCCGGGCGGTGGCGCCAGTCGTGCCAGTTGCGCCAGGCCTGCTGCCACAGGTTCGGGCGGGCGGCCGGGGCGGGCCCGGCCGGAGCAGCGGTGGCGGTGGCGGTGGCGGTGGCGGCAGCGGCAGCGGCAGCGGGGGTGTTCATGCCGGCGCAGTGTAGGCAGACCGCCCTGGCGGGCACGGGGCTTGCGACAGCCGGCCAGCCGCTGGCGCCAATCAACGGCAGGGGCGGCAAACGGGCGGCCCGGGCCCGGGCGCCGCGTCTGCCCCGGGGCCGCGTCAGCGGCGTCATGGGGGCTGCCTACAATGCCGCCCGGTCTTCCTTTCACAGTACACACCCATCCCATGCAAGTCCACGCCAGTGTCTTCAAGGCCTACGATATCCGCGGCGTCGTCGGCAAGACGATCGACGAGACCTTTGCCGAGCACCTGGGCCGCGCCTTCGGCAGCGAGGCCGTTGCCGCTGGCGAGAAGGCCGTGGCGGTGGGCCGCGATGGCCGTGTCTCGGGCCCCGGCCTGGCGGCAGCGCTGATCCGCGGCCTCAAGAGCACCGGTCTCGACGTGGTGGACCTCGGCGCCGTGACCACGCCGATGCTGTATTACGTGGCCGCCACGCGCAGCGCGCAGGGCTGCAGCTCGGGCATCCAGGTCACCGGCAGCCACAACCCCAAGGACTACAACGGCTTCAAGATGGTGCTGGCCGGCCGCGCCATCTATGGCGACGACATCCAGAAGCTGCGCCAGCGCATGGAGTCCGAGACCTACACCGCCAAACGCGGCCGCGTCGGCAAGATGGACATCCTGGCCGAGTACACCCAGCGCATCCTGGGTGATTGCCAGCTCAAGCGGCCGATGAAGATCGTGGTCGATTCGGGCAACGGCATTCCGGGCGCCAGCGCGCCCGGCATCCTGCGTGCGATGGGCTGCGAGGTGGTCGACCTGTACTCGCAGGTGGACGGCGACTTCCCCAACCACCACCCCGATCCCAGCAAGCCCGAGAACCTGGAAGTGCTCAAGACCGTGGTGCGCGCCACCGGTGCCGAGCTGGGCCTGGCCTTCGACGGCGACGGCGACCGCCTGGGCGTGGTCACCGCCGGCGGCAACATCATTTATCCCGACCGGCAGATCATGCTGTTCGCGCGCGACATCCTCAAGCGCAACAAGCGCGCGCACATCATTTTCGACGTGAAGTGCTCGCAGCGCGTGCCCGAGGTCATCAAGGCCGCCGGCGGCAAGCCGCTGCTGTGGAAGACCGGCCACTCGCTGGTCAAGGCCAAGCTCAAGGAAATTGGCGCGCCCTTTGCCGGCGAGATGAGCGGCCACCTGTTCTTCGGCGAGCGCTGGTACGGCTTCGACGATGCCATGTACACGGCCGCCCGCCTGCTCGAGATCCTGAGCCGCGAGAAGAACCCCAGCGCCGTGCTTGACGCGCTGCCCACCAGCTTCTCCACCCCCGAGCTCAACGTGCCCTGCGCCGAGGGCGAGCACCACCAGGTGGTGGCCGATCTGCTGGCTCGCGTGGCCGATGGCCGCCTGGCCTTCCCGGGCGGCGAGGTTGGCACCATCGACGGCCTGCGCGTCGACTTCGCCGACGGCTTCGGCCTGATTCGCGGCAGCAACACCACGCCGGTGCTGGTGCTGCGCTTTGAAGGCCACAGCGCCGAGGCGCTGGCGCGCATCGAGAAGCAGTTCATGGCCGCGCTGCGCGAGGTCAAGCCCGACGCGCACATCCAGCAGGCCGCGCACTGAGCGCAGGGCGCCTGTCACCCGCCACGCGAGCTGCGCTGATGTTGCGCACCGGCTGGCAGGCTGTGGTGCGCGCCGTCTACGGCGCGCTGCTGTGGCTGGCCACGCCGCTGTACCTGCTGCGCCTGTGGCGGCGCGGCCGCAGCGAGCCGGGCTACCGCGAGCACCTGGCCGAGCGCCTGGGGCGTTATGCCGAACCGGCGCCGGCGCCGGGCGCGCTGTGGCTGCACGCCGTCTCGCTGGGCGAGGCGCGCGCCGCGCTGCCGCTGGTGGAGGCCTTGCGCCGCCACCGGCCCGGCTTGCGCATGCTGTTCACCCACGGCACGGCCACCGGCCGCAGCGCCGGCCAGCGCCTGATGCAGCCGGGCGACCTGCAGGCCTGGCTGCCCTATGACACGCCGGGTGCGGTGCAGCGCTTTGTGCGCCACTTCCGCCCCAGCGTGGGCGTGCTGATGGAAACCGAGATCTGGCCGGTGCTGCTGCACGAGGCCCAGCGCGCCGGCGTGCCCATGGTGCTGGCCAATGCCCGCCTGTCGGAGCGCAGCGCCGCCAAGGGCGCGCGCCTGGGCGCGCTGCTGCACCCGGCGGCCGCGCGCCTGGCCAGCGTGCTGGCGCAGACACCCGACGACGCCGAGCGCCTGCGCGCGGCCGGGGCGCTGACGGTGAAGGTGGTCGGCAACCTCAAGTTCGACATGACGCCGCCGCCCATGCTGCTGGCGCGCGGCCTGCAATGGCGCCGCGCGCTCAACCGGCCGGTGGTGATGATGGCCTCCAGCCGCGAGGGCGAGGAAGAGCCGCTGCTCGACGACTGGGCCGCGCTGCCCAGGCCGCGGCCGCTGCTGCTGCTGGTGCCGCGGCACCCGCAGCGTTTTGACATGGTGGCCAGCCTGGTGTTCAGCGCCGGCCTGACGCTGGCGCGCCGCAGCCGCTGGGTGAACACGCCGCCCGACGACGCCTACGGCGTCGACGTGTGGCTGGGCGACACGGTGGGCGAGATGCCGCTGTACTACGCCTGCGCCGATGTGGCCCTGCTGGGCGGCAGCTTCGAGCCGCTGGGCGGGCAGAACCTGATCGAGGCCGCCGCCTGCGGCTGCCCGGTGGTGATGGGCCCGCACACCTTCAACTTCGCCCAGGCCGCCTGGCATGCCGAGCAGTGCGGCGCCGCGCGCCGCGTGGCCAGCCTGCAGCAGGGTGTGGATGTGGCGGTGATGGCGGTGCAGGACATGGCCCGCAACCAGTGGGTCGACCGCGCACTGGGCTTTGCCGCCGCCCACCGCGGCGCCGCTGACGAGATGGCCAGCGAGGTGCTGGCCCTGGCCGGGCCGCCTTACTTGGCCAGCAAGGCCTCCAGCGCGTCCACGTCGCCCGGCTGAAGCAGGCCGGCGGCCTGGCGCAGCTTCAGGCTGGTGAGCAGCGCGTCGTAGCGCGCCTTGGCCAGATCGCGCTGGGTGTTGTAGAGCTGCGATTGCGCGTTCAGCACGTCGAGGTTGACGCGCACGCCCACCTTGTAGCCCAGCTGCGTGGCGTCCAGCGCCAGCTTGGTGGACGACTCGGCCGCCTCCAGCGCCTTGACCTGGCCCTGCAGCGACTGCACGCCCAGGAACGCACTGCGCGTGCCCAGGGCCACGGCGCGGCGGGCGGCCTCGAGGTCTTGCCGGGCCTTGTCTTCGAGCACCAGGGTTTCCTTCACCCGGTTCTGGATGGCATAGCCCGAGAACAGCGGCACGGCCAGCTGCACGCCCACCGTGGTGGTGGTGGTGGTGCCGGGCCGGCCGAACGAGTCGGTCACCGCGGTGCCGCGGCTGTCGCTGCCGGCCAGGCGGCCGATCAGGTTGACCGTGGGCAGGTGGCCGGCCTTGGCCTTCTCGGTCTCGAGCCGCGCCACCTCCATGCCCAGGCGCGCCTTGCGGATGCCGGGGTGGCGGTCTTCGGCCTGGTTGACCCACTCGTCGGCATTGGCCGGCAGCACGGCCGGCAGCACCAGCGGCAGCACCGGGCCACGCGGCACCACGCCGGCGCGGCCCACCAGCTGGTCGAGCGCCACGCGCTTGGTCTGCAGGTCGTTCTCGGCCACCAGCTCGCGGGCCTGGTCGAGGTCGAAGCGGGCCTGGGCTTCACGCGTGTCGGTGATGGTGGCGGTGCCGACCTCGAAGTTGCGCTTGGCCGAGGCCAGCTGCTCGGTGGTGGCCTTCTTGGCCGCCTGCTGCGCCGACAGCGCATCCTGCGCGGCCAGCACGTCGAAATAGGCCTGGGCCACGCGCACGATCAGGTCCTGCTCGGCGCTGTCGAGGTCGCTGCGGGCCAGCTCGAGGGCGCGCTGGGCCTGATTGAAGGTGGCGTTGTTGGCGCGGTTGAACAGCGTGTAGCTGCCTTCGGCGGTGAGGGTGGCGTTGGTCAGCGCGGTGTTGTTGGCGCCGGGCAGGTTGGATTCGGCGCGGCTGGCCGAGCCGGTGAGCTGGGCGCTGGGCAGCTTCAGCGCATTGGCCTGCGCCGCCTTGTGCACCGCCGAGTCGGCCAGCGCGCGGGCGGCCAGGTAGGTGGCGTCATAGGCCCGTGCGGCCTCGTACAGGGTCTTCAGGCTCTGCGCCTGGGCCAGGCCCGGCAGCGCCGCCAGGCCGGCTCCCATGACCAGCAGGCTGGAGCGGATCGCGGCGGTGGTCAGGCGCAGGGGCGTGCGGGGCATGGAAACAGTCCTTTGACGGGCGTTTGGAATGGGGGCGGGGTCAATAACGCGGCACCGACGCATCCACCTGCGTGGACCAGGCGTCGATGCCGCCGTGCACGTTGTACACATGGGCATGGCCCTGGCGCTGCAGGTATGCGACGCATTGCAGGCTGCGCATGCCGTGGTGACACAAAGCGAGGATGGTCTGCGCGGGGTCGAGCTCGTCCAGGCGCTGCGGCAGCTCGCCCATCGGCAGGTGCAGCAGGCGTGTGCCGGGCAGCTCGAGCCGGGCGGTCTCGAGCTCCCAGGCCTCGCGCACGTCCAGCAGCAGCGGCGGCGCGCTGCCGGGCTGGGCCGCGTGCTGGGCGATGAAGCTGGCGAGATCCTGCACGCGGATCTGGCGCAAGGGGGCGGTCATGGCGGCGGCGGTGATCGAACGGGGAGGGGGGACGGGCGCGGGCTTGAGTGGGCGGGTGCGGCCGGCTCAGAAGCTGAAGCGCGACGGTTCGTCGAAGCCACGCAGGCGCGGCTGCACGGTGTCGAACAGCGGCTGGGTCTGGAAGGCGGTGTCCGACAGGCGCGTGATGCGCACGGCGCGCATCACCGGCTCGTTGCCCACCACGGCGATCAGCCGGCCGCCCGGCTTGAGCTGCTGCAGCAGTGCCTTGGGCTGCTGCGTGACCGAGCCCGACAGCACGATGACATCGAACGGCCCCTCGGCCGCCAGGCCGGCGCTGCCGTCCATCTCGCGCACGCTGGCGTTCACCACGCCGGCGCGCTGCAGGTTGTGGCGCGCCAGCCTGGCCAGCGCGGGCTTGTCCTCGAGCGACAGCACCGACTGCGCGCGGTGCGCCAGCAGCGCGGCCATGAAGCCCGAGCCGGCGCCGATCTCGAGCACCTTCTCGTGGCGCTGCACCTGGGCGTCCTGCAGCAGGCGGGCCTCGACGCGCGGGCACAGCATGCATTCGCCCTCGGGCAGCGGGATCTCGATGTCGCTGAAGGCCAGCGCGCGGTGCTCGGCGGGCACGAAGTCCTCGCGGCGCACGATGGCCAGCAGCGAGAGCACGGCGGTGTCGAGCACGTCCCAGGGACGGATCTGCTGCTCGATCATGTTGAAACGGGCCTGTTCGACGTTCATCGCGGGTCCTGGTATACGGTGGAGGGGTATCGCGGGGCGGGAGAACCCGAATTCTAGAGGGGGCTCTGACCGCCAGCTTGCGCCGACGCCGCCGGCTGAGCCTGGTCAGCCGGGGGGCTGGCATGGCGCGGCTGCCAGCGCCGCCGCAGCCAGGCGCCGAGGTCGTCGAGCCAGCCGTAGATCACCGGCACCACCACCAGGGTGAGCACGCTGGAGGTGATGACGCCGCCGATCACCGCCTGGCCCATCGGCGCACGCTGCTCCGAGCCTTCGCTGAGCGCCAGCGCCAGCGGCAGCATGCCGAAGATCATGGCCAGCGTGGTCATCAGGATCGGCCGCAGGCGCACCCGGGCGGCATGCAGCAGCGCATCGGCGCGGGCCATGCCGTCGGCGCGGGCGCGGTTGGCAAAGTCGACCAGCAGGATGGCGTTCTTGGTCACCAGGCCCATCAGCATCACCACGCCGATGATCGAGAACATGTTCAGCGTGCTCTTCCAGATCAGCAGCGCGCCGACCACGCCGATCAGCGTGAGCGGCAGCGAGCTCATCAGCGCGATCGGCTGCAGCACGCTGCGGAACTGGCTGGCCAGGATCATGTAGATGAACACCACGCCCAGCAGCAGGGCCTGCACGGCGTAGACGAAGGACTCCTGCATGTCCTTGGTGCTGCCGCCGAAGCGGTAGCTGTAGCCCGGTGGCAGCGGCGTGGCGTCGAGCATGGCGCGCACATCGGCCGACACCTCGCCCAGCGCGCGGCCGCTGGTGTTGGCGGTGATCTCCGACTCACGGTTCTGGTCGCGCCGGTTGATCTGGTTGGGGCCGGTGCCGGGGCGCAGATCAACCACCTGGGCCAGCCGCACGCTGCGCGCCGAGCCATCGGCGTTGCTGCCGGTGAGCAGCGGCACGCGCGCCAGGTCGGCCAGGTTGGCGCGGCTGTCGGGCGCCAGGCGCAGCTTGACCTCGTAGCTTTGATCGTCGGCGGCGCGCCAGTCGCCCAGCGTCTGGCCGGCCACCAGGGCTCGCAGCGTGCTGGTGATGCTGCCCACCGACAGGCCCAGGTCGGAAGCCACGTCGCGCTTGACCTCCACCGCCACGGTGGGCTTGGGCGGCTTCATGCTGGTGTCGAGATCGGCGATGCCGGCAATGGTGGCCAGGCGCGGCATCAGGCTGTCGGTCAGGCGCTGCAGCGTGGCCAGATCGGGGCCCTGCAGCGACAGCGAGATCGGCTTGGCGCCGCCCACGGCATCGAGCAGGCCGACATGCGTGACGGTGATGCCCGGCACCCGCGCCAGCTGCTCGCGCAGCGGCACCGACAGCTGGTCGACCGAGCGCGTGCGCTGCTTGCGGTCGACCAGGCGCACGAACACGCTGGCGTAGTTGCGGCCCTGGGCCTGGCCGGTGTTCACCGTGGCCAGCGTGCTCTGCACCTCGGGCATGGCGCGCAGGATGGCGTCGACCTGGCGTACGCGCGCCTCGGTCAGCGCCAGCGGCGTGCCCACCGGGGTGTAGAAGGTGACCGTGCTTTCGCTGAAGTCGGCCTTGGGCACGAACTCGGTGCCCACGCGCTTGACCAGGGCCAGCGCCAGCACCAGGGTGCCCAGCGCAATGGCCACGGTGATCAGCGGATGGGCCAGCGACCAGGCCAGCGCACGCACATAGCCGTTGCCCAGGCGGTGCGAGCCGCGATCCACCCAGTGGGTCAGGCGGCCCAGCGTGTGGTCGTACAGGTTGCGCGGCACGAAGGGCTGGCCTTCGCGGTCGATGGCCGGGTCGTGCCACACGCTGCTCATCATCGGGTCGAGCGTGAAGCTCACGAACATCGAGATCAGCACCGCGGCCACGATGGTGACGCCGAACTCGTGGAAGAACTTGCCGATGATGCCGCCCATGAAGCCGATGGGCAGGAACACCGCCACGATCGACAGCGTGGTGGCCAGCACCGCCAGGCCGATCTCCTGCGTGCCGTCCAGCGCCGCCTGGTGCGCGCTCTTGCCCATCTGCACATGGCGCACGATGTTCTCGCGCACCACGATGGCATCGTCGATCAGCAGGCCCACGCACAGGCTCATGGCCATCAGCGTGAGCATGTTGATCGAGAAGCCGGCGATGTGCATGACCAGGAAGGTGCCGATCAGCGCGATCGGCAGCGTCAGGCCGGTGATGACCGTGGAGCGCCAGCTGTTGAGAAACAGGAACACGATGCCGATGGTGAGCAGCGCGCCCTCGATCAGCGTGCGCTGCACATTGGCCACCGACAGGCGGATCGGCCGCGAGCCGTCGCGCACCACCTCCACGGCCATGCCCCTGGGCAGCTGCGGCGTCAGCGCGGCCACGGCCTGCAGCAGGCCGTCGACGACCTGGATGGTGTTCTCGCCCTGGCTCTTCTGCACCTCCAGGCCGATGGTGCGCTGGCCGTTGTAGAGCGCCAGGGTCTCGATCTCTTCGGGGCCGTCCTGCACATCGGCCACCTGGCCCAGGCGCACCGGCTGGCCGTTGCGCCGCGCGACGACGATCTTGGCCAGGTCTTCGGGCCGGCCCACGCGGCCCTCGATCTGCACGATGCGCTCCGACTCGGCCGAGCGCAGGCTGCCGGCCGGCAGGGTCTGGTTCTCGGTGCGCAGCGCGTTGGTCAGGGCGTCGATGCCCACGCCGAAACCTTCCATGGCCTGCGGCCGCAGGTAGACGTTGACCTCGCGCCTGACGCCGCCCACCAGGGTGACCGCGCCCACGCCGCGCACGTTCTCGATGCGCTTGCGGATCACCTGGTCGGCGTGCGTGGTCAGCTCCTGCACGCTGCGGCTGCCGTCGGGCGAGGTGATGGCCAGCGAGAAGATCGGCCGCGAGGCGGGGTCGAAACGCGAGACGCGCGGCTCTTTCACCTCGTCGCGAAAGCCGGCCTTGACGATGGCCAGCTTCTCGCGCACGTCGTCGGCGGCGCGGCGGCCCTCGACGTCGAGGTTGAACTGCACGATCACCACCGAGGTGCCCTCGTAGCTGCGCGAGAACAGCTGGCTGATGCCGGCGATGGTGTTGATCGACTCCTCGACCTTCTTGGTGACCTCCTGCTCCACCACCTCGGGCGAGGCGCCGGGGTAGTCGACCTGCACCACCACGGTGGGAAAGTCGATGTCGGGAAACTGGTCGACCTTCAGGCGCTGGTAGCCCACCAGGCCCAGCACCACGAAGGCCAGCATGACCATCACGGCCATCACCGGATTGGCGATCGAAACACGGGTGAACCACATGGCGGCGGGCCCGGTGTCAGTGCGTCTTGGCCGGCGCGGCGGCGCTGGCGGGCGCCGTGGCGGCGGGCAGCTGCAGCCTGACGCCGGCGGCCACCAGGCCGGTGCTGGCGGCCAGCACGCGCTCGCCCTCGGCCAGGCCGGCGCTCACCTCCACCCAGTCGCTGCCGTCGACCTGGCCGCGCTGGCCCAGCGTGAGCCGGCGGTGCTCGGCGCGCTCACCGGCCAGCACCACGGCATAGGGCCGGGCCTGCTCGGTGCGCACCGCCGACAAGGGAATGGCCAGGACGCTGCGGCGCTCGAGCTCGACCACGCCGCGCGCGAACAGGCCGCTGCGCAGCCCCGGCTGGCCGGCCAGGCGCAGATAGGCCGGCACGGTGCGTGCACCGGCCACGGCGCTGGGGTTGATGCGCACCACCGTGGCGGCCAGCGGCTCGCCGCCGCCTTCCACGCTGAGCCGGGCGCGGGCGCCCACGCGCAGCGCCGGCACATCCTGCGGCGCGATGGCGGCCTCAAGCTCCAGCGTTGACAGGTCGACGATCTCGAGGATGCGCCCGTCCACCGCCACACGCTCGCCGGGCTGGGCCAGGCGCTGCGACACCAGGCCGCTGATCGGCGCGCTGAGGGTGGCGTCGGCGCGCGCCTTGCGGGCCAGCTCGACGGCAGCCTGGGCGGCCGCCAGGTTGGCCACCGCGGCGGCCTCGTTGGAGACCGAGGTTTCCAGCGCGGTGGGCGAGATGAAGCCCTGTGCCACCAGCGCCTTGTTGTTGGCCAGCTGGCGCTGCGCGATCTCGAGCTGGGCCTTGGCCGCAGCGGCCTGCTGCTCGGTCTGGCGCAGCCGCCAGTCGAGCTCGGTGGGGTCGATCTGGGCCAGCACCTGGCCGGCGCGCACGCTGTCGCCCTCGCGCACGCTCAGCTGCCTGAGCTCGCCGGCCACGCGTGCCTTGAGCACGGCACTGTCGGCCGCCTCGAGCGTGCCCGACACCTCGATCACCCGCGCCAGCTCGGTGCGGCGGGCGGTGATCAGGTCTTGCGCGGCCAGCGCCAGCGCCGGCTGGGCCGCGGCACTGGCCGCCGCAGCGGCTGCCGCGGTGCCGGCCTTGGCGGGCTCGGCCGGCGGGCCGCCGCGCAGCAGGCGCAGGCCCAGCCAGGCCACGATCAACAATGCCACGGCGGGCAGCAACCAGCGTTTCCAGGACGTCATCGGTGTATGCGTTGCAGGTGTTCGGTTGAGGGCTCAGGCCTGCGGTGGCGACGGCGGCGGCGGCGGAGAGACAGGGTGGGGCGCGCCGTGCTGCAGGCCGGCCAGCACCAGCTGGATGTGCCGGCTGATGAACTCGCGGCCTTCGAGCTGCCAGTTGAGCTGGCAGGCGCCCAGTGAATGGCGGTGCAGGCAGATCATGATCAGCGGCAGCACCAGCGAGTGCACCGCATGCTCCACCGGCACGTCGCGAAACTCGCCGGCAGCAATGCCGCGCTGCAGCACCGTGCCCAGCAGCTGGTGCGCGGGTTCGACCACTTCCTGGAGGTAGAAGTTGGCGATCTCGGGGAAGTTGCGCACCTCGGTGATGATCAGCTTGAACACCCCAGCCGACGGGCTTTCATAGAGCTGCGTCCACCAGTCGACCAGGATCACGTTGAGCAGGGCGCTGGCGCTGCCGTCGTGGGCCGCGGCCAGCTCGGCACCGGCGCTGATGCGGGTGCCCAGGTTGTGCGCGATCACCGCCTTCAGCAGCTCTTCCTTGCTGGGAAAGTAGAGGTACAGCGTGCCCTTGGACACACCGGCGCGCAGCGCCACCTCCTCGGCCCGGGCCGACGCGAAGCCTTTTTCGACAAACAGCGACAAGGCCGCGTCGAGCAGCTCCTGCGGACGGGCTTGCTTGCGGCGGCGGCGTTGCGCGGGCTCCTGGGCGTCAGGCGGCTCGCCAGCGTCGGGCGGGGTGGGATGGGACAAGGGAGATTGATTAATGACTGACCGGTCAGTAATGTAGTCGCCCGGGCCAAGCGTGGTCAAGGCGGGATCGCCCGGGGGGCTTGGTGGCCTGGCCGCGCAGCGTGCCCGGCCGTGCCTCGGGCCCCTGTGCTGCCAGCCTTCCTAGAATGCGGGCCCGCCAACCAATCTGCCTGCATGAACCTCGCCCGCCGACATCTGCTGCGCCGCAGCACCCTTGTGGCCCTGCCCATGGCCGGCGCGCTGCCGCTGGGCTGGCTGGCCGGTTGCGCCGGCATCGGCGGCCCCACCGTGGTGACGCTGGGCGAAACCGAGCTGGGCCTGCTGCTGGGCCGCGCGTTTCCAGCCCACCGCCGCCTGCTCGAACTGGTGGATGTGACCCTCAGCACGCCGGCGCTGCGCCTGCTGCCCGAGCGCAACCGCCTGGCGCTGGGCCTGGACATCGCGGCGCAGGAGCGGGTGCTGCGCAAAAGCACCCGCGGCCGCCTGATCTTTGACAGCGCGCTGCGCTATGACAGCCTGGACGCCACGGTGCGCCTGCAGCAGGTGCGCGTGACCCAGCTGAGCTTCGACGGCACGGCCGGCCTGCCGGCGGCGCTGGAGGCGGCCGTGGCCGCGGTGGCTGCCGCGCCCATGCCCACGCCTGCAAACACGCCTGCAAACACGCCGGCAAACACAGCCACACCCACGCCCGTGCCGGCCGCGGGCGCGCCGGCGGCCGGCAGCCTGGCGCAGCGGCTGGGCCAGGTGCTGGCCGAGCGCATGCTCGAGAACCTGCAGCTCTACCAGTTCAGCGCCGAGCGCCTGGCCAGCCTGCGCCAGCTGGGCCTGCAGCCCGGCGCGGTGACGGTGACCGCCCGCGGGGTCGAGATCACGCTGGCCCGCAGCGCTGGCTGAGAGGGTGAGTGCCCGGGGTGGTGACGCCGGCTGCGCCGGCGCGCATGGGCCCGGCCGATCAATGTGCTGCGCCGCAGCATCGTGACCCGGGCCGGTCACCCCCCGCGGCTATCATCCGCGGCTTTGCCGGCGCTCGCAGCCGGCCCAGCCATCGAACTGAGAGGAAGTGGGCGTGGATCTTCTGCTGTTGGTCAAGGCGGCCGTGATGGGCGTCGTGGAAGGGCTCACCGAGTTTTTGCCGATCTCGTCGACCGGTCATCTGATCCTGGCCGGCTCGCTGCTGGGCCTGAACGACGAGCGCGGCAAGGTGTTCGAGATCGCGATCCAGACCGGCGCCATTTTCGCGGTCATCATCGTCTACTGGCAGCGCCTGCGCGATGCGGTGACCGGCCTGGCCAGCAGCCCGGCGCAGCGGCGCTTCGTGGCCAATGTGGGCATCGGCTTTGTGCCGGCGGTAGTGCTGGGCCTGCTGTTCGGCAAGGCCATCAAGGCGCACCTGTTCACGCCCACGGTGGTGGCCAGCACCTTCATCATCGGCGCCTTCGTGATCCTGTGGGCCGAGCGGCGCGCCGCCACGGCGGTGCGCATCGAGTCGGTGGACGACATGACCCCGCTGGACGCGCTGAAGGTTGGCCTGGTGCAGTGCTTCGCGATGATTCCGGGCACCAGCCGTTCGGGCGCCACCATCATCGGCGGCATGCTGCTGGGCCTGTCGCGCAAGGCGGCCACCGATTTCAGCTTCTTCCTGGCCATTCCCACGCTGATCGGCGCCGGCCTGTACAGCCTGTACAAGGCGCGCGACCTGCTGCACATCGCCGATCTGCCGATGTTCCTGGTGGGCCTGGTGGCGGCGTTCATCAGCGCCTATGCCTGCGTGCGCTGGCTGTTGCGCTACATCGCCAGCCACAGCTTCGTGCCCTTTGCCTGGTACCGCATCGTGTTCGGCGTGGTGGTGCTGGTCACCGCCCACATGGGCTGGGTGGTCTGGGCCGATTGATTCGCCGATGGATGCGCCGATGGATGGGCCGGCGGGCCGGCCGGCAGGCCGGGCAGGGGCTCAGGCGATGCGCCGGAACATCAGGTCCCACACGCCATGGCCCAGGCGCAGGCCGCGGGCCTCGAACTTGGTGAGCGGGCGCAGCTCGGGCTTGGGCGCAAAAGCCTCGGCCGTGTTGGCCAGCGCCGTGCAGCCACCCAGCACATCCAGCATCTGGTGGGCATAGGGCTCCCAGTCGGTGGCGCAGTGCAGCCAGCCGCCGGGTGCCAGCCGGCTGGCCAGCAGCTCGACGAAAGGCGGCTGGATCAGCCGGCGCTTGTGGTGACGCTTCTTGTGCCAGGGATCGGGAAAGTAGATGTGCAGGCCGGCCAGGCTGTCGGGCGCCACCATGTGCTCGAGCACCTGCACCGCGTCGTGCTGCAGGATGCGCAGATTGCCCAGGCCGCGCTCGCCGATCTCGCGCAGCAGCGCGCCCACGCCGGGCTCGTGCACCTCGATGCCGATGAAGTCGAGATCCGGCCGCGCCGCGGCGATCTGCGCCGTGGCCTGGCCCATGCCGAAGCCGATTTCCACCACCAGCGGCGCCTGGCGGCCGAACACCGCCGCGGCATCCAGCCGCTGGCCGCTCGAACCGGTGTAGGGCAGCACGTACTGCGGCCCCAGCTCGCGCAAGGCACGCACCTGGCCGCTGCCCATGCGCCCGGCACGCAGCACAAAGCTGCGCACCGGGCGGTGCGCAGCCGCCGCGCTGGCCTGGGAGCTGTCGCCGGCCTGGGGGCTGTCGCTGGCCTGGGGGCTGTCGCTGGTGTGGCCGGGTTCGGTCGAGGGGTCCGCCAGGGTGGCTGGGTCGGCGCTCTGGGGCGTCTGGGGTTCGTGCATGGCGCGGGGCAAAAGAAGAACTGGCGGCCGGGCCGGGGGCTGATGCGGGCATCACCCCGGGCTGGCCCGCCTAGGCTGGCGGGGTGCGAGATTCTGCCCGAAGCCCCATGACCGGCCCGCCAGCCAAAGCCAAAGCCGCCGCCTCGGTGCTGGCGGCCGGCGCCGCCTCGGCGCCTGCGCCCGGTGGCCGCCGCCAATGGCTGGCCGGCAGCGCCGCCGGCGTGCTGGCCCTGGGGGCGGGCGCCTGGCCGGCCGGCGCACTGGCGCGGGTGGCGGGCTCGGCCGCGCCGGCCCGCGCGCCAGGTCTGGCCGCACCGGCCCGCGAGGCGGGCGCGGCCTCACCGGCCCGCGCGCCGGTGGTGCTTCCAGCGCCGCTGCGGGCCATCTGGGCGTCCTGCGGCCTGCCCGACAGTGCGCTGGGCCTGCACGTGCAGGCGGTGGACGGTGCCAGCGCGCCGCTGGCCAGCCTGAATGCCGAGCATCCCTATCAGCTGGCCAGCACGGCCAAGATCGTCACCACGCTGGCCGCCTTCGACCTGCTGGGCGCCGACTACTGCTGGCGCACCCGCGCCTACCTGGACGGCCTGCTGCGCCAGGGGCGGCTGCTGGGCGATCTGGTGATCCAGGGCGGCGGCGATGCGCGGCTGAACTCGGCCGAGCTGCGGCAATGGTTCGTGCGCCTGCACGAGCAGGGCGTGCAGGACGTGCTGGGCGACATCGTGCTGGACCATTGCGGCTTCCAGCTCACCGGGCAAGACCACGCCAGCACGCCGCCGCCATCGCCCGAGCGGCCGCACCATGCCTGGCCCGATGCCTTCACGCTGGACGACGGCCGCCTGCGTGCGGCCGGCGATCTGGCCGGTGGCGGCGCCGCGGTGCGCACGCCGCTGCAGGCCAGTCTCAGCGGCTCGCGCATCGACAGCGTGGTGGCCCAGCTGTGGCGCGCCAGCGGCGGGCGCCTGCGCGGCCGGGTGCGCGAGCGCCGCATCAGCGATCTGGCGCCCGGCACGCCGCGCGATGGCGCCGGCCGGCCGCTGGCAGTGTGGTCGGAGCACCGCTCGCCGCCGCTGCCCGAGCTGGTGCGCGAGATCAACAAGACCAGCGACAACCTGGCCGCGCGCAACCTGATGCTGAGCATGTCGCCCGGCTTTCCGCAGCGGGCGGCCACACTGCCGGCAGCGCGCCAGCGCCTGGCGCAGTGGCTGCAGCGCCAGGGCCTGGCGGCCGACGATCTGGCGGTGGACACCGGCTCGGGCCTGTCGCGCGACGAGCGCGGCAAGGCCCGCGCCATGGTGCAGCTGCTGCGCGCGGCCTGGCGCTCACCGCGGTCGCAGGGGTTCGTGCAGTCGCTGCCGGTGGCCGGCGTGGACGGCACGCTGAGCCACCGCATGACCCGCGGCCAGGCCACCGGCCGCGCCTTCCTGAAGACCGGCACGCTGCTGGACACCCGCGCGCTGGCCGGCTATGTGCACGGCCGCGACACGGTGTATGCCGTGGCCGTGCTGGTCAACCACCCCGAGGCGCCGCGCGCCACACCGGCGCTGGATGCGCTGGTGGAGTGGGTGGCCGCGCGCGCCTGACCCCTGCGCCGCCCGCTCGGGTGGCGGCCGCCGCTGGCCGGCGCGGGTGTGCCCGGCACGCGGCGGGCCTCACCACGGCACGTTGACGCTGGCCACCAGGGTGCGCCCGCGGCCCCGGTAGCAGTGGCCGTCCTGGCACGACAGGTAGCGCTTGTCGGTCAGGTTGGTGGCGTTGAGGCCCAGCTTGGCGCCTGGCAGCAGCGCGTTCAGGGTGTAGCCGATGCGTGCATCAACAAGGGTGTAGCCGGCATTGCGCACGGTGTTGGCGGCGTCCGCAAAGGTCTCGCCGGTTCTGCGCGCGCCCAGGCCCAGATCCAGGCCTTGCAGCCAACCGCTGCCAAAACGCTGGTGCACCCAGACGCCGGCCATGTGCCCGGGCGTGGTGACCGGCCGCTTGCCTTGCGTGCCGTCGTTGCTGCGGGTGATGCGGACATCGCCCAGGCTGTAGCTGGCAGACAAGTCCAGCCCGGTGGCCAGGCTCAGGCTCGACTCCAGTTCCACCCCGCGCGAGCGCATCTCACCGGTCTGCACGCTGTTGACCTCGTTGGCCGGATCGCGGGTCTTGACGTTTCGCTGCACCAGGTTGAACACGCTGAGGGTGTGGCTGACGCGCCCGCCGTCGGGCTGGTACTTCACGCCCAGCTCGGCCTGCCGGCCTTGGGTGGGCTTGAAGGCCTCACCCGCCAGATTGCTGCCGAACTGCGGGATGAAGGAGGTGGCCACGCTGGCGTAGGGCGACCAGGTGTTGTCGATGCGGTAGAGCAGGCCCAGGCTGCCGGTGCTGGCGTGGTCGGTCTGCCGCGTGCGTGCGCCGGTGCTCAGGTCGGTCTCGGCCTTGCGCACCGTGTCGCGCCGCAGCCCGGCCGACAGGCGCCAGGAGCCCACCGTGATCTGGTCGGCGAGGTACAGGCCGGTCTGGCTGCCCTTCATGCCTTGTTCAACCAGCACCGTGTCGGGCCGGGTGACCGTCTGGTGGTGGTCGGGGTTCGTCAGGCTGATCGACGGCGCGCTGCCGTACAGGTAGCGCACCTGCGCCGTCAGGCGGGCGTGGTCGAGCCCCAGGCTGAGCGTGTGCTGCAGCGCGCCGGTGGACAGCCGGGCCTCCAGCGCCGTGTCCACGGCCAGTGTGCGCATGGTTTCGTAGACGCCGTAGCTGTCGCGCAGCACGGTGGCACCATCGGCGTCCAGCGTGCCGTCCAGGTACTGGTTGTCGGTGCGCACCCGGGCATGGCGCAGGTTCTGGCGCAGGCTCCAGGCGTCGGACAGCCGGTGCCGGGCCTCGTAGCCCAGCGCCCACTGCGTCTGCTTCAGGCCGTCGAAGTCGACATCGCCATCCCAGAACTCGGTGAGCGTGCCGTCCGGCAGCTGAAACGGCTTGGGCGATCCCGCGGTCTCGAAACGGCTCCAGTGCGAGAGCACGGTGACCTGGGTGCGTGCCGACGGTGTCCAGCTCAGCGCGGGGGCCAGGTAGGTGCTGTCGTCGTTGACACCCACCGTGCCGGTGTTGGCCTTGCGGGCCAGGCCCACCAGGCGGTACTGCCAGTCGCTGTTCGGCACCAGTTCGCCACCGAGGTCGAACTGGGCCTGCCGGTGCTGGTGGGTGCCCGCCTGCACCTCCACCTCACGCACGGCGTCGCGGCTGGGCCGCTTGCTGACCCGGTTGACCAGGCCGCCCGGGCTGATCTGGCCGTAAGTCACCGAATCGGGGCCCTTCACCACCTCCAGGCGTTCCAGCGCATAGGGCTCGGTATGGGCATACGACAGCCATCCGGAATTGGGCTGGCGCAGGCCGTCGCGGTAATCGGCATCGGTGGTGACATCGAAGCCACGCACGACGATCTCGTCAAAGCGTGGATCGTTGCCCGACATGCCCACCTGCACGCCGGCCGTGTAGGCCACGGCATCCTCCACCGTCAGCACCTTGCGGTCGCGCATCTGGTCTTCGGTGATCACCGACACCGCGCGCGGCGTTTCGGCCAGTGGCAGATCAGACCTGGTGGCGCCCAGGCTGCGCCTGGCCACGTAGCCGGTCACCGGCCCGGTCGCCGTCTCCTGCTCGGCCCCGGCCTTGACCATCACTGCGGGCAGCACGGCCTCACGCATCACCGCCGGCGCTGGCGTGCCTGGCGCGGGCCCGGCCGCCTTGCGCAGGGCAAAACCGCCGCCCGGCAGCGGCACGGCCTCCAGGCCGCTGCCGCGCAGCAGCACATCCAGCCCGGCCGACACTTCATGCGCGCCGTGCAGACCCTGGCTGCGCAGGCCCGCAAGCCAGGCCGGGTCATAGCTCAGGTTGATGCCCGCCACGCGCGCAAAGCGGTCGAGCGCCGCCTCCAGCGGACCGGCCGGCACGGCGAAGGTCTTGAACCCCGCCTCTTGCCCGGCGACCGTGGGCGCCGACGGCTGCGCCGGTGCCTGGGTCTGAGCCTGGGCCTGGGCCTGGGCGAACAAGGCCAGCAAGGCGGCCTGCAGCGCGCGCGCCAGGCGCGTGCGCGGCATCAACGGCGGGTGCTTGCGGTGGATGGGCTGTCGCGTGGCGGCAGCAACTGGGGTGCGGTGATGGGTCATCGGTGCTTCTCTGGGCAAGACGGGTGGCAAGCGCCCGGGTTGCGCGGTTCAAGCTCTTCAAAAGCCAGGCCGCGAGGCGCTCTCCACAGACAGGCCGAACCAGAATCGAAATCCCCTCACCGCGCCGCAATGGCGTGCCGCCCGGCTGGCTGCGGGCCGGGGTGGCACGTTCAGGGCCGCGGCCCGACCGTGACCCACCAGCGTGTGCGGTAGATGACGCTGACCGGCTGGGTCGACGCGAGAAAGCGCAAGGCCTGGTCGGTGTCGCGGAGGTGGAACACGCCCGACACCCGCAGCCCGGCCACGCGCGGGTCGCAGCTGACGTGGCCGCTGCGGTAGCGGCTCAGCTGGGCCAGCCAGTCATCCAGCCGGATGTTGCGCCCGGCCACGACACCGTCGACCCAGGCATCGGCCTCGAAGCCCGGGTCCTGCGCCGCGGCGCTGCCCGTGTTGCTGAGCCAGCGGCTCTCGCCGGCGTGGACGAGGGCCGGCCCGCCATCGTTGGCGCCCGGCCTGGCGGGGTAAAGCGCCACGGCGCCTTCCTGCACCGCCACGCGGGCGCGGCCCGGGTCGAGCCGGACGACAAAGCGCGTGCCCAGCGCCTGCAGGCGGCCAAAGGGCGTGTGCACCCAGAATGGCCGTCTGGCGGCGGCGCCGCGAGCCGTGGCCCCCGCATCCGCGCCGGTGCTGACCCTGATCTCGCCGCGCCGCAGCACCACGAGCCGCAGCGCGCCGTCCAGGTCGGTGCTGACCGCGCTGTCGGTGTTGAGCATCATTACCGTGCCATCGGCCAGATGCAGGGTTTTCTGCTCGCCCACCGCCGTGAAGGTGCTGGCCTGCAGGCGCTGCCACGGGGCCTGCTCGTGCAGCACCCAGCCCAGGCCCGCCGTTGCACCCGCGAGCGAAAAAAGCTTCAGCAGCTGCCGGCGCCCGCCGGGCCTTGAACCGCGCGCCGGTTCGCGCTGCAGCTCGGCGGCCTGCAGGGTGTCCAGCGCCAGGCGGGCGGGCAGCCGGGCCAGGTCACTGCGCACGCTGCCGATGCGCGACCAGGCCAGCGCGTGCAAGGGATCGGCCTGCAGCCATTGCGCAAAGGCCTGCCGCGTGGTTTGCGTCGACGGGCTGTGGTCGATCTTCACCGACCAGGTGACCGCGGCATCCACCACGTCATCCGGCAGCCGCAACGCCTGTTCGGGAGGCAGTGCGGGTGCGGTCACGACTCAAAGCGCAGCGCGTAGCAGCGGCGCAAACCTTTGGCGACATGGCGCTCCGCCGTGGCCAGCGACACGCCCAGGCGCTGCGCAATCTGCGGGCAGCTCAGCCCTTCGAGCTGCGCCCAGAGAAAGGCCTGACGGACCGCGGCAGGCAATTCGTCCAAGGCCTGGTCGATGGCGACCAGGGCCTCCAGGATGACCAGGCGATGCTCGGGGCTCGGCACCTCGGCCTCAGGCCATGCGGCCAGGGTGTCGAGCCAGGCCTGTTCCAGATCGCGGCGGCGCCAGTGATCAATGACCAGGCCCTTGGCAATGGTGCACAGGTAGGCGCGTGGCGCATCGAGCCGTGGCGGAAGTCTGGCGCTCAGCAGCCGGACGAAGGTGTCATGGGCCAGATCGGCCGCCCGATGGGTGCAGCCCAAGCGGTTGCGCAGCCAGCCGTGCAGCCACCCGTGGTGGTGGCTGTACAGCGCATGCACTTGCTGCTGATTGGCGGATTCGATGGCGGACACGAACACCCTGGCGCAATGGCTGGCTGGGGCGCTCGGCACCTTGGCTGCTAATGGGAATTATTCGCATTGTAGCAATCCGGCGTCCGGCGAAACAGCCATGCCCAGGCGCTGCAAGTCGCTTTGGCCGGTGCGGCGGTGAAATGGGCCTGCGCCGCCCCACCAAACAACAAGGCCCTCCAGAACTGGGAGGGCCTTGGCGGTGCCGGTGTGTGCACCGGCGGCGAACCCGCAGGCTTGGTCAGAGGGCCCCAGGCACCGGCTGATCCGGAGCACCTGGGCCCACTGCCAGGCCGGCAGGTGAAGAACGCTTGGAGCGGGTGATGGGAGCCCGCCCCATAGTTTGGCGCCAGCAGTGTAGGTTGTTGACGTACTTGGATTTTATCGGCACCGGCGACTGACACCGGAGGTCGCCGCCACGCAGCTTTGGGACACCCCCTTGGGCCATGGCCAAGGAACCGCAGTGCCGCAGATTCTGGCTCGATTGACTGGACGGATACGGCGCGTAGTCTTGATAGCGCCGTCTGGGGCGGACCTTCACAGGCCAGGTGCCTCA
Source organism: Aquabacterium sp. OR-4 (assembly GCF_025290835.2). Classification (NCBI taxonomy): domain Bacteria; kingdom Pseudomonadati; phylum Pseudomonadota; class Betaproteobacteria; order Burkholderiales; family Sphaerotilaceae; genus Pseudaquabacterium; species Pseudaquabacterium prasiolae. The sequence continues at coordinate 1,483,549 of NZ_JAOCQD020000001.1, read as the reverse complement.
CTCGTGTCCAGGGGGCGGGGCGACGGTTGCGACAGCCAAGTTGCATTTTTGACGACTTCGAGCCGGCGCCTCAGAATCCGGGCTGACTGCTGACTGCACCCATGAAGAAGAATAAGAATAAGAACATCGACTCGGCGCAAGGCCAGGCCGGGGCCAACCTGCCCGGGCCCCTGCCCAAGCACGCATGCCTAGCGGCGCCTGCGGCCAGTTCCGCTGCCGTCACTGCAGCTCACTGGCAAGCTCCCCTGCCGCCTGCGCTGTCTGACTTCCGCGTCACTGCGTTCGCCGACTGGTTGGAATTCGAGATAGAGCTCGCACGGGCCTCGCAGGCTCGCCACGTTCGGGCAAGTCTGCCCAAGGCTTGGTCCACGAATGGCAAGGCGCCGTTTGTCGAGGCGGTGGGGGCGTCGAGGAGTGGCACGTCCACGCGATTCCGGTTTCGGATCCAAGATCCTGTGAGCGCGGCGGATCTGCTGATGCAGTTCCGCAAGCTCGACTACCTGCTGCCGCTCGCTGCGCCAGTTCGCATCGTGGGCATGGAGGTGGGCGTCGATCTCTGGCCGCAGAGGCCGGCTGCAGATGTTGTGCGCATGGCAGAGCACCTCTACCGCGGCCTGGCCGTGCTGGCCAGCGACAACCACCGGATCACAGGCGAGAAGGGCATCCGCGGCACCGCGACGAGTGCCAAGGGCCACCGGCGCGAGAACCTAAGCGCCCTTGCGGCGCAACGCACGATTTTCATCGGCAACACCGGAGACCCGGTCACCCAGCGCATCTACGCCAAGGGCTTGGCCCGTGCGCGCTACGAAGTCACGCTGACCAACGACAGCTGCCCAGTATCGAGCCTCGACGAGCTGGCCTGCTTCCGCTTCGAGAACCTCAGCGGCTGGTTCCGGTGGCGCACCCCGGACATGGAGCGCCTGAAGATGCCGTCGTGGCAGGCCACCCACACGTCGCTCACGCTGGACGACCACGAGCGCCGTCGACGCGAACATCGCCGCGTCCACGCCTTTGGCACGCGGGCCGACACGGCACTGGGCAAAGAGGCTGTGAAGGCGCTGAGGCGCCTGTCGACCGCGCAAGCCCGCGGTTGGCAGTCAGTGCTGACCAAGGTGGCCCGGCTGGGCGGTGAGCACCTGCTTGCCACGCGGAAGCCTCGACCGATTGACAGGCAAGCTGTTGATTTTGTTGAAGATTCGGCTGCGCTCCTGAATACTAACTTGCCCGAAGAACAAAAAGTTGTGAGTGGTCTTGATGACGTACGGTTCATCGACCACAGCAGCAACGTTACGGGGAGGGTGGTCACCAGGGCTGTTCGTGCCCGCGGCCGTCGGTTGGAGTCGGGCCAGCGGTACCGCGAGCTCAGAAGTGTGCGCCAAGGTGGACGGAAGACGGGCATGAGCCGCCGCCACAACTCGAAGACGGACCTTCTACCCCCTAGCTGGAACAGCCCAGCCACGAGGCCCTGGCTGCCGTTTTTCCTGGCGGCCAGGAGCAAGTCTTATAGGGCCACACGGGCCGAGCGCACCCTGCTGCGCACGTTGCGGAAGTCGCTGAGATTGCCTGCATGGTGGTGACCCACCGGTCCCAATAATCAAATCGAGCGGGTACATGTCGTGCCCGACACCTTCGAGGAGATCACCACCATGTCCACGTTCAAGCGCATGCCCAACCTCCGGGCCGACCGTCACCCCGAGCTCATCACCGCCGACAAGCTGGCCGCCACGCCGGTGCCGCTGGCTCAGCTGATGCGGGAGCACATCGACGCCGGCAAGGTCACCCAGCAGCAGTTGGCCGCCCAGCTGGGCTTCACGGGTGAGGCTCCCCTGCGGCAGATGCTCTCCGGCGCGGTGAAGGTGCCGCTGAGCCTGGTGCCGGCCTTGTCGAGGGCCCTGGGCATCGACGAGATCGCCCTGGCCGGCCTGTGGATGCGCGAGCATGACCCGCGCCTGCATGCCTACTTCGAGCGCATGCGTGAGCTCACTCACCTGTCGCCGGGCGAGGTCACGCTGATCGAGCAGATCCGCACGCTCACCCTCGGCCGCGGGGTGATCCCGGTCGTGTTCGACAAGGGCCCGGTGGTGGCCTTGCTGGAGTACTGACGCCACGGTCGGCCCGCGAAGTGCCAGCATGACAGCCCCGTGCGGCAAGCCTTGTCTTTGACCTCGGGCGCCCGCTGCCATCAAAATCCCGGCAACGAGCGCTGCCAGGGCCGCCACGCCTGCAACATCGCGCAGCGCGTGGAGGCCATGAAATGACAGACTCGACCGCCATGGGCTCCGAACAGCGCCGCCCGAGCAGGTCAGAGATCAGGGCAGAAGCGCAGGCCAGCATCGCCCGGCTGGAGGCTGCGGCTTCGTTGATCGCACAAACCCTGGACTCCGCCTCCGAGCACGAGGAAGAAGAGCTTCAGCATGAGCTTCATCGCGTCCGGGTCGATCAGGCCATCCTGCGGGAGTGCATCGGGATGCTGGACGACATGGAGGCCTGGCGCCGGGAGGTGCAGGATCTGACTGGCACAGCCTGGCTGCAACGCCCGCGGCTCCGCGTGTAAGCACAGGGCGATCCGGCAGCGGATCGTGATGTCGACGAAGACGGCCAGGTGCTGTGGCGCAGGCAGTGCGCAATTTCCCATCCCGGTCGTGATCTGCCCGTAGGTCATCACCTTGCTGGTCCAGACGCTGCAATCCGTCAATGAAGCAGCATGAAATTTCGGACAGCAGCGAGAGTCCGCAATTCCGCTGCAAGATCGATGCAGTGAACCCGCCGAAGCTGCTGGTTATCATCAAGCCTGTCATCTCCAGGGAGCGCACCGGGGTCAACCCCGGGCGGGCAGCGCAGCAAGATGCCGGGCAGTACCGAGTCGACGTCGAACTTCGCGTTCCTGCACGCGCGTGATCCGCTGCTGGCCCAGTTGGCCGTCAGCGCCGAGCGCTACTGCCATGACGACCCCAATGCCAGCCTGCTGAAGCTGCGCCAATTCGGCGAGGCGGTGGCCCAGCATGTGGCCGCGCTGCATGGCATCGCCGCCACCCCGGATCGGCCCCAGGCCGACATGCTGGCCGACATCCGGCGCAAGCAAGTACTCGATGGCGATGTGCTGGCCATGCTGCACATGCTGCGCACCCAGGGCAACGAGGGCGTGCACCGCTTCGAGGTGGATGCCCGGGCCGCGCTGGGTGCCCTGCGCATCGCCCGGCAACTGGCCATCTGGTTCCATCGCGCCTTCCGCAACCCGCCGGCCAGCTTCAAGCCCGGCCCCTTCACGGCCCCGGCAGCCCAGGTGCGCTACGTCACCGTGGCCGCCCGTCAGGTGGCCGAAGCGCCCGAGGTGGATGCGGCCGCCGCCGCGGCCCGACTGGCCGCCCTGCAGGCCGATCTGGACGCCGCCCGGCAAGCTGTGGCTGCTGCCGGCCAGGACGCCGAGCGCGCCCGGGCCGATGCCGCCGTGCAGGCTCAGGAGCGCGCCCTGTGGCAGCAACTGGCCCAGGACGAGGAACGCGAGCGCCAACGCCTGCAGGCCGGCTTCGACGCCGAGCTGGCCCGCATCCGCGCCGAGGCCGCCGCGGCCCAGGCCAAGCCCTCTGCGCCCGCCCACCAGGCCCAGCTTCAGGCCACGATGCAGGCCGCCCAGCAGGCCACGCGGGACATTGACCTGGACGAAGCCGAGACCCGCGCCCTGATCGACCACCAGCTGCGCGCCGCCGGCTGGGAGGCTGACTCGCAGCGCCTGCGCTTCGCCAGGGGCGCGCAGCCCGAGGTCGGGCGCAACATGGCCATCGCCGAGTGGCCCACCGCCTCCGGGCCGGCCGACTACGTGCTGTTCTGCGGCCTGCAGGCCATGGCCGTGGTGGAGGCCAAGCGCTTCGGGCTGGAGATCGCCAGCGTGGTGGGCCAGGCCGAGCGCTACAGCCTGGGCTTCGAGTTCCAGCGCGATGCCCGGCCGGCCGTGCCGCCCGGCTGGGCCGGTGGCGATGCCAAGGCCCGCGAGCAGTTTGCCGGCTGGCCGGCGCAGGCCGCCACGGTGATCGGCACCACGCACTTCCGCGTGCCCTTCGTGTTCAGCGCCAACGGGCGCGACTACCACCGCCAGTTTCTGCCTTTCAGCGGCGTGTGGCACCGCGATGTGCGCCGCCCGGCCAATCACGCCGACGCACTGCCCGGATGGCACACGCCCGAGGGCCTGCTGCGTGAGCTGGCCAAGGATGTGGACGCCGCCGAGCGTGAACTGCAGGCCGAACCCTTCGGCTACCTGGGCCTGCGGCCGTACCAGGAGCGTGCCGTGCAGGCCGTGGAAGGCGCCATCGCCGCCGGGCGCCGCACAGCCCTGGTGGCCATGGCCACCGGCACCGGCAAGACCCGCACCGTCATCGGCCTGATCTACCGCCTGCTCAAGACCAAGCGCTTCCAGCGCGTGCTGTTCCTGGTGGATCGCTCGGCTCTGGGTGAGCAAGCCCAGAACGCCTTCAAGGACGCCCGGCTGGAGCAGAACCGCCGTTTCACCGAGATCTACGAGCTCAAGGAGCTGGCCGACATCACGCCCGACGCCGCCACCAAGGTGCATGTGGCCACGGTGCAGGGCATGGTGCGGCGGCTGTTTGCCGGTGATGCCGGTGACATGCCGGTCGACCGCTACGACTGCATCATCATCGACGAGGCCCACCGCGGCTACATCCTCGACCGCGAGATGGGCGAAGGCGAGCTGCTGTTCCGCGACGAAACCGACTACATCTCGGCCTACCGCCGCGTACTCGACCAGTTCGACGCCGTGAAGATCGCGCTCACCGCCACGCCGGCGCAGCACACCACGCAGATCTTCGGCCTGCCGGTCACCACCTACAGCTACCACGAGGCCGTGATCGACGGCTGGCTGATCGACCACCTGCCGCCCATCCGGCTGCTCACCCAGCTGGCCGCCCACGGCATCCACTTCGACACCGGCGCCACCGTCACCGTGCTCAACAGCCAGGGCAGCACGGCGCAGCAGGTGCTGCCCGACGAGCTGGACTACGAGATCGACCACTTCAACCGCCTGGTCATCACGCCCGACTTCAACCGCGTGGTGTGCGACGAGATCTCGAAGCACCTCGACCCCATGGGCGACGAGAAGACCCTGGTCTTCTGCGCCAACGACACTCACGCTGATCTGGTGGTGAACCTGTTGACGGCGGCGCTCGAACGCGAGCACGGCCCGGTGCATGACAAGACGGTACTCAAGATCACCGGCCGCGCCGACAAGCCCGACGAACTGATCCGCCTGTTCAAGAACGAAGCCTTGCCCAAGGTGGCAGTGACGGTGGACCTGCTCACCACCGGCATCGACGTGCCGGCCATCACCAACCTGGTGTTCCTGCGCCGGGTGCGCAGCCGCATCCTGTACGAGCAGATGCTGGGCCGCGCCACGCGCCTGTGCCCGGCCATCGGCAAGGAACACTTCCGCATCTTCGACGCGGTGGATCTGTACGCCGCCCTCGATGCCGTGAACACCATGCGCCCGGTGGTGCAGAACCCCAATGTGCCGCTGCCCCAGCTGCTGGCCGAGTTGCAGGACGAGCGTGCCGGCCAGCTGGTGGTGGGCCAGGATGCCCGCACCGGCCAGGCCATCACCCATGCCGACGAACTGCGCGATCAGCTGCTGGTGCGCGTGCGCAACCTGCTGCGCCGGGCGCAGAAGCTGGCCGGCCAGCGCACCGAGCTGCGCGACGGCCTGCAACAGCTGCAGCTGCTGACCGGCCTGGCCCCGGCGCCATTGGTGGAGCACCTGCGCGGCCTGGATGTGGCCGGCCTGCGCGCCTTCATGGCCCAGCACGGCCAGGCCCTGGCCGCGCTGCGCACCGAGGCCACGCCCACCGCGGGCGTGGACCGCGTGCTGGCGCCGCACGCTGACCAGCTGCTGGGCGTGGAACACGGCTGGGGCCCCTACCAGCGCCCCGAGGACTACCTGGGCGCCTTCCACGCCTTCATCCGCGAGAACGTCAACCGCCTGGCCGCACTCGAGATCGTGCTCACCCGCCCGCGCGACCTCACCGCCGAGCACCTGCGCAGCCTGCGTGTGGAAATGGCCCGCCACCAGTTCACCGAGCCGGCCTTGCGCACCGCCTTCGCCCAGGCCCGGCAGGAGGACGTGGCGGCCACCGTCATCGGCTACATCCGGCAGCTGGCGTTGGGCTCACCGCTGCTGCCCTTCGCCACCCGGGTGGATCGGGCCGTGGCCCGCCTGCTGGCCCGCGGCAGCTACACCCCGCCGCAGCGCCGCTGGCTGGAGCGCATCGCCACCACGCTGAAAGACCAGGTGGTGGTGGACGAGAGCACCTTCGCCCAGGGCGCCTACGTCACCCACGGCGGCTTCAAGGCCGTGGACAAGGTGTTCGGCGGCCACGGCAAGGACGTGATCGGTGCGCTGGAAGACGAGGTGTGGAGCGACGCCGCCTGACCGGCGCCCATCCAGCCAGACCTTTTTAGATCTCTTTTCGGTCTATCATGCCGCCGCGGCTGCGGGCCGCCACCTCACTGGAGACCGACCATGCGCTACTCGACCCAGGTCAAGCCCATCAGCTGGCTCAAGGCCAATGCTGCTGAGGCCCTTGAAACGCTGTCCACACAGCGCGAGCCCTTGCTCATCACTCAGAACGGCGAGGCCAGGGCCGTGCTGCTGGACCTGGCCAGCTACGAGCAGCAGCAGGAAACCCTGGCACTGCTGAAGCTGCTGGCCATGTCCGAGCGCGATTTGGAAGAAGGCCGCGTGGAGCCGGCCGACAAAGTGCTGGCCGAACTGCAGGCCGAGCTGGACGCCGACTTCCCGCCGGTACCGGCAGCGGCCGCCACCCAGGCGCCCAAGCGTGCCAGGCAGCAGGTGCCCGTGCAGGCCAACGTGCGCCGCGCCGTCAAGAAATGAGCAGCGCCGAGCCTCCGGTTCATCAGGTGCTGATGTCCATCGAGGCCCGCAAGGACCTGCGGGCCATCGTCCGCTGGATCGCCGAGCACGATTCACCGATGGCCGCCACCCATGTGCTGAAACAGGTCACGCGCACCTACGAGGGCCTGGCCACCTTTCCTGAGCGCGGCGCCTATCCGCCTGAGCTTCTGGCCCTGGGCATCCACCGCTACCGCCAGGTGCACTTCAAGCCTTACCGCATCATCTACCGCGTGCTGCCAGACACCCAGCCGCCCGGCGTGCTGGTGGCGCTGATCGCCGACGGCCGCCGTGACCTGACCACCCTGCTTGAGCGCCGCCTGCTGGCGCCCTGATCTCCTCCCATGTCCACCCACAACATCGTCCAGAAGCTCTGGTCGCTCTGCGACATCCTGCGCGACGACGGCATCACCTACCACCAGTACGTCACCGAGCTCACGCTGCTGCTGTTTTTGAAGATGGCGCAGGAGACCGACACCGAGCACCGCCTGCCCGCTGGCCAGCGCTGGGCCGACCTGAAGGCGCGCAACGGCATCGCCCAGCTCGACCACTACCGCAGCAGCCTGCTGGTGCTCAGCCGCGCCGCCGAGCCCAGCGTGGCCGCCATCTACGCCGGCAGCAACACCAGCATCAAGGAGCCGCGCCACCTGGCCCAGCTGGTGGAGAGCATCGACGCGCTCGACTGGTACACCGCCCGCACCGACGGCCTGGGTGACCTGTACGAGGGCCTGCTGGAGAAGAACGCCGGCGAGACCAAGAGCGGCGCCGGCCAGTACTTCACGCCCCGCGCGCTGATCCGCGCCATGGTGGAGGTGCTCAAGCCCCAGCCCAGCGAGGTGGTGCAAGACCCCGCCGCCGGCACCGCCGGCTTCCTGATCGAGGCCGACCGCTACATCAAGCAGCACACCGACGACCTGTTCACCCTCACGGTGGAGCAGCAGAAATTCCAGCGCCAGCACGCCTTCGTGGGCATGGAGCTGGTGCCCGACACCCAGCGCCTGGCGCTGATGAACTGCTTGCTGCACGACATCACCGGCGCGGGCCAGGGCCCGGTGCGCGTGGGCAGCACGCTGTCGGGCGAGGGCGAGAGCCTGCCGCCGGCGGATCTGATCCTGGCCAACCCGCCGTTTGGCACCAAGAAGGGCGGCGGCCTGCCGACGCGGGGCGATTTCACCTACCCCACCAGCAACAAGCAGCTGGCCTTTCTGCAGCACATCTACCGCGGCCTGAACCCCGGCGGCCGGGCCGGCGTGGTGCTGCCCGACAACGTGCTGTTTGAGGGCAACGTGGGCAGGCAGATCCGCGCGGATCTGATGGACAAATGCCGCCTGCACACCATCCTGCGCCTGCCCACCGGCATCTTCTACGCCCAGGGCGTGAAGACCAATGTGCTGTTCTTCGAGAAGGGCCGCACGCCCACCGGCAATACGCACGAGGTGTGGGTGTACGACCTGCGCGCCAACATGCCGCAGTTCGGCAAGCGCACGCCGTTCACGCTGGCGCATCTGCAGCCCTTCATCACCGCGTATGGCGAGCGCGCCGATGGCAGCAGCCCGCGCACGGATGAGGGCGAAGCCGGGCGCTTGCGCCGCTTCAGCCGCGAGGAGATCCGGGCCCGTGACGACAGCCTGGACATCGCCTGGCTGAAGGACGACAGCGCCGAAGACGCCGCCGACCTGCCCGAGCCCGCCGCGCTGGCGCAAGCCGCGATGCAGGAGCTGGAGCACGCGATGACCGAGCTGGAGGCCATCCTGGCCGAGCTGGGTGCGGAGGTGGACGGGTGAGCGAGTTGCCGAGTGGGTGGACGCGAACCACCGCTGCCGAACTGTTCGAGCGGGTGACCAGTGGCTCACGCGGATGGGCGAAGTACTACGCCAACACCGGGGCAGCATTCATCCGCGTAGGCAACCTCGACCACGACACGATCAAGCTCGACTTGGCCGATGTGCAGCGCGTTGAGCCGCCAGCGGGTGCCGAAGGCGAGCGCACGCGCCTGATGCACAACGACCTGCTGGTGTCCATCACGGCAGAGCTGGGTATGGTGGGCTTGGTGCCGCGAGACCTCGGCGAGGCGTACATCAATCAGCACATCGCGCTGGCGCGTCCTCGCGCTGGTTGCGACCCCAGGTTTCTGGCTTGGTACTTCGCCTCCGAGGCGGACGGCAAGCGGCAGTTGCTCGCGGCGAGCCGGGGCGGAACCAAGGCAGGCCTGGGCCTTGATGACATCCGCGATGCCGAAGTGCTGGTTGCACCGTTTCCCGAACAACAGCGCATCGCCAACAAGCTCGACGCCATCCTCGCCCGCGTCGATGCCTGCCGCAATCGTCTCGACCGCGTGGGGCCGCTGCTGCAGCGGTTCAGGCAGTCGGTGCTGGCGAGGGCAGTGTCAGGCGGCGTAGGCGATCAGCAGTACGACATCTCAGAGTGGACGCCTTGCGCCATCGGTCAACTCGGCGTTGTTGTCACAGGCAACACACCCGCCCGAGTGCGGGCATCGGATCCAAATGGCCGAATCCCGCTTTTCAAGCCGACCGACTTGTCCCAGGGCGATGCGGTTTGCCAGTCTGACGAGCGTTTGACCGATGAAGGAGTCTCCGGTGCAAGGCTTCTGCCCACTGGCGCGGTTTTGGTGACATGCATCGGTGCCACGATTGGCAAGACGGGCCTGGCAGCCGTCCCGTGCGCGACAAACCAGCAAATCAACGCCGTGGTGTGCGACGAATCACGTGTGGATCCCCGCTATCTCTACCTCTGGTTCAGCAGTCCGATCGGGCAGCAGGCCGTTATAGGCAACGCCTCCGCCACCACGCTTCCCATCATCAACAAGTCGAAGTTCGCCTCCTTGCAGGTGCTCTTGCCACCGCTCGCGGTTCAGCGCGACATCGCTGGAAGGGTGTCCATGCTGTTAGAGCAAGCCGGTCGACTGCAACGACGCCTGGATGGTGCCGCGGCCACCATCCATCGGCTTGCGCCCGCCACCCTCGCCAAAGCCTTCCGCGGCGAACTCGTCCCCCAAGACCCGAACGACGAGCCGGCCGCCGAGATGCTGGCCCGGCTGGACGCATCCGCCCCACCGAAGACGACCGCCAGGCGAGGGAGAAGCACCGCATGAGCGAGGTGAAGCTGTACCGCCTGATCGACGGCAAGGCCAGTGAGCTGGAGGGCAGCGCGTCAGACCTGGAGAAACCGCTGCAGAAGCTGATCGAGGCCAACCTCGAGCCCATGCTGGGCATCCGCTTCCTGGCCACCGAGTACAGCACCGGCAAGCTGCACGGTGGCCGCATCGACACTCTGGGCCTGGACGAGGACAACTGCCCGGTCATCGTGGAGTACAAGCGCGCGGTGGGCGAGAGCGTCATCAACCAGGGCCTGTACTACCTGGACTGGCTGCTCGACCACAAGGGCGAGTTCCGGCTGCTGGTGCAGGAGCGTCTGGGCGCCGAGGTGGCGCAGGCCAACGAGTGGAAGGCGCCGCGGGTGGTGTGCATCGCCGGCGCCTTCACCAAGTACGACGGCCACGCGGTGCGCCAGATGCACCACAGCATCGACCTGATCCGCTACCGCCAGTTCGGCCCCGACCTGCTGCTGCTGGAGCAGGTGCACACCGCCCAGCAGACGGCCGGCGCCAGCGCCGCCAAGAAGCCGGGCAAGGCCGACACCGACGCCACAGAGGCCACAGGTCACCTGGAGACCGACCAGCCGGCACCCGCCGCAGCCACCGACAAGCCCGCCGGCACCGACAAGCCGTATGCCGAGGTGGTGGCCAGCATGGCACCGGCGCTGCAGGACGTGCTGGCCTCGCTGGAGGACTACATGTTCGCGCTGGGCGACGACGTGCAGCGCAAGGAGCTCAAGCTCTACGCCGCGTTCAAGCGACTGAAGAACTTCGCCACCGTGGTGCCGCAGAAGGGCCGCCTGCTGCTCTACCTGCACCTCGACCCGCCCAGCCTGGGGCCCTTGCCCCCGAACGCCCGCGACGTGAGCCAGCAAGGCCACTGGGGCACCGGTGACCTGGAGCTGGCGCTGACCACGCAGGAGCAGCTGGACGCGGCCAAGAGGTGGGTCGTGATGGCGTACGAGGGCAAGGCGCCCCCGCCACTGGCCACCTGACTGCCTAGCCACCTGACCGCCCGACCGCCCGACCGCCCGACCGCCCGACGTCAGACCCGGGCGGAAGTAAGGTCGCGTATATGACGATTCAGCGGATGACTAAGTGAATCGCACACCGCGCGATAGCCATCGCTGGTGAATCGATCACCGAGTTGAATCGAGTCGCCTCGAGACCCTGGCGGACGGATGAGGAGGATGCTCGAATCCGCCGCCTGTATTTTCCTCAAGTAAATGAGAGTATGTCGGCCTGAGCAGGGATTTTCAATTCCCGTGCGAGGCGTGCGGCGCTTGCTTGACGGAGCTCCGAAAACGGTTCAACGTTCTCGGCCCCTTCGCCGTCAGGTTCTTCGACGCGCTGCTATGCCAAGAACTGCGGTACCGAGCGCCAACAGCATCCATTGACTCGGCTCGGGGACAGTGCTGACCGATATGTCTCCGAGCGCTGTCCAGCTTGCGTTTCCGTTGGCCACAATCTGAAAATACCTGCCTGAAACTGCTGAGAAGTTGACGGTGACTGGAGCGGTATACGATGCATACTCATTGCGAACTGCAACCGGGTTGAGGCTTGACCAGTTCTGCCCGATCGGCGCATCGGAAATGTAAATTGCCTCGTATGTCACGCCAGGTGTCCAACCCGTTGTGTAGGTGACCGAGTACAGAAATTTCGTAGCCCCGAGATCCACATGCAACCAACCAGTTCCGAAAGTTCCAGAGTTCCATCCGCCGCCGTTGAATGCTGAATTGGCGTCTTGACCACTCCAGTACTGGCTTTGCGAGTAACTTCCACTGGGCAAACCGGCCGCGGCCGAACCAGCTGCAAGGGTATGTCCCGCGTGCAGTGTGATCGCGCCGAAGAATATTACTTTGTAGAACTTACTCATAGATCCCCCTGAAAACGTCATGGAACGTGCGAATGGAAGGTATCCATTCTCATCTAGATAGGTCCGAGACTTGTTCAGGCTAGGTTGCATGGCCTGCCAAGGCGAGCCAATTTTGCAAGCAAACCCGAGATTCCGAGCAGCATCAACACAGCTGCGGTCGGCTCAGGCACAGCGGTCGTCAGTTCAAGTTGGGAAGTCAGAGTGCCACGCAACACCGTACCCCCTTCGGCCAGAGAAAATTTCAATATCGAATTCTGAATAAGCCACAAATGATCGGGATCACCTTCGATAGGGCTCGAATAGCCGGTCATCGTTAGACCCGGCAGCTTGCTCTTGCCAGCGTCTGTCACCAGCACGCCGAAGCGCAAGCCCTCGGCCAGCGAAATACCAGCAGTACCGATGACGAAATCAAACGTGTCGCCCTGCCTGGGGGCGTAGCCAAACGCAGCAAACAATTCAGGCTGCAGTACCACCTGCACCTGACCGTCCAGTTGCACGGCCTCACCGACCATCAACTGGCTGTAGCTGCCACCGCTCTGGCTTGCGCTGCTGAAATCAGCTTGGCCATGACCCGCGATGAACAGCCGGAGAATGCCAGTGGATTCTTGCGTATAGCTGCCAGTGACGCTGAGGCTGGCGTCGACCGCAAAGGTGCCATTCACCACTGGTGAAGCTTCGCGCAGTTCTATTACTTGTGGGTTCGTAATCCCTGCGCTGAGTGTCAGTAGGGGCGCAGACGTAGCGCCTCCGGAACCAGTTCCACCGCACGTTCCGGCTGAGTCGCATCCACCCGACCAACGGGCGAAACGAAAATAGGTGTCCTGATTAATGACCACTGGCGAGGCGGCAGTGACTACGACTGCCGCTACCGGTTGTTGTGCCGCCGGCATCGTAGTCGGTGCATCAACAACATATTGCACCTCGCTACCTTTGACCTGTGCGAGCGCTTTTACTGGTATTCGGACCAGCCCGCGGTTAAGAACATTGCCTCTAATGGTTCCGTTGCCGCTGAATACGGCACCCTTGTCAATGGTCAGCGTACCTTGCCCATTATCGAGGTCAATTACTTCATTCGCGCCCAGCGAAAAATTCGATTCAGCGACGATCGTCAGGTTTTTCGCAACGATCGACGATCTGCTCGATGGATCCGCTACATAATTTCCGGAAAATACTCCATTCGCGATTGGGGAAGGGATGGACAAGCCCGATATCCGATCTATCCGGATTGAGACATTATCAAGCCAGATCTGCTCCCCAACTGTCTGGTACACCATTAACTGGATACCCGATATGCCGGCCATGCTTAGCACGTCATTCCGAGACTCCATGCCGAATATATTGCCTCCTTCATTCGAGGCGGAAAAGGATGTTAGCCCATTGGAGAATTTTGCTGAATACGAATAGACCCCAGGCGTCATTTGCACCAGCTGCGCAAGCGAATAATGACTAACATCAGAGAATAATATTCTTGGATAGTTATTCCCCCATCCGTAAGGATTGGTCCAGGTCTCCGCGCGAAACTCTCTATCGATCGTGTTACGTAGAGCGACCCCTTGCTGATTTCCCCAGTAGTTCGGGGAGAGGTTCGCTTGCCAATCGATGCTTATGCCGACCAAGTCTGGCGATGGAGGTAATTCGAGTGTCAAAACCCCAATAGAATCATACCCGGCGAAAAATCGGCCACCAGAAATACCGGCATTGTCAGCGTAGCCGACGGAGACTAGTGGGTTGTGGTATGTCCATCCACTGGGTATTGAATTATCGTCAAAATTGATTCTAATATACTCGCTTGCGGCATAAGCGGAAGCGGGTAGCATGCTTGAGAGCATCAATAGGAGGAGGATTACCGCCCGACCCAGCTTTGCTGCATGTACATCCAGGAAACCCTTCAAACCGATTTGCACCTCACGCCCCCTTGCTCAATCCACGGACTGAGCGTAGCGAGCAAGGCGACGCAATGGAATGACCGCGGGCTCGGCAGGGTCAATCTGCGCCCACAGAAGCTAGGGGGGCGTGCACAACTGCGGTGCAGTTTCTGTCCGAGACCGAGTTTGCCGTGCGCCATCGGCGCAAGAGCGCGAGCACCACCCCGGCGAGTGGGTCAGTGGGGTCGCTGATGCGATTCCTTCAGGCGCAGCGCATGGCCAACTGCCTCGACCCCCGCGGCTACGTCGAACCTGGCCGGTTTGACGTTGTCGAATTGCAGCGCCTCAATGTGAGGGCGAAGTTCCGCCGCTTCGCGCGCTTTGATGTAGTGCGCACTGGCCCCGGCATGTGCCTTCAGAGAATGGCCAAGCAACTGCTTGAATGCCTTGTCGGGCACGCCAGCCCGCTCCAGCGCGGTGTTCACTGTGTGCCGGAAGGAGTGAAACACCTTCCGACCATCGCGGGGTAGCTTGAGCCGCTTGCCGAGGAAGCGCTCGTTGAACCAACTGCTCGCAGCCTTGCCGTAGCCCTTGTCGGGGTGATGTATGAGTTCGGGGAACAGCCGCTGGTGACCGGCGATGCGCAATGCGGCGACGTAGTCCAGCAGACGAAGCTCCAGGAGCTTGCTGTGGATCGGCACCTGCCGCTCTGCTGCGACGGTCTTCAGTGACTTGTCCGGCGCGATGTCGTCGTCGTCGCTGTTCTGCTTGTCGGGGTTTGCAAGGTTGAAGTCGATCACCCACAGGCCGGGCTCAAGCTCTTTGATGTCGTCCAGGTACAGCTGTGACAGCTCGTTGATCCGGCCGCCGGTGAACAAGGCAAGCACTGGCAGCCAGTAGTAGTGCGGCCTGTAGCTGTGGAAGATGCCCTGCTGCGTCCGGCGCCCGACGCCGGTGACGAACCACTCGACGCCGAAGATCTTGCCGAGGTCGTCATCGCTGAACTGTTCGCGCTGCTGGTGGCTCTGGCGACGGGTACCGCCCATGGACTCGAACACCTCTGCGGCCAACTCGGCCGCGGGGTTCTGCATCAGCCAGCCAAGCTTGACGCCGAAGGCAATGATCGAGCTCATGTCCTCCACGAGGCGCTCAACCGAGCCCGCCGTTGCGGTCCGCATCCGAAGTTCGCCGGCGAGGCGCACCAGTTCGTGCCAGTCGGTCGCACCGTTGCTCAGCTTGGGTGCTGAGACGAGGTGTCGCCGGTGTGGCAGCCGACGCAGTTGGCCGGAGACACTCCAGAGCATCTCTCGGTCGACCTCCCCCAACAGTGCGTCGCCTGTGAAAGCCACCAGCGCGCCGCAGGCGTCGCGTTGCCGCCTGAGCTCATCGGGCTTCCAGTGCCCAGCGCGCTTGTCCAGGTACAAGGTCGCCAGTTCGGACAGCCGTTTCTTCGCATGCCGTGGGATCGCGAGTCCGCTTTCGTGTGCCGGTGAGACCGGCGATGCATGGCCTGGCGCCCCTGGATCAACTTGCCGCAGTTGCGGGCTCAAAGACCGGCGCAAAGCCTCGACGTCCAGCCGTCGCACGAGAAGATGATCGACGACGAGGCTGACACCAGGGTAGGGCACTACAAAGCCGACCCTCGAGAGGCCAGTGGCTGAAAACCGAAAGAGCGCAACTGCGGCACCCGCTGCGGCTTGCACCACACGCACCGCGTCGCTCGGGAGGTAGAGCTCCAGCTGCCGGCTCACGACTCGCTCTTGGCCCAGTCGCTGCAGCGCGCCGTCGCTGATGTCCACGGACACCAGGTAGCCGCTTTCGTCCCGCTCGTGGTTCAGTTCGGTGATGTCGTCGAGCACCCAACCCGACCAGGTGTTGGCCTCGACCAAGAAGCGTGCGTGACGGTGGGCCAAACGCCTGGTGAGGTCCATCAGGTCGGCCCCCAGCAGCTTGGCGGCCTCCGCGAGGGGCAGGGTGCCGTCGCCCAGGAGGTCCACGCTGCCTTGGAGAACTTTCTGCGGGTCCATCGTCATCAAGCTCGCGATTGTGCGATGCCAGTGAGCAGCCATCTCGGCAGCCACGATCTTGGCCACCACCAAATCACGACAGCCCGTGCTTCGCTGAACCTCGCTGCAGCCGACGATGACGCGCAGGCGTTCGGGGACGACGAAGCGAACCGCATACACGCCGCTGGATCGGCGGCGCAGGTGATGGCGCTGACTCATGTGGGATACCCCATTGGGACACCACTACCAGCGCCCGCCCGAGTCGGGCGGCAGCCCCTGACGGATCAAGGACTTACGAAACTATGGAGCGGGTGATGGGAATCGAACCCACGTATCGAGCTTGGGAAGCTAGCGTTCTACCATTGAACTACACCCGCAGTGCCGCGCATTCTAGCCATGGCCCGGCCCGCCTGGGCCGGTTGCCGGGCCGCCCGGTGTGCGTGGGCGCAGGTGTGCCGATGTGCCGGTGTGTCGGCGTGCCGGACAACGTGTGGCCGATGGCCGCGGTGCGCGGCCGATGGCCGCGGTGCGCGGCCGATGGCCGCGGTGCGCCGGCGTGGTGCCGTGGCATCCGCCGCCGCGCCGTCCCCGTAGTTCCCAGCGTGGCGCCGGCCGCTCGGGCTGGGGCATGATGCGGGGCACGATCATGAGTGAGCCTATCCAACTGCTGTTTCTGGGCCGTGGCGCGCCCGACCTGTCCACCTCGGTCTTCGGGCCGTTCGTGGTGCACCCCTGCGCCGGCCGCGCCGATCTGGCGATAGAACTCGACACCCACCCTTGCGATGCCTTGGTGGTGGGCGCCGATCTGGCCGAGCCGCTGGCCATGCTGGCCAACTGGCCCGAGCTGCCGCGTGCGGTGATCGACGCCGCGGTGCTGGTGGTGGCGCCCGAGCCTTCGTCGGCCGATGCCTTGCGCCTGGTGCGCCTGGGTGTGCAGGATGTGCTGCCCCAGCGCGGGCTGGACGCGCAGCAGCTGGCGCGCGCGGTGCGGCTGGCGGTCGAGCGCAAGCGCCTGGAGCGCATGGCGCGCAAGGCCTACGCCACCGATCTGGCCACCGGCCTGCCCAACCATCAGCAGCTGATGGAGCACATGACCCATCTGCTGGCGCTGCGCGAGCGCGAGCCTGCGGCGATGGCCTTGCTGGCGCTGCGCATCGACGGCCTGACCGCCACCGAGGCACGGCTGGGCGCCGAGGCGGCCAATGTGCTGCGGCGCAAGGTGGCGGTGCGCCTGCGCTCGGGCCTGCGCGCCAGCGATGTGGTGGCCTCGGTGGGCCTGGACAGCTTTGCGGTGCTGCTGGCCTGGATCGACAGCGCGGCCGATGGCCCGCGCGTGGCGGCCAAGCTGGCGCAATCGCTGCAGCGGCCGTTCACTGTGGCCGGGCAGGACGTGGCGGTGGCGGTGAGCGTGGGCGTGGCGCAGTACCCCGAGGACGGCAAAGAGGCCGACGCCCTGCTGCGCCGCGCGATGGGCCAGGCCGGCGAAGCGCCGGCGCTGGGCCGCGCCGGCCTGACGCCCCGCGGCGGGGCACTCGCCGCCAACGACGAGTGAAACGCGGGGTAGTAGCGGCCGGGCGCCGGGCCGCTCCCAAGCCGGCCGGCCAGGCGATCTGCCTGCGGTTCAATGCCGCAAGCATCGCCGGCCCCTCGGGAGGCCGACCGGGCTTGCCGGCGTTCAGCCGGCGCCAGACCGGGCGAGGGGCTGCCGTTACTTCAGGATGTCGCCCAGGCAGAGGTACTTGAGCTCGACATAGTCGTCGATGCCCTGGCGCGCACCCTCGCGGCCCAGGCCCGATTGCTTGACGCCGCCGAACGGCACCTCGGCCGTGCTGATCAGGCCGGTGTTGATGCCGACCATGCCGTACTCGAGCGCTTCGCCCACGCGGAAGATGCGGCCCATGTCGCGGCTGTAGAAGTAGCTGGCCAGGCCAAACTCGGTGGCATTGGCCCGCTCGATCACCTCGGCCTCGGTGCTGAAGCGAAACACCGGCGCCACCGGGCCGAAGGTTTCTTCGCGCGAGCACAGCATCTCGGGCGTCACGTCGGCCAGCACGGTGGGCGTGTAGAAGCGCTCGCCCAGGCCGGGGGCACGCTCGCCGCCCACCACCACGCGGGCGCCCTTGGCCACGGCATCGGCCACATGGCTTTCGACCTTGGCGACGGCCTGGTCGTCGATCAGCGGGCCCTGGCTGACACCGGCCTCGAAACCGTTGCCCACCTGGATGGCGGCGGCCTTGGCGGCCAGCTTCTCGACGAAGGCGTCGTAGACCTTGTCCTGCACATACAGGCGGTTGGCGCAGACGCAGGTCTGGCCGGCGTTGCGGTACTTGCTGATCATCGCGCCCTCGACCGCCGAGTCGAGATCGGCGTCGTCGAAGACGATGAAGGGCGCGTTGCCGCCCAGCTCGAGGCTCAGCTTCTTGATCGTGGGCGCGCATTGCGCGGCCAGGATGCGGCCGACCTCGGTGGAGCCGGTGAACGACAGGTGGCGCACCACGCCGCTGGAGCACAGCACCTTGCCCACCTCGATGGACTGGGCGCTGTCGGCGGTGAGGATGTTGAGCACGCCCGCGGGCATGCCGGCGCGCTGGGCCAGCTCGGCCACGGCCAGCGCCGACAGCGGCGTCTGCTCGGCCGGCTTGATGATCACCGGGCAGCCGGCGGCCAATGCCGGTGCCACCTTGCGCGTGATCATCGCGATCGGAAAGTTCCAGGGCGTGATGGCCGCGCACACGCCGATGGGCTGCTTGACGACGATGTAGCGCTTGTTGTTGTCGGTGGTGGGGATGGTCTCGCCGTAGACACGGCGCGCCTCCTCGGCAAACCACTCGAGGAAGCTGGCGCCATAGCCCACCTCGCCGCGCGCCTCGGCCAGCGGCTTGCCCTGCTCGGCGGTCATGATGCGGGCCAGGTCGTCGGCATGCTGCTGCAGCAGCACGAACCACTTCATCAGGATGGCGGCGCGCTCCTTGGCGGTCTTGGCGCGCCAGGCCGGCCAGGCGCGCTCGGCGGCCATGATCGCGTCGTGGCACTCCACCGGGCCCAGGTTGGCCACGTCGGCCAGCTTGAGGCCGGTGGCGGGGTCGGTGACATCGAAGCGGCTGTTGCCGCTCACCCACTCGCCGGCGATCAGCGCGTCGGTCTTCAGCAGGGTGGGGTCGCTCAGCGTGGCCAGCGGCGAGGTCTTCTTGTCCATGGCAGGTTCTCCGGTCAACGGGGCATTCTGGCCCGGCTGCGCGGGGAGGGCGGTATCGGCCTGTTGCATTGGGGTGTGCATCTTGTCGCGGCGGCGGTGAGGGGTGGGCCGGGGGCGGCCCGGGGTTTCAGCGGCGGGGCACGCCAGGCAGCGCGCACAGCATCTCGTAGAGCAGGTTGGCGCCCAGCAGCGCGGTGTTGCCGCTGGGGTCGTAGGGCGGCGACACCTCCACCAGATCGGCGCCCACCAGGTTCAGGCCCTGGCAGCCGCGCACGATCTCGAGCGCCTGCGGCACCGTGAGGCCGCCGATCTCGGGCGTGCCGGTGCCGCCGGCATAGGCCGGGTCGATGCCGTCGATGTCGAAGCTGAGGTAGCAGGGCGCATCGCCAATCGTCTGCCTGACGCGTTGCATGAGCGGCGCCAGCGATTGCCACCACAGCTCGTGCGCCGGCACCACGGTAAAGCCCTGCTGGCGCGGCCAGTCGAAATCGTCGGCGGCATAACCGGTGCCGCGCAGGCCGATCTGGAACACCTTGTTGCCTTGCAGCAGACCTTCTTCCACCGCCCGGCGAAACGGCGTGCCGTGGGCCACCGGCTCGCCGAACATGTGCTCGTTGACATCGGCATGCGCGTCCACATGCACCATCGCCACCGGGCCGTGCCTTGCGGCCATGGCGCGCAGGATGGGCAGCGCGATGGTGTGGTCGCCGCCCAGGGTGAGCGGCACGCAGCCGGCATCGAGCACGCGGGCGTAGAAGGCCGTGATGATGGCCAGCGACTTCTCCAGCGAGTAGGTGTTGATCGGCACGTCGCCCAGGTCGGCCACCTGCAGGGCATCGAAGGGCGCGGCACCGGTGGCCATGTTGTAGGGGCGCAGCAGGGCCGATTCGGCACGGATGGCGCGCGGGCCGAAGCGGGCCCCCGGGCGGTGGCTGGTGCCGATGTCGAGCGGCACGCCGATGAAGGCCGCGTCCAGCCCCTCGGGCGAGGTGGCCAGCGGCAGCCGCATCATGCTGGCGATGCCGCCGAAGCGCGGCATGGCGTTGCCGCCCAGCGGCTGGTTGAGTTGGCGTTCTGTCGTCATGCGCGGCGGCCGCGGATCCATTCGAGAGTGAGCATCAGCCCCGTGGTGAAGATCGTCAGCAGCGTGGCCACCGCGGCGATGGTCGGGTTGATGTTCTCGCGGATGCCGGTGAACATCTGGCGCGGCAGCGTCACCTGCTCGGGGCCGGCGATGAACAGCGTGACCACCACCTCGTCGAACGAGGTGGCAAAGGCGAACAGCGCGCCGCTGATCACGCCCGGCGCGATCACCGGCAGCGTGACGCGGAAGAAGGTGGTCACCGGGTCAGCCCCCAGGCTCAAGCTGGCCCGCACCAGGTTGTGGTTGAAGCCCTGCAGCGTGGCCAGCACGGTGGTCACCACAAAGGGCGCGCCCAGCGCGGCATGCACGAGGATCAGGCCGATGTAG
Source organism: Aquabacterium sp. OR-4 (assembly GCF_025290835.2). Lineage (NCBI taxonomy): Bacteria > Pseudomonadati > Pseudomonadota > Betaproteobacteria > Burkholderiales > Sphaerotilaceae > Pseudaquabacterium > Pseudaquabacterium prasiolae. The sequence goes on along the minus strand of NZ_JAOCQD020000001.1, from coordinate 1,463,107 downwards.
CTGTCGGCCAGGCCCAGGCGCGCAAAGAACAGGTAGCAGGCCACGCCCACCACCACGATGGGCACCACCATCGGCGCGATCAGCACGCTCATCAGCGCGCCCTTGCCGGGAAACTGCACGCGCGCCAGGCCCACGGCCGTGAGCGTGCCCAGCGTGGTGGCAATCAGCGTGGCGGCCGGGGCCACGATGAAGCTGTTCTTGGCGGCGCGCGCCCAGTCGGCGCTGGTGAAGAGGTTGTGGTACCACTGCAGGCTCCAGCCCGGCATCGGGTAGGCCAGAAAACTGCTGGCCGAGAAGCTCAGCGGCACGATCACCAGGATGGGCAGCAGCAGAAACACCAGCAGGCCGATGGCCACCAGGCGCAAGGCCCACCAGCCGGCCTTGTCGATGGGCGTGTAGTACGCCGGGAATTGAGGACGAAGCAGGGACAGGGTGCTCATGACGATCAACCAAGACTGAGTTCGGCCTTGGCCAGCTTGCGGTAGATGCCGTACAGCGCCAGCGTGGCCACCAGCAGCACGGCGCCCAGCGCGCAGGCCATGCCCCAGTTGATGTCGACGTTGGTGTACTGGGCGATGTAGTAGCTGAGCATCTGGTCATCGGCGCCGCCCAGCAGGGCCGGCGTGACGTAGTAGCCGATGGCCAGGATGAACACCAGCAGCGCGCCCGCGCCGATGCCGGCATAGGTCTGCGGCACGTACACCCGGAAGAAGGCCGCCAGCGGCGCACTGCCCAGCGACACCGCGGCGCGCAGGTAGGTGGGCGGCACGCTCTTCATCACGCTGTACAGCGGCAGGATCATGAAGGGCAGCAGGATGTGCACCATGGCGATGACCACGCCGGTGCGGTTGAACAGCAGGGCCAGCGGCTCCTGGATGATGCTTAAGCCCATCAGGCTCTTGTTGACCAGGCCCTCGCGCTGCAGCAGCACGATCCAGGCGGCCACGCGCACCAGGATGCTGGTCCAGAACGGCACCAGCACCAGGATCATCAGCAGGTTGGCGTGGCGGGCCTTGAGCGTGCTGAGCCAGTAGGCCAGCGGATAGGCCAGCAGCAGGCACCACAGCGTGACGGTGAGGCTGATCTCGAAGGTGCGCAGCAGGATGCGGCCGAACACGCGCTGGTCGGGCTCCACCCGCGCGATGCCGCCTTCGGGCTGGCGCTTCAGGTCGATGGCGGTCAGCAGGTAGTCGGGTGTCCAGCGGCTGACGTTCTTGGCGATCGCCTGCCAGTACTTGGCCTGGCCCCAGCGCTCATCCAGCGCCAGCATGCGCTGCTGCACCTCGGCGGCGGGCAGTGTGGCCGGCCAGGCCTGCGGGTCGCGCACGGCGCGGTAGGTGGCCATCACCAGCGAGCGGGCGCCCGAGGCCTCGGTATTGAGGCGGCGGGCCAGGCCGCCGGCCTTGGCGCCATCCTCGATGGCCGCCAGGTCGGCCGCCAGCGCGGCAAAGGCCGGCGCCGGCGGCGTGTCAAGGCGGTTCCAGCCCGACAAGGCCTCGCCGGTGCGTGGCAGGGCCGCGGCCACCTCGGGGTTCTCGACCGCGCGCAGCAGCAGCGCACCAATGGGCACCAGCAGCGTCACCAGCAAGAACAGCAGCAGCGGCAGCGTGAGCAGCACGGCCACCGTGCGCCGCCGGGTTTCGGCGCGGTGCAGCGATTGGCGCAACGCCGGTGAACCGATTGCGGGGAGGGCGGCTGTGCTCATGGCGGACAACTCACGCAGGGATGAAGAACCCGAGGCCAGGCCAGGCGCTTACTGCGCCGCCCAGGAGGCGAAGCGCTTTTCCAGTTCTTCGCCCTGGTCGGCCCAGAACTTGATGTTGAACTGCAGCGCGTCCTTGGCATTGGCCGGGGCGGTGGGCAGCTTCTCCAGCACCTTGGCATCCAGCTTGGCCAGGGCCTTGGTGTTGGTGGGGCCGTAGCTGATGTGGCGGGCGTACTCGGCCTGGGCGTCGGCGCTGGAGGCCAGCGCGATGAACTTCAGCGCCGCGTCCTTGTTGGGCGAGCCCTTGACGACGGTCCAGTAGTCGAGGTCGTAGATGCCGCCGGTCCAGGTGATCTTGAGGTTCTTGCCCTCGCGCTGGGCGGCGTCGATGCGGCCGTTGTAGGCGGTGGTCATGGCCACGTCGCCGGCCACCAGGAACTGCGGCGGCTGCGCGCCGGCTTCCCACCACTGGATGCTGGGCTTGAGCTCACCCAGCTTCTTGAAGGCGCGGTCGGCGCCGGCCTTGGTGGCGAGTTCCTTGTACACATCGGCCGGCTTCACGCCATCGGCCATCAGCGCGAACTCGAGGTTGTAGCGCGCGCCCTTGCGCAGGCCGCGCTTGCCGGCGAATTTCTTGGTGTCCCAGAAGTCGGCCCAGGTGGTGGGCGCGGTCTTGAACTTGTCGCCGTTGTAGGCCATCACGGTGGACCACACGAAGATGCCGATGCCGCACTCGTGGATGGCGGCCGGCGTGAAGTCGGCCTTGGCGCCGATCTTGGCGTAGTCGAGCTTCTCGAACAGGCCTTCGTCGCAACCGCGGGTGACGTCGGGGCTTTCCACCTCCACCACGTCCCAGCTGACCTTCTTGGTCTCGACCATGGCCTTGATCTTGGCCTGCTCGCCGTTGTACTCGACACCGGTGATCCTGGCGCCGGCGTTGGCCTTCTCGAAGGCCTCGACAAAGGCCTTCTTCTGCGCCGCGCCATTGGCGCCGCCGAAGTTCACGACCGTGAGGTTCTGCGCCAGCGCCGGGGCGGCGGGCAGGGCAAGCGCGGCGGCGGCCGCGGCAATGGCAGCGATGCGGGCAAAGGTCGTCATGGTCTTGGGCAACTCCTCTTGGCAAACAGCGGGGGGAAAAGAATCGAGCGGCGGGCGTGGCGCCGCGTCAGACGTACACGCGCAGGTAGGGCGTGGGAATGTGCAGCCACAGCGTCTGGCCAGCCACCGGCTGCTCGCCGGCCGCCAGCGGCAGCTTGACGGTGGCCTGCTCCTGGCCGGCCACGGCGCAGCGCAGGCGCAGGTGGTCGCCAAAATAGATCACGTCGTTGACGGCGGCCTTCAGCGTGTTGGCCAGGTTCTCGGGCGGCGTGAAGCGCGCCTCAATGCGCTCGGGCCGCACCGAGGCCACCACCGCGGCGCCCGGCAGCGCGGCGTTGACGTTGATGCCGGCCAGGCGCTCGCCGGTGGGCAGCACCAGCTCGCAGCTGCCGCCCTGGGCCGCGCCCAGCGTGCCGGTGAGCAGGGTGCTGTCGCCCACGAAACCGGCCACGAAGCGGTTGCTGGGTGTCTCGTACAGGCGCTCCACCGCGTCGATCTGCTGGATCTCGCCATCGTTGAACACTGCCACGCGGTCGCTCATGGTCAGGGCTTCGTGCTGGTCGTGGGTGACGTAGACGAAGGTCACGCCGAGCTGGCGGTGCAGCTCCTTCAGCTCGATCTGCATGTGCTCGCGCAGCTGCTTGTCGAGCGCGCCCAGCGGCTCGTCCATCAGCACCAGCTGCGGCTCGAATACCAGCGCGCGGGCCAGCGCCACCCGCTGCTGCTGGCCGCCCGACAACTGGCTGGGGTAGGCGCGGTCGCGCCCGCCCAGCTGCACCATGGCCAGGGCCTTGGTCACGCGGCTGGCGATCTCGGCCTTCGGGACATTGCGCACGGTGAGCGGGTAGGCCACGTTGTCGGCCACCGTCATGTGCGGAAACAGCGCGTAGTTCTGGAACACCATGCCGAAGTTGCGCTTGTGCGGCGGGGTGCGGGTGATGGGCACGCCATCGAGCGTGATCTCGCCGCCAGTGGGCGACTCGAAGCCCGCCAGCATCATCAGGCAGGTGGTCTTGCCCGAGCCCGAGGGGCCCAGCAGCGACAGGAACTCGCCGCGGCGGATGTCGAGATCGAGCGAGCGCACGACCAGCGTCTCGCCGTCATAGGTCTTCTGCACGCCACGAAAGGCGACCAGCGTATCAGTGCGTGTGAAGGCGTCGGGCGGCATGGCGGAGGGCTTGGCTACGGCGATGCGGACTGTAGGCGGCGCTGTCACACGGCCGCCATGTACAGACGCGACAGACAGTTTCGGCACTGTACCGGCCAGGGGGCCAATACACGCTCACCCGGATGGTGCGTGCCGAAACGAGACGTCCATGGCCAAGCGCCAGGCTGGTGCCTGGCGCTGCGGGGTGGTGCCTGCCGGGGGAATCAGGCCGGTTTTGGCGGCCAGTACAGGCCCGCGGCCAGCGCGGCGCGAATGGCCTCGCCATGCTCGTCCAGGCCCGGCGGCGGCAGCTCGGCCACCGGCCGTTCGTTGTCAAAACGCATCGGCGTGGGCACGCTGGGGATGCCGTGGTGCGAGATCTTCATGCCGCGGTGCTGCACCTGCGGATGCTCGAACACCTCGGGCAGCTCGAGGATGGGCGCGCAGGGCACGGCATTGGGCTCGAGCAGGGCGGTCCATTCGGCCGTGCTGCGGGTGAGCATCCATTCGGCCACCTGCGGCATCAGCAGGTCGCGGTGGCCGATGCGCCCGGCATTGGTGGCAAAGCGCTCGTCGCGCGCCACCTCGGGGTGGCCGGCCAGCTGGCAAAAGCGGGCGAACTGGCCGTCGTTGCCCACGGCCAGCACGATGTGCCCGTCTTGCGTGGCCAGCACCTGGTAGGGCACCACGTTGAGGTGGGCGTTGCCCATGCGCTTGGGCCGCAGGCCGCCAATCAGGTGGTTGCTGGCCTGGTTGGCCAGCATGGCCACCTGGGTGTCGAGCAGGGCCGCGTCGATGTGCCGGCCCACGCCGGTGCGGCCGCGCTCGATGATGGCGGCCAGCACCGCGGTGGTGGTGTACACACCGGTGAACAGGTCGGCCACCGCCACGCCCACCTTCTGCGGCTGGCTGCCGGGCACGCCGTCTTTCTCGCCGGTGACGCTCATCAGCCCGCCGGTGGCCTGGATGGCGAAGTCGTAGCCGGCGGCCGGCGCATACGGCCCGGTCTGGCCGTAGCCGGTGACCGAGGCGTAGATCAGCCGCGGGTTCAGCGCCTTCAGGCTGGCGTAGTCGAGCCCGTACTTGGCGAGCTGGCCGACCTTGTAGTTCTCGAGCACCACGTCGGCCTCGGTGGCCAGCTGGCGCACCAGGGCCGCGCCCTCGGGCGTGGCGATGTCGATGGCGATCGAGCGCTTGCCGCGGTTGGCGCTCAAGTAGTAGGCCGAGGTCTTGGTGGCCGGATCGCCCCACCAGGGCGGGCCCCAGCCGCGTGTGTCGTCACCGGCGCCGGGTCGCTCGACCTTGATCACATCGGCGCCGTAGTCGGCCAGCAGCTGGCCGCACCAGGGGCCGGCCAGCACGCGCGACAGATCGAGGACGCGGATGCCGTCCAGCAATTTAGGTCCAGTCAAGATGTCTCCTCATGCTCGGTGCAAGCCACCCAGCGACCGCCGTGGAACCGGCCCTGCCGGGCCACTGGCGGTGCCCCAGTCCCTGGGTTCAGGCGAGGCGGCGAAGCCGCTTCGGGGGGGCTCAGCTGAAAGCCTGGATGCCGGTGATGGCGCGGCCGAGGATCAGCGCATGGATGTCGTGCGTGCCCTCGTAGGTGTTCACCACCTCCAGGTTCACCAGATGGCGGGCCACGCCAAACTCGTCGCTGATGCCGTTGCCGCCCATCATGTCGCGCGCCAGGCGGGCGATGTCGAGTGCCTTGCCGCAGCTGTTGCGCTTCATGATGCTGGTGATCTCCACCGCGGCCGTGCCGGCGTCCTTCATGCGGCCCAGCTGCAGGCAGCCCTGCAGGCCGAGGGTGATCTCGGTCAGCATGTCGGCCAGCTTCTTCTGGATCAGCTGGTTGGCGGCCAGCGGGCGGCCGAACTGCTTGCGGTCGAGCACGTACTGGCGGGCGCGGTGGAAGCAGTCTTCAGCGGCACCCAGGGCGCCCCAGGCAATGCCGTAGCGCGCGCTGTTCAGGCAGGTGAACGGGCCCTTCAAGCCACGCACCTCGGGGAACGCGTTCTCGTCGGGGCAGAACACCTCGTCCATCACGATCTCGCCGGTGATGCTGGCGCGCAGGCCCACCTTGCTGTGGATGGCCGGGGCGCTGAGGCCCTTGGCGCCCTTCTCGAGGATGAAGCCGCGGATCGAGCCCGCGTCGTCCTTGGCCCAGACCACAAAAACATCGGCGATCGGGCTGTTGGTGATCCACATCTTGGCGCCGCTCAGGCTGTAGCCGCCCGGCACCTTCTTGGCGCGGGTGATCATGCTGCCGGGGTCGGAGCCATGGTTGGGCTCGGTCAGGCCGAAGCAGCCCACCCATTCGCCGGTGGCCAGCCTGGGCAGGTATTTCTGCTTCTGCGCCTCGGTGCCGAATTCGTTGATCGGCACCATCACCAGCGAGCTTTGCACGCTCATCATGCTGCGGTAGCCCGAATCCACCCGCTCCACCTCGCGCGCCACCAGGCCGTAGCACACGTAGTTGAGGCCGGCGCCGCCGTACTCGGTGGGGATGGTGGCGCCCAGCAGGCCCAGGCTGCCCATCTCGGTGAAGATCTCGCGGTCGGTGCGCTCGTGGCGGAAGGCCTCGGTCACGCGCGGCAGCAGTTGCTCCTGACAGTAGGCGCGAGCGGCGTCGCGCACGGCGCGTTCATCGTCGCTGAGCTGGCTGTCCAGGTGCAGCGGGTCGTCCCATTGGAACTTGGCAGAGGTGGCGGCCATGGTCTGTCTCTTCGTTGGAGGAGTCGTTGATGGCGCCGATTGTGGTGGCGTGGATGAATAGCTGTCTAATATTGATTACCGATTGATCAATAGGGTCTGCGAATTCATGGAACTGCGCCATCTGCGCTGCTTTGTCGCGCTGGCCGAAGAGCGGCACTTTGGCCGCGCCGCCGCGCGCCTGGCCATGACCCAGCCGCCGCTGACCACCGCCATCCAGCAGCTGGAGGCCTCGGTGGGCGCGCGCCTGTTCGAGCGCAACAGCCGCGGCGTGGCCATCACCACGGCCGGTGCGGCACTGCTGCCGCGTGCACTGAGCCTGCTGGAGCAGGCCGCCGCCGCGGCGCGCGAGGCCCGCGACGTGGGCCTGGGCTTGGCCGGCAGCCTGCGCATCGGTTTTGCCGGCACGGTGCTGTACCGCGGCCTGCCGCAGGTGCTGCGCAACTTTGCCGCCGCGCACCCGCGCCTGCGCCTGAGCCTGCACGAGCTGAGCTCGGCCGAGCAACTGGCCGAGCTGGCGCAAGACCGGCTCGACCTCGGCTTTGTGCACACGCCGCGCGTGCCGCCGGGCTTTTCGCAGATCCTGCTGTCGAGCCAGCCGTTCATGGCCTGCCTGCCCGCCGGGCATGTGCTGGCCGGCAAGGCGGCGGAGGGGGCACCGCCGCTGGATCTGCGCCAACTGGCCGGCGAGCCTTTCGCGCTGATCATGCGGGCGGTGTCACCCGACTACCACGACCGCATCCTGGCGGCCTGCGCCGCGGCCGGCTTCGAGCCCGAGGCGCGTTTCGAGCTGCGCCACTGGCTCAGCGTGGTGTCGGTCATTGCCCAGGGCTTGGGCGTGGGCCTGGTGCCGGCCGCGCTGCAGCAGGCCGGCCTGCCGGGCGTCAGCTTTCGCCCGCTGGCCGCACCGCTGGCGCCCTACGACACGCACTGCCTGTGGCGCACGCAGCGTGATCTGGCGGCGCTGCAGGCTTTTCTGGATGCCGTGCGCGGCGTCGCCGAGAGCGGCCCTCCGTCGCGCCGGGCCGCCCCAAGGGACTGAGCACCCCCTCGGGTGGGCACAGGCGCGCAGCGAGCTTCGGGCCGGTGGCTTCAGGCCAGCTGGTCGAACAGGCCCGACAGGATGGCCAGGCCTTCGGCCAGCAGCTCGTCCGACGCGGTCAGCGGCACCAGGATGCGGATCACGTTGGCATACACGCCGCACGACAGCAGGATCAGCCCGGCCTGGGCCGCGGCCTTGACGATGGCCGAGGTCAGCGCCGCATCGGGGCGCCTGGCGTCACCGTCCTGGCACAGCTCGATGGCGATCATGGCGCCCAGGCCGCGCACGTCGGCAATCACCTTGTGTTTCGCGGCGATGGCTTTCAGGCCGTCGGTCAGCAGGGCACCCACGGCGCGGCTGCGGGCCAGCAGGTCGTCGCGCTCGAAGCTTTCCAGCACCGCCAGCGCCGCGGCCGTGGCCAGCGGGTTGCCGGCATAGGTGCCGCCCAGGCCGCCGGGGCCGGGCGCGTCCATGATCTCGGCACGGCCGATCACCGCGCTCAGCGGCATGCCGCCGGCCAGGCTCTTGGCCATGGTGATGAGGTCGGGCTGGGCCTCGGGGCCCCATTGCTCGCAGGCCAGCCAGGTGCCGGTGCGGCCGGCGCCGGTCTGCACCTCGTCGGCGATCAGCACGATGCCGTGCTGGTCGCACAGCCGGCGCAGCGCGATGGCAAATTCCACCGGCGCGGCATAGAAGCCACCTTCGCCCTGCACCGGCTCGAGGATGATGGCCGCCACGCGTGCCGCTTCGACGTCGTACTTGAAGATGGCTTCGATCGAGGCCAGCGCGTCGGCCACGCTCACGCCGTGCATCGCGCAGGGAAACTTGGCGTGGTAGATCTCGGCCGGGAAGGGGCCGAAGCCGGCCTTGTACGGCGCCACCTTGCCGGTCAGCGCCATGCCCATCAGCGTGCGGCCATGGAAGCCGCCGCCAAAGGCGATCACCGCCGCGCGCTTGGTGTAGGCGCGCGCCACCTTGACGGCGTTTTCCACCGCTTCGGCGCCGGTGGTCATGAAGAAGCTCTTCTTGGCGAAATCGCCCGGCGCCTTGGCATTCAGGCGCTCGGCCAGCTCCACATAGCTCTCATAGGCCAGCACCTGGAAGCAGGTGTGGGTGAAACGGCCCAGCTGCTGCTGCACCGCGGCCACCAGGGCCGGGTGGCGGTGGCCGGTGTTGAGCACCGCGATGCCGCCGGCGAAGTCGATGTAGCGCTTGCCTTCCACGTCCCACACCTCGGCGTTTTCGGCGCGGTCGACGAAGATCTCGTGGCTCTGGCCCAGGCCGGCGGGCAGGGCGGCGCGGCGGCGCGCCATCAGCAGCTGGTTGGTGCGGGCGGCGTCTTGAAGGGCGGAATCGCGTTGCATGGGGGCCTCGTGTGCAAGGGGGCGGGCGGATCGATGGCAGGCCGATCCGGGGCAGGGCGCCGGCCGTGGCTGCAGCATGGGCCTCACTCTAGGCAGTGCAGCCGGGCGCTACCATGTACAGGCCGGGCCGCCGCGCCGATGCACTGTGCAGGCGCTGTCACCGGTACAGATCGGCCTCGTGCCTGGCTTTCTTGCAGTTTCTGCGCGGCGTGCATCCACGCCGTGTCCCGTCCCGATGTTCACCTTGAATCCGCAGTCGTCCGTGCCGCTCGTCGTCCAGATCGTCGAGGGGCTGAGCCGGCTGATCGAGGACGGCTCGCTGCGCGCCGGCACCAAGGTGCCGTCGATCCGCCAGTTCGCACATGCGCACGAGGTCAGCGTGTTCACCGTGGTCGAGGCCTACGACCGCCTGGTGGCCCAGGGCTGGCTGGTGTCGCGGCCGCATTCGGGCTTCTTTGTGCGCCGCCGCGTGGGCGCAGCCGCCGCCGGCCGGCCCAGCGAGCCGCAGCAGCCGGGTGGCGCGGGCTTCGACGCCATGTGGTACCTGCGCAAGATCTTCGAGAACCGCCACCTGTCGATGAAACCGGGCTGCGGCTGGCTGCCGGGCGACTGGCTGTTCGGCGACGGCCTGAAGCGCAGCCTGCGTGGCCTGGCCGGTGACGACCTCGATCTGGGCGGCTACGGCGACCCCAAGGGCTACCCCGATCTGCGCCGCCTGATCCGCGACACCCTGGCCGAGCAGGAGATCGCCGTCACGCCCGAGCAGGTGCTGCTGACCCAGGGCTCGAGCCAGGCGCTCGACCTGGCCGCACGCCGCCTGGTGCGTCCGGGCGATGTGGTGCTGGTGGACGACCCCGGCTACGCCAACCTGCTGTTCTGCCTGCGCTTCATGGGTGCGCAGCTGGTGGGCGTGCCGCGCACCGCGGCCGGCTACGACCTGCCGGCGCTGGAGGCGCTGCTGGCCCGGCACAAGCCGCGGGTGTTCTTCACCCAGCCGCGGCTGCAAAGCCCCACTGGCTCGGTGGCCCAGCTGTCGCACCTGCACCGCGTGCTGCAGCTGGCCGAAAAGCACGACTTCGTCATCGTCGAGAACGACATCTATGCCGATCTCGACCCGGCACCGCGCCCCTCGCTGGCCAGCCTGGACCAGCTGGCGCGGGTGATCCATGTCAGCAGCTTCTCCAAGACCATCTCGCCCAATCTGCGCGTGGGCTACCTGGTGGCCGATCCCGACCTGGTGGAAGACCTGGCGCAGCTGAAGATGACCGCCGGCCTCACCTCGTCGGAGTTCACCGAGCGCCTGGTCTACGGCGCGCTCACCGAGGGCCGCTGGCGCAAGCACCTCAAGGCGCTGCGCGAGCGCCTGGGCCAGGCCCACGAGCGCGTGGCCTCGCGCCTGGCCGACCTGGGTTTCGAGACCTTTGCCGAGCCCAAGGCCGGCATGTTCTTGTGGGCGCGGCATGCCGACATGCCCGATTCGGCAGTGACGGCCAACATGGCCGCCGAGCACGACATCCTGCTGGGCCCCGGCCACCTGTTCTCGGCCACGCTGGAGCCCACGGCCTGGATGCGCTTCAACGTCGCCTTTTGCGAGGACGAGCGGGTGTTCGCCTTCCTCGAAAGCCGGCGCCTCGCAGCCTGAGCTGCGGCCGGCACCCGGCCCCACCGCCCAGGGCCTAAAATCGCGGGTTTCGTGCGCCCAGCCGGCGCGCAGCGCGACCGCACCCTCGACCACCTCTACAGGCACCGCCCGACCCGATGAAAGCCGCCGAGATCCGCTCCACGTTCCTGAAGTTCTTCGAGTCGAAGGGCCATGCCATCGTTGCCAGCTCGCCGGTGATCCCCGGCGACGACCCGACGCTGCTGTTCACCAACGCCGGCATGAACCAGTTCAAGGACGTGTTCCTGGGCTTCGACAAGCGGCCCTACAGCCGTGCCACCACCAGCCAGAAGTGCATCCGGGCCGGTGGCAAGCACAACGACCTGGACAACGTGGGCTACACCGCGCGGCACCACACCTTCTTCGAGATGCTGGGCAACTTCAGCTTCGGCGACTACTTCAAGAAGGACGCGATCAGCTACGCCTGGGAGCTGCTGACGGTGCACTTCAAGCTGCCGTCCGACAAGCTGTGGGTCACCGTCTATGCCGAGGACGACGAGGCCTACGAGATCTGGAACAAGGTGGTGGGCGTGCCCGCCGAGCGCATCGTGCGCATCGGCGACAACAAGGGCGGCCGCTACATGTCCGACAACTTCTGGATGATGGGCGACACCGGGCCCTGCGGCCCCTGCACCGAGATCTTCTTCGACCACGGCCCCGACGTGGCCGGCGGCCCCCCGGGCAGCCCCAACGAAGACGGTGACCGCTACATCGAGATCTGGAACAACGTGTTCATGCAGTTCAATCGCACCGAGGACGGTGTGATGCACAAGCTGCCCAAGCCCAGCGTGGACACCGGCATGGGCCTCGAGCGCCTGGCCGCGGTGCTGCAGCATGTGCACAGCAACTACGAGATCGACCTGTTCGCCAAGCTGCTGGGTGCCGCCAAGCTGGCCGTCGACAGCGCCTCGCCGGCCGGCAACGACTGTGACGCCACCAGCCCCAGCCTGAAGGTCATTGCCGACCACATCCGCGCCTGCAGCTTCATCGTCACCGACGGCGTGATCCCCGGCAACGAAGGCCGCGGCTACGTGCTGCGCCGCATCGCCCGCCGCGCCATCCGCCACGGCTACAAGCTGGGCGCGCGCAAGCCCTTCTTCCACACCCTGGTCAAGGCCCTGGCCGCCGAGATGGGCGAGGCCTATCCCGAGCTGGCGCGCGACGCCCAGCGCGTCACCGAGGTGCTGAAGACCGAGGAAGAGCGCTTCTTCCAGACCATCCATCACGGCATGGAGATCCTGGAAGCCGCGCTGGCCGCGATGGCCGGTTCGGGCAGCCAGACCATCGACGGCGACACCGCCTTCAAGCTGCACGACACCTTCGGCTTTCCGGTCGACCTGACCGCTGACGTGTGCCGCGAGCGCGGCGTGGCGGTGGACGAAGCCGGCTTCCAGGCCGCGATGAACCGCCAGCGCGAACAGGCGCGTGCCGCCGCCAAGTTCAAGATGGCCGCCGGCCTCAGCTACGACGGCCTGCCCACCACCTTTCACGGCTACGAGCACCTGGTGTGTGAAACCGCCAAGGTGGTGGCGCTCTACATCGACGGCAGCCCGGTGCAGCAGGCCAAGGCCGGCGACGATGTGGTGATCGTGCTCGACCACACGCCGTTCTACGCTGAAAGCGGCGGCCAGGTGGGCGACACCGGCGAGCTGCGCAACACCGCCGCCCGCGTGCTGGTGGAAGACACCACCAAGATCCAGGCCGATGTGGCTGGCCACCAGTGCCGCGTGCTGGAAGGCGCCATCGCCGTGGGCGACAGCTTCGTGGCCCGTGTGGATGCCGAGCGCCGCGCCAAGACCATCCGCAACCACAGCGCCACCCACCTGATGCACAAGGCTCTGCGCGAGGTGCTGGGCGGCCATGTGCAGCAGAAGGGCTCGCTGGTCACGCCCGAGCGCACGCGCTTCGACTTTGCCCACAACGCACCGGTCAGCGACGCCGAGGTGCGCCGCATCGAGGCCATCGTCAACGCCGAGATCCTGGCCAATGCCGGCACGCAAGCCCAGGTGATGGCCATTGACGACGCGCAAAAGAGCGGCGCGATGATGCTGTTTGGCGAGAAGTACGGCGAGACCGTGCGCGTGCTCAGCATCGGCAACAGCAAGGAGCTGTGCGGCGGCGTGCACGTGCGCGCCACGGGCGACATCGGCCTGTTCAAGGTGGTGGCCGAAAGCGGCGTGGCCGCCGGCGTGCGCCGCATCGAGGCCGTGACCGGCGACAACGCGCTGGCCTACCTGCAGCAGCTGGAAAGCACCGTGGGCGGCGTTGCCGGCACGCTGAAGGTCACGCCCACCGAGGTGCCGGCGCGCGTGAACGCCGTGCTCGAGCAGCTGCGTGCGCTCGAGAAGGAGCTGGCCGCGCTGAAGGGCAAGCTGGCCTCGTCGCAGGGCGATGGCCTGCTGGCCCAGGCGGTGGACGTGAAGGGCCTGAAGGTCTTGGCCGCGGTGCTGGAGGGCGCCGATGCCGCCACGCTGCGCACCACCATGGACCAGCTGAAGAACAAGCTCAAGACCGCCGCCATCGTGCTGGCCGCAGTGGATGGCGGCAAGGTGCAGCTGGCCGCCGGCGTCACCGCCGACAGCCTGGGCAAGCTCAAGGCCGGCGAGCTGGTGAACTTTGTGGCCCAGCAGGTGGGTGGCAAGGGCGGCGGCAAGCCCGACATGGCCATGGCCGGCGGCACCGACGCGGCCAGCCTGCCGGCGGCGCTGGCCAGCGTCTCGGGCTGGGTGGCCGAGCGGCTCTGAGCCCCGGCCTCGGCTGGCTTGTTGAGACGGCAAGGGGCGCTTCGGCGCCCTTTGCCGTTTCTCGGGGGTCACCTGCTTGCCGGCCAACGGGGCGCATGTCATCCTGTAAAAACTTGTGCGAGGACAGCTGCCCAGCAGCGACCGCGTTGGGAATGGATCAGCAACCCCTGGAGCCACCACCATGCCCATCGCTTCCGATCGCCCGAAGATCTTTGTCAGCTACGCCCACACCGACAAGGAATGGCTCGAGCGCATGCACGTGCACCTCAAGCCGCTGGAGCGCTCACACAACGTCGAGCTGTGGACCGACCAGAAGATCGGCGTGGGCAAGCGCTGGCTCGACGAGATCCAGAACGCGCTCGACGACTCGCATGTGGCCGTGCTGCTGGTGTCGGCACACTTCCTGGCCTCCGACTTCATCGCCGATGGCGAACTGCCGCCGCTGCTGCAGAAGGCCGAGCAGGAGGGCACGCGCATCATGCCGGTCATCGTGGGCAGTTGCGACTTCCGCGGCCACCCCGAACTCGGCGCGTTCCAGAGCGCCAACGATCCCGAGCAGCCGCTGCAGGCGCTGAACCCGGTGCAGGTCGACCAGGTGTTCGTCAAGCTCAAGCGCGCCATCGAGGAGGCACTGGCCGAGCAAGCCGCTCTCGACCAGGCCGCCGCAGTGGACGACGGCAGCGAAGACGAGGCCGACGGCGACGACAACGAACTCGCCGACTGGGCGCTGGAGCTCACCGACCACCTCGATGCGCTGCTCGACAGCGAAGAGGTGGCCGCGGTCAGGGTGTTCGCGCACGAGGGCCGCAACTCGGTGCAGATGCTGGCCTTTGGCCTGGCGCAAGACGATGACGGCGTGCTGCACGTGACGCTCGAGGTGGCCGGCAATGCCGACCTGCCCGAGTTTCTGCAGCTGCCGGTTGCCGTGCGCCAGCGCATGGCGCGCGAGTTTGGCGTCGAGCGCGACCGCGACCCCAACGCCGCCGGCGTGTGCGACTGCGGCCCGATCGACGAGGCCGAGGCCTGCCAGCTGCGCGACCTGGCCTGCAGCCTGCTCGAGCAGGTGTTCGGTCTGCCCACCAGCGAGGTGGGCATCGCCTCCGAGGCCGTCTCGGCCTGACACGCGGTGGCTGGGCTTGCTGCGCAAGCCGCTGCACGGGTGTCGGGCGGCGTTGCCCGAACCACGCCGAGCCCGCGCGCGACGCTTCATTCACACCGGGCTCGTGATGCGGCCTGCGCAGCCGCCCGGGCGTTGACGGCCGCGGTGGGCGCCGGCAACACTCGGGCGCTGGAGGATCCTGATGAGCTTTGACGCGCCCCTGAACATTCGCCGCGCCACCCCGGCCGATGCGCCCGGCTTCACCCGCATCATGGGCCACCCCGAGGTGCTGCCCTATCTGATGCAGGTGCCCTACGTGGTGGAGGAGCGGCTCAAGACCCTGCTCACCGAGCAGCAAACCCCGGGCAAGACCGATCTGATGCTGGTGGCCGAGCGCGCCGACGCGCATGGCGAGCCGGCCATCGTGGGCACCTGCGGCCTGCATCCGGTGGGCCTGCAGCTGCGCCGGCGCCACGTGATGATGCTGGGCCTGTCGGTGGCGCCCGAGGCGCAAGGGCAGGGCGTAGGCCGGGCACTGATGACCGCGCTGCTGGACTACGCCGACCGCTGGGCCCAGGTGCTGCGCCTGGAGCTGCAGGTGTTTGCCGACAACCAGCGCGCCATCGCCCTGTACGAATCGCTGGGCTTTCGCTGCGAGGGCCGGCACATCGGCTATGCCCTGCGCGACGGGCAGTACGTCGACTCGCTGTCGATGGCGCGCCTGCATCCCCGGCCACCGGTCTGGCCACCGCAGGGCGCCTGAACCCAGCCGCGCTGCGCCGCACGGCCGCCGTCTGCGGGCGCTCAGCAGCGACAATGCGCGCCTCATCTGCCTTTTTTTGACCCGCGCCGCTGCGCCGCCACCATGACCTCAACCCGCCGCCCCGCACCGGCCCGCCGCCCATGAGCCGCGCCCCCCGCAACGCCACCGAGGCGCAGATCGAGGCGCTGGAGCAGTTGTGCGAGCGCCTGGCCGGCTTTGGCGCCGACACCTCGCTCGAATGGCTCGATGGCTACATGACCGCCATCGCCTCCAGCCGCCGCGCCATCGCCATCGACGAATGGCTGCCCAAGGCCTTTGGCGATGCCTTCGAGCGCACCTTCGCCGATCCGCAGGACGAAGCCGCCGCCCGCGCCACGCTGCAGACCCATGCCGACCTGCTGGCCAGCCAGCTCGATGCCGAGGCCATGCTCGATGCGCCCGACAACCTGCGCCTGGCGCCGCTGATGGCCAGCTACGACGACGCCGCGCGCGCCGAAATGGTGGCCGGCGGGCATGCCACCGAAGAAGAAGCCCGCGACCTGCTGCAGACCGGTGCACTGTGGTCCGAAGGCTTCCAGCAGGCGGTGGAGCACTTTGCCGAAGACTGGCCTGAACCCGATCCCGAAAGCGACGAGGGCGTGTGGTTCGACAGCTGCATGGTCCGCGTGCTGGCGCTCACGCTGCCGCAAAAGGAGCTGGCCGAGCACCTGCAGGACGAGTACCCGGGCGAAACGCTGGAGCGCGACCAGATCGTCGACGAGGCCTGCTTCGCGATCCAGGATCTGCGGGTCTACTGGCTCGAGCATGCACCCAAGCCCGAGACCCGGCGCGTCGAGGCCAAGACCGGCCGCAACGACCCCTGTCCCTGCGGCAGCGGCAAGAAGTTCAAGAAGTGCCACGGCGCCTGAGCCTTTGATCCACCTGCCGCCAGGCGGCCGTGCAGGGGCCCGACCGGCCGCTGCCGGTGGCCCTGCGCCAGACTTGCGGAACCGAGCCTGATGTCCATCCCCGTTCCCCATCGACCGCAGCCGCTGGGCGGCCGCCACATCCTGCTGGGCCTGTCAGGCGGCATCGCCTGCTACAAGTCGGCCGAGCTGGTGCGCGAACTGGGCCGCGCCGGCGCCAGCGTGCAGGTGGTGATGACCGAGGCCGCCTGCCAGTTCATCACCCCGGTGACCATGCAGGCGCTCTCGGGCCTGCCCGTTGCGCTGAGCCAGTGGGACGCGCGCGAGCCCAACAACATGGCGCACATCAACCTCAGCCGCGAGGCCGACGCCATCCTGATTGCGCCGGCCTCGGCCGACTTCATCGCCAAGCTGGCGCAGGGCCGGGCCGATGAGCTGCTGTCGCTGCTGTGCCTGGCGCGGCCGCAATCGGCCGATGCCGCCATCGGCCGCAGCGTGCCGCTGCTGCTGGCCCCGGCCATGAACCGCGAGATGTGGCTGCACCCGGCCACGCAGCGCAACCTGCGCCAGGTGGTGGCCGACGGCGCCGTGCTGGTCGGCCCCGGCCATGGCGACCAGGCCTGTGGCGAGGTGGGTGACGGCCGCATGCTTGAAGCTACTGAACTGCGCGACGAGCTGATCGCGTTCTTCCAGCCCAAGCTGCTGGCCGGCAAGCGCCTGCTGATCACCGCCGGCCCCACCTTCGAGGCCATCGATCCGGTGCGCGGCATCACCAACCTGTCATCGGGCAAGATGGGCTTTGCCATCGCACGCGCCGCGCAGGAGGCCGGCGCCGACGTCACCCTGGTGGCCGGCCCGGTGGCGCTCGATACGCCGCGCCATGTGCGCCGCATCGATGTGAAGAGCGCGCAGCAGATGCACGATGCCGTGCTGCCGCTGGCCGCTGCGCAGCATGTGTTCGTGGCCACTGCCGCGGTGGCCGACTGGCGCCCCACGGCCAGCGCCGGCGAGAAGATCAAGAAAGACGGCTCGGGCCAGGTGCCCGCCATCTCGTTCACCGAGAACCCCGACATCCTGGCCGCCGTGGCCCGCCTGGCCGCCGCGCCTTACTGCGTGGGCTTCGCCGCCGAAAGCCACGAGCTGGCACGCCATGCCCGCGAAAAACGCCTGCGCAAGGGCGTGCCGCTGATCGTGGGCAACCTGGGCCCGGCCACCTTCGGCCGCGACGACAACACCCTGCTGCTGGTTGACGAGACCGGCGAACGCGAACTGCCCACCGCCGACAAGCTGAGCCTGGCCCGCGCGCTGGTGCACGAGATCGCCCATCGGCTCGGGTGCGCACCGGGGAGCCCGTGAGTGTGAATGCACTGCACTGGCCGGGCCTGGACTGGCTGGCCCTGGCGGGCGGTGGCAACCGCTGCGGGTGGCAGGCCGGCGCCCTGGACGATTTAGCGAGGTTCGGCGCACGCTTGCCGCAGGGCCTGAGCGGTACCCGTGCCGGCGCCGCCATTGGCGCCGCCGTTTTTGCCTGCGCGGCGGCGGTCAGGCCAATGGCCATGGATGGTGGCGACACCGACAACGCGCCCGTGCCCGTGCCCGATGCCGCGCGCCAGCCAGCGACCCAGGCTCTGGTGATGCCGACGCGTCATGACCCCGGGCGACCGCCGCTGTTTCGTGAGCTTGGCCGAACCTGCTGGCAGCCCAGCCAGCCCGTGCCTGTTTCAACCTGGGATTGCCGCCGGGGCACGCCCGTGAAGGCCGCTTGGGAGCTGGGCCGCAGCGATGCCGCGGCCTTGCTGTCACGGGGCTGCGTGACGCTCAGCTGACAAGTCCCCACCTCGACTGACCCATGATGAACTGCATCGATCTCAAGATCCTCGACCCCCGCATGGCCGAGCACCTGCCCGCCTACGCCACGCCGGGCAGCGCCGGCCTCGATCTGCGCGCCTGCATCGCCGCGCCGCTCAGCCTGGCCCCGGGCCAGTGCGAGCTGATTCCCACTGGCATCGCCATCCACATTGGCGATCCCGGTCTGGCGGCCATGATCCTGCCGCGCTCGGGCCTGGGCCACAAGAACGGCATCGTGCTGGGCAATCTGGTGGGCCTGATCGACAGCGACTACCAGGGCCCGCTGATGGTGAGCTGCTGGAACCGCGGCAACGCGGCCTTCACGCTCGAACCGATGGCGCGCCTCGCGCAGCTGGTGATCGTTCCGGTGGTGCAGGCCACGTTCAGGCGGGTGGATGACTTCACCGCCTCGCAGCGTGGCGAAGGCGGCTTCGGCTCGACCGGCAGGGCCTGAACCGGGGGTGACCCTGCGTACCCGCAGGGCCTGGTGCGCCATGCCAGCGGGCCGAGCGCCGGGCAGCTCCCAAGCCGGTCCGCACCCGCCCGGCGGGTGGCCCTGCGTACCCGCAGGGGCGGGTGCGCCATGCCAGCGGGCCGAGCGCCGGGCCGCTCCCAAGCCGGCCCGCACCCGCCCGGCGGGTGGCCCTGCGTACCCGCAGGGCCGGGTGCGCCATGACTAATGCAGATGGGGCGGCGTCTGCGCCGTGGGCACCACGCTCAGCAAGCTCTCTGCCACCGAGCCGGCTTCGGCTTCGGCATCGGTGGCTTCGCGCACGGCAAGCACCTTGACGTGCAGGTTCAGCGACACGCCAGCCAGCGGGTGGTTGCCATCCAGCACCACATGCGAGGTGTAGATCTCGGTCACGGTGTAGATCAGCTCGGGCGGCATGCCCACGGTGGCGGCGCCTTCGGGCAGGCCATCGAACTGCATTCCTTCTTCCACGCCCTCGGGAAACACCGCGCGGTCTTCAAAACACACCAGCTGCGCGTCATAGTCGCCGAAGGCGTGTTCGGGCTCGAGGTGCAGGTCGGTCTCGAAACCGGCTTCCTGGCCGGCCAGGGTTTCTTCCAGCTTGGGCAGCAGGTCGTCGCCGCCGTAGAAGAACTCCATCGGTTCGAGCAATTCATCGATGGCCTGTCCCTGGGCATCGGCCAGGGTCCATGTCAGGCTCACCACACAAGGGGCTTGGATCAACATCCAGGCATGATCGCACAAGCCGCATGACGCCCGGCCGCGGTGACAATGCCGCGCCATGGATGTGAACCAACCCACGGCGCTGCTGGGCGGCCTGTCGCCCGAGCGCTTCATGCGCCGCCATTGGCAAAAGAAACCGCTGCTGGTGCGCCAGGCCTGGCCCGGCGTGCAGCCGCCGTTGAGCCGCTCGGCGCTGTTTGATCTGGCCGGGCAGGAGGGCGTTGAAAGCCGCCTGCTGACGCAGCTGGATGCGCGCGGCAAGCCGGGCTGGCAGTTGCGGCACGGCCCGTTCACGCGGCGCCAGATCCCGCCCGTCGGCAAGCCGGGCTGGACCCTGCTGCTGCAGGGCCTGGATCTGCACCTGGACGCGGCGCACCGCATGCTGGCGCCGTTTCGCTTCGTGCCCGACGCGCGGCTCGATGACCTGATGATCTCCTACGCCAGCGATGGCGGCGGCGTCGGCGCGCACCTCGATTCGTACGACGTGTTCCTGCTGCAGGTGCACGGCCGCCGGCGCTGGCGCTTCGGCCCGGTGAAGGACCGCAGCCTGGTGCCCGGCTTGCCGGTGCGCATCCTGGCCAACTTCGAGCCCACCGAAGAACATGTGCTCGAGCCCGGTGACATGCTCTACCTGCCGCCGCTGTGGGGTCACGATGGCGTGGCCGAAGGCGAGTGCATGACCTGCTCGGTGGGCTTTCGCGCCGCCACCGCCACCACGCTGGCGCAAGACCTGCTGCAACGCCTGGCCGATGACCTCGAGCCGCCACCGCCGGGCGTGCGCGAGGCCATCTACCGCGATCCCGGCCATGGCGCCACCACCACGCCCGGGCGCCTGCCCACTACGCTGCGCGAGTTTGCGATCGCCTCGCTCGAGCGTGCGCTGGCCGACCCGCAGGCCCTTGACCGGGTGCTGGGTGCCGCCGTGACCGACCCCAAGCCGCAGGTCTGGTTCGAGGCTGGCGTGGCGGTGGGCGAGGGCGCCGGCGTGCGCCTGGATCGCCGCACGCGCATGGCCTACGACGAGCACCACGTGTTCATCAATGGCGAAGCCTTTGAAGCCAGCGGCCGCGACGCCAGGCTGATGCGCCAGCTGGCCGATGCCCGTGAGCTGGCACCGGCCGAGGTGGCGCGGCTGGGCGAGGGCGCGCGCGGCCTGCTCGACGACTGGGCCGAGGCCGGCTGGCTGCATCAGCAGCTGGCTGGTTGATTCATCGGCTGACATACCGTAGCCATGAATCCCCCAGAGCCACCATCCGGCCCGCCGGGCGATCCACTGGCGGCGCCCTTGGCCGATACCGTGCTGACCGGGCGCGCAGCGTGGGTCGATACCTTGCGCAGCACCTTGTGCCAGCTGGGCCATGGCCACGCCGGCGCGGCAGGCGCGGCAAACCCTTCAGGCCAAGCTGGGGGTGGCGTGGCCGTGCGGCCCGTGCTGCTGTGGAGCCGCGACTTCGCCGAATGGCCGCTGGGCGAGCCGGCCGTGCTGGACAGTCTGGGCCGGTGGCTGCGCGCTCCGGGCCGGCGTCTGGTGTTCATCGGCCACGATTACGCGGCAACAGCGCGGATCTTCCCCAGGCTGGAGCGCTGGCGCCGCGATTGGGCGCACCGCATCGATGCCTGGTCGCCCACGCTGCCCGTTGAGGACGAAGCCCCGAGTCTGCTGCTGGCCGGCCCAGTGGGGCTGCAGCTGCTCGACGGCACGCATTGGCGCAGCCGGGTGGTGCGGCAAGCTGCGCTGTTGCGTGCCCAATGGGAGCAAACTGATGCGTGTTTGCAACGCTGCGCACCGGCGTGGCCGGTGACCACGCTGGGTTTATAGGGACGTTCCCTAGTATGGCTATAATGGCGGGCTAGTCCCAGAAGGGCTCGAGCTTTCTGGGTCTGGTTTACGGCGGATCTGTTTCGATGGATGCGTCGGATCCTATTACCGGTAATTGTTGATCGATCCATTTTTAGAGGACAAACCAAATGAACAAGTCGCTCCTGCTGGCTTCGCTGATCGCTGCTGCTGCCCTGACCGCCTGCGGCAAGAAGGAAGAGGCGCCCGCCGCCGCTCCCGCTCCCGCCGCTGTCGTCGCCCCCGTGGTTGACGCTGCTGCTTCGGCCGCCGCTGCCGCCGCTTCGGGCGCTGCTGCTGTGGCTTCTGGCGCCGCTGCCGTGGCCGACGCTGCCGCTTCGGCTGCCGCCACCGCTGCCAGCAAGTAAGCTGCTGCTGCGTTGCGGCTTTCAGCCGCAGGCGAAAAAAAGCCGCCCTTCGGGGCGGCTTTTTTCATGGCGCGACGCGCAAGCCTCGGCATCGCGCTGCCAGCGCGACTCAGCGTTTCAGCGCGTCACAGTGACCGAGAAGCGCACCGCGCCGTAGGCATCACAGCCGGCAGTGGCGCATTGCGCGCGCCCGGCAAAGACCGAACCGCTGGCCGTGTGGCCCTGCGCCAGCGTGGCGGCCGCGGAGCCGGTGGGCAGTTTCTGGAACCAGGTCTCGCGCACCAGGCCCAGCGCCGAGAAATCACGCGGGTTCTCGGACACCAGGGCCAGGAAGTACTCCTCGCCCGCAGGCTCGGTGGTGTCGAGCGGCCAGTTCGCCTGCGGCAGCGTGAGAGCCTGCCCGGCGCGCACCCGGTTCTGCGTGGCCTGGCTGTTGGGATAGAGCAGCAGCCATGTGCCATCGCCACTGGCCGAGTACACATACAGGTAGCCGTCGCGCGCCGAGCGCACGGTGAACACCAGGCGGTCCTTGCCGATGCGCAGGCTGGGCTGCTGGGCGCCGGCCTGCACATCGAAGCCCGCGCTGCGGCCCTGCAGGATGCGGTCGAACTCGCTCACCGGGCTCCAGGTGGACGCCGGCCCGGCCGGCGCCACGGTGGCGGCCGGTGCCGGCGCCGCCGGTGCAGGGTTGGCCAGCGGGGCGGCGGGCATGGCGGCCGGTGCCGGACTGCGCTGCTGCAGCCACAGGGCGCCGGCACCGGCCAGCAGCACCAGGCTGCCGACACCGGCCCACAGCAGCTTCGGGCTGCCCTTGGCCTCGGCGCCGGCCGCTGCGTGCGGGCCGGTGTCGATGCTGGGCATGGCCTTGTGGGCCACCGGGGGCATCACGGTGACCGGCGGCGGCGCCGCCGGCGGGCGGCTCGACGGCACGATCACGGTCACGCCGCCGGCACCGCCACCATCGATGGCAATCGCCTGGCGCAGGGCCTGCACCGATTCGGTCCGCTCATCGGGGCGCACCCGCAGGCCGTCGTCGATGGCTTGCAGAAAACCGGCCGAATAGCGGCCCGCCGCGGCACGCACCAGGGGCACATAGCTGTCCTGCACCGTGCGGCCCACGGCGGCCGGCGGCTTGGTGCCGGTGATGGCGGCGTAGACCACCGCGCACAAGGCATACACGTCGGTCCAGGGGCCCTGCTTCATGCCGGGCACCTCGGCGTACTGCTCGACCGGGGCATAGCCTGGCTTGAGGATGGCCGTGAGGGCCTGCGTGGCATCGCTGATGACCATGCGCGCGGCGCCGAAATCAAGCAGCAGCGGCTTGCCGGAGCCAGCCAGCAGCAGGATGTTGTCGGGCGCGATGTCGCGGTGGTAGCAGCGCTCGGCGTGCAGCACGCCCAGCGCCTCGGTCAGCGGCGCCAGCAGGGCCATCAGCCAGCGTTCGTCGGGCGGTGCGCCCAGGGCCTTGAGCGTGGCCTTCAGCGTGGTGCCTTCGTAGAACGGCATCACCATGTAGGCCGTGCCGTTGGCCTGCCAGAAGCGGTAGACCTTGAGCAGCGCCGGGTGGTCGAACTGCGCCAGCATGCGCGCTTCTTGCAAAAAGCCGTCGAGGCCGGCATTGAACAGCGCACGGTCGCGCTCGGCCTTGACCACCACCTCCAGCCCGTCGCCACGGGCTGCCAGCGTGGCCGGCATGTATTCCTTGATCGCCACCCGGCGCTGCAGCATGTGGTCCTGCACCAGGTAGACGATGCCGAAACCGCCTTCGCCAATGACCTTGAGCACCTCGAACTCGGCCATGCGCGTGCCCACCGGCAAGGCATTGCCGATGGCAGCCGGCCGGCTGGCCGCCGCGCGCGGAATGATCTGGGTGGGCGCCCAGGCCTGCGCATCGGCCGGATTCGGCGTGGCTGCCGGGCGCGGCGATGGGTCAGGGGCGGGCGATGTCATCGGGTGCAGCTTGGGCGATCAATCTTGCCGATTGTTGCGCATGCCGGTCACGCTGCCGCCCCCCGATCAGCCGGGTTGTCCGTGCCCCGTGGGACGCCGCCGTGGCGTCGTGGGCGCCGGCCTTGGGCCGATCGGCAGGGTGGTGGGCTTGGGGCGCTCCGGCCGGCACGGGCAGCGCGCGTGGCGCGATGTCCATAGGGATCGTGCGGTATGGCAGCGAACACTCTGCTGGGATGAAGTTGCGCCTGTTCTCGTGGGATGCGTCCAACGGATACACGTTTATCATTGTTTTGCACCCATGGCATCGCGCCTGCGGAAAGTACTCTAAATCATGCTGAAGTCGTTGCGTCGCCTGTTGTCCCGAGGGGGCCAGAGCCCGGCCGCCGGCGTGTTCGAGTCCTGGGCCACCGAGCGCGGACATGCCTTCCGGCGGGTGCGCGATGCCGAGGGCTGCGTCATCGAAGGCCGGCTGGGCACCCAGCCCTGGCGCATCGAATGGGGCGAGCCGCAGCGCAACTACATCGCCGGGCACGAGCTGCGGCTGATGGCCGAGTTCAACCTGCCCAAGGAACTGCAGGTGCTGGTGCTCAACCGGCAGCTGATGGAAACCATGGAAAAGGCGGTGTACGAGCAGTATGTGGACGATGTGCAGACCCGCATCGACACCGAGACGCCATCCGAGATGCGCTGGCTGGTGATGTACCAGAAGCAGCCGGCGGCCGACCTGGGCCGTCTGCGCGATCGCTACGGCGCGGTGTCGAGCGTGCTGCCCTGGACCCAGCAGTGGCTGGCCTCGCCGTTGAGCGACGCGCTGGCGGCGTCGATCGATGCGGTGGCCGAGGATCACCCGGTCACGCTGACCATCGGCCGCGGCCGGCTCACGCTGCGCACGGCGATGGACGAGCCCGACGCCCAGCGCCTGGCGCAGTGGGTGTCGGTGTTCGAGCATGCGCTGCGCGAGGCGCGACGCCTGGGCGACGAGTGGCGCGACGCGGCCGGCGCCGGCCAGACCACCCAGCCCAGCCTGTGGGAGCACATCGGCCCCACCGATCCCGACGACACCACCCAGCGCCTGCCGCCGCGGGGATGAGGCACCCGGCCCCGCGGGTACGCGGGACCACCCGCCGGGCGGGTTGGCGGGCCGGCTTGGGAGCGGCCGGGCGCTCGGCCCGCTGAGGAGGCTGCCCCCGGCAGCCCAGAAGTCATCGTTGCGTGTGCCGCCCCAACTCGATCTTGGCGATGGCGTTGCGGTGCACCTCATCGGGGCCGTCGGCAAGGCGCAGCGTGCGGGCCTGGGCATAGAAGAAGGCCAGCGGCACGTCGTCGCTGACGCCGGCGCCGCCGTAGACCTGCATGGCCCAGTCGATGACCTTCAGCGCCATGTTGGGCGCCACCACCTTGATCATCGCGATCTCGGCCTTGGCCGCCTTGTTGCCGGCCACATCCATCATCCAGGCGGCCTTCAGGGTGAGCAGGCGGGCCTGCTCGATCAGGCAGCGGGCCTCGGCGATGCGCTCCTGCGTCACCGTCTGCTGGGCGATGGTCTTGCCGAAGGCCACGCGCGCCACGGCGCGCTGGCACATCAGGCCCAGCGCACGCTCGGCCAGGCCGATCAGGCGCATGCAGTGGTGGATGCGGCCCGGGCCCAGGCGGCCCTGGGCGATCTCGAAGCCGCGGCCCTCACCGAGCAGGATGTTGCTGGCCGGCACGCGCACGTTGCTGAACTCGACCTCGCTGTGGCCGTGTGGCGCGTCGTCGTAGCCGAACACCGGCACCTGGCGCAGCACGGTGACGCCTGGCGTGTCCATGGGCACCAGGATCATCGACTGCTGCGCGTGGCGCGGCGCGTCGGGATCGGTCTTGCCCATGAAGATCAGGATCTTGCAGCGTGGGTCGCCGCCGCCCGAGGTCCACCACTTGCGGCCGTTGATGAGGTACTCGTCGCCCGCACTGCCGCGAACACGTTCGATGCGCGCCTCGATGTTGGTGGCGTCGCTCGAGGCCACGGCCGGCTCGGTCATCGCGAAGCCCGAGCGGATCTCGCCGGCCAGCAGCGGCGCCAGCCACTGCGCTTGCTGCGCCGCGCTGCCGTAGCGGGCCAGCACCTCCATGTTGCCGGTGTCGGGCGCCGAGCAGTTGAACACCTCGCTGGACCACAGCACGCGGCCCATCAGCTCGGCCTGCGGGGCGTACTCGAGGTTGCTGAGGCCGGCGCCGCCATGGCCTGAATCGGGCGGCAGGAACAGGTTCCACAAGCCGGCGGCGCGCGCCTTGGGCTTGAGCGCCTCGATCACCTGCAGCGGGCTCCAGCGCTTGCCGGCGGCGGTGTTGGCGGCCAGCTCTTCGGCGTAGCGGGCCTCAGCCGGGAAGATGTGCTCGTCCATGAAGGCTTGCACACGTTCTCGGTACTGTTGGGTCTTGGCGGAGTAGGCGAAGTCCATGGTGGATCTTTGGTTTGGGTCAGGCAGGCTCAGCGTGGCGCGACAAAGCCCCAGGCCATCTCGGCCAGTGCCCGGGTGGCCGAGCCGGTGGCGCGCGCCTGGGCGCTCGAGGCCGTGCCGTCAAGCACGCGCTTGGCAATGCCCTGGGTGATGGCGGCCAGGCGGAAGCCGTTGTAGGCGAGGTAGAAGCTCCAGTCGGCCAGCAGCGCATCGGCGGCGTCGGTGCCGCTGCCACGGCCGGTGCGCTCGCAGTAGCGGCGGATGTAGTCGCGCTCGCCGGGAATACCCAGGGCCGCCAGATCCAGCCCGCCGATGCCGCGGAAGGTGCCCGGCGTGATGTGCCAGCTCATGCAGTGGTAGCTGAAGTCGGCCAGCGGATGGCCCAGCGTGCACAGCTCCCAGTCCAGCACGGCCACGATGCGCGGCTCGGTGGGGTGAAAGATCACGTTGTCGAGCCGGTAGTCGCCGTGCACGATGCTGACCTGGCTTTCATCGCAGGCGCTGTCGGGCATGTGCTCGGGCAGCCAGGCCATCAGCCGGTCCATGGCCTCGATGGGTTCGGTGATCGAGGCCTGGTACTGCTTGCTCCAGCGGCCGATCTGGCGGGCAAAGTAGTTGCCGGGCTTGCCGAAGTCGGCCAGGCCCACCGCCTTGGGGTCCACGCCGTGCAGCGTGGCCAGCACGCGGTTCAGTTCGTCGTAGATGGCACCGCGCTCGGCCGGCGCCATGCCGGGCAGATCCTGGGCCCACAGCACGCGACCTTCCACGCACTCCATCACGTAGAAGGCGCGTCCGATCACGGCCTCGTCCTCGCACAGCACATGCATGCGCGCCACCGGCACGCCCGACAGCGCCAGCGCGTTCATCACCCGGTATTCGCGCTCGATGGCGTGGGCCGACGGCAGCAGCTTGGCCAGTGGCCCGGGCTTGCTGCGCATCACGTAGGCGCGCTCGGGCGTGATCAGCTTGTAGGTGGGATTGGACTGGCCGCCCTTGAACTGCTCGACCGTCAGCGGCCCGGCAAAGCCGCTCATGTTGGCCGTCAGCCAGCGCTCGAGTGCGGCCAGGTCGAAGGCGTGCGAAGCCAGCACCGGCTGGGTGCCGATGTTCACGCTGTGGTCCATCGGGAAGTCTCCTGTGCCCGTGGACCGGGCGTCTTGGTGTCGAATGAATGGGCCGTCGCGGCCTGCTTGCCTAGCGTTCGGCGATGGTCAGCAGCTTGTCGCGCGACAGCACCACCAGACGGGTGGGTTCCACGCGCACCGCACCCTCGCGCTCGAAGCCCTTGAGCTCTTGATTGACGCGCTGGCGCGAGGCGCCCAGCAGCTGCGCCAGGTCTTCCTGCGCCAGCTGCAGGCCGATGCGGATCTCTTCGCCCTGCGGGATGCCGTAGCTCTTGGCCAGCAGCAGGATCTGCTTGGCCAGGCGCGCAGCCAGCGGCTTGGTGTTGAGATCCTCGAACTGGTTGAACATCAGGCGCAGGCGCCGGCAGTTCAGGCGCAGCAGCGCGTCGTACAGCTCGGTGTGCTGCGACAGCAGTTCCTTGAAGTCGGCCTTGCGCACGCACAGCAGCGTGGTGTCGCCATGGGCATCGGCATCGTGGGTGCGCGGCAGGCCGTCGAACAGCGCGATGTCGCCGAACCAGGTGCCCGGCTCGCAGTAGGTGAGGGTGACCTGCTTGCCCGACAGGGACACCAGCGACACCCGCACCGCGCCGCGTGCAACGCCGATCCAGTCTTCGGCCGGGCTGCCCCGAGTGGCCAGCGGAGCGCCGTCGCTCAAACGCCGCACATAGGCTCTCGACAGGATGGCATTGCGCAGGGGCTGGGAGAGCTTGGAGAACCACGCACCGCATTCGATGTTCTGTCGCTCTTCGATTGTAAGAACCGGGGTATTCATGGCTTGTCCCAGGCGCGACAACGGCGCCATCATGCAAAGCCTATTGTCTATGCAGCCATGCTGCAGCGCAGCCGTCGCAAACGACGATTCCGCACAGGCCGGATCGTGCGAGCGAGAACGACAGATGGAGACCCCACCCATGCCGACACGCCAGCTCGAGATCCCCAGCCGCCGCCACCAGATGACACCCGAGGAATGGCAAGCCCGCGTCGATCTGGCGGCAGCCTACCGGCTGGTAGCACTGTTCAAGTGGGACGATCTGGTGTTCACCCACATCAGCGTGCGCGTGCCCGGCAGCGAGGACCAGTTCCTGATCAACCCCTACGGCCTGCTGTTCGAGGAGATCACCGCTTCCAGCCTGGTGAAGATCGACCTGCAGGGCAACAAGGTCGAGGAGTCGCCGTTTCAGGTCAACCCGGCCGGCTTCACCATCCACAGCGCCGTGCATGCGGTGCGCCACGACGCCCAGTGCGTGATGCACACGCATTCGCTCAACGGCGTGGCGGTATCGGCGCAACAGGGCGGCGTGCTGCCGATCTCGCAGCAGTCGATCTTCGTGCTGTCCAGCCTGGGGTATCACAGCTACGAAGGCGTGGCCCTGCGCGACGACGAAAAGCCGCGGCTGCAGGCCGACCTGGGCCAGCACAGCTACCTGATGCTGCGCAACCATGGCCTGCTGACCGTGGGCGGCAACGTGGCCGAGGCCTTTCTGGCGATGTACGTGTTCGAGGCCTGCTGCACGATCCAGGTTCGGGCGCAGGCAGGTGGCGGTGCGCTGATCCCGGTGCACCCCGAAATCATCGGCAGCGCCAAACAGCAGTCGGCCCAGGCCACGCGCGGCATGGGCGGCAGCCTGGTGTGGCCCAGCCTGCTGCGTCGGCTCGACCGCCAGATGCCCGGCTACGACCAATGAGCCCGGCGGCTTGAGCAGCCGGCGCGGGCAGGCCGGCCGCGCCGGCGCCATCCGACACGCCGTGCGCAGCTTGCCGGGCAGCCGCCGGGCCTGGCCAGATGACGGGCCGGTGCAGGGCCGGTGCAGCAAGGGGGCTTGGCAGGGCCCCGGGCCAGGGGGCTGTGAAGCGTCTGGCGCGGGCCGGATGGGGCCAACCCGCATGCTAGAGTGCCCGCCATCCGCCGATGGCCCTCCAACCCGCCGCCCGACCCGCAGTACTCCGCATGGCGCGCCGTGTTCACCTTTGCCCTGCGCGTGCCGCATTGCCGCTGTTGCTGCTGTTGCTGCTGGGCCTGTGGCAGGCTGCCCCGGCAGGCGCCCAAGCCGTGCCGGCACTGAGCGCCGCCAGCGCGCCGGTGGCGCCACTGGCGCCGCTGCCCGGGGTGCCGGCCGCCCCCGCCATCACTGCACCCGCGAGCATCACCACGCCGGCGGCTGACAGCGGCGCCGATCTGGCACAACTGCGCACCGAGGTGCGCCAGCAACAGGAGCTGGTGCAGCTGATGCGCCACCGCCTGGCCAATGCCGACACCGCCAGCACCTGGCTGCCATGGGTGGGCCTGGGCCTGGTGTTCAGTCTGGCGCTGGCCGGCTGGCTGGGCCTGCGGCTGCTGCAGCTGCAGCG
Organism: Aquabacterium sp. OR-4; assembly: GCF_025290835.2. Lineage (NCBI taxonomy): Bacteria > Pseudomonadati > Pseudomonadota > Betaproteobacteria > Burkholderiales > Sphaerotilaceae > Pseudaquabacterium > Pseudaquabacterium prasiolae. The sequence continues at coordinate 1,433,750 of NZ_JAOCQD020000001.1, read as the reverse complement.
TGACGGCGCTGGCAGCCAGGCCAGCCGGCGTGAGAGCCGGCCGCCCGACTCGGCATCGCCCTTTGTGGCGCCACCGGTACGCCGGCCGGGCGCCGAAGCCGGCGCTGACCGCGATGCCCGCAGCGACGCCATCAACGCCTTGTTTGCCGATGCCGACGCGGCTGGCCGGGCCTCGGCAGCCGGCTCGCCCACCACCACGGCCGGTGCGATGGCCGCCTACCAGCCTGAGCCCAGCACGCTGACCCGGCCGGCGGTGTCGGTGCCGCGCCCGCCGCCCGATCCGCCATCGCTGTCGGGTGACCTGTCGCTCACCGGTCAGCTGCCCCGCGAGGTCAGCGTGGAAGAGCTGCTCGATCTGGAGCAGCAGGTCGACTTCTTCATGGTGCTGGGGCAGGAGGAATCGGCGGTTGATCTGCTGGTCAGCCACATCCGCGGCACCGGTGGCACGAATGCCTTGCCCTACCTGAAGCTGCTCGAGGTTTACCGCCTGCAAGGCCGTGCCGATGCCTACGAGCGCACGCGCAGCCGCTTCAACCTGCGCTTCAACGCCTATGCGCCCGAATGGTCGGCCGAGCCCGATGCCGGCCGCCTGCTCGAGGACTACCCCGGCGTGATCGAGCGTCTGCAGCGCCTGTGGTCGAACCCGCTGGATGCGATGGCCGACCTCGAATCGATGCTGTTCCGGCGCGACCAGGGTGAGCTGTTCGACCTGCCGGCCTACCGCGAGGTGCTGCTGCTGTACGCGCTGGCGCGCGATCTGCATGAGCAGCAGCCCGTGTCGGGCACGCCGGTGGATGTGCTGCTGCCGCTGGACGACGAGCAGCAGGAGACCACATCGCCACGGCCGCACCTGGGCCTGTTCTCCGACGAGGCCCTGGGTGGGCGCACCGCCGAGTGGGCGCGCAGCAACGAGCGCGGCGGCAGCCAGCGCCTGGCCGAACGGCAGGCCGAGCGGGCCCAGGATCGCCCGCTCGAGCGGCCGCACGACCGCACGATGGCGATGCGCACCCCCGATCTGCCACCGCCGCGCATCGATCTCGACATGGCGCTCGACATCGACCTGAGCGAGTTCTCGCCGCCGCCGCGCGAGTTCACGCAGCCGGCGGCGTTCAACGACGTGGACCCGCGCAGCTCGGACTTCGCCGATTTCGACGATCCGCCGCAACTGCCCACCACACCCACCGTGCCCACCCGGCGCGGCTGAGCGCCGCGTGCCGGCGGGCCAGCGCGCCAGCCAGGTTCAGATGCGGGCCAGCCGCGCCAGCGCGGCGTTCAGCGTGTCGTCGCGCTTGGCATAACAAAAGCGCACCAGGCCCTGGTTGCGGCCGTCGCCGTAGAAGGCCGACAAGGGGATGGCCGCCACGCCGATCTCGGTGGTGAGCCAGCGGCAGAACTCGGCCTCGGGCAGCGCGCTGATGGCGCTGTAGTCGACCACCTGGAAGTAGCTGCCCTCGCTGGGCAGCAGCCTGAAGCGGGTGCCGGCCAGGCCGGCGCGGAACAGGTCGCGCTTGGCGCCGTAGAAGGCCGGCAGTTCGAGGCAGGGCCTGGGGTCGGCCATGTAGCGGGCCAGGCCGTGCTGCATCGGCGTGTTGACCGTGAACACATTGAACTGGTGCACCTTGCGAAACTCGGCCATCAAGGGCGCCGGGGCGGCCACGGTGCCCACCTTCCAGCCGGTGACGTGGTAGGTCTTGCCGAAGCTCGAGATCACGAAGCTGCGCGCCGCCAGCGCCGGGATGCGCGAGGCGCTGGCATGCGGCTCGCCGTCGTAGACCATGTGCTCGTAGACCTCGTCGCTGATCAGCAGCACCTCGGTGGGGGCCAGGATCTCGGCCAGACGCTGCATGTCGGCCTGGCGCCAGATGCTGGCGCTGGGGTTGTGCGGCGAGTTGACGATGATGGCCCGCGTGCGCGGCGTGATGGCCGCGGCGATGGCGTCGAAATCGGGCCTGAAGCTGCCAGCCTGCAAGGCCACCCGCACCACCACGCCACCGGCCAGCTCGATGTTGGGCACATAGCTGTCGTAGTTGGGCTCCAGCACGATGACCTCGTCACCCGGCCCGACGATGGCCAGGATGGCCGTCAGGATGGCCTGGGTGGCGCCGGCGGTGACCGTGATCTCGCTGGCCGCGTCGTAGCGGTGGCCGTACAGCGCCTCAATCTTGGCCGCCATGGCCTCGCGCAGCGGCGCCACGCCGGCCATTGGCGGGTACTGGTTCAGGCCCTCGGCCATGGCCTGCTGCACGCAGCCCAGCAGCGCGGGGTCGCAGTCGAAATCCGGAAAACCCTGGCCCAGGTTGACCGCGCCATGCTCGGCCGCCAGCGCCGACATCACGGTGAAGATGGTGGTGCCCACCTGGGGCAGGCGGCTGGGCGGCTGGGGGGTGTGCAGACGCACTGGCAAAGGGGTGGGCAGGGGGGCGGCAGCGGTCATGGCAGGCGGGGCTGGGGTGGGGCAGGGCTCAGAGCTGGTAGTCGGCGGCGGCCTCGCCGCCCGGGCGCTCGGCCATCGCGCGTTCGATCATCGAGCGGCTCAGGCGCTCGGACAGCAGGGCCGCAAAGGCAAAGACGAAGTGGCGCAGGTAGGCGCCGCGCTTGAAGGCCACGCGCGAGGTGTTGGTGCCGAACAGGTGGCCTGCCGGATGCACCACCAGGCCGGCGCTGGCATCGGCCGAATCGCTGCGCACGGCCATCTCGGCCACCACGCCCACGCCCATGCCCAGCTTCACGTAGGTCTTGATCACGTCGGCGTCGATGGCTTCGAGCGCGATGTTGGGCTTGAGCCGGGCGCGGGCAAAGGCGGTGTCGATGCGTGTGCGGCCGCTGAAGGTGGGGTGGTAGGTGACCAGCGGCTCGGCGGCCAGCTGCTCCAGCGTGGGCCGCTCCACGCCAGCCAGCCTGTGGTCGGCCGGCACCACGATCACGTGCTGCCAGTCGTAGCAGGGCAGGGTCACGATGTTGGGATGCTCGGCCAGCGCCTCGGTGGCCAGGCCGATCTCGGCCACGTCGTCGATCAGCATGCGCGCCACATCGGCGGGCGTGCCCTGGTGCATCTGCACCTGAACTTTCGGAAACTGCCGCCGCAGCTGCGCCACCGGTTCGGGCAGCACATAGCGCGCCTGCGAGTGGGTGGTGGCGATCGACAGCGTGCCGGCGTCCTGCTTGCTGAACTCGTCGCCGATGCGGCGCAGATTGGCCACCTCGCGCATGATGATCTCGATCGACTGCAGCACCAGCTGGCCCGGCTCGGTGACACGCTTGAGCCGCTTGCCGTGGCGCGCGAAGATGTCCACGCCCAGCTCCTCCTCGAGCTCGAGAATGGCCTTGCTGATGCCAGGCTGCGAGGTGTAGAGCGCCTTCGCTGTCTCGGTGAGGTTGAGGTTGCGGCGCACCGCCTCCTGCACGAAGCGGAACTGGTGCAGGTTCATCGCAGCACGATTTCCGGCAGCGCCTGCGCATCCAGGGCCACGGCGGCCATGGCCTGCACCACGGCATCGGCCTCGCCCACGGCGCGGCGCAGCTGCCACTGCACCTCGGGATGCTCGGCCTGCAGCTGGCTCACCAGGGCCGGCAGGTCCTTGCGCACATGGCCGCCGGCGCCCAGGAACAGCGGCACGATCTGCACCGTGCGGCAGCCCGCCGCCGCCAGCTGTGCGCCCGCAGCCAGCAGGCCCGGCTGCATGAACTCGAGAAAGGCCAGCGCCACGCGGCTGGTGGTGGCCGCCTGGCCGTCGGCGGCCGGCGCCTCGCCGCGTGCCGCGCGGCACTGCCGCGCCACGGCCTCGAAGGGGCGCGCCCACAGGGGATCGCGCGCGCCATGGGCAAACAGCAGCAGGCCGCCAGCGGCAGAAACGTCGGTGTTCATCGGTACCTCACCAGCCATGCAAAGGCCGCCATCGAAAGCAACAGGTAGAGCAGGCTGGGCGTGGCCGCCACCAGCCAGGGGGTCCAGTGGCGCAGCATGCCCAGGTGACCGGCGGCGTTGTTCAGCAGCACGAAGCTGATGCCCAGCATGATGCCGCCGAACACCTTGAAGCTCACGCCGCCGGCGCGGGCATGCAGGTAGGCAAAGGGCAGGGCCAGTGCCACCATCACCACGCAGGCCAGTGGGTACAGCGCCTTTTTCCAGAACTGGATCTCGTGGCGCTGCGCGTCCTGCGACTGGTCGGCCAGGTGCCGGGTGTAGCGCCACAGGTCGAGCGTGGACATGGTCTGCACCGGCAGCAGCGCGGCGGTCACCACGGTGGCCTGCAGGCCGCTGGGCCAATCAAGTGCGGCATGGCGCCGGCTTTGCACCGTGCTGCCGCGGCCGGCGGCCTCGGGCGTGGGCCAGTCGGTGCGCTCGGCCTGGCGCAGCTGCCAAAGGCCCTGGTGCACCGTGGCCTCGGCGGCCTCGGTGCGGCTGCGCAGGCGGCCCTGGTCATCGAACTCGAAGATGCGCACGCCGCGCAGCTCGCCCAGGCCGGCCACCGCCTGCACATTGACCGACACCGCGCGCTCGCCCTCGGGCGTGGCCCGTCGCTCTTTCAGCCAGGCGCCGGTGCGGCCCAGGCTCACCGCACGGGCGCCGGCCTTCAGGGCCACCGCCTGGCGCTCGGTGTGCGGGGCCAGGTAGTCGCCGACGCCAAAGGTCAGCAGCGCAAAGGCCACGCCGGGCACGGCCAGCAGGCGCAGTGCGCGCACCGGGCCCAAGCCGGCGGTACGCAGGATGGTGAATTCTGATGACTGCGCCAGCCGGGCCATGGCGTAGATCGTGCCGATCAGCACCGCGATCGGAAACAGCTCGTAGAAGTGCCCTGGCACCTGCAGCAGCGTGCGCAGCGCGGCCACCCCCAGCGAGTAGCCGTTGCGGCCCACGTCCTCGATCTCGTCGACGAAGTCGATGAAGAAGAACAGGCTCAGAAAGGCCACCGCCACGAACACCACCGACCAGCCGATGTCGCGGTACAGCAGGCGCCGCACGGTCTTCATGCGCAGGCTCCAGTGGCCCGGCCGCTGCCGCCGCGCGAGAAGCGGGCGCGCCACACCGTGGCATGGTCGCGCCACCAGATCAGCGACAGCGCCAGCGCGAACACGCCGCCGTGGATCAGGGCCAGCGCCGTGCCCATGCCCAGGCGGCCGCTGGCCACCCACGATTGCGACAGGTTGATCAGGTTGAAATAGGCCACGAAGCTCAGCAGTGCGAACAGCAGGTTCCAGTTGGAGGCCCGGCGCGGCTGCGTGGCCGCCAAGCCGATGCCCAGCAGCAGCAGATTGGCGGCCGCCAGCAACAGGCCGAAGCGCCAGGCCAGCTCGCCCTGGTTGCGCGGTGTCGGGTTGCGCAGCAGGCTCAGGGTGGTGGTGGCCT